>JAYPVM010000023.1:0-10050 GCA_038134595.1 Pseudomonadota bacterium | reverse complement strand
CCGTAAATTTGGTCTTCAACGACGATTATGCGCTTATCGCCCTCGGAGGCTCTTTCGAGATACGCGCAGACTTCAAAGGGACCATTGCTTTGCTGCCAAATATACTCGAGTGCAGAGCGATTATCTGAGAATGAAATGTCATCGGACATGACATTTTTGACTATGGCCGAGTTTGATTGTGATTCGATGAGGTAGACGCCTTTTCCGCCGTAACTTCGATTCATTTTGACGATGAATTTCGACCGCTTTATGCTAAAAGCAAGTGCTTCCTCTACCGTGTTGGCAAGAATTGACGGTGCTAGAAACTTCTTGGCGATAGTATGCAGAAATACTCGGGTCTCGATAGCAAGAGTTGCTGAAGCTAAGTTTACAAAAGCAACTTTTCCCTCCCACTGAGAGCAAACTTCAAGAAGTTGTCCGGGGTAGGGCTTGTCGGTTCGCAGAAAAACCAGATCAAAGCTTTCGATGGGCATTTCAATTGACTCCGTAGTCTCAAGTGCTTTGAAATCTTCGTATGACAACGCTCCTTTAACGAGGTAGGCCGTCACAGTTTCAGTGCTGGCAATCTCGGATGCATTTGCATGATAGAGCTTGATGTCGCCATGCGTTGCCCAAGAGTGATAAAGAGCAACAGTAGTATCAAACGCAGGGTGAGTACCGAGGTCAGTGATACATAAAAGCTTTCGCATGCGTTTTAAACCTTTTCTACGCCGAGTGCTTCAAGAGTCTGCTCTAGATAGTGTAGGTGATAGGTATCTTCTGCTACCAATATCGGAGCGAAAATCCCTGATGAGGTGAGCTTGTCGCAATCAAATGGAAATACACAGTTAATATTCTCACCGTTATACAGTATGGGTTTGAGAAGAGAAGTGATCTCGTGAAAGGACTTTACGGGAGATTTAGCCTTGAAAAATTTCCAACAGAGTTCTGTATTAAATTTAGTTGCGAGTCTATCGACGACACCAAAAGCGTATGATGAACCATTCATCCGCGCGTTATTTTCGATAGCGAATATTCCCTGGTCAGTGACAATGTAGTCTATTCCTAGCAGGCCTTGATATCCTTGCTCCTTCATCCGCTGAACGATTTTTTTCGATGTGTCAGCTATTTCATCAGCTACCCGTTTTGAGAATAGCTGTCCTTGAATGTTGCCGACGTGCTTTAATTCTTCAAAAAGTTGTGCTGATAGTCCAACGTGATGGATATCTCCTGATAGACCGATAATCCATTGGTCATTTGGCGAGGCGATAACACTTAAGAACGGCTCAATCAGAATCTCTTCGTCTCGATTGGCTTGTAGTGTTTCTATGACTTCATGAACTTTGTCTTTATCTACTTGATATGCAGACGATCCCGCAGAGCCCCGGGCCCCCCTAACCATGAGGGTCGGATACGAGTGAAGCAGCTCTTTCATGAGCTCTGCTAATTCACCTGGATGTGGCATGGATCCCTGCTGCCCGTGCGTCACGCCACCCACAGTGGTAATGTTTAGAGACTGCAATTCGTCTTTGAAGCTCTTTTTGTCGAAGTATTTCATCGCGACGGTCTCGTCGGAACCGAAGAGCTCTGCTCCTAATAGCTCTGCTACCGCCATGTCTGTATCACTGGTATAATGAGGTACGTAGATTGGATTTTGGTTTAAAATATCTCCGAGGGCCTCTCTTACCGGAGTCGGATTCTCGAGAATAAGTTCTGCAAGTGATTTCGTCGTCTTCTCAAGATTAAATGAGAAGATTACTTTGGGGGCGAGATTGTTAGCACGGAGCCACCGTACATAGTCTTCGTTTACAGGGGCAACGAGGAGTACCGCGTCAATTTCTTCGGCCATGCCCAGTGCTCGATTACATTTGGTATGAGCGTAAGGGTCTGCTTTTAAATAGAGCTCTCGATGTGGTTGCGACAAGACGTCAGCCGCAAATATGAGGGGGCGATTTTGTTTTGCCCGGATTGCATCGATAAAAGTGATGTTAGTTCCTGTTTCCATAATCTTTCTCTTGTAGCGTGGCTACTCGAATCTGAGTGCAAAAGGCCAGTATCCCATACACGCTGAGCTAGTCAAATATAAGAGTATGCTAAAAGCTGTTATTACTAACATTAACAGCATCTTATGGCCAGGTTTTGTGCGGTGTTGATCAAGCCTTGTAAGGCATTGAGGGTTTAAAATCATGATTCCGAAATGGTCATTTCTGAATGTATGCCGATCTGTAAAATGCCACGCTCATCGATACAGCCTCGGATTAATCCACCGGTGTTATAAGGCATCAATATTTCGTAGTTTGAATTTACGGCAATGACGCCTCCTGAGTTCTTAGGAAGGCGAGAAAGGACAATACGCTCTAAAGCGTCTTGAAAGGAAAAGCCAGCTTCGCGTATGAGTAATGCAATGGAGGATGCGACTGAATGCTCAAGGAAAAGTTCTCCCCACCCAGTTGCCGATATAGCGCACACTCCGTCTTCAGCGTATGTCCCTGCACCTACAATAGCAGAGTCGCCCACGCGACCAGGATGTTGATTGACTCGACCTCCGGTAGACGTGGCAGCGGCAAGTGTTCCGTTGCAATCACAAGCGACGGCTCCAACGGTACCCTTTTTTGAATCGGGGTCGGCGGATTCAAGATCATGGTCTTGCACGACAGAGCCTCTCTCTTGGGCTCGCTTTAGTTGTTGGCTTCTATAGTTAGTCGCGAAATAATTTGCCTCGACAGTTTCAAGGCCGTGTTCTTTTGCGAATGCATCGGCGTGGTTTCCTCTAAGAAGAGTATGCATAGAGGCGTCTCGGACAAGACGGGCGAGTGCGATAGGGTTCTTTGTATTGCGAACGCCTGTTACCGCCCCAGATCGCAAGAGCGGATCTCCACCAGTGTGGGAAGAGGGAGCTCCCGACATAATTGATGCATCTAGATAGTGGTTGCCGTCAGATGCGCATACAGCGCCTTTACCTGCATTAAATGCAGGAAAGTCCTCTAGTACAACTACAGCTGCTTGCACTGCATCAATACTTGTCCCACCTTGGCTAAGAATTGATTGCCCTGCAAGTAATGCCTCGCGTATGCCTTCTTTAAAATTGCTTATTCGTTTTGGAGGAATATTCGAAAGAGCCCCTGCACCACCGTGAACTGCTAGGGCAAATCTTTGTTTCATGACTGTACCCCGATAAAGATTTGCTATCCGCTAGTCTACAAAGTGAGACACAAATTGCAAGGTTATAAAGTGGTTGCGGTTAAAATGATTAATGAGAAGAAGGCTAGGCTTGAGGGTTAAGTTTGCAAAATACTTCATGGAGTGGATACGGTGGACTTAGCTCACAGTGAAACGAAGTGGCCCAGACGTTACCTAACGAGAAAAAGACAGGATGCCCCTGCCATGAGGCGTGAATCTTCAGAGCGGCACTCGATTCTTGAGAGCTCTTTGACAAAAGTGGTGCTCGAATAAATTGGGCGTGTACGGGAGTGTCCACGAGATCCACCTCAAGAGTTGTAGTGCAGCTTTCTGTCTGTGAGCCGTAAAAGTTTCGGTGCGCGATGATAGGTAGTATCCCGAGAGAATCCTGTTCTGGGTTACTCACAGTGCTTGCCAAGAGTATCGCCCCGGCGCAGATGCCCCATGTGGGTTTTTGCCTGGCAAATTCCTGTAAGGGAAGAATCATGCTGTTCTGCTTTAAAAAGCGAAGTATCGTAGAACTCTCCCCTCCGGGAAGAATGAGTCTGTCGATGGATTCAAGGTGTGATGGATTTGTAACCCGACATGTCTTTACTCCGAGTGAGGCGAAGGCATCTTCGTGCGGCTCAATGCATCCTTGAAAGCCGAGGATCCCAACACGATTTAACATTCGTTACCAACCTCGGTTTGCTAGTTTGGCTTCTGCAGGAATAGAGGAGATCTCAAGTCCCGGCATCGCCTTCCCTAGTCCTCGAGACACTTCAAGGAGTTTCTCCGGCTCGTTGTAGAAACAGGTTGCCTGAACGATTGCTTTGGCTAGGAGAGCAGGGTTTTCAGACTTAAATATCCCAGAGCCTACAAAAACTGATTCAGCTCCGAGTATTCGACACAGCGCTGCATCAGCGGGCGTTGCAACTCCGCCGGCCGCAAAGTTTGGCACGGGGAGTTTTCCGGATGTTTGGACGTCCTTTAAAAGGCTAATGGGAACACGGTATGCTGTGGCACATTCTTGGAGCTGCTCTGCGGGCATGCTCTGGAGGGCTTTGATATCGGAGGCAATTTCGCGTAAGTGTCGAACCGCCTCGATGATATTTCCGGTCCCAGCTTCTCCTTTTGTCCGAAGCATCGCAGCCCCTTCATGAACCCTTCGAAGCGCCTCGCCTAAGTCGGTAGCTCCGCACACAAAGGGAGTTTTGTAGCCGTGTTTGTCTACGTGAAGTTTTGGATCCGCGGGAGTGAGAACCTCTGATTCGTCGATAAAATCAATGCCGATGGCCTCTAGAATCTGGGCTTCTGCTATGTGCCCAATTCGGATCTTCGCCATCACCGGAATTGAAACAGCGGCTTTAATGTCTTCTATCATCGCTGGGTCACTCATGCGCGCAACGCCCCCGTCTCTACGGATATCGGAGGGGACTCTCTCTAATGCCATAACAGCGACAGCTCCAGCATCTTCAGCCAGACGCGCTTGCGAAGCATCGACTACGTCCATGATAACTCCGTTACAGAGCATGCGGGCTAAGCCCACCTTGACTTCGAAGTTAGGTATAGAAGCAGAAAGTTCGGAAGAGGAGGATTCAGAGGAGGGAGTCGTTGTCATGAGATTGCTACGGTCATGAAATAGTTTATCATGAAACAGAGTGTACGTTAGTACAATTACTAGGTGACATGATGATGGTGACCCCAATGGGACTCGAACCCATGTTTCCGGCGTGAGAGGCCAGCGTCCTAGGCCACTAGACGATGGGGCCATTGAAGCGGGAGCCTAACAGATGTCTTGAGAGGATTCAACTGAGGCAGATAAGTATTGTAGTCTTGTGGGGTTATGATTATTTTTAGCCGAGATGTTTGAAGCTGTCGGTAAGCCGTGATAACCTAACGGTTCATCTTGTTTAATCGCCCGTGGTGCAATGGTAGCACGTCAGGTTCTGACCCTGAAAATCGAGGTTCGAGTCCTTGCGGGCGAACCAAGTCCTAAACGGCTCCTTCTGTAGGCTCTCGTTTTTCTTCTAAAAAGCGCCCCGAGGATAAGTTCCCACTGATTAATCAGCGCCAAGCATTAGATTAAATCGCAGTTGCTTCAGATTACCTCCGCGGAAGTGAGGGCTTGTGGGCGTTTTTAATTGGTGTGCGACTCTCTTGAATCTGTGATAGCTTGACGAGAGACTAACAACATGTGCCTGTCTAGATAATATTCAAGACGGTCGGTTTGAATAGGTTTGGACTTCTATGAGTGTTTGGGTTTGTGTCGGTCGTCACTCGATTATATCAGTAACACTGGTCGTTTTGCTTTCATGGTGTTCAGGTTGCATCTCGATGGGCCGCCATGCCCGGTTTTCCAAAGAACGGGGATTCCATGAAACTATCTCTGCAGACGTTGCAAATGCAGTTCCCCAACAGTTTGGCGATGATGTGGCAAAAACGTCCGAGGCAATGCACAGTTTTCTGGTGGGGCAGCTTGCTCTGGGCGATCAAGAATTTGAGCAGGCACTGAGGAGCTTTGAGAGGGCAGAAGAATTGTCTTCTGTTAGGAGTGGGTATCTCTACACGAGGATCGCTGATTTACATTTACGCCTTGGAAACGTCGAAAAAGCTCTGCAAGCGGCAGAGCACGCATTACAATACGAGCCACATGATCAGTATGTACGTATGTTGTACGCTGGGATTCTTGAGACGCTAAACAGGTTTTCCGATGCTGCGCCTATCTACTATCAGTTGATAGAAGAGTCTCCTGAAAACATGGAGAGCTACCTTCTTTTGGCTAATATGCACTTGAAGCAGAATCGATTTGATGACGCGATTGCGGTGCTTTTGAAATTACAAAAGTTTCATCCGAAACAGCCGATCAGTCGGCTGTATTTAGGCAAGATATATGAAGAGAAAGAACAGTATCAGAGTGCTGAGAGAGCATACAGGTGGGTTTTTGAGCACGATCCCTATCATCAACAAGGCTCGGTTGAGCTCATTAGGGTGTTATTACGACAGGGCAAAATCAAGGAGGCTAAGCGGACTTGTGAAGACTTAGTGAAGCGAGATCCAAAAAATGCCGTAGCCCTGAAGGTGTTGGGCCATATTATGCTTGGAGAAAGCAAATTAGATGATGCTCTCAAATATCTGACTGCTGTTGAATCGCTCGAGAGCGACCCTGCTGATACGAGATTTAAAGTTGCTCTTATCCAGATGGAGAAACGAAACTTTGTTGAGGCGATACGAGAGCTCAATTTAGTTTTGGTGAGTAATCCAACGCACGCTGAGGCACGATATTATTTAGCTTCGATGTATGCGGGGTCGGGCCGCGTTGAGGAGGCTTTGGAGGCGCTGGACAAAGTAGGTTCTTCAAGCCCCATGTTTGTGAAAGCTAAAACCTTTGCGGCGTTTCTCTTGCGGCAAGCGGGTGAATATGAGGCATCGCTTAAGGCCGTGGATGATGCGTTGGATCAGGATCCTACAAACATTACTTTGATTCTTTATGGCGCCCTTGTTCTTAGAGACTTAGATAGGCTCGATAGCGCCGCGAAGCGCTTGCAAGCAGCACTTCGAGAGATGCCAGGCGATGAGCGTTTGCTATTTAATTTAGGTTTGGTGTTACACGAGCAAGATGATTCTGCTGCTGCTCTTCGGGTAATGGAGCAGATTCTTGAAAGTAACGCGAGGAATGCAGATGCACTCAACTATGTAGCATACGCATTGGCCGAGGTGGAAAAGGATCTTGAGAGAGCAGAGACTCTTGCGCGCAGCGCTTTAGAGATTAATCCTCATGACGGCTACTATCTCGATACGTTGGGGTTTATCCAGCATAAGCAAGGAAAGCTCCTTGACGCGGAGGTAACTCTTGCGAAGGCCATTGCAGCGACGAATAACGATCCGGTCATTGTTGAGCATTATACAGCCGTATTGTTGAGTTTAGATAAAGAGGAGGCCGTGCGAGCTGTCCTATCACCGTTGTTTGCAGATGGTGGAGTTTGGAAAAATCAGCAGGACGATACGGAGACGGTTAAGAGGTTAGAGGCTCTTTGGGGCCGGCTGCGTCGAGAAGTTTCTCAGTAGCAAGGAGGAAATGGTGGGTAGAGGCTCATTTGAAGTTCATCGAGTGTGCGGGATTGTCGGTTTGATGCTAGCTCTTTCTGGATGTTTTTCTGCGGCACCTAAGTTCATGCCTGAAGGTAAATTTGATGACAAAGCCACGTCGGTTCAAAGGTGTATTGAGATTCAGAGCCGAAGTGAACACCCAAGGCCCTCAATGAGAGCTCTGGTTGAAGCCGTTATGGCAAGCAAGAAGCATGGAAGTTCCTCTTTTCGATACGCTCTGGCACAAAAGGATTCTCTAAATACAAGAATCGACATTCTACCGCCGGAGGGAGCGTTTACGTTAGGAATATTCGTTGTGCGGGCGGGGAAAGCTTCCTTTGTTGATGTTGCACAAAAAACATATCGTTCTGAGTGTCAACCGGAGGATTTATATCAAGATTTCTTTCATCTCGAAGGGCTGTCTCCACAGCTTATTTCCGCATTATTGACGGGCAACCCCTCTATTGATTCGTGTCAAGATGCTCAGGTATATCATTCAAAAGATGCGAAAACGACTACTTTGCTGGAACCGAGTCGACATCTTGCGTGGAATGTGGATTCTGACAATGGAGTTCTTGTCGGCGTGGATATTTTAAATGACGATAATACGCAAGTGCTGGTGCAAGCAACGCGGAGAGAATCGAGGCCAGGCTTGCCGCTAGTTGTCATGGATGTTTTTGAGCCGCTGGAGATGACGATAGAACTTCGTGCGAGTCGATTAAACAAAGGCGTGCCGATTCCATCTAGTTTGTTTTTGCTCCATATTCCGCGTAGCTATAAGCGAGAGCGTTGTTAAAGTCCAGTATGGGATCAGAAGAGAGCGAGAGACCCCGCGCATCTTGGGGCTTTACTCAGAGATATCTGATTGTCTAATTGAGCTCTTAACCATTTCGTCGTCGACCCGCATGAGATTAAGTTCACGTGTGGGAGATATGACCAACGGCACAACCTCTTTTGTAACTGCGCTTGTATCGAGACCGAAACTACTTTCCTCTGATTGGCTTATTTTTCGCAAGATAAAATAGCCGTCCATCATAAGCTGTTCTCCCCATGGGAGATCACTTTCATGGGACAGCTCTTTATGGAGCACGACAAACCGCATGTCTCCCGCTATGTCATGGCTTCTCAATGAATCATATCGACTTAAGACATCAACTTCTTCGTTTTGTGCCATATCATCCATGACCTTCTTAAAGAACATGTTAATGCGAGGCTCCACTCTAAAGCCGAGATTAAAGTCAATTCGAAACACTCTTTTGGGAATTAAAGTTGTTACTTCATATTCAGCGGTGTACGGAACATCTAAGACGTTGACGTGAATAAACCAATAGACGTCAGCTCGTTTTGGATTGACGTGAAAGAGAGAGTAGATGACTTTGCTCTCAATTAATTTCGGGAAGGGAGCGCCTGTCATATAGACTACGTGTGTTGCATATTTCGGCACGGTGGCATCTTGTCCGAGTGCTTCAAGTGCAGGTAGGTGTTGGGGAAGAGATTCGTAATCGGTGTACGCCATTTTGAGGCGAGCTCCGTTGTTCCATGTAAACATGATTGCAGCTACACCCGAGGCAATAAGTAGTGTAAACCAACCACCGTGCCCTAGTTTGAGAAGGTTCGCGTAGAGAAATCCCCCTTCAATGCATAAGTATATTGCTAGGTAGAGGCCTACTAGAAACACCGAGATGCGGCGCTTCAGAAGGTAGTTTGAGAACAAGATAGTTGTCATCACCATAGTGAGTGTGATCGCCAATCCGTAGGCGGCTTCCATATTTGCGGATTCCTGGAAGTAAAGCACTACGACAACACACCCTAGGAATAAGAGGAGGTTTACAACGGGCACATAAATCTGTCCCTTCATGTCCGACGGATAGACGATCTTTGCTTTTGGGACAATAGAAAGTCGCATTGCTTCAGTAGCGAGGGTAAATGATCCTGAGATAAGTGCTTGGCTGGCGATGATTGTTGCAAGTGTTGCGATAATGATGCCAGGAATGAGGAACCATTCAGGCATGATTTCATAGAAAGGATTTCTCTCGCCGAGTGTTTGTCCCTCATGAGCGAGCATCCAAGCGCCTTGGCCAAGATAGTTAATGATGAGAGCTGATTTAACAAACGTCCAAGATACTTGGATGTTGCCACGTCCACAGTGTCCGAGGTCTGAATACAGTGCTTCCGCTCCAGTAGTACAGAGAAAAACCGCACCTAAGACCCAATAGCCATTGTGATGAAAAAAGAGAAGCTTGATAGCATAGTAGGGGTTGAGAGCCTTGATTATGAGAGGGTCCGTCACGACCCAACTTATCCCAAGTACGGCAAGCATACTAAACCAACCCAACATAATGGGGCCAAACGACCTGCCTACAATTCGTGTTCCAAAATGTTGTACTGAAAAAAGCGCGGTGATAATCAAAAGTACAATCGGAACTGTTGCAATGTCAGGGTAGATGTTGCGTAGTCCTTCGATAGCAGACGACACTGAGATAGGCGGGGTGATAATTCCATCGGCGAGCAGCGCGCTGCCACCTATTACCCCAGGCACAAGAAGCCAACGAGCGTTCTTTCGTACCAAAGCATAGAGAGCAAAGATTCCTCCTTCGCCCCTGTTATCCGCTCGTAGAGTTAGCAAGACGTATTTAACGGTGGTGAGGAGAGTCAGCGTCCAAAAGATGCACGAGAGACTTCCCAACACGACCTCAGACGAGATCGGATCGGTACCAGCAACTGCTTTGAGCACATAGAGGGGAGAAGTTCCGATATCTCCGTAAATGATTCCGAGAGCGATTAGCAACCCAGCTGCGCTAACTTTTGAATTGTGAGAGCTCA
>JAYPVM010000022.1:0-10548 GCA_038134595.1 Pseudomonadota bacterium | reverse complement strand
TCCTCCGCTAGCACTCTCTTCTCTTCAGCCGTTACTCCCTCTCGCTTTAAGGATTCGCGTAATGCTTGACACTTATCTCGCACCACTGACGTATACGCGTCATACCGCTCCTGCGCAGGAAGTGTCTGATCCTCCCACGGACGCCCCCCTTTAGGTGAGGTAAGGCCTTCTGGCTGCGTCATGCTCGCGCGGGTAGTCGTTGTTGTACTTGGTCCCATCTGATGCTTTATTCTAAATCTCTATAGGGTTGCTGACGGCTGTTTATGCCTTGAACTTTAGCCTTACCTGCTAGCTTTTGAGCTACGCTATCGCGCGGCGAATGTACTTGTGCCTTTTCATCTACTAATGTTTAGGAGGTACTAACTTTATACCACAAACACTGTCTCTGGCATTGCAGTCCTTTTAGACTTTTCGCCTAGCGAGCTGCTACCTTCTTGCCAGATGAATTCAATCACACCTAAAAGGAATTTGCTTAGTCTGGTTCTATTTCATGCACGTCTGTCGCATTTGGTCCAGAAGGCAAAAAGATGGTCTATGTAACTATATATCAGGAGATGTTGTTAGAAGTCGTCGGATGCAGGCTCAAGCCAGCCGTACGAGGGAATTGCATCGATAGCCTCCATGACACCGATGAACTTAGGTAGGGATAGGAGAGAAGGCACTTGGATATATTTTCTTTCTAGGGAGATTTAACGTTTACACCCATCTCAAATACAAGCTCTCCGCCTAAATGTCCCACACCAAAGGCTCCAAGCACGAAGATAGCTCCACAGATATAGTACAGTACCGTTAGGATTCCCTTGCCGTGAGTTGCTACTCTCTGTAAAAAATAAAGCGCTACCAAACAAAGTGAATCAACCAGCAAAAGCTTTCCCCACGCGTGGTGATACGCCACTGCATCTTCTACCGTGGTCGATAGCTCCGATAGATTGCTACTAGCGGTATAGCCCGTTAGAAATGCTGTCGTGACACCTACTGCCGCTAATAGAACTGCGAGAGGTCGTAGAATATTTGCCTGGTGCTTATACTTCTGCACAACCTGACTGATTTCAGCTAAACACCAGAACAATGCGCTTGCTATCGGGAGTCCACTACTAGGAGGATGCAGGTCTATCATAGCCATAACTCTATACTCAGAGCGTATCGGGTGGCAACGATGATCACGTGTATCGTGTTCGGGAATGCTCGTTCTACGCTATCGAGCGCTTTAGGAGCACGAGTGTTACATCATCTTTTAGTAATCGCCCCTCTAAGAACGCAGAAAAACTATCGATGATGTAGCTTACCATGTGCTGAGCTGAAACATCGCCATCTACCTCAGAAAAGGTCTGCGCTAATCTATCGATACCAAACTGATCGGCCGCTAAATTTTGTGCCTCGGTAAGACCATCTGTAAAGAGCACGAGTGCATCACCTGGGTTGAGCTTTGCACGAACAAGCTCGTAGTCTCCACCGGCGATAAATCCGATAGGAAATCCGTCTCCGTATAGCTGAACGACCTCTTTTGTATCGTGTCGCCGAATCAGCGCTGGTCCATGCCCTCCACGAGCCCAAAGGAGATCTCCTGTTGCTGCGTTGTAAACCACATGCCCTGCCGTAACAAATCTTCCCGGTGGCAGCTGAGGCAACATAAGATCGTTCATACGCTTTAACAATGCGTCAGGCGGTACGTGATCAGCGGCAACCATGGCAAGTTTTCCCATACTTGCTAGAAACGCCGCTGGTAATCCGTGTCCTGAGACATCGGCCAAATGCATGTGGAGTTCATCGGTCTCTTTCACGTGCTCTATAAAGTACGAGTCACCCCCTACCTGCTCTAGGGGTTGATAGGATACTCCGATGGAGAATCTCTTATCCTTTGGTAGCTCCTTTGGAAGAAGGTTCTCTTGAATCGCGCGCGCTTCCTCAAGATCTTTTTGAAAACGTGCGTTGTGGTCACGAAGTGCCGCGTTCATCTCTCCTAATGTGCTTGTTACTTCGTCCTCTCCGGCGACTTTACGAAGCCTAAGCTGTGTGGCAACCTTGCTGGCAAGTGCTCCGATTGAACACGACGCGGGTAGTATCTCCAGCCGATTCTCAGATTCTACGGCCTGGATACCCAAGGTCTCCATACCCTCTGGCGTCATACAAACGATCGGGACATCGCTCGTTGTCTTGTTCGCACGAAAAAAATTGTAGAGCTCTGTGACATCTGGATTAAAGTTGCCGTCGATTAAAATAAGATCAACGGGCTTCTTCGATATGAGATCAGCAACGGCTTGCTCCTCTTTAGTCGCAACGATGGAATACCCAAGCTTCTCGAGAAACTTAGGTGTTTTCTCTTGCTGATCACCGTAATAGAAAATGACGTCCATAGTTGGCTTCCCCCCGTATCTGCCTATCGACACGGATAGCCAATAATATGAGCGTTTATGACAATCTTGATTGCGGAGGCCTCTTTGCTTCGTAAGACCCTAGAATTACATATTTTTATCGGCGCGACCCCAACGCTACCAAACTTACTACCTACAGATTTTTCTTGAGCAACTCTGGAGTAACTGCCACAAGCGGCTTTGATTTGTACCAGAGCCACATATTGTCGAGTCCTGTAAGGGAGGCTTTAGTTTTTGTTGACGAATAGGTTATGAAAAGATCTGCTCTAGGGCCGTCACCCTTGGTCAATAGCATGACGGGTTCCTCTTTATCCGGCGCACGCGAGATAGATTCTAACTTCTCTACGAGCTGTCCTCCTGTTGCAGTTCTTATTGACAGGGCAAAGGGTTGAAAACCTCGAAAATCATACTCATCGTCTTGTACCTCTAAAGCAAGCTGTATCTTGTAGTCTTCAACGCTCACATTCTTGATGACAACTGTGGCGGCAGGCGGCTGATTTAGCTGACGAATCATATTTCCAGCCCAGAGAAGAAGTGCCACTGCAAGCATAGCACTCCCAAACTTCGGAGAGATGTACTTTGTTATGGTTTCTCCCCCTTGCTTTGCTAGTGTGGTGAGGCGCTCACTCCTATAGTGGTCGAGCCCAGCTTGTCTCCAATCACTGTCACTAACGAGCGTTAGGGCAAGGGCAAGGGCCGTATAGGTACTAAGAATCCAGAAGGTTCCTTCTGCTACTGATGCTGCTACTAGCCACCCAAGCGATCTTCCATCTGGATACGGCATCTGACAGATACCAACGAGAAGTATTGTGTAGGCGCACGGTGCTATCAGCGACCGCATCAGGTGTTTTCCATTGCCTCGAATAAGCGACGCACTCTTTGACATGCCCTCTAATAGTGGCTTGCCTAGTAAGCCCGCCACTGCAAAAAATAGATACATCCGATAGGTCCACATCATGCCAAGGCCTAAGAGCAGAACCAAGACAAATGAGGCACCTTGAGCTAAGCCCATCGCGGCTATCACGGGTAAGAAAAGTACGATTGATATTACAAGTGATACCACTGAGATCCTTCCAACTACAGGAAGGGGTGCAAGAGAGCTCTGTCCCGCTTTCTGAAGGCGCTGTCGCCACCGTAAGACTATGAAAGCTACAACCGCTATCTGAATAAACCTGTTAAACAACACGGGCGCTATCGGTGGCACCAAGTCATTTAAATCCATACCGACTTCAGTTAAAACAGGAACTCCAAGCACAAACAACATCGGTGCAAGGAGACCCTTATCGTTTTTTAACATCCCTGCCGCGATAGCGAATACATCTGGTTGGCTACTTTGAGGGGTATCAACAGCCGCATTATCTTCGTGTGTCATAATACTAATGAATGTATGTAAATGTGTAAGAGATATCTTGTATCTCTATTACTAAGGCATCGATAGCACGTGTACGATACACAGGTTCCGACCTACAGGAAACTCCCGATTGGGTCTTTAGGTTATTTGCACTTTTGTCGCAATCCATCCCAAAACGCCCTGGTGCCGTAGTACTCTAACTACTCTGCGTTACTATTTAGTCTGTTTTCTTGTTCACCTTGAACTTGCTATATGCTGGCTGATTACGTTGCGCCAATAATAAGATTAAGACGCTTTATAGTAAAAAACGCACTGCATCTGGCCCACTGCTAATGAAACCCACTGCTAATGAAACCCACTGCTAATGAACCCACTGCTAATGAACCCAGGGAAGCTCCTCTTCGAGGTTTTGCAAAATCTCTCTTAGATCGATACCTGAAGGGGCGAGCACAACACCACCATCTACTTGCCGAGCGAGTTTGCCGAAGAGCTTTTCTTGCTCCTGCTCAACACCCTTTACACGCACCCGCCTAACTCTATCAGCTCCGAGCAGATCGAGATCATCCTCGAGCACGTCTTTTTCAACCGTTAAAATGACTAGTCGGTGTCCATTGATGCATACAGATGCCGGTTTCTTTCCAGTATAAGGGACGAAATAGTTGTTCATATCATTCACCTTACTTTGATCTAACCACGACTCGTTTTATTTTCAAGTGAATTACACACCCGTGGTCTAGTCCGCACAATAGGTGATTTTTCTTATCTCTGATGATAAGCATTAGATTACCGTAATCACTCCAAATTTTACTGGCGTATTAGATGGCCGTTTCTAGCACGTTTTGGTCTTGTATAAAGAACCTGCTAGTGGCTGTTTTAATACATCACTCAATGAGTGAGCGACACTAATGAGCTTTGAAACACTCACTCCTGTTTCGACAGACAACGAATCACAAAGATATACCAGCTCCTCTGTTGGAATATTTCCTGATGCACCTACTGTAAATGGGCATCCTCCAACTCCACCTACCGAAGACTCAAAAATAGCGACACCGTGACGCAAGCCTTCATAAGCATTGACAAGCCCTAGACCTCGTGTGTTGTGAAGATGTAACGAGGGTGTAATTCCTATATCCTGTAGGGCCTTTACAAGATACTCAACAGCTTTTGGAGCACCCATACCTACAGTATCAGCCAAACAAACTTCATGTAATGTCTGTCCATACATTTTTGCTCGCTGATAATACTCTTTCACAAGAGCAATCACTCGTTGCGGAGACACCTCTCCCTCATATGCACACCCAAATGAATTAGAGAGCATCAATCCGTGCAAGGTTTTACCGTGATTGGCAAATAGACCACACCAGTTTTGCACGCTATCGAGGTCGCTCTGGCGAGACGAGTTTGCATTTTTCTTCAAAAAAGTATCGCTCATCGATGTTGCTATCCATCCTCGGATGGCTAGCTGTGGGTAGTGCGTTGCCCGTGTAAAACCCTTTTGATTGAGATACAGCGCGGTGTACTGCACTGTTTGATTACTTACCGACAAAGACGAGACAACATCATCGGCATCTGCTAACTGTGGCACTTTATCGGGGCGCACAAACGAGGTGACCTCTATCTCTTTGAGACCTGTCTCTGATAATGCATGTATGATTTGAAGTTTTTTTTCTGTTGGTACGATGGTTTTGCTGGTTTGAAAGCCCTCTCGCGGCCCCACTTCTCGAATCGTAATCTTATCAGGAAAAGCATCTCCCATGAGAGCTCCTACGACGATTCCTCTGAGGTAAATTCCTCAACAAACACCTCGCATTCCATACTTGCTGGATTCGCTTTGCAAGAATCTCTCAGTCGATTACACCGCTTGGTCTCTGTCTCCACCTCAGAACTAAATTTATGGGCCGAACTTCCAAAGTCTTCGACCATTTGATCAACACCGAGAAGACAGTTCATAAAAGCTCGATTAATATCGTGCTCAGATTGCTTCTCTCCATCGGGAGCACTGCCAATCGCATGCACTTTTGCCGATACGAACAGAGACGCCAATAGATAAATGAAAAGGGCTACGATTCTTTGATACGTGGGTGTGACAGCCTTGGTTTGCTCCATATTCCTGCTAGTCCGTCCTAATTATTAGCATACGTGACCATCCTCATCGGAGGTCCCCATTCAAATCACTACTGCTACCAACCCATTCGCGATGCAAGCTCCGAGAGCTCTGCTGAACGCGCTTGGTTGGCAACTTTGATCGTATCATAAATTGATTTCAAACCTTTTTGCTCCTCGGGATCTGTTGTCACGTACGAGAGTGTTACAAGAGCATCCACTCCCACTCGGGCGCCTTCGGAAGCTAAGGCTTTAAGAGCCTCCTGCCCACGTTTTTTCAGCTCTGGAATCTGCAACGCGGCGCGACTTACCCCCAAAGCCGCCAACTCTGCCACATACCGCTCCGAAGATTCCGATTCCAGCGACTTCCATCCGTCAATCTGATCTAGTGCTTTGTTGAGCACGTCTGCATCATTAAATCGTGCCGCGACCAATCCTCTATAGAGACTTGCCAGTACAGGAAATGGCTCTGG
The DNA here is from genome assembly GCA_038134595.1 of Pseudomonadota bacterium. Taxonomy (GTDB): domain Bacteria; phylum Bdellovibrionota_C; class UBA2361; order UBA2361; family OMII01; genus OMII01. Next base: position 4,249 of record JAYPVM010000022.1, on the reverse strand, counting down.
AGACTCAAGTGAATCTATCATATGCGAGAGCTTCGTGCGGGTCTCAACTACGTTCTTCTCTAATGAAGAGATCTTCTCTGATGTCTCCTTTGACACTTCCGAATCACTACGCGATTCTCTTTTTAATTCTACTATTGAATCTTGTGTTTCAACGAGCTCCCGATAGGTTTTTTGAACCTCTAAAAGTTCAGCTGTTGCACTGGCTCGTTTCTTGGTAGCTGTAGTGGTAAATATATTAGCTGCAATCATGGCAAGAGAAGCCGCAACAAGTACGGCCACGAGGCTACGCCAGTGCCGTACGACAAACCGTGCGAACGCATCTGTCTTAATGGCTTCTTGAATGGTTGGATCTTGAAAGATATCTCGATTGGGTTTTGCTTGATAGTCTTCCATGTCGTCACGTAGAGGAGATGATGTCACTTTGTACGGTCCTTTCGTATAAAATTATAGTAGCGTTCTCCTCTACATCTTATACTTAAAGTCATCTGGATCAAGATCACTTAACAGCTCTTCCCATTTATCCTTATCTACACCGGTAAAATCTTGCGAAGCATCTTCCTCTTCAACATCCTCTCCTTGGTCATCTCCGGACTGTTCGTCATCACCTTCCATCGCTGCCAGAGGATCAACACCGCCAAACGCTACCTTTGCCTGTGAGAGCACACTTTCGGAGACATAAATAGGAGCCGATGCTCGGAGCGCTAACGCAATGGCATCACTTGGGCGAGAGTCCAAAACAATAACCCTATCTCCTTGCCCTAAAATAAGCTCGGCAAAATAGGTCGACTCACGGAGCTCTGTAATAACAACCCTTTGTACTGTTACGCCAACTTCGAGCAGAAGGTCATAAAATAAGTCATGCGTAAGGGGTCGAGCCATCGCGACCTGTTTGATAGCACTTGCAATCGAAGTGGCCTCTGGAATACCTATCCAAATAGGCAGCGTCAAATCGCCCGTTTCATCTTTTAGCACCACAATCGGCGCTTGTGTTGCGGGGTCTATAACTAACCCACCTACAAACATCTCTACTGCTGAATCGTTTCCCATGAGAACCTTTGTGGAATGTAAACAACAAGTTGCTATAGTACGATACCGCACTACCCTTTATAGTACCACGTTGATTCTACACTGAATAGCAATGAGCTAAACCCTGTAAAACCAAGCTAACCTACTAATTATGTGATGATTATTCCACGAAAATCGGCTCGCCAACTAGCGTGAAGCGCTTGCGACCTGTTACACGGGCCCTTACCACACTGCCAATAGATAACCCATTGAAAGGTTTGTCAAAATTAAGCATGAAGTTCTGTGAAATCCGCCCTTGAAAGCACCCATCCCTGTGCTGATTGACGTTATCTATCAGCACCTCTACCTCTCGACCGACCCAACTGTCGAGTTTTTGAGAGGTAATCTCCTCCTGCTTAGCCTGTAAGCGTTGCAATCTCTCAAGCTTCTCTTCGTGGGAGAGTAGCTCCTGCATCTCTGCCGCTGGTGTGCCTGGACGTGAGGAGAAAGCAAATGAGTAGCTATTTTCAAAACCAACGATATCCATAATCTCGAGCGTTTCCTCGAAATCTTTCTCCATCTCTCCCGGAAAACCAACAATGATATCGGTTGTTATCGCCATATCGGGCACCCGCTCCTTGAGCTTGGCTATAATTGAGAGATACTTCTCTCGGCGGTAGTTTCTATTCATGCTTTTCAGAATTGCATCGCTACCAGACTGCAAGGGCATGTGAATATGTCTGCACACCTTTGGATTACTCACCACACAGTCAATAAAGTCTTGTCGAACCTCTTGAGGATGCGGCGAAGTAAAACGAATCCGCTCAACTCCATCGATCGCCCCCACTCTATCGAGCAATTCCACAAAGGATACTCGAGGTGAAAGATCTCTACCGTACGAATTCACAGTTTGACCCAGAAGCACAATTTCTTTGCTTCCACGATGCACCGCGATCTTTACCTCTCTTTCAATCTCTTCCATCGTGCGAGACACCTCTGGCCCACGGGTGGTTGGAACGATGCAGTACGTACAGTTCTTGTTGCACCCACGACTGATCGATATAAAGGCTGTTACGTGTTGTTTCTGACCGTTTCGCGTAGGGTCTACCTCAGCGAATCCAAGGGGCAGGTCCTCCCACTCTTCTCGATAATCAACCGCTACTTGCGGAGGTGCTCCGTTTTTTCGCAGTTGAATCAGAGACGGCACTAAAGAGAGATTGTGCGTTCCGAAGACAAAATCCACACCGCGACCGTGCTTGATAATATTCTCGCCCTCTTGTTGCGCAACACAACCACAAACACCGACCATCATATCAGGTTTGCTATCACGTCGAATCCCTTTTAGCTCTCCTAGGATGCTGTATAGCTTTTGTTCAGGCTTATCACGCACACTACATGTGTTGATAAGAACCAAATCAGCCTTCTCAGGCGCATCAACGGGCTGGTAATCTTTCTCCAAAATCTTGTAGAGCTTCTGAGTGTCGTACTCATTCATCTGACAGCCAAATGTGCGGATATACACACTCTGCTTCTCGTTGCTGTGCTCTTCGACCTGCGATTCTTGAGTCTCTTCCATAGTCAGCTACTCTACAAAGGGGAAGCGTACCCTCCGTTAGCTGACCCTCTCTGATTCAAACGAGATAATCCTAACTACTGGCTGATAAGCGACCGTGTCCGAAGCGGGAACAAGCTTCTCAAGTGACAACCGAAACGGTTTTGTGCCCCCTGGCTTCAATGTCATATTGCGAACTTCAATTCGCCTCTCATTTTCGAGAATATAGTCTGGTAAATCAAGCTTATCAGCCGGACAAAATCCAGCTTTTAGAACAACATCGCTCACAACCCTGCTTCCTGAGTTGTAAAATTCGCCCTTTATGGCAAATGTCACAAGGCATTCCTCCGGCGAAGAACAGCTCCCATCTGGAACTCGATGCACCTCAAGATTTCTAAGTGCCAGATATTCCTTAGGTTCTTGAGGTAACTTCAGAGATGCCTTATTTGTATTCAAATACGGTTCGGCATCATCGCCCCATAAAAGCTCCAGTTGGTAGTTCGAGACCCCTACAGATGGAATCGAGAGAGCAAACGAGGCAGGCTCTCCCCGACTAATCGAGCTTTTTGAGGGGTTAAAGTCTGAGAGTTTGTGAAAAGAAACCCTCTGCTCACCCTCTGTATCGAGCGCTGTAAGTCTCACGACAGCCTGCGATGGCGCCCATCCTCGTTTGCCAACCACACGACCCCGCACGACAACAACATCTCCCTTATTTGTCTCGTCAGTCACCTCAAGCTTGAAAGGGGTCGCCGATGGGTCTCCTCCCCGCGCGACTGCTATCGCCTTTTGCTCCTTATGCGGCAGCAGGCCAGAGAGCGTTGCACAGCCGATTGTCATTGAAACCGTGGCTATACCCACTGCACGTAAAACTGAAAAGCGCATGTGTCTTATCCTTCGACTTTCTTTCGTTCCTTTAACAACCATCCATCTGAGCCTGCAAACTCCCACTGCTGCTCTTCATGCGAGGTGTTTACAACCAAATACGATAACTTGTACGAATCAACAGCGAGTATAACTTTGGCCCTCCGCGCTTCATCAAGCCATTCTATGTCATCTATCTTTGCTCGAATTATTCGCTCTTCGGGCCTTCCAGTACCAGAGCCACTTCGCTCTGCTCGAAATTGGTCGGCCACCTCAGGACGCGATTCTGGTAATACAAACGCTAATGCCTGACTGTTATTTCCAAACACTCTGGCGTCAGAAAACTTCTTTACCTGCGGAGGCAAAAGAGCCATTCTATCGCTTTCGGTTAAGCCTGACTCCTTAAACGCTTGTACAAACGGTACAAAGACACAGCCTTGAAGAAAGAGTGTGGCAAAAACCACCGTGACACTACATCTGACAACCTGCCTCAATCTATTCATCACCCTGTATGCACCTTCTAGTATTTACCCGCCTCTGCAGGCTTTGGTCTGGTTGTATTTTGCGTATCTGCTGAAACTGAGGTGGAATCTTCGGCACCCAGTTGCTTTACCAAAAAGCCCTTTATTCTCTTCATGTCATAATCAGGAAGAAGCCCTCCCTTTGAACGGACTGGCACGTTGGGGGACTCAGCGTACTTACCCTGAAGGGCGAACAATTCATCGCCCCGCAAGGCATTTACAAGCTTACTCGCTGAAGCGAGCTCGGCCTCCGAAGGAGCTCCGAGTTTTCGGGTAAGCTCTTTAGCCACCATAGCGACTATTGAGCCCG
>JAYPVM010000021.1:0-15139 GCA_038134595.1 Pseudomonadota bacterium | reverse complement strand
GAGAGAGTGTCGCCAAGTCGGGAGCGGAGGATATCCAGAGTACTCAATATCCCTTGTTAGCGGCTTTAGTGACCTAAAGTGGGAAGGGGGCTCCAAGTGCTATGGCACTTGCTTTAAGGAGAGTGCCGAAAAGATATCGCAGGTGGAGAGTTTGAGTGCTGGCTGTCTAGAGCTTGCTTCGCCGGACATGGACGTCTGTAGCTTTGCAAGGAACGGGCTCCGAGAGCGGCTACTCGGGCAAGTGGATGCTCAGTTGGGAAGGGAATAGCTCCTATTCCCTGGCGCCGATGGAACCTACGATAGCGGGGCTATTCTGTGATGAGGCAGCGATCTTTTTGGGTGGCTACTCAATGAACGCAGAAAACCGCCTTAGGACGATGGCCGGGTTTTCCAGTTGCTGGGATGGCAAGGGAGTGAATCGAGCAAGGTCTTCCGATGGCATGAACTCGCACCCCGGGAAGAGAGTGTGCATGCACTTAATGGCGCAGGAGGTTGTATTCAATGCGTTTATCGCTGGCAATCAGGAAATGAAAGAACAGGGATTGGGGGCCCGCTGTTTATTGACCCGTGCCATATCAACGAAGGGTAGTAGGGTCTTCGTCCGCGAAAATCCCCGAGAGGCGCGAGGGATGGTGAACTTCCTCAATCGAGTAAGAGAGATCCTGCAACTGGCGCTACCACTCAAAGAGGGTGGTGGTTGCCAGCTACAGCCGCGTACTCTCGCGCTTTCTCCGGCTGCTGAGGAGATCTACATCGAGTTTTATAACGAGGTGGAGTCTCGGCAAGGCCCTGATGGGGATTTAGCGGAGATAAGTGGTACAGCGTCGAAGATGCCCGAGCAGGCGTTGAGGTTAGCAGCAACCTTTCAATTCTTTGCCGACATTCACTCGGAGACCATATCTGAGGACTCTTTTGAGGCAGGGATGAGGTGTGCTCGTTTCTACCTAAACGAGGCGCTCCGTGTGGATCAGGAGGGAAGTCGAGATTTCAGGTTACATCGAGCAGCGGCAATCCTGAAGTACATTCAGAGGGAGGAGCTCCGCACTTTCAACCTCACTCGGATCCGACGGTATGGCCCAGGTTGCGCAAGAAAAGACGGACAAAAAACGCGAGAGCTTTGGGTATCCTGGTGAATCATGGCTATCTGCAGATCCATTGCGATGCAAAGAGTAAGCACATAACGTATCTCGCGCATCCAAGGCTCTGGGCTCGAGGTAGTTAGCAGAGTAGCAGGAGTAGCAGGGGTGGGGCCTAAAATCCCTCCATCCCTTGCCTGACGACCGTCGCCTGCAACCTTTCTCACGCCGTCGCGGGTTTTGACGGAAGGGGGGATCACGCCCCTCAACTGTTTTAATTTACTACCAAACTAGGCACCACCAGTACCATCCAGTGATACACCAGGTGGGCGTACCCCTGCTATTCTTGCTACTTTGCTCACTTGAGTTTGACAGTCTAAAGCTTTTGCGAATTGGCTGGTTCAAGAGTGCCCCTTCAGCGAGAGCGGTTGTAGCGGTAGACCTTCCCATTTCCCTTTTGAAATTAAGGTTTTACCAAGAGTCTGAGATTTTCTCTCTGGCTCACCTGTGCTACGGCTTTATCGCGGTACCGCTTAACGACAACCCCGTCACAGATGCAACTCGTAACGAAAAACTCACGATGAACATCCAACCCCACATACACCTGCTTACCTTCGTAACTGGGTGTTCCCATATCCCTCTCCTCTCAAAGTAATTACTCAGTCTAATCACTTCGATTACTTACGAGCGGAGAGGGATTCTTTTAGGGGTCTACTTAGCAATTTTTGAGCGGCTTGTTGTCGACGATTAGGCGTGAATTGTGGCGGCGTCTAAAATTATGTCGAATCTTGCAGAAAATTCCTCCTCGGAAACCAGCGTGATTGTGCGGCCAAAAAGGTTCCTTTGAGCCTAGGGTCAGCATTCAGAAAAGAAATCCGCTCAATTTCTTTGTGATTAGGGCTGTGTTAATATCAAATTTTTTACACCAAATGATTTATCGCGTCTATGCAGCAGCCGGATCCGTATCTCTCGAATTCGATTAGTCCTAATGATAAGAGGCAAGATTTTGCATCTGCTTCTTTCTCCGAGAGAGCGCTTTCTCAACCTGAGCCGGGTATTCTGGCTAAGACCGCTTTGGAGTGGGTGAGTACTCATTTTCCTGATGTCCCAGTAGAGACTGTTCATCGCATGTCGGCGATTGGGGCTGCAGCGCTCACCCGTTTTCACTCAAAGATGACAGAAATCAATGCCTCTTATTCTTCTGCCGATCTTTCGGTTGATGCGCCTTCTGTTCTTGCGGATGTTCTTGCGGAATTTCAGATGACCGCTTTCCCTGAAGTGGTTCGTGCTGCCAATGATCCATTTCTTCTTCCTGAAGTTGACCTCTCACAAGTGAGGGCGCCAAGTCTTTCCCCTGCCCAAGAGAGTTGTTTCCAGTTTGTGGCGACTAGAAATTTTCGTGAACCAAATCGATTTCGGTTCGCAATGCTTGCCGACCTCCACAGTGGCCCGCCGCCGGGCTACTCTTTAGGTCAAGAACGCAAGCTCAATCAATTTTCAAAGGCATTTCTAGCCGCTTTTGTAGATGAGGCCAATTCCACTATCTTCCCTGACGCAATTGTAGATCTTGGTGATCTTGTCGAGGATAGTGCGGATGAAAAGACAATTATCCGGGAGTTTCGCACGTCGCTCGACGTTCTTAGTAAGGCTTTCGCTCCAGTACTGCATGTGATGGGAAATCACGAGGCCGCCAAACTCACTAGCCAGGAGTTTAGTGAGTACACGTCGAAGCCAAGCTCATATTATGTTACCGAGTTTCCAAGTGCAATTTGCATCGTTCTTAATTCGAATCACCCCGAACGCCCGCACGGCATACCCTCAATCGACGAGAACCAACTTAGTTGGCTATCAGCGGTTCTCGGCGAAGCGACGAAAGACTGTGTTGTTTTCACCCATCACCCCCTCAGCGAAATGAAGCTTGATAACAATCCATGGTTTTCTAAAGCTCCGCAAATTTGTCTCGTTGAGAACAGGGAGCAAGTGCGCGCCGTCTTAGCCGCCAGTCCTCGAGTGCGTGCTGTTTTTTGTGGACACGCTCATTTGAGCGATATCGTAATGCACGATGACATTCCTTACATTACCCTACCGTCACCTGTCGAGCGGTACGAAGTCTCTGATGAGCCATCCAGAGGGTTTGCAGTGGTAGATTTAACCGAACAAGAGGTTCAGGTCCGGATCTTTGGAGTGGTCAAGCGAAAATTTGTCCATACGAGAGGAGCCATTCACTAGCAATGTCGAAGGTGCCGTATGAACGATGAGTTAGTCATCACCCCATCCAGGTTTTCGTCTAATGCCACAGTACATTTGTCTGGATTCAAGCATGCTATGGTGCAAGTAATTTGCGCATCCATCGCAAATGGTATTCATACTCGCATATCCAACGTTCCGGAGGTGAACGATACTGTAGTTTTTTGCGATATCCTTAGCGCGGCAGGCTGTTCCGCGAAACTCCGGAATGAGGATCTCGTTATCGAATCGGAGGGGCTCCACGAAATTCGCATTCCGAAGGAATTAAGCAAGAAGATCCATGGGTCCATGTATCTTATGCCTGCATATATTTGCCGATTATCCGAATTTGAGTTTGGAGAGTCAGGTGGGTGTCAGATTGGTGGGTGTAGTGGTACGGGGCCACGCCCCATAGAACATATTCTATCAGTCATGTCAGCTTTTGGAGTTTCTGTGAATAGAGCAAATGGTGTCATTAAGGGCAAGTTGACACTGCAGCCTCGTGATGTCGTAATTGACATCATGGAATATTCGACTTCACCAAGTGAATTGGCCGGACCCATGGTCGGTGGGGCGACGAAAACAGCCCTCATAATGGCCGCAATCACACAATCTGTTATCCTCCTCAATCCTTACCTTAAAGGGGACGTTAAGGATCTATTGAGTTATCTGAGCTTGATCGGTTTTTCAGTCGAGATAAGTGCGAATAAGATAACAGTTTCAAAGGGGCAACAGTTTTCTCGTCCGCACGAACCTGCTGGCTTTACTCTCTCCAGCTGCATAAGTGAATTCATGACGTACACGGCGCTCGCGCTCCTTGAGGGTTCTCGAGTTCGCCTCGTTGGAGCCGATATGCCGACTCTCAGGAGCAATCTGCGTGCCGAACTGGATCTTCTCCAGTCAATGAATGTCCACCTTGAGTTTTCAGATACTGACTGTATCGTTGACGCGCACCAGGAGATACAAGGATGCGACATCACAGTCAATCCAATTGGCATTCACAGCGACCACCAGCCATTTTTTGCTCTTCTTATGCTCCGAAGCAAGAGAGGCGGATCCATTACTGAAAAGGTTTGGGAAGGGCGATTCACTTACGCCCAGACACTATCCGATATCGGGGCGTCCATGACCGTGACAGGCAACAAAGTCACTATTCTCCCGACTTGGAACCTCCATGAAGCTGCGACACTTCGTGGTTACGATGTTAGGGACTCTGCCGCGCTACTCGTCGCAGCGCTTGCATATAAGCTAAATACACGTTTAGTCGGAGCGAGCCATCTGATGCGCGGATACGCGACCTTTATCACAAAATTCAATAGGTTATATGAAGAGCCGCCGCTGCGTTGGGCTACCCAATGATGAATATCCTCGCCCTTATCAATATTTCCAATGTCGATGATCCTATCTGTGATTCGGGTGTGGTTTTTCAGTCGATTATCTCTCGAAAATTTCGCAAGGCTGGCCACACATATACGGTACTTGGACCTAATATTCCGGAGGTGGAGGCACTCATCTCTAGTACAGCAACCTATATTTCATGTGATCTCGGAGCATCCCGGTATGGGTCGCGTTACTCATTTCCTTTCGAAAAAATCACAGAGACCATCAGGCGTATTCAGCCCAACTTTTTCTTCAATCAGCAGGCGGAGCTTAGTCCCGCCATCAGGGCAGCAATCGCCTCCGCGAGAGGGCTCGACACCAAGTTACTCACCTATTGCCACTATCCAGCGCTCTATCCACAATCTGAAGGTCCGCCAATAATTGACCCTTCGCTCAACGCGTTCGGATTGGGCAGCTCAATTGTTCTGAACATTCTGAGCGGATTATTACTGTCAGATGTATTCTTCACCCAAAGTCGCTTTGCTGCTGAACTTCTCTATGGGGCAGCCAAAAGCTTCAACATTAAGATCGAAAAGGACATTCGGATTCTTCCACCGATGCTCGATCCCATGATTTTCAGAATAGGAGATCCTACTCCTCCGCCTCGGCGTACTCTCGTCTATAATCATAGGTTGTACCAAAGCTACGGAACCGACGAATTCCTATCTTACATTGACATGATACACGATCTTGATGTTGACGTTTTGGTGGCGGACCCTATGCCGCGGCGATCCAGCTCTCGTGCTCTCTTTAACGATAGTCCGACACTCTATCGAACCCTTATTAGGGAGAAGCCGAGAACAAGAATTCTCAATGGAGGAACAAGTAGAGAAGCCTATCGTGACATTCTCCTCGAGGCGCGTGTTGGACTGGCAGCGCCCCGCAAAGCCTGCGTGTGGTCGATGTCGAGCATTGATTGTTTGAGTCTTGGTATTCCGGTTCTTGCGCCTTCCTATGGGGCGTACCCAGAGTTCATCCCATCCGACCTTCTCTTTACGACCTGGGAGGAGGCAAAGCAAAAGCTGGGGATGCTCATGAATGACGACGTCCATTGGCTTGAAAAATCGAAAGAGAGCCAGGAAATGGCAAATAAATTTTCAATAGCACAATTTTACAAAACATTCTGCTCTTTTCTCAAGGATCTTGGATAGTGTGTGGAATAGTCGGTATTCACTCTAAAAAGGTAGCGCTCGAGTGGCGTGATCTGACTGTCAAAGCAATGCTTCACGCGGTTCGTCATCGCGGACCAGATCAGACGAGTCTGCAACACGTCGGACCGGCAACGACCCTCGGGAGCGTTCGACTTAGTATGCTTGATCCGAAGGGTTCTGAGCAGCCATTAACCAACGAAGACACAACGATCAAACTTTTTTTTAACGGAGAAATCTACAATCACCGTTCTCTTCGGCAAGATCTTGCAGCCAGTCATAGCTTTCGGTCCTGCGGCGATGGCGAAGTCATAGTGCATCTCTACGAGGAGTACGGTATCTCAGCATTCGAAAAGCTTGATGGGATGTTCGCTTTTGCGCTCTGGGATGCTAGGAATGATAAGTTGATTTTGGCGCGAGATAGGTACGGATGCAAACCGCTCTATTTTGCAGCCTATGATGACGAATTTTTTTTCGCTTCCGAGCTAAAGGCATTCTACAAGTGTGGAATCGATATGAATATCGATTCAGCCGGACTCAAAAAATATTACGACTATCGTTTTGTACCCGCGCCCGCAAGCATCTTTGAGAACATTCAGAAGCTCATTGCTGGCCATATGGTGGTATTCGATACTCTCAGCTCGGTTTGGCATTGTCAGTCTCTAGGTGAGCAGCAGTGGGAGCATGGCAAGTCGACAGTGTCTCTTGCAGATGAGCTGGCGCAAGCGGTGCGTCTCACTCTAGATTCTGACCGGCCGCTCGGTATCTTTCTCAGCGGGGGTCTCGACTCGGTGGCGATCGCCTCCCTTGCACGAGAAATTACTGACCTTCCCGCTTTTTCTATTGGTTACACCGAAACCCCCGAAACGCAGGACATGCTGCATGCGCGACGCGTCGCGCGAAGGTTAAATTTACGACATCACACTATAGCAGTGACCGCGGAGGATGTATCGAGCTGCCTTGGCCAAATGGTCGAAGCTCTCGACGAACCACTATTTTCCTCGGTAAGTCCGAGCATTTTTTTATTAGCACAGTTCGCTAAGGAACATGTGACAGGTGTGCTTACAGGAGATGGGGCAGATGAGCTTCTCTGGGGCTATGACTACGCGCGTCGCATTTACGCCGCCTCCCAAATAGAGCAAACACAGAAATACGACATAACTGCCGCATACAAGGCTGCCATAGGGTGGGTGCCAGAACGACTTCAACGAATTCTCGATCCAGAATGGATAGCCGGTGTTCCCTTCGAGAAACCAATCTTCTGCACCGGTCGTGTCGATCAAACATGGGAGGCAATCTGGGACTTTGAATGTAGATACAGGCTAGCGGATTACCATCTTCACCGAGGCGACAGGTTGCTGATGCATTTTGGTCTTGAATGTCGATACCCATTTCTCGTTAATAGGTTCGCGAAAGTCGCACGGCGATTATCCCCCGAGACTGGCCTTGGTGCTCCCATAGAGAAGCAGAATCTGCGTAGGTCTCTCGCTGACATCGGCATTCCAGAACAGGATCTGGAAAGAACAAAATCGCCGTTTAGCGCACCAATCGCAGAATGGCTCAAAGGTAGTCTTAAGGTCGAGGTGCTTGACCTCCTCGCTACAACCCGAATAATTTCTAGCTTGGGGTTGAGTAGAGCTGGACTAACCTTTCTTCTGGACGCTTTTTACATCAACAAAAACTATACGTTAGCGCCATCGTTGTGGGGATGCTTCCTAGTAGCAAAATGGTTTCAGCGACATCGAGAACTGCTGAACTCGTCGAGTGGATTACCAAACCGGTGACGACATTCCGTAGTCTGGCTCTGAAATTACACGCACATCGTAAATCTGTCCGGGTTCAGGAAAAATAAATCGGTCCTGAATTTCCATAGTTTCGAGCCGGACTTTAACTATTTCCATCGAACGGGCCGGGCCACTAACCCCGTAATAGCTTGTCGAGGACACTCCAATAAAAGCATACTCGTTAGTCAAAGCCACACCTCGGACCCATCCTCCAATCTGCACAGAGGCGCCTCGAATAACTACCCGTCCGTCACCAGAAATGCAGGCAAACAAGCGTCCTTCGTTATCCTTGTACACATTGTGAGGGAAGTTCATGTGAGAGACTTCGCGATCATGTTTCACCGACATTGTCGCGCTTGTGCTGCCATTCCATGTCAAAGAAGTAAGCTGGGCGCTGTCGAAAGCACCCTCTTCAGCTCCAAAATGTCCGATCTGGCATCCCGTGTTATTAACACGAATTGAATTCATGTGAACCCGTTTCCTTGGATCGCCAAAGCGATCCTTTTCCCGCTGGTTCAGTAGGAGTTCGTCTCTGAAATTATCGAACACTTTCCACCGCTGGACCTCCATAAGGTTTTTACGTGTGATCGTTACAATCTCATACTTGTTGGTATTACAAATCCAAAGGTGTTCTCCAAAGCAGTCCACTTGATGTATGTCGAATAACCCCTCTTTCTCGAACGTACCTTCAACAGTTCCGTTTTTTCTGTTAAGTGCCACCACGATATCATGGTCATTGCTGGCAAGGCAGCCAGCGTAAATGCGGTCACCATCAAAGCTAAATCCTGCAAAGCCCCTATGGCGATCGAGAACTGTCATTTCATATACTGGTTCGATTTGCTTTGCATCGAAATTGATCAGGTAGATTCCACTCTTCTTATTTTGACTTGATCGATCTGCGCCCCACGATGCTATTGAAACGTACATCCTCATTTGTTGCTCTCACGCCTAGAAAGAAGAGACAAACAGAAAAAATCAACTAATATCATGCTGAGTGCCGCACCGAGAGACAAGGCCGCTCTCACGACCATATGGCTTTCTGACCCCGACGAAACATCGCCTGCCGCTTTCGGTTTTGTGAGTCCAAAGTGAGTTTCCGAGAGTCCCCACGACTCCGGGTTTGGGGCAGCTACGGTTGGATACTTCATGGCATTCCAGTTGCGATCAGTCACTCGTTTTTTCCTCGGATGATAATGCTCCAAATGGTAGAAATCGTGATTTAAGAAGTCACCGACATTCACAACCTGATACTTGGGTGCGAGGCGATAAACAACATCCGTCTCCATGAAGCCCCAGTACAAAAGATTCTCGTCATATCCGGTACATTCATACCAAAGGGCCCGATGCATCATGAAGATTCCGACGTAGCAGCGATAAAAGGGTTCGCCTGGGATGGCCTCGACAGGCAAGAACGGCTTCATGAATCGGAGAATGTATCGAATCAATGCCGGGGGTAGGGAACGCTCGACTATCCGAAATGGTACCCGGCGACGCATGGAGAAGAGAACCGTCTTTTTTGCCTGAAAATAGCTGATTCCGCCTTGTCTGATTATATCGAAGAGCTTTCGCAGAGCGTGCTCACCTACAATTGTGTCGGCATCAACACGACCGATGAAGTCGCCTCGAGCTCGTTTTGCTGCGACATTCAGCGCAATTACTTCTGCAAATGGGCTGTCTTTCTGATATGCAGAGGCGATGCTAGGAGGAACTTCAATGAACTTTACTTTGTCCTCAGCAGCCTTATTGAGTGAAATGACTTCCCGTAAAGGAACCGTACTTCCCCAATCACAGACGAGAATTTCTAGCCTATCGAGCACCCCGGCAGCAAACGCATGCGCTAATGTCGTGTCGAGAGACGCCTGCAACCGCCAATTGGAGTTGCCCATGTAGTTGTCGTTTCGCGAACAAAGAATAAGCGTCAACTCTATCTGTTCATTCACACTCATAACTTCTTCACTGATTCCTTAAAATCTAAACTCACTTTTTTTAAATTTGCCCCTGTCCCTCTCGATGTTGGGCAGGCCATTCCTTTTTGACGAAATATACTACGTCATCCCATCTGGAGTAGGCGATGCGCATTTCAGGGCAATACTCAAAACGAAAAGAAGGGTCTTCGATGTTGATCACAAAATTTTGCCCCATCATGTACTCAATTGTTCGTCGAAGCTCGTCTGGATAAGAGGGGGTCACTGTCCGAGCAATGCCACACTGGAAGCCTACCATTCTGCGTTGTAACCTCTCTACAAGGCTCTCCGACCATTTAAAGTGATGAACTTGAATAAAGCACTCATTTGCGGGTAGTGCCTTTCCATTAGTGGCGGAGTGTTGACCAGGGCCCAGTCGCACTTGGCTGCGACATAGCACTACTTTCTTGATGTATCCACCGCAAACAGGATGGGTAACCAGCCCGGCGAGCGGAAATTGTCCCCACAGGCAATCCGAACCTATTGGGCGCATGTAACCATCGATTGCTACCCGATCGATCAACGCCCCCTCCACAAAATCAGATCCACTCGTGAGGCAACGCTCGATGACTTCAGCAATTCCCTTCCCATATACCTGAAATTCATCCAGATCAGCCACTATCCACCACTGATTGGGATGGTTCTCCATAATCTTCTCAATCGCCCCACGGTTATCATCTTCGTTCCAAGGTCCAATAATCTGCGCTACTGGAACAATGCCGTAGCGAGCGAGACACTCCTCGGCTTGAGGTCTGAATGGATCTCCGTCATCTTTGAGATGTAGGACGAGGTGAAACTCAGTCACCCCAAGGTTCTTGTAGTGCTCTATAAAGTGGGGCAGTAACTCGCTATTCTCTCCAATCACGGAAGTGAGGAGAACCGGGTTCCTGGGTACGGGACCTAGTTTCATGAGAACAAGCTTACTGATATAGTTTTGCCAAAGCAAATCATTTCTCCAGGTCTCAGTCAGATGTCGATGAACTGTCTAGGTACGTACGATGCGGTATTTATTTCTTATCGAGAATTGAATGCCGAGGAACACTATGCGCAGGCCCTGCAGAAGATGCCTTGGTGTCAACGCCTCCATGGCATCGAAGGTATGGCAAATGCCTACAGGCGGTCGGCTGAAATTGCTCGCACCCCATTTTACTTTCTGATCGACGGCGATAGCCTTCTCTTGAATGAGTTCAATACCGATGAGATTAGACCAATTGCCTCTTCTCAGGATCTACTCGTTTGGCAAACAATTAACGCTGTGAATGGGCTCGTGTACGGATATGGTGGGATTAAATTAGTTGGTGCAGATGTCATGCGCAATATCGACGAATCCAAGCTCGATTTCATCGCGGGGGATGGAATAAAGGTGAAGTTCATGAAGGAAGTCGCCAGTATTACCGCGTTCAATTGCTCTCCGTTCGGTGCATGGAAGGCGGGATTTCGTGAATGCTGTATGTTGTCACATGCGGATCGTTTCCGCACGGGTGAAGAGCGGGCGGCACAAAGGCTCAGGACGTGGTGTACTTGTGGAGCTGACAAGCCCTATGGAAGCTGGGCAATTAAAGGTGCATTAGATGGGGTGAGTTTTTTCAAGGAATACGAGATGGACCCCTCCGCTCTTCAGAAAATTAATGATTCGCAGTGGCTTGAAGATGAATTTCACCGGAGGTATCGAGAAAATGTTTGTTAACCCCCTTGCGCCTTATCAGCCTCGCTTCACAAGCGCTGAATTTGAGTTGTTGAAGCAACTTCGGCTTGATGACCTAGAATGTAGCATAAGCTCGACTTTAGTTGAGGGAGCTTATGCGCGCTGCGGGCGGCTTTGCGTCGATCGTCTCAAATTGATTTTTGAAACACTATCTACTGAGATTGGAGAACTTAGCTTTCTCGACCTTGGTTGCGCTAACGGCATGTTTTGTATCGGCCTTAAAGCATTGGGCGCGCGGCGCGTAATCGGCATAGATAACGATCAGCACTCCCATACGCTCAAGATGGAGATATCTCATTGCCTCGACCAAGGCAGGGAAGATGCGTTAAAATTCGGGCTCGATGTCGAATTTCTTGACCGAAATCTTTTGACCGTAATGCAGACGCGTGATTGCGATCTCGAATGCGATGTTGTTATGTCGCTGAGTGTCTTTCACCATTTGTTCTTGGGGTACGGTTATCTTCCCTCGGACGCTCCCATGGTAGTGCTGGGAGATCGAGCTCAGTTCTTTTTTCGTTGGGTTGAGGAGCACTGCAAGAAGTATTTTATTTTTGAGACCCATGAGAATGTGTTTGCGGACTGGGGGCCTAGTCAAATTGCCGACAACCTTTTAGCAACAAGAATCTTTGAATCAGTACGATGTCTCGGCGAAACTGTGGGCTTCGATGGAAAAACCCGGGGCCTGTGGTTGTGTTCTCGTTGAGGTTGATGGTCTGAAACAAGGCAACGAAACTCTGTAGCCTTTTTCTTTTAGTGGCGTGCTCGCTCCATGATTACACCGTCGCTTTAGCTTTCTGAATCTAAAGGTTGATTTCTCCACTGAAGGTACGATCTAAGCATAAGTACTTTTACTTGCTTCTGCACTGGTTCTACGAAATAATAGTTTCGGACGGTGAGACGCGGGTCTCTGTGGCTAACCACTGCACGTCATGACCGGTGCCGAGGTTGCTAGTTGGCGACTTGAAGGGTGTATAATGAGCAAAGCAGTTGTTGTAGCGGGAGCAGGAGGCTTCATTGGCGGTTGGCTTACGAAGCGTTTGCTTGAGGCTGGCCACTCAGTTCGTGCCGTAGATGTTAAGCCAGTCTCCGATTGGGAGCAGGTTCATCATTCTGCTGAGAACATGGTGCTTGATCTCCGTGATCGTTCTAATTGCAAGGAAGTTTGCTCTGGAATGAACGAGATCTTCAATCTTGCCTGTGATATGGGAGGGATGGGCTTCATCGAACTCAACAAAGCAGCATGTATGCTGTCGGTTGTTATAGGAGCAAATCTTCTTGAGGCCGCAAGGCTGGCAGGTGCATCGAAATTTTTCTTCGCGAGTACGGCGTGTGTTTATAACGTAGCGCTGCAGAGCAGCTCAGATGTGGTGCCTCTCAAAGAGGAGGATGCCTATCCGGCGAATCCGGAAGACGGTTACGGCTGGGAAAAATTGTTCTCGGAGAGATTATGCCGACACTTCTCCGAGGAGTTCGGCCTGAAGACTCGAGTAGCAAGACTTCACAATGTATTCGGTCCTTGTTGTACTTGGGAAGGTGGTAGAGAAAAGGCACCAGCAGCATTATGTCGAAAGGCCATTGAAGCGAAGTATTCAAACCGTCGGAAGCTCGAGATTTGGGGCGATGGCAATCAAAAGCGTAGCTTTACTCACATCGATGATTGTACCACCGGTATATTGAAGATGATGGATGCCGACGTGTCCGAACCATTGAATCTTGGCTCTGATCTGGTAATCAGCATTAATGAACTGGTAACTGTAATAGAGGGTTTGGCGGGCATCCAGTTCGAGCGGGAGTATGTTGCGGGGGCACCTTTAGGCGTACGCGGTAGATGCAGTGATAATACAAAAATTTTCCAACAGTTGAACTGGGCACCTTCACTTTCAATCCTCCAGAACCTTGGCGCCACTTACGAGTGGATTCATCAGAAATATCTTAATAAATATGTGCGATAGCGCCCCGACAGATAGTCCTGTTAGAGGGAAGACAAAGGTAGTAAGTATCAGAGGAGGTAAGCAAATATGAATAGCGAGAACGGCAAGCATATATACCTGATGCATGGATTCATCGGCTCCGGCAAGACGACTTTTGCAATGTCACTAGCGAAGGAAAAACGAGCTATTCGATTGACTCATGATGAATTCATGGTGGACCTTTACGGTACGAATCCCCCAGCGGATAAATTTCCAGAGTTCTATGATCGAATAACGAAGCTTATTTGGAAATTGGCGGGCGAGCTTGTCGAGCTCAGTGTTCCGGTGATTTTGGATTTTGGCTTTTGGAATCGGCGCTCGCGCGACGAGGCGCTTGAAAAGGTCCGGGACATGGGGGCGCAGGCCCACATCTATTCGATGCAGTGTGATCGGGAAGTTATGAAAAAGCGATGCCTAGACCGGACACGGGCAGGGGGCAACGCTCTGATGATAGATGAACCTGCCTTTGAGAAATTATTCAAACTATTCGAGCCTCTCTCTGCAGACGAGACGGCGACTGTCGTACGGACTGATTAGGAACGAGAGCTTCTTAGGTAGCCGATTTCTAATTTACAACGCGGAGCGTGTAATATTCCTCGGTTTCGCGTATGACACCTGGAACTTGGAGCGACTTAGGATTGTTAGCGGCTTTAGTGACCTAAAGTGGGAAGGGGGCTCCAAGTAATAGTTGTACCAGTCACGACTTTCCGACTTTTACCTTTGTTCCATCCCGACTTTGGAAAGAGCACACCATGAACTGTAGGCACCTTGGAACAATCACGGCGATAGGAAAACTACATTAGTCGTGACTGGTACTACTTACTCTCGGGTCAGAATCTCCCTCTATCCATCAATTCGGCAAGAGAAGCGCCGGTCAATTTCCGCCGACGTGTGAGTAGAGCTGCCGCTCTATCCTTTGGAGCCCAGAGGGCGCTGCCCGTGGTCCCAACTGGGGGCGTATCTCCAGGTGACACACCTGTAATCGGCTGTTGTCTCTTACCTGTAGACTTTGCTAGACTTTGGCAGTCTTGATGGCGGTATTCAGCGGCGGGGCAGGTGTCGATGACTAAGGTAAGTGAGTACATAAAGGTGGCCGAGGCAGCGAAGATTTTGGGGGTCTCTCAGGGCACGTTACGCGCGTGGGCGGAGTCAGGGAAAATCCTGATGCACAAGAATCCGATAAACGGCTACCGCTTGTTCAAGCGAGATGACCTTGAAAAGTTTTTGAAGAAGATAAGCCGACCGGTGAACGGTCGTTAATAAGACGTAAGTAAGGATAAGATAAATGGCTCTAAAGAAATCTCAACTCTACTCATCTCTCTGGGCAAGCTGCGACGAGCTTCGCGGCAGCATGGATGCTAGTCAGTATAAGGACTACGTTCTCGTCCTCCTCTTCATTAAGTACGTCAGCGATAAGTATGCCGGACAGCCGTACGCGCCAATAACCATTCCGCAAGGCGCAAGCTTTAAAGACATGGTTGCTTTGAAGGGCAATAAGGATATCGGAGACCTGATAAACAAGCAGATAATCGGGCCTCTGGCGAAGGCAAATAACCTATCTGACCTTCCCGACTTTAATGACGCTAACAAGCTCGGAAGCGGAAAGGAGATGGTGGACCGCCTCACCAATCTCATCGCGATATTCGAGAACCCTTCACTTGATTTCTCAAAGAACAGAGCTGATGGCGATGATATTCTTGGTGACGCCTACGAGTATCTGATGCGGCACTTCGCTACCGAAAGCGGAAAGAGCAAGGGGCAGTTCTATACTCCGGCAGAAGTCAGCCGAATTATGGCTCAGATTCTTGGTATTCGCTCGGCGAAGACAAGCGATTGCTAGGAAAACCAATAGCTTTTTTGCAAGTAGTTGATGTTCAGTAGTCGAC
>JAYPVM010000020.1:0-16257 GCA_038134595.1 Pseudomonadota bacterium | reverse complement strand
TTTTGGAGGCTTCTTCTAGCTGATCTTCTAATTCATCGTGTTTGGGGTCTCGTTCGCGAGCGCTTCCAACGTGCGCGAGTGCGGCTCTAGCCTCGATTTCCTCTAGATAGGGCTCTATTTGAGATTGGGTCTTCTTTCGAGCTCTTGAGAGAGAGTCTCGTAAAGCAGCAACTTCATCGGCCTTTAGCTCTAAGGTTTTTCTCAATGAATTTGCGCGAGAGCGGGTTTTAGTGGTTTTAGAGATGGTTTGACCGGACCGTGCTAGATAGCGTATCGCAACAAGGGTGGCGAGGAGCAGGAGTGCAACGTCTAGCGCTGTGTTTTCAAACACAGTTGGAATGAAGTTAAGTTTGCTTAAACTCTCCATGTTACTGATGTTATCCCTTATGTAGGCGCCTCTTTATTTTATAACATAGTTAGGATGCTTGAGAAGCTTTGTTTGCCGCAGTTTTAGTGTTTTCAGTTGGAGAGGCTTGTAAGGCTCTACGGGACGTAGTTAGGAGGAGACTTGCGATAGGTTTTTATCATAGGCAGTACAGGGAGTTAGGAGATATTGCGCCCCGATTTTAGGGATGCTGTGTTTAGTTTTGATTGTGTGTTACCCTGACTTCGGTTTGTCAGATTACACATTGTGTCTACGTGTTTTGGAAGAGTGGTATGAAGGGTATTTCTGTAGTTATTCCAGTATACAACGAAGAGGATAATGTTGCCGAAGGATTTCGTGAAATTACGGCAGTCCTGTCTCATTTACAGCGTCCCTATGAGATAATTTATGTTGATGATGGCTCGAGAGATGCCACGGTATCTCGTTTGCTTGAGGCTGGTGGGAGTGATTCGCATCTACAGCTTGTACAGCTTCGGAGAAACTTTGGGCAAACAGCGGCGATGGCTGCGGGATTTGATCATGCGCAGTATGAGATAGTTATCGCCCTTGATGGAGACTTGCAGAACGATCCAGCCGAGATTCCTGAGATGGTTGCTAAGCTTGAGGAAGGGTATGACCTTGTTGCTGGTTGGAGAAAGGATAGAAAGGACAAGTTAGTCAGTAGAAAGATTCCAAGTATGATTGCAAACCGCATTATCTCGTGGTCAACGGGAGTGCGATTGCATGACTACGGTTGTACCCTGAAGGTTATGACTAGAGAAGTGGCAAAGGGTTTGCGACTTTATGGAGAGATGCATCGATTTATTCCAGCGTTAGCCAATGAGATGGGAGCCAGGATTGTAGAGGTTCCTGTAAATCATCGCGAGCGACGTTTCGGGACGACTAAGTACGGTATCTCTCGAACGATTCGGGTAATTTTAGATCTTCTTACTGTGAAGTTTCTGCTTGGGTATTCGAAGCGCCCGATTCATCTCTTCGGTGTTGTTGGGGTTGGCTCTGCTCTTCTAGGTTCGCTTGTATTAGGGCTCATCACATACGATAGATTTTTCAATCACATTCCGATGGGTAGCAGACCGCTTCTTTCGTTGGGTGTGATGATGGTCATTATTGGCCTGCAGTTTCTGGTTTTTGGATTGCTCGCTGAAGTACTAGCCAGAACGTATTATGAGTCTCAGAATAAAAAGATTTATGTAGTGCGGCGTGTATTCACTGCCCAAGAGGGAGATGATTCTTCACCGTGGAACAGGAAAGTAGCGAATTAATCGATACGACTTCGTCAAATGGAAGACCCTTGCGTCTACTCATTGATGGTAGAAAGCTTGGAGATGGTGGGATCGGTGTGTACATCGAGAACGCTATCTTGGGTTTGTTGCAGTTTAGCGATGTCAGGGTAACGGTCATTGGTTCGCCGTGTTCTCGGGAGTTGTTTTCCTGGGCTGACTCGGTAAATTGGATTTTCAGCACTGCTCGTCAATACTCCTTTCGCGAATACTTTCTCCTTGCCAGGGCGATTGATTTTTCGCAATTCGACTTGTTCCATGCCCCTCACTATACGGTGCCTTTCGGCATACCAATACCAACCGTTGTAACTGTCCATGATTTAATTCATCTCACGCATCCTCAGTCGTTTTATTATCCATTGATTGCGAGAAGGCTGATAGCGTCGGCGATTAAGAGGTCTCGGATGGTGATTGCGGTAAGCGAAGATACCCGCAGTGGCGTGATAGCTCAGTTCGGTGTAGACGAACAAAGAGTAGTTTGTATTCCGAATGCAATCTCACCGTATTTGATGGAAGAGGGAGATATGTTTCGTATTCAAAATACGGACTCGCCATATTTTGTGTCGGTGTTGTCGAACACTAAGCCTCACAAGGGTATCGCGGATCTTTTGAATGCGTATTCTGTTTTTCGAAATGAGTTTATGACTAGGCATAGCGGTCGAGAGTGTCCGAAGCTTGTTTTGGCGGGGTATGGAGCAGAAGCTCTTCGAGTTACTAACGATGATGTTGTTGTCGAAGGGGTCGAGATATGTGGTGCAGTCGAGGTTGATGTTCTTCGACAGCTCTATCGAGGGGCGCAGTCGTTGATTGTACCGTCATTTGCAGAGGGGTTCTGTTTGCCCGCGGTTGAGGCGCAGAGTTTAGGAACCCGTGTTATTTGTCGGCCTGTTGGTGCGTTAAAGGAACTGGTAGCAAACGATGATATTGTAACGACTGATTTCTCAGTCGAAGCGTTGGTTGCTGGTATGCATGAGAGTTGTTTAGCGACACGTGTTTCGATGGAGTCGAAAAAGCAGCATTTGGAGAAGTTCTCATTACCAAATATATCGAAGCAATTACTTGACGTATACACGAATGTAGTAGCAGCACAGGAGTTGATGTGAAGGTTGCGTTGGTACATGATTGGTTAACAGGAATGCGAGGAGGGGAGCGCTGTCTTGAGGCTTTTATTGGTTTGTATCCAGATGCGGATGTTTTTACGCTTGTTCATATTCCCGGCGCAAGTTCTACGTTGATCGATAGTCGGGTCAAGGGAGTTTCCTTTTTAAATAAAATTCCGGGTATTGCTAAGCTTTACAGGGCGTGTTTGCCGCTCTTTCCTCTGGCCGTGGGGTCGCTGGATGTGAGGGGATATGACCTTGTTATATCGTTAAGTCATGCGGTGGCAAAGAACGTTCGGGTAGAGCCTGATGTGCCTCACGTGTGTTACTGTTTTACGCCGATGCGTTATATTTGGGATCAGGCTTCCTCTTATTTTTCGGGGGTAACGTATTTTTTGGTACAGCCAGTTCTGCGGGCATTTCGATGGTGGGACGTGCGATGTGCAAAACGGATTACGGAGTTTGTTGCGATTAGCTCGTTTGTGGCGGCGAGGATTCGACGCTTTTATGGAAGACGCGCGACTATTATTCCCCCTCCTGTTCGCATGCGTAGAGAGGTTGATTCTGTTTTGACACAGCACGAGAGAGATGTGTTTGCGCAAAGTGAGGGCTTTTTTCTCTGTGCGGGGGCGCTTGTGCCATATAAGCGAGTGGAGGTGGCGGTAGAGGCGTGCTCCAAACTCGGACTTCCTTTATGGGTGCTTGGAAAGGGACCTGAGTTGGAGGGCTTGAAAAAAATGGCAGGGCCTTCAGTTCGATTTTTTGGGCATGTTTCTGAAGCGTTTCTTTGGGAGGCCTACCGTCGGTGCGAAGCGTTACTGTTCCCGGGTATCGAGGATTTTGGCATTGTCCCGGTTGAGTGTCTCGCCTCAGGGCGACCGGTAATAGCCATTGATGCGGGAGGAGTTTCGGAGACTTTACGGGGATGGAAGATGGCCTCGGGGGTACCGTTAGGTAAGGAAAGCTATACTGGTATTGTTATCCCGAAGAGGTTTGTAGGGTGTAGCACGATGTTTGCACGAGCTATTACGGTATTTAGAGATAGTAGGGATGCGTTTTCTAGCGACCGCAATATTGAGAATGCTGAGGGTTTTAGTTACTCTGTTTTCTTTAATCGGTGGCAAGACTTTGCGAAACAACGTGATATTTTTCCGGGGCATGGTAGTGTTAATGCTGTAACGCCACAGAGGGATTCTATGCGACTGTTTGGAAATCACGTCTGAAGAGTTGCGCTGGGGCTGTTGTTGTCTGCTTGGGGGATGATGCGGATACGGATGTTGTCGTAAGTATTTGGTGGATCATGTTGTAGCTGGCGTGAGGGTGAGTTTGCAATTTTCTTAAAAAACCATAGGCACGCGGATTTGAGAAGCGGAGCACAGAGGGGGGGCTAAAGCCCGTAATTTCGAGATTCGGTATGTTAAAGCAAAAGCGACAGTTATTTGAATACCTTTTTGCAATCGCTGACTTAATGGTTGTCTCTGTTGCGTGGCTTATTGCGTACTGGGCGAGGTTTCATTTGGACTTGGTGCCAGCAGATAAGGGCATCCCTGATTTTGCTCAGTATGTTTCCATGTTGCTGTTTATCTGGATTATATGGGCGTTTGTGTTCCGCAAGATGGGCCTTTATAAACCGATGCGGGGAGTGCGCCGGACGAGGGAGCTTTGGGTTCTTGTCAATGGTAATGCGTTGGCGATTCTTTTGCTTATCTCGGTAACGTATCTTTTTCGGGAGAAAAGCAATCAGTTCTCCCGTTTGGTGTTTGTTTATTTTTGGTTTCTAGCGACATTGCTCACGGTGCTTGAACGTTCAGTGCTTCGATTTTTTCTTCGGGAGGTGCGACGTAAGGGTTACAACTTAAGGTATATGCTTATAGTCGGTGCGGGTCGGGTAGCTGCTGATATGGTTAGTCGAGTGAGATTGCATCAGGAGCTCGGTGTTCAGCTTGTTGGCTGTCTTGCTCGAACCGATGAGCACTCCCGGGGGCCTGGGGGGATTCCAATTGTCGGCACGTATGGGGATCTGGGCCGTGTGCTGGAGTGTGCTGATATCGACCAGATTGTGGTAGCAGTTCCATTAGAGGATCAATATATCCTTCCTAGTATCATGACCGAGCTCAAGGATTCTGTTCTCGATATCAAGATTATTCCTGACCTCTACCAGTTTGCGAGCATTGGTGGCGCAATTGAGGAGTTTGAGGGATTACCGGTTATTAGTTTGCAGGGGTGCCCACTTGATGGGATTAATCTTTTTAGCAAAAGGATTGTGGATGTTGCTATAGCAGGTAGCGCTCTATGTGTTTTATCGCCACTTCTTTTTCTGATAGCAGTTCTTGTGAAACTGACTTCTCGTGGACCGATACTCTTTAAGCAAGAGAGGGTGAGTTTCGACGGGACGCGATTTCGAATTGTAAAGTTTCGCACGATGTATACCAACGCTGAAGCCAAGGGTCCAGGATGGACCAAGCCTGGAGATAGTCGGGTGACTCCTCTTGGTCGTATACTACGGTCGACAAGTTTAGATGAGTTGCCCCAGTTACTTAATGTGCTTCGGGGAGATATGTCTTTAGTTGGGCCGCGCCCAGAGCGACCTGTGTTTATCAAGGATTTTCGTCAACGTATCCCTCGCTATATGTTGCGACATAAGGTGCCAGCGGGCATCACAGGATGGGCGCAAGTCAATGGTTGGAGGGGTGATACCTCTATTGATAAACGAATAGAACACGACCTGTTCTATATTGAAAATTGGTCTCTGTGGCTTGATATAAAGATAATCTTGATGACCTTTTTAAATGGGTTTAAGAACCGAAATGCATATTAGGCAGAGTCGGTATCGTACGTTGGTGCTCGTCTTTGCGCTGACAATCTTTTTATCGACCCTTATAATCCGACCAGTTGCGTGTTATGCGACGTCCCCTAGCTTGCCTTGTAGTCGAGTCGTTTCGTTAGCGCCAAGCATTACCGAGGTTTTGTTTGATCTTGATTTAGGCTCTCATGTTGTTGGAACGACGCGCTACTGTCGGTATCCGAAGGCCGCACAAGAGGTGCCGCATGTGGGTGGGTTGCTTGATATCAACATTGAAGAGGTGATTCGAAGGAGTCCGGATGTTGTTTTTGCTCTCTCGGAGACTGTGTTGCCGGATGAGCTGTTGCGGCGGGTTGGTGTCAGGGTGATTCGGGTTGATCATCGGAGTGTGAGCGGCATAGAGCAAAGTTATCGCTTAATCGGAAGGGAGTGTGGAGTTTGGTCGTTAGCGGAGAGTCGATTAAAAGAGATTGAGAGTCGAAAGCGATTGATGGCTGAGCGATGTGTCGATAATCAAGCGTTGAGGTTTATGTTTGTTGTGGGGCATATTCCGGGGGGTGATGGAATCTATATCTCTGGTGGCGATGGTTTTTACTCTGATGTGGCGCGACTGTTGGGTGGAGTAAACGTGCATACGGCTCGGACGATGGCGGTGCCCTCTGTGTCATCTGAGGGTATTATAGCCCTTAATCCAGATGTTATCGTGGAGATTGTTGACCCTCACGATAAATTTTCGGAGGGAGAGTTTGATAGATTTTGGAGGCGATATAAATCGATAAATGCTGTTCGGCAGAGAAGGATTGTTGTTCTTCGGGAGGATTATGCCAGCGTTCCCGGCCCTCGATATATTGAACTGATACAAAGGTTATCTAGTGTCTTGTGTGAGCGTTAAGCGGTTGGTACATTCGGGGTTCGCACCATTCGTCGAGCACGCCTGATAGGAAGAGGTGTGTGGGTGCTCTTTTTGAGGTAAGTTGTTGTATTATGGATAGTTCTTCGGTGGCTAATGCGCCGCTTGTCTCAGTCAGTAATTTAAATTTCGCCATTCATGGCAAGCAAATGGTACGTGATTTGTGCTGGACGATGGAGTCTGGGGATTGTGTATCGGTGGTTGGACCAAACGGAGCGGGCAAGACTACGCTACTTCGTATTTTGTGTGGCTTGTATCGGTCGTATGAGGGGTCTGTTTCGATTCTTGGAAGAGAGGTTTCCTCAGAGGCCCCTGAGTCGCTTTCTAAATTGGTAAGTTTGGTGCCGCAGCGCATGGAATTCCTTCCGGGCTTTACTGTGTCGGAGTTTCTAGAGTTAAGTAGTGCCCGAAGGATTCTTCAGCTTGATGGTCTGGTTGGAGATTTGGGCGACAAGTTGCTGCCAGATCTTAGTGGTGGAGAACTTCAGAGGGTTTTAATAGCAGGAGCAGTTGCACAAGGGGCAAAGATATTGCTGTTGGACGAGCCGACGTCGAGTATCGATCCTTGTGGTCGGGCCCAGGTTGAAGAGGTTCTTAGGAAGTGTCGAGAGGAGATGGGAGTGTCGTACGTTCTTGTGACGCATGATATCTCATTGGCCTTGCGAACCTGCTCAAGAATGCTAGTGCTTGCCGATGGAGAGAGCTATTGGCAGGGGGGTACGTCAGAGGATGGAGTTGTGACTCATTTGGAAGAGGCGTATCGGTGTGGTTTCGTGCGGCTTGAACATGAGTCTGTTGCTGGATCGGTTGTAGTGCCAGTTTAGTCCGATCCTAATTGCGAGGATGGATAAATCGAATGCAAACAGTTTCTGAAAGGGGACGAGGCCTTTACAGACGGCGTGTAAGCGGTTGTGTACTCGTTTTCTTCGCATTTGTGTCTGTTGCCTTCAGCTTGATGTCTGGGCCAGCTGTTTTCGGATTTCAGGAGTTTTTGTTTGATGAATCTGCTCAGAAGATCCTGCTCTATGTTCGAATACCACGGATGTTGTGCGCTTTTCTGGTCGGCTTTGGACTGGCTGTAGTGGGTGGAATATACCAGTCTTTATTCAAGAATTATCTAGCCAGTCCTTTTACTTTGGGTGTTTCATCGGGCGCTGCTTTGACGGCCTCGATAGCGATTATGTCTGGCTTGGCAGCTGGTGGTGGCGCTCTTGTTGGGGTGTGGGCATTAGTAGGGGCCATGATTAGTGTTTGTTGTATCCTGTTGATTCACCGAATCCATGTGAGACGAGATTCCTTTACATTGCTTCTGGTGGGAGTGGTGTTTAGTTTTTTTTGCTCCAGCTTAATGGTGCTTGTTCAATACGTAGCGAATTATGCAGAGCTCTTTCAGGTTACTCGTTGGTTGATGGGGTCGATTGGTTCACCCCCTTGGGATGTGTTGTTACTTGGTTTTTTTGTTGTTGCTCTCACGTTTGTGTGGGGATTCAGGAATGCTCGGGTGCTTGACCTGTTCTTGTTCGGTGATGATATGGCGACGGTAAAGGGTGTGGATGTTCATCGACAAACGCGCATTGTTTTTGTCATCTCTAGCATGGTTGTTGGATGGATTGTGTCTCAGTGTGGAGTGATTGGATTTGTGGGTATTGTTGTTCCAGCGATAGCGCGGCTTTTGGTGGGATTGCCACACCGTAGAGTGCTTCCGGCTGCTGGGTTATTGGGTGCAATACTTGTATTGGTGTGTGATGCATTGGGAAGAGTGGTGATAGCGCCCTTTGAGATTCCTGCTGGGGTATTTACCTCTGTAATAGGTGGGCCAATGTTTATTTGGCTGGTGATTCGAGGGAGGTAATGGCAATGTTTTCAAGTAGCGATAGCACGAAGGCTTTTTTTGAATTAACTCCCGAGAGGGTTCTCTGTGCTGTAGAGGCGTTGGGTGTTCGATGTACTGGTAGAGTATTGCCGCTAAACAGCATGGAGAACCGAGTTTATGAGGTTGAGCTTGATGTTGATTTGCCGATAGAGAGTGCGCGGTGGGATGCGTTTCGCGTTATTAAATTTTATCGACCAGGGAGATGGACGAAGGAACAGATCCTTGAGGAACATCAGTTTCTGCAGGATGCGGCTGAAGCCGAGTTGCCGGTTGTTGTTCCGATTCGATTTTCATCGGGTGAGACTGTTGAGGTGGTCCCTGGGACAAGCATGCTATATTCGGTGTTTCCGAAAGTAGCTGGGCGCATTTGCGATGAGTTGTCGGGTGAGGAGTTGGCTCAAATAGGACGGCTCTTGGCTCGTTTGCATACGGTTGGCGCTAAGCGTACTTTTTCAGATAGATTGTCTCTGACGGTGCATAGCTACGGCCATGCGAATCTTGAATTTCTCAGGATGGAAAAGTTATTGCCTACCTCGGTTGAATCGTACTATCTCCGCTTAGCAGAACAAATCTGTTCGATATCTGAGCCATGGTTTAATGATGTGGCGCTTCAGCGTATTCACGGGGATTGCCATTTGGGTAATATTCTCTGGCTAGGCGGTCAGTGTTTTATGGTTGATTTCGATGATTCGGTAATGGGGCCGTGTGTGCAAGATCTCTGGCTGTTAACGCCTGGGCGTGATGCCGATTCCCTGCAAAGGCAGGATGCTATTCTGGAGGGTTATCGATCTATGAGGCCTTTTAGTAATGAAAGCATGCGGTTACGGGAGCCCTTGAGAGCCTTACGTATGATCCACTTTACGACTTGGATTGCCAAACGATTTGAGGATCCAGCTTTTAAGCGAGTATTTGTTGATTACGGAACTGAACAGTATTGGAGAGAGCAGTTAATTGCTCTTCAAGAGGTGGGAGAATGCTTGGGAATTAACTGAATTTTTAGTAAGCTCTCCGCACGCTGGTACGAGCGCGCAGGGGTTTTTAAAGTGGTGCTGGCGAGGTATGCCTCCCCCCTAGGATTTTTATATGTTCATCGGTATTACCCTTCTTGTAATTCTTATCGCACTCAATGCTTTTTTTGTGGCGGCGGAATTCGCTATTGTTAAAGTACGCTATTCTGCGGTTGAGGCAGACGCTTCAGCGGGTAGTAGTATAGCTATCGTGTCTCAAAAGATGCTGGATAGATTGGATGCCTATTTATCAGCTGCTCAAATTGGGATTACCCTGGCAAGCTTGGCACTGGGATGGGTTGGGGAGCCAATTATAGCAGATGTTTTGGTAGCTTCTTTTCAGGCTATCTCTCTTCCGATATCAGTAGAACTGGCTCATAAGATAGCGATTCCGATTGGATTTGTTGTTATAACAGTTCTTCACCTTATATTTGGCGAAGCGGTTCCTAAATATGCGGCCATATATTATCCGCAGGAGCTTACGTATATATGTGCAGTACCGCTTAAAATTTTTGCGACTATGACGGCACCCTTGGTATGGCTAATCAACAGTGGCACGTGGCTTGTGCTTGCTCCGTTTGGAATCAAGGTTGCGAGCGAAGAAGATACGCACACTGAGGAGGAATTACGACTTTTATTAGCTGAGAGTGCCCGAAGTGGCGAGTTGGGTTCGATTCAGAAGACGGAGCATGAGCTGATCGAAAAAGTTTTTACATTTGATGAGAGATTGGTTCGGCAGATTATGGTTCCAAGAACTCAAATGGTTGCTATTAGTATTGATATGCCGGCAGCTGAGGTATTGGATGTAGTTGGAAAAGAGGGTTACTCAAGGATTCCTATCTACTCTGGTTCGCGAGACAATATAATCGGGATAGTCCATACGAAGGAGTTGTTGCGACAGTTTGTCGAAGGGCAGGACTTTTCGATCTCATCTTTGATGAGATCGCCGTATGTTATACCAGAGACGAAACGAATTAGAGCATTGCTCCGCGAATTGCAGAGTAGACGGGTGCATATGGCCATAGTTGTTGATGAATTTGGTGTTACAAGTGGCTTGGTAACATTGGAAGATATCGTCGAGGAATTAGTCGGTGAGATTCAAGATGAGTTCGATGACGAGAGGCCGGTTGTAGAAAGGCGCGTGGATGGGGGGTTTCTTGTTAATGCCCACGCCTCCGTGGGAGATGTGAATGCGCTGCTCCCAATAGCAATTCCTGAGTCAGCTGATTATTCAACGGTAGCAGGATTTATGAATGTTATCTTTAGCGGTATTCCAGAGATCGGTCAGGAAAAGGCAATAGAGGGCTATCGGGTCAAGATTCTAAAACGTTCTCGAGGAAGCGTTGATTCCGTTGTGTTTTACGAGACGATACGTAGGGGCAGCGAATTGGATGAGCCGGCCGCTAATAAAGAATAGTAAAGAAGTTGGTCTAACCTATGCACATAGTTTTTGGAAAAGGGCAGAAAAAAGATTCATTCCTGGCGCTTGAGCGAAAGATTGCTGCTAAGCAGCGCCCCGTTCAGTTGGCGCCCTCGATCTCTGAGTTAGTCGCAACTCTTGGTGTTACGATATTTATGGCTCCATTTGTGGTCGTTACTTTTTTGGTCATTCCGATGATGGGTCAGATAACAGTAGGCTTTAGTGCGCTAATCACGGTACTTTATCTATTCTACCGGCGTTCACTATTAGTGTGTCTTGCCGCTATTGGTGGGAGTGTTGTTTTTTGGTCTGCTATTTTTTTGACTATCCAGGCCATTAAAAACCAGATTGGTGTGCCTCTGTTTATCTTGACTGCCCTGGGTATACCGGTATGTATTCTGTATAGTATGTTGATAGGGGCGCGCATTTGGGCAATTAGAGGAGGAGCAGCAGAATGACGGTTACGAGGATTTGGCTAGGATTATTAATGACCTTAATTGCTCTTACTAGTGCTCGCGCGCAGAATGTTTTTTCATACCAGGTTACAGGTGTCGTTCGGGCAATGCCGGGTAATGGTAGAGCTTCTAATGAATTGCTCGTTAAGCATGCGCCAATACCTCAGTATCGAGATCGAGGAGGGAATATAGTAGGCATGAAAGCGATGACTATGCCCTTTTATCTGGCAGATGACGTTGGTCTTGAAGGGATTCACGTAGGCGATTCTATTGCTATGACTGTAAAGCAACGTTTGAAGCCAGACTTTTGGGAGCGGGTTGTTGAGATTCGCAAAGTAAAAGAGTAGGGCGAGGTTGTTAAGGTGCAGGACGTACACATATTTCCTTTTGCCACATTCTGGCCGATATACGTAGCGTTTTCAGGTCTTGTCGCTGTAGCTCTTTGGGGCTCGATCCGCATAAGTCACAGTGATGCAAAGGAGGTTTCAATCCGCGAAGCCTCTATCGCTGCGTTGAGTTGGTTCGGTATCGCTCTTATATTCAACGCTCTCCTTTATTATTTTACGTGGTGGTATGTGAGTGCAAACCCTGCGATAGCGATGGCTCGCGGAGTTGTGCCCCATGATATTGCTAGAAAATTAGCGTTAGAATATTTAAGCGGGTATCTTCTTGAGAAGTCACTGGCGGTAGACAACCTCTTTGTCTTTTTGGTTATTTTTAGATTTTTTTCTGTCCCCGCTCAGCATCAAAAGAGGGTTCTCTTTTACGGACTATTTGGAGCAATTGTGTTGCGAGCGATTTTCATAGCGCTCGGTGCTGCAGTTATGGAGATTCCTTGGGTCGTAATGTGTTTTGGAATCTTTCTAATTTATCAGGGGATAGGTGTCTTGCGGGGTAAGGACCCTGAGGTTGACCCAGAGCGGAACAGAGCACTGAAATTCCTGAATCGATTTTTGCCTGTTTCCAAGGTGGTAGACGGTGAAAAGTTTTTTGTGAAGCAATCTGGTAGGTGGTTTGTTACCCCTTTGTTCGTAACCCTAGTTTTCATTGAAATAACTGACATAATGTTTGCCTTTGATTCGGTGCCCGCTATTTTTGGCTTAACAAAGGAGCCATTAGTTGTCTTTACTTCGAACATCTTTGCGGTGATT
Source organism: Pseudomonadota bacterium (assembly GCA_038134595.1). GTDB lineage: Bacteria > Bdellovibrionota_C > UBA2361 > UBA2361 > OMII01 > OMII01. The sequence goes on along the minus strand of JAYPVM010000020.1, from coordinate 3,873 downwards.
GATCTGCGGGCGCTATATTTTTTATTGGCGGCTTTTGTTTCTCGTTTTCACTACCTTAGCTACGGATTGTCTTTTGTGCTGATTTTTATCGGCACTAAGATGGCCTTGTTTGACGAGCTCCTACGGTGGGAGGTTCCGACTGAGGTGTCGCTCATAGTGGTATTGGGGTTAATTGTTGGCTCCGTCATCCTCTCCTTATCAAGGCCGATAAGCGACGAAACGCAGGTAGAAGGTGGGGCACGTCCTGTGAAGGAATAATTTTTTCAACCGCACGTCATTAGCGGCTCGAGGATATTTTTTTCTCTACGATATTACGAAGCGTTTTAGCGACAGTAAATTTGTGTAAGTGCGGCACGTTTTCGTTTATTAGAATTGCAAAAAATATTCGTTGCTTATTTTGCAGCTCAAAATATCCAGCTAAAGAATTGACTCCTCTCAAGCTTCCGGTTTTTGCCATGAAACCCATTTTTTCAGGTAGTAGCCTAGCATAGTGAGGAAAATATTTTAGTAGGCGGACGAGTTGCTCGGGGGTTACTCGCGTTTTTCGAGAGAGGCCCGACCCCTCTTCGATATGGAAATCTGACCATCCAACAGATTTCAGGCATTCGGAGAGGGCTCGCTGCCCTTTTTCGAGAGTGGCTGGGTACCCGAATGTTTCCGCGCCGAGGATTAGCATTAGTTGGTTGGCTGTGAAATTTGTCGAGTACTCGAGCATTTTTTTTATGATTTCTTCTAGATTATGTGATGAGTGATGTGTGTAGATAAGGTGTGCTGTAGATGGCGTTGCCTGAAAGCTAATATTCATGGCTCCTTTAATCTCCATGCTCTTAAGCATGGCTGCGAGGATCTCTGCACCATATTGTGCTCCTAATGATGGGGTTGAGGCGACGTTTATCCGGTCTGTTTTACCGATTGGAATTTTCAGTCCAGCTCGTTCTGATAGGGGGGTTAGCGGCGTTTGGGGCTCTGCACTTACCACGATACGCTTGGATTTTCGGGTAAGTCGAGCAGATCCGAAGTTTACTATAAATGCCCCATTTGTTGCGTCATACGGATTAAGTGTGTTGCTCGTTCCATCCGGTAGTTTCTTGAGTGCGAATGCGGAGGTGTCTATGATGATTCGATCAATTCGGGAGAGGCGCGGTGCAATATGGGTGGCTAGTGACCGGATTTCCTCTGATACCAAAGACGGGTCTCCGAAACCTTTTACGTAAAGCGAGTTTTCGTGCACGAAGATTTTTGTCGTGAACCGATGAGCAGCGGACAAACTCTCAAGGGAACAAAAGGCAGTTGCCAGTTTAATTGTTGATGCTGGGATGTACTGGCTATTCCCTCGAACGTTGAGAATAGGTTGTCCGTTGTCGTTTTCTGCATAGACACCACCACCTCTTAGAAGTGCTTGTACTGACTTTAGATCCTGTCCATTACAGTGTTGCGTCGGGAGGCCCAGCGTTATAGAGATAAGTAAGGTTAACCAAGTAATTTTCATGCTTTAGCAGGTTTACGATAGGAGTACACCTTGTGATGATAGCTTTAAGGTCTTTTATAGCGCAATTAACTTCTATTTTTTTCGAAGATGCCTTAAAAAGTTTCGATAGCTGTGGTAGTAAACTACGATAGGGATGGAAGATGACTCGAATTCATTTTTGTGACTGTTGGGATTTGTTTTCGTTAGTTTGGAATTTTTATTCGATGGATGTCCGAAGAAACAGCACTGTGTCGCGATTGGAGTTTTAGTATGAAAGGTATAATTCTCGCGGGTGGGTCCGGCACGAGGCTTCATCCAGTGACCTTGGCCGTCAGCAAGCAGTTGCTGCCTCTATATGACAAGCCAATGATTTATTATCCGCTCTCAGCGTTGATGCTTGCGGGTATCACGGATATTTTGATTATTTCAACACCAACTGATCAACCTGCTTTCCAGCGATTGCTAGGAGACGGATCGAAATGGGGAATCTCGTTGTCGTATGCGGTTCAGGAAAGCCCGGACGGACTTGCGCAGGCGTTTATTATCGGACGCGAGTTCGTCGGAAATGATTCTGTAGCTCTTGCTTTGGGTGATAATATATTTTTCGGGCACGGATTTTCCCATTTGGTGAATGAAGCGGCAAAACGAAAATCCGGTGCAACCGTTTTTGGGTATCGTGTTCGAGATCCGGAGCGTTATGGAGTAGTCCAATTTGATTCCTCTGGAAGAGCGCTGCAGCTTGTTGAGAAGCCTACCTCCTTTATTTCAAACTATGCGGTCACAGGTTTGTATTTCTACGACAATGAAGTGCTTGATATAGCGAAGCACTTAAAACCGTCTCCTCGTGGAGAGTTGGAAATCACAGATGTGAACAAGGTATACCTTGAGCGAAAAGATCTGGTTGTAGAGGTTCTGGGTCGGGGAGTCGCATGGTTAGATACTGGAACGCATGAGTCATTACTTCAAGCAGCTAATTTCATTCAAACGATTCAAGAGAGGCAGGGATTGATGGTAGCATGTCTTGAAGAGATTGCTTTTACCAGGGGATTAATAACGAGGGAGCAGCTAGAGGTGAGCATAGCTGGAATGAAGAATAGCTCTTATGCGGAGTACCTTAAGGGTATCTTGACATGAAAACCCTAATCGACAATCTTGGCCAGCATTTGTGAAATGTGTTGTGGATAGCCCCTCACACTTTATTCTGATAACGCTCTGAACCATCGCCGAGTTATTTTCGCCTTTAGCTGTGAATGAACAGGCAGGCACGCAGCCCCTCCAATTATCATCTGGAAATTTTTTGGTACATTTTTGGTACAACATCGAGGGGGTTTGCCCAGGTGGTAGCAGGGGGTGCTTTTCAAACTTTATTCGGTAAGTTTTCCAACCCAAGCATCAAACAAGCCGCTTGCCTGAGAGTAACTCTGTTGAGGTTGGCGATTTTATCCAGCTAGGCCCCTTAGGATGCATTTGTGATAAAAAACGATTCTATAAAGTCTTTGTCGGACGAGTCTTTGAAGATCTAAAGCTCTTTTTCAAAAAATTTTAAAAACCTATCCATTGTTGAAGCTGGAATCAGCACCTCTGCATCCTAAATCGAGCAGTTGTGTATCAGTTTATCCTGAAATCACTCCTTTAATTAGGAGGTTGGGGGTAGCTGAAAGTCAGTTGTAAAAACCGTCAGATGAAGGACTCGGCAGAAAGAAACTAAAACGAATTAAACAAAAAACAGTTAAACAAATTTAATCTTCCTGCCGAATTGGGAGCTGTGATGTATGAGATGATGGGGAGTTTCCCCCATATCAGTACTGAGGTAATGACCGTTTTGGTCGCAATAGGCCTGTTGTGCCTACCGGTACTCGTGCGTCAAATTTCCGATGAAAAGATTACTGAAGAGACAGAGAAATTTCGCCGAAAAGTTCCGCTGTTCCTACTTATCGCATTGCTAACAAATCTTTGTTGGAGTGGCGCGGCAAACTCCCAGGTTCCTACCTCAACACATACGCCGACCGAGACGCCAACAGATACACCGACAGAGACTCCGACTGAGACACCAACGGATACACCTACCGAAACTCCAACGGAGACACCAACGGAAACTCCGACGGATACACCAACCGAGACGCCGACAGACACCCCGACAGATACACCGACCGAGACTCCAACAGAGACTCCAACGGAAACACCAACAGACACACCGACCGAGACGCCAACTGATACGCCGACAGAAACACCAACAGAGACCCCGACAGATACGCCGACCGAGACTCCAACTGAGACACCTACAGAAACACCAAGCGAAACGCCAACTGAGACGCCGACGGATACTCCGACCGAAACACCGACAGATACTCCAACTGACACGCCGACTGAGACGCCAACCGAAACGCCAACTGAGACGCCGACGG
>JAYPVM010000019.1:0-20039 GCA_038134595.1 Pseudomonadota bacterium | reverse complement strand
GATTGAGTGCGCGTCTTGGATGAAAGCGATGATGCGCATCTGTGCTTTACACTTGCACTATATCAGCCGCTAGTCAGTATAGATTTCTTTGAAATTTGGTGAGATACTGGACAGTTGTTGCCTGTCGTTTTTATAGGTGGGGCTGTATGATATTCGGTAGCAGAATTGCGATTTTTGAGTGGGTGTTTTCGATACTTTGGATTGGGGGAGTGGTGGGAGCGACATACCTCGTCATACGCGATGGTTCACCTGTAGGAGTCTCTGAAACGCTCTCGGTGGCAGTGCTCATTTTTTTTTGGATAGGCGTCATCATTCTGATTCGTTTTGCTTGCGGCAGGGCGTGCACAACGGTCAGAGTTCTGTCAGAAGGAGCTGTGGCTATCGTGGTTCGCTATCCGCACAAAGTCATTCGTCGGACCTACCAGCTCTCGGACTTAACGGATTTGCCTCGGGTGGTGGAAACTCAGGATAGCGATGGCGATCCCTATTTTCGTTGTGAGTTGACCGTAGGTCCTCCTTTCAATGAACCCATTTGCCTTGCCGAGGGATGCAGCAAAGAACAGTGCGAAGTGACCTGTTCAAGGTTCAATCGCGCCATTTCGCAGACCGATGCTTCCTGATGAACTATGGAGAACTCATCAAAATTCGAGCAGGAAACCCCTAGCTTCAGCTTTGGAGTGTGGCTGACTCTTTGCTGCGCCTCAGATGCGTTTCGATGGGTAGACCCCTGGAGGTAGCCAGAAACCCTCAGTATAGGTGCTGACGCTCCATGGATTTGGCATAAACAACTGCATGCTGGGGCATAAACGGGGCACCAAAACAGGTGGAGAAGGTCGCCACGGGTTCCTTGATTCCAATTTCCGTTCCTGCAACTTTAGCAGTGTAACCAGATAGAAAATAATACATCGCCTGCGCATCAGTAAGCTCTGCAACTGGGGGTAATACACCAAATGCATCGGCACATAAAAAGAAAATATTATTTGGCACGGGTCCATCCGCCGATAAAACCCTATGATCAATAGCCTCTAACGGATAGCTCGCCCGGCAATTCTCCGCCAAAGAGCAATCATCAAAATCAATATTTCCTTGCTCATCAAGCACCACGTTTTCGAGAATGGTTCCTGGACGATGGCAAGCGCGATAAATATCAGGTAAGCGACTCGAGGAAAATGTCCAATCTTGTCCTTTCTCAGCAATATAATCGCATATCGCTACGACTTAAGTTCCCCTTTAAGGCTTCAAGTCTATTTCTAGGAGGAGACCTTAAGTCTTCCAGCCTTGAAGCATAATGCAATAAATCTAGTAGTTGGTAGCGAAACCGTCATCGTCATCCTCGGAGGGGGGGCACCACCCTGTTAGAGTTTCTATCTCTAACCTATCTGAATCCTCATCCGCACTTCTTCCAGCTTAAGACACAACCGGCAGCCGTGACTCCCCGAACCAGCCTGTATGCTCAGGCGCTACACGTGGGAAAAGACAAAAGCGAAGCTCCAACACTACAGGAGACGAACACCGGAAGCCTCGGTGCTCTATCAGATCGTCTACCACTCCAGAGACGACCTACAGTTCCAGTGGGAGTCCAGATTTCAGCACCACTATGGGTGCTTACGGGATGAGGTGTTAAAAACCTTCGACGAATATCTTAACTGCGGCATCCTCGCTCACGGTGCTGCTCGGGTATACTGTGATGGCTGCAAACACTCGCTTCTTATCGCATTCTCCTGTAAGCGCAGAGGGGTCTGCCCATCCTGCGGGGCGAAACGAGCGATAAAGTTCGCAGAACACATCTACAGCGAAGTCATCGAAGACGTTCCTCACCGACATACCGTCTTTACCATCCCGAAACGGTTGCGGGTCTTCTTTAAGTACGATCGTAAGCTACACACTATTCTCTTTCGCGCCGCTTGGGGGGCGCTCTCTCAGGTGCTCGGTATCGATGAGCGTGAGCTCGCTGCTATCTTCACCGTGCAAACTGCCGGCGAGGCTCTAAACTATCATCCCCACCTTCACGGACTATTCGCTGACGGTTACTGGAAGGACGGCGTATTCACCAGGTTTGGGGAGTTAGAACTCAAGGCAATCGAGGATGCCTTCGCTGAAACGGTACTCGCACAGCTTCACAAGCAAGAGCTTATCACTGACGATGACGTAGCGCAGATTCTCTCTCAGGACCATAGCGGCTTCGGCGTCTGGTTGGGTGACCCCTTCCACGACAAAGAGAGCGAACAGTTCGTCGCTCGATACATCGAGCGCGCTCCACTATCCTTGGAGAAGCTCTCAATACAAGATGACATCGTTACCTACACCACTAAGGACGGGGCTGCTCACGAGTTTGACGCTCTGGAGTTTTTAGCGGAACTCTCGTGTCATATCCCGAAAACCTACGAATCAATAACGAGATACTACGGTCGCTACTCCTGCAGGAGACGGGGCGAACGCGCTAAGCTCGCACCTCCTCCCCCTGAAGAACAAGAAAGTGACTATCGCCGTGAGTTCCGTAGAAGCAGTTGGGCCGCGTGCATAAAGCGCATTTATGAAATTGACCCACTAGAGTGCCCCGAGTGCAAAGCTCAGATGCGTATCATAGCCTTCATCCAAGACGCTCACTCAATCAAAGACATCATGAAGGCTCAAGGAATCCCAGACTTCCAGGCTCCTCCTCTTATTCCTAAGTTCATCGATACCTCGCACGCTATCGATGAACTTCCCGAGTACGACGCCTTCGAACCAGCTCCTGATGACTTCTAAACCCCGCTTCCTCGGTGACGGGACGGCAGAGGTGTAGGTGAAATGCTATTTTTCGCGACTTAGCTCGCCCTGCCAGACTCTCTTTGCAGCCTTGAAAACCTGGCGGCGTGAGGCAGGACACGCATTTCAACTCTTACCTCATCCCTTATTATGGATTTCCGGACCTCGTGATTCGGTCAGCTACCACGGTTCAACTACTTGCAAAAAGTGAATTGATCTTACTATCCATGACTATCAGGGTTTTAGCTGGATTACGCTTATGTTCAGGCAGAAATACTTAAATGTATATATAAAGGGTGATTTTGAAGGTGCGGAAGAGTTCTTGCAGGGGAAATTCCAGTCAGAAGTAGGGATCGGTAAGTGGCGAGATGGGTATAGTATCAAGATCGATACTGAGGATCGATTTGAAGATCTTGTAAAGTGGTTGGGTTTGTAGGGGCGGGCTTTGAGCCTAGTTTCAGTGGGTTACTTACCTACTTGAAAATACATATTAAAAAAGAACTGGAAACATTCTAAGAGGATGCTCGATAGTGTTATGACCGTTATGTCGGTGATTTTCGATATGTAAGCGTGATTCGGGCGGTCGTGAGGGCTTCTTGTTCACCCCCTAACTACGTAAATAATTTTGACTAAGTACGTGAATTCGAGTGTAATATCGGGGTGATTTGATATAGCTTTTTAATTGTACAACGAGTTACTATGGGACCTGAAAAAGATAATAGGGATTTTTCTCCTGGGGATGAAGTAGGAGAGGTAGTTGAAGAGGCTCTTGCCCCTGCAGATCTTGATTTGATAGGTAGCGATATGGGTAACGAAATGTTTAAGGTTGCAGACACCGGTACTGGTACTGAGGAGGCGTCAGGAGCTAGACAGTCTGAACTTTTATCGAAGTGTTCTAAGAAAGTTGCCGCTGAAGAGCTTAGTATTAATGCAAAGTATCTGGCAAGAGCAGGATTTACCCATAGACTGATGGCTGGAGTCTACACAATGTTGCCGCTCGGTAACCGTGTTCTCCATAAGATTGAAGGGATTGTTAAACAAGAGATGGCCGCGGTTGGGGCAAGTGAGATCACTATGCCGGCTCTTCAGCCTGCGGAGCCGTGGGCTAAGACTGGGCGTTGGGAGTCAGTCGATATTTTATACAAACTAAAAGGTGCGGGAGATAGAGATCTTGTGCTTGGCCCGACGCATGAGGAAGTTGTCGCGCCTTTGGCATCTGCCTTTATAGATTCTTATAGAGATCTGCCATCAAAGGTATTTCAAATTCAAACCAAATTTAGAAATGAAGCACGGGCAAAATCTGGGCTTTTAAGAGGTCGTGAGTTTCGAATGAAGGATCTTTATTCCTTCCATGAGAATGAAGAAGACCTTAGTGAATACTATGATCAGGTTGCGGAGGCTTACCGACGAATTTTTCAGAGATGTGGCATAGGCGATCGTACTGTGTATACTGCAGCTACGGGAGGTCCGTTCTCTAAATATTCTCATGAGTTTCAAACTCTAACTGAGTATGGTGAAGACCAAGTATATCAGATACCTGATACTGATCTGTGGGTTAATCATGAGCTTCTTGATGACAGGGACGCACTACGCGATCTAGGATTAAAAGATGGTGTGGAGGTCGAGTCACTGAGGGCGGAGAAGGCTATTGAAGTTGGTAATATCTTCAAGCTTGGAACGAAGTTTAGTGAGCCTTTTGACCTGTCTTTTACTGATGCTGATGGCAAGCGTAAGAATGTGATTATGGGCTGCTACGGCTTGGGAACGACCCGAGTTATGGGCACAGTTGTTGAATGTATGCACGACGAAGCTGGTATTCTTTGGCCTGATGAGATAGCCCCCTATCAGGTGCATCTCTTGTCTTTAACTAATAAAGAAGATGAGCGCGCTAAGGTAGACGCCATTTATCACAAACTCCTTCGGGCCGGGGTTGAGGTCCTTTATGATGATAGAGAGAGGGTGAGTCCGGGCCAAAAATTTGCTGAGGCGGATTTAATAGGTATTCCTAATAGAGTGGTTGTCGGCAAGAAGAGTCTTGAATCTGGAAATGTTGAGTGGAAAAGAAGAGATGGTGTCGATAATCAGATGTTGCCGCTGAGTTCTCTTCTCACACAAATCTAACATTTGCCGTAAGATTTTTGCGCCATAAAGATCTTAACATCTGCCGCGTTTCCGCGTTTTTTCTACAATACATATTTCAATAGTTCCGCTATCATTTTTGATTGTAGTCCGCGCACGATTTTAGTTGAAGTGTCACATATATAAGGCTAGAGTTCTGCGAAAGAATGTCCGGGGTGGGCACTGCTCTTTTGTATACATCGTGTTTGGGAGGCAGTGTAAGGTGAAAAGTAAATTAGTAGTAAGACGAGTCTGTCTAAGTATTTTAGCAATACTTACTTTTGGTGAAGTTGCAACTGCGCAGTCAGGGGGCGAGAGAGCACTAACTGGGAAGACTGAGCTTATTGGTCGTACCAACGCAGATAACTTACACCGTTCAGAACTAAATCTTTTTAAGGGTGTCTACGGCGATGATGAGAGTAGGGTTGTAGAGTTTCAAGGTGGGCTTGGTTATTTAAACGCGGACTCTCCGGGACAAGACCTAAGTTACATTGGTGGTGTGATGCGGATTCCTGAGTTCCGCAATGCAACGTTTCTTTTTAATAATGCGAATGAGCTTCGGGATGAAACTGACTATCAGGTAAAAGTAGATGTTTTAAGTAACTTGAGTGTTAATGGTGGGTATTCATCGACAGGGGGCACTGACGATACTTCTTTTGGTGGAGCCATACATACACTTGCCTTAAGTGAAAAATTAAACTTAAGAACACGACTAGGATATGTAGATTTTGTAGGAACAGAATCATTTGAAGGCGGAGCTTTGCTCTTTGATAAATTTGGAAGTTTAGGATTTAATTGGAATGAAGAGCAGATTAGAACTGGGATTGGATACCGTGAGCCTGGGGGCCTCGCTTTTGAGGCGCTTTTAATTGAGAACTCGATAGGTGAAAGAAACGGACCACTGGCCTTTCTTGGTCATTTCACAGTCAAATCAAATCATCCACTGCTTTCAAATGTAGCGCGGGAGTCTCGGATTTTAGGAGCTACAAGTGTGTCCTATGAGAATCCGATCTTACTTGGGTCGCAATTTGGTAATCCGTACGTTTTTAGTAACTTTAACAGGCTTCAGTACGTTCAGGACTTTGGTGACCAGTTTAATATAAGAGTTAGGGCTTTTGATCTTCCGGGTGGAGGGCGTTTTGGACAGGTGCAAAACGTGATCTTTCCATTTGACCTATTTGGTGGTTCTAAAGGGTATCTGAAGAATATCTATATGGGCCCTGAGTATAGTTGGACGAGCGGGACTGAAGAAGTCGATAGATTTGGATTCCTTGTTGGTTTACGTGCTATTCCGTTGACAAATAATCTGGCACTAAATCTCTTTTATGAAAATAGTGGAGTGTTCTCAGGTGATGAAGAAGAGGTCCATGATGTCCTTGCTTTTCTCACTTATGTACTCTAAGTGTGCGAATGTGTAGCAACTAAGTAGTATTCTAGTGGATCATAGAATTTTTCCAATAGTAGTTTGTGTTCTAGTAACAGGGGCTATCTATTGGTTTCTTTCTACTAGCGCCTTAGTGAATCCACTTTTTTTCCCTGAGCCGAAGCTGCTGTTGAGTTCTTTTAATGATTGGTATGCATCAGGTGATCTCCTAAAAGATGTACTTAGTAGTGCGCTTAGAGTGACTGTTGGGGCAACTATCGGCATCGTGGCAGGTGCGCTATTTGGTGGGCTAGGGGGGCTCTATCCGAAGTACTATAACTACATTGAGCCAATAGTAGAATTTACTAGGGTTATATCGCCTCTTGCGTGGATCCCTTTTGCCATCCTTCTCTTTGGTATTGGAGATAGGCCAGCAATAGTGCTTGTTGCAATTGCCTCTTTCTTTCCTACTTTCACCGCCACTTCAGATGCTTTCAGGAGTATTCCGGTAAAGTATCTTGAAGTGGCGCGGCTATTTCAGCTTCCAAAGTTTAAAGCAGTAAAGATTATCTATTTCCCTTACTGTTTGCCTCAAATGATTACCGGGATGAAAGTTTCCATAGGAATAGCTTGGTACGTGCTGGTGGCGGCAGAAATGCTAGGGGCACAGTCAGGGCTAGGGTATGTAATACAAACAAGTAAGCTAACACTACAGATTGAAAGAATAATCTGCGCTATTTTAGTGATTGGCGTGATGGGAATTTGTATTCGCATATCAGCCAGCTTTCTTGAAAGAGTTTCAGTGCGGAAGGTTCAGGGGTGAGCGAAAATGTGTAGTGCGAGCGCAGGTATTGATGTTTCTAAGGATTCTTCGCTTGAACTGTGTTCAGTTAGTAAGAGTTTTAAGACTAATAGCGGAGTCGTCGCCATTGTTGAGAACTTTAGCTGTATGTTTAAGAAAGGTCTTATTAGCGCACTTATGGGGCCTAGTGGCATTGGAAAGAGTACTTTACTACGACTTGCGGCAGGCATAGAGACCCCAGAGCGAGGGAGTGTTCTATATGAAGGTAAGAATGTGACTGGAACTACTTCTGTTCAGAGAATGCTTATTCCGCAAGAGTTGGGACTGTTTGATTGGTTAACTGTGAGGGCGAACATTACACTAGCTGATCATTCTATTGGGAAGAAAGCAGTACTAGGAGAATGTGATGAGCTTATTGAGCAATTAGGGCTTAGCGGTGTTGAGCAGATGTATCCTCCTCAGCTTTCAGGAGGTATGAAGCAGAGGGTCGCGCTTGCACGCGCGCTTTATGTTAAGCCTCAGCTGTTGTTAATGGATGAGCCGTATAGTTCAGTGGATTCGCTTACCAAGAGAAAGCTTTATCAGATGCTCTTTGAGCTTAAGGAAAAGTATGAAGTCACAGTGCTCCTCGTTACACATGATGTGCATGAGGCGGCGGTTTTGGCTGATGAGGTGATCCTAGTTGGAGATAAGCGACCGTTAAGAGAAGCTGAGAGAAAAGTGTCGCCACTTATTGGTGAGTATGGAAAAAGGGCAGATTTTTATTACGATGACAAAGAAGGGTTTAAACAATCTATTGATGTATCACTTAGAGTATGAATGAGAGGAGAGAAAACTATGTGTAATAAGATTATCTTACAGACGTTCTTATTGTTTGTTTGTGTGTGCGTCAGTCCGCTACTAGGGGTTGGAGCTGAGGAGAAACCAGCTCTTGATAAGTTACATATTGGGTGGCAGACCACTTGGGCTACACAGGGACAATTATCGATGGTTCTTCAGAAGAAGGACTTTTTAGAGAAGAATGATATTGAAGCTAGTTTCCATGGATTCTCCTATGGAGGGCCTCTTAATCAAGCGGCTATTGCTGATGAAGTAGATGTGGTTTTTACCGCTGATCAGCCAGCCCTTACTCTATTATCAAAAGACCCAGATTGGCAGATAGTAGGCAGACTTATGTATAACAGCGGGGCATTGATGGTTCACCCAGACTCCGGAGTAAATAATGTAGAGGATCTTAAAGGTGAGACAGTCGCAGTTCCATTTGTTGCAGCTGTACATAGAGTCTTAATTGACCTTGAGAAGAAGGCAGGGCTTAACCCGGGGAAGGATATTAACAACATGAATCTGGGGATTAATGAGATCATAAGTGTTGCTCAATCTGGAAAAACTAAGGGCTGGGGAAATGTGAAAGCGATGATGGTCTGGGATCCGACCCCTTTTATTTTAGAAGAGAAGGGGCTAACTAAAACTATTGCCAGAGGCGATATTGTAGCAGTTGTGCTCATGAAAAAAGAACTTGTGGAAAAGAATAAGCTTGGCCCTCGTTTGATGGATTCAGTGAAAAGTGCTTACTGGTATTACAACAGGAATAGAAAAGAAGCTAATGGGTGGTTTGCGGATGTTGCTCGAATTGAGTATGACCCGTCAATACTTGATAAGGCAGCGTCTTTTGAGCCTAATCTCGAAAAGGATTCAATAGATGATATTAGAGTAACGCTTAATGAAGAAGATCTAAAGATTCTTAAAACTGTTGAAAAATTCATGTTTGAACAGAAGCTTATATCTACAAGGGTTGATGTGGATAAGGTAGTAAGTGAGAAAGCGGTAGGTTAGCAGCGTGGCGTCTGGATTGAAACTATTTGAACAGCTCTGTGAGCTTAAAAGGGTGAGGGGGCTAAGTGTCGATAAGCCTCTCACCCGGCTTCTGTTTCTAGATCTTGGGATAGAGATTTTAAAATGTGAGTCAGAGGGTGAAATTGAAGATCTCTTTAAGAGATATCTTGTAAGATCGATTGTTCTTAGCGTTACAGGAGAGTGGAGATGGGAATTCATTCCTGAGGATGTAAAGAATAGAAAAGTGGGAGTTGTGCACAAGCTCCTTGAGTATTCTTTACGTGAGTGTTTTCCTGATCTTGCTGAGACCCTCATGCCCTATTGCGCAGACGCTTGGTATGTTCCTAAAAGCAACGCCCCTGGGGAGGGTGTTTTAAGTCGTCTTATGCAGCTTTGTGAGACTGAAAGGTCTGGATATGCGCAGTTAGAGCTGGTTAAGCTCTCACCGTTTCCACGAGAAACGGAGGCAGATCACTCTTATTGTGTGGTTCTATATGCTGTTATTCTTTGTCTTAGTAGAGGGGAGTCGTGTGTGCTGCCTGGATTACATGCGTTCTTTCATCACGCAAGGTGTTTAGCGATACCAAATAGCGACCACGAATCGGATATGGTTCTTGGTGATTTAGCAGAAGAGATTCGAGTAGCTACATACGCACAAGTGCTAGGAGAGCTACCAGCATTTATAAGCGATCTACTTAAGGAGGCGCTCGTAAAAGAACAAGAGGGATTTTATGGTAGTCTTAATGCGTTTTATGAGTGTGATATTTTAGATCGTATGCTTCAGCTAAAGTACTACACACGAATTTTTAATGATTTAGAGAATAACGTTATTACGCACTATGATTTTTTAAATAGTGGTGAGTTAAAGACTTTTCAGATAGAGATTCTAAAAAAATATGAGCTCGTGTTAAATAATGTGAGCTTTGCCTAAGGAGTGGTTATGAAAAATATATTGCTTATTGTAGTAGATACGCTAAGAGCGGATCATATGAGTTGTTATGGTTACAGACATGAAACGAGTCCTTTTATAGATAGTTGGGCAAAGGAGTCGGTTAGATTTGAAAGATGCTATACTCAAGCTCCTTGGACGATCCCATCATTCACGACAATAATGAGTGGAATGTATCCTGAGGGACACCGTGTTGTTGCAAGCCCATGGAATGCCCCGAATGCGCTTAACATTTTTTACGATGATAAGTTGCCGATACTACCGGAGCTCTTGCTTGATAGTGATTTTCGTACCGTTGCTATAGATAACCTCCATCAAATGGGGTCCCATCCAAGATGGTTTGTGAGAGGATATAATCACTATGTAAATTCAACAAGACGCTCTGGTTTAGTGCATCATCACGTAAGAGCTGATGAGATTAACGCTGACTTTACAAATTGGCTTGATATTCATGGGGAAGAGCCTTTTTTTGGATTTCTTCACTACTGGGAGCCGCATCTTCCTTATAATCAGCCTGAAAAATATAATTCCCTCTTTCCAAACGATCCTAAGGATCTTGAGCTAGAGGATATCGGAGGAGGAGAGCTCTATTTACCGCGATGTGGTAAAATGTCTGATCTTACTCCGCGAGCGCTTGAGGCAATTTCGCTTTATGATGCCGAGATTAAGTTTTTAGATGACCAGATTGAGCTACTCTTTGAAGATCTCGATAGGAGAGGAATCTTAGATGATACAATCGTAGTTTTTGCGGGAGACCACGGGGAGGCTATGGTTGAGCATGGCATCTGGTTTAATCATGAGAATTTATTTGAGCCAACGGTGCACGTACCTCTGATAGTATCTCATCCCGATCACAGAGATGATGTAAAAGGTGTGGTGGTAGATGATTACGTAGGTCTAGTTGATATTACACCAACCTTACTTGAGGCAGCGGGTATTTCAGTGCCCGAGAATGTACAGGGAAATTCGCTTTTACCTTATCTTAAGTCAGGGGTTAGTGAGCAAAGTAGGGAAACTATTCACTCTGTTCAAAATGGCCGCAAACCTTGTCGAATGTACATGAAAGATGATTGGAAGTTGATAAAGCGTTATCCAAGCATGACTGAGAATGGTGCACAGAAAGAGGCTCTTGAGCTCTACAATCTAAAAGAAGATGAATTTGAGTTGCAAAACCTTGCTTCTGATCTCAAAGATAGGGCGCTTAGTATGGAGGCGGATATGGAGCAGTGGGTGGGGGGTGTTACATATCCGGCTGGTGAAGGTGATCCGTTAAGAGACTCCAGTAAGGCGCTTGATTTCTATAAGTACGCAGGAGACCCGGCGCTCGCTGAATTTTATAGTTGGGTTGGGCAAATGCCGACACCTTAGTTTTTTTGTGTAGTACGTTAAAGGAGTATTTAAGATGTTTGAAAAATATAATGTAGAACAAAAGCTAGATCTTCATTACAGGTATCCGGTTGTATTTACGGAAAACTTATTTTCAAAAAGTAATGGTGAGCTTAAGCAGTTCTTTAAGGATCAGGGCGCTAACCAAAGTATTAGGCTGCTATGCATTGTCGATGAGAATTTATTAGAGGGTAATCCTAAACTTATTCAAGAAGTGGAGGAGTACTTTTCAGAAGAAGGGATGCCAGCACTTGTGTCTACGCCTATACTCCTTAAGGGAGGGGAAGCGCTTAAATCACGGTTTGATATAGTAAATGAACTTTATAGTGCTGTTGCTGAATACAATATTTGCAGACATTCATATATAATGGGTATTGGTGGAGGCACCTTGATGGATATTGCGGGATATGTTGCAGCAACATCACACCGCGGGGTTAGGATGCTCCGTGTGCCCACTACAGTACTTGCGCAGTCTGATGCGGCTCTAGGTGTGAAGACATCTATGAATTTTGATGGGAAGAAAAACTTTGTAGGTACGTTTACCCCTCCTAATGGCGTGTTTTGTGATATCGCATTACTTGATTCGCTGCCAGAGGAGCACTACCTTCCAGGTTACTCAGAGGCAGTTAAGGTTGCGATACTACAAGATGAGCCATTTCTAAAGGAGATAGAAGACCTTTCAAAAGACATTATATCGAGAGAGCGCGAGGGGAGTCTGCATGTTATTGCTAAATGCGCAGAGCTACATCTTAAACACATTGCGACCTCTGGTGATCCGTTTGAGTTTGGTAGTTCTAGGCCTCTTGATTTTGGACATTGGGCTGCTCATAAGCTTGAGCAGATGTCTGATTTTAAGATGACTCATGGAGAGTCTGTTGCTTTTGGAGTAGCGCTTGATGTTACCTATTCTTATCTCGTTGGCAAATTATCTGAGGAGAGTTGGAGAAGGTGCATGGAGGCATTTAAGGGGCTTAAGTTTGAGTTGTATCACCCTTTGATGGAAAAATCTTTAAATGAACCAGAGAATCCTGAAAGTATGCTACACGGACTTGAAGAGTTCAGACAGCATCTTGGAGGGAGGCTAACAGTCATGCTCATCGATGAGATCGGAAGCGGATATGAGGTTGATACAATGGATATGACAATCTTAAAAGATGCTGTCCTAACACTTAAAGAATACTAGTAGGTAAGTGCCGAGGCTTGAGAATATGCGAATATGTTTTGTGAGTAGGCGGTTCTTTCCCGCAATCTCGGGAATGAGTGCCTATGCTCTTAATTTGGTACAGTCACTACGGGATGTCGGGCATGATATCT
Organism: Pseudomonadota bacterium; assembly: GCA_038134595.1. Taxonomy (GTDB): domain Bacteria; phylum Bdellovibrionota_C; class UBA2361; order UBA2361; family OMII01; genus OMII01. The sequence goes on along the minus strand of JAYPVM010000019.1, from coordinate 7,526 downwards.
CAGTAGTTTCCCAGTATAGGGAGCCAGAGAGAGAGAATGTGTATCATGATGGCCCGCCGCAGCAGTTAGATGGAGTGCGCGTTGTAGGCGTGCCGCAGCTTGGAGAGGGGCATGGGGGAGCTTTTGAGAAAGATGTTGATGCTCTAAGAGATGAGGTGCTAAGGCAGCACAGCGAAAAACCATTTGATCTTATACATGCGCAGTTTGCGTATCCGCCGGGCTATGCGTCATTGTTAGCGGCTAGGGACCTTGGTTTACCCTGTGTGGTGAGTATTCAAGGGGGGGATGGTCACTGGTTTGGTACGTGTTGTGACTATCACCGCGAAATTATGCGCACGCTCCTTAGAGGAGCTGATTCTCTAATTATAGGGACAAGTACATTTGCCGAAGAGGTTCAGGAGAATAATGATATAGAGGTGAACTTTGATATTATTCCAGGCGGTACAGATACGAGTAAGTTTGCACCTGTAGAGAGTGTTGGTAAGAAGCAAGAGTTGCGGAATAAATATAACATTCCTAAAGAAGCGATGGTCATTTTGTATCATGGTCGAGTTGACTTACGTAAGGGTGTTCTAGAGCTTCTCCAAGCTTTTAAGGAGCTTCTTAAGGACTCTACTGTCATCAAGCCTTTTTTATATATAAGTGGTGTTGGCCCAAATGAGCGAGAAGTTAGAGAGTATATAGATGAGCATCGTATGTCAGAGTCTATAAAGATGGGTGGCTATATTGGTTATGCCGATGCGCAAGAGGTGTACCAATTGTCTGATATTTTTTGTTCACCTACCTACGCAGAAGGGTTTTCAAATACAATCGTAGAGGCGCTTGCCTCAAAGTTACCGGTAGTAAGTACCAGTACAATTGGAGTGCGTGATGTTTTACGTAATGAGGAAACTGCGCTGTTGTGTCCTATTAAAGATAGCCCTGCGCTGCTTTCTAGTATCAAGAGGCTCTCTGAAGATATTGACCTTTGTGAGCGTATGACTACTGAAGGGCTAAGGGAAGTGAGAGAAAAGTGGTCGTGGAAAGTTGTTAGCTCTCAGATTGTTGATGTGTATCAGAATGCAATTAATGCATATTCTCGCTCTATAAATCTTACCTTCCCAGTGTATGAAGAGTTTAAGGACGATAGGTGTAGATTTAGGGCAAACCCAAATCTTTTATAATAGGAGAGGGTGAGTGCGAGCTGTCTTTGTGTCACCTCATTACGATGATGTAGCTTTTTCCTGTGGTGGAACACTTCTTAAGTTTGTGCGTCGTGGAATAAATGTTGAGCTGATAACAGTTTTTACACGTGATGAACGACCGATGACAGAGTTTGCTCTGGAATGTCAGGTAAGTAAGGGGTTTTTACCTGAAGAACACTATCTTGCAGCGCGCTCTGTAGAAAACGCTAACTATGTTCAAAGAGCAGGTGTAAGTCGAAGTATAGATCTTTCCTATCTTGAGGCACCTTATAGAGAAAATCGAGATATTCGTACGTTGTTTAAGTGGAACTTTGCAATCGCCCATGAGCAGTTAGCGCAGATGATAGCTAGTGAGCTTATAGATACTATTGGGGGAGGTGGTGAAGCGCTTCTATTTGTCCCTTTAGGGGCAGGGGGTCACATTGATCACGCTGTTGTTGTAAGGGCATGTGAGCATGTAATGAAAGAGTTTGGAGACGAGGTGCAGGCTTATTATTATGAAGAGCTACCTTATGGATTAAGAGATCGTAGTTCTTTTACTCGGTTAGGGAGTGTAAACCTTAACGCCGATGCCTGTGAAGTTGATGGATATATTGAGGACAAGGTATCGCTAGCTAGCGTCTATGCTTCTCAAATTGTTAATCAGTTTGGTGGCCCTGAAGAGATGTCAGAGTTACTTAAGCGGCATTCTAAATATGTAGCAGAGGTATCAGGTCTTAAGACAGCGACTTACGCGGAGCGTTTCTACACGACAGGGAGTGATAATCTTCTAAGCATATGACTGGTACAAGTTACAATATCGTTGGAGTTTATTTTGGACATAACGGTTCTGTTGCACTGAGCCGAGATGGCGAGATAATATTTGCGCTTAGTGAAGAGCGACTTAGTAAGAAAAAAAATCATGTCGGGTTTCCTGAGAAAGCTTATGCCTACATGGTTAATACGTATCTTAAGGGTGATTGTCAGAAGATTGATCAACTTGTTGTGCCATGCGGGTCTAATCTTGAGTATGACTTTTATGTGGAGCAAGGTAATTTTACCGATCACCAATATTATAAAGCCTATTCAAGTGGGACAGTTCCGGAAGTTCCAGAGCTTTTTCGGTTAAGGAACAGGGATTACTTTAGAGAGTATTTGATTAAAGATTTAAAAGCTGTTGGCAGGTTAGACAGAGATGCCGAAGTGAAAAAAAGGTTTCGGGCTTATTTAGAGGAAAAGACTGGACTCGGATCAGAGAAGTTTATTTATCTAGATCACCACAAGGCGCATGCTTATTCGACTCTCTACTACAGCGGGCAAGAGGATGAGCGTATCGTATTTACACTTGATGGTTCGGGAGATAACAGATGCGCAAGTGTAAGTTTACTTACCGAAGCCGGTGTGCTTAAAAGAGTTTCGCGTACCACACGTTATCCTTCCCCGGGGAGGTTTTATAGAGAGATTACAGCATTTCTGGGGATGAGGCCTGATGAGCATGAATATAAGGTAATGGGGCTCGCACCGTATGCGTATGAGGCTGAGGTCGGACGGATTAAGGCGAAGTTTAAGGATATATTATGGTTGGCAGATGATGGTCGATTTCGATCGCAATTTTCAATGGAACTTGTGAGGTACTTTCTCCTAAGTGAATGTGCCTACGACCGCTTTGATTGTGTAGCTGGGGCGGCACAGGCGTTTATTGAAGAGCTTGTTTGTGAATGGGTGACGTACTGGGCAGAGAAGCTTGGTATATGGAATTTATCATTTGCTGGTGGAGTCTTTATGAACGTAAAGCTTAATCAGGCAATATCTAATATTAAGGGAATAAAGAGCATCGTAATCACACCGGCTGCTTCTGATGAATCCCTTGTTGTTGGCTGCTGTGCATATGGAAATTTGCTAAAGGGAGGGGTATCGCTACGTCCGGTATCAACTGGCTCTCTTGGTGTTTCGGTAAATGAAGAAGAGGTGAAGAGCTACTTTGAAGAAAACGGCACGAAGTATTCTTACCTTGTAATACATAGTGAGGATCCGCATCAAGAGGTTGCAGCTCTGTTAGCGAGCGGTGAGGTAGTGGGCTGGGTAAGTGGAAGGTGCGAATGGGGGCCGAGAGCTCTTGGTAACAGATCGTTGATCGCTGATCCTGCGAGAGCGGGGGTGGTTAAGAAGATAAATCAGATGATTAAGAAGAGAGACTTTTGGATGCCCTTTGCTCCGTCAATAATCGATTCTGACGTTGCTCGCTATACAAGAGAGGTGGGGCCACAACTTGACATGCGTTGGATGACGGTAGCGCAGGATGTGACGGAGCGCGCGCTTAGCGATCTGCCAGCAGCGCTCCATCCGGCAGATAATACCAGCAGGGTTCAAATGGTAACAGAAGATACAAATAGTGACTTCTATACACTATTGCTGAAATTTCGTGAAATTACAGGTAGGGGAGCCTTGCTTAACACTTCGCTAAATCTACACGGATCGCCGATTGCTACCGATGTTGCGGATTGTATCCACATAATGGAGCACTCTGATTTAGAATACTTAAGAATTGGTTCGCTAATCATACGTAAAGAGTAAGAAGAATCACTATTATTTTGATTTGAATTTCCTCTGAGAGTAGAATACGTAGTAACTTCTTATTACAGGTATTAGAAATATGGACCCTCAGCAAAATCATGGTGATAAATCTGAACAGACCTCTAGTGAGCTGGGTGAAGTCAGTGATCTAAGGCAGATATTTGCTCAAGAGTTTAGGGAGCAAGAATCGTTACGAATGACGGCGGGATTTTTCCCACTCAATTACAGAAAAGTAGATCTTAAAGATGTTGATTGCGCTAAGCTCGCTGAGCTTTTAAATCTTAGTACCCCAACTTCATCTGGGGTATATGCCATGCTTCCGATGGGGAAAGCTGTGTATTCGAGGCTTGAGAAGTTACTTGATGCCAAACTATCACAGATAGGGGGGCAGAAGATCTCTCTTCCTGTTCTTCAACCGCTAGAAGTGTGGAGGCCTGGAGAGAGTGATGGTCGATATGACACCTTTAAAGACACTTTTTTCCATACCTCTTTAGATGCGAGATCGTTGTGTCTTAGTCCGTCTTGTGAAGAATTTATAGTTGAAACCATTCGACCACTCGGTTCTATTTCACATAAACATCTCCCCTTTGTGCTTTATCAACAGGAGCCTCATTTCCGTATAAATAGAGGAGCGCACGGTCTGCATAGGTCAAGTGAATATGTACTGCATGAGTCCTATGTGTTTGAGAATGGCGAAGAGCAGTGTTCAAATTGGCAAGAAAAGTTGGCAAACGCATATTGTGATGCACTAAAGGTGTGTGGTGTCAGCCCGGTCTCTGGGCCAGAATGTAGAGAGGGGCATGAGCCATCTGCGCATTCGTCGATAAATATCTATGTTCCGCAGGCGACAGTAACTGAAGATACTTCACATATTTTTGGGGAAGAGGCCATATTAGTTGGTCCTGACGGTAAGCTTCTGGCAACTACGTTACCCATTGAGGTGTTGAGTGATTCTTCAAGCTCACAGTATGGAGATAGGGGTAAGCTGCTAAGGGTTTCTCGTGTTGCGCAGTCATCAATGCTTGGAACACACTACGCTGAACTTGGTGATGGCCTTTACTATACAAATGACAAAGGCCAGAGAGAACCTCTTCGTATAGTAAGTGGTGGATTTAGTCTTGCTAAGGGATTAGTGGCGCTACTTGAGCACCACAGAACCCCTGACGGTGTGAGTTGGCCTATCGCAGTAGCTCCATATGAGATTGCTCTGGTGCCAGTTGGATCTGGAGGTAGTGACACGTATGTCATGGCAGAGAAAGCTTTTAGCGAGTTGCAGGCAAAAGGCTTTAGAGTGCTACTTGATGATAGAAAGGTAAGTGCAGGGGTTAAGTTTAACGATCAAGATCGGATTGGGTGTCCTATTAGAGTTGTGATCGGTCCTAGGAGTCTTAAGAATGGGGAATTTGAAATTCAGGCGAAGTCTGTATCAAAACCGGTGCTGTTCCCTTTGCATCAGATTTCTGAGGCCGTATCTAGAGTTTATGCCCTTGAGCTTAATGAGGAGCTAGGAAGTTACCAGTAGAGTAGGGGTTGTTGTTCTCAAATATGAAAGCCCTGTTACTTACGTAACAGGGCTAAGTCTTCTAATCTTGTTTGTTGATCAAATTACTTTGCCAGTACGCCTCGGATGCGTGCTGTGCAGAAGCCGCCTGGAGCGTCTAGGGTGTAAATAAGAGCAGCTTCCAAGAAGTTTCTCCTTACATTTTTAAATACTCCGAACACCTTGAGTTTTCCGTAGTTAAGTGAGGTCAGGGTTCCGTTTGTAACGGGTTTAATGTTAAAAACGGTGCCAGACGTCGTAAATGAACTAGCGCCTTTTAAAAAAACAACGGTGGACGTGAAGGCTGAGCAATCGCCTGAAGCGCAAGTCGACCAACTTCGTGGCGCGCGGATCTCCAAATTAGAATCACTTCGCGAAGCGGGCGTAGATCCTTACCCATCGGGTCCGTTTATGAAGGACTCGGCAGCCGATGTCGTGCAGTGCGAAGTTGGACGCCCAGTGACAGTTGCTGGACGTATCATGCGTCAGCGTATCATGGGCTCCATCGCTTTCTTTCAGCTCGCCGACTCGAGTGGAACTATTCAAATAGTTCTGTCGAAGAAAGATTTAAAAGACAGCGACTCTCGTGGGTTTGATTTTTGGACTCGTTATGTAGACCTCGGTGATATCATCGGGGTTACAGGCGTTCGCTTCGACACAAATACCGGCGAAAAGTCTGTAAAGGCCGCAACGGTCACCATGCTGTCGAAGGCGTTGGCTCCGCTTCCAGATAAATTGAAGGGCCTTCAGGACGAAGAAACCCGCCTCCGAAAGAGATATCATGGATAGTAAGATCAATCCACTTTTAGCAAGTAGTTAAACCGTCGTAGCCGAAGGACCCATGAGGTCTAGCCCCCCCCAGCGGGGGATTAGGTAAGGGTTGAAATTGCGAGTCTTTAGCTCCGGTTTAGGGTTTCAAGTGCCCAAGCAGAGCAGCGAGGGACGAGCTAAGTTGCGAAAAGTATCATTGTACCTACACTTCACCGGCTCCGTCTCTGTGGAAGCGGAATTTAGAAGTCATCAGATGCAGGCTCAAATGAGTCGTAGGAGGGAAGTTCATCGAGAGCTTCGGACGCATCGATGAACTTTGGGATAGGAGGAGGTGCTCTAAAGTCAGCAATCCCTTTGGACTTCATAATCTCTTTGATGGAGTGCTCGTCCTGGATGAAGGCTATGATCCTCATCTGCGCCTTGCATTTGGGGCACTCTAGTGGGTCAATTTCATAGATTCGCTTGATGCACGCGGCCCAACTACTTCTGCGAAACTCACGGTGATAGTCACTCTCTTGTTCCTCGTCTGGAGGAGCAAGCTTAGCGCGCTCACCTCGACGCCTACAGGAATATCGTCCGTAGTACCTGGTGATGCTCTCGTAGGTCTTGGGTATGTGACAAGAAAGCTGAGCGAGAAACTCCAGAGCGTCAAACTCGTGAGCAGCCCCGTCCTTAGTGGTGTAGGTAACGATGTCATCTTGTATTGAGAGCTTCTCCAAGGATAGTGGAGCGCGCTCGATGTAACGGGCGACGAACTGCTCGCTCTCTTTGTCGTGGAACGGGTCCCCCATCCAGACGCCAAAGCCAGTGTGATCCTGAAAAGTTGTCTTTAGACGTATCCTTGAGAGGTTCAAGTGACTTGCCGGATTCATGAGATATCCGGGTTAGCTCAGGATGCGGCTAGCATGTAATAAACTAATTCAATCTAGGAGCAACATGTTGGATGCTATACACTAGCCTTTCTTGACTACCTTCGTTTTAAAAATCAAATCGTGCAAAGCACATCGATCAGAGCGAAAAAGCGCAAGTAAGTATCCGATACCGATAATAATTCCTGAAATATACTTACCTAGAGAGTCTCTTAAACCTGCTTTCAAAAAGTCTAATGCTTCTCCAGACTCTTGCACTACCTCAAGTCCGAACATCATTTTCCCCGGGGTCGCACGCTTGGATGAGTAAAAGTAACCTGCATACAAAAAAGAGATGAAGCGACTCGAGGAAAATGTCCAATCTTGTCCTTTCTCAGCAATATAATCGCATATCGCTACGACTTAAGTTCCCCTTTAAGGCTTCAAGTCTATTTCTAGGAGGAGACCTTAAGTCTTCCAGCCTTGAAGCATAATGCAATAAATCTAGTAGTTGGTAGCGAAACCGTCATCGTCATCCTCGGAGGGGGGGCACCACCCTGTTAGAGTTTCTATCTCTAACCTATCTGAATCCTCATCCGCACTTCTTCCAGCTTAAGACACAACCGGCAG
>JAYPVM010000018.1:0-29054 GCA_038134595.1 Pseudomonadota bacterium | reverse complement strand
CGTATCTCGGTGGATACGCCTCCGGTTTTTTCGTCGTCTCCGCCTCGTTTCGTCAGAACTCTCAAAATGTTCACGACGGAACCTTTTTTCAGCACCCTGCTAAAGATCGCTGGATTGCCACTTTTCGGGACCAGAGGGGAATATATGTTCCTACAGACAGCTTATAGAGCTTTTGTAAGCTCTCAAAACCACCACCCGTAGGCAATAGTAGCTACTATGAAACGAACAGGGCTCTTATTAAAACCATTCCCTATCGCCTTATTTATAATTGGAATCGTTTTTTTCGCACTCCGTTATGAGTGCTATCAAGCTAATGAAGGTGGAGTTGGATGCTTTAGAGTCTTTGAACCGATCTCTTCTGCGGTTATTGACCAGGTTCAGCAGCGGATGAATGTAAGTTGGCAGTTTATCCGAGAGAGCTCTCGTGGTGGAGCGTATCTTATCGGTGTTATCGCCGCTATTTTACTCTTCTGTAGGCGATTGCCTCTATGGCTTTTGCTTTATCTAGCCGCCGTATCTCTTTCTTGTGTAGGAGAATATTTTGAGTTTAGTCGTGCCACGACTAGGATGATGTATGCCCATCTTGCAAGTTTTCTTTGTGCTCTGATTGCGTTCTTCTTGAAAAAAGATACAGCATCTGACCGAGTAGAACCGCAGATTGCGGCTGTTGAACCTATCCGAGAGGTGGCCACGAGATTTAGCTGGATGGAAGCAGTGCTCTTAGTTCTTTTTGGCGCTGTGATGATCTCCATGAGGTTTTACGACATTAATTTCAATCCGGAAGCATGGGATGCAGAGACATGTCCACATCGAGCGATAGCAACATCGTGGAATACTATGTTGCAACAGGAGTTAGGGGAACATATACAGCAATCCTCTGGATTTGCCTGGGTGGCGTTACATAATTTGTTTACTAGGTTAGAGCATCCCATCCTGTTTGATCTTGACCAGCGGATGTTGAGCGTTGCTATCAGTTTTATCAATCTAACTGTGGTGTATTTTACTACTCGTAGCCTGTTTGGTGTTTTTACTGCATTTCTGTCGCTGGTCGCTATCGGCTTTGGCCCCTTAGAATTTGATTGGGCCCGACAACCGACCCTTCATCATCTACCTGTTTTGATTGGGCTGTTAATGTTGTGGTTTTCAGTCACGGCACTTAAACAACGCTCCTGGCTAGCATTTGTGGGGATATTATTAACAATCGTCATGACAAAGTTTGTCTATCCATCAGCAAAGACGATAGCGGTAGGCCCATTTTTGGCGATGTTTGGTGTGATGCTCTTTGATCGTAAGCAGTGGCTTGGAGAAAAGAGGAAATGGCTTGTCGTGATTTTAGGTGGCATGCTGTATTTCGTAAGTAGAACTCTCATTTACTATTTTTATCACGGCAAATTGCATTTGATGACGCCTGTTCCCATGATCCAACCGGCGCAGACTGATACTACCCTGCTGATGACCGCCCAGAAGTTACTTGGAAATGCGATGCAGTTTTTTGAAGAAATTTATCACGGGCCGGTCGAAAGAACTCACTGGACAAATCACGCAACGATCATTCCGGTACGCTCACTGCCGAGTTTTTGCGTTGTTTTTTGCACGGTGGCTATGGCTCGTCTAATATGTAATTTGCGAAATCCGGCAACACTGCTTTTGGTAGGCCTTCTTATCGGGGGTCTCATACCCGGGGTAGCTACTGGAATGGCAGAACGTCGAATCGCATTCGCCTTGATTTTGATGACAATTCTAGCGTGCCGAGAGTTTGGCTGGCTCTTTGAGAAAATAGTAGCCCCCCGAATAGGTAGAAAAGCAACTCTGCCCCTCCAATACGCTTTGCTTCTAGGTTTCGCAGTTGTTCTATGTGGATTTCAAATGTTTTCGATGTATCGGAGACCAACGGGACCATCGGTCCAATTACAGGCAACCAATGTGGTTCGTCCTCTTGTTACGGAGGGAACTCTTTTAGTCTATCTCGCCGACGAGAGGCGTTGTGAGATGTTCTATGGCATTTTTGATGAGCTAAAAGACGGCAAAGGAACAATTGGATTCGCCACTCCGTACGACGAACGGCGGGGCTTACGTGAGATAGTTGAAAACCCCACTCCCTCTGTAAATAGCTGGTATTACAAATCGACCGTATTGGGGACTTATCCCAGAAACGCTTCATGGAAGAGGGTTCTATTTGTGTATCCAAAGGCTCCACACCGAAAAGAGTTCCTGCCGATGCTAGAACAGCTATATCCACAGGGTGCTTTGCGTAGCTATCCATTTACCGACATGTATCGTCGTACGCTCATGGTTTATGATGTGCCAATGCCTTAACGATATTTTGTGGTAAAAACTAGCAGTTTTTGATGTCACTTCTTTAGTAAGAACTTGATAATACAGGGTGAAAATTATAGTAATTCTAAGGTGTCGACGACTGAAATTACACCGTGTAGTTGTAAAAGTTGATAAGACCTAAAGAATTACAAATATTGTGCCGTCTCTAATAGTTGCTGGACAGTTCAAACAGTCCGAGAACGTTTCGCAGGAGAGGAAGAAAAATGGGCAAAAAAGTAAACCTACATTTTGGGGGTCTAACGCTGGCGATACTATTTGGGGTCTCCTCGAGTATGAGCACTGCCGTAGCTGAGACTCAAGTTCCGCTACAAATTTCGATAGCAGATTTTGTTCCTTCGACGGAACCTAGCCTAAAGCTTGTCGGTAACGCAACAGTAGACGGCAACAGTCTGCGACTCACAGAAGCAAAAAATTGGATGCAAGGAGTTGCCCTTTTTAATACACCGCAAACTTTGACATCCTCGCGCTCTTTCAGTGCGCACTTCTCTATGTCAATAAGTGACCCTATCTGTCATCAAGGGCTGGGAGCAGACGGCATTTCGTTTTTGATTCAAGGGGCTTCCGACACGAAGCATGCTCCGGGAAATGGAGTTGGATATGCAGGAACAGAGATGTCATTAGCAGTAGAGTTTGATACGTATCACAACGGGGAATTCCAAGATCCTCCTGGACAACACATAGGACTTAGCCTCCATGGAGATCCATCCTCCTACGCAACGACACTTTCTCCCTACACTCTAAACGATGGAAGAGTTTATTATGTTTGGCTCGAATACGATGGCGCGAGCAAATATATGGAAGTGCGGATTTCAGACGGGGCCACCCGACCAGCTGAAGCAACAATGCGAACTCAAGTCGATCTAAGTGGTGTTCTTGAGGATAGTGTATTTATTGGATTTTCTGCTTCAACGGGTGCATGTAACGAGCAACACGAAATCAAAACACTCTATTTTCACAATAACTATCTAAAGGATGGAATTAAAGTTTCAGCCGCTAGTTAGCTATCGATAATTGATCAAGAAAATCTCTGGCTAGAACTTGAGCTTGGGATGGATCGCGTGTCTTTATAAAGAGAAAGATCAATCAAGATTCACAAACCTGTTGAAGACGAAGACACTCACCCTTGGATCTGTAACGTCTCCAAGGGTGAGGCTTCGCTAAAAGCTCCTCTATGCTACCCGTCTTGTGGCCTCTGTTTCAGATCCAAAGCGAGCATCTCTCACCTCCCGAAACACGGCCAGAACTTGTCCGCCGTGTAGGTTGGCAAGACAGGAGAGCGCCAACAAGTCGCTCGCCTTTGCCTGATTCATGATTTTTCTCATGTAATCAGACTTTTCTACTACGAGATTAAAAATCGCATATCCGTATACGCGATCTGCTCGTAGGGCTTCCAAAAACTTCTCGATGTGCCGCATTGCATTCCTCCTTGTAGCGTGGGCGACAGATCGTGATCACAGCCGTTGTGACCACACTTAAAAGCTCCATGAAATGCTAAAGAAGCTTTTTAGTGTGGCTACAGCGGATGCAAAAAACCTTTCAAGAGGAATCTTGATCGATCCAATAGTAAGTATACAGAATCCACGATTGCTACTAAAATGCGGCTTAAGACTGATATAACCATCTGATAATAGGCCTAGTTTTGTCGATACAAAAGTAGATGCTTTCCATAGTTTAAAAATAGGCCACCCAAGAAGCTATGCAATATAAGCTACACACTCGCCTGACCTTTCTTATTCTTTTAGCCATGTGTCTGGGTGTAATAGCGGGTACGGTATTCGGGCCCCGCATCGTAGCGATAGGATTTCTGGGCGCGACGTTTATTCAGATTATAAAAGTAGTGGCGGTTCCACTTGTCTTTGTCAGTATCCTCGATGCTGTGGTAGCCACCGATCTCTCATGGAAGACAGCCAGGCGGTGGTTAGGCGTCATCGCAATCAACACATCGTGTGCATTGGCCATTGGTCTAATCCTGTCAAACATTTTGGAACCCGGCAGAGCGTTCACTGCGTTTGAACCTAACAATGAATCTGTTGTAGGGGGTTATCATCATGAGATTTCTTTTGAGAGTTTTGTAGGTTCTATAATACCTGAGAGTATCGTAGAGCCGTTTGTAAAAAATAATATTTTAGGTGTGGTGCTCTTAGCGCTTTTGCTAGGGGCTGCGACTCGGAGCTATCTTTCCAGGAAAGCTAGTAATGATATGCGCGGTGTAATTTGTAAGACCACAGAGGTTGCAAATGGAATACTAACGCAGTTAATTCTATGGCTCGTAATGTTAGTGCCCATTGCCGTATTTTGCGTTACTGCAAAAACTGTTGGCCAGCACGGTTTTTCCCCCTTTCGGGGGCTTTTTCAGTATGTGGGCGTAGTGATGCTAGGCTTTGTTATTCATGTGTCTGTTGTATATTCAATGTGGATTCTCCGGGTTGCAGAGATACCTTTACGAAAGTTTTTAAACGTTGCCCACAAGCCGGTAGTTTATGCATTTGGCACAAATTCTAGCCTAGCGACTTTACCTGTGACGCTGTCTGCTCTCGATAGCCTAGGAATCAAAAAGGCAGCATCTCGGCTTGGTGCCTGTGTGGGAACAAATTTTAATAACGACGGCATTCTCTTATATGAAGCTGCCGCTGTCTTATTTGTCGCGCAGGCTTGTGGCATAGAACTTTCGCTATCGGAACAATTAACGGCTGCGTTCATTAGTCTAACCGCGGCAATTGGAGTTGCGGGAATACCCGAGGCGGGTGTCGTATCGTTATCGTTAGTTTTAACGGCTGTAGGGCTCCCAGTGGAGATTATCCCCTTACTGTTGACTGTTGATTGGTTTGTGGCAAGACTTCGCTCTGTCGTTAATGTGCTAAGCGACATGACTGTCTCGATTGCCGTTTCTCGTTTCCTATAAGAATTTTATAACGCACGATAATTTCAAAAAGGTTGCTAGAGTAGGGGCTTGAAGGAATTTAATCCCTTTAGACAGGAGGCCCGTTTTTTCAAGAAACCTTCTTAGTCAGAGGATGTCATCAGCACTTCGCTCCAAAATAGCTGTCCGAGCACAAGTAATTATGGTACAAAACCACCTGATACAAGCGCCAGGGAAGAACGGTGAGATTCCGTCGCGGGCCCGCCGCTGTATTCAGGAGAGCAACCCAGTAAAAATTGCTTTTTAAGCACTCCACTGCACTTTCTATTGGTGTGGGAAGGAGAAAGAAGCAGGGGGGGAGAGATTCCTGAGAGCCAGAAGACCTTCTTGTATCAGCTTGGCAGCGCGTAGAGATGTTTACTCTCTGCGTATTCTGTATGGCACCGAAGCATTCCCCTCTCGTGGATCAGAGGAGAAAAATTTACATAGTATCCAGACATCACGGATGGTTCAAATGAATACCAAAGAGCCTTTGTCTCTAAAAGGGGCGGTGTGCGTCTGCCTTTTATTTTTACAAACCTCTCAATTATACGCACAAGAGAGTGAAACACAGGTCGAAACGGTTATCGTTACCGGTACATCCCTTGATGACACCATAGAATCTACGGGGAGTTCAGTGAGTGTTCTTACTGAGGGCCAGCTAAACAGCGGACAGTATCGTAATGCATTATCAGCGCTCAAGCAGGTTCCAGGATTAGATGTTGTACAGAGCGGGCCAAATGGAGGCAATGCAGCGATCTTTCTGCGCGGTGGAAACAGTGAGCATACACTCATCCTTCTCGATGGAATTGAATTAAACAATCCAGCAACGACAAATCGAGCGTACAATATCGCTAACCTTACCTTAGAGAACATTGAGCGTATTGAGGTTATCCGTGGCCCACAGAGCACAGTCTATGGCTCAGACGCGATGGGTGGTGTGATTAACCTCATCTCAAAGAAAGCAAAAGAGGGAGTAAGAGCTACGGTATCGTCAGAGGCGGGCGCATATAATTCTTTCACGCAAATCGGGAATCTTTCGTATGGAAGTCAATTGTTTGATGTGTCCACTGGTATCACGCGACAAGATGTTGGAAATATATCAGCGGCGGATGCCCGCAATGGCAATAAAGAGCACGATGATTACAGCAATACATCCCTCTCTACGCGACTTCGATTCGCGCCTACCACTAATATTGACCTGACTAATACTACTCGGTACACCCGTAACCACACAAATCTAGATAACTTTGGTGGCGTTGGAGGAGATGACCCAAATCGATTTATAAGAAACGAAGAGTTTTTTACCAGGGGCGATGTAACTACAACTCTTCTCTCTCAACAATTAGTTCCGAGCGCCTACATCGCCTATACACGCCATAATTTGGAGGACATCAACAATCCCGACCGAAACTCTGTAGAGGTTCTAGACTCTGAATTTTCAGGCGACATCGTCACTGCCGGCACAAAGCTAAAGTGGGCGCCAACACCGTGGGCGGCTACCCTTCTAGGGATTGAAACGCAAGCCGAGAGAGCTGATTCGAGATATTACTCTGACGGGCTTTTTGGAGCGTATGAGGATAATCTTTTTGGCCAACAAGCACGGACAAATAGTATTTTTGGAGAGGCGAAGCTTTCGTATGATGACCGAATGCATCTTGATGCAGGTCTGCGGTACGACGACCATTCTATTTTTGGAAACCGCACTACGTTTAAAATAGCCCCGGCCGTCCATGCGACCGAGACTATGAAGCTAAGGGGCTCTGTCGGTACTGGGTTTAAAGCACCATCCTTAGTGCAGTTATACTCAAGCTATGGCAATCAAAATCTCGATGCAGAGCGGAGCGTAGGCTATGATGTAGGTATCGACCAGATTGTGGTTCCGGATGTATGGACACTATCGCTTACGTATTTTCGAACTGATTATGAAAATCTAGTGACGTTTAATCCGGCAACGTTTGTGTTAGAAAATATCGATAGCTCGCGGACGCAGGGATTAGAAGTCGCAACAAATCTTGATGTAACGAGTGCCGTTTCAGCCAGAATTTCGTATACGTATACCGACACGCTCAATGAAACCACCGGCCAATCTCTTCTAAGAAGGCCCAGAAATAAAATAACGACCTCACTTACCTATAAGCCAATAGAACAATTGAGCACGCAAATACAGTGGCGTGTTGTGAGTTCAAGATATGACACTGACTTTAATACATATCCGCCCGAACGGGTGTTGCTGGCAGGCTATGGTCTCGTCGATGTAGCAGCATCGTATGCATTAGACCCAGATATTGAGGTATTTGCCCGTATTGATAATCTATTCGATAAGGAGTACCAGGAGGTATTCGGATTTGGCACTATGGGCGCTGCTGGGTATGCTGGGATTAAGGTTGCTCTCTAGAATTTGGTAGTTTGAGTGCCGTTGGATAAGTCAATGACCAAAGTCGTAAGAGGAGACCCATGGATAGGGCGTTGCATAGAAGACACTAAAGACGCCAGCAAGCCACCGCAGGGCGAGATATTTTCCGCTGACTAATTTCTCAGGGTGCTTATCGGCTGTGGGATGTTTACGGCGAGCGTAATCAATGTAATCGAGGCCTGCATTAAATTAGCTATATCACTTAAAACCTGTTCTTACATAGCGCCGTACCTGTCAAAAAACGTCATCAATAAGCGCGACTCGCCCTGTTATTTACCTGAAGTTTTTTGTCTTTGCCGTAGATTTCATCAGCGCGGAGAGTCTATTCACTTGAGCTTCGGACCTCAAACTAGGTTTATAGCTGGTTAAGAGATGGTGATACTATGACGGTATACTTGTCCTTTCGGCAAGACGTCTCTCCTAGAGGTCTTGTGACTGTGACGTATAACGGCCATAGTATTACTGGCAAGACAGGATAAAGCTGGAAGAATGCCAAGGACTCTCTTTTTTAGGGCGTCTTCTTTACTGAGTTAATTTGATTTCGAGGGACGAATATGGCCAAGCCTTTGAAGGTTCTTATTTGTATTGCAGTGGTTGGTATCATCGGTAGTGATGCAAGTTATGCTGATGACTTTATGCCTAATCGCGCCCCGGGGCTCTGGCAGATGAGTCTTACGCAAGAGGAGAGTAGCCGCACACATACTATGAAGCAATGTGTCGGTAAGTCCACCGACCAGGATATGATGCAGATGGGATTAAATCTAGTAGGAGCTCTGCGGCAGTCGTGTGAAGAGAACTCGTTTGCCAAGAGCCGCGATGGTTTTACCTCTCGAATGAAGTGCCAACTCATGGGAAGTGCTATGCTCTCAGAGGGTGTGTTTATCGGAGATCATACGACGAGGTATTCGGGGAAGATTACGACAACATATACTCCGCCTTTATTTGGCCGTGAGCGACAGGTGATCACTGTATCGGCGCAACGTATTGGAGCCTGTCCTGATGATATGGCTGAGGGTGATATTATTGGAGATGGTGGGAAGAGAATTAACGCAAACCAGTTGGCAGAGCAAGCAAAGCAAATCGCGGACGATCCTCGGTTCCGGCAGGCGCAACAGATGATGAATCGGCCGGAGTTTGTAAATATGATGCGGAAAATGCAAAGCATGGGCCCGGAAGAGAGAAGAAAGCTAATGGATTTAATGCGGCAGATGGGCCATAACCAGCAACCACGCCAATGAGATTGCTCTTATGGAAATAAATTTCGTAACGGTAGCGATATGGATCATCTCGTTGGTGTGTATCGCGATAGGACTCATTGGAACGGTTATCCCAATTGTTCCGGGCACAATGATGATCTATGCAGGCATTGCGGTGATTGGTTGGTGGAGTGATTTTGAGATTATCGGCATACCGACGCTCATCATAACGGGCCTTCTCGTAGTTCTTTCTTTAGTGATTGATTTCTTTGCCTCGGTAGTAGGAGCTAAGCGAGTCGGCGCAAGCAGTTTAGCTCTATGGGGAGCTACGCTAGGGTCTTTTATCGGGATGTTTTTTCTAATTCCAGGAATTGTTTTAGGGCCGTTTATCGGAGCCTTTATCGGCGAGTTTATAGCGCAAAATAAAACGTCGCAGGCTACCAAGGTAGGCCTAGGAACGTGGCTGGGGCTTCTTGTTGGTACCGTTATCAAGGTAGGTATATCTATTGCCATGATCGGTGTGTTTATCTTTGGTCTGTTGGTGTAAGAGAACAATGGAATTAAGAAACAGAGAGATTCTAATTACAGGTGGCGGAAGTGGAATAGGTTTTTCACTAGCCAAACGCTTTGTAGCCGCAGGTAACAAAGTGCTGATATGTGGCAGGAGAAGAGAGGTGTTAGAGAAAGCGCGCCAAGAGATTTCCGAACTCAGCACGGCACGATGCGATGTCTCAGACGAAAACGAGCGAAAACGCTTGCTCGATACAACCCTTAACACACTTCCAAATCTCTCTGTGCTCATTAACAACGCAGGAATCCAGCGTCGGGTGCCGCCGATCATCGATCAACGTGATACGCTTGGCGATGAAGAGGAGTTTAGAATCAATTATTTTTCTCCCGTGAGTCTTACCAAGCTTTTTCTCCCGCACCTTACTGCGCAATCTGAAGCCATGATAGTTAATGTGACATCTGGCCTCGCTTTTTCGCCGCTAGCATTTATGCCTAATTACTGCGCTACAAAGGCCGCACTTCACTCATGGACTTTGAGTCTTCGGCATCAGCTTCGAAACTCATCGGTTAGAGTTGTTGAGATGATTCCTCCCAAGGTAAACACTGACCTTGGTGGCAAGGGATTGCACGACGACGGAGTTTCTTTAGATGAGTATGTTGATAGTGCATTTGAACACCTGTGTCAGGGGACCACTGAATTTGGGTTTGGCTTTTCCGAAGCAAACAGAAACGCCTCTCGAGATGAGCTAAATGCAACTTTTAGGCGCCTAAACGGCTAGCTTTACTTTTGAATATTCATCGACGTGCTTTGGCACTTCACCGATGCAAGCCAGAACGGCATCTGGCTGGTATTGTAAAATGCTTTCAAGCGGGGTACAGCCATTTTTTATGGCCAAACGAAGGCTACAACCCACTACTTGTGCGCTCATCATATCACCCGGGCCATCCCCTACCATCATGCTCTCTGACGGCTGAATGCCGTGGTGGGCACAAACGAGAGTTAATTGCTCGATTTTATCTCTCCAGGAGGTTTCATAAAACGTGGAGATAAATTCGATATGGTTAAGTAGTCCGGTATGCTGCAGTTTGCGCCGTATATCATCAAGAGATTCCTGCCGAGCAGTTGCAACAGCTACCTCCATCCCGCGGTCTAAGATATTGGAGATAGTATTGATTGATTGCTCAAAAGCGCGCATTGGAGGAGGTTCTCCCTCATCAAAGTTCTGCCAAAAAGCACGTTCTTGTTTCGTGTCTTTAAAGAGAGGAGAGAGATCGTGCCCATCTATCATTGAACGAATTGCAGTATGGCTTGGGCAGTGCATGCCGAGAGCTTTAAGAGATACACTTACCTGATCCGTGAAATGCTCGTGCTCGAGTTCAACAAGGGTTCCATCGAGATCAAAAATTGCAAGCTTGAGTTCGTTTTCACTGTTCATAGCGACATGATACCTAAAACAGGAACTACTAGTCTACCAAGCTCGATTGAGATGAATGAGGATGATAGGCCCGCATATCAACAGTATTATTGGCTAGTTAGCTTCGAATAGAAGTTGTAGCGATGCTACTAACGTTAAAATTGACTTGACGTCTAATCGCCATACCCGCATCGTATCAGTGTATAGGTATATTATTGGAGCAAAGTTGTGGCTGAGAAACGTGTTGACATCGGCGAATGCTTTTCATACGGATGGAAGGCGCTCCAGCAGAACTTGGTCTTCCATATTCTAGTCGGGGTGCTTTTTGTACTTGTATATGCGGCAGTAAATATTTTAGGGAGTCTTGTAGGGGGTGGCCTCGATGGAGCCCCTGTTGTGCAAGCCTTATTTGGTTTGGCGCAGACATTTTTGAGTCTCTCTGTGACTAGCTGCTTTCTTTTGGGATACTTCCACGCGTTGTCGAAGATAGACGCCGGTGCTGACCCAGAGTTGGGAGACCTGTTTTCTCAGGTAGACAAGCTAGTGCCAGCTGTTTTGACGTCAGTTTTATGTTCGGTGCTGATCACACTGGGCGTTTTGTGTTGCATTCTTCCAGGCGTTATATTGATCCCGTTGTATCCGACAGCACTCTATCTAGTGTACAAAGGAGAGTCTGATTCTATAAGAGCCCTCAAAAAGGCATGGGCTGAATTGAGGGGCGAGCTGGTCATGGCGATTATAACGATGCTTTCTCTTGGCTGTGTTGCATTTCTTGGTCTTCTTGCTTGTGGAGTTGGCGCGCTTGTTACAATTCCAATTTATTATGCAGGGCTCTATAAGATGACAACTCAGGTTTTTGAGAGCGCTTCTCAAGGCCATGACGACTAAACCGCTCTGTGCAGTAATTTGCCTGATTGTTTTACTGGCAAGCGCGCTTCTATCGCCTGAGTCAATTCCAGCATTTATAGATTGTCCGTTTCGGTTGTTGACGCAAAAGCTATGTCCCCTTTGTGGGATGACGCATGCATTTGTGGCCATGATCCATGGAGAATTCTTAGCAGCATTTAACCACAATCCCCTTGGTCCTGTTCTTTTTATTGGAGTGGTTCTTGGAGCAGTTTCACCACTTTTGTCGGAGAAAATCTTACTGAGACTAAAGAGAGTTTTTGATAATTATGCAAGGTTGGCCGTACTAGCGTTTGTGTGTTTTGGTTTCCTAAGAGTGGTTGTGCAGTAATACCGAAACAGTGAGTCGATAGACTGACAAAGGCTTGGCAACATAGAACGACCACTTAATTTTAGAGATAAAAAAACCGACCTCTGGGGGCCGGTTTTTTCTATGTTACCAAAGCAGGAGTCTTACTTGTTGCTCTGAATAGCAGTGTAAGGCATGAGCCCTAAGCTCTGTGCTCGCTTAATAGCCTTAGCAACCTTTCGTTGATTGTAGGCGGTAAGCCCCGTAAGCCTACGAGAAAGAATTCTTCCTCGCTCACTAACAAACTTTGAAAGCGTAGCTACATCCTTATAATCGATAGTCTTGCTTGGATCTTCCATGAAAGGATCCATCTTCTTGCGACGCTTGAATAATTGCATGCGCTGAATCGATGGAAGCGGCTCAAACTTGCGACCTCCCTCTGAACCCTCGGCAGCTGACGATCCAGGCCCTGAATTCTTTCCGCGATCTTCACAGACCTTCATAGGACGACCGTTAAGAGCTTGGTTGTTTAGGCTCTCAATAGCTTTCTTAGCATCATCCTCGCTCTCCATTTCGATGAAGGCGAAACCCTTTGAGCGCTTAGTCTCACGGTCAGCAGCTACAACTACACTAACGCACGGTCCAACGCCTTCGAATAGCTCTCGGAGCTGCTCGCTCGTAACTTCAAAGTCAAGGTTGCTGATAAAAAGCTTCTTTTTTCCTACACCAGAATTCATTAAAAACTCCTTAAAATTAATGAGGCCGGAATGCTACTCCGTCGAGTCCCTAATGTCAAACCCACAACAAGCTCCCAATAAGAGAGATTCGACCTAGCCAGGATTCACCAGCCTCGCGCCAAGATGACACCTTTTGTTTGCCTCAGTAGAACGCTATGTTTACTTAAAGTAACTTAAAAAAACTATTGACCTTGACAGTCAATTTATGTACTTTCTGAAGCCAGATTTGTGAGCGAGCCCAACTACTTAATTGCTAAGTGTTGTTAGGCTTCATAACCCCGTAAAACGCGATATCCAATCGGTAGGACTTAATCTGTATGGTGACTGTTCGAGGTTCTGGAAACAGCCTGTTGTATGATGAAAGAAGCATGCAACGCTTGGGGAAAGCGTCGCAAAGCTATCGCACGCAATTTTTGAGATCGAAACAGATCAGATCAGATCAATCAAACCTAAACGCTAACCGCCTCAAATAACAGGAGAGACCCTACGTATGAGTAGTAATTCCGCCAATAAATTCCTGCCCGAAGACGAAGCTGAAGCATCCTCCCCGGTAAAGCCAGAGAGAAATCTCTTGGCCGCTGTCTTGGCTCGAGCGATCTGTGATGCGTTTGGAACAGCACACTGTGAGCGACACGTCGTGCGTAGTGCCCGACAGTGGCTCTTCGGTAAGCTAACACCGAAGGTGCCGTTTAGCTTTGCTTGGGTAGCATTGCACCTCGATTTAGACCCACAATCGCTCCAAGTGAGCTTGAAGGATTACGAGGGCGACCCGGATGCAATTCAAGAGCGTCTGACGCTTCTTCGCTAGGAAGCAAGAGTAGAGAAATCATGAAAAACGGGGGGCAGTGTCTTGAAAGAGATGCTGGCCCCCGTTAGCATTTGGAAGGTCGGTCACTAAGAAACGAGGCCCATAGGAGCTACTATTTGCAATGGATAACGATTCACAAGAACTTCCAGTCTTAGATGTAAAAAAAGCAATGATCTTAATTGCTGTGGTAGTGCTCGTTGTCGCATTTCAGTTGTATCAAACAGCAAGTGCTACGGGTAACTTTGAAGGGATGTGGTTCTCTCTTGTACACACACTGCTAGTTGCGATCGGCACTTGGTGTGCATTAGGGCTTCGAAAACGAAGCTGAGCGCTTTTGGATAACAGATTGCAAGCCTTCCTTAAATTCGGAACTCTTATAATTTTTTGCTTGGCAACTTGCTTCACGCTCAAGAGCAGCTGGAAGGCTCGAAAGATCACCTCGCATCGTTTCGATAAGTTGTGATGTTGCCTGTGGACCACATTTTGATATCTCCTCTAAAACAGCACTTACCGACTGATCGAGCTCTGCAGGCGGGCAGACCTTAGAGATAAGCCCCATGGACAGTGCTTCAGCACTCGAGACCATGCGGCCTGTTGCTAGAAGCTCTGTTGCACGGGCCTGCCCAACAATTCGAGGGAGAAAAAACGTACATCCCATTCCCGGATGTAGGCCCAATTTTAAAAATGTAAATCCTAACTTCGTAGACTCCGTTGCGATTCTAATATCTGCGGCACACGCTACACAAAGCCCAGCACCGACCGCAGCGCCATGCATAGCGGCGATGATGGGAACGTTTAGTGACGTTATGCAGAGAAAGGAGTTATAGAATTCAAGCATGCCGGCATGATTTTCTCGCTCGGTGTTCTGCTGTTTTGCCTTGAGCATTTCAAGATGACCACCTGCCGAGAATGAACGGCCTGCTCCTCTTAGTACAACTGCGCGAAGACCGCTATGAGCGCGGAGGCTTTGTACAGCTTGCTTAAATTCAACAGCCATCGCCTCGCTCATAGCGTTTAGATTCTGTGCGTCATTTAGAGTGATAGTCGCAGTGCCTGCTTCATCGATGGTGGTTAATATAAGCATAGTGAGCATACTCCCCAGTAGTTGGAACCTCTTTATAGTATACCGTACGTTACCCTCTTTCGGCTACAGGCAGTCGACCCCATCAAACCGCGAAATCAACTCCTATGACAGGTAAATAATCTAGGTCAAATCGAGGATTACAAGTGGCCATTAACTTGCCGCGGTCTCGCGAGGCGAAAAAATAATGGCGGTTGCTTCAAAGCCCCTTAAGAAAAATAGATTTCCAGGGGACCTACAAGCGTAACCTTAATCTGAAGCATCTAGCACGTAGGTCCGTTACATCGAACCTATTTCTTCTCATCCGCGTTAAAGGTGGCCGACAGCGGTTCATGGAGGGGAAGTCTTCGTTTGAAGGTGCGAACGAAGTTAACCCCCCGCCAGTAGCTTGATTCGAATCATCTTATTCGGAAGAGGGATCCGGCTACTTTCGCAAAAGAAGTCAGGCACCTTTTTTCAGCATGCGGGATACCGCGTATCATAAAGCTCGTGCAGAACAAATACGCCGCTACAATAGGCGCGTCAAATTAAGGCTCAGATTTTGGCTTTTGCCTACCAAGCCCTTATACAGTTCAGTAACTTCCTTGGTAAACTGCGGCCCTTACGAGCCGCACTGTTTGTTAAACGATAACGACAGATATACGCAGAGCGCGTTGCATCTGCACATCTCGGTTGTAGTCTAAGCAAAATAAAGATTTTGATCTCGTAGCTCTTGGTCCACGGCGAATAGAGAGAGATTGATCTGTCCCTCAGAGAAGAGAGAGTCGTTCCAGGTATTACGAATTGTTCCCCTCTCAATCATCCCGCGCACGAGTTCACCGATCGAGGAGCCGTGCGCATATCCACGTCCCTTAGTACCGGCCTTTTGGGCCAAACCCTTTGAATGAAATGCTAACTTTGATATCTCCGTTGCCTCGTGCAGTTGCTGAAACTGAGGAAAATCTCTTCCTCCAAATCCCTCCGTAGCGTGTCTGAGATTCTCTTGGAGTAAAAGCATATAGGGTCTGTTTAATCCTCCGTGATGGGTATTAATCTGGCCTCTGTCGATAGGAAGCCCTTTAAAGTTAAGGGTGTTCAGATCGACTACCGCTTGGTGCCCATCCTCAAAGGCTACAACGACAGATTTAAGTGGAGAATCATCGCCATTTTCTCGCACGACACCTTTACCTTGGACAAAGAGAACGTCAATTTTGTTCTCAGCAAGCGCTCCCGAGCCGTTAGGTCGCCCATCTCTATCAACATCCATCAACAGGTGCTCCGTGACCTCGATATCTATTGCGCTAAAGGTCTCACAGTCGCGGGGGAACGCAGTTTTGATCTCAAAGCCGGTATCGGTCCCAAGTAAATCAACGCGAGCACCGGTACGGAGTGCATATTGCTCCCCTCGGACCTGCCAAAGATTGGAATAGATAAGTGTCTCTAGGAAAATGTCAAAGGAATGTACTGCTAGATCTTGAATCATGCCATCTTTCAGTGCGTGTACCCGATGCTGTTGCTCTACCATACTGGTTGGCTCTGTCACAAAGAACATCATCTTTGTAATTCGCCCATTTGTGTTGATGGCGCTAGCAAGTGCGCTGTAGAGTCCCGGCACGACGGATTTATTTCTGTAGTGGTCGTGAACAAACGTTCGCTTCATAAATTCAGCGTACAAGACTACATTCATAGGATCGTTTAACGTTTGCACCAAGGGAAAATTTGTATCCTGAGGTTTCTGTAATACGATCCGACCGTCTTGGCTAAGCTCATTTTTGAATGCTAGCGAGGTGGTAAGATGATTCGAGGGAGCATTATTTACTACTATGAGGTCTGCCCCTCCCATTTCCTTGATGCGATTGCGCAACTCTTGCTCACGGCCATCAATTTCATAGAGATTTTCACCGTTAATCCAGTCGGCTGAACCGAGTTGACCGAGACCGTCTTTCCAACTGTCAGCAAAGAGCACTTGAGCGCCGGAAGCTTGTAGAAGTTTAAAAGCCGGAAGCTGCTTTTGAGTGACATCTCCAGAACCTACGACTAGTACAGTCCTAGGAGGGCATTTGAGAAACTCGTTATTTGCGTCCTGTAATGGTTGTCGTCGATCGGTTAGCTTTTTTATGTCGATGTATGATGTCATGTTGATCCTAAAAAGTATTTTTTGATTTGTATTTTGGCTCTTAGGAGTGCCAGTTTTTATTTTGCACGCGTGTTGAGGACTGTTTCGCTACGGAGGAGGTTCCGATCTCTTCTGAGAGATACTTTTAAATATAGGCGCCACCTGCGGACCGCCAAACGGAGCGTGCTTACTGCTGCTCGGTAACGCCTGATGGGACAAGCCTAACGAAGTTAAATAATCATTTTCAGGGCACGCACAACAGCGTACATGCTTAGATGCAATAAGAGTCATCTTCCCTCCGCGTGTTATGACTCACCCCGATTGTAGGCGCGATGAGTGATAAGCAAGCCAAGTAAATAACGGCTTACGCTATGAGATTGTTAGTTTCTCAGAGTAATTTCCGAGTTACAGAGTTATTTCCGGGTTACAGAGTAATTTCCGGGTTACAGTGGCGGACAAGCAGTCCGCATAATAAAGTAATACGGGGGCTGTAGGAGGAAAGGCAACAACGATAGGGCTTCACACACGGACTGAACATTTGGATAGGAATTGGTGTGATTGTTGTTTGATTTTTTATACATAAGCCCCCCTAAAAAGTAAGAGAGTCGTTTTAGCTTTTTCTTCTATATAAATTTCCTATAGTGAAAATTGTTAAACGAACTAAAGTTTAACAAGAACAATGCTCTTGCTAGCTGCTTCTATAAAGCAACGTCATTAGGGATAACAGAAATTTAATTGATGTCCAGAAGAATATTTATTTCGGCAAAAAAAATGAGACGCCGGAGAAAAGATTCTACTGTGGTGTAATACTTCATACAGAGTAACAGGAGTGTGTGTTATCTCTTACTGTGTCAAGAGCGAGCGCACTTAGCGAGTACGCTTCAAGGTAAATAACTTCACCGATTCGCTGTAATTTTCCGTGTACAAGCAGTGCCGTTGAATACATGACAAGCTCTCTTTGTTCTGTGAACAGTGATGGACGAATTACCACATTGGCAGTGCCTGTTTCGTCCTCTAATGTAAGAAATACAACACCTTTGGCTGTTCCTGGTCGCTGTCGAGTTATGACAAGTCCCCCTACAGAGACTCTGGTATTAGCTTTGATACCGTATCGCACATGAAGGGACTCGATAGTATTACATCGTTTCTTATCGAGATTCGTGCGGATAAACGAGCACGGATGCGCACGTAGCGAGAGTCCGTGTGATTCATAATCCGAGAACATCTCTGCTTGCTCGGAGAGTGGAAGAAGCTGTGATGTGGCATCATCACTTCTGGTCGTAAAGAGCGTATCAAGAGGAGCAGGCTCTGCGGCTAACGCTTGAACCTGCCAGTGGGCATTTCGCCTCGATAGATTAAGAGACCGTAAGGCATCGGCTCGCGCAAGAATAGAGAGGGTGTGTTTTGTAATTCCCGGATTACGTACTCGAAAGGTATCTAATGAGGTTGCCTCTGTAGTGCTATCTTGGTGGCGTAATAATCGATTCTCTTCTAACTCTTGTGCTTGAGATGTGCGAAGTCCCCTTACAAGTCGTAGTCCGAGACGGATAGAGGGATGTGTTCCGTTGGGATTGTCTACAAGCGTGGCGTCCCATGCAGAATCTTGTGCATCGATAGGAAGCACATGTACGCCATGTCTTCTTGCATCTTCAACAAGTTGTGCGGGGGCATAAAATCCCATCGGTTGGCTATTAAGAAGTGCACAGGTAAATTCTGCTGGATAATGTTTTTTTATCCATGCAGAGGCGTACACAAGATGTGCAAACGATGCGGCATGAGATTCCGGAAAGCCGTATTCACTAAAGCCTTTTATCTGATTAAGACATGTTTCAGCGAATGATTCTGAATAGCCGTTCTCGGTCATACCCTTAATGATACGTATTTTAAATCTTTGAATGACCCCTTCATGTGTTTTCCATGCAGACATAGCACGACGTAGCTTTTCAGCTTCCCCCGGAGTGAAGTTTGCAAGCGAGATAGCTAGACGCATCGCTTGTTCCTGAAAGATAGGGACTCCAAGAGTTTTACCTAAGATCCTTTCAACACGTTTGTCGGGGTAGTAGGGGCGCTCCAGTCCTTGTCTCCGTCGTAGATAGGGATGAACCATGTTTCCTTGAATCGGACCGGGTCGCACGATCGCAACTTCTATCACCAAATCATAGAAGGTGCGGGGGCGGAGGCGAGGAAGCATCGCCATTTGGGCGCGCGATTCAACCTGAAAGACTCCCATGCTATCTGAGGCGCATAGCATGTCGTATACTGCTGGATCGTCTTGCGGAATTGAATACAAAGAATGCTCGATGCCGGTTCGCTTTTGTATTTCCTCGAAAGCTTTCCGGATGCAGGTCAGCATACCTAATGCCAGCACATCAATTTTGAGCATGCCGAGCTCCTCGATGTCGTTTTTGTCCCACTCGATGATCGTACGCCCTGCCATACTTGCAGGAATAATCGGCACGATTTCACGTAGCGGTGTGTCGCAGATAATAAAACCACCGACGTGTTGCGTGAGGTGTCGAGGAAATCCGATTAGTTCTCGGGTTAGTGAGAGTGTATTTTGTATCGTAGGGTCAAAAAGATTGAGTCCCATTTCTTGAAAGGTCTCTGCCGATAAAGTGTTGCCGGTCCAGTGATGAGTGTGCCGGGCAAGTGTCGAGACGGTTTCAAGTGAGAGCCCTAATGCTTTTCCCACCTCTCGAATAGCACTACGGGGCTGAAATGTGACGACTCCTGCTACAAGTGCTGCGCGATCTCGTCCATAACGCTCATAGATATACTGAATTACTTCTTCGCGGCGCTCGTGCTCAAAATCGATATCGATATCGGGGGGTTCTTCGCGCTCTTTGCTGACAAAGCGAGCAAACAGCAGATCTATCTTTGTAGGATCAACTGCTGTAATTCCTAAGCAAAAGCAGACAACAGAATTTGCCGCTGCGCCACGTCCCTGACACAGAATGCCCCGTTTTTTTGCAAACGACACAATGTCAAAGCACGTTAAGAAATATTTTTCGTATTGAAGCTCCTTAATAAGTGAGAGCTCAGAGCGTAGTGCAGCATGGACTGTTGTGGGTATGCCGTTGGGATATCGCTCCTGTGCTCCTTTATATGTGAGTTCTTTGAGGTATTGGTGTGGAGTTTTTCCTTCAGGAGCGATCTCTTTGGGATATGTATAAGTAAGCTGAGCAATAGAGAAGCCAGAGGCTATTTCAGTTATATGGTGTATCCTTGAGAGTGCTTCGGGAAAATCGCGAAACAGCCGATGCATCTCAGCAGGGGCTTTTAGGTATCGCTCTCTGTTTTGAAAGAGTGCTGTGCCAGCTTGCGCTACAGTTGTTCCAGTACGAATCGCTGTCAGGGTATCCTGAAGGGTGTAGCGTTCGGCTATGTGATAGAAGACATCATTTGTTGCGACAAGTGGAATCGATAAGGCGTGTGAAGTTTGTACGACAGCTGTTACCGCATGCTTTGCGGTCGTTGCGTATTGTAGAGAAAATGCTATTGAAATCGAGGTTTTCTGTGGGGACGCATTCTCCTTAATGATCGAACATAAAGAGTAAAATATCGCAGTGCTTGTGTTTAACGAAACCGAATTGTTCTGTAGGTGGGCGCGTGTTTGAAAAAAGGGCGGAATAATAACCGAGACACATTCATTTTGGATCGAAAGAAATTCATCAAGCGACACCAGAAAGTCGTTCTTTGATGTGCGCTGCCTTCCGTCTGATAGTAATGAACAGAGTTTCCCATAGGCACTACGCGAGGTGGGATACACGAGAACGCTCTGCAAGCATTGTTCATCGCTATGCGCGAGGCTCTGACTAGTAGTGTCTCCCTGATAGTCGATAGTGAGTCTACATCCGATACAGAGCTGTATATCTGCATCTCGTGCGGCTTGATGAGCTTTAATAATGCCAGCAAAAGAGTTGTAGTCAGTAATACCGATTGCCGTATAACCCAGTTCGCGGGCACGCCATACGTATTCGTGTGGATGGCTTGCTCCCCGTAAAAAGGAATAGTTTGTAGTGACCTGAAGTTCTGCGTAACGAGCTTTCATAGCTAGCTCCATAGCCCGTGTAAGAACCAAGAATGAGTCTTGTTGTCGCGGTATACCCAGTACCATCTGCCGGTATCGTCTTGAATGGTAAAGTAATCACGTTCACATTGTGGGCTCTTGTGTATGTTGTCATCCCACCACGGGTAGGTAATGCGCGATGGGCCAAAACCAGAAGTTATAGTGAGTTTTTGCCTGCGCCACTTAATCCACGAAGGAGGCTTGTCAGGAAGCATGGCGATAGTTGTAATCGGCTCTGGATTTTGTAGGAGTATAGAGGGGCGCTCCTCTGGTGTATAGGGAACAGAAGATTCCGCACAGTATTCAGACTCTTTAGAGATAATCGAGGTATAGGAAAATGATTCCTCCGGCATGTGGGTGTCTTTTAGAGAGACTCGTGCCACAGAGTCTTTTCCAAGTCGGACGACAAATGTATTGATGAGTGTTGCGTGATTTGCCTGAAGTGTTGATGAGTCATAGATGTGATCTGGAGTGCACGCTGTTTGCTGAGGAATAAATGGAACAATGTCGTGGGCGGAAAGTTCGATACATCCTACTTCTCCTGAAAAGCTAAGTCGCTCAACGATAGGTGAAATAATTGAGGTGATATGCGTTGTGTTCGCTTGTAGCGTGCGGGTCTCTACCATTGGAAGAGAGAACTCCTTGGTGATTGTGTTGTCATCAGTGTCGGTAATAGCTATGACAAAACGCTTAGCATGGACGTGTTTTTCATGCAGTGAGATGCACAAGGAGCTGTGAAGCGAGATGATGGCAGCGATAATTCTACTACTTGTTGGAAGTGGAGGCTCAAATTGTTTCACAATCTTGTGTTGCTCTTGAGGTGTGATAGTTGCAACGCGCTCTTCGATCTCTCCTGTAAATTGCCCTAACGCGATAAGAATCGCTTTTCCAAAGCGTTTGGAGAGTGTGTGTCGAGGAAAACGAAGAAGGTCTCCGATACGTAGAATTCCAACGGTTGTTAGTTGCGTCACTATGTCTGTGTCGACACGGAGTGCGGCGATGGGAAGCGAAGCGGCATGGGTATAGAGCTTCTCGTAAGAAGTGATAGTCGTTAGTGCAGGTGTCTTAAACCGAGAGAATCCCCATGCGGCGCTGTATGTAGGCGCTAATGCTACACGAGCCGAACCCTTGAAGAGAGAATGTATCGTATGAGCGAGTCGAGAAAGGTCTTTATGGATTCTGTTTGTGCCTGTTAAATCAATTGAAATCCCCCAGAAAAGAGGAGAAATGTTTGCTAGTGCACCTACAGGTGCGCGAGTAAGTTCGTAGTCAACACCAACAAGAGGAGAGAATCGAAGGCACCATGTTGCTAGTGTTTGTAGAGCTGTTTTATCTCGCACCGGATCAAACGGCTCTATATAGAGAGAAGAAGTTGTGCGCGCCCTTGCCAGTGCGAGATCCATGTCGGGATGGATCCCATCTGCAAGTGCTTGCATACATGCTCTAGCTACAAGTATTTTTTGTGTGTGCTGTTTCGTAAGCACTATATGAGAAGGGGTAAGGGGTGGGATGCATGAAGCAAGTTTTCGTTTTGTGACGTCGGTAGACCATGTTGGAAAATACAGAGAGAGAAACCAGCGGTGTGGGTTTTTCTGCGGAGGTGCTTTATCCATATCGCACAAGATTTGTCTCGGTAGCAGGTAGTGTGCTCTTCGCTGTTTGATTGTGTTTTTGCGAAAGCATGAGAGATGGAAACGAGGGATTGAAAAAATCAAAGGGTTGCAACCCAACTTGCCACGAGATGTCGTGGAGGCCACTTCCCTTGAGGCGCTTTAGGCAAAGCTGCCAGTGGGGAGTGTCGAATGAGGTGGGGTGTGGGGCGATCTCCCAGCGAGAGTGAGCGTAGCTAGGTTTTGTAGCTTCCTTGTGAGATCGAAGTAAGAGTGCAGTGGCTCCTGATCGTTTCGCTACATGTGCTAGTCGTTGTGAAGTAGTGCGTGAAAACGATGGACAGACAGCTACGAGGACTGAAACGCTACGAGAGCTAAGTGCTGTTTCTATCGCCCATAGGGTGAGTTTTTCACTGGGAGGATCGATAAAAAGGGAGTGGGCTAGAATAGACGTATCTTGCTGATGGGTGGATTGGCATTTGCCAAGGTATGTTGTCTCAAGAAACTCTGTTGTTTGTAGAAACCCTGTTGCTTGTAGAAATCCTGCTGCTTGCAGAAACTGCGGCGCAGGCCAACAGGCGCGACCGATCCAAACCGTGGTAGGTATACAAACACTTTCTTGTGATGCGTGGCGCCAATGTCCTTTTTGCCAGTGATCATTTTGATAGCGCCGAAGTAAATCGTCGTGTGCCTTCATGGCGACAAGTGTCGGGATTGTAAGTGGTGGCGTTGGATTAAAGGCATCAGTTCCAAAAAACTCATGAACCGCTCCTACACGGAGTCCTCCGTCGGGGAGGGCGTTGTCTATTTCCGAAACGGTCAACGAGAGGGAGTTTTTCAGCGACTTTTGCTGACACGGCACATATGTATTCGATAGCTCGGCGCTTGCTTGGCAGAGTTGGTGTTTATTGATAAGGGTCTGTAGTAAATTGCTATTTTGCATAGTATTACTAGTTAGTTGTGGTTATTTTAGTGATGAGGACAGATCTCCATTCTAGTAAAGTTCTATATCGAAGTAAAGCAATATCTACGGGGGGAGAAGAAAAATAATAACTACGGACCCAGTTGCTCGTAGATAGCTACGTCAATTTACATGTGGTTACAAAATAACAAGCCCTCCCTCCACATACACTAAGAGCCAGAAGCTATGAAAACCATCTTTTAATGATTGTGCTACGAAACACGACTCGGTGATTCGTAATCTTGGTAAGCTCTTGTTGTTCTTACCTAGGAGAGAAATATGATGCGTTGTTTTTTCCTACCATGGGAGCTCTTATCTCTTTTACCGAACGTGTTCTCGTGGTGGACGTTAGAAAGAATGTCTAGACCCTTCGTTAATCTTCAAGCTTTTCGATGTGCGTAAGGTTTTCAGAGCGAACTAATCTGTTACTTGCGATTTAGAAGTTTCAATTGCGGTGTTCTATCTTCAGTTTGACCCTGGGGAAGATTTGGTTTTTTGTCGAGCGCGTTAATATCTTGCTGTCGTAATCCTCTTTGTATAACCCGCTCTAAACGTTTTGGTGTAAAGAAGCCTTCTCCACTTTTCTGTGCCTGTCGCATCCGCTCAGCAGCTTCTCCCGGTGAGCGCGGCAGATCGTAGTTTTTCTGATAGAGCGCTTCTTCTGTAAGAGGCGGATGATTGCGGCCGTGTACCTCCCTCTCAGAAATACTTTTCGAGTAGGACTCTACCCCTTTTCTCACCATATAGGCGAGTGCCTCGGCAATATCAAATGGAGCGAGAATCTGCTCTGGATATGCCCGCTTATTTGGGTGCCCGATTGCGCCTACATCAGGCACTCGTAGTTCAATCCGAAGTGGGCCACCATCGGGTTGTCCGCTAGTGTCCTCTTCTCTGAAGGTTTCTCTTCCTCCCCCGCGAAACATGGCAGACCCCATATTAAACCGCTCTTTCCGCTCTCGAAATCCAATAAAGCTTGTACCTACATACTGTTTGTCTGAAAATCGAACATATGCATCCTCGGTAGGAGCGAAAAGGTAGATGTAGTCCTTAAGAAAATCATTGACAGCATCGGCGATGTGAAGAGCAAGTTGACTAGGAATGCCTGGATCGCTTTTCCGCCGCCCCTTTTCCTTTGCGAATCCATCGCGCGCCATCAGATTGATGCTTTTGCCCTTTAAACATCCTTGAAGTGAAATATGAAAATGTAGACTGCACGAGGACATTTCGTGGAGTGTTGTGACGATCTCTGCGCGCTGTAGATCGTATTGATGCGCCTCGTCGATAATTCTTTGTCCAATTGTCGCCAGCCAGACCGGTAGAGAAGGCAGTCTCCGGGGAGGAGAGACTACTTCGTGTTGAAACAGCGCGATGTTTTGAATCACATCTTCTCTACCATCGAGGGAGAATCTTCGTTCAGTAGCGATACCTAATTTATATGCCGGTTCTCTGTCAATTGTAACATGATTGGCGTGTTGTATTCCCGTGTAGAACGCCGACGAGAGTTTATCGCTTCTTGCTTTGCGCGGCATATAGCTGTCATCCTTGGCAAGCGAGGCTTCAAAGGTTTGTTCGGATTCGGGCGGCTTTGATGCATCCGCTATCTGACGTAGCCGACGTTTAAAACTTTTCTCTCCTGCGATAGTGTAGAATTCAAGTTCTGAGCCGACTCTAATATCGGGGCGTCTATCGGTGATTCCTAAATTACATAAGATCTCGGTGATCTTTGCTTCATGTTCTGTTATCCGAGCAATCGAACTTCTCATAGTGGTGAGAAGCTCATCTGGAAGAGCCTCCATCCTTAAACTCGAGAAGGAGACCCTTTCGACTGTTGGTTGGCGTAAACCTGGCGTTTTTTCGCCCGAGTGTTGTTGCGATTGCTTGTCCATCGTAGTTTAAAAGCGACTAAATATACTTTCTATGATTGTGGCGAGTATCAAAAAACTAGTCAAAAAAGTTTATGTGCCAACTGTGCGACTAGAACAAGCTAAAACCGACTAGTTGATACAGCAAGCCCCTCGCCAGACTGCCGTGTGATAGAAATTAAGGTTCTATTTGCGACAGGCTCCCAGTCGAGTGCATTATCAACTGGTTCCGATGCAAACGTTACCGATCCACTGCCCACCTGCATTGATAGGCAGTAGTACCAATCATACATCGCCGCCTCGGGACTCGAATCATCGATGTATCGCCATACATACAACGCATCACTTGAGAGGATCATGGCATTGAGAGAAGAGAACTCCAATGATGCACTGCAACCCGCTAAAAAGTTCGAGAGAGAGCTTGTTGATAGTTCTTCTGTCTTCTCAACAAGCCTCTCAAAAAAGACCTCCGAATCGGTGATGCCGCGCTTTTTAGCTTCGGGTAATAGTGAAAAGACAGTGCCATTGTGGCAGAAAGCAACGGGCGTACTACCAACGGAGCCAGAAAACGGGTGGCTTAGGGCAGAGCCGATGCGTAAGCCTCCAGTTGCACGTCGGTTGTGGGCAATAAATCCAGGTGTAACGAGCCCCGATACGATATCTCTAAATCCGGAATCCCAAACGACATCCTTGTCTCGAATAACTAACTTAATAGAATTCTCTTCCTGCCAAGCGATTCCACAGCCGTCATTGTGAGTGCCAAATCTACCGATTTCACCACTGATACGAGCATGTGAAGCTTGATGCATGAGGCAGTTCTTTGCGTCCAGCAAAGGATACTGAGCCGAACCGGCAATTTCACTCATGAAACCAAATAATCTGCACATGACTCTTCTCCTCTAAAGAATCTAGAAACAGCGAAGGGAACTATAACGCAAAAAGAGAGGATTCGGGTAAAAAAGACGCAAGGGGAGGGAAAGTTTTTTGAGATCTGATTAGTACGGCGTACCTGAAACAATGTTACTTAGTAGCATAGAGTCCGCAGATCGTAACTTTAGTAGTTAGAACGCAATTGTGGGGGGGCACTCAAGAGCTGGTATCACTATCAAGGGCGCCTTTAGGGTGCTACACTAAGAACTTATAGCAATGTGCTTCGTATCCTTCTATGTCTACTGTACTGTCTTCACTCCAAGATTTTCTTTCAATACTTCGCAAAGAGGATGAGCTCTGTGAAATTAAAGCTCCGGTAGATGCCCATCTAGAGGTAGCAGAGATCCACAGGCGAGTTATCGAGGAGGGGGGCAAGGCGCTCCTGTTCACTAATGTCAAAGGTGCAGATTTTCCTCTTGCAACTAATCTCTTTGGAACAACGAAGCGAGTTGATCTCGCATTTGGCTCCAAGCCAGAACAGCTGGTTAAAGAGCTTGCTTCATTTCCACACACAATGGTTCCCCCGTCGTTTAGCAAGGTATGGGCAAAGCGAGATACGTTTCGAGATCTATTGCGTGTAGGAATCTCTAAAAAGAAACGAACGGCAAACAACATTACATTTACAACAGAGCCGAAGCTCACACGCTTACCACTTTTACAGCTATGGCCCAAAGATGGAGGAGCCTTCATTACCCTGCCGCTTGTGTATACAGAGCACCCTGAAACAGGTATGCACAATCTGGGAATGTATAGAATTCAGCGGTATGATGACACTACGACAGGTCTTCATTGCCAGATAGGAAAGGGGGGAGGATACCATCTTCACGCCGCACAGCAGCTAGGTAAGAAACTTCCCGTTCAGATAAGTGTGGGAGGGCCACCGGCTTTGATTCTATCGGCGATTGCACCGCTACCTGAAAATGTGCCTGAATTGTTGTTTGCCTCCTTTGTGATGGGTGCCAAGGTCTCTCTCTCAAAGCATGCCTATGGCCCTCTACCGCTCATGACCGATGCGGAGTTTACCCTTATAGGAGAGGTAGATCCAAATGAGATGCGGCCCGAGGGGCCTTTCGGCGACCACTATGGATACTATTCGCTCAAGCACGACTATCCTGTTTTTCACTGCAAAGCACTTGCATATCGAAAAGACGCCGTTTTTCCGGCGACTGTAGTAGGAAAGCCTCGCCAAGAGGACTTTTATATCGGAGAGTATCTCCAAAAGATGTTGGCACCACTTTTTCCGCTGGTAATGCCTCAGGTACGAGACCTGTGGTCGTATGGTGAAACAGGCTTTCACTCCTTGTCAGCGGCAGTTGTGCAGGAACGTTATGCTCGAGAGAGCTTGCAGTCGGCATTTCGTATTTTGGGAGAGGGGCAGTTGTCACTGACGAAGCTTCTACTACTTGTAGATAAGCAAATGGACCTTACCTCATTTGCCGGTGTGTTTGAGTACATACTTGCCCGAGCGGACTTTTCCCGAGATCTGTATGTTTTTTCGAGAACCTCGATGGATACCCTTGACTATGCAGGCCCGAAGGTAAATCACGGTAGCAAGGGAGTGCTGATAGGTTGTGGAGATCCCATTCGAGATCTTCTAAGAGAGTTTACGCAACCATCGAGTACAGACTTGCCTGTAGGCGTGCGAGCCGCTGAGGTATTCTGTGGAGGTTGTCTTGTGGTGGAGGGGCCATCGTATGAGGAAGAGCCAGGATTTGTTGCACGGATTGTACAGTCTCCCTGTTTCGCCTCTTGGCCGTTTATCGTTGTCGTTGATGATGTTTCCAGCGCGATTCTTTCAGAGCAGAGCTTTCTGTGGCAAACGTTTACGCGGTTTGATCCTGCCCATGATATTCATGCAAGTAAGACGACCTACAACCGCCACGCACTTGCATATACACCGCCGATTGCTATCGATTCTCGGATGAAGCCTTGGTACCCCGATGAAGTAGCGGTAGATCCAGCCACAAGTAGATTAGTCGATAGGCGCTGGGGGGATTATTTCTGATAAACGCCGAGTAGATGATGTAATCTACCGCCCCTGACTCTTGAGATAATCCTGAAATGTAGTTGGAAATAGCACATCAACTATTGGATTGTTACGCGGCGGCACGTTTCGGATGCTCTCCCAGAATGGATCTGTTGTGAGCGTACGTATGATTCCCTCTACACCACCGATCTTTTCCAATTGCTCTCTGGTGCGTATGAGAAACGACCCATGATGAGGTGCGGAATCTTTAGTAAGATGTAAAAGGCTTGCTACCTGCTGCTCCATTCGATCAAGCTGGTGGTTGCTATTTCTATCCTTTAGCCCCCCTGCAGCCGCGGTATATGCAGCAGTGTAGAGGATTGCCACCCGCATGTCTGGAGCTATCTGGGACCATGCTTGCTCAGACTGCGCGCAAACCTCTCCTATACTTTCTACTGCTGTGAAAAATCTATCCTGGATATTAGTATAGCTATCATCTGGCAGTTGGATTTTGTCTGGCACTCCTAATGTAGCGATGAATGAAGCACACTCTTCGTGATCTATTATAGACCCTTGTAAGATATTATGGTTAATAAAATCGATAGTGTTAGTCCCATCAAAGACAACTTTGTAGCTTGGATTGCACAGTTTTTGAATTTCTTCAACGAGCATGTTTTCTTGCCTCCGCGGATCGTCATCGTATGGTTCAAGATCGGCGGTTAGATACCACTGTTGGGGACTGCTGTTAGGAACGGGAAAGATATTAATCGTATATCCCTTTGCATAAGAGAAAGAAAAGCCTTCATTGTCTAGGGTGGTTATGGTAAATCCCTCCGTCTCGAGTTCTGTAAGAGTTGCCTCGGGTGGACTGATGACAGCAGCTTGTTTTGGGAGTATTAGGTCAGCCGCTTCTGTTGTCTCAGCCGCTCTATTTGTACCAGTTGTACCAGAGGAATTAGGCGACGGG
>JAYPVM010000017.1:0-33824 GCA_038134595.1 Pseudomonadota bacterium | reverse complement strand
ATTCCGAGAGCGATTAGCAACCCAGCTGCGCTAACTTTTGAATTGTGAGAGCTCATGATTGGTCAAACAAAAGACACTTGTAGTGTGCGTCTTACTTTATTTCATAACAAACTTATTGAATATTCAATTGATTAGATGAGGATTTCATTAGGAGTGATTGAGAAAACGATGAACGAAGCACTATCCTGGGCAAAAATGCTTGGAATAGGTCTCCGGATGTGTAAAAGGGCCCTTTGAGCGTAGTGTTACCGGCGAGAATGAAACAGTATCTCAGTGTTTCGATATTCACAACGCGCTTCTCCTAGAGCGAGACGAGGCGCATTTTAATGATCGGCACGATTAGCCAATATCAGTGTCGTCTTGATAGTACGCCTGAGGCGCGATTAGTTGTGGTGACTTCTTCCTTCCTCTTTGCTCACCAAGGCTTCAGCGACTTTTGTGGAGTCGACTTTGTATGTTCCGTCTGCGAGCTCGTTCTTTATTTGGTCTGATCGACGCAATCGCTCAGCTATCCACTGTAGTGCTACTGAGGTAAATCCGCGTTTGCGTTGCGGTCTTTGATTGTCCCCTTGGCTCATGGCTGCTCCACCTTTTGTCTTATAGTGTTTTAACGGCAACGTGATCGGCTATCTCGGCATTGAGGTTGGCCTGTTGTTGCCCGCGTATAATGGATTTCGACTGTCAGGGTGATTTTCTTAACAGGTGGAGGCTCTTTTATTGGGCTACGAATTTCTTCCAAGGCATTAAGATTTATGGATTTTTTGGGACCTATTAACAACGATTGTAACGAGGAGCTCGCGTGATGGATGATTCGTAGCCAGCCGTTTACTTAAAATAGGTGGTGATGATACATTTACCACTCGGTAACTACGCTCAAGTACATAAGATTTTCGGAGACTCATGGGTACAGATAAGAAATCGCAAGCGACAGCAATCTCCCCTCGCAGGGCAGAGGATTATCCAGAGTGGTATCAACAGGTGGTTAAGGCGGGCGACCTAGCTGAAACGTCTGTTGTTAGGGGCTGTATGGTTATTAAGCCGTGGGGATACGGTGTATGGGAAAATATCCAGAAGCATCTTGATAAGATGATTAAGGATACGGGACATATGAATGCGTACTTTCCATTGCTTATACCGCTCAGCTTTATGGAGAAGGAAGCGGCTCATGTCGATGGTTTTGCCAAAGAGTGTGCTGTGGTAACTCACCATAGACTGCAGGAAAAGGACGGAAAGTTAATTCCGGCGGGCGAGCTCGACGAGCCGTTTGTTATTCGTCCTACCTCGGAGACAATTATCGGAGAATCATTTTCTCGTTGGGTTCAGTCGTATCGAGACTTGCCGCTTCTCATAAATCAATGGGCGAATGTAATGCGGTGGGAGATGCGCACACGACTGTTTCTCAGAACTGCTGAATTCTTGTGGCAGGAGGGCCATACGGCGCACGCAACCGAGCAGGAGGCGGTTGATGAGACGTTTACAATGCTCAATGTGTATGCAGATCTCGCCGAAAATTATTTGGCCTTGCCGGTTATTAAGGGAGAGAAGACTGCGGATGAGCGCTTCCCGGGTGCTGAGCGGACGTATTGTATTGAAGCCATGATGCAAGACAGAAAAGCTTTGCAGGCTGGGACGTCGCATTATTTAGGTCAAAATTTCTCTAGAGCGGCGGGTATTAACTTCCTCAATAAAGAGGGAGAGCAAGAATGTGCCTACACGACCTCCTGGGGAGTTTCCACCCGATTAATAGGCGGCGTGATTATGACTCACTCAGATGATGATGGACTGCGATTGCCGCCAAAGATTGCGCCAAAGCATGTTGTTATTATTCCTGTTGTGCCCAAAGAAGCGTTGCAAGACGCGGTGTTTGCGTACGCTGATGCCATTGCCGGAGAGCTTCGCGAGCAGAGCTTCGACGGAATACCAGTTGAGGTTGTCGTTGATAAAAGGGACATCCGAGGTGGAGATAAGAGTTGGGAGTGGATTAAGAAGGGCATTCCTGTTCGTATAGAA
Organism: Pseudomonadota bacterium; assembly: GCA_038134595.1. Lineage (GTDB taxonomy): Bacteria > Bdellovibrionota_C > UBA2361 > UBA2361 > OMII01 > OMII01. The sequence continues at coordinate 31,814 of JAYPVM010000017.1, read as the reverse complement.
GTGGGGCCGCGAGATATTGAATCAGGTCAGGTCGTTGTGTATCGACGTGATGGCGCGCCACGAGATAAAAAGTTTTGCTCACGAGAAGAGGCTATCTCAACTATCGGAGATACCTTGCGGGATATGCAGGCAAATTATTTAGCGCAGGCTAGAGCGTATCGAGACGAGCACATACACAGAGGTATTACGACGTGGGAAGAGTTTGAGCGCTTCTTTACCCCTGCTAATTCAGAGAAGCCTGAGATTCATGGGGGATTTGTGCTTGCTAAATGGGCAGGTGGAGAGGATGCGCTGGAGAAACTAGCTGCATTGAAAGTAACGGTGCGCTGCATACCATTTGAGCAAAGTGAGACTGAGGGAGTGTGTGTGGTGACGGGAAGGCCGGCTACGCAAGATGTAATATTTGCCAAGGCATATTAAGTTCGGAGAGGAGAGAATGAGTGCTCAGAAAATTGTAATTGCTGCATTCTATAAGTTTATCGCTATACCAAATGATTCCCTTGATACTATTCGAGGTTCATTTGAGCGTTTTGCTGAGGAGTTAAATCTTACTGGCCTTCTTGTGATGGGAATGGAAGGGATCAATGCTACCGTTGCTGGTTCGGCGAAAACTATCGAAGCCTTGCAAGCTCTTTTATGCGAAATGTTTCCGAATGATGAGATAACTCCAAAGTTGTCCTATGCTGATTCAACGCCGTTTCCGCGTTTTAAAGTTGATGTCCGGCCGGAGATAATTACTACTAAGGATTTGTCGATATCGCACGAAGAGTCAGAGGGAACGCATCTATCACCCGAGAAGTGGCATGAGTTGATTGAATCTGATCCTAATGTGCTTATAGTTGATACCCGCAATGACTATGAAACAGAGATTGGGGTCTTTGAGGGTGCTGTGGATCCCAAGATAAAAAAGTTTAGCGACTTTCAAGGGTGGGTTGAGGAGAATAACCTTCCTAAGGATAAGAAGATTCTCATGTACTGTACCGGTGGTATCCGATGTGAGAAGGCAGTCCCAGAGGTTAAGAGGCTTGGCTACGAATCGGTCTATCAACTAGAGGGTGGTATTTTGAAGTATTTAGAAAAGTATCCGCAAGGATTCTTTAAGGGCGAGTGCTTTGTTTTTGACCATCGTGTGGCGGTTGATGGAGATCTAGCTCCCTCGAAAACCTATAAATTGTGCCCCCATTGCGGTAATCCAGCAAAAGAGCGCATATCATGTAAAGAGTGTGCGAAGGAAGCTGTCGTCTGCCACTCGTGCATAGAGCAGTCTCATCGAATGACATGTTCGAAAAACTGCGCACATCATACCAAGAGAAAAGAAGCTAGAGCGGCGTAAGATCCGAGTCGGTGATAGTTTTCGAATTCACGTCCTAGAACGCCGGTCTGTGTGATGACAGGACGTAACTCCGTAGCGTTATCTGATCAGCCACTCTGTAATCGGCAATTCCTTACCGAGAAGTGCTAGCCTTCGAGAGAATCTGTGCCGTCTATATTTTTTCGGGGGGTTCCCGAAGAGATTCTCTTCATCAAGCCAGAGAGTACATTTCCTGCTCCAAACTCCCAGGCTTCTTCTGCTGCGCTTTGAGTGAGTGCGTTGTTGACACATTCAACCCAACGCACTCTGCCGCACACTTGAAGAGCCAGGTTCTCTCGGATTTGCTCAGGATCATCAGAGGCTTCTGCTGTATAATTTTGAAATACAGGAAATGCTGGCTTGGAGATGGCTACTGTCGCAAGGTCCTCTCGTAGTTTTTCCTCTGCAGGTTTCATTAAGTCACAGTGAAAGGGAGCGCTTACGGTAAGTTCTACTGTCTTCGCTGCGCCGAGTTTATCGAGAAACATCTGGACTCCATTTACCGAGCCTGCAACGACTACTTGTCCAGGAGCGTTAATGTTGGCTATCTGAGCTACCTCAGAGCCCTCCGTAGGTAGGGCTGCCTCGATGTCGGCTACGTCCTTGCCGAGAACTGCAACCATTCGGCCTGTTCCAACAGGAACGGCTTCCTGCATGTATTTCCCCCGTTTGTGGACGAGTTGCACAGCGTCCTTAAAGGATAATGCCCCTGCAGCCACTAACGCTGAGTACTCTCCGAGAGAGTGTCCTGCGGCACCCACAACCGTGTGTGCTGCTCCAGCAGTTTCTTGCCATAGTTTAAAGCAAGCGGTGCTGACGGTGAGAATTGCAGGCTGTGTAATCTCGGTGAGTGTGAGTTTTTCGAGTGGCCCATCAAAGCAGATAGAGGAGAGTGAAAATCCCAATGCTTCGTCGGCCTCTTGAAACAGCTCTGCGGCTTGTGGATACTGCTCACAGAGGGTTTTACCCATGCCGACTTTTTGAGAGCCCTGTCCGGGAAATAAAGCAAAAATGGAGGTCATACAACACCTTTTTGAAATAGTTACTCTTTGTTTTGCGTGCGACAAGGATCTTTATTGACTGAGGGGCATTAAGTCAACCCTTGGAAGGGATATCTACTCTGCTGCAATGCCCTTGGGCGTGGAATATAGTGACTCCGAGTCGCCATGTGTAGCTCACAGTTGTATCTTTGACGAGTCAACAGTATCCTACGAGCTATAGGTATAGATTCTGCTGACGGTAGAGGTGAGACATAGTCAGATTAAGTGGCGTAAAACGAGTCGAGCCGTGCGTTGCAAACAGGACGTGAAGGAAAGAATGAAAAAAATAGTCTTAGCGCTGGTGTTCTTGTGTCTATCAATTCCAAGGTGTGGCTCAGCGGAGGGGTCGCAAAGTGCTCTTCGGGAGATGGTTTCAAAGGTTCGCACCTACACGCTCTCAAATGGCATAAAGGTTGTTTTTTATCGCAGGGGAGAGGCTCCAATTTTTGCTGGTGCCGTGGTGGTACGGGTTGGAGGGAGTGATGAGGAATCAGGCTCTACCGGAATATCCCACATGTTTGAACACATGGCGTTTAAGGGCTCAAAAACTATCGGCACGACTGATTACGGCACTGAGCGTAAATTATTGGCGAGATTAGAGGAGATAGCTTCTGAGAGTAATGCTGGGAACGACCTTTCCGATGATCAGCGCAGGGAATGGGAGTTGATTCATGAGCAGTTGCGTTCAATCTGGATAGCAGATGATTTTACGATCCGTTATGAGAAAAAAGGCGCAGTTGGACAGAATGCAACAACTGACAAGGAGTTTACAAAATACTTTGTAAACCTACCTCGTTCGGCGTTCGAATTCTGGTGTCGTATGGAGTCTGATCGATTGATGACGCCTATTATGCGACAGTTCTATCAAGAAAGAGATGTTGTCTTGGAAGAGAGGCGTATGCGCTTTGAAGACAGCCCAGGCGGGAAGCTCTATGAGCTTTTACTTGGTGTGGCATATCAGCGCCATCCGTATAGAGCGCCTGTAATTGGGTATGAAGAAGATATTCGTTCACTGACAGCAACGGCGCTTAAAGATTTTCGAAAGCGTTACTATATACCGTCCAATATCGTTATTAGTTTGGTTGGTCGGGTCGACCCAGATAAGGATATAAAGCTTGTCGAGGAGTATTTTGGCGGGCTCCCCGTGGGAGATCCTATACATAGAGCGATACCTAGGGAGCCAGAACAGCAGGGACAACGACGGATCAATCTGTCTATTAAAGCGTTTCCGGAGGTCATTGTGGCGTATCGAAAGCCTAATTACCCTCATCCAGACGATCCACCACTTACGGTGATGGCCGAGATTCTTGCGGGTGGTAAAACTTCGCCGCTTTATAAAGAGCTGGTGCAGCGCAAACAAGTCGCAGCGAGTATTGGACAAGATGAGGGGCCGGGAGCGGTGTATCCTAATTTACTGATGTTTGCCGGATCCGTTAAAGCCCCGCACGATCCCGATGCATTTCTTCGAGCATTTGACAGAGTTGTGGAACGGTTTCTCCGCAAGGGTGTTTCAAAAGAGGATTTGGAGATTGCACAGCGTGCGATAGGAATGGAATATCTGGCACACTTAGGTTCAAATCAGTCGTTGGCACTCGATTTTGCAACTTCACAACTGACCTACGGTACTTGGAAGGCATCTGTCGAGTGGTATGACAAGATGCTTGCGGTTTCAGTTGATGATGTTGAGCGGGTTGCGCGACAGTATCTGCGAAAGAGTCAGCGAACAATAGCGACGATTGAGAGATCGCGGTGAATAGCGTCTTTTGAGGATAGGGGAATTAGAGAATTTTCTTTGAAAGGAATAGAGCGTGAGAATAATTAGCAGATTGCTTTCATTCGTTGTCGTCCTAAATGTAATGGTGGGGTGTGCCACCATTAAAAATACCATCGCCCCTCCGGTAATGACTCGTGAGGATGAGGTGCTCAATTTTAAACCTCCTATACCGGAGCGCTGGACACTCCCAAATGGTTTGCAAGTTGTTTATCTAAAGGATGATGAGCTGCCTGTCGTGCGGGGAAGCTTGTTAATGCGTGGTGGTTCGTTGTGGGCGGGTCAATATCCTCCGGGAACAACGTCTGCTATGGGAGATCTCATGCGTGGAGGCGGCTCGGGTAGATATAGTGCAGATGTGCTCGATAAGGAGCTAGAGAAGTTGGCGGCCTCTGTCTCGAGCTCGTTTTCAAAGGAGTTTGGAGTGGTATCATTTTCATGTCTTGCCTCTGACGTAAACAGGGTATTTCGGATATTTTCCGATGTAGTAAGGAACCCCCACTTTGAAGAGCACAAGCTAGCATTATGGAAGGGGCAGGCTTTAGAGGGGATACGTCGGCGCGTTGAAGATCCCACGAGTGTGGCGTCCGCTGCCTTTACCGAGCTTGTATACGGCAATAGTCCGTACGGAACGATTACGCTATCAAAAGATATTAGACGCATTGGAAGAGCAGAGCTTGTCAGGTTGCATAATCATTTAGTTCGACCTGATGAAGCTTTGCTTGTAATTACGGGCGCAATTGAGCGTGAGGCGGTAGTCGAGCTTGTTGAGAACCGTTTTAAAGACTGGGGGGCGCGAGGAAAGACTCTCCCAGAGGCTCCTGAGGTCGGTGAACAGGCGCCTGCAGGGATATACTTCATAGAACTGCCCTTTAAGCAGGCGTCAGTTGAGATGGGGCATCAAGGAGTGACACGCTTTACGGAAGATTATCCGGCCATTGATGTATTTAATGAGGCGTTTGGTTCGGGCGGATTTGGTTCTCGGCTAATGCAGAGGGTTCGCACGGAGCTGGGTCTTTCTTACGGTATTTATGGCGCGATATCACCGGGGATTGTTCGAGGGGTAAATTATGTTTTTTTACAAACCAAAGGAGCCTCGGTTGGCCCCGCTATCAGAGAGTCGGTGAAGGTTCTTAACGTTCTTCAGAATCAGCCCCTCTCAGCCAAAGAGCTTCTTGAGAAGAAGTCGGCTATAGAACAGTCGTATGTCTTTAACTTCTCGTCGAGTGATGCAATTGCAGGACGCCTTGCCAGGCAGGAGTTACTTCGGTATCCGGCGACGTACGATGAAACTTATCTTCAGTTAATTGCCGATGTGGATAGTAATGCGGTTCAGAGTGTGGCGAAGGGAAGATGGAGAGTCGATGAACTTGTTACGGTTGTCGTCGGTGACGAGGCAGCGCGCGCCTCGCTTGAGCAGGAGACGAAGGTTGAGGATAGCCCTCTCTTCGGAAGTAATATAATAAAACTCGGTTTTATAGAGTCTATTGTGAGACAATAAGAGCGTCGCTGTCATCCTAAGAGGGATTAAAGAGGATCCTTTATTTAGGAGCAAAACGGTGAAAGCGAAGGTACACGGTTGGAGTCAAGAAGTTCTGCGCGTTGTTATCGCTAGCGTATTTGTGCTGTCTGGTCTGCATGGCGTTGGATGTTCGAAGAGACCTGTGCCGGGGCCAGATAAGATGTTTAGTGGTGCGGCAACTGGCGCGGTAGAGGGTGCAGGAGCGGGTGCGGTAATGGGATTTCAAATGGGTGTTGCAACAGGTCCTGGAGCTGCTATCGGAGCTGGTTTCGGGGCTGCGGCGGGTGCTATTCACGGAATGGTTCGCGATAGTCTCGAAGAAGACTCGATGCACAATGCCTATCGAATCAGACAAGAGCAGCGCCGTGTCGTTGCGCAAGAGGTTTTGGCAGCGCATTATGAGAGACGCATGGCTATCTATCCTGCCCGAGATATTTATCCTGCAGATCTATTTTTTGTGGGTGATTCCGCATCGTTAAGCAATCAAGGGGTCACTATTGTTGGTGAAATAGCGAAGCTCAATAAACATCGATTGCCGTATTCTAGGATCGTAGTTGCATCATATGCTAAGAGTGTCGCCACTTCAGATAATGTTTATGTTCGACATTTAACGGATCGACGAGCGCGAGAAATTGTCAACGAGCTAATTAAGGCAGGAGTAGAGCCTCGACGATTAGAAACAAGGTCTGTTATTGTTGATGCACCGGTGGTAATTGATCCAAGCGATAATCCCACCCGCTACAATCAGGCTATTGAGTTAATCCCTGTAGATAAATAGGATAGAAGACTATGAAAAAAAAGAAAGCAACAAAGTCGCAACAGTCCGGGGGTGCTATCGATTCAATAGCACAGATTTCCTCAACTGAAGAACTGTGCGTATTTATCTCTGAGGTTCGAGACAGGCTTCTTAAAGAGGAAGCGGCCCCGATTTTTGCGATGAGCGCTATGCAACAGGTGATGAGCTTGGATGCAATCTATGAGCTTCTTGACACGCAAAATAAGGAGATCCTTCAAGAGATTTGGGTGAAGCTTTCTCAGTCTGGCTTTACGTTGAGAAAGCCTCCGCTCTTGTTTACTGAAGGCGATGTAGCCTAGGTACGCAGAATTCCCTCCCTGATGTAGTGTGCCACTCTACACAGCCTTCTCCTGGGCGATGGTGTCCTTTGGGGGCGCGCTAGTCTGTGTGCGAGGGTGTGGAGAGCTTTTCGACTATGTGCTTTCTATATGGCAATCACAATTGATAGAGCATACAGTAAGAGAGGCGAATATATAGCGTTCACTTACTTCGTTCGATAAGGTAGAAATCAAGGAGCGATGAGTCCAGTTAATGGCTAGTTCTACACCTATATCATTGAGTCGCAATATGGCCTTGCGATTGCTCTTATTTCTGGGGCTGGTGCTCTCAGTCCTATCTCTCTACCACCATGTTGGATATGTCGAGGGATATTTTAAGGGAGAGAGTTTTTGTACTATCTCAAATGAGTTCAATTGCGAGGCGGTTAATGCCAGTGCATGGTCTTCTTTTTTAGGAATTCCAATTGCCTCGTATGGGTTGTTTTACTACACGATAGCTCTTGGTCTTGTCAGTCTTGCACCGAGGCGAGAGCTCTTTAGTCCGACGCAGTTAAGGGGAATTTTGTATCTTTGGACATTTTTAGGGGTCTGTTTTTCTATTGTGCTCTTTGGTATCTCAAAGTTCATGATCGGAGTGCTTTGTCCTTTGTGTCTTGCAACCTACGTGGTTAATGGCGCGTTATTTGGGCTCGTTGCTATTCAATGTCGGAAAGATGGTATTTGGAAGAGTGTGCGCAATGGAGCCAATGCCTTTTTGTCGGTATTGGCCCGTTTTCGAACCGGAAATGGCAGCGCCTTACGAGTATTGTTGTTTGTAGCATTTGCTGTAGCGCTGATGGTGTTATCTCAGCCTCTGATGATGTTGGTTATATCTTTTACGAGTGGTCGTCCCGAGGGTGATGTATCAGTGGTGCGGCAGGCTGATCTTTGGGAGCAGGCTCCAGTGTTCTCATTTCAGCTTGACCATAGTGGCGGAATGTATGGAGACTTTAGTAAAGGCGACCAAAATGCACCCATTCAGATCGTTGAATTTGCTGATATTGAATGTCCGGGATGTCGAAAGCTCTACAGCGATATGAAAGCACTGTTGCAGCGCTATGAAGGGTTGTACTCTTTTACTTTCAAAAATTACCCGCTCGATCACGCTTGTAATCCGACTATTGCTAGGCCGTTTCATCGGCACGCATGTAAAGCGGCGATGTTTACCCGGTGTGCTGGTGAGCAGGGACGATTTTGGGAAGCCCTTGACGCCGTCTTTTCTGATCCTATCGTTGAACATACGCAATCTGAAGAAGCTGTGCACAAAACTCTTGTAAGCTCCATCGGAGGTGGTTTAGGGCTTGATGTGATTGCTTTAGAATCCTGCATGCAAACTGCTCGTTATCAATCCCGTATAGTTGCCGATATTCGTGAGGGAAAACGGGCGGGATTGTACGTGACGCCGTCAGTATGGGTAAATGGACGACGTATCACACCACTTTCAAAAGAAGAGCTTGAGAGAGTTTTTGCTAAAATTCTGAGTGAGCGAGGAATTACGATACCAGCAAATAAACCATAATGAAAAAGTTACCGTCAGTTTTTGTTCATATTGTGACATGGAACAGTGAGGAGATTATTGCTGAATGTATCTCCCGTGTGATCAAGCAAGAACAGTATACACTCGGATCTAATCTCTTTATTCACATTACAGATAACGCCTCCACCGATGCTACAGTGGGGGCTGTTACAGAATGTTTGCAAGAGGGGATAACGCTTGGTTGCAATCCAGCAAATATTGGTTTTTCAGGTGGACACAATCAAGGAGCATACAATTTTGTAAACTCTAAATGTGACGCTCTTCTTGTGTTAAATCCTGATGTTGGTTTATCGCCCAACTTTTTAATATCAAGTATCCATCGACTTTCTACCCAGAGGCGTATTGGTATGGTAACGCCTAAGTTGCTTCGGGCGCTGCCGTCTTTGGAGCCGATCTATCCGCATGTTTTAGATGCGTGTGGCATGGAGCTTACAGCTGCATGCCGACACTTTGACAGGGGATCGGGAGCGTGGGATAACGGCCAGTTTAGTTCTGGAGAGTTTGTCTTTGGCGCTACTGGGGCGTGCTTGCTTATTTCACGAGAGTGTGTGGAGAGTGTTTCGTTGCCGGATAATCTTCCGAACGAACAATTGTATGATGTTTATCCCGAGCTGGACAATGAGCACGGAAAGCGTACTCAGCTCTTTGACGAGGCTTTCTTTGCTTATAGAGAGGATGCTGATTTGTCATGGAGAGTTCGTTCCTTGGGATGGCTTTGTTGGTATGAGCCAGAGGCTGTCGCTAACCATGTGCGAGTTGTGTTGCCGGAGCGACGAAAGTCACTACCGGCTGAGTTAAATATGCTTGGGGTACGCAACCGCTTTTTACTGCAAGTGAATAACTGGCGGTTTAGGGATGGGCTTTGGATGTTGCTCTGGGGTATCATTGTACGCAATATCATCGTCATTGCTGGAGTGCTTCTTCAGGAGAGAAGTTCTCTGAAGGGACTTATCGAAGCGAAAAAATTATCGAGTCGAAGTAGATATATCCGTCGATGGATTAATGAGAGAAGGGTGGCACTATGAAAGAGTTGGTAGCACAAGAAATTGCCTCACGAGTTCGAGATGGAGATCTTATAGGTGTGGGAACGGGTTCTACTGTCGATTGTGCGCTCGAAGCGATTGGAAAGCGCGTTGTTGGAGAGGGGCTCTCAATTAAGGTAGTACCGACTTCATATCAAAGTGCGTGGCGGTGCCAAGAGCTCGGGCTGGAGGTGCTCTACACGGGTTTTTGTGGCCGCTTGTCATGGGGATTTGACGGAGCGGATCAAGTTACAAGTCAGCGATGGGCCATTAAAGGAAAGGGCGGGGCGCTCCTTCAGGAAAAAATCCTTGCAAAGCGCTGTGATGCCTTTGTTGTCATAGTTGATGAGTCTAAGTTAGTACCGATTCTCGGTAGTGGGTGTCCGATCCCGGTTGAGGTAATACCAGAGGCTCGAATACTTGCGGAAGAGGGACTTCGAAACCTCGGGGCGCAGCAGGTAGAGCTTCGAAGTGGAAGCGGAAAACATGGCCCTGTGATTACCGAGCGCGGAAATATTTTACTGGATGCCGAGTTTTCCTCGATTGACGCATCGTTAGAAAATAATATCAGGGGCCTGGTAGGAGTTGTAGAAAGCGGCCTCTTTTCAGATTGTATTACTGAACTACTAGTTGGAACTTCAACCGGAATTACGAAATTTTAAGGGGAAAACGTGGCGCAGAAGATTGCAATTGATGTTGGACAGTGTAATCCAGACCACGCGGCGATTAGAACCGTACTCCAATCGTTAGGTGTGCGGGTGTTACGGGCGCACGATGCCATAGAAGCACGAGAACATATTAGCAACAATCAAATAACTCTCGTGTTGGTTAACCGCATTCTCGATAGAGATAGATCAAGTGGAGTTGAACTGATCGAGGATCTTTTAGCGGAAAAAGCGAGGAGGGGAGATGCTAATCCAGCCCATGTGTTACTGGTGTCAAATTATCCCGAGTATCAAGAGAAAGCGATGAAGGTGGGAGCGGTGCAAGGCTTTGGCAAGCAAGGACTTGGCTCAAAAGAAACGTTAGATTTATTGTCTGCATTACTTTCTGATTAAGGGTGTCCTTCGCGAGGCTTAAGAACGTCTACTGACTAAGGACTTGAAGTAGTTGCTCGCCGTATAGTGAAAGCTTTTTTTCTCCGATTCCATTGATAGAACTCAAGCCATGTATTGACTGGGGCCGTTTTGCGGCAAGCTGTTGAAGCGTGACATCGCTAAATATCATATAAGCTGGCACCGATTTAGTGCGCGCCGTTTCCATCCTCCATACCCGAAGCTTCTCGAATGTATCCCGGTCGTATTCTATTGCGCCAAGCCGTTTTTTCTGAAGAGCTTTTTTCTCGGAGCCAAGCTTTGAAGTAACTAATGGAGCAGTGAGAGATACCGTGCCACCGTTTTTTAAAAAATCAACACCAGCTTGTGTAACTTCAATGACGTTGTATTTATTCTGATTTATCTGCAACAATCCTCGAGTAACAAGTTCTCGACCGAAGTAGGTCCACTCAGCTTTTGAGCGATTTGATCCTATGCCGTAGGTTGATAGGGAGTCGTGTCCCCAGCGACGAATTTTTTCAGTGGATGCTCCGGTCAAGATATCGGTGAGATGTCCAAAACCGACAGCGAAACCGCTGTGCTTTTGAACCCGTAAGACACAAGAGATGTATTTTTGCGCGATTTCTGTGCCGTCGATGCTTGTTCTCGGTGTAAGGCAGTTGTCACAGGAACCGCAGGTGGTAACGGGGGTGTCATTTTTATCTCGGTACGTCTCTCCGAAGTGCCTGAGAAGTGTGACACGACGGCACTCGGAACTCTCGGCAAAATTCAGTAAAGATGTTAGCTGTCGATTGGCGTGTTCTCGTTCCGTATCGTCAGTTAGTTGGTCGTTAAAATTACGAAGCTTTGCTGCATCAGCGGGGGTATAGAGTAAAACACATTCGCTAGGGAGTCCGTCACGACCTGCACGCCCTGTCTCCTGATAGTAGCTCTCGATGTTTTTCGGCAAGTCGTGATGAATAACAAATCGTACATCTGGTTTGTCGATACCCATTCCAAACGCAATTGTTGCTACCATCACTTGAATTTTATCATTAACAAACTGTTCTTGTCGTTTGGATCGATGTTCTGAGGAGAGTCCCGCATGATATGCAGAAGCCTTGACGCCATTACGAATAAGTTCCTCAGCGACACGTTCCGTTGTATTACGGCTCAAACAATAGATGATTCCGCTTTCATCGATGTGCTCTGATAGGATCTCCCGCAACTGTTTTAGGGGCTGCATTTTTGGAATAATTCGGTATGAGAGATTTGGGCGATTGAAGCTGGCCACATAGAACTCAGGATCTATCATTCCAAGCATATCGGCGATGTCTTTTCTGACTCGCTCTGTGGCTGAGGCGGTCAGTGCCATGAGCGGTATTTCAGGAAAGAGCTCTCGAATGCGCCTAAGAGCACGATACTCGGGCCTAAAGTCGTGCCCCCATGATGAGATGCAGTGAGCTTCATCGATAGCGACAAACTCAAGACTGATATCACGAAGAGTCTGCAGCATCCCATCGAGTAAGAGACGCTCAGGAGATACGTATAGTATTTTTATCTCGCCACCGTATATTCTTCGCCACGTTTCTCGACTCTCTGTTTCATTCAAGCTCGAATTTAGATACGCCGCTGGAATGCCATTGTGGTTAAGAGAATCGACCTGATCCTTCATCAGTGCAATTAGGGGAGAGATCACGACGGTGAGCCCCGAACGTATAATTGCTGGGATTTGATAGCAGATAGACTTTCCTCCACCTGTGGGAAGGAGTGCGATTACATCACGACCATTGAGTGATGAAGTAATGATATCTTCTTGTAGCGGGCGAAATTTGGGATATCCAAAATATTCCTTTAATACAGCTACCGCTGTTTTGGATAGTTTTTTTGCCATGGATGAATACGCTAAACATCAGTCTTATCGCATTCTTTACCACTTGGAGCGATAATTCAACCGCTGAAAGGAGTTCTGGGTTTTGTAAGGGATGGTGGCTACCAGGAAACATTTACTTTGACTCCGAGGGAACCTCTTCCTGGAGCCCAGGGTTCTACCGGGATTGATTTCCTTAGGTCCTCTAAGTTTGAGAGTCTATTCGCCAAAACGTTGGTGTTTTTCAGGGTCTTATTGGACTGATCGTCGGTGATTTCCGGTAGATTCTTGGTTGTGGATGCTGTCTGGCGAGTAGAATCAATGCGAAGGATGAGAGGCCTGCGCTTTAAGGATGTTCCACTCTCATTCGCAAGGCTATCCCTAGGTGCTAACAGACCTGCTAATGCGAAAGTAAGAAAAACTACTATCAAACACCGACCAACTTCGAACCTCATATTGAGGGCTTCGGATTGGTTTGCGTTGTTCTTTAGGATAGAACTCGAATTTTCTCGTTAAAGAACCTTTTGTCGCTCAAATTAATCAGAGCGAGATGTGTTGAGTGTTTTTTTGACTGATTCTGCCTGCGGAAATAGGGAGTTCTTTTACGAAATCTCGTCAATAATTTTGTCGGTTATATCGACTGACTTCGTTCCATAGAGAATTGGCCCCTGATATTTCTCGCTCTTGTCGATTACTAAATCGTATTTATTAGCTTTTGCGTACTTCTCAATGGTTTTGAGAACGTTGTCGCTGACCTCTTTATTGCTCTGCATGTATTTTTTTTCCAGGTCGGCTTTGAGATCGTCTCGAAGGCGTTCGAACTCTTTTGCTTGTTTTCGGAAGGTTTCGGCTTCTTTGGAGTTGGCGGCAACCTTTTGCTTCTCTAATTTTTGCTGTGTTTTTTTGAGAGACTCTGCCTTTTTCTCTAATTTGGCTCGTACAGAGTCTGAAGCCTCGCCAAGCTCCTTTTTCATTTTTTGTGCAGCGGGGGATTCGTTAATAATCTTTGCCACGTCAACAGTAGCTATTTTTACATCAGCACCAGCGTCCGCAAAGGGAATTGCTACAGTTGTTATAATTGAATAGAGGGCGATTTGAAGGAATTGTTTCATATAAATTAGCCGGTGTTTGACGGAGGACGCTGCCGTTTGATGGTTGCGTTTCTGTTTGATAGCTATTCGAACCAGAAACCTACGACTCCGTTTTTGTGTACGTGCTGATGTTTTTGTGAAAGGAGCGTAAGACTTTATATAAGACTTAGCTGGGTTTTCACGCCTTGTTTCTAGGAGATCATAGACTGCTTTTTGGTGAAGAGCAATGCGTGGATCAGGGTTGTGTTTGGCTATCAAGGAGCTGTTCTTTTAGCGGTTTTTAGGGTAGGATTTCGCAAGATCGGGGTAGCGTAAGTAGAGCGCACAGCCCGCAAGAACCGCATTTGGGAGACATGAAGCATGGCGACGAGAAAAGAGCGAGATTCAATGGGAGAGATGGAAGTTCCAGAGGATGCGCTGTGGGGTGCATCCACCCAGCGGGCGGTGCTAAACTTTGAGGTGTCTTCGTTGGTGTTGCCGAAGAGCTTGATAAGCGCGCTGGGTACCATAAAAGTGGCGGCCGCTAAGGCAAATATGGAGCTCGGATTGCTTGACGAGGAGAGAGGGAACGCAATTGTGGCTGCTGGACAAGAGGTCATAGATGGCACTCTTTTTAAGCATTTTGTAGTCGATGTGTTTCAGACCGGCTCTGGGACATCAACTAATATGAACGCTAATGAGGTTATTTCTAACCGAGCTTTGGAGATACTGGAAAAGGGCAAGGGTGAAAGAGGATTTATCCATCCCAACGATCATGTAAATAACTGCCAGTCTTCTAACGACGTGTTTCCGTCATCCATTCACATCGCATCATACGTGGCTATTCAGGAGCGATTACTTCCGGCGCTGAAAGAACTCTCCGAGGCACTTAGCAAAAAGAGTGAGGAGTTTGCGGAAGTTCTAAAAGCTGGGCGTACGCATCTTCAAGATGCGACACCAATAATGCTCGGTCAGGAGTTCGGTGGATATGCATCTCAAATCCAACAAGGAATGACACGAATTGAGCGCTCGACTAAGGGCCTTTTGGGGCTTGCACTTGGCGGAACTGCTGTAGGGACGGGATTAAATACGCATCCAGAGTTTGCGCAACGGGCGATTGGACACATAGCGGAGATTACAGGGCACGCTTTCTGTGAGGCGGATAATCATTTTGTTGCACAAGCGACTCAAGATGCAGTGGTGGAGGTTAGCGGACAGCTTCGTACGCTTGCGGTTTCTCTAATGAAGATTGCAAACGATATTCGCTGGCTGTCATCAGGGCCACGGTGTGGAATCGGGGAGATAGGGCTTCCAGAGATTCAACCGGGCTCGAGTATAATGCCTGCCAAGGTAAATCCCGTGATCTGTGAATCTGTAATGATGGCGTCGGCTCACGTAATGGGCAACGATGCCACAATAGCGGTTTGTGGCCAGCACGGTAATTTTGAGTTAAACGTGATGTTGCCTGTGTTAGCGTACAATGTCCTGGAATCAATTGAGCTCATGGCCAACACGGCTATGAATTTTTCAAAGAAATGCGTTGTTGGGATTACGGCAAACGAAGAGAGGTGCCGTGACTTGGCTGAAAAGAGCTTGGCTACCGTAACTTCGTTAGCGCCGGTGATCGGATATGATAAGGCTGCGGAGCTAGCTAAACGGGCGATGAAGGAAGATAAGACGGTTCGTGAAGTGGCCGAAGAGATGCAGGTCTTAGAAAGTAAAGATTTAGATAGGCTTCTTGATTTGGCCGCAATGACGAAGCCAGGACTGTAGAGCTGGCGCCCTGCGAAGTGGCTAAGCCGAAGTGTTGCTAAGCCCTTGAAGCTCTTGTGATATGCGTTGTGAGGGCTTGTGCAAAAAAGATGGTAATTTAGATAGTTAGCGTCTTGTAGGCTTCTTTTTTAGGTTGCCTATGGGTTTCTTGCAGTCGCTCTTATTAAAAAACAAATTAGCTCAATAAAATAAAGAATTTTTCCAGCTTGCCGACATCTAAATAGTAGAGTGTTTGAGTAGCAAGTTGTTTGAAAAGACCTTTATGAGCATATTATTTAATATTATTGATGCCATAGTTTCGATTATTATCGGGCTACGGCCTGTGCCCGTTAGAGTTAAGAGCAATTCTCGGCGAAGATAATCCCCCTTTGGGCGATGAAGTGAAAGTTAGCAGCCGTTTTTGGTGGGCTTTTCTACGAGTGGCGCAATTTCGGGGATGAGGAGTAGAGTTGTGTTAGATCTAGCAGTATGCTCTGATCGGCTCATGGAGCTAGCCAATAAACTCAAGTCAGATTGCCATCATCCATTTGCTGGTTGTAACAGACTGATGTCGCAGTATCAGACTATCGGCGCGGCATTGCTTTGCTATGAGGAAAGCTATTCATCTCGATTTATGCCGAATGGTCGCGGGCGACGTGATTTTTCGGTTTCGGTTTCCTTTGTTCCCGTTGAAGTTCTTGAGGCTTATTTGGACGACCTGCTAGATATTACAGTGACTGATGAAAGTTTGTTTATTCGAAGGACTACTTCGGTGGTTCGAAGAGTTATCGGCGCTACTGTCGCTACAGCCGTTGCTATTGGGTTGGTGGAAGCGTGGACCCATAGCTCGGTGATGCCAGCTATGTTGTTAACTATGTGTGGAATAGCGTTTCTGTGTGCGGCTTTTGCCTTGCCTCGTATGAAAGTTGTACGACGCTTTAGTTTTGCCACGCTTGTGTCTCGCGAGATAGCCGGTAGAAGAGGGCAGGGGCATGGAGACTTTCGAGTATTTGCTGGCAAGATATTTATGGGAGAGTCGTGGGGATTGGGTGGATGTTCGCCAACAAGTTACTCTGCGCACGCCTATAGTCGCCACGTTCATTGAATTGATCGACCCAAAAATTGTTTCTCAGTAGTGACGAGACAGAATGAGCGGTTTAAGCGGTTGTAGCGAGAGCCGAACCTTGTTTATTGAAGTACCACGGAGCTACTTTTCGTGCCCCTCGTTTGGGCATGGCTTTAATCTGGCCTGCGATTTTCTTGCCGTCTAAGTCCAGTTGTTCACATAACCAGGGAAACGAGAAATGGTCGAAAGCCCCTGATTCTAGGGAGCCAAACAGCCAATCCGAAGCGTGAGCAACTTCTCTTTCATCGTTTCCTACGTAATCAAGAATGGCTCGCTCTAAGATTGCTAGAAGCAGTCGGCGCTCGGGGGTCCCAGTTCTGTTGGGAGAGCCGAGTGATTGATGATAATCACTCCCTAAATCTGAAAAAAAACTGCTTGCAACCTCATCCATATCTGTCTACCTATCAAAAGTCTTTGTAAAACTATGAATCACCTTGCGATACCGCGTGAGCAGGTATACATAGAGTGTAGGGATGAGACGTGCTGGTTAGAGATATAATTCAGGTCATAATGCAAAAATTAGGAATTATTTTCGGTTTGAGTGTAGTTGCTCTGTGTAGTGGCGGGTTAAAGGACTCTTTTGCTGAGGTCTTGTGTAGAGCGGATGTGTCGTATTCTTGGTCTCGGAGTCAAGCAGCAGAGGAGCCGGAGCGAACAGCAGAGGCTCTAAAGGCTCCTAAGGGTGTTAAAGCTAATGGTGCGCAATTGCCATTGATAACCCTTCATTTTACCTCAATTGAACGCCGAGGCCGAGATGAAAAGACTGCGCAGTTACTTCTAGAGGGAGATATTCAACGACAAAAGGCAAGAGCGTCGAATCACTGTAAACGGGCGCATGAGGCTTTTGGGGAGTGTGTGGCGACTAAGTTGTCTGTTAAGGGTACGTTATTGAATTCACTTAGTTTTTCTGCGCGTGCGCAGGTCGAAGGCGCCCTAGTTGATGAATGTCGAGTGCAACAGGGAGTGTGTGGGAGCGTTTCTTCTAGTGAGATTGTGTGCCGCGATGTGGAAAAACCATCGGAGCAAGCTTCTGAATCGAAAGGGGAGGAACCAACTTCCGAAGATAGCTCGGAAAAATCTAAGAAAGAAGCCGCAAGTACTAAGAAAAAATAACCATATGAGGTAGTTACTCTTGATTCTGGAGCTCTAAGTAGGTACGCTATAGCGGTGCTGTGAGGGTTTTAGAAAGGAGGACTGCGATTTCCTGCGTGAGACCGTACAACAGTAAAAAGCGTCTTAGTAGTAATGGATTGGAAATACTACAAGACAAGTTGTTACTAAATCTATAGGAGAAATTTTTGAAACCCTTTGGAAAGCCCCCAATGAGGGGTGGAATGCGAGGTCGTCGACCTCAGGCTCCACCTGATACCCACCGCATCAATAAATTCATTACAGCAAAAGAAGTTCGAGTAATTTCTCCAGATGGGGAGCAACTGGGCGTGCTCTCTATTCGCGATGCATTATCTAAAGCAGAGGAGCTTGACCTCGATCTTGTTGAAGTTGCTCCAGGAGCTAATCCTCCAGTATGTAAGATCTTGGACTACGGAAAGTTCAAGTACAAAGAGCAGAAGAAGGAAGCAGAAGCTCGAAAAAATAGAACTGAGACAACAATAAAAGAGTTGCGCCTTCGCTATAGGACAGATGTTGGGGACATGGCGATTAAGCTAAAGCGAGCGAGAGAGTTTTTAGCGGAAGGAGACAAAGTAAAATTTGTTATGCGCTTTAGAGGACGAGAGGCGATGTATCTTGAGCTTGGTAAAGAGAAGCTAGCTGAGATTGAACAAAGCTTGGCAGATGTTGCTACTGTCGATGAAAAGTCTCCCGCAATGGGACGTCAGATATTTGTTACGTTTGCTCCTATCAAATAAGAGAGGTCTCGAGTGAATAGCCCTTCTGATACTGCTCCCGTTGTTGCTCCGGTTCGTGGGCATACTTGTAGGGAGCTCTATAAGGCGATATTCGAGTCTGATGCTCCCGAGCAAATGGTCAGACAGTTACCGGCGCAAACTTTGTTCATGGTAGTAAAGGAGGTGGGGCTCTCTGCTTCGTGTGATCTTTTAAGTCTTGCGTCGCTGGAGCAAATTCGATTGCTTTCGGATCTCGACCTGTGGCACGGGGACGTTATCAATGAAGAGCAGATGTGGGAATGGTTATCGCTGGCAGATGAGGATGATTCCTTGGAGATTCTGCAGAAGGTTCTCAAGTGCATTGATTTAAAGCTTGTATCGATTCTTATTTCTAAATACGTCGAAGTTCAGGTTTTTGAGGAGTCTACTGATAATCCGCCAGCGCCGGGGTTCTATACTCCAGACAAGGGCTTTACGTGGATAGGTATCAAACTTGAGAATGAGGACCACCATTTTCTCTTGGCGCGCCTTCTTGCGTTGATATTTGAGACCAGTACGGAGTTGTTCTATCAATTGCTGTCGGTCCCTTCTGTTGCAACTGTGTCTATGTTGGAGGAAGAGGGATTCCAAGAGCGTACCAAACGTTTGGCGGCTGAAGGGGTTCCTGAACCTGATGTAGCGGCTACTATCCATGCCCCATATTCCCTACAAGAAGCGCTTGAAGAGGTTAGGCGTAACGAGCAACATACTATTGTCGAGGACGTGCGGGCTGTGGAGCCGATGCTTTATGAGGCTCGATCGACCCGTTTGTTTTCTGAGCTCATGCAGGGTTCTCATGCGCATGATGTCTTAGCTATGGAGTTTACCTATTTAGTAAATGCGGCAATTGTTCGGTTTGGCATCGACTTTGGAGACCAGGAGGCAGTTTTGTTTCTTTGTCAGAAGATAAAAGGTGCGATTAATATCGGCTTGGAGAAGATTCTTCGTGAGACTGATCAAGTGCTACAAGGAGTGTATGCCGCACTTGGGCTAGAGAAGCTGTATCAAGTAGGGTTAGCTGAACTCATGACTCTCCGTTCGACAGCTCGAAAAATAACATTAGAGCAAGTAGAGGGTTTCAAAGACTCAGACCCGAGTCTTTTTTCTACGGTGGCATGTGCTCGTGAGCCCTTTCCTAGTATGCCAATATTTCTTCAGGATGATGGCTCGGTAATTGAAGATGGCGGTGCTCTACAGAGTGGGGAGCGCGCGATAGAGACCATGGTGGCAGTAAATGTAGTTGGAAGTAGACTAGCAGGTTTATTGGACCGTCTTGTGCAAGACGCCGCGTCGTGAAGTGCAATTTCTTTGGAGTTGTGATTGTTCAGTGAGCGCTTGTTAGGATAGTAAGCGCTGCCTTTGGCTGGACTGCCTTTAGAGAATGCAGCCAGTAGAATATCTCACTTAGGATGTTTTTAGCTGTGCGTTGCTCTTGTTAGCCTATCCATAATCGCCAGCCCGATACCTGACATGTCGCACGCATCGACCGCTATGATATCCAGGTTCTCTGTATCTAGTAGGCGAAGCTCACGAAAGATGTGACGCGCGACTTCCTCTACATCGTTTGAGGTGCTTGCATATCGAACCATGCATGCGTTTGGTGGTACGTGACTTTGCTTGTCAAACAAGATTACTCCAACTCGCTTGTATGTTTCTAGCTCGTCTTTATCTAGCGAATGTAAAAATCGGACAGGGGTGCGTGGTGCATAGTGTTTTGAGAGAAGCCCCGGAGAGAGGTTAGGTCCAGAGGATGATTCGACATGCTGTTTTGTGACAACGGAGCAGTTCAGAGTTTCTTCAAGTTGTTCACGGGTAATGGACCCAGGACGGAGAATAATTGGCGTGTCTTCTAGTAACGATAGAACGGTTGATTCGATTCCTATCGTACATGGTCCTCCATCTAAGACAAGCGAGACGCTTTCGCCCAGCCCTGATTGTACGTGTTGAGCTGTGGTCGGACTAACATACATTGACGGGTTTGCACTTGGTGCTGCAATTGGACGCTGACAGTATTCCAAGAGCGCTAGTGCTACCGGATGATTCGGGATGCGTATGGCAATACTAGAACCTCCTCCAGAGACTAGGTCGGATATATTGGGAGATTTGGGTACTACTACTGAAAAGGGCCCAGGCCATAATGGCCCTAAAACTTCCAGGTGGGAGATGGTTTTCTCTGTGCAGCGCGAGATGTCTACGCAATCAAAGAGCTGTTCGATAGAGTGAACGTGTATTATGAGAGGATTGTTTGAGGGGCGCCCCTTAGCTTCAAATATGGAGCGTACCGCTTGGTCGTTGGTTGCGTCAGCGCCGAGTCCGTATACCGTTTCGGTGGGAAATGCGACGAGTTTCCCCTCTCGAAGCAGTGATGCAGCTTTTTGTATTGTGGTTTGTGAGGGGGTCTCGATACTCATATAACGGCTAATTCTAGCGTAGAATGGCGATGCTATTCAATGATTGGAGAACTAGCAGGGTGGTGAAAAAAGGTTCCGTCGTGAACATTTTGAGAGTTTTGACGAAACGAGGCGGAGACGACGAAAAAACCGGAGGCGTATCCACTGAGATACGTTCAAGGATTTTTTCGGCGGCTCCAACGAAGTTGCAGTCGAACTATCGAAATGTGCAATAGGAATTCATTTTTCACGACCCTGCTAGGGCTAAGGTGTGAATATAACACTGAGTATGTATCTCCCTTGTCTCGATCAAATTGCTCTTCTTATCGACGACAGAGACCTTTAACGAGCTGTTCTTCAGATTCGGCAGGATTTAGTAAGGTAATATGCCCAAGCTTTCGTCCAGGGCGCGGTTCCTTGTCGTAGAGATGCGGAAAGATAGATGTGTATTCGGAGAGCTTCTCCATCTCTGGAATCGAGCCGATGATATTGTACATGACTGCACGGGCGTGTGGATCGGGGGTTCCGAGCTCCATTCCAGTTATGGCACGAATGTGGTTCTCGAATTGACTTGTTTCAAGTGACTCGATAGTGGCATGACCTGAATTGTGAACTCGGGGTGCAATTTCGTTTGCGAGAATCTCTCCACGCACGTCGAATAGTTCCATCGTTATAGTTCCAACATAATCCAGAGCATGTAATAGACTTTCAATCATAGTTTGTGTTTGAGATTGAAGCTCTCTGCTGATAGCGGGCGCAGGGATCTCACTGCGGTGCAGGATTCCATCGATATGCGTATTTTCGATTAAGGGATACGTGACGACATTCCCGTGAATATCTCGCGTGCCGATTATTGATAGCTCTCGAGAAAACGGTACGTAGCCTTCCACGATAAGTCCCGTTGATTGAAGGGAATGCCACGCCTTGGCAACTTCTGAGACCTCGGAGACCCGAGCTTGTCCCTTGCCATCATAGCCGAATCTACGAGTTTTTATGACGCATGGAAACCCCACAGCCTGGCACGCTGATTGCAGTTCATCTAAGGATGAGGCGCATTGAAAACGAGGAGTTCCAATGCCTATGCTTTGCAAAAACTCTTTTTCAAGGAGTCTGTCCTGCGAGATTGCAAGAGCTTTTTTAGCTGGATGTACCGGAGTGTATTGCTCAATAATCTGTACGGTTTCTACAGGTATGTTTTCAAATTCATAGGTAACGACATCGCATGTTTGAGCGAATTTTTGTAGAGCGGTCTCATCGTCAAAGCCAGCGACTGTTGTAGCTTGGAATCTTTTTGTTGGTGCGCCGTCCGCTGAGTCATAAAAGGCTACTTGATGACCGAGTCTGACAGCCGCATCGGCTAGCATCGCGCCTAATTGACCTGAACCGAGAATTCCAATCTTCATTATCGTGCTTCTCTAGGAAGAGGAAGGAAGTGTGCTGCTCATGACACCTTCAGTTTGTTTAGCTCTAAAGTCCTTCAAAGAGGTGCTGATTTGAGGATGCTTGTTTGCTAAGATGCTCGCGGCCAAGATGGCCGCGTTTTTTGCACCAGAGGTTCCGATCGCCACTGTGGCAACTGGCACGCCTGCAGGCATTTGCACAATCGAAAGCAGAGAATCGAGACCTTTGAGGCATTTAGATTCTACCGGAACTCCAATGACTGGAATATGAGTGTATGCAGCTACCATGCCGGGTAAATGAGCAGCGCCACCAGCTCCCGCTATAATTACCTCTATCCCCTGTTTTTCGGCTTCTAAAGCGTATTGTTCCAAAAGACGAGGAGTGCGGTGTGCAGACACAACTCTGTGGTCGTACCGTATCTGGAGTTCGTCCAATAAATTTGCAGAATGGGCCATCGTCTCCCAATCGGAAGTTGAGCCCATAATGATACCAACGAGACTAGAGGGATTGATATTCATAGTGAAAAGCCTATATGTCTATGAAAATTTTTACTACCTAAAAAATATACTCTTTAAAGTCTTAGGGTCGAAGGAGTTGATTGGGAGCGTGTTTTACACATGAAAGCAACGATTCCTCTAGGCTCTCAGTGGTTTCTTGCGTGTTGTCCTCATGGACTAATGCCCCTAGCCACAGGTGATCGAAGTTTCGAAGGCAATCGCTATTGAGGGTATATGGCTCCTCTGGGGTGTTTTTATGTTCAGTGGGAAGAGCATGTAGATGGAGCTGGGCGCGGATTTTTGCCAGCGCTCCAGTGGCGGAGTTAGCGCACTCGGAAGTATCTGATTTGGCATAGAGGCATGAACTGCGAGCCTGATGGGAGTATGAAAAACAAGACTGCAAGGTAGCTTCGCAGGAGGTTTCAAATTCTTGCGCCGATAGCAGTGGACACAAGAGCAGAGTGGCGAGAGTAAGAATGCTCATGTGTAGGGAGCGTGAGATCGTACAACGCCGAATGTTTGATAGTTTCAAGAGTGCCTTCATAGAGCGTGTCTCATCATTGGCTTGTGTTGGCCGTCGGCAGAAGTCTAACAGATTTTTAATTCTTTACCCAATGGTATCTAAGATGCTGAATATTCGCATATTTCTGTTAGTACTCCGTGACAGCTCGAGGGATGAATGAACGCTATTAAAGTATTTCCTGCGCCTGGCCTTGGTGTGTCATCGATAAGTTGGTATCCGGATTCTCGGAGTCGTTGGAGCTCTGCGTGGATATTTTCAACGCGGTAGCAGACATGATGGAGGCCACTACCCCGTTTCTGAATAAATCTTGCCAATGTAGATTGGTCATTTAATGGCGCGAGTAATTCTACTTTACTCCCTGCAAGCTCAATAAAGACAATCTCTACCCCCTGGTCAGCGAGACTCTCTCGTTGTACAGGATTTGCACCTGTGGTTTGTTGGTAGTGAACGATTGCTTTGTCGAGATCTGAAACAGCTATTCCAACGTGGTCTATCTGCCAGGTGGAGCAATTAGGTTGCTTTGATTGCGATGAGCTTTTCATGTTTCAAATTATCATCGAATGATTTGATAGTTACTAGTTACGGTAATGTACATCTCTAGCGGTTTCGCTTCGATGACGGGAGAGTTTGTTGTTGTCGCAGCCATTTCCATAAGGCCTCGTCTCGCGATTGGGGGGGGAGTTGCTTCGGATGATAATGGATTTTCTTTGGCAAAAAGCAAATTGCCGAGTTGGACACCGGCTCCTCGGGCTATTCTCTTTGCCTTGTCGCCTGCATTTCGCATCGCTTGCTCCAGACAGTTTTCTCGTGCTTGTTGAATGCTCTGAGGGCTTGCAAAGGTTTCTAGTCGGGAGGACTCTTCTGCTTCTTGATTTGAGGATACTCGAATAATATCTCCGAGACGGGCAATCTCCGAAGTCTCAAAGCGTGTTCCCATGCGAGCGTTAAAACCCGAGCAGGCTCGCTTTCCTTTGTTATAGGAACAATCTTGATGAACAGAGTATTCGACAGACTCTGCATAAAATTCTTTTAGATCTAACTCTTTCACTGCTTTTTTTAAGGTGGCATGAGCCGCGAGCACTGCTTTAGATGCTTGCTGGGCGGACGGCGCCGTCGCTGTTGATGTGAGTGTAATTGCACCCCTGTCGTGTGCCACCTTAGCGAAGCATTGTCCCGTTGTCGTAATACTATTGATGGAAGTTTTTTGGAGGGACGGCGCTTCTCCGTGACAGATGTTTGCAACCATAAATAAGGCTGTGATGGTCAGGTATTTCATGCTGGGGGAAAGATCGTATTTCATGTATGCTCCGATGAAATGGGCAGAGAGTTCCAGATTCGTTTTAGAATAGACCGATTTGTGTTATTTCGACAGACGAAAGTTTTGAAGAACATCGCCATTCGAGGGACTCCTTTACTTGGTTTTTACCACCAGGTTTTAACTTTGCGGGCAGAGATGTTGGTCGGGATTCCATCGCCTCGATGGTATACATGAAAGACCTTTTGAGTATCGATTGCTTTCGGATCGAGCGCAAGGGAGCGTAAATTTTCCTGAAAACTTGCAAGCCCACCATCTTCGAACGGCAAGGGTGTATCAAGAGGATCTTTTTGTCGTCGGTGGTATTCAAGGTAGATAGAGTGCCCTCGTCTGCCGACCTTTATAGGTTGTTGTATTATAGACACTCTAGTCCCGATTCGGACGCGCTCGAAGAGCTTCTCGATGTCTTCCGGATACATTCGAATGCAGCCGTGACTGACCTGCATGCCGATACCGGAGGATCTGCGAGGATCGGTTCCATGGATAAGATATGAAGGAATCCCGAGGTATAGAGCGAAATTGCCAAGCGGATTTCTTGGATCGTTGGCTGGAATTGCAGATGGTAGCACTTGTCCATCATGCTCGTGTTCTCTCTGAATAGATTGTGGCGGGTACCATGTTGGATTAACGGCTTTTTTTATAATCGTTGTTTTGCCACGCGGGGTCTTCCAGTCGTAGTCGCCGAGGCTAACCGGGAATGTAATTACTGTTTTTGTGCGTGCTGGAAAGAAGTAGAGGCGTAGCTCTGAGAGGTTGATGACAATTTCCGACGGACCATGGGGTGGGAGTATATACAGTGAGGGGATAATGATAGTGTTCTGTGTGCCAGGAAGCCATCGATTGATTGTTGGATTTGCTGCGATAATCTGATCGTGTCCGATATCAAATCTACGTGCCACATCGAGTAGCGTTTCATCTTCGCCGGCATAGGTGTGCAAAATCTTTCCAACCAGTGACTCGTTTGGGTCAGCAGGTAACATGAGCTCTTCGGCATAGATTGCTTGGAGCGACAATAGTGTCGTGATCACGCAGGATATGGCGAGTGGGCTTATAAGTACAATTCGCACGTATCGATCTTCTTTGTGTGATCTAAGCCGTGGTGATTTTGACGAACAAAAAACGCTTGGTAGATCGAGATATGCTCGTGTGCACTATCTTGAGAGTTGCCACGAGTTAATGAAGCTGAACAGGACTATGCTTTTACGTCGTGTGCAACGTCTAGAAACGACAGAGTCGGCAGGGCCGAAGAGATTTTACTTTCTCATCGAGTGTTTAAAGCTTCTATGCATCATTTCTTCTGTCCTTTCCGCTCGCCGATTTGCCTCTTTGGCTGTTTCGAGTGCTTGCTCAGCTGTGTGGCGGGTTTCGTGAACCTCCGCGCGGACTCTTCGGAGTTCGGCATTGGTGGCACACCCTGAGCTAGCTGCGATAAGAATGGTTAGGGTGAGTAGTTTGAGGTTGTTGTGTGTTTTCATGATAGGTTCTCTGTTTCTTCTCGTAGGAAAAAGGTGTGCAGTTCGCTCCGGATAGTAGTCTATTAGAGAAACGTGCACTGCTACAGGCGAGATTATAAATATTTGAAGAAGAACACACTGACTGTGCTCATGTTATGGAAATGGTAGTGATAGGTCTTGTCAAGAAATTGTACGAGAGAGTATTTCTTTTTTATGAGAAGCTGGTCTGGATTGTCGCTGGGCTCTGCGTTCTTATATCTACGACCTAAGAGCTGAAAGTGAAAGGTATAAAAAAACCTCTCTTTTTTCAAATAAGAAAAAAGAGAGGAAGTGGTGGGACGCTACGGCGTAGCGTCCCGGCCTCATGAACGAGATGTGATTACATCATTCCGCCCATTCCGCCCATGCCACCCATTCCGCCCATGCCACCCATTCCAGGTGCAGCAGAATCATCTTTAGGCTTATCGGCGATAAGTGCCTCAGTGGTTAACATCAAACCAGCAACTGATGCTGCGTTTTGAAGTGCTGTACGAACAACTTTAGTTGGATCGATGATACCAGCTTTAACCATATCTTCGTATGAGTCAGCAGCAGCGTTGTAACCAAAGTTTCCTTTGTTTGTGCGTACCTTCTCAATTACAACGGCAGGCTCAGCTCCAGCGTTTGAAGCAATCTGCTTCAACGGTGCTTCAAGAGCTTGTCGTACGATCTTCACGCCGAAGGCTTGGGCATCGTTATCGAGTTTGAGCTCATCTAGCTTCTCGATAGTTCTGATGAGGGCAACTCCACCACCAGGAACGATTCCTTCTTCAACAGCTGCTCGAGTTGCATGAAGAGCGTCTTCTACACGAGCTTTCTTCTCTTTCATCTCAACTTCAGTTGCAGCACCAACATGAATGACAGCAACTCCACCTACGAGCTTAGCAAGTCGCTCTTGAAGCTTCTCACGATCGTAATCAGAGGTTGTGTTGTCAATTTGTTGGCGAATTTGGGTAACACGACCCTTGATATCTGAGTCTGTTCCTTTACCGTCAACAATTGTTGTGTTGTCTTTATCTACAACGATTCTCTTAGCGTTTCCAAGGTCGTTTAGCGTGATGTTCTCAAGCTTAAGACCGAGGTCTTCAGTGATGCACTGTCCACCAGTGAGAACAGCGATGTCCTCAAGCATAGCTTTACGACGATCGCCGAATCCTGGAGCCTTAACAGCACACACATTAAGTGTTCCGCGAATCTTGTTCACCACCAAAGTAGCGAGAGCCTCACCCTCTACCTCTTCAGCGATGATAAGTAGAGGCTTGCCAGCCTTAGCTACTTGCTCAAGAACTGGAAGGAGATCTTTCATGCTCGATATCTTCTTCTCATGGATGAGGATCAGAACGTCATTTAGCTCAGCTTCCATTCTATCTGGATTCGTTACGAAGTAAGGCGATAGGTATCCACGGTCGAATTGCATTCCCTCAACAACTTCGAGAGTTGTTTCAAGACCCTTAGCTTCTTCAACTGTGATAACACCTTCCTTACCAACTTTCTCCATCGCTTCAGCGATGATGCCACCGATCTCTGTATCGGAGTTAGCGGAGATTGTTCCAACTTGAGCGATTTCTTCCTTACCGCTTGTTGTTCTGCTCATAGCACGAAGCGTCTCAACGGCTGTTTTAACAGCTGCATCGATACCACGCTTTAGAGACATTGGATCGTGGCCAGCGGCAACAAGCTTTAGGCCTTCTCTGTAGATAGCATCAGCCAATACGGTAGCTGTAGTCGTTCCGTCACCGGCAACGTCTGAGGTCTTGGAAGCAACTTCCTTAACCATTTGAGCACCCATATCCTCGAAACCTTCGAGCTCTACTTCCTTAGCTACAGTAACTCCATCCTTTGTTACAGTTGGAGCGCCGAAGCTCTTTTTGATTACAACAACACGACCCTTAGGTCCCATTGTTACACGAACTGCGTCAGCTAGCTTCTTTACACCCTTGAGAATCTCCTCGCGAGCATCGAAGCCGAACTCTAATACCTTTGACATAGTAATCGTTCCTTTAGTTTTACGTTAAATTTTACGCGTATGCGCCTTGGATATGTCGTATGCTTACGCAACAACTACGCCCAATACGTCATCTTCACGCATGATTAAAAGCTCAGAGCCTTCAACCTTCACTTCAGTCCCACTGTACTTGCCAAAAAGGATCTCATCGCCTTCTTTGACATCAACTGGAGTTACTGTACCGTCTTCACGAACTTTCCCTTTTCCGACAGCCACAACACGACCTCGTTGAGGGCGCTCTTGAGCGTTGTCAGGAAGGATAATTCCGCCACTTGATTTCTCTTCAGGTGCAAGCCGCTCTACGATGAGACGATCTTGCAACGGCCGAATTTTATTCTTATTGCTGCTCATTACCTTTTACCTCCGAATGTAGAAAAGGGTGGGGGAGTCAGTTTTTACCTCTTCTTGCCCCAATTCCTTCACGTACGCTTTTTGTGAAACACCCACAGTATTCGCTTTTTCTCATAACGAAAAGCCACCGTTGGGTGGGCTCTCGATAGCATACCTTAGCCAGGTAATTACTCAAGGCGACCACCGGGTGCGAGAGAGTAATGCGCACTGGGGCGGAGTTTTTCAAGGCTCAAGCCAGTATTTTTTTCGATTTTGTTGGTAAACTGCGACATCGTTTGCGGGCGGTAGTGGATTTTTCTCTCGGGAGAGGGGTATACTGCACTACCGGTAGTGTAATTTAAAGGAGTTAGCTGCATTGTGTCGTCTGGTTCAAAACAAGCATCTGTAAGCACTGACTCGTGTCCTGGGGTCGATAGGGTTGTTAATCTGTTACAGAAAGCGGTTCATGATGAGCTGCTTTCTGGTGCCTGTGTGTTGGCATCTGTAGGTGAGGATGTGTTTCTGTCGGTTGCTGAGGGCGATCGAGCGCTTGGCTTGGATAGTGAAGCTCCTCCCCAGCCCATTGCTAATACAGTATTTGATTTAGGGCGACTGACTCAAGGGGTTTGTACCGCAACACTCATGATGAGACTTGTTTCGTTGGGAAAGGTTTCTTTGACTGATAGAGCTGCTCGCTATCTCCAGGGTTTGGGAGTGGGGCAGAAATCGAAAATAACACTCGCACATCTCCTGTCTCATACAAC
The DNA here is from genome assembly GCA_038134595.1 of Pseudomonadota bacterium. Taxonomy (GTDB): domain Bacteria; phylum Bdellovibrionota_C; class UBA2361; order UBA2361; family OMII01; genus OMII01. Next base: position 3,002 of record JAYPVM010000017.1, on the reverse strand, counting down.
CGGATTTCCGGCTGGTATCTCAGTATATGACGAGTTGGTAAAAGCGAATGCGGGGCCTCGACCGGGTATTTTGTCGAGTAGTGGTGCGAAGCAGTATGCGTACAATCATTTCAAGAATGCGACACTTCGATTTGAGCCGGGAGCCCGAGTTTTAGAGAGCGATATTAACTACGTTATTTTAGGTGAGATATGCGAACTTGTTACGGGCTTGTCGCTGGAGAAAGCGTTTGTTCGTTATGTTGCGACACCTATGCAGCTCGGGAGTATCAATTTTATTGATCTTACTATCTTACGACGAAGGAGACTTGAGCCTATTGTTGAGCTGTTTTCACCAATGGGTATTTGTAGTCGGCGAGGTCGAGTTATCGCTGGCGAGGTGTGGGATGAAAATGCGTGGGTCATGGGTGGAGTTGCTGGACACGCGGGGCTTTTTGGTACGGTTGGAGATTTGCACAAGTGGGGCAGGGCATTACTAGATGCTGTTCATGGACGGTCTGATATTATCGCGCCTGAGGTTGCTACGATGTTTCTTGGTAGTGATGAGCGAGTCGGATGTGGATTTATGTCGGCTTCGAAGGAAGATGGATTTAGTTTGGATGAGAGTAATGGTAGTCATGGGCGGATTGTAATGAACGGGACAGGTGGCTCCTCGGTCTTCTTAGATTGTGCTCGGGATATGGTTGTCGTATTTCTAAGCGGCATGCCATTATCGCACCAAAATACTCGCAAACTTAATGCGCTTAGAACCGAAGTGCTTCAGGCGATCTTGCAATAGGAAATACTTGATTATGTGGGAAAAATTAAAGGAAGTAGAAGAACGCTATGAGCAGTTGGCCCAACAGCTTTCTAAGCCGGAAGTGGTGGCCGATCGAGAGCGCTACCAGAAGTATACCAAGGAATACAAATCGCTAACAGATTTGGTTGCAACCTTTCGGTCGTATTCGAAAGCTGTAGAAGAGCTCAGTGAGAGCAAGGAGCTGCTCGAGACGAGTTCAGATGCAGAATTACGTGCAATGGCGAGTGATGAGGTCTCGGTTTTGGAAGGCGTTGTGGAAGATCTTCAAAGACAGTTACAGATACTTCTTCTTCCAAGAGATCCTAATGACGAGAAGAATGTAATTCTTGAAATTCGAGCGGGCGCAGGAGGGGATGAAGCGTCAATATTTGCCTATGAACTTTTCCGTATGTATACGCGCTACGCAGAGGCGCGGGGCTGGAAAGTTGAGACCATGAGCTACAGCGATGCCGGTCCGCGTGGACTAAAAGAGGTGATTGCTATGGTAAACGGTGAGGGAGCGTTTAGTAGGCTCAAGTATGAGCGGGGAGTTCATCGTGTTCAGCGGGTGCCAGAAACAGAGGCCGCGGGTCGAATTCACACCTCAACAGTGACGGTGGCTGTTTTGCCTGAAGCAGAGGATGTCGAGATTCAGGTGCATGATAAAGACCTCCGAATTGATGTGTATCGCTCGAGCGGTCCGGGCGGACAGTCTGTAAACACAACCGATTCGGCCGTGCGTATAACGCATTTGCCTTCAGGTATTGTCGTTGCTATGCAGGACGAGAAATCGCAGCATAAGAACAAAGAAAAAGCTATGCGAGTTTTGAAGGCTCGATTGTTTGAGGCGAAGCAGGCGGCTGCTGATGCCGAACGTAGTCAGGATAGAAAGAGTCAGGTAGGAACCGGAGACCGCTCGGAAAAGATTAGAACCTACAACTTCCCGCAGTCTCGAATCACTGATCATCGCATTAAGCTCTCTATTAGTGATATTCCAGGAGTGCTCGCAGGTGAGATAGATCAGTTAATCGATCCGGTTGTGGCGTTTTATCAGGCGGAGGCGCTTCGTGGAGAAGCACTCATTCAGTAGTGTAGATTCGGTTGGAGATTTGATTCTGCTTGCATCGCGCATATTAGCGGCATCAGAATCGGCTCGCCTTGATAGTGAACTTCTTCTCGCCTATGTTTTGCGTACCGACCGAACGGGGCTCATTGTGCGGTTTCGAGAGACGCTTGCAGATGAGCATGTGAATCAATTTACAAAGCTGGTGGAGCGAAGACAATCGGGTGAGCCGATTGCATACATAGTTGGTGAGAAGGAGTTTTATGGGAGATCGTTTGAGGTTAACCCTTCAGTTTTGATTCCACGCCCTGAGAGTGAGCTGTTGGTGGATGAGGCGCTTGCTAGCTTTGCATCAAAGAAGACGGCTTCGATCTTAGATCTGGGAACAGGATCCGGATGTCTTGCGGTTTCTCTGACGTCGGAATTGTTGTCGAAAGGAGTTGATGTACGGAGTGTTGCTGTCGATCAGAGTGCTGAGGTGCTCGCTGTTGCAAGGAAAAATGCTCAAAGGTATGGGACAGCGGAGTCGATAGAGTTTGTTGAGAGTGATTGGTATTCCGGTTTAGACGGTGAGGCAGGAAGATTTGATGTAATCGTTGCCAATCCGCCGTACGTAGTTTGTGATGAGCCTCTCGCAAGAGAGCTTTCATTTGAACCTCCCTCCGCTCTATTTTCGACAGAGGGGGGGCTTTGCGACGCTCGGCAGATTATTGAAGGAGCCACTCAGTTTTTACAGCCGGAAGGGGTGCTGTTGTGTGAGGTGGGAGCCTATAAGATGGCGCATGTCGAGAGGCTTCTTGCAGAGTATCGAGACGTGTATCGCATTAGCTATCTCGGAGACCAGGACGACTTAGATAGATTTTTGGTCTTACGACTAGAGCGTATGTAGTTTTGAGTGAAACGGACTACATGTTTATCGGATAATATGGGTATCTATAATACGAGCTTCAAATCTGTTGAGCCACGCTTTGCTGTGGCCAAAGCTTTTTGTACATTATAGTTTCCTGTCCGCAGGTGCCAAAAATCGCGACTTCGGTATCGAAAATTCAGATGAACATTCTGTTACGGTTAGATTTGTGCCCTTCGGTAGGACGGATAGCCGCAAAACTTGTACCGCTTCCCCGGAAAACGAACATTTAACTAGAGGAGACAACCTACTATTCT
>JAYPVM010000016.1:44570-48778 GCA_038134595.1 Pseudomonadota bacterium | reverse complement strand
CCAACGGATACGCCAACGGAGACCCCAACCGAAACTCCAACGGATACACCGACCGATACACCTACAGAGACACCGACCGAGACACCAACAGATACGCCAACTGATACACCGACCGAGACACCAACGGATACACCGACCGATACACCAACAGAGACACCGACCGAGACACCAACCGATACACCAACGGAAACCCCAACCGAAACTCCGACAGACACCCCAACCGATACTCCGACGGAGACTCCGACCTCAACTCCGACCCAAACTCCGACAATTACCCCAACTCAAACTCCGACGGATACGCCAACACTGACGCCGACGGAGACGCCAACTAATACTCCGACAGATACTCCTGCAAATACTCCAACCGATACACCAACAGAGACTCCGACCGAGACTCCAACAGAAACGCCGACGGAGACACCTACAGACACACCAACCAAAACTCCAACCGAAACTCCAACGGAGACTCCGACACAGACCCCGACTACGACTCCAACCTCGACCCCAACGGAGACGCCTACAACTACACCAACCGAAACTCCCTCAGCGACACCGACCGACACACCAACTGAGACTCCGACAGAGACGCCAACGGATACACCGACAACTACGCCTACCAATACTCCGACCAGCACGCCGTCTCAAACACCGACCGATACACCTACGGCTACCCCAACTGACACTCCAACCACTACACCAACGGAAACTCCGAGTGCGACACCGACTGACACACCGACAGTAACCCCAACGGAAACGCCTACGGATACACCTACGATAACGCCAACCGAAACTCCAACCTCGACTCCGACAGATACCCCGACGGACACTCCGACCTCCACGCCTACAGACACGCCAACCGACACGCCAACTCCTACGAATACTCCCGATACGTATGATATTGGTTTTGCGGTAGTTCGCGACGATCAGGCAGGAAGCTCAGGAGGTCTGGTTGCTCCAACACCGCTGCCAGGAGTTAGAGTAGCGATTGATGTATATGACGGTCTCACTCCGATAGCGCAGCATGAGGTGCTTACAGATAAAGATGGGCGAATGGCGGGAGAAGTGATTGTTAAGAGTAGCGCTAATCTCTATGTGTATAGCCTTAATCAGCCAGCGGTGAGTTTCTATAAGATGGGCTCTGCAACAGACCTTCATTTCAGGCCTTCGATTATCGGAACTCCTGGTGTCGATTTGGCAGGAGCATGTTTGTCGATAGTAGATGGGACACCGGTTGCAGAGGTGAAATATAATTTGGTTGATATAACTCAAGAAGACCTTCCAGTTGATGTGACGTCGTTGTTTAGCGATCTCTATAACGATTCAGGTACGCTAGAGGATGATTTGAAGATAAATTCCATCGTTGATAATAGTCTCAATTACGTACTTCCATTTGCGGAATACCTCGGAACGGGAAGTCGGACTGGACAGCAGGTATTCCATTCGAGCGGAACGTTTGTGGTTCCGTGGGATCAGGCAAAAGCTCCGTATACCGGTAAATTGCTCGGTAGAGATCTCTATATCGATATTGACTCTCCAATTTGCGAAGGGGGAGGAATCCTGCTCTGTGATGAGATTCCAGAGAGCAGTTTTGAGGCGTTACACGATGAAGTTCGTACAATTATGTCGAAGTATTTAAAGCTGATGGAGCGTTTGACTCGAAGTGAGGAGCGAACGAGGAGATATAAGCGAGCGGCTCGGCGCTATTACGCGCAGTCCCTCCGCCTGCTTGCATACACTCCGGTACCGTACCAGTGTCCTCCTGACCAATCTTTGGCACCAGATTGTGAATTGACAAGTATCCAGCGTAAAGATGTGCTTGCGGCAATCGATAAACTTTTTGAGGTTACTCCTCCAAATAACAGGGGGTCTCGTACAATCGAGCGCGTAAGAAAACGTAGCAGGCGCAAGATTTCACGAGCTCTTGATGAGCTTATCCCCGACGATTACTGGTTGTGCCCTGAGTAGAAGAGGAGCCCCGTTGATTGGTAGCAAATATCGCTAAATATTTAGAGGAAAGACTCACTCGTTTGAATCGCTCGGTAGATTGTGATCTGAATTATTCCGATTGCCAGGAGAAAAATAAGAAACAGAGGTTTTTTAGTTTTATGATGCAGCGTGATGCTCGCAATACATATCCCGATGGTGCCGCCAAGTATCGCTAAGCCGAGTAACAGCACCTCAGGAACCCGCAGACCGCCTGTACGTGCCTGGCGTTTGTCGATAGCCATCATGATATAGCTGGCACTATTAATTGCATATAGAAAGCTCAAAGGTATCTTTGAGTCAATGATATGCTCAAATAAAAGAAAAATTGGGGTGGCGAGAAGAGTTGATAGAGTAACGAAGAAGAGAATGGATTTGAGCATGGTATCTACCAACGTAACTGGCCAACTAGGAGACTCTAACACACTAGCCATTTAAAACCTACTCCAAGAAAAAGAGTTGGTATGCGATGGGGTGAGTTTCTTAAGTGTATTGGCCCTCATTAAGCAAATATAGAGAAGGATTATGTAAATTCTTGCCAAGATCACCTCATCAATTTGGGAGCTACACAGATAAGCAAGCTCAGGCGATTTTTAGCCAGTGAGGGAGTCATGAATTATGAAAGGAAACAGGCAGGGTGTTATTTAAGTTTAATGGTCAGGTAAGGGGAAGCGGCGCCTCCTTAAGGGTTGGGGCTAGTATTAAGGGTAGTTTAGTTCGTAATGTGCTATGGGGTGAATATTGCTAAGTAGATTGAGCGAGACATTGGCTCAAGATTTTTACTTTTTTGTTTGTAGTTTTTGCATTCTACTTAATCTTTGTTTGATCGCGGACACAAAATCCTGACAGTTGTTCCATAAAACGTGATAGAGGTTTTTATTATCAAAGCGATTTTGAAGTGAAAGCGTAGCGATTGCGCGGCGCATCGTTTCACCATTATGGCAGACATTGTCGTGGGTATAGTATTGTTTTGAGGGGGATTCTGAGAATAAGCCTTCATTGCCCCAGCCGATATTGTCTCCTGAGTTAGAAAAAATGATATGCTCATGAGCGAGCTCTAGGTTTTCTCTGTCCAGTAGTCCTGAATTTCGGCTTGATATAACTCCTGGCAAAAAGCTCAGCGGACGTTTTGCAACGTATGCACATTCGGAGTAGTTTGGCTTGTTCCGTAGAAATGATTCGGCAAACCGTGCTGCTTCAAAGGGTGTGGCATGGGTAGTCTTCATCTGGACGAGTTTCTATTTTAATTTCTGTTAATTTTTGTAAATGGCTTTCGGGGCAAAGCTATGTTTTCAGGTGTATCGAAAAAGCTCGTGATTTTGTTACCGCGCTTTTTCGTGGGCATGAAAATTTCTTTATGCTCTTTTAGACTGGCATTTGCTTAGGATTTTGGGGCACTATGAGGTTATGAAATCTAGCGAGCCAAATAAGTGGGTAGATACGGCGCTTTTTGATGTCTTAGCTAAGGCAGGAGAACGGCTGCTCGAGCTCTGGCAGCAAGAGAGGTCTCTACTTCGGATTGAAGAGAAGGGGGACGGGAGTCTTGTGTCTCAGGCAGATTATGAGTCCAATAAAATAATTTCAGATTGGCTGAGAACGCGATATCCCGAAGATAGTATTTTCTCTGAAGAATCCAATCCTGATTTCGATGCGATTCGGACGACTCGTAGGACATGGATAATCGACCCACTAGATGGTACGGGATCATTTCTAAAGGGCAACGACGATTTTTCGATATTAGTAGCATTGTGTGAGCTACTGACGCCTGTTTTTGGTGCGATGCTTTTTCCAGCGCGTAATAAGTTGCTTGTGGGTGGCGAGGATGTCTGGACGACTTGTAATGGTATGCCTATTTCAGTCTCTCGCTCGACGCAGTTTCGGCCTAAAGGCTTGTATATTCGAAATTGGGACGTTGACGATCAGAGCTTGGTGGCACCAGCAGTTGATTCTGGAGCGGCGCTATGTGCAGTAGCAGAGGGGACTTTAGATGGAGCTATTATAAAGATGGTTAGTCATAGAGATTGGGATGTGGCAGCGCCGTCAGCAATCATTGAAGCCGCAGGTGGACGGATAACAACAGAGTCGGGTGAAGAGGTGCCTTTTGGGCATAAAACTCCACCGTATCAGTATTTTGTGGCCTCTAATGGAATTCTTCACGAGCAACTATTGGAATTGCTCCGGCAAAACAGCTAACACGTTGTAATTACATGGTTTTATATATTAAA
>JAYPVM010000016.1:0-44560 GCA_038134595.1 Pseudomonadota bacterium | reverse complement strand
TGGAGCGCTGTAACTTTTTCCTCATGTAATTCCCCAATTCTGACGACTACATAGTTACGGAAGTGAATTGCTTTTTATTGTGGATTACTAGATGGGAATTAAATATACGCCTGAGCAAAAACAGCTGGTAGAAGCTATCAGGGATGAGAATGTCGAGGCGCTCGTAGAGTTGCAGAGAATTGGTTTTGATTTGGATTGTGAGCTAAAATACGGTAGCTCTGCCATAATACTTGCATCTGCTCGGGGTAGGATAAACATCGTTTCGTTTCTTCTTGAAAGCGGCGTTAAGGTAAACAAGCGAAATAAATTTGGTGCTACAGCGCTTCTTGAGGCATCTGAAAGGGGGCACGTTCCCGTGATTATGAGCTTGGTTCGCCATGGCGCGGAGATCAATTTCCCGCATAGCAATGGAAATACGGCGATATTGGCGGCAACCATGCGACGAGACCGCAAGGTAATTCGGACATTACTGGAGCTGGGAGCGGACCCTACGATTAAAAATTTTGATGGGTGGAGTGCTGTATCGTGGGCTGAATCCGAAGCAGACCCCTCGATTAAAGATTTATTTGGAGTAAGAAAAGAAGAAGAAGGAAGTATGACAGAGAAGTTTTCCCCAGGAGTAGGAGCAAATCCAACTCCATCCCGACCCGTGACGAGTGGAGTTGCTGGAACCTTTTGGACGGCATTTATGAGAGCGGCCTCTAGTGGAGATGTGCAAACTGTACGTCGATTAGTAGATGACGGTGTGGAGGTTAATGGACAGAGCCCAAATGGCACCACAGCGCTGATTGCCGCGATAAAAAATGGACACGAAAAAGTTGCTTTTGACCTCGTAGAACTCGGGGCAGACATCTCACTAGAAGATCAAGATGGAATGAACGCTATCGGATGGGCTCAAAAAACTGGGCAAATCCTCTTAGTACAAGGTCTTGAACAGATTCAAAGGCTTCAAGAGGAAACGATAGTAGAGAGCTCGACTGGCTTTGAGACAAATATCCTCTAATAGAGTATAATTGCTGCTTTTTCTGGTCTGTTTTTAGCCTAATTGCGCAAACCGACTCAATAACGATATAACAAAGCAGAAGCCTTGTGAGGTGTCGCGCTGCCTCTAAAATAGGTAGTATTCCTTTAGTGTGGGCAGGGAGTTTTGCCAAAGGGCCATTTCCTAGTGCTTACGTGATAGAAGTGCGCTCGGAGTTTCTATGCATTTTTTGTACTCATTGATAGATTTTATCATACATATCGACAAGCATTTAACTGAACTTGCAAACGCGTATGGATCGATGGCCTACGGTATTTTGTTTGTGATTGTTTTTTGTGAGACGGGGCTGGTTGTAACTCCCTTTCTTCCTGGCGATTCGCTTTTATTCGCGGCGGGTGCTTTGGCGAGTCAGGGAGCGTTTCACGTTCATTTGTTGGCGATTCTTTTGTTAGTCGCCGCAGTGATAGGAGATGCTGTGAACTACGCAATAGGGCGTAAGATCGGCCCGGCTGTTTTCGAGCGAAAGGGATCAAAGATTTTTAAGCCCGAGTATTTAGCGAAGACGCAACGGTATTTTGAGAAATATGGATCGAAAACGATTGTCATAGCGAGATTTGTCCCGATCGTGAGAACATTTGCTCCGTTTCTTGCTGGAGTGGGAACGATGTCATACGCGAAGTTTGCCATGTATAACATAGTTGGAGCGCTAGCTTGGGTAGGGCTTTTTACATACGGTGGATATCTTTTTGGCGGAACTCCCCTGGTACAAAAGAATTTCAAATTGGTCATTCTAGCGATTATATTTGTTTCTATTCTTCCGGGTGTTATTGAGATACTAAGAGCGCGTCGACAAGCTCGGTCAACTTCCACGCAGTGTTAAGCTTCCACGCAGTGTTAAGCTTCCACACAATGCTAAGCTTCTATACAGTGTCGAAACTGTGGCGCGATTTAACATCGGGCTGGGTGTAATTCGCTAGGATTGGGATGGGTGACTGTCGTAACGGTATGAAGCGAAAGCAATTAACTCAGTTGTTTAGCATTTGGATAGCAGTCGCTCTCATGGTTGTCATGCCGATGGCGGACACTCTTGCGCAGGATGCACAGTACATTATCTCATTTAAAGAGGGGCGAGAAACCTTTGAGGAGCAGGCACGGTCACTAGTGAGCCATGCGCTTCAAGACATTGATCGTATTCCTACAGAGCGTTCTGTTGTTGTTCGTTTGCCCTTTGATCGGGCAGTTGAGGTTGCAAAGAGAAGCGATGTAATCGCAATGGAACTTGACCAACGTGTGTTTGCCTTAGGCTCAACAAACGATCCGTTGTTGAGCTCACAGACCTCGCTGTTTGGTCCCTACAGCGCGCAAGTAACAGATGCGTGGGATATCACTACGGGCGTTCGGGATGTGGTAGTTGCCGTGATCGACTCTGGTGCTAGCCTGTCTCATCCAGATTTGCGCGCTAATTTGTGGAGAAATCGAAGGGAGCGAGCAGGTAACAATCGGGATGATGATAACAATGGATGTGTAGATGATATTTACGGTTGTGATTTTGTAAATCGAGACGGCTCTCCTGAGGATGACAATGGGCATGGCACGCATGTTACTGGAATCGTGGCGGCTGTTGGTGATAATGCTACTGGAGTAGCAGGGGTAGCTTTCAATGCACGGGTTGTCCCTGTGAAGGTTCTTGATGCGGATGGCGGTGGCTTTATCTCTACAGTCATCAAGGCGATTGATTATGTCACCGAGTTAAAGAAGAGAGGAGTTCCAATTGCTGCAATTAATTTATCTTTGGGGGGAACTTCAGCCTCGACGGCTTTGTATCGAGCAACGGAGCGAGCGAGAAATCACGATATTATGATTTTGGCGGCCGCTGGAAATGAGGCAAGCGATAATGATTCGTATCCGATATATCCAGCAAATCTCGATCTCGCCAACGTTATATCGGTCGGAGCCGTGACAAGCTCTGGAGTGTTAGCGTCGTATTCAAATTATGGTGAGACCTCAGTCGACGTTGCGGCACCAGGTTCTGGTGTCTTGAGTTTGGGATTGTCGGGTTATCGCACGTTAACGGGCACCTCAATGGCAACACCGCACGTTGCTGGTATCGTTGCACTGATTAAATCGATTAATCCAAATTTGACTGTGTCACAGGTGCGTTCGATATTGCTGTCAACTGTTCAAACTACCCCCGAGCTAGAAGGGTATGTTGCCACTGCAGGAATTGTTGATGCGTATGCAGCCGTGCAGGTGGCGCAGATTACCGAACCTCTTTCTAGGGTCTACGGTACAATCAAAACGGTAGAGGGGCGAGGGCTGCGAAATGCTAGAGTCGTTTTGAGATCGTTGGAAGAAAGTTCCGAATTGGTTGAATCTATGAGAACCGCAAAGGATGGCTCGTACTCATTTACCGATTTGCCCAATGGGCGGTATCAGATAAGAGTAAAGAAACGCTCCTATCGATTTACACGGCGTCGGGTGTCATTTGATACTGGTCGGACGGTGCGTAGAAACTTTAAGGCGCGGAGGTAATCTAGTTGCTCTAGAGAGCTACTAAGGAGCTTTACACTCTCATTGTGTTTTACTCGGTTACCACTGCGATGGGGCAAGAGCAGATTCAACTTTTCGGCGCAGTTTTCTGAAGCTTACCGGCTTTACTAAATAGTCACACGCACCTAAACCGATAGCGGTTTCAACGCTACTTACATCACCCAATGCGCTGACCAACAAAACGGGAGGAGTCCTGTTGGAAACCGCCTTTAATGAGTTTAGAAAATCAATGCCGCTCATTCCCTCCATGAGGTAATCACAGAGGATAAGATCCACCTCACAACCCTTTAAGACTTCAAGAGCTTCTGAGCCATCTGCAGCTTCAAAGCAGCGAGAAATGCCCAGCTCAGTCAGCATATCCATTAAGAGTGCTCTAGTGGAAGCAACATCATCAATTACGAGTGCCGAGGTGTTTGAAGATAATGACATAAGTGTTTCCGTCTTTAGTCTAGTCCTTACAGGTTCAGTATGTGCATGGGGTCATTCTTCCAGAAGGCCAGTGTGTGACCCCTTCTGCCTTCTGCTGTACCTATACAGTCGACTGATATGCCGACTGACTAAAGAGAAAAATGTGACAGAACGAAGATTGAGAGTTGTGTCTGTAAGCTGCTAATAATACAAGAAGAATTGGTCGGGCTGAGAGGATTTGAACCTCCGACCTCTCCCACCCCAAGGGAACGCGCTACCGGTCTGCGCCACAGCCCGTGACCGAGAGACACGTTATAGCAACTTTACGAAAGTATCAAATGCTATCGATATATATTGTCGAATAAATCTGAGAGCCTCAGCTAGTTAGAATTGTTGCGATTAAATTGGGTGATAAAACTGTAAGAATATAGGGAACTAGTTTTGACACCCTAACCGCTTTGATTTATCTTCACGTCTCACTGTTGGTTTCCATCAGAAAAAGGAAAAGGGCCTATAGCTCAGTTGGTAGAGCGCTACACTGGCAGTGTAGAGGTCAGCGGTTCGACCCCGCTTAGGTCCACCAGTTTTTTTCCGTTCGGCACTCTTGCCTATTTCCCGTTCGGCACTTTCGCCTAGGGGCTTTGCCCCTCTCGCCCTGATCGGGCGTTCGCTCCATCTAATTGCTATCACCATCAGCTTTGTGTGTGCGTTTTTTCCGTTCGGCACTCTTGCTTAGGGGCTTGGCCCTTCTGGCCCTCATCGGTTCTTTATCGATGCACGCGCGGTTTGGCGCGGCAAATCCAGGGTTTGGCTTGTGGCGGGTCTGTTTCCGGATAGTGTTGTTATAGCGTTTGCATGTCGATAACGAATCGATACCGAACATCTCCCTTTGCCATCCGCTCGAATGCTTTATTGATATCAGCGATTGCGACTACTTCCACATCAGAAACGATGTCGTGTTCCGCGCAAAAGTTAAGCATCGCTTGGGTCTCGGCTATACCACCTATCATCGAGCCTGCTATAGATCTTCGACGAGGTATGAGAGAGAAGGGATGGACCTCTGGAGCCTTGGGGGGAACTCCGACGACAATGAGCGTTCCATCGCGTTTAATAAGCCCAAGCGTCTGGTTGAGATCGTGCTCACCTGAGACGGTATCGAGGATGAAATCAAATCTCTCCGTTGCGGCCGCCATAGCATCGCTATCGGTAGAGAGAAGAAATCCATGTGCTCCCAAACGCTCGGCATCAGGCTTCTTAGCTTCAGAGGTGCTGATGACAGTGAGCTCAGCGCCTAGAGCAACCCCGAACTTGACACCCATATGCCCAAGTCCTCCTAAGCCGAGTACTGCTAGCTTCGTTCCCTTTCCAATGCCCCAATTCATGAGGGGCGAGTATGTGGTAATGCCCGCACACAGTAGAGGTGCGACAGCTTTCTTGTCGAGACTCGTTGGGACGTGAACGATATAATTTTCATCGACTACAATTTGAGAGGAGTATCCACCCTGTGTGACGGTTACTTGGTCAGCTTCAGTTCCGTTGTAGGTAAATGAAAGGTGCCCCTCGCAGTATTGTTCAAGACCCTCTTTGCAACTTCCACATGTTCGGCACGAGTCAACGAAACAGCCGACTCCTACGAAGTCACCGACTTGTGCTTTCGTAACGTTTGAGCCTGTTGTCATAATTGTCCCTACGATCTCATGCCCCGGAACCATCGGAAAGACGGACGCTCCCCATTCCCCACGCGCTTGATGCAAGTCGGAGTGACACACCCCGCAGTATTCTATCTTTATTAGCACATCATTTTCGCCCACAGCGCGCCTGTTAAACTCATAGGGGGTTAAAGGGGTAGTTGCACTCATAGCAGCGTAAGATTTTGTTGGAAGCATAATGTAATCCCTATGAAAATAACGATGTAAGACTCCTCTAAATACTGGCCTAGCAGCATAAAGATCGCCCTGAACACCGACTTTGTTTGATGACCCAAAACTATCAACTATATTGAAGAGATCCGAGAGGTACGCCCTCTTAGAGGTTTTGCTTAGTTTTTAGACATCGGTCGCAATGTAACAAGCATTATGTCAGAACGCACCTCCAAAACCGCAATCTAGTTGCGGTATGCTGTAAAGTCATGAATACTAAAAGAGCAGATCAAATATATTCAAGAAGAGAGGTTTGTTGATGAAAAAGATAGCTCTAACTATAGCTTTGTGTGCCTTTGGTCTTTCTGGTTGCGGAATAATGCATCACCTCGGAGCGCATTCGTGTCATTGTGCCGATAAGCACAAATCAGCCGAGATGTGTAGTGCATGTAAATCTAAAAAGTCTTCCTGTCAGTGCGCAAGTTGCAAGGCCGGAAAAAAGTCGGCGTGTGAATGTGGCAAGTCAAAGGGGCATAGCCATAGCCACGGGGATGAGGCTTTGTCCTGCGGACACTAATTATTGCTAACAAGTGGGTGTAGTGCCCGATTTGTTAAGGGATTATCTTCTTTCGTGCTCTAGAGGCGAGCCGTGTCTTATTGAACGATGGTGTACCTCAACGGGAGCGGCTCCGTTTCTTAACTCCTGCTGCGTGAGTGGGCCCCTACGTTTTAGAACGGGTAGTGAAAGGGAGGCTCGGTCTTTATCAGACGCTAGTTTTGGCGGGCGTTTATGCGCAATTGTCGGAGATGGGGAGCTACATGCGACCAGCACTGCTACGCCAGTAGCCATAATCATCACTGCTGTAAGAGCTCTTTTAGAGATGAGAAGGGTGCGTATTTTCATGGTGTGCCTTGGTTTGTTTGAAGCTACATCGCCTGATTTGTGGTTTATTCGACTGCGTAAAGGTTATGATGCTTCGTTTTGAAAAAGCGACCTTACTTGAAATTGGCAAACCTATTATCAGGCACTTATGTCATGTAACTGGTTAGGTGCCCGGTAGCGTACTTAAATTCTAATGTGATTGATATCGATGGGTGCTGAAGGTTCGGTCACAGCAAGCGGTATGTTCCTATGAGTTTTTTTCATCTGGGTTTGAAAGTCGTGTCTGTTCCCAAAGCTTTGCGTACTTTGCCAATACAGCAGAGGCTTCAAGAAGAGCGATGATTAGCCCCGCGTATCCCTCTCGGAATCCACGCTTAATCAGATAAAACTTTATAAACCGAGCCAGGGGTCGTAGGAGAAGGTGAGCCCCCGAAAAACGGGTGCCCTTGGCTAAAAGGGTGGGAATTGAATTTGATGAGAGGGTATTGGAGCGAGCGATGAAATCTTGTAAGTCCGAGAACGAGAAATGTTGAAGCTCTCCTTTACAGCGGGCAGTTGCACCGGAGACAATGGCTTTCTCATGTGGCTCGTTTCCACCCCAGGTTGTTTTGTCTCGGCGACAAAGACGGAGACGGTATTCTGGATACCATCCACCCCGACGCCACCACCGATTAAGAAAGAATACTACTCGATTAAGCAAAAAGCCGTCTTCACGTATGGCCCCTACTGCATCACGGGCGAGGATATCAACAAGTTCTTCTCGCAGGGTGTCTGATACCACTTCGTCGGCGTCAAGGTTGAGAATCCATGTGCTTGAACAAAGAGATAGGGCGTAGCGTTTTTGCTCGATGTATCCCAGCCATGGTTGATGATAAACCGTGGCGCCGAGCTCGGAGCATATTTGGAGTGTAGTGTCAGTTGATCCAGAGTCAACGACGATGATCTCATCGCACCAGGAGAGGCTTTCAAGGCACCGTCGGATTTTCTGCTCTTCATTACAGCAGACGATGAAAGCAGATATGGAGCTACGGGTTGCCGTCATTGTTGTAAGAACCCACGTTTTGTTTTGTTGCTTACTTGTTTTGCTTGCGTACTTGCATGGGAATCCTAACGTATCTGTCAGGCCAGTGAGATGCAAGGGGCAGAGCTCTGGAAAAGACGTGTGTTGCTATGGGTGAGCTCACCTCTCTAGCTAGCCATATGGAGCAAAACGCTGTAGAATCTTGGCGACTTTGTAAGTAAATTAATGGGTTTAAGTAAGTTTAGAGTGTTTCTAATACTAACAAGCGATTTTGTCAGCGCCCCTGCCGGATGCCAATTCGCAAGTGGTGTATATTAGTGAAGACATGTGTGTATAATAGGAAATTAAGTTTTAGTGGCGGTTAGATACGTATGAATATTCTTGGAATATCAGCTTTTTATCACGATAGTGCGGCGTGTTTGGTGAGAGACGGAGTTATTGTAGCGGCAGCACAAGAGGAGCGTTTCACTCGTAGAAAGCATGACCCAGATTTTCCTCGCATGGCGGTGGATTATTGTCTTCGGGAGGGAGGGCTAACGATAGATGATATCGATTATGTATCGTTTTACGACAAACCTCTTCTAAAATTTGAAAGACTGTTGGAGACCTACCTTTCAACAGCCCCAAAGGGGTTTACCTCTTACGCGCGTGCGATGCCGTTATGGCTCAAAGAGAAGCTCTGGATCCCGGATGCTATCAGGAATGAACTTTCATACGACGGTGAGGTCTTGTTTACCGAGCATCATCAGAGTCACGCTGGTTCTGCCTTTTATCCTTCGCCGTATAACGAGGCAGCGATTTTAACGATCGATGGAGTAGGAGAGTGGACGACAAACAGTTTGGGGGTTGGTAGTGGAAATTCTTTTAAGCTACTTCGAGAGATAAAGTTTCCTCACTCAATAGGGCTTCTCTATTCTGCATTCACGTACTTTACGGGATTTAAGGTTAACTCTGGTGAGTATAAAGTAATGGGATTAGCTCCATACGGAGAGCCCCGTTATGTGCAAGCGATTTACGATAACGTGCTTGATCTCAAAGAGGATGGCTCCTATCACCTTAATCTTAAGTACTTCAATTATATGTCGGGTCTATCGATGACCAATGATGGCTTCGATGCCATTTTTGATGGGCCGCGCCGAAAACCAGAAACTCCACTTACGCAGAGAGAGATGGACTTGGCCGCTTCGGTGCAAGTAGTAGTTGAAGAATGCATGTTGCGACAGGCAAATTATCTTCATAAAGAGACAGGACTGAAGAATTTAGTCATGGCCGGCGGAGTTGCGCTAAATTGTGTCGGCAACGGCAAATTGTTAGCCGAAGGCCCGTTTGAGAACATATGGATTCAACCTGCCGCTGGAGATGCCGGCGGAGCATTGGGGGCAGCCTTGTGCACGTGGTATGGATACTTGGATAAGCCTCGTGAGTGTAACGAGCGGACGGATCTGCAGAGTTCGTCTTTGTTGGGTCCCTCCCATTCTGATGATGATGCTTGTGCGGAGCTTGCCGAGTTTGGGGCGGTAGTTCGCAGGGTGGAAAACGACGACCTCTTTCAAACCACCGCAGAGCTTCTCTCTCAGGAGAAGGTCGTTGGATGGTTTCAGGGTAGGATGGAGTTTGGACCTCGCGCACTCGGTAATCGTAGCATTCTAGGAGACCCGCGCTCTGAGAAGATGCAGGCAACGATGAACTTAAAGATTAAGTTTCGAGAGTCGTTTCGCCCCTTTGCTCCGGCGGTTATGAGAGAGCATGTTTCTGAATATTTTGAGTTAAATTACGATTCTCCCTACATGTTACTTGTTGCCCCCATCAATAAGGAGCGGCGACGTGATATGACCAGCGAGGAGAAAAACTTGTTTGGAATCGCTAAGCTCAATGTGCCAAAATCAGACATTCCAGCTGTCACACATGTTGATTATTCAGCAAGAGTTCAAACCGTTACTTTATCGCAACACCCGTGTTTCTATAAGTTGCTCTCTGCCTTCAAGGCAAAGACCGGCTGTCCGGTGTTGGTGAATACAAGTTTTAATGTCCGCGGAGAGCCTATTGTCTGCACCCCATCGGATGCGTATGCATGTTTTATGCGCACCGATATGGATGCATTGGTGATCGGCAATTTAGTAATGTTGAAAGAGGAGCAACCGAAGTGGAAGGAGCAAGAAGACTGGAAGAGCAAGTTCGAGTTGGATTAAATCAAAACGACGATCAAATTCAACCCAAGGGCAAAGTAGCGCGCGATCCGTTAGATGTGATTTCATTTGGCAAGCCTGTGCGTCGTCACGTAAGAGACTTTGGCTCGTTATTCTGCCTCGTGGGATGCGTTGCTGGGGCTTGGAAGCTCTACAAGCATGCACCAGTAATGGAAGTTAGTGCATACTTAAGCATTGGACTCACCTTTGGTTTGTTGGGAATATCTGCTCCGCGAGTTCTTCTTCCTCTTTGGCGCGGATGGATGAAAATTGCTCACTACCTTTCTGTTGTAATGACGTTTGTGTTCTTAAGTGTTACATGGTGCGTAGGGTTTATTCCGATGGCATTTGTACTAAAATGTTGTGGCATAAGGCGGATGAACGTAAGCTTTAAGGATGGATCTGAGTCATATTGGGAAGAGCGTGATCCTAAATACGACGACTTTAAGCGGATGGAATTGCAGTACTAGCAAGCTGCTTCGAGGTGGTCTAGCTTAAGCGTTTGTTTCTCTACAAATTATCAAAGAGGTGGCATGTCTAATACCAAGGCCGCGATGTTAGAGCGTTTGGGACTCCGATTCATCGTTGAGCCGCAGAGTGTCTCGCTATCATCGCGTGAAAAAGAACTGCTCGCCGAATTGAAACCTCTAGGAGTGATGTTTCGGCGGCGAAACTTTCTTCAGGATGTCTCCTATTCGGAGTGGTTGGAATCCTATCGGCAGTTGTTGCACGATGTTCGGGCGGCTATTGGTCGTGATGCGATAGTGACCTGTGTAGATCATGAGGGGGGGCAAGTCCATCGATTTCCTGCGCCAATTACACAGTTTCCGTATGCGATGACGTACGGAGAGTCTCTCTCTATGGTTCGTGAGGTTAGTCGGGCTATGGCGATAGAACTTGCGTCGTTAGGTATTAATCTAACGTTCTCTCCGGTGGCAGATGTTCATTCAAACCCTCAAAATCCAGTGATTCATCGGCGAGCATTTTCAACGTCACCAGAGGTCGTTGCGAAGGCTGCTTTATGTAGTGCCGGAGAGTATCGAGCGCAACGAATTATTCCTTGTGCAAAACACTTTCCGGGTCACGGCGACACCTCGCTTGATTCTCATGTTGCATTACCTGTGGTCTCTCGGACTAGAGAAGCGCTTGAACAGTGTGAGCTCATACCCTTTCGAGCCCTCATTCAAGAAGGGATTGAAATGATAATGACAGGGCACCTTGTTGTTCCAGAGATAGATCCGGATAATCAAGCAACAATATCACCGAGGATACTAGTGGATCTTTTGAGGAGACAATTGCATTACTCTGGGATGACGATCTCTGACGCTCTTGGAATGCAGGCTATCTTACCGGACATGCGTTCTGGTGATTTTGCAGTGAGAGCACATCGAGCGGGACTTGATATCTTTTTGATGGCAGGAGATGTTGTCTCAATAGAAGATGCAATTGTTTTGCGAAATGAGCTTTATGAGAGCATTGAATGTGGAGAGATACCTCATGTTGATGAGGATGCGTCGATTGCCTCTATTCAGAAGCTTCTCGGACAGATTGTAATGCACGGAGTCAAAATGTTACCAGACAGCGTGCTCCAAAAGCATCAGGCGTTGAAAGATACCCTAGAGAAAAAAAGCGCAGGATCGACCTTTGATTTTTCTCCGCAAGGATTTGAATAAAGGTAAGGGCGCGAGCCTTTAAAAAAGATAAAACTAACACCGCTTTAGACCTGAGAGCCTGATATTTCTGGTCAAAATTAAATCCTCAAGCAAGAGAGTCAGAGTGCCGAAGGTACTAGTAGACCCAAGTCATACGGATTGACTCAGTATCAGCAGTGTTAGTGGGCTAAACTAACTCCTATTTTGAGGCACGGAAGCGATGAAGACTGTCTTAGTCATTGATACTAATGAGCAATACAAAGAAGATTTGCGGGAAGCACTGGAGAATCGCGATATCGATGTCATAGATGCTGATTGTCCAGATGAGGCATATAAAATGCTGTTTACCATGGACCCTCCCGACATGATAGTCTCTGAGCTATCGTTGCCATTTACAACCAGTGGGGCGCAGTGCGATTACAAGCAGGGAGCAGAAGTAGGTGTGAAGACCTTGCGTGAGCTCTCATGGGTATTTCCGGAGACGCCAATGATGGCGCTTACCGGTTTAGAGGACGATAATCTAAAACGAATCCGGAGGATTTTGAATCCGATTCCTATGTATCACAAATCAGAGGATATGTGGCTTATTGCAGATATTGTACAGGGATTTCTTGGGACTTCCGACTGGGGGCCTGCAGAGTAGATCAGGATCTCAATAGAAAGAATGCCCGAATGCACGCGTGTTTTACTCGGCATCAACGGCTATTTTGAGTAGTTGCATGAACTCACGGCGATTGATCTCCGTGGCACCAAAACTCTCGGAGAAGGGCGTCAGCATTTGACAGTCAAACCAGGTGATATCTTGCTCGAGTAAATATTGACGCAGGGCAAGCATTGCGAATTTTGAGGCGTTCGATGTTCGATAAAAACTAGACTCTGCGGCAAAAAACTTTCCGACCTGTACCCCGTAGAGTCCCCCAACAAGCTCATCGTCGCAATAGGTCTCAAATGAGTGAGCGATGCCGAGAGCATGAAGCTCTTTATATGCTGCCATAATCTCGTCGGTAATCCACGTTCCGTTTTGCTCTCCCCTGTTGTCGAGCTCGGCGCATTTCTCAATCACGGATGAGAAGTCCTTATTGTGGGAGGTAGTAAATCGAGTTGTTTTAATGTGACGAGCGAGTCGTCGAGATATATAGAAGTCGTCGAGAAAAAGTACTGCTCGCTGTGGAGGACAAAACCAGGCGAGTATCCCACGATTGATAGGCCATGGGAAAATCCCCTGTGAGTACGCTGTTAGAAGGGTTTCGGGAAGAAGATCTCCCCCGATGGCTAAAAGCCCATCCTCGGTTGCATCTTCAATGGGAGGAAACAGTTGTCTACTCATGGTTTGTAAGTGGTGCAATATCCGGTGAAAGTGCACCTTTAAAGAACCTTAATTACCGATAGTTAAAGTACATTCTACGGATAACTGCCCTGATTTGAAAGATAATATTACCGCGCATTTAAGCCGGTGTTGCCCAACGGTGCTTTATGGTTGTCGGTCGTGGTTATAGGTGAGAACATAGGTCTGAAGGGATGCCTCTTCATGCTCTGTAGGAAAACCGTATTCTGTATCGATGGGGAAGCACTTCTAGAATTTTATTTACATTGAGAATGCACGATCATGCCTAATAGGCGAAGGAAAACAGATTCAGACACGCTTGTTCAAGAGCGTATCCGCACGCAGAAACCAAAGATGTTTCGGGTGCTTCTTATCAATGATGATTATACAACTATGGACTTTGTTGTTCATGTTTTGGAAACAGTTTTCTTAAAAAGCCCTTCAGAGGCTACCCAGATCATGTTGCAGGTGCATCGTGTTGGGAAAGGTGTCGCAGGTATCTTCTCGAAACAGATCGCAGAAGCTAAGATAGACCAAGTTCACCAACGAGCGCGGAGTCAGGGGCATCCACTCCGGTGTGATATGGAGGAGGCGTGATGTTTAGCACGGAATTAGGATTAACGTTAGAAGCAGCATTTCGAGAAGCCTCAACAAGACGGCATGCATTTTTTTGCCTAGAGCATCTTCTGTATTCACTGACGTTTGACGAACACATTTTGGAGATTTTAGAAAATGTTGGTGCTCAAGTTCCCACGCTTCGTAAGGAGCTTGAGCAATTTTTTGATAACAACATTGAGACTATTCCAACACACGTTGTAGAGGGTATTGCTACCGAACCCACGCAGACACCGGCGGTACAGCGCGTGTTGCAACAGGCAATTCTGCAGGCACGTAGTTCAAATAAAGACGTCATTACCCCGATTGAAGTGTTTGTGGCGATATTTTCAGAAGAGGAATCGCATGCTGTGTACTTTCTTGCGCGACAAGGGATAGGCCGGCTTGATGTTGTAGAATATCTCGCTCACGGAACCGGTAGACAGAGAGATAAAGAGCTGTTGTCTGAGCTTGATGAAGAGGAACGGGAGTCATTTGAATCTGGTGTGCCGCATGGCTCGGCACTAGCGGTGTTTACCGAGGATCTAACTGCATTGGCTCGTGAGGAGAAATTAGATCCGGTCGTAGGACGAGAGGGTGAAATCGAGCGAACGATAAAGATTCTGTGTAGACGACAAAAGAACAACCCTCTTTTTTTGGGAGAGCCAGGGGTTGGAAAAACCGCTATGGCTCATGCAATTGCAATGAAGATCGTTGCACAAGAAGTTCCGGAGCAGTTGTACGAAGCTGAAGTTTTCTCATTGAATATGGGTAGTCTCATTGCAGGCACTAAGTTTCGTGGTGAGTTCGAGGAACGAATAAAGAAGGTTTTGAGCGAAATAGAGAAGCGGCCCAAGGCGATACTCTTTGTTGATGAGATTCACACGGTCGTAGGAGCTGGTTCAACGGGTAACGGCTCGCTAGACGCAGCTAATTTATTAAAGCCAGCCTTGGCTTCAGGTGAAATTCGCTGTATGGGCAGTACCACTCACGCTGACTATAAAAAGACGATAGAGAAAGACCGAGCGCTTAGCAGGCGATTTTCGCCCGTTGATCTTCCAGAACCTTCGGTTGACGACGCGGTGGCTATTCTTGAAGGTCTCAAAGACCGGTTTGAGGCGTATCACGGGGTGACCTTTTCTGCAAAAGCACTACGCGCTGCCGTTGAGTTGGCGGCAAAACATATTCCGGATCGTTTTTTGCCCGATAAGGCTATCGATGTGATAGATGAGGCGGGTGCATCGAATTCATTGCTACCCAAGGGCAAACGGAGAAAAACCATATCAGAGCGTAGTATTGAGGCCGTTGTGTCTTCGATAGCACGGGTGCCTATTCGTAGTGTTAGCTCATCGGATAAAGAGATCCTACAAGGTCTGGAAGCGAACTTAAAATCCAGAGTTTTTGGACAAGATGCTGCGGTGGAGGCTGTGGCACGGGCAATCAAGAGGAGTAGGGCAAGCTTACAGTCTATTTCAAAGCCCATAGGAAGTTTTCTTTTTGCAGGTCCAACCGGCGTTGGTAAAACGGAGCTAGCAAAAGCGCTCGCAGAGGAGCTTGGCGTTCATTTTCAGCGGTATGATATGAGTGAGTTCCATGACAAGCATACTGTATCGAGGTTTACAGGTGCGCCTCCGGGATACGTTGGATATGAGGAGGGAGGACTGTTAGTTGACCACGCCAAAAAGCATCCCTATGGGGTAATTCTATTTGATGAGATTGAGAAAGCCCATCCGGATGTCTTTAATATCTTTCTTCAGATTATGGATACCGCAACATTAACAGATTCGCAGGGACGAGCGGCTGACTTTAGAAACATTATTGTCATATACACAACGAATGCAGGCTCTGAAAAAGCCGCCGGAATCGGTTTTGGTGCGGGATCAAGTAGTGATTTTAGAGACTCTGCTGTGAAACTCTTGTTTAAGCCAGAATTTAGGAATCGGCTCGATGAAACGGTATACTTCTCATCGTTACCGATGCCAGTAGTAATTAAAGTGGTTGATAAATTTATCAGAGAACTAGAGGTTCAATTAGCGGAGCGTAAGATCTCGTTTGATGTATCGGAATCGGCGAAGCAGTGGCTTGCAAAGAAAGGTTTTGATCCAGTATTTGGAGCTCGGCCAATGGCTCGCCTTATCCAAAAAGAGTTAAAGGATAAACTGGCAGATGAAATCTTGTTTGGCTCATTACGAGACGGTGGGATGGTAAAGATATCGTGCCGAAATGGTAGTCTAGAATTCAAGATCCTCGAACTCGTCTGAACTATACTCGGTGGAGCTGCTGGATGTGAGGCTCTCTGAATGATCTAGGTTAAAGACAAATCGCATAGAGTTTATATCAAAGCCGATGAGAGTGGCCGCCACGGGAGCACCAACGTCGAGGCCATCTCTTGACGACTGATTGTTGATAACGCCCCATTTTGAGAACCCTTCCATTTCTAGATACGTTTTGCTTGGGGTATTGTGCATGACTGTGCCAACAAACATGGTGCCAACATTCGACAGTCTCTCTCGAAGCATCTCATAGAAACGGAGCTTATATGTCTTCTCGTCTCGTCGCCAACGCTTCTCATTCAGTTGCTCGGCGCGCTTTTGAATAGTCTCCTGATCGAGTCGGTTGGTTCTCGTAAAGGCAGTATCGAGTTGGTATTGATTTGTTAAGCCGGAAGCATCTCGCGGTTTGAACTCGGCATATGATTCAAGACGCAAGCCGAAATGCCCAAAATTATGCGAGGAAAATTGCGTGCGTAGAAGAAACGTGTCGATTAGGTGATTAAGAAGAGATTGACTTTTTTCGTCTCGCCTTGATTCAAGGCTCTGTAGAATTCCGGCAAATTCTTGAGGATTCATAAAGTCTCCGGATTTATTGGGTATGGCTAGTTCGTCTAACCGGGAGTGAAAGTGCTCCGTTGTTTCTTGCGAAGGCTTTTGGTGAACTCGATAAATCATCGGCAATTGCTTTTTCCCGCCGAGAAAATCGGATAGAAGCCGTTTCGATTCGATCATGATTTCAGCTAAAATTTGTGAAACAGCACCTTCGCTGTCGATTCGTAAGAGAGATGCACGTGAGGCCCTGCGATGATGAAGTATTCGGGCGATGTCGGCTAGAGCGGAGAATGAGCGCCTGATTAGTGGATCCTCGCGCCTAACAGAAAGCTCTGACGGATCAATTGACTGCTTGTTTATAACTATCGCACGCCGAACTTTGTATCGGAGTGAGTAGGATGGGTGAAAGCGAGGTGTTTTTGGCTCCTGAGGTTCTGTAGGTGTTAGCCGAGCCTCAATAATCCATGCTGGGCGCTCCTCTCCAGGAAGAAACGAGAGTAAATCGTGTGAGAGCTCTGTGCCCAGAGTAGGGACGGTGCGATATCTGCCATATATGGTCGAAGCAACGCGCATCGCATAGGTGTCGATTGGATCCTTTGGTTGTATATAGTCGGTCGCATCGATAAATGCGGTGCGCCACACGAGTTCGCCACCTTGTTTGCGTTCTCCATGAATGAGGTCTTCGATATCTCTTGTGCCCACTCGGTCGATAGCAACAAATGGAATAGAGGTTAGGTTTTCCCGTTCAATAAACCGTTTGTTTAGGAGATCAGGTGGCTCTGGCGGGCTTCCACAAAGAGAGTCAATGAGAGAATCGATGCTTGAGCTGTGTTCATCAGTTAGAATACTTGTTTCTTGAAATGTGTTTCGTAGATTGTTCTTTATATTTTGATCACCTTTTATCTGTCGAATAAGGATTGTAACCAAGTCAAATTGAGGAGCGGTATTCGAGCGCCATTCGTCGAGTTTTTCTTGCATCTCTTCAGGGCAATGAAGCTTGAGGACTATGATGGTAAGTTTTCTTCCCTGACCAAGTGGTAGCACGTAATGATAGCTTCGGTGCAACTCCAAACCAACCGGAAGGGAGCGTTCTATGTCGGAAACGATGGATGGAGTGTGTGGTTTTCTTGGTGGGGTTAGAACAAGTTTCGAAAATAGTTCATTAGAGGCCGCATTTTCTTGCGGTGGTTGTGTGTTAGAGAGGTCTGTTTGACTTCGATTGCTCATTCTCTTTTATTATACAGAGAAACAGACGGACAAACACGATATAAACAAAATGCTAATGAAATTGAATGATTGTTTCAGCCTTTATCTGTCCAGGTCTGTACAAAAATATTTGGTATTTGAATTAGAATTTTTGCTGAAATAATTGGTGCCTTGATTTGTGGTTACTATCGTCGTTTGCGGGTTGTCAGATTAAATGGGTAACTGACAAAAACTCTGACATTAGAGGCCGGTTAGTTGTGAAGCTAGGGGATAAGAGATAAGGAAAGAGATGTATCAAATAATCGCCCGAGCAGCATTTAATTTAACAGTATTAGCTAGCTATCTGAAAACAGCTAAACTTTCAAGATGAGTCTGTCGATGTAAAACTGGAGTCGGAGGTTGTCCAAGGTGGGGTGTCGTTGCCAAGTGTGTTTTCCCGATAGCCCTTTAGCCATCCGAGGTAAAGGGAATATGGGATATCCCACTCTATGACGGAGTTATCTTGGAGAGATTGTTTAGGTGGTATGCTTTTACATCGATCCTCTGCTCGTATTAGGTGATGATTGATTCGAAAAGGGGGGAGAAACGTCGTGCCGGAGGGATTGTCAGACAATCTTTTAGAACTTGCAGAGCGTGTTCAGAAGTCTGAGCGTTATTTGTTTTTTAAGCATGTTAATGTGGGCAGGTTGCTATCTCAGGATTTTTCAGAGCTTGAACATCTAGCTGAATTGACATTAGCTAGTTTGATTGAACTTATAACTATGGAGGGGTGTAGTGCTCTCGAGTTAGGGTCGCAACAAGCCAAAAGTTTATGTGAATTACTGAGGGCAATAATCGACGAAGATAAGACAGGGGCTTTGCTGGAAACTAGCGAGCCTGCGCCATCGCTAGAGACAGCTCCTGCGAGTAGCGTGCAATCTGAGATTGATTTGCGGCAGATATTGGATCAATTGTCGAAGCACGACTGCTTCTCAGATCTGCGGCATCGCACTCTTGGTGAGTTTTGGAAGCCGCACTGGGTGCCTGCTCCATTTGAAGAGATGCTGACAATTCAGCAGTTGGTATCGATGGATATTTCTTCTTTGTTTAAGAAGAAAATGGTCTCGGAATCGCGGATTGAATGTATGGTAAAAGCCCTAGAAGCCGCTCTAGTAACCCTAGAGAGTGCTTCGCCGCCGCCGCAATTGACTAGTCGGGCTCCAGCCGTAGTTAATAGTTCATCTGTCTCATCGAAGGAATTATTCGATACCACTTCTTTTGAGTCGCTAGGAGATCGCGCCGTTTTAGAGCTTGTATTCAAGCACGCTAAGGCGGGAGATTTCGAAGGCTTTAGCGATTTTTTAGCGCACCTGCGGGAGGCTTGTACGATCGAAGAGCTTCTTTTGTTTTTAGGTGATGAGCCTCTGTTGCCAAAGTTGACGAAGAAGACAGACTCTCTTGCATCTAGTTGCTTTGGGAGCGAGGTGGTTCTACAGGTGCGTTATTTACTTCAGGGTCCTGGAGTCGCATTAGAGGTGCTAGCAGGGGCGCTTAGTCGAGGAAACGCTCGATTCGATACAATCATTGGTTTTCTTTCACTTGTTGTAGCACGCTCACTAGGTGCGCAACCGGTTGAATACAACGGCAGGACCAATACAAATTTTTGGAGTACTAACGTTAGTCTTCTTTCAATGGTCATAGCCGAAATAGAGAAAAATAAAGTAGCCGCACTTGAAGCCGCTGCTCTTTTGGATCCGAAATTGCACAAATGGTGTAAGAGCCACGGAGGCAAAGATAAAAAACGCATGGAGAGGCGTAAGTAGTTGATTTCTAGTGGTAGAGAGGGCGACAGCCTTTTCGAAGTGGAATAATTTTCCCAGAGGCGTGTTGTACTGAAAGGTTTCTGGCGCAATTCTCTATGCGGAGCAGAACATGGCAACGTTATCCTTTGCTGGTATAGCATCAGGTTTAGATACTCAAGCGTTAATTGACGCAACCACGAATGCGTCCCGTCAAACTCGTGTTAAGCCAGACCAAGATAGGGTCTCTAAATTAGAAGGTGCTAACACTGCATTTGAAGAATTGTCTGCCAAATTAGATGCGCTCCGAGACACCCTACAGAATTTCACCTCGTTGAGCGGTGGTGGTGTGGCCAAAGTAGGTACCAGTAGTAAGGAGTCTGTTGTATCGGCAACGGCGCAACCCACTGCTTTTAATGGTAGTTATGCGGTTACCGTGAGTGCGCTTGCAACTAACCATACGTATAGTTTTGATACTACATACAGCGATATTGGCGATGCTATTCAAAGTACGCTTACCGGAGCCGAAGCGGAGAGCGATAGAACGGTAAGCTTCACGGTGGGTACGGGAACGGAACAAGAGACCGTTGATGTCGTTATTACCGACGGTTCATTTACGATTCAAAATTTTGTCGATGAGTTCAATTCGACGAGTCAGAAGGCAAGGGCATCGTTGGTTAATACGGGAACCACGGCCAGTCCGGCCTATAAAATAGTAATATCATCACTTTATGAGGGTACTGAAAAGGGCACTATCGCTCGGACGAGCCTTGGAGCATCCCTTACAAATTTGAGTGCATATTCTGAGAATGTGGCGGCTGATTCCTCTGTGACGATATCTGGAATAGGAACTCTTACGAGATCGACAAATACGATTTCGGATGTAATTCCCGGAGTTTCGTTGGAGTTAAATTCACTTGGTTCCTCGACTGTTAAGATAGCGGAAGATTCTACAAGTACGATTTCCAAGGTGCAGGAATTTATTGATACGTACAATGACTTAGTGCAATTTATTGACTCTAATAACGTAGTTGCCAGAGAGGAAGATGGAGAGCAGGTCACCAATACGTTTGCACCATTAGCCTCCACCAGAGTTGATGATAATATGCTCGATTCTATAAGGTCTGAGATCAGTGCTGCGGTTGCTTCAAGTGGTACCTCAGTGCGGATATTTGCGGATCTAGGGATCACGAGCCAGAGAGATGGTACGCTTGGATTTGATACGACAAAACTTCAAAGTGCGATTTCATCGGAGGTTTCGAGTGTCTCTGCAGTGTTTCAATCATTTGCTGATTCGGTTGCAACTACCGGCGGGGTCATCGACCAATATACACGTTTTAATGGGCTTTTGGATGTCACAGTTAATGCCAATAAAACCACTATCTCTGATCTAAATAAGCGAATAAGTGAGGCTGAGGCGAGTATTCAGCGACAAGCAGACGCACTTAAGTTACGTTACGCGCGGCTTGAATCGGTTATGGGTCGTCTGCAAAATCAGCAGCAGTCCTTGAGCTCGGCTCTCGCGGGGCTGGGGTAGTGTAAGCTTCGGGTTTAAAGGTGCCTGTCGGCATATATCCATTTTCATACTTCTTGGGGCGCTTTTAGCTAGCTTGTTTAGGTAGCGTGTGTTGGCACGGCCTATGCATATCTTGGGGAAGGGAAAGGAGACCCGAGATAGCTTATGAGAATTAATTTTGCTGGACGATACCAGGAAGTTGCAGACTTACTGAAGGCCTCTACGAAGCCTGTTGAGCGGGGCGATGACTCTGCTTTTGAGGCTAGTTTAGGGGGATTGTTGCTTGAACCTGTTGAAAATAAAGAGGTTAAGCCGAAGAAAGCCGAGCCCTATATCCCTCGACAGTCCCTACCCGATCCGATGGATGACATACGAGCCAGTCTTAAATTAGACGCCCCGGAGCTTCAGTCGCCGGTTCTGACCCCTCTAGAGCCAGCGGTCTCAGAGGTGTCGGAACCCCTTACACCGGGTGTCGCAGATGTCAAAACTCCGACTGTTCTTGAAGCGAAGCGAGTAGAGGTAACTACGATGGAGCCGGTGGTTGATCCCACAAATATCAGTAAGTCGGATCTGCAGGCTCGATTGGTTACTGCTAGTCGATCCGTAGGTATTGATCCCGCGTTAGCGCAGTCGGTAGTTAGTGCAGAGTCAAGCTTTAATGTCGCAGCGGTTAGTCGGGATGGTCATGCATCGAAGGGACTCTTTCAGCTGTTGGACACAACCGGAAAGGATCTCATGACTCGAATGGATATGGGCAAAAGTACGTATGACCCATTTGACCCCGACCTTAACATTAATCTGGGAACGTCATACTTAAAGTACCTTCATACAATCTTCCAAAAGTCGACTGACCTCCCGAATAATCTGCAAACACGAGCTGCGGCGGGTCCAGAATCTCTTGAGAAATTTGCAGTAGCGGCGTTCAATGCTGGTGAGGGAAGGGTGGCATCGGCACAAGCTCGCTCGGAGAAGGGAGGAAAAGACCCTTCTTTCTATGAGCAGGTAGCCCCATTTTTGCCCCGCTCGACCCGTGATTACGTGGCCAGAGTGGTTGAAGGCAAGAAGTTTTTCTAAGTTGTAGAAGTAAAAAAATATTGTGTGAGTAGTATGTTAGGTATTTCTTCGGTCTTGGATAGTGCGCTCAACGTTGAATTGGCAAAGAGTTTGCTTCATTGGGGGTATAAATCGGAAAGCGGCAATGTTTGCCGTGATAGGTCGAAAGGATGTGACCTGAGTTTATAGGAACGCTAACGATCTTCCAGTTGTAGCGGGGGACTCGAGCCAAGGAGAAAAAAGATGGGAATTAACATTCGTACAAACCTTCCAGCACTTGTAGGGCAACGAAATGTCGGTGCGTCTACAGATAAGCTAAACCAATCGTACCAACGACTCGCAAGTGGGTTGAGGATAAACAGGTCGGCAGATGATGCAGCTGGTCTCTCTATCGCAGAGAACCTCAAATCTGATTCGACGCTTGCTACAGTTGCAATTCGAAATGCAAACGATGCGATATCTGTAATCTCGATTGCCGACCAGGCTATCGGTCAGGTTTCAAGTATCCTAAATCGGCTCTCCGAATTAGCGCAACAGAGTGCGAATGGAGTGTCCGATACGACACAGCGTTCAGCTCTCCAGAATGAGTTTACTGCACTAACCAGTGAAATTGAGCGAATTGCCGTTACGACCAAGTTTAACGGTATTGACCTCTTGAGTAACGGTCAGAACATAACCTTCCAAGTAGGATTTGATGGGACTTCCCTATCACAGCTCTCCTACAACGGGGTAAATGCTACGCTACAAGCAATGGGTCTTGCAGTCGCAGGTAGCTCGGCATCAACATACTCGATTAGCGGTGCTTCGATCGCTGATGCGCAGAGTGCTTCTCGGTTGGCGCTTGGAGCGATTAAAGATGCGATTCAGTCAGTCAATCGTAATCGTGGAACCCTCGGAGCTCTTGAGAGTCGATTGAATACTTCAATTAATAATCTTCAAGTAGCCCGCGAGAACTTAAAGGCAGCTGAAAGTCAAATCAGAGACCTTGACGTTGCAAGCGAAGCGGCTGAGTTGACAAGAGTAAACATCTTGCAACAGGCAGGAGCGGCAGTGTTAGCTCAGGCTAATCAGCAACCAACAATAGCACTTCAGTTGTTGGGAAGATAATAAGGTAACGGGGGAGATGACATGGGTTTAGGATTATACACTAACCTCATCTCTCTCGATGCCCAACGCAATTTAAAGCAGACAACCAGCCGCCTCACTCAGTCATTCGAAAGGCTCTCAAGTGGATTGAGAATCAATCGAAGCTCTGATGATGCGGCTGGTTTAGGTATTGCGGAAGGATTGCGAAGCGATGCTCGAGTAGCCTCTGTGTCGATGCGTAACGCCAATGATGGCATCGCAGTTATCTCTATCGCCGACGGCGCTCTCGGTCAGATATCAAATATCCTAAATCGCCTTCTTGAGCTTGCGCAACAATCGGCCAACTTCGCTTATGGCAACGATCAGCGCTCGGCGTTGCAAACCGAATTTACCGCTCTTACAAGTGAAATTGAGCGGATAGCAGTCGTTACTGAATTCAATGGCTTTAAGCTCTTAAGCGAGGGAGATTCTGTTTCGTTTCAGGTTGGCTTTGATGGAAGCTCACTCTCTTCGATAACATTCTCTGGCATTCAGGCCACTCTCGGTCAGTTAGGACTCGCTAATGCCGGCTCCTCTCTTCCGATGTATTCGATTATTGCCAGTACTGCGTTTGAGTCGCAGTCAGCATCTCGTATTGCAATCGGAGCACTTAAGAGTGCTGTAGCAGGGATTGCCCGGAGTCGGGGAGCGCTAGGAGCCGCCCAAAGCCGGCTGCAGACTGCAATCACTAATCTTCAGGTCGCCCGGGAGAATATGCAGCAGACGCAGAGTGTTATCTCAGACGTTGATATTGCTGAAGAGTCAAGCGAGATGGCTAAGTTGTCGATCCGACAGCAAGCGGGTGCAGCACTTCTTGCTCAGGCAAATGTACAGCCTCGATTAGTTTTAGACTTGCTTCGAGACTAATATCGTTTGTGTCTGTAACGCGAATGATTCCACCGAGTTAATTTACCACATTTAATCAGTATCTTAGGCTCAAAAGCTTGCCCCATCAGCAAGCTTTCCTCTATAGTACCGGCACACAATATTCTAAGGAGAATACTAATGACGATTTCCCAGATAGAAAGCACTCTAGGAGTAGAGGCAGAGAGTTTGTTAACCCATACGTGTAAAGGTATTCCTGCCAGCGATATTGCACAACCTGGGCCAGATTTTGTTGATCGTGTTTGGATGAACAGTGACCGAAACGTTCAGGTTCTTCGTTCGTTACAAACTATGTACGACCACGGACGTTTGGGTGGAACGGGTTATCTTTCGATATTGCCAGTTGACCAGGGTATTGAACACTCAGCTGGGGCGTCATTTGCTAAGAATCCACAGTACTTTGACCCTGAAAATATCGTGCGACTTGCTATTGAAGGGGGATGTAATGCCGTTGCTACCACTTTTGGCGCGTTGGGATTAACAGCGAGAAAATATGCGCACAAGATCCCCTATATACTAAAGATAAATCACAATGAGTTGTTGTCATACCCAAATAAGAGTGACCAAGTCATGTTTGCTCGTATTCATGATGCTTGGAATCAAGGATGTGTAGCCGTCGGTGCTACGGTTTACTTTGGTTCAGATGAGTCAACGAGGCAGCTTGTTGAGGTTTCCGAGGCGTTTTCGCAGGCGCATGAGCTTGGTATGGCTACTATATTGTGGTGCTACGTTCGAAATGGGGCTTTCAATGTTGATGGGGCCAACTATGAGGTTTCAGCAGACCTAACCGGACAAGCAAACCATCTGGGGGTGACGATAGAGGCAGATATTATCAAGCAAAAGCTACCAGAGTGTAACGGGGGCTTTAAAGCTCTTAATTCCGGAGCTTCGTCGTACGGCAAGCTTGATGAGCGAATGTACTCAGAGCTTACAACAGATCACGTGATTGATAGAACTCGATATCAGGTCGCCAATTGCTATATGGGTCGTTGCGGACTGATAAACTCTGGAGGAGGTTCTGGTAGTAATGATATGCAAGATGCCGTGAAGACAGCTGTCATTAACAAACGTGCCGGTGGAATGGGGCTTATTTCAGGTCGAAAAGCGTTTCAGAAATCGATGGAAGACGGCGTTGCTATTCTTAATGCGATTCAGGATGTGTATCTCACCAAGGAAGTAACGATTGCCTAAGGTGGTTGTCGCTGTTTTTATTCTCGGAGATGCCTGGTCATGAAGCAACGTCACGTCGTGGTGCTTTCAGGAGCGGGGATAAGCGCCGAGAGTGGGCTTGGCACCTTTCGTGGCGCTGGAGGGCTATGGGAAGGAGTCTCGGTAAAAGAAGTTGCTACCCCAGAGGCGTGGGAGCAAAATCCCGCTCGCGTGTTGCGGTTTTACAATGAGCGTAGAAGAGGCGTTCTTGCGGCAGAGCCAAATGATGCTCACTGCGCACTCAAAGAGCTAGAAGATATTTTTCGCGTTACAATCATCACCCAGAATATAGACGACCTGCATGAGCGGGCAGGAAGCAGTTCGGTACTGCACCTCCACGGCGAAATCGTAAAATCACGAAGCTCAACTGATGAATCGTTGCTCTATCCATGCCGGGGGGATATTTCTATTGGAGACGTGTGTGAAAAAGGCTCCCAGCTCCGACCTCACGTTGTATGGTTCGGCGAGTCTGTTCCGATGATGGATGTTGCGATGGAGTACGCTAAAACCGCCGATTTTTTCATCGTTGTAGGAACTTCCCTTGAGGTATATCCAGCAGCAAGTATTGTCGATTACGTGCCGTATGAGAGTTTAAAATTCTTTATAGACCCTAATCCAAATGGACTCACTGATGAGAGCTTCCGAGTGGTAAAGGCCCCGGCGAGTGAGGGGGTGCCGCTTATTGTTCGGCAGTTGCGGGGACTAATGGCGTGATTACGTTTGATTTAAGTCAGGGATTTGGTAAGCTAAAGCGGTGCGAAGTCGCCGAGAATTCCCAGTTCTCTGTGGAGGTAGTCTGGATACATCATACAAACTTAACGTGGCCTTTAAGATTAAAAATGCGCCAAAGGGGACAATGTTTCAGGAGCTGATTGGACGATGTCATACGTAGCTGTCATTACGGGGGCCCGCCCAAATTTTATGAAGGTCGATCCCATTATACGTGAGTTGTCCAGGCGCAAGATACCGTACAAATTGATTCACACTGGACAGCATTACGATAAGAACATGTCTGATATTTTTTTCGAAGAACTTGAAATCGCCAAGCCAGACGTATTTCTTGAAGTTGGTTCAGGCAGCCATGCCGAGCAAACAGCAAAGGTAATGATTGAATTTGAGCGTCTTTGCATGGCCGATCGCCCCTTATTGGTAGTCGTTGTGGGCGATGTTAATTCTACCTTGGCGTGTTCTCTTGTGGCTGCAAAATTAAATATCAAGCTGTGTCACGTCGAGGCAGGGCTTAGGTCCGGGGATTGGGCTATGCCCGAGGAAGTCAACCGTGTTCTCACAGATAGAATGTCAGACTTGTTGTTAACGCCGAGTCCGGACGGTGATGAAAATTTGATTAAAGAGGGAATCGCTCCGTCAAAGATTCATTGCGTCGGAAATGTAATGATTGATACTCTGCTGAGACTTCTTCCGAGGGCAGCAGAGGTCGATGTGCACAATACATTTGGCGTTATACCCCAACAGTATGCCCTAGTAACCCTACATCGACCGTCTAACGTAGATGTTCAAGAAAATGCGGCGATGTTTGTTGATGTCTTTGACAAGTTAGCCAGCCGTCTTTCAATTTTATTGCCGCTACATCCTCGGACCAAGAAGAAGCTTATTGAATTTGGTTTGTATGAAGCGTTAGAAAAAAACGATGAAATCCATCTTTTGGAGCCAATTGGCTACGTAGATTGTTTAGCATTAAACTACTATTCTCGATTTGTTTTGACGGATTCAGGAGGTTTACAAGAGGAGACCACAGCACTTGGGGTCCCTTGTTTGACGGCCAGAGAAAATACAGAGAGGCCGATTACTGTGGTACAGGGGACAAACACCATTGTGGGCACCCAAAGAGTCAAGATTCAGGAAGAGATCGAGAAGATACTAAACCAGAGCCCCGTTTCTAGGTCGACAAACGACCTCTATGTATGGGACGGCAAAGCAGCGGTTCGGTCTGTGGATTGCATTGAAAAGATATTGTAATGAGGACAGTAGTATGAGTTTAGCCTTAGATAGGGTCGGAGAGGTCTACAAAGGAGAAATCTTCTCCGAGGAAGCTCAACAGATGTGTAGAGAGCGCGTAGATTGGATCTGTTCAAACGCACAAGGTGCGAAGGTTTTGGATCTAGGATGTAGTCAGGGAATAGTATCCCTGTTACTAGCACAAAAGGGATACTCTGTCGTCGGAGTAGATATTCATCCTGAAGCAATCTCATATGCGAATAATGAGAGAATGAAGTTAGATGATACGGTTCGCTCTAGACTCAAATTTCTCAACGTTGATTTGTTGGAAATGGACGGTAACCAGCTTGGAATCTTCGATACAGTGGTTTTGGGTGAAGTCATAGAGCATTTTGCAAATCCACAGAGAGTAATAGAGAAGGCCTGTTCGTTTTTGACCGAGGGTGGGACTTTTATTGTCACAACGCCGCTTGGATTTTTTCCGTCAGAGGACCATAAAAGTACGTTCACCCTACGTGGCCTTATTAGCTTATTGCCAGCGGGTGTTTCGGTGGAGAGTATAGAAACTCAGGGGCTATATATTCGTTTGATAGCGAGGAAAGCAATTTTAAAGAAGCTGCCTGTCGATGAGCTCTTAGACATAACCGAGCGTGGTATGTTAGCAGTGCAAGAGATTTTGCATCGTCGCCTAAGTGCACAAAGAGATATATCAAGAGAGATTCGGCTTAAACTGAAGGAATCTGAGAGTAAGAGAAAGCAGTTGGTGGCAGGCCGATCTAAAGAGGATTCTTCGGAACGAGAATCGTTAGAACATTTTAAAAATCAAAATGCAAAGTTACAGCAAGCCCAAAAGGAATCGATTGAATTGAGAAGGAACAATGCTCTTCTTATGGATAAGCTTGCGAAACAGCAAGCACAGTATAAGAGTGTTGTCGGTAGTGTGAGGTTTAGAGTGGGTAGTGCACTGGTGAATGCGTGCAAGTCCCCAAAGGGATTTGTGACTCTAGTGCCGAATAGCTCACTAATTTTCCGAGATTTAGTCCGAAAATCTCTTTCGGTAATGAGAAGAGAGCAGAGTTGCTGCCCTCTCCCAAGCAAACATAAGTTGTCAGAGCAAGAACTGAGAGCCTACCACCACTCTGAGGGAGCTAAGGGCGTGTCCCGAGTTCTAGATAATTTGGAAGGTGGCGAGTCCCATGAGCGAAGGCCCCTTTATGAGGTTGGGTTTGAATTGCTATATCAATCTGATTTAGCTCAAGCTGTTCTGTATGCAAAGAAAGCTATGGAGCTTGGCTCGGATAACCGAGAGCTACTCGTGCGAGTTATTGACTTGGTATCGGTGGATTGCAAAGGTAATTCAGACAATGTTCTTAAGACAGTGGCGTCGATTGTTAGTGAAGAGCAACATTTTGAATACATGAGCTCAACAGAGGGATTGCATGCTAAAATGCAAATCTTTTTTAATGCCGTTATAGAACGGTTAACGCACACCAAAAAACTACAAAGCCCTTACGCAGATTTAGCTCAAATAGCATTCAGCAGAGACGCTAGCCTAGTAACAAAAGACTTCCTTAATCTATTACGGACAGTGAAATTGGATATCCAGGAGGAGCGGGAAGCTGGTAGTTGTATAAAGTTGGCAAAGGCACTCGTCGCGCAGGGAGAGCATACCGGAGCTGAGCACATATTGACCGAGATCGTGAGTGTGGGGTTGGGTGGCACCAAGGTCCAGTTTGAATTGTCGAGATTTTATAGGAACACAGGGCGATATTCAGAGGCGAGGGCAGCTATCAGTAAAGCGCTTGCGCGCGAGCCCAATCATCCGGCATATCGGGAGCTAGAGGAGCTGTTAAAGGCTGACCGGGCTGTTTATGAGGATGGCTTCTGGCCCACGCTCACCCCCGCACCTGTTAAATTTCCAAGCGGTGTGAAGAAGGTGCTACACGTTCTGGAGAATTCCCTACCGTATAAGACAAGCGGATATACCGTCAGGTCTCATTACATTGTTACTAATCAGCAGAAGCTGGGGTACGAGCCCATAGTTATTACGAAGCCGGGCTTTCCCGTTGACATGGGGATGAAGGATTACAATGCGGAGGATGTCATCGATGGCATTTCATATTTTCGGAGCACGTGCACCGGAGAAGCAAATTACAATAGGCGACCTCTTGACTCTTTCTTGCAGGAATACGCCGAGAGCGTTCGAGATGTCGCAACTACGCAAAAGCCAGATCTGATTCACGCTGCATCAAACTTCAAAAACGCAATAGCTGGACTTGCGGCGGCGAGGGCGCTCGGTCTTCCGTTCGTCTATGAAATGCGTGGACTGTGGGAAGACACACAGGTATCAAAGGGCGTAATAACTGAAGAAACAGAGCGCTATACATTTTTTAGAGACTTAGAGACAAGATGTATGAGCATGGCTGACGCTGTAGTTACGATCTCTGATTCTCAGAAGGAGGAGATATGTGCCAGGGGAATTGCGGCCGATCAAGTCTTTACTGTGCACAATGCAGTTGAGGTAGAGAAGTTTCCAATAATTGAGAGGGATTCTGATTTAGCGCAAGAGCTGGGGATCGAGGGATGTAAGATTTTGGGATACATCAGTTCCATTGTCAGCTATGAGGGCATCGATGTGCTGCTTAAGGCTTTTCCCAGCGTGAGAAAAAATATCGCAGGTGCGAAGCTTCTTATAGTGGGAGATGGCGAGGCAAGGCAAAGTCTCGAAGAATTGGCCCAGAATCTTGGGGTCGCTGAAGATGTAATTTTTACGGGCAAAGTTCAACATAGCGATGTATTGCGTTATTATTCTCTCATCGATCTCTTTGTGGTTCCAAGGTTACCCTTCCGAGTCTGTAGGTATGTTACCCCTCTAAAACCTTATGAGGCTATGTCGACTGGGCGCGCCCTTTTGGTAAGCGATGTCGAGGCACTCAGAAGCATGATAATAGAGAATGAAACCGGAGCGTCCTTCAAGGCTGGCGATGCAGAGTCGCTTGCTGATGTTGCGAAAGTACTGCTAAATGACGATTCGCGCAGGAGATTGATGGCGCAGAATGCGGCAAGGTGGGTGCGCGAGCATCGAACTTGGAGTAGCGTGGTGAAAGTTTATCAAGATGCCTATGACCATGCATTTCAATACGCTAATAAGTAGCTATCAAACATTGCTCTGGTTGGAATGATGATGGTAGGTATGTTGAGTGTGGCAGCCAAGCATGCAGTCTGTTTGGAGCTTTCGCTTACGGGGCTTGGGCAGGCGTTTGTTTTTGAAAACCAATAAGTATTGCGGACTATCATCTAGCATATTAAGAAGCTCATAGTCGCGAGGAGGACAAGAGACCAGATGAAATTACTGTCAAATGTACGGCCGTCATGTGGTCGTGTATTATCAACCTTAACGCTATTATTGGGGAAAAAAAGCGATTATGAACGCTGGTCGAGGGCTGGTAGCCTTGATTCTGAATGGAGTAATCGAGCTAGGGCGATAGCGGAGCATATTCCCGATGCTGTGAGTGTGTTGGATGTCGGCGCTGGACAAATGCATCTCAGAGATTGCCTGCCTGCCAAAGTTAGATACCAGCCAGCAGATATCGTCAAGAGAACAGATGATTGTCTAGTTGTTGATTTGAATAAAGGTGAATTTCCAGCCGGCTCCTTTAATTTTATTACATTTTTGGGCGTACTAGAATATGTACATGACGTTCAAGCCGTGGCTCGTCGTTCTGTTGAGGTCGCACCCGAGGTAGTATTCTCGTACTGCGTTGGACGATTATTTGCTTGGCCATATAGGCTCTCGCTCGGATGGGTAAACAACTTTTCAAAGGGAGAGCTTAGGGATGTTTTTGACCGGGCTGGTTACGAAATTAGATCCATGAAGACCTTTAAATCAAAACTGATGCACGAAGAGGTCATATTTCATGCTGTACTAAAGAACGAAGAGAGTAGGGGTTAATGT
Source organism: Pseudomonadota bacterium (assembly GCA_038134595.1). Classification (GTDB taxonomy): domain Bacteria; phylum Bdellovibrionota_C; class UBA2361; order UBA2361; family OMII01; genus OMII01. The sequence goes on along the minus strand of JAYPVM010000016.1, from coordinate 13,593 downwards.
GAAGCATTGGTGGCGCATGCTGTTCCCAGCGCTGATTTTAACTTTTCTGATCGCTCGGTTAAATATAGAGGATTTTCTGGTTGGGATTGCAACGGCTAATCCCAGGCTAATTTGTATAGCATTAGCATCGAGTTTTATTTTGATTATCTTACAAGGCATACGGTGGTATGTGCTTAGTCTTAAATATGCCCCTCGCATCAACTTGTATCGGATTTTGTTGCTAAATTTTACTGCAATGTCATTTGATTCGTTCGTACCGGGCAAGCTCGGCAGCGATAGTTACCGATTAATTGAATCATCGAAAGGGGGCTCCAAGTCGGAGATGTTGGGGATTTTGATGTTTCTGAGAATGCAAACATTAGTGCTAGGATTTATACTCACCGTTGCTGTGTTGCTGACCGTGGCTGTATCGACATATAGCTTGCTGATTTTATGTCTGGGATTATTATGCCTGGTAATTGTTATTGCCGCACCGGATCTTCGTCGTAGGAGATATTTTGAAAAATTATCGAAACTTTCCATTGTCCAATCGATCGTTCCTGAGAAGTTCAGGTCGATTTTTGCAGTGGGTTCAAATGTATTTTTTATACTTTTGAAAGACACAAGCCAATTGGTAGTTTCCTCTTTACTTCTTCTACTTTACTTTATTTCTAATGCATTACTTTTTTGGCTTGTCTCGCTAGCATTCAGTATAGAAACGCCCTTTACGACATATCTCATTAGTGCGCCTGTGATATTATTTATGTCTAATGCGCCGTTTACAATACAGGGAAGGGGAGTAACAGAGTTAGTTGCCTTGTATTTCTGGGGACGTGCAGGTCTGAGCACCGAACAGGTGTTACTGGTGTGTTTTGTCGTTTACGGGTTCTCGATATTTCATAGCTTGTGTGCCGGGGGGACCCTATTTATCACCCGTCTCTTGCAGAAAGATCGATATAACGAGCCAGGATAGCGCGGTCAGTCAAAGTCTTACTTTATTCACCCGCTGTTGCCACCACGCGAATGCGTGCAACCGCATCTTGTTGATCTATTCCCGTCAGAAACTCTGGCCGTATTCGATGGCGAACTTTGTAAAAATCCTCTTCTAAGGATTCTAAAATATGAATTTCAGTTCGCGAGAAAAGCCCATCAAAAATCTCTTGGTATTGGGGTAATCTCCATCTATTCAAGTTGTTACTAGCATTAAGCCAACGGTTCCAAGTAGCTGTCGAGTAACAGAGCATTTCGAAGGGATACTTGAAGTAATGATCGCGTAAGTCAACGACATGTATATTTAGACCGCCGGGTTTTGTTAGTTGCGCGCAAGCGGGTATTACTGATTTGAGGTCAGAAACATGTTCTAATACAGAACTAGAGACTACGAAGTCAAAAATTTGAGAACTCGCACTTGCAAGCCGTTCCATAGGCTCCCTAGTGACCGTGATATATTCGTGTTTCGGAAGCCACGTGCCACCATCGTTGTCGAAAAACTTCGCCATACGCGATGGATCAAGTTGTTTATTGCGGTAATTACGCCTCTCACAATATGGATCTTGAAGCGTTACATGTCGTACCCCTAGTTCCAACATATGTAGTGCGACTGCGAATCCGCCACCGTACCCGAGGATGCAAACATGGGAATCCCGAAGTGTTTTCCCGTGCTGCCGTGCAGCGTCTTCGTACAGCTGTAATGATACGTTTGGAGCGCTCGTATCCCAGCCAGCTTTTAGGTAGAATCCACGATCTAGCATCGTGGCAACAATCCTTTGAGGGGTCATTCTTCGCAGTAATCGCATGGTCCAATAACGCGCGGGGGGGAATAGTTGCTGCCTTGGAGTCTTGCAGGGATAGGTTGCCATCTTCGATTCTCTACTTCTGACAAATTACGTTAATCCAGGGGGTGTCGTGTTATTCCAGCGGTTTTCTTGACAATTAGGTCTGCTAGTAGTCCGAAAAATAAACTTTGCATACCAAATACCAAAAGTCCAAGCACTAAATTAACGTTGGTGACTGGCTTAGCACCCTCGGCAAAAAGCCAAAAGGCAAACTGAACTGTCGCTACACCCCCTCCAAGCAATAGACAAAACATCCCAATGGGCGCAAATACCTTTAACGGTTTGACACCAACCAGCACCATTACGATCTGTGGGATAACTTTGAGGGGATACTTGAGTGAAACAAACGAGCTACCGGTTACTCGCTTGTGGAACGCTACAGGCACTTGCGCAAATCGCATACCTTTGTGATATGCGTCCAAAAGGATTTGTTGTGTGTAATTATAATCGCCCGGTAAGTAAAACTGGCAAAGATAAGTTCGGTTTACACAAAAAATACCAGGTTGACTGTCTTTAATCTCCCATTGAGTGAGCCAGCTCATGAGTTTTGTAAAAACTATGTTTCCAATCCTACGAACTAGTGGCATGGAGTAATTTATACGCTCAAAACGGTTGCCATAGATGACATCTGCTGAGTCATTTACAAGAAACTCAAGCATTGCCGAGATGTCAGTGGGATCGTGTTGTCTGTCTGCGTCGAACTTTATAACCGCATCTGCACCATCAGTTCTAGCCGCAATGAGCCCGGTGCGTACGGCAGCGCCCAGTCCGAGATTGACTCGATGATTTATAACCCGGTCCGCACCCGCGTCGATGCTGACTTGAGCTGTGGCATCCTGAGAGCCATCGTTAATCACGTAGACCAACCAACGATAACCCGAATCGCAGTAATTTTGCGCCGCCTTCAAAACAGCGATAGTCTCAGCAACAGTGTCCTGCTCATTATAAGCTGGTACTATTATAATTAACTTGCGTTCAAGCTTAGAGGCTGGTGCTAAGAGGTTAGGTGAGCTAAGTATTGATGAAGACATGTCAGTAGCCCCGCGTAAAAATATGTTAGATAGTAGCGAATCGTTTTTTCTTTGTCTAGCGCCGGCGATGGACAAGCAGAACGGGCGCAAGAGGCCTAAAAAACACCAATTCTAATCCTGGTTTGCAATTAGTATGCGACCGATAACGGATTATTACTTTTGAACGCGTCGCTTGCTTAAACAGTTGATACAATGAGTTTTTTCCAATATGCTTATGCTAATTAGTTGGACAATAGAGACTTCTCTCTTATAGGATTTATGTATTGAAAACAGATGTTTTTTTGGCTCGGTTCGTTCGAGCTAATCGAGGAGATTTTGCCAATCAAGCTGGGGTCGTGGCGGGATTGAGGCGGTCACCTCGGGTAGGTATAGTTTATGTGAGCTCGTTTTATCCGGAGCATTTCAAGGACTTCGATGACGTTTGTCCTATACCACCGGCACCAGTGAGAGGATATCTAACCAATCGACTCGAGGGAGAGATCCTCAAGAAGAGGCCCCCCGTGTATTGGGGAGGAGGGGTGGATCTTCAGGATTCTGGAAGTAAGATAAAAATCGCTTTGCTGTTTATTAGAATATTGTTGCTGAAAAGGAGAGGATCGAGATTTGTATTAGCTTTTCAAGGTGCCGGACCGATCAGGACTCGTTTTGGTAAGTTTTGTCTGAAACTTATCTCTCGCCTAATTGACTATGCAATAGTAAGGGAGCCGACAGCACAAAAAATCCTGTTAGAGGATGCCGCAATGTCCGCAGCAGAGGTGGCATTGGGAGTTGATAGCGCCTTGTTGCTAGAGCCACCTCAATCCGAATTCGGGCGAACATACCTTCAAAAACATAAATTCGACATCTCTCGACCAATACTCGGTGTTAATTTAAGACGTTGGTATCACCAAAGAGGTGGATGGTTACCAACAGAATTTCGCTCCAAAAATCAAGCGCCAGGTGGTGCTGAAAGAATGCAAACTTTAATTTCGGAAATGGCTCAAGCTATTTCGGCAAACGGTGCATATTCCCAAATATTGATGGTCCCAATGTATCGTCGTTATCCAGAGATGTGGGAGGACGATATTGTTTTGTTGGAAGAGCTTAAATCCAAGCTTCCTAGCAATTATGTGGTTAGCTTTCTAGAGGAAGATGTCTCCGCATTTGAATTGCTATCCATTTTTTCGATGCTTGATGTAATGATAGGAGTCCGTCTGCACTCGACAATCATGGCACATATTGCGGGTGTTCCAGCGCTACACATTGCTTACGAACACAAGGGAATAGAACATTATGATCACATGGGAATGCGTGATTTAATACTTTCGATAGGCGAGGCGTCTACCCCCGGTGGAGCGAAAGTCATCCAGGAGCGACTAGCTGCTATCCAGGCTCATCGCGATACTATAGCGGAGCAGTGTCGTCGGCGTTGTGAAGAATTACGTGTGCTTGCCCAGAATCAACTGGAGAAAAGTCTCGAGAGTATTACGAGTTCGATGAGTTGATTACCTCGTTAGGGCTTATTTTAAGAAGGATTGCATTTTTATGAACGCCTGTTCTCTTGGAACCGTTGGCCATTGCGAAACAGTACTTGTACTTTGTAGAGAGCTACCGCCGATTGGCGGCGGTGCGGGTGCCGTCGCTCTTGACGTGTCACGTGAGTATGTCCGTAGCGGGTATAAGGTTTGCTACGTAACTATGCATTTCGGACAAATGAAGACGCACGAAGTCATTGAACCATCTATCGAAGTTTGGAGAGTTCGATGTGGAAGAAGACATCAGGACAGTAGCTATGTGTGGGAGATGTTGAGATTTGTCCTGGCTGCACTTGGCTTGATATATTCAATAATGAAAACGAGGAAAGTCGCTTTTATTCATGCGCACTCGATAGTCCCAGAGGGCATACTGGCTCTATTTGCAAAGAGCCTTAATCGCAAATGTCCTACTATGGTGACCTCTCACGGCTCCGATGTCCCCGGATACAATACAGATCGTTACCAAATTATCCACGCGTTCGTGAAACCAATTTGGCATTTTTTAATTAAACGTGTAGATACCGTAACGGCCCCATCTCATTATCAGGCTAACTTGATCCGGCAAAATCGTCTCGGACAGGGAGTGAGAGTAATTCCAAATGGGGTGAATCCTCAATTGTTCAGGGATGTTGATGAGATACGGGATAATAGTTTTCTAATAGTATCTCGTCTAGTTCGAAGGAAGAATTATCACGAATTTATAGAGGCTTTACGTCATATAGAGCAGCCAGTTGTTATTCATATAGTTGGTGATGGTCCTTCAAGGCGAGAGTTGGAAGATTTAAGTAGCAGGGTCCCTCAACACACTTTCTACTTTCATGGTTGGTTAGTCCATGGCTCCTCTGCATGGCAAAAGTTATATCGCAGGTGTTCTTTTTTCGTATTTCCTGGATTGAATGAAAATTTTCCAATGAATCTGCTGGAGGCTCAACTTGCTGAATTAATCATTTTGGCCTCACCAATTCCTGGCAATAAGGAAGTTCTGGGGAACCACGATTTTTATTTTGATGGGTGTTCCGCTTCTGACATGATAAAGGTTATCGAACGAGCTTTGGCACTGCCCCCCGAGGATAGAATGAGATTGGGAAGATCGGCGAGGGACCGAGTGTTGAAGGAGTTCACCTGGGCCAAGATCGGAAAGGAATATCTTGCGGCTGCTGAGGCACCGTGCGATTTATCCTAGTCCTATGTCTCGGCGAGGTTTCTGAGCTAGGTTGTCAGGCGAGCAGAAACTCTGAATTTCGCTTGGGCTCTGAGCATCTCTAGTTTTAATATCCGTTCATGCACGGGCTAGGTGCGCTCTTATCACGGGTGCTTTCCCGACGGGATACGTAGCAGGATGGTTGTGTCATACTCTCACAAGTCAAACACGATTCCAGGTGATGTTGAAAGGTTATCATGCCTTGACACGTGATATTTTAAGTGGGAACTTGATTTTGCGCTAAGCGTTTGAAAGACTAGCCTATCAGCAAGAAGTACCAATTGAACCTAATAAATAAAGACCTCAATAGCGATCGCCTTGATGATGGGATTTTTCCTCTCGTTGAGCAGCAGGCCCCTTATTCAATATTCAAGTCCATGAAACTCCGGCACGTTCTATGCATACTAGTTTTAGTAGTTTTGTCTACTCTCTTATTCCGAGAGGTATTGCAAGAGCCTCTGATGAGTGATGATTGTAGCTACTTTGAATATGCAGCTGGTAATCAGCCTGAGTACGTTGACAGTAATGGACAACGAGTAGGTTTCATTCTTTTCATAAAGCTTTTCTTGGCTATATTCGGGTATACCGCAACGGCCTATTATGCAACCGCCCTGGCAGCCTTTCTTACGCTCGGATTGTCTTGCTACGCTCTCCTTTCTCTCTCGAATCCACCCGTAATTGCCCTTGTGTTAGCGCTGATTACCATCGTGGAGCCAGGATTATTGGGCATATCAACGTTGGTTCTGCCTGAGATAGCTGCGATTTTTTGGTTTGTTTTCGGACTTTTTTTTGTTGTTTTAGGGCTTCGCGAGGAGGTCTCAGAAAAGACTCGTTTGCTGAATGTTCTGGCCGCAGCTGGCTGTTTTTTCTGTGCAGTGTGGACAAAAGAAACCACTGCATTTCTATGCGTGGCAGTACCCGTCTACCTGATAATCCATTGGCGTGAAAAGCAGGTGCGAAAGTGTTTGCTCTACTTAAGTGCTTTCACGGTAGGGATTCTAATTATTGAGGCGACCGCTTACCTGATAGTCTTTGGCGATCCTTTCTATCGAATCAATGTAATTTTGGGCGGACATGTTCACGGAGCGCGTGAACTATGGATAGATCAAGGGAGAGTTCCCATGAATTATTCTTGGTCGCAGATGTTGACTCGTTTCATTCATCTACTGTGGAAAGGAAACTTCTATACCAGCAATCCAGTGTGGAATGTTGCGTTTTACCCTACCTATCTTGTTTTGACGGGCTTGAGCCTCGTTTGGTCGATCTTTAGTAAGAATAGAGTTGTGCATTTACTTTCCTTGGCGATAGTTTTGGGTTTTTTGGGTATGAGTCTTGCGCCAGTTAAGTTAGATCCTTTAGTGCCTCTTCTAAGAACAAAGCACCGCTATATAACTATAATAACCTTATTATCGAGTTTGCTTGTCATGTTCGGTATGGCCGCGTTTCTCCGTCGTGTCAGCGGGCTGTTTTTTAGTGGGGCTCGTGATTTCATATGTCTACTACTTCTTGCGCCCGTTGTGATTTATTCTGGCTTGAGCATCGCGCAGTGGTCAAACAAATTTACATTTACGATGAAAAATGGGGTGACTGCTATGACTGATTTACAAAGAGTCATCAAAGGCCTTAAGCAAGAGAATTCTGCAGTAGGCCAGATTGTGGGGCCTTGGAAAGTTTTGCGGGCGGGACGATTCTTTAATCCAAGTCTCAGGCCTAATTTTATATTTTTTGATATTGATTTCGTTAAATTCGAACCTGGTGATATCTATGTTCGAGAAGGTGATAAAATGCCGAAAGACTCTTCTATAGTATGGCGATATTTGGGGACTAGCCGCAGTCGTAGAGACACTGTTGAATTTTTCTATGCAGTTCGGCGGACAGAGAAGTCTGATACCTAACGACAGGTTTCCAAGCAAATTTTTGGCGGATTATTGTGGGAGTATCCGTATTCCCACCTGTTGTGATTGTGGCTCTTTTATTCATTGCATAGCTACTGTCATCAATTCGCATGGGCGTTAACCCGCGCCCGCTATAACTTCAGAGTGCCCTAATACACCTACATTTTTGAAAAGCATTGCAGGGGTTTCAAAAGGTTGCAATATTACCCAGATCCGTCCGTTTGAGTGCGGTGGCTAATTACTCTACATCTCCCCCTTTATGCCAGGTTAATTTAAAACGCAATCCACATGCCTGCGAATCAACGAGATGATGCTCTTTGGTGATTTAGAGGAGGTGAGCATTTCCGATGTGCAGCACAAAGGTATGTTCCGTGACTTGCAAAAAGAGATAAGCTCTCGGATGTCACTTTTAGAGTACGCTGTGAGGTCATACAGCAACACTCTGTGGGGCTTATAGTGAAAGACATTGTCAATAGTGCCCACAGAGACGTGCGAATTGCTATCGACTAGATTCTTTAGATTGCTGCGTGTCGTCTCTCTTATTTCGTCAGAGGAGAGATTTGAATGACTTGTTATCACCAATATGTTGTCTGCTTGTAGGTTGTTCTGCTCTTTAGCAGGTTCGTCGGTTTGAGGGGACGATTGTTTCGTAGAAAGCAATATCGATTGTACGTTGTCCTCTACTAATCCCTGATATCGCGACAAGTACCGCTTGTGGCGCTGCATGTCCATTATGCTGAGAGCTTGGCAAATTTCCCTACGCAACGTTCCTAAAATCGGATGGTTCGCCATAGTTGAAACTGCCCTTTGAATTCTTAGCTCCCCGTGTTTGTTGCAAAGTTTTTCTCGCCCCTGCTCGACCAATTGCGTTCTTCGGGTGGATCCAAAGCTTTTTGATTTTGCGTGATACACGTAGCAGTGTGTAGCGATCGCATGCATGAATCCTGCATCAAGCGCACGCTGAGTGTAATCATCTTCCTCGCCATATCCCATTGGAAAGCTCTCTTCGTCAAAGTAGCCAATCGTCTCGATAACCTTCCGACTGATACCTATGCAGAATCCATTTACGAGTGGCACAAGTGGAAAGGAGGAGGTGTAGCCGTGCTGCTCACACAGAGCGTTCATATCCTCGATAGTCTTCCCTTTGGGAATCTCGTTTGTCGCTAATTTCCCTGTTTTAGGATCTCTTATGCGTGGAATTGACTGAAATGATGCAGCGTTGCTTAAGGGTCCAACAATGCCGATGTGGGGAGCTTGTTGTGCTACTTGAAGAAGCTTCCCTGACCAGTTCTCGGTGACGATTGTGTCGCTATTAAGGAGTATGACAAGCTCTGCTTTTGAAGCTTGTAAGCCTGAATTAGCTGAGCGGGTATAGCCGATGGGTGAGTCATGCCTCAGTACTCTAATTTGTGAAGATGTTTGTGCATAGCGGTCGATGATGGTGGCAGTTTCTTTATCCGATCCATCATCAACAACAATAATGGTATCCAACGGCTGGGCGCATCGCACTACTGATTGCAGACAACGATCGACGTCTTTTGGTGCGTTGTGAACGCATATGACGATATCGACAGGCTCTCTCGGGAGTGCTTCGGCTGTCTCTTTGGTGAATGGAAGGGTTTTTGGATTGTTCCAAAAAGGTTCGGTTGAAGCGCAAAAAGCACGGGGTAAAAAGCCAGGCACCTTATACTGGATTGCTTCTGCTGACCATTTTGCGCCGTGAAAGAAGATGTAAAAAGAGGGGTGATTCGCAATAAACATTCCACGCGGCATTATCTCCATCCATTCAAGCGATGCTGACTGCAGGGCAGGTACAATCGACAGTTGGTCTCGCCGTGAGTAACGATTAAGGAGCCTCCACCACGTTTTTTGAAATTCAATAACAGACGATTCTAGGTGTTTTCTAAAAAAAAGATTTGTTTCAATCATCCCGCATTGGGGCTTGAAATTATTGCTTCGATAAAAACGCTCTTGCTCGTTTAAAACCTCTTCGGAGTCTTTGATGAGTTCCTTACACGCTTTAAACTCCTCATAGGTACAATCTCGTTGTGAATGGGGGATTCCGGCAACGAGGTGAGAGCTCATGCTAAATTGGTCGAAAGCACTCTCTAGAAAATCATCTCGAATGAGGATGTTTGCATCAATCCAGATACTTTGTTTGTACTCTGGTAGGCAGATGTCTGGGCGTGTCTTTACGAAACGAGCACACCGAGTCGAGTCGGCATCAATAAAAGGAATCGGGCGAACCTCCCATGGGTGATTGCCGGAAAACTCAGCGCGGTCTGTGAAGCATACATAGTCCCACTCGGGATTGAGGGAGAGGGGGATTTTTAGGCTGTCGTAATTATCAATCACTGCGGTGTAGACGACAACCTCTGCTCTTCCGCGACTCTTCTTTGCGAGTAGGTACGCTTCGACCTTGGCTTTTAGTTGATCGTCAGATAATGGGATCTCATATTTCCGGGCTTTTTTTAGCTTGGTCTTGAGGTTCATGTAGAGTTCATGAAGAGCTCTGTTGTCTCGTAATTTCTGATAAAGACGAGACGTTTTGATTTTGTACAATATAGAATAAGCCGACTCACGGAGCCTTCTTGTTAGTATTTGCTTCGTTTGAGTTTTTTGCTCTGGTATCTGGGGCTTTGGGGAGGAAGGGGGTTGATTTTTGCAGTTGGCTTGCGGGGTGGAATGCGAAGCACGTTCAGAACCGATCGTGGTAGGGGGTGTCTGGTTTTCAAGCGCCATATGTACGACTCCTAGGGCTGTTCGTGCGGATGGTGTAAAGAATTTAATGCGATCAAAGTCTATCTCGCACAAGAAGAAAAAGAAAGTCGCATCTCAATTCGTCTTTTACTGATTCGCTTCCGCTTTGAGGCTACTCAAGCGGGTTTTGTAGCCATCATCCATGTAGATCTTAATAGCATCTTCAGGAGTCCCCCTGTAGGCGACAGTTCCCGCAGAGAGTAGTACGGCTTCCGAGCAGATCCGTTTCAGCGCATTCATGTCGTGGCTTACCATGACAATAGTTTTTCCACCTGATAGGATGTCAGCAAAGGCTCTCTCGCATTTTTTTCGAAACCGTGAGTCTCCGACGGATAGTACCTCGTCAACGACGAAGATATCAGGATTGCAGTCCATAGCTACTGCAAATCCGAGACGAGCGCTCATTCCAGATGAGTAGTATTTGATGGGGGTTGTGGCGAATTCAGTAAGCTCTGCAAATTCTAAGATAGCTCTCACTCGAGGTTTCATTTCTTTAACGGAGCGTTTCCGTAATGCCGAGTAAAGGTAGATGTTTTCGACAGCGTTTAGCTCCGAATCAAATCCAGCACCTAATTGGATTAGGCAGTCGAGCTTGCCATTGATAGTAATCGTGCCAGACGAGGGGGGCAGAACTCCCGCAATTACTTTTAGGAGAGTGCTTTTTCCCGCTCCGTTACTACCGAGGATGCCAAGAGATGTGCCACGCTTTATACGCAAAGATAGGTTTTCTACGGCATTAAACGTAGCATGATTAAATATTTGTCCAGTTTTTATAAATTTTATGACCGATTCCTTAAGGGAATGTGGCCGCTCTTTGTACGAGCGGTATTGTATTGTGACGTTATCTAGTGAGACGGCGACTTCTTCGTTCATATTCTACACAAAATAAATCATCTTGCGCTCTGCGCGCTGAAATATCAAATAGCCGAGAGAGAGTATTACAAGGGATGTTAGACTCGTTATTCCGAGCAAGTAGGATGACGGGAGTTTCCCGAAGTACAGCACATCTCTAAACAGCGTGATTAGAGCGAAGAGGGGGTTATACTCCAGTATTATCCTCGTTTTCTCAGAGAGCATTGATGCCGGGTAAATTATCGGACATAGAAAATATAACCCTCGGATGAGCACCGTGGTCAGGTGCTCGATGTCCTCAAAGAAAACATTAAGCGTGGCGGCTAGTAGGGCCGCCCCTATGGTGGTGGCGAGTAAGGGAAGAAGGCATAGTGGCGTAAGCAACAGTGTCCATGAAAGCGGATGTCCAACGAGCAGCGTGATAGCTATGAATGGCACTAGAGTAATTGCGAAGCTATAGAGGTTTGAAAAGGTAAGCGACAATATAAACAGGTATTTGGGTACAGGGATCTGTCCGAATATCTTAGCATTTCTTGAGATGCTCCGGAGTGAACCCTGGAGAGTTGTCGAAAAAAATGTCCAGGGAAGCATCGCAGAAAAAAGAAAAACTGGATAATGCTCTACATCCCTTTGCATCATGGTCGAAAAGACAAGGGTAAGAATGAGCATCATCAGCAGAGGGTTTAACATACTCCAAACATATCCTAGCGCTGATCGTCTGTACTTGTTGTTGATGTCTCGCTTGACAGATTGATACAAAAAATCTGAGTACGTGAGTGTTGTTCTTACTAGTTCTAACATTGAATCCCCATGAGCCCTATAAGCATAGAGGATCTGCGCAGTCGGGTAAATATGTAGTTGGAATGGAATGCTGGTGTGTAGGTGCATTGTGTTTGTTGCAGCTGATTGTCACTGGTGTTCCAAGTTCTGATTGGTGATTTCCAAATATTTGCGGGGACTTCTTCACAAACTCTATGTCTCTACGGTCGTTCTCGGCATTCGAATAGGGTTTGGTCTGTTTGATATGTTTTTAATTTTGGCTTCCACCCCTTGCAAGTGATATTGCCGCCCCAATTAAAAGTACCACTCCGGCTAAATACGGCAAGGCGGTGTCTAGGGTAAAAAGTGTGCCCGCCACTGTTGGCCCAATAATCCTACCAAGTGCTGCTGCCGATTGATTTGCTGCAAGACTGCGTCCCTGCCTGTCCTCGGCGGAGCTAATCGAAATCAGGCCTGCCATGGATGGATTGTACATACCGCTTCCAAAGGCCAGCCCTGCTCCTGATAGTAGAAACAAGGTGTAGTTGCCAATATATCCAAGTGCAGGGATAAGAATAAGACTAAAGGCTACAAGTCCTAGCCCCCAAAAGATGAGAGTGGTCTCTTTGTGTGTACGGAGCCATTTTCGCACAAAATAACCTTGTGCAAGGATTGCTGTGATGCCAACGACTACTAAAAATCCACTCGTTAATTTTGTGGCATCGTGCATGCGATTCTGATCGCCTATATCGACCCACTTTGATTCAATGTATAAACCGACGCTCTGCTCCATTAGTGAGAAAGCAATTACAAAGAGGAGTGTCGAGCATATAAGAGGCAGGATAGGACGTTCTATATACAACAAATCTCGGTGCCTAATGCGGGTGTGGGAGGATGCAATACCAGGTTTGCGGGTCTCTGGTAGGCACAGATAGACAAGTAAAAAGTTTCCAGCAGCGAGTAGGGCTCCCATCGCGGCAGGTGCTCTGGTATCTACTAAGAACAGCGCGCCGCCTAAAGCAGGTCCCACAACAAATCCGAGTCCGAACGCTACGCCTACAATAGCCATCGCACGACTTCGTTCATTGGTTGGGTTGGTGTCAGCTAGTACCGCTTGAGCGGTAGATATGTTGGCGGCACCGATACCGCTTAGGCCCCTGGCGAGAAAAAGTGCGGCAAGAGATGTTGCTGCAGCAAAAAGGCTGTGACCGATCATGGTAAGAAAGATCGAGCATAAAAGGATACCTCTTCTTCCGTACTTGTCAGATGCGCCTCCCCACATCGGAGCAAACAAAAATTGCATGAGAGCGTAGGTTGTGCCCAAAAGCGTAACGGTCGCAGGTGTAGCACCGAAGTGTTCTGCTAGAAAAGGCTGAGAGGGAATAATGAGTCCAAAGCCCATTACGTCTAAGAAGACGATGAGGAATACGGCGATTTGGGGTGAAATGGGCTTCATGGCTGGGTTTCGTACCTGTAGCTGAATGACTTGCTCGTCAGTTGTAGCGTGTTTTCAGGTGGTTAGCAAGGACGGCTATGGTAAATGAGCATTTTTCTAGGGAGGCTCCTACCTGGCTATTCGCTGAAATGGGCGGCTGAGGCATGTACGAGTGATTGCTGGGGTAGGTGTGGGGGGTGTTTTGCGCTTACATTGCATGGAGTTTTTGCAATCAAGCTTTTCAATGCCATTAGATGGTTAGAAAGAGCTGCCTGCAAGGAGCAAGGGGGTGTAATCGTTGCTCGATCTGTGCGATAAACTCTAGCAGGGTG
>JAYPVM010000015.1:44273-53577 GCA_038134595.1 Pseudomonadota bacterium | reverse complement strand
ATAGAATACGAGGCGGAAACGAACTGACAACCCAATTTCATCAAATCATTCGGCATTCCTACAAGTTATATGGTTTTACTATCCGCCAATCGATCTTTAATTTACGACAGCAAAAATTTCGCTCAAGATTCTCTATCGAACTGACGACCTACTGTCTGAACTGAGCAATTAGGATATCGTGCGCATGAAAGGAAATTCCTCTCAATTTGGAAAAAGAGTCTGGCAAATCAGATTTACAGCACTAACTGCAATCACATGCGGAGTCATTTATCTACACTCCTCTCCCACCATATCATCTGCCCAGCACACCTCAGAACCTTCTGGAAGTAGTGCTCCAGCGGTGGTCATGGTGACCCCAACTCCTCCTCCTGGATGTCAGTTGTACAGAATTGACTTCAACAACAGCCAAACTCATGTCAAAGGTGGTTCTACAAATTGGATGCGCAAACCTGAATTACAATGTCTTGCTGAAATTTGGCAAGACCTCGAATCCAGACATGCCGACGGGTATCATCAATCAGGCCGACTGTGGGGAGAGTTGCTGAAACTATCTGGGAGCGAGAGAAGTGGAGCTAAATACGAGGAAAATAAAAGATTTGTAGACTGTAGGGGAAAGTGGCGCTCACCGCGAGCAGATCGACATAACGGACAAGGATTGATAGGTGGGGGGAACGTCTCGGGGAACAAAGGTAGAGAAACACCGGGATGTAGCAGAGGCAGATTATTTGTAAATGCATCCTGCGAGCTCCAAGAGCCTAGCTCAGTGAGAGATGAGGTAGGAGAATGTTATGCCTCGCTCGAAGTCGAAGTAGGCAGCCCCATATCGCTAGTCTGGTCTCAGGATTACAAGAATCTTCCGAGTACCATAGTTAAATTCAAACTGCATCCTGATTCTAACGCCACCGATTGGATGTGGCGGGCATCATCTACACTACCTCTTTTGGTGTTTGATGCCGCTGGCGACGGGCAGATTACATCCGCTAGACAACTATTTGGAAATTGGTTTAACGGGGGCAAGACAGGTGACTCCTCTACACCATGGAAAAATGGGTACGAGGCCCTACAGACACTCGATAAGGATAAAGATGGCGGTGTATCCGGAGACGAACTCTCTAATATATCTCTTTGGTTTGATGATAATCGAGATGGCATCTCACAAAAAGGCGAGGTGCGACCTGCCGTGGAAATGGGAATAACTCATCTCTACTATGAACCGGACGGCAATGAAAACGGTGCGGCAATTGCTAGCAGAGGCTTCACACGACGAGTCGAAGGGAAAGCAATCACCGGCAGTTCAATTGATTGGATAGAAAAATCTATTCACGAAGCTACCCTTGACGGGTTAGCTGGCAACACTTCGCCCTCCAGCGATACGAGAGAAGCACGTACGTCATCATCGGAGCCGGTAGAAGCCACTGAGGTTGCGCTAAATGAGTTCGATGAAAAAATACGAGGCACCTGGGTGGTGGAGTTACCCGGAGACAGAACTGCCAACTCGCTTCTCACATTTGATGGAAACTCCGACGGAATGGTGGGCACGGCTATACGGGTCAATGGCTTACAAAATGTTTCAAAGGCCTCCGCCGAAGTTATCTTTTCAAGTTTTTCTCCTACGCTGACACCTGGAGAGAACAGTACGATAGACGTCTCCTTTGATATTGAGGGGTTATCGGGCTCATTTCTGAAGAATTTCGCCACACTATCCGCCGATGGAACAGTCTTGAAAGGGAAGACCATTGTCCAACGGTCCGGTAGCTCGGTGACAGGAAACTACGAATACGAATGGATTGCACGACGGCTCTAGCCTTATAGTTTAAAAAGACTCCACTAAGCACCTTTTTTGGAACCTAAAACACACACAACGTAACCTCCCAATTCAATCGCATCCCCACTTTCGCGGCAAAACTCGCTTGTGGGGAACTTGTCGCGTCAGTATGCGTGATTTTTCAATACTTTCAGGCTTTCTTTGTTGTGCTTTGGTCAATACTTGTATACCGTTATGGGGGTATAAAATCCGCATAAAAACCAGATGCTTAGAATCAGTACAAGGCTACAAATCGACCAGGCAAAACGGGGCAGCTTTCGATGTCAATCACTTAGAACCCTCGTTTTGCTCCTTGCTCTCCTAACACTCTGTGACAAAGGCAACGTGTACGCCGAAGGTATTATCATCGACGCCGTAGTAGCAACAGTCGACGAAGAGCCGATAACACTTCAAGATGTCGAGGAGAGACTCTCATCACGAAAAAAGCTATCTCCCGATGACCTACACTCAGATCTCGATGCACAACAAACATTAGACAACATAATCGCTGAGCGCATATTAGCAGCAGAAGCAAAGGAGAAACGAGTTGGTGTCTCTGATGCGGAGGTTAGTGAGTACATCGAAGAGGTAGCAAGAAGAAACCAGCTATCCAGAATAGAATTTGAAACAGTCCTCGCAAAAGAGGGCAAAACCATCGAATGGTACAAGCGACAGGTTCACAACGACATCTTGAAGACCAAAATAGTCTCCAGCATGGCTCAAGGCGGCGTAAGCGTATCAGACCACGAAATAGATCAATACCTAGAGGGTCGCGGCACTGAGGATACTAAAACTCCAACCTTGCAACTCCGAGTCATTGGTATTGACCATACCGGAAGGGAGCCGGAGGAGATCGCAAAAAGACTAGAAGAAATAAAGAACCGCCTCTCCTCTGGATCGAAGTTTGCTGATGTAGCCGCTGCGTATTCAGAGGGCCCGAACAAGGAAGAGGGCGGGCTTTTAGGTTTAATTGCTGAAAAAGATCTGCACAGCGAGGTCTTTGATGTGGTATTTGCACTCGATGAGGGATCGGTTTCGGAGCCAGTCATTACAGACACCTCAACGCAGATTTTTTATGTCGAAAAGCGATTCGGTACCGAAAAAAAGGACGACAACACAACTGCTGACCAAGCTCTTCGAGAGGAGGCGCGCAAGGCTATTCAGCAACGCAAGACAGAAGAAAAGTTATCAAGCTATTTTGCTATTGATATTTACAAGAATCATATCGTGGATAGGAAATTCTGATGTATACAATTCGAAAAGAAAAGGAGCGCACAATGGAGATTAATCCAGTTATATTTCGCGAGTACGATATTCGTGGCACCGTTGATGTTGAGCTAAGTGAGGACTTCGCCCGTATTTTAGGTAGAGCCTACGGAACGCTAGCAAAAGATCACGGGATGAACCGTATCGGTGTCGGTCACGACTGCCGATTGAGCTCGCCTGGGTATGCAGAGGCGCTCGCTGAAGGAATCGCCGACGAAGGTCTCGATGTGGTGATGAGCGGTCTTGGTCCAACACCACAACTCTACTACTCGGTCTTCGTTAACGACCTAGGGGGTGGAATCCAAGTGACCGGAAGCCATAATCCACCCGATATGAACGGATTTAAGATCTTGTTGGGCAAGCAGACACTCTCAGGCTCTGACATTCAAGATCTGAAAGAGCGTTGCGAAAAGGTGCAAAAAACACCGGTAGCGAGAACGAGGGGTAAGATTACCTCGATAGAGATTCGAGAGAGCTACATTAAATCATTGATTGAGAACTGCAAACTGCACATTGGCCCCCGCAAACTCAAAGTAGTGGTTGATGCTGGTAACGGCGTAGGTGGACTGGTCGGCCCAGCGGTCTTGAGGGGATTAGGAGTTGAGGTTGTAGAGCTATACTGCGAGGCAGACGGCAATTTCCCAAACCACCATCCCGATCCAACCGAATTAAAGAACATCCAAGATCTCATTGCGGCAGTAAAGGAACACAAGGCAGACTTTGGAATCGGATGGGACGGCGATGCTGATAGAATCGGCGTTGTAGACGAAAAAGGTGATGTAGTATTTGGCGACATGCTCCTTCTAATCTACGGACGAGCCATCCTACAGGAGAAGCCGGGAGCAACAATCATTGGGGATGTTAAATGCTCCAGCCAGCTCTTTGACGATCTGAAGAGCCGTGGAGCAAATGCCATCATGTGGAAAACAGGTCACTCCCTTATAAAAGGAAAGCTCAAAGAAACCGCGGGAGATCTCGCAGGAGAGATGAGCGGCCACATCTTCTTCAAGCATCGCTACTTCGGCTTTGATGATGCACTGTACGCTTCCGCTAGGCTTGTAGAGATTATGAGCCACGAAACCGTTCGATTCTCAGAGCTGCTCACGGGGCTAAAACCAATGGTATCTACCCCAGAGATGCGGGTCGATTGCCCTGAAGACATTAAGTTTAAAGTAGCTCAAGAAGCACAAACTGCATTTAATGAATTCAAAGTAGATACCATAGACGGTGTTCGCGTAACTTTTGATAGGGGTTGGGGGCTCGTTCGGGCGTCGAATACACAACCGGTACTCGTCATGAGGTTTGAAGCTGAGGAGCTGACGCTTTTGGAAGAATATCGAAAGACCGTCGTAGATAGAATAGAAACCATCAAGGCCGCGATGTAGTCGCTCTTAGAGGCGCGGAGATCTCACCACCTCCGTGCCTCCCCACACATCCTCATCGTATGACGTACAACCCCATGTCATGAAAACGGTATCGATAAGCGTCTT
This sequence comes from Pseudomonadota bacterium, assembly GCA_038134595.1. Lineage (GTDB taxonomy): Bacteria > Bdellovibrionota_C > UBA2361 > UBA2361 > OMII01 > OMII01. Next base: position 49,017 of record JAYPVM010000015.1, on the reverse strand, counting down.
TTCTGCAAAAAATTCCTTCTCGCTTCACACCCCTTCCCCAAATCACGCCCTAGTCACAGCGGATATCCCCGAATTTAAACAACACGTGCACATCGCACCCGCGGATTCTAGGCAATCCCAGTTATGGATCGACGGCTTGTACGGAGAGGCAATTAAAAAACGAGATTTTCTTACCCTTTTGAGAAACCAAGGCATTCCTTTTCCACTCCAACAACCGATAACACAACAGAGTGCGAATTCGTATCACTACGTTTCCCCCGAATGCCTGAGCAATCGAAAAACTACCATTCTCGAGGCATGGGGGCTGGTTGCCCCGATACAGCAATTACTAGAATCAAACCTACACGCTCTTTGCCCTGCATGCGGGGGTAGGATTATCCGAATACCAAGTACCACACAACTCAAACAGCACATTCTCGAAGGGTATCAAGGCGTATCAATTACACTACTCGCAAGTTCTGCACACGGCACACTACAGGATTGGGCATTAAACAATGGATTCTCCTGCTCCGTCGATGGTAGTTCACATTTTGCAGTAGAACTCGATTCTGATATCTGCTCCAAAGAACAAATCGCCAGGATCTCGCGAATTTTGGCATCGCTTTGGAAATTAGAAGAGGTTGTACTCACGTGCAGTTCACAAGACAACGTAAGCTCGTTTTCCAAATCTGGTTGGTGCACGAAATGTGAAGAGCTAAAGCAATTTCCCGATGTTAATTCTATCTCTTCCTACCTTATGGGAGGCCCCCCTCCAAAAGGAGCTCACTGCCTGCTGGTCGATTCAGAATTATCGCTACCAACACTCCTTGAGACACCGCTTTCCGTTCTTCCACATCAACCCCGCATACTAGAGAGGATTGTGACGCTAAGCACACAATTTGGCCTCGAAATGTATCCTCTGGGCACACCGATATCGCACCTATCATCTCATGCAATCGCCCTTCTCAGCCTCGCCATCTCTCTGCAAGATTTATCCTCGCATATCCTAGTCGATATCCCCCAAGGACTATTGAGTAGAGAGCAAACAGAACTCATCTCACTACTCAACGCACAACATAGCTCTTCGAGATCTATCGTCTTCGTTCAAGATCCGATTGGACAGCAGATACAACCGGTAACAGACCTACCAGTCTCTCTTGATCAAAATACTCTCATCGGAACTCTTATTTCTAACCAGGGGCAAACGGTCGAACTCTACACAAACTCAATCATCTCGCTATCCCGAAAGAAATTCGACATCGGATCTCTCGCGTCGCTTTTAGTAGATGGAACCCGACAGAGCACGATTCAATTTACTGGAGAGAAAGTTGCAACAGTGTGCCTTCCAACATTTTGTCACGCACCGAGGGGAAGCACGCAAACAGTTGCTGACCTGCTGGGGCTCTCGTCAAAATTAGCAGAGCTCTATGCAATGGGATTTGATGCAAAGCTCGCTGGTCTTACCCCTCGAAATTTCTCTCCTCACAGCAAGGGAAAGGAAAACTTCACATGTAACCACTGCAAAGGTCTTGGGCTAGAACTAACGTATCGAAGGGAGATTCATCGCCCTGAAGCTCAAACATGCCGGCAATGCGGCGGGATGCGCTTTATCGATCCCATCTCTTCCTGTCTCTTTAAAGGAGTTCCCTACGGCACTGTATACAACCTAAACATCCGGCGTGTCGGAGCGCTCTTTGCAAACATTCCCAAAATAGGAAAAACACTCGCTTTAGCTGTTCAACTTTCATTAGGAGACCTACCTATCGGAATGCCGATCTCGCTTCTTAGCCACTCTGAATTAAGGCGCCTTCGTCTTATAGAGGCACTTATTAACCGAAAGAAAACGACCCCTAACCTCCTCTTGTTGGAAGACCCATCGGTAGGCTGGGGTATGGTATCTCAGAAAACCATCCTAGAGCTACTACAACAATCTACTACTGAACTTACAACAACGTGGGTTCTTCTAGAGCATTGAAGAAGATGATTTATAGGTCGCCCTTCAGGACAGAGGCGCCCTCATAGCATATATAAAACGCCAGAAAGACAGTTCGGGTAAAGTGCCCTAATGTCTGGTACTCTGTAAGCTAAAGTTGCCCTAATCTAACCAATACACCAGGGAAGAATTTTATGAGATATTTTTATGCTCTTATGGTGGCACTAACCAGCCTAATAACAGGAGACGTCATGGCCGAAGCAACAACTCAAACGGGAATACACTCTATATCAGCTAACTCTATCGATGGAGAAGAAGTTTCATTGGCAACCTATAAGGGAAAAGTGCTTCTAATAGTGAATGTTGCGTCACAGTGCGGATTCACACCGCAATATAAGGACCTGCAGAAACTCTATGAGACCTACCGAAGCCGGGGCCTTGAGGTTTTGGGGTTTCCAAGTAATGATTTTGGTGGGCAGGAGCCGGGAAGTAACGCTGAAATAAAGAAGTTTTGTTCATCAAAATTCGGCGTCTCATTTCCGATGTTTTCAAAAATACGCACAAAGGGCAGCGAAGCTCATCCGCTATATCAGCTATTAGTATCGAGTACCGGTGGCACACCAGTAGGATGGAACTTCGAAAAATTTCTTGTCGGCCGAGACGGACTCGTCGTCGAGCGTTTTGATTCAAGCACGAAGCCATTTGACAGCGAACTGACAGAAGCGATCGAAAAGGTACTTAGATAACCGTTAGCGCGCTGGAGTACAAATCTACACACCTCTTACTGCATCCGAGCCAACACGGCACCTCGCTTACTTATGCCAACTGTTAAACGACAGCAAGCAAAGCTCGTATGAGATTACTCTCCGTTGCCTTTTAGATAAACCGTCTGACTTGGGAACGCGAAATCAAGACCCTCGGCTGCAAAACGCTCCATGATAGACAGAAGCAGATTTTCATTAAAAGCCTTAAAGTCCCAATACTCTGCCGGATGATACCAATAGATAACCGATATATTTAATGAGAAATCTCCCATCGAATCAAAGCAAACTCGTGGAGGGAAATCCTCATGCATTCCCTCATGATTATCGAGCAACTCTTTTACTATCCGCAAAGCTTTGCGCACTTGCTCGTGTGTAGTCTCATAAACCAAGCCTATCGAGAAATCATGCTTAATGTTGGGTCTCTTTCCGATATTTTGAATCATCTTGTTTGCCAATTCACCATTGGGAATCGTGACAAGATGGCCATCAAGAGTTCGTAGTCGCGTAGAACGAAATCCAACTTCCTCTACCGGACCATCATAACCGTCAACAACGATTCGATCGCCTAACTCAAATGGCTTATCTCCAAAAATAACCAGAGATCCAAAAAAGTTTTTGATAGTTTCTTGCGCAGCTAACGCGACAGCAAGACCTCCAACACCAAGACCAGCTAGCACCGAAGTCAGTGGCTTATCGCTAAAAACGGTAGCTATCTGAAGAAGTGCCAGAACAACAATCGTTACTCGCAAACTCTTACGCACAAGCGGCAGGAGCATATCGTCAAGTGTGCTTTCAGTTCTATCTGCAAAGGACCGAAGCCACATTTCAACGACATCAACAAGGCTATAAAGCACATATGCGATCGCAGAAATAAATGCGGCAGAAATTATCGGGTCGGCATACCTATGAACGGCGTCAGGAACTATCAAGCCACTAAAGCCTATATTGAGTCCCAAAACCAACAGACACAGAGGGATTGAACGAGCGAGTGCAGTAAAGACCACACCTGTAGTAAGTCGATTACCTGCCGTCATCCGCTCTGCCGCTCGAGTCAAAAAGAATCGAAGGACCCGTCCAACCATTAATCCGGCAAAAAACACTACAACAAACAGGCCAACTCGCCACGCTTCATTGCTCCCAAGCAACAACACATTTAGATACTCAAATCTCATACCTCTCACCTACCGTAGTAAAAACGCCGTAAATTCCAGCAAGATACGTGGCCAGAGTGTAGCAAATTTCCAAGGCAACACCTACCCCCCTCCCAGCACATGGGTCAGGGTATGTGCATATGGGTTGTATTATCAATGACTTACGTAACAGCCCTTCGGAATTTGCCTAAGACTCGTTCGAACTCTACTATATATACAAGAGAAGAAAAGCCGCATCGAACTGGGCATTAATCAGAAAGTGAAGACTGTATGCAACAAGCGTTACAATCACCTAAGACCAATCACAAACGACTCCTTAAGGGATTGATTCTTCTTGTCATACTTTCTCCTTTAAGAATATTCCTTCCTCTGCCAACAGCGCATGCCGGTGATTTGGAAACTGATCCTCAAGTCCTTTCACTCCGAGAACAGGAGCTCAAACGAAAGGAAGAAGAACTCCTTCGAGCGATGGGATTGGCAACTTCGGAACCTTCACATATCAATCAAGCCTCCAGCCAACCTCCATCAACAACACGAAACGGAGCTCTCGATAGAATTAGGAGCCATCCTGCCCTTCACGAAACTTACAGAAAGAAACACTCTTCAGTAGCTCCAACGAATGGACAGATAAGAACCCACTACAGTAGTGATTATTACGATGGCACAACGGCCAAGCGGATTAACAAGTTTTACAGGCTCCCGCAGAACCAATCTACTGCAGTTACTGTCGCTAAAATTCAAAGCCCGCTCAACTCTCCAGAAGAGAGTCCCCCTCGAGCCCATGACATAGCAACGCAAAACTCAGACATACTGAGTGCGACGGTAAGTGCCCGCAGGGTAGTGCTAAAAACCGGTCCATCCAGGAGCGACATTCAAATCGCGACGCTTTCAAGGGAAACTCCTCTGGAAATCGATTA
>JAYPVM010000015.1:41934-44173 GCA_038134595.1 Pseudomonadota bacterium | reverse complement strand
GAGCTGTTTGTAGCAAACGCTTCTAAACGATTATCAACCATCTCAAGGCATCGCGCTCGTGAAAAAGAACTCCTTCGCTCCCCACTATCGAACGTTTCTCTCTGCATATCGAAATAAATTCAGCCCAGAGAGGTTGGCCCGTCATATATGTGTTGTTGTAATCTTGAGTGCATGCATATTGCGCACAACGACGCTTTACGCTTTACCAACTAACCAAGGCTTAAAACACAACGATGTCCCCTATGCCAATGCCCGTCTCCGGGCAATGACTAAACCACTAGCTTCAATTATATCTCACGTAGGCAAGCGCCCCTGCTATAAGTCGCTGTGTACAGTTACGATCAAGCCTTTCGAGATTAGCATTGCCTCACCTCATACTGGGCGATTGAAGACTATTATCACAGACGTTACTAATCAGAACCCTACTATTCACTCCCCCGTTCAATCGCTCGACGTTGCAAAGCTTCGCCCGATACTTCTAAAAGGTTTTATCCACCCATCATACACAACAGACGAGTCATTTATTCCAGTATCAGGGGCAATCTTCCGAGACTCTTCCACACCAACTCTTAACCTGGTTGTTCCCCTAGACCACCTCAAACGAAGAAGGTCCTCCGGAAACTTCGCTGTACTAAACGCACCGTTGTCGAGCCTCTCTTCTACCAAACGAAACGCACGAAGTAGTGCCGCCACAACCTACGCATTTCGAAATGCTACGTGTGGTACGCCCTATACCCAAAGCCACGTAACGTCAAAAACTCTCCCTCTTCCAGAAACAGAGGCGGTACAATCTCTAGAAACATATAGTGCCATCTACCTTGCAACCGATTACGATACACTATACCCAAGTCGAGCAGGATGTAGCTCCATAACAGCATGTAATAACAAAATCCTCTCAGACGTACACAATGCAAGCGTCTTCTATCAAAACCAACTCGGCTATGCTTTCGAGGTTGAACATCAATTTGCCTCTACCTCATACAGTGCCACCACCGAATCAGAGGCTATCATCGATGAGTTTAGTCTGTATAATTCCGACAATCGCTCCCAATACTTCGACTCGGGAAGCTCTAGTGGTGTAACTCAGGTCGATATCTTCTCCCTTTTTACCGGAAAATCCATGGATGATGGAGTCATCGGAATCGCATATGTGGGCACTGCTTGTCAGGATTTTTACTCTGAGTATGCCACAACGGTAGTTGAACATCGTTCAACATCTCTTAATCCAGTCATCCTTGCTCATGAGGTTGGTCATTCATTAAACGCCAATCACACTGCTTCAGGTATTATGCAAGCAAGCCTTGGGTCACCGCCTCCTAGTAGTTTTTCGTCCTCTAGCGTTAGCACGATGAGTTCTTACCTATCGACATACTACGGAGAGTGTAGACAGGGAACGACTTCGGGGGGCTCTGACACACCCTCAGAAGATCCTCCTACAACCTTAGGTCTATCACTTACTCGGCTCTCTCGACGAGACCTTATGATCTCAATCACACCAACTTCACTCGAAGGTGGTTGCACAATACAACTACAAGTATCTCCGAAGAAATCTACGCTCAATGACTCAACGCCGATATATGAGGCAGCCCCAACCGAGACAACCACTGAGCTAGTCGGCACCGTCCGATTTAAGGTAAAAACTACCGCAAACGTCAAGAAACCCACTATATTCTTTAAAGCACGTTACGTATGCTCGGGCGGAGAAGTAAGAGAAGTTTCCGACCGACGAGCATTTAACGCCAATCGTGGAAAACGGCTCGTCAAAAAAGCTCGGTCGAAACGCCGATGGATAACGGCCTTGAAGAATACACTGACTCAACAATAGCAGCCTCTAAAAGAGAGAAGAAAATACATTTGGATTAATGGCTTTAGTGAAAACCAGCTTGGCGCAGTATCAGACGCAAGCCACAGTAGCTTAAATATCAGAACAGCCTCACTGGTTTTCTCCTAGGTAACGTTTCACTTACACAGATACCGTTATCTCATTTCTCACCTGTGTAACTCCCGCAGCCATCCAGGCAGCCGTTTCAGCTTCTTTCCGCTCCGCCCACGAGCGTACCTGTCCTCTGAGCGTGACCGTATTGTCCACGGCGTCGACATCGATATTTCTCGACTCTAATTCAGCGTATCGGTGAAGCGCTGCCTTGATTTCACTTTTAACGTCTTTTGAAGTGACATGTGGAGCAACAGAGATTCGATTCGTCACACCCTTTACTCCAGTAAGCTTCTCTACAGCCTT
>JAYPVM010000015.1:0-41834 GCA_038134595.1 Pseudomonadota bacterium | reverse complement strand
CGGTGTTCGTTTAGGCTTGCGTGTTTTCTATTGATATTGTGCAGAAATTTTATTGTGACGTCCCTAATCTCGATCAGGAGGCATCTTAGAGCGACTATTGTACGCTGGGCGGATGCGCGGTATCCCGGGGACCAAGGGGTCTTAGAAACTCAATGATTTCTCGAACACTGTCTTTACGGGTTACTTCAACTGCGTGGATCCCAGTCGCACTCTCCTCCGTCCGCACCATGAGCGGGTTCTCTATGACATGCTCCTGGTTGTTAGACGAGACAGTTATTGTTTGGTCATGCGGGTCATACGTAAGGCCAAAAGCACTCCAGGTTGTACTCTGATGCCCAACCTCTCCCTCGGAGAGAATGGTAATATCAATCCCTTTGTCCGACAGCGTTCTCGATAGTTCCCTGAAAAACGTCTGCCAGTAGTCTCGATCTATTGTTCGTGTGTAAAACATCTCTTTCTCAACAACACTACAGCGCAGATAGATCACGTACAACTTCAAGGATATCTTCGTAGCTGATAATACCTCGCAACCGCTCCGTAGGTTCACATACCAATACCGCCCCTACCTTCCACTCAAGCATCGCTTCAATTACATCTTGCACATCGGCATCTGGCTGAACTGAAATCGGCTTTGCTTGCATAACATCATTAAGTTCTGTCTTCCTCTTTTGCTCGGCACCAACATCATCTGAGATCTCACGAAACATTTCTGCCATATAGCATCGTATATCCCGGTCACTCACTATTCCAACCACGGTACCATCGGAAACGATTGGCACATGTCTAATATCCCAGTCAAACATTAAATCACACGCATCATCAACTGAAGCATTTGGATCCAATACGATTACGTTTTGATTCATAACCTCATGCGCTTTCATAGTGTATCTCCAATCGTATTAAAATACTCTTCCGAGCTCTAAAGGGACAAAAACAGGAAGATATCGCTAGAATTCTCTTTTCGTGTCTTTCAGAGCATTATTGCCCCTGTCATAAGTCTCATTAGCGCTCTCGACCAAATCGGCTAATTGCAGTAACACAACACTCTAAGCTCAATGGACTATACTACCCAGGCATGAACTGAGTATCTATGATGCCGCTTTGGCCAGGGCATCTCTCAAGAAGTTAACAGGGGATCTACAATCTTGCACCGAACAAGAGACTCCCGATGCGGATAATATCGGCTCCAGCCTCAAGTGCCACTTGATAATCTCCCGACATCCCCATACTTAATGTGATTGTGTTTTGGTGAAAACATCGCCTCAACGATGACTCTTCAAGACGATTCCTAACACGAGCAAGTTTTTCGAAGTCCTTCTTTGTTAAATGAGGATCCTCGTAATGTGGAGTAATCGTCATTAGACCGCACAGACAAAGTCCCTGAGAATGGCTCTCACATCTTACAATAGCGTCCTCTAGTTCTTCGACCGAAAAGCCACGTTTGTTTGAATCCTGTCCGATATTGACCTGCAGAAATATTCGCTGTTGTATCCCTTGCTCTCTGGCGGCCTTTGCAATCCCGTCGATAACCTTTGTAGAATGGACCGATTGAATAACGTCTGAGAGGCGAACAGCCTCAGAGATTTTGTTGCTCTGAAGCGGCCCTGTCAGATGCCATTCAATATCACCAGCAAGCTGCTCGCGCTTAAAGGCAAGCTCTTGCACGTAGTTTTCACCAAAGATGACAGGCATTCCAAGCGATGCGGCAATTTCTTGGTAGACCTGCATTGATTCAATAGGCTGGCGCTTGGTAATTGCTACCAGCGTTACTGCCCGGTTAGAAGAATACTGCGCGATATCTGCACGAATTTGTTTCAAGGCATCTTCAATTGTCATCGGTACGTGTCAATCACTGGGAGCAACGAAGCAATATTAAGTCCGACCACATTGGAGTACGATCCCTCAATACTTGCCACATACTGCAATCCGATTCCCTGAATCGCATAGGACCCTGCCTTATCCATCGGCTCACCCGTAGCGACATAGCGTCGAATCTCACTCTCGGACATCTCTACCATGGTAACACGTGTCATGTGCGACCACACCTCTTGTGTCTTATTCGCCTGACAGACAAGGGCTATACCGCCCCATACTTCGTGAGTCCGTCCCTGTATTAATTGCAACATCGAACACGCCGCCTGTTCTGAATCAGGCTTACCCAATACAGCGCCATCAATATAGACAGTTGTATCCGCCCCTATGACAAGACTCTCTGGGTGTAGTTGCACTACAGCTTGTGCTTTCTCTAGCGCCAAACGCTCAACCATAGTAGAAACTGATTCACCTGCTATTTCGATCTCATCGCAACCAGAAATTACCTTTCTAAACTCTATACCAGCTTGAGAGAGTAACTCCTCTCTTCTAGGTGAGCCAGAGGCCAAAATTATCTCTTTCATACTAACTGCACCAATTCGGGGTTATCTCTTAAAACATTTCGCAATCCAATCAACATTACGGTTTGAAGGCTTGCATGAGAGACGGCAATCGCAATACTCTTTTGCTCAGGCGTTAACGTAAGCATCCAACTCCGCGACTCATGTCGATTAACCTCGGCCAGTAGTATTGATAATCGCTCCAATAGAGCAACTATCTCATCAATAGTAGGCAACCAAATGAAATGACTACTCTGCTCTGCATCAATGGCAGTAATAGTTCCAGCTGTCAAAGATAAGACTTTGGAGCCTGGCAATACTTGAAACTCCTCGTATCCCAAATCCGCAAACCCCCGGGCTACGATATCGCCCACTTCGAAACGAGGCGAGAGTCCGATATCTCTTAGCTCTTGTGCCAATTGAAATTGTTCAGGAGAGATCAACACACCACTTACCTACGAATCGGTCGAAGACTGCATTCTATCGAGCATCTCCACATTGGAGGTTCCGCCCTCCACCACCGTCATCTCAGATACACGCGTCAATCGTGCTTCACTATGAAATTCAGCGAGATTGAGAACTCCTGTATTGCACATCGTGGAACGTAACTTCACCAGCGAAACCTCTACCTTATCTCCTAGTGGTCCGCTATACGGAACATACGCATCTACCCCTTCCTCAAAAACAAGCCCCGCTGAATCAGTCTGCTTGTATCTCTGCCAGTTGCGAGCTCGATTCGAGCCCTCACCCCAATACGGTTTATATAGCCGTCCCCGATATGAAATCTTCGACGTTGGGCTCTCTTCTGTCATCGCAAAATATTTCCCCATCATGACGAAATCCGCACCCATTGCTAAAGCGACAATCATCTGAGTGTCGCTATTGAGTCCACCATCAGAGCAGATAGGAATATAGGTTCCGGTCTCCTTAAGGTAGCGAGCTCTCTCTGCCGCAATCTCCATCACGGCACTCGCCTGTCCACGACCGATTCCCTTCTGCTCTCGGGTAATGCAGATCGAACCGCCGCCAATACCTACTTTCACAAAATCCACTTCAGCTTTTTCGACCATATAGCGAAACGCATCAGCCGAAACAACATTTCCTCCACCCAAGATAATCTTATCACCATACGTAGCGCGGAGTTTTCGTGCCGCTTCAGCCTGCCACTCGGTATATCCATCAGAGGAGTCCAAACACAAGCAATCCACACCAGCTTCTACAAGAGCGGCAGCTCGCTCCTCATAATCATAGGTATTGAGCGCCGCTCCTACAAACAACCGTTTTTTCCCATCAGTTAACTCGTCAGGATACGATTGATGATCGTAGTAATCCTTCCGAAAAACCAATGCAAACAAATCGCCGTCTTTCGTTACTACTGGCAGACATTCCTTCTTGTTTTTCCACAACAAATTAGTTGCCTCCTGCAACGAAACCCCCTCTTCGGCCATGACAAGATTCTCTTTTGGGGTACAGAATGCCGACACCGGCTGCGACAGATCGTCCTTGTACTCCCAAAAATCCTTACTTGTTAGAAGACCAAGCAACTTCGTGTTGCGCCCTCCATTCTCTGTAATCGCTATCGTCGAGTGCCCCGTGCGTTTACGAAGGTCGAGCGCATCTTGAAGTGTTGCTGTCGGCGCAAGGTTGGAATCAGACTCAACAAAACCAGCTTTATGTTCTTTAACCTTTCGAACCATCGCAGCTTGAGAGTCTATTGATTGAGAGCAGTATATGAACGCGCATCCTCCCTTTCTCGCCAACGCGATAGCGAGGTCTTGCCCGGAGACTGCCTGCATTGCCGCAGATACAAATGGCACATTGAGCGATGCTCGCATTCCATCCTTCACCGAGTACCGCTGAATGGGAGTCGTTAACGAAACGTTTGCCGGCACATGGCCCTTCTCAGTAAGCCCCGGTAGGAGTAAATACTCATGAAAGGTACGAGAAACATCATCAATAATTATAGCCACATCCACCTCGCCATTTATTCGATTATAAAAACCCAGACCTCGTTCCCATCTGCTCGAGTGCTCCAACTTGCAGTGCGTATGAAAGGTCAAAAACAATCGGAGCAACGCAAGCGACCGTCCGAAACAGACTATATGTGACGAAACAAGCTCCTTTGCTCGAGAGCCCTCGACTTACTATGCTCAAAAAGAGCCTACCCCAAAATTAACCGTGCTCAAAGTCCTGTGTTCGCCTAAAAATAGCGTGCCGACCTCAACTCCACACGTAAAGAAAGCCCTGTACGCCCTCCTCAAGATTGCGGCTTCGTCACTCCCTTCTGCCTCTTGTCCTCTGGCGTCTCATACTCACTCCAGACCGATTTTTGCATCAAAATTAGGTAGCACACCCCTTCATCTCTGTACGGAACTAAGCCCTTAACGGTAATTGGCACTGGAGAAGGATCATCAACTCGATGAATATACGTAACATCGCTAAAATACTGCTTTCTCGTATATCCCACTGGGTTTTCCATCTCAACCATCGAGAGCACGCCCTCTTGAACGCTCGAAGCTGGCTTGAAGTAAAAAAAGGAAAATGGCCCTTGAGGCTTGTACTGCAAATACAAAGTAGGCGACAAACTTTTAACTTCATCACCGTTTGTAGATGACCGCGGCAAATGCTTACTGTATGCAGTATGAATTTTCAAACGCTCCTCCCGAAACTCGGCAGGAATTTGTGCCTGCATCTCTCCTTTATAGTCTACTTTGACTTCAGAGAGCTCATACGGAGAGCGCAGCAACTCAAGAGAAACTCCCCGAGCAGCGCCCTTACTTGCTTGCAGCACATGCTTTCGAGGGCAAACATACGCACTCCACATCGAGTGCCCTAAGGAAGGATTAAGACTCGGAATAGCAACATATGCTCCGCTATCTCGAATTCCAGGCACGAAATCAACAAGTGAAGGACTGTATCCCTTGTTCGCAAGGGCTATCTCCACGCCACGCTGAGCTCCCTTTGCTAGTGCGCTCGAATGACGAAGCCACATCCCTCTGGGCCTAATCGCCAGGGTCATCTCATAGGACTCAAGCAACGGCTTTTCTCCCACCTCGTTTCGTCGCAACCTAGCCTCAGCAGTTGGTCTAAATCGTAGAACAACCTCTCCTAACTTAGTATCAATATCTGTCCGAGCACCCGCCCATATGCCAGCGACATTCGGATGAACCTTCTCAGATTCCTTTAGGGCAGGAAGAATAAGTGGACTACGAGACTGAATACTATCTAAAACCAGGTCGATGACCTCTTGTCGCACTGGTGAAAATGACACAACATCGCCGCTAACAATAACATCTTGCGGCTGCTCCTGAGACTCTACGTGACCAACGACAGCAAAGACTATCATTGTGCACAGCACCCTCGCTCCCCACACTATACTCCCTCTTTGCCCTGCTCTCTCTCTATTCAAAACTAAAAAGCCCCTCTCCTCATGCTTATACCGTGCACTATGCCAAGACCTAACATTAACGACACCAAGGAAGAACCGCCGTAGCTAATAAGCGGAAGCGGTATACCAACCACTGGCATCAAGCCTATAACCATTCCGATATTAATAACAAGGTGGGTAAATATCTGTGTTGTAATGCCAATTACAACCAAACATGCAAACACCTCCTTTGTCCGATTCGCTACCCGAAGCATCACCGTGATGAGACATAAGTAAAGGCCCAATACAAAACAGCATCCGATAAATCCCCACTCCTCTGCCAACACGGAAAACACAAAATCAGTAGTATGCTCGGGTAAAAACTCCAACTGAGTTTGCGTTCCCTTGCGAAAACCTTTTCCAAACAACTCCCCCGAGCCGACCGCGATCTTTGACTGGGTGATATGATAGCCACTACCTTGCGGGTCAGATTCTGGATTCAATAACACCATAATTCTCCGCTGTTGATATCCGTGAAGCGAGTTCCACGCCGGATACGCCAGAACACACAGCGTAAGCACAATTCCTAGCAATACTTTCGGGCGCACTCCCACAAACAAAATCTGTGCCACTCCAACTAACCCCAGAGAAAGCGCTGTTCCTAAGTCAGGCTGCTGCATAATGAGCGCCATCGGAACACTAATCCATAGAGCAGGAATAATAATCTCGCGCAAAGAAAACATCGAGCCATCTCTCGGCAATCGCTTCGACAACACCCTCGCCATCGCCATTAAAACCCCCAATTTCATGCACTCTGAAGGTTGAAGATTAAACAATCCGAAACTTATCCAGCGACGGGAGCCGTTTACAACAACGCCTGACGTAGCAACAACAATTAACAGAGCAATACCAACCGCATAGAGCAAGAAAGACTGTCGGTACAGAAACCGTAACGGAACAAAAGAACCAAGCGAAAATACCAAAATACCAGCACAAAGATACACTGCTTGCCGAAGACAGGTGGCACTTGCAAAGCTAAATTCAAAAACACCTACTCGTATCGGCGTGGCTTCAGGATCGTATCCAGCGCTATACAAAACAAACAATCCCAGAAGCGGAATGCCCAGCGCAAAAACAATCAACCACCAATCTATTCGACGAAACAAACGCCGCTGCAATACGCTCATCCTACTCCATGCCGTGTCTATGTTTGTTGCTCATCGATTATCCCAAAGTAAGACTTAAAAACATCACGCGCAATCGGCGCTGCAACGGCTCCACCATGTCCACCGTTTTCAACTAACGCCACAACAACCAATCTTGGCTTGTCAGCAGGAGCAAATCCCGCAAACCACGCATGGTCCTCTCGCTTAACACCCGACTCTCGAGAGGCAACCTGCGCAGTGCCGGTCTTACCTCCAACTTTAATAGCAGAGCCTTTCGGAAGCGCCGCTCGGTGTGCCGTTCCTCTTTTATCTTCAACCACACCGACCATCGCCTTGCGGAGATAGTTTAAGACATCTGATTCTATCTCTAGCGTCTGTTCAACGGTGCCTGTTGAACCCATATCCTCGAGAACCCTTCCATCGGCCGCGACAATCTTTGCGATCAATTGCGGCCTCATCAGTTTACCGCCATTTACAACTGCCGCTAACGAACGGGCTATCTGAAGGGGCGTAGTAGACACAGCTCCCTGACCGATCGCAACTGGAAGGGTCTCTCCTGGATACCATTTTTTATCAGACGGCTTTTTAAAGGCGGCTCGTTTCCACGCTCGAGAGGGTATGAGCCCCTCACTACCATCAATACCCCATACGCGGAGCTTGGTTCCGAGACCGAAAACATCGTGGGCATAGTGATAGATTCTATCAACACCCAACCTTTGTCCAATAGTATAGAAGAACACATCGCACGACTGAACAATCGAGTCATAAAGATTCGAATTTCCATGACCAGAATGTTTGTGGCACCGAAAATTCCGACGACCAAACCTTAAGAATCCAGGACAAAAAAGCTTCTCGTGTTGTGACGTAACCCCCTCCACAAGAGCTCCCGCCGCAACAAAAATTTTAAATATCGAACCGGGCGGAAACGTTCCTTGCACAGCACGATTAGCAAGCTTATTTGAAACTGGATTACTTAAATCCCGCCATACTTCCGGGGAAATCTCTCGGGTAAACAATGAAGGGTCATAAGTGGGGCTAGAAGCCAGCGCAACAATCTGCCCTGTTTTAACATCAAGAGCGACGACCGCCCCTCGCTTACCAGAAAGCGCACGCTCAGCAGCTTGTTGCACAGCCCTGTCTATCGTGAGAAATACATCACTACCTGGAGACTCCGGCCGAAAATGCGCCTCAGATATCTTCACTCCTCTAGCATTTACAATCACCGAACGCACCCCTCGGTCCCCGCGAATATACCGCTCCAGTGACGCTTCAATACCTGACTGTCCAACAACCTCTCCCGAAAGATATCCCCGATATCCATCCGATTTGAGTTGCTCTGCGCTAATCTCTCTTGTGTATCCAATCGTATGTGCCGCCAAGGTTCCAAACGGATATGTCCTTGACGGAACGACGTTGACAATAACACCTGCAAGCTTATGGCGTTGCGCAGCAACCTTAGCCACTACATCACGGGAAACATCCTTTAGAACTACTTTCGGCTCGAATCTCCGGCGTTTATTTTGCTGCAAAAATCGCGACAACACTCGCTCCGGTTCCTCCCCTGCAATGTTTGCCACCGCACGTACCGTGGCTGGCACATCCTCTGCATCCTCCACAACTAATTCGATATTAAATGACGGCCGATTACGTACAAGTTCTTCGCCAGTTCTATCTTTGATGATTCCTCGGGGTGCAGGAACATACACAGTTCGAAGCCTATTGTTCTCAGAACGAACTCGAAAAAAACTACCTTGAATGATCTGAAGATACCACAGCCGCCCAACGAGGATACAAAGGCAGCCCACACACAGTCCCAGTGCAATAAAAACACGAAACTTCTTTTTTGTAATACCTGTAGATTCTATACCAGACATATCCCTCTACATCACCGAGGCTGACCATCGCTGCCCGTCTGCTACTCCCTGACGCCAGAGCCGCTGCAAAGTTGGAAACACAATAAGTGCGCTCAATGCTGTTGCAACACCTTGCGCCAGAAGCTGCCCAAGGCCAACCGATGAAGACTCCACCGCGAAGAGGCAAAACAAAAGCGTAGCCATTACAGCCGCAACACCTGTAGCAATTACCAAGACAATTCGAGATTCAATAAAAAGTCGTTGTGACAGCAACAGAAAAAAGCCAAAGACAAAAACATAGGCGCCTGCCCACGGCCCAACGGAAACCCCCGAGGCGATATCAAGCAAAAGACCGAGACAAAAAGCTCCTAAGGCTGCGGCGAAACTACATTCATAGAAAGCTAAAAAAACCACAATGCAAACCAAGCATTGTGGCACAAGCCACAACGGCACATCGATAAGAAATAGTGCTGTCTGCAAAGCCACAAACAGCATTGCAACCATTCCAAGCATTACATACCGCATTACACCCCCCTAGTTCTGCCCAATGTTAGTCGAAGAAGAGGCTGTTGGTCTTGCAACATGTACTACAAGCACCTCCTCCAATTTAGAAAACTCAATCGATGGGCGCACCTCAACCTGCTTGAAAATATCACCGACATGGTAGCTAACCTTTCTAACAAAACCGACGAGCATTCCCTTGGGGAAAACCAAATCCATGCCCGAGGTGACGACACGGTCTCCTTCTTTCACTAACTGGCTTTTATCAACAAACTGCATCGTAGTGGTTTCGCGACCCGTCCCCTCCAGCAATCCCCGCGCACGGCTTTCTTGTAAGAGCACATCTACACTACTTGCTGGATCATCGACCAAAAGGACTCGCGCCCCATGCGAACTGACTGAGACCACTTGGCCAACAACACCCCGTGGATGAATCACACCCATACCAACCTCTACACCCGCTGAAGAGCCTTTATTGATAGCGATACTATGTGTCCAACCACCGGGATCTCCTCCGATGACCGAAGCAGCCGTAACGGTTGTCCCCTTATGAGCATTAACCAAAGCTAACAGATTACGTAACCGCACATTTTCAATCTCTAGCTCATGTGCCAGGTCTACGTTTGTCTTTAAGCTATCAAGCTCTGCGCGCAATTTCGCATTCTCTTCTTCAGTGCCAACTAACAAGACGTATGAATCAAGTGTGGCGATAAATGTCGAGCGAATATAGTGCACCGCCTGAGATACTGGCATCACAAGCTCAGAAATCATCGCACTACCAACCCTAGCTACATGAGGATTACGCGAGCTATAGGCTGTCAGAAACAGTGCGCACAGAAGCAACCCGACGCATACGGCTAGAACGCTCCTAACGGTATGAATGTCTCTACGAATTGAACTCATGAGCCTTAACTAAGAACCACATCCTTTAAAACTTCTAATTGGTCTAAAACTGTCCCCGAGCCAATGACAACTGCCGACAGAGGATCCTCAACAACCGAGGTTTCGATGCCAGTGTGATAAGCAATAAAGCGATCGAAATTTCGGAGCAAGGCCCCGCCACCTGCCATAACGATACCTCGCTCCATAATGTCAGATGAAAGCTCTGGCGGGCATTTTTCGAGAGCCATTTGTACGACCTCTAATATCTGTTGCATCGGCTCAAGCAACGCTTCATGCACCTCGGATTCGCTCAAAACAATCGCTTTAGGAATTCCATGCAACAGATCTCTTCCCTTCACTTCAACATACGATTCCTCTTCCGACGGCTGGGCATTGCCAACTGAGATCTTTATTTGCTCCGCAGTTCTATCTCCGATAAGAACATTGTGTCGACGACGGACGAAATTACCGATAGCCTCGTCAAATTTATCCCCACCAACTCTTACAGAACGGGAATAAACAATTCCCTTCAACGAGATAATTGCCACCTCAGTCGTACCACCGCCGATATCAAGAATCATACTTCCGCAGGCTTCGGTCACCGGCAATCCTGCGCCAATAGCCGCTGCCATCGGCTCCTCAACAAGATACACCTCTCTAGCACCTGCCGACTCCGCTGACTCCTTTACTGCACGTTTTTCAACCTCGGTAATACCGTGGGGAACGCATACAATAATTCGCGGCTTCACAAGGGTTCGTCGGTCATGCACCTTTCGTATTAGGTGACGAAGCATCTCCTCTGTCACCTCAAAATCAGCGATTACTCCGTCCTTCATCGGACGGATAGCAGATATTGAATCTGGAGTGCGTCCAAGCATGTTTTTCGCTTCTACGCCCACCGCGACGACCTTTCGCTTGCCAGATTTGGTGCTGTTTTGCACTGCAACAACAGAGGGCTCGTTGCAAACAACTCCTCTGCCTTTTTGGTATATCAACGTGTTGGCCGTTCCAAGATCAATCGCCAAATCGTTTGAAAAAAACCCAGCTATAGCATTAAAGAACATGATCCACCCCCGCCCAATCGATACACCCGTATCTAGTCAAGTAACAATCGCCTAGGAGCATACCAGTAAATAAAAGAGAAATAGAGTATTCTCTTCAATTACACAGAACTTTTTTACGGTAACACGAACGGGTCTTCAGAGAAAATTTCTAAGGCAATGGCGAACTAACCATCCCCGCTAGATGGTTTCAAGCACAGCCCCGGCAAGCTCCACCTCAACACCTGTAGCTGTATTTACATCAAGCAGCTTCGATTGCAAAAACGCTATCTGCTCAGGAGGCGCGAGTCTACTATCAACAAATATAAAATGCTCAGACTGAGAGCGGCACGTTCCACTGATAACCTTCCAACAATGCCCACGCTTAAGCTCCTCTCGCCTTACAGTAAACCCCTGCTGCTCTAAAGTCGCGCTAACCTCTTTGTATCGCTGCTCCTGCTCTTTAGTCCATGATGGCTTCTTAGAGCGTCGCTTTTTAGCGCGGCGAATAATTTGACTTGTCTTTTCCATACTATATTGACACTAGAAACACCGCTCCCCTAGCACACCCCATCAAGGGTCTAAAAATATGGAGCTTTCACTAAAACTTAGCATAGATCTAACCCACTTTCTGAGAAAACACCATGCTAATTCTGCAAAAAATATAAGATTTTCGTTTGATATCAAAGCGTTATGCAACCGCCGTGCAAACGTCGTCTAGCTGGCGCCGAGGCCTTTTTCTACCGCCAGTTGATTGAAATCGCACAATTACTGTGGTAGCATCCGTGGCTCTATCAGGACAGACATAGAGAGCACAAAGGCTCTTGCTGTGCGACATGAATCTGGAGGGTGCGTTGCAAGTAAGCACTCCCAGTAGAGCATTCCTGACACAGAACCATAAAGCAAGACCACCAAGGGTGTAGGGCTGTTACAAGAGCATGCTCATATGCGGTGGGGAGATTACAGAACGTTGATGAGGACGCTATGACAGACTCAGATGAAAAGAACCAAACAGAGGAAGTAGTAGAGGCAACTCCAGAGGAAACTTCCACAGAAGAAACAACTTCTGAAGAGACAACTTCTGAAGAAACAGCTCCAGCGGCGACACGACGAGAGCCTACAAGTCTAGCAGAAGCGCTTGCGGTCATCACTAAAGATGCCTTGAAAGAGGAAACACCCCAGTTCGCAATAGGGGATACCGTAAAGGTTCACGCTCGCATCGTTGAGGGCAATAAAGAGCGTATTCAGATATTTGAAGGCGTTGTGATTAAAAGAAGCAAAGGAGTTCATTCCGATGCAACGTTTACAGTTCGAAAGATATCCTACAACGTCGGAGTTGAAAGAACGTTCCTTCTACACAGCCCTCGGGTTGAAAAGATTGAGATAGTGAGCTCTGCTAAGGTTAGAAGGGCTCGACTATTCTACCTAAGACCCCTACGAGGAAAAGCAGCCCGTCTCAAAACTATCTTTCAAAACAGAGAGAAGAAGCAGACATCAAACCAAGCGGCTTAACATTTCGGCTACTGAGGAACTCACCTCAGTCGATAAGACAAAAGCGCTCAGAGGCGACTCTGGGCGCTTTTTTTATGCAAACTATTTTCCAGTTGCTTTTGGCAAAAAGCTCCGATGCGAGACCAGCAATATCTCTGGTGCCCCAATATCTCTGACGCCGTTATTGATATCAGAACACGAGCAACACGCCCGCACTCTTACAACCTGACTATACTTCCTTTTTCTCTCTAAAAGGGAAAAAGCCTAGCCTTAGCCAATCTTCATCTGAGCGTTTATAATCTGAGCTTGCGGATCTATCTCGATGGCAGGCGTTTCAATACTACCGCTTACAACCGCACCCTTTAGCAACACGACACGATCCGTGGCTTTCAAAACATCCGAAGCAAGCCCATCAACAAGCAATTCTCGCGCATAGGCAGCGCCATCTAGTTTACCTGATGACGAGATATGAACCATACCAGAGCGCACAGTCCCCTTTACAGCTCCATCGATAATTATACCATGGGCACAACAAGGGTCCCCTAGGATAGTGTATCCCTTAGGAACCCGGTACACACCTTGAGAGCGCGCATGAGGAGTAGTTTTTATTGTTAAATCATCAGAAGCCGAATCTTGATTTGCAACAACTTTGCTAGGCTTTGCTCCACTACCGCCATCTGTCACACCGCCATTAGGTGCGGCCTCAACTGACTGTACATTTGAGGATGACTCCTCTTTTTTCTGCTTCCAAAACATACCCTCCTGTGTACCGCACTTTGCTAAAACCATCAATTAAAAAGCTCGTTTCGCTCTTCCATAGCCTCCGCTCTTAGGATCCTCCGCACAACCGTATGGCATGGGGAAGTTCTTGTCTTAATCTGTCACACCGCCTCCCAAAGTAGGGGTTGTCCAATTCTTATTTTTCCGTCACATTGTACTACAGGGCGGCAACCGACTTATTAAACAAAACAGATACAAACTCGAACACACTGGGTAAGCTACACTGGACAAGCTACACTGGCCTCGATTGTGGTATGACAAAACGTTCAAACCAAAATTGAACCAACCCAGTCAAGTCGAGTTAATTCGTGTAATAGGAAGCCTAACACTTAGAGGATCAGTAAATCAGAGGCAGGGCAACCATACCCATGAATATCTTTGGAAAACAGAATGTCGTTGGAAAGCAAAATGCGCATATCCCCTCTGTTTTCACGCAAATCCCCAACCCTTCCACCCTCCTCCGGCATCCAAAACCAGTGATAACACCTAAAATCAATAAGAAACACTCGCTCCAAGTCTTCCCCCTCCAAGTCAAACAAACTCTACTCCTTCTCGCACTAGCACTACTTCAGCCCTACGTTTCTTCAAATACGTTCGCAGAAGAATCCCTAAGAAAACGGGGCAAGCCAGCCCCTCATGCTCTTATGCACACTCATCAAGCCGCGCATACTGCCGATTCCCTCCTTGAAAATCGCCAAGGACAGCGAGCTGGTGCCATTGCATACCCCGACCTGAATCTAGATACCATAGATGTTCGAGGCAACTTAAACGGAGATCTTCACACTGACGCAGTGCCGAACTTTTCAAAGAGCGTTGGTGAACAATTTGCCGCAGTGACACCGAACCAAAATGTTGTCTTTTACTCTCTCGAACCGCAGCTTCAAGAATTCGTCAAGAGAACAATCCGTACAGCCGCCGCCCCGCACGCTGCTATAGTTGTTATGAATCCCCATACTGGAGCAATTCTGGCGATTGCAGGCAAATCAAACTCGATTAAGAACATTGAATATCACTCAGAGTTTCCTGCCGCTTCGCTCTTCAAAATCGTCACCGCAGCAGCAGCCATAGAGGAATCTGGAATCTCGAAAGACACCCGCGTCGCTTTTCGAGGCGGTACCTACACACTCAATAAATGGAACTATCTACCAAACCCCCGAAAAGACCGTAGGCTCATGCCCGTAGGAGAGGCAATGGGACGCTCATGCAATCCGGTGTTTGGTCATATTGCTCTCAAACATCTCGATGGATCCATACTAGCTCGTTATGCCCATCGCTTTGGGTTCAATCAAGAGATCGGACTCGAATCTCCCCTTGAGCGAAGCCATGCAAACATTCCACACTCAAGCAAATATCAACTAAGTCGCACAGCCGCAGGCTTTGGAGACGTTACGATTAGTCCGATTCACGCCGCCGCTCTCGTATCGGGGATTGCAAATGGTGGGCTTCTACCGCGGCCGTACTTTGTCGATCGAATCGCAACGGCAGAGGGCGCAACGATCGTCAAAACAGAACCAGAATTCCTCCAAAGGATCGTTCAGCCGCAAACGGCAGAGTCTCTCCTTGAAATGATGCATTACACCACTACCGTAGGAACCTCTCGAAAGGCGTTTATGCGCGGCAAAAAGCCGGTACTCGGCAACATCGATGTCGCGGCAAAAACCGGAACACTTCGCGGAAACAATCCCAAAGGGCTAAACAACTGGTTTGTTGCAACCGCCCCTATTGCCAATCCTAAAGTAGCCATCGCAGTAATCACCGTAAACGCCAAATACAGCTCAAAAGCATCGTATCTAGGTCGCTCAGTACTAAAGAAGTTTTTCGAAGAAAATCGTCCGCAATACATTACACGAGCATCTCTCAATACAGCAAAGCTCCCCTAGCTCTCTCAATCTTACCATGCCTATTTAGTAAAGAGATTTAAGCACGCTCTAACCAGCATGCTTAGAGACGAGGGGATAACACTCGATTGTCACCCCTCACTGGAGCTCTTCTCCTTTTGCTTTAGAAGGCGCTCATACATAGCTCCTCTTGTGGTGGAAGAAACGCTCTTCATCTTAGGTGGCTCCGCAGAGTCGCTCGCATCAGACTTAATCTTGGGAGCCTCCGGCTCTCTGAGTAGAGGCTCTACCATCATCGCCTGTCGCTCCTTCTGAGAAGCTTTCTCGGCCTCTGCCGCCATCGCCTGCGCGGCAACCTCCAGCTCTCCAAGTTTCGATACCAAGGCTCGATACTCAATTTCAGATATACCTAAAGCTAACAACATGCGGAGCAACTTCTCTCTCTTAGAACTCTCCATCTGCCGAGTCAGAAGCACTTGAATCAGCACCTCTATCTCACGCCGTCGCTTGGTTTTCTTGATAGCCCTACGCTTTGCATCGGCTGACTTCATCCGTGGAAGATCCATCGCATCGCCAACTTCAGAAATCGCACTTGCAACATCTATCGTTGAACCATCCAGAAGCGTTTGACTAGATCTATCTGCCGTCATCATCTTGGGCGCCTCATCGAGTCCAGCTAGAAAGCTTGCGGCCTCTTTTACTTGATCGCCCACCTGATCTGAAAGGGTGGCGATAAGTTTCTCCATATTTTTCGAGATTGAAGTTTCTGAAGTGGAAATCCCTGCTTCACCAACAACTCCTTCGATAGTCTGAGACTCAGCCGATTCGCTCCGCGCAACTCCAGCTTTTGCCATTATTGTAGATATCGCCTCTTGTTTTGCCTCGGAGGCAGTATCACCGGTGGCATGCTTAGTCTCTTTATTTAGTACGCTATGCTGTGCTTTGTTTTTGGCATTAACCTTGACACCTTCGCTTCCATCGCCTCCATCACCTCCGTCGCTACCAGGGTTAGCCTCGAATGAACCGCCATCTCCCCCCAATCCTCCACGTGGCGCCGAACCTACTCCAGTAGAATTGGCAAGAGCTTCTGTTAATTGCTTCTCTCTCTGGGCTACCTGTTGTGATCTAGCTTCCTCTACCTGTGCCAGCAGCTTTTCCTCGTTTTGAGCGTGTCGTCTCGATGCTTGCTCTTTGCTTTGCATCAGAACTTCAGCATCTTGACTCTGTCGCTCGCGTATTACTTGCTCACTCTGAGTCTTCATTTGAGCTACTTGTTCAGCTTCATGCACTTGGGCCTGTTTAGCCACATGAGAATCTATATATTCCTCTCGTTCTGCGTCAGCTGAATTTCGCATTGCACTCGACGTCGTAGTCTCTTTAGCTCCTCTTATATCTTTAGTGACTAGCTCTTGGTCTGCCGTGGCAGTTTTTTCAGAGCTAACATTAGCGTCCGCTTGCATCTCCTTATCAGCTTCGCCCTTTGCTTTCACGGCATTTTTATCACGTAAAGCGACATCGCGCTCAATCATCTCCTCCTGCTTAGAGACAACACGCGCACGCATTGCCGCAGCAGCCGCCTCAGCTCTTCGCACATGCATGAATGTACCATCCTGCTGTGCCACTTGCTCTACTTGGGCATTGGCTTGGTCTTGTGCCACCTGATGATTTTCGTTCTGCGAAACTTTATTGAGCAGTTCATTTGCTGATGCGTTTACTGTACTTAGCCTTTCAGCTGTTCGTTGTACCAGAACAAAGGCCTGTGCCTCGGCATCAGCTTGCTCATTTGCTTGAGGCACCTGGTTCGTATCCGCGTTTGCAGTCGAATCGGCAGATGCATTACTATCGGCGTTGGAATTGGTTTCCGGATTAGCATTCGCTATCTGCGTTGCCGCTAGATCTGCAGCCGTTTGTGCTAAGGGATCGGACTGCTTACCTTGCTCCTGCAGGGCTAAAGCCCCATTATAAAAATCCTGTAGCGCTGCAACTCCTTCACTAAGCGTAGTCTGAATTTCATCATACACAGGACTAAAATTCTCAGGAAAGTTTTGGACTGTATCGGAGACAGAGTTGAATATTTGTTGCAATTGATCGAAGGCCTGTAGAGCCTCTGCAGGGATATTGTTTTCAAGGGAAGTCGGCTCGGATGAACCCGAAATAGCGCCACCTGAATCTCCCCCTGATGAGGCTGCAGTTTGTTGACCAGGTGCGTTGGTGTATGAATTTCCTGCGGTCGCATTACCCGGGACCTCCAAAGCAGGGCCAATAGGCGGCGGAGTACCATCGCCTGTCCCACCATTACCACCGGTTCCTGTACCAGGGGGCGTCGCACCACCTGGAGCCCCTCCTGCAGGAGGTGTTGGAGGGGGTGGAGGTATAAAACCTGGGTCTCCCGTAGAGCCAAATAATCGTTCCCATGCACCCGAGAGCAATCCATCGAAATTAGCCAGCAAGTCCGTACCTTGAGTTATCAATCCATTGATCTCATCAATCTGTTGCGGAGTGAGAGTCGGTTGTGTGATTGATGGCTCCTTAGTAGGCTTACTTAGCGGATTGTCAGCATCCAAAATTAGCGAGTCTGTTGGTGAAACCGGTCTACCCGAATTCGTGGGGAGAGTCTCCGGCTCGGGCTCAGGGAAGTTTTGCGCTGCATTCTGAAGCGGTGGCGTCAGAGGGGGAGTTAATAAGCTTGTAACAAGTGACTCGCCACCCAGCCAAACATTCTTTAGGGTCTGATTGCCAATAGCTAGACTAGCTCTTGCCTCTGCCGCTGTTAATTGCTGGACCCCTTTTATCCCAGCTTCTTGCGCACCTTCTCTAATCATGTGCTCTAGAGCTCTTTGACCTGCTATCCTCTGGCTTTTAGAGGCCAGTCCTGCAACATCGTCAGCCACCTTTCCAATGTCATCCACCCAGGGCATGATCTGTTGAGGCTCTTTAAAAACAAGCCGCCAAGGCGACCGTCCGAGGACTTTAGTCGCTTCTCCAGTCTTCGCAGCTCCTTGTCCAACGGCCCGTGACAATTTCAAAACCCTACCAAACCCGAGTAATGCAGCATCTACCATCAGTTCAAATCCAAACTTCATCGCTGCCGTCTCAAAGTCCATTCCCTTGCCGTATACGAAGTAGGCCTTCTCTGCCAAATTAAGCGCTGTGGCCAAGGCAAGCGCGCCCCAAAAGCCAATTCCTGGAATAAATGCAACACCAATAACCGCAACGGTTTTCAGAACAGTGACTGAAGTATCAACCCACCAATCATGGTCTGCTAACTTCTTTCTTGCCAGCTCGGAGTCCCTTTGCCATTTTTCAACAACCTCTCGCCTTGCGACGACCCACTCATGCTTGCTGTCTCTTATGCGAAGGTCTCTAAAATCTCGGTCATTAGAATCTGCCGACAAACCTCTATCACGATTCTCAACTAGGTCTGTCAAAAGCGCTACTGAGCGAACCCTCATTATCTCGCGTGTAGATTCGATATCTCCCATCGCTCGATGGTGTCCCTGCAGAAGGTTCTGTTGGTCATGATACATAACCTTATCGATATCTCGAACATTTTTCGCCAGGGTCCTTCCAGTGTATCGGCTTGCAGCATCGCTCGCGGAACGATTAGAGATATTTACGATATTTACAAAAAACTCCTGCGACCCCGCCAAAACTTTACTTCTCTGTGCATGAAGCCTATCGGCCTGCTCCATCTGAAATAAGAGCCTATCTCGAGTCATCACAAACCTTTCGAGTAGTGCTCTGCTCTTTTCAATGTCCGCAGTAGGCTCAAAGAGTTTTTCTAAAAGGCTTGCTTCAGCGTGAGCCATCTCGCCACCACGGAGTCGGATGTACTCTACAATAGTCGGCGGCTTGCCACCGGTGTACATCAAAGCATCCTTCATCTTCCCAGCTTTCTCATCAAGAAAGCTCTTAATCTGTTGAAGGTCTACGCCATCGATACTGAGCGAGAAGTTTAGTAAATCAAGATTTAACACTCCGTCTTTAATAGCTTCGCCAGCTATCGCTAGCGCCGCCCCGGTTCGCTTTGCGGGTTCGGAACTTACAATGTCATTCCAGATTTCTCTCCTAAAGGTTCCAAATTTTTCTAGCGAAACTCCGAAATCTTCTCCTGTGAGTTGCCGATACAAGACTGCGGCATCATCTCTCCGGTCGCTTGACCATGAACCGATCGTGTGTAACGCCCGTTCAGTACCCTCGCCCGCCCAGTGCACGCCGTTTCTGGCCATATTAGCCAACTCGACAACACCCATTCTGACCGTATCGTTATGAACGGCGGCATCAATGTATTCAGCAACGAGCTTAGCTTCCTTGGATTCTTTTACCTGCTTCCACTTCTCCGGCAAATCCAGTTCAGCAATACGATCTCGAAGCCCCGCAGCACCCTCTCTAGCCTTGATAGCCACCATCGCTCGGAGTGTAAGAGTTGCGTTTTGGGTTCGCATACCCTCCGACAGTTGCTCTAAATCATACGCTGTAAGCGCCTCTCCGCCCTGAATTAAATTCGATACATCCTGCGAGGTATCATTTCTCGCCGCAATATCGACTGCAAAGTTTCCAGTGAGCCGCCCGTTCTGACGGGTAGCTACGTGCCTGCTATAGTGCGCCTCAAATACACGCATCTGGCTTTCAGAGAACCCTAGTGTCCGGATCGAATCCTCCACGACCTCAAATGGCGTGTCCTCGCGCTCCATCATTTTGAGGAATTGAAATGCTTTTTGAGACATTTCTCCGTTTGGATTCATCGCATGCTGTTGTGCGAATCCAACAAGCCCCGTGCGAGTTGCGGCGTACGCCGAACGGATGCCCCTTCGATTAAGTTCCTCCTCTGAGATCCCCTCAAAACAACTCTTAAACTCTCTTTGATAGTCCGCCTCTAGCTCTTCTAAGCGTCTCGTCACCTCAAGAGCCGCTTCCGTGCGTTGCATCTGAATAAGAGTTGGCAAGGCTCCGCGTAGCTCGCCTTCCTCTTGGACATGCGCTTTTAGATACGCTTCAAATCTTTCAAAATCACCGGTAGCACTCTCACGATCTTTTAGACAAAGCTGACCAAATAGTTGTGTCCTCTCTTTGATTCCCTCTGGCACTCGACCCTCAGGAAAAAGCGAGCTTAATTGCTCCCCCGTGAGGCTCTCGGTACTCACCAATTCACGCAAATATGCAATCCTCGCCTCGCCTAAGGGCGCATTGTCAATGAGATACTCTCCAACTCCTCTTGATGTAAGCTGGCTGTATGAAACATCGAGAGCAGCTCTGTCTTCAGCCCCTAAGGAATCAAGTAAGGCAGTCGTCTTACGAAGTCGATGCAAGTTTGGAAGCAGATCCATGAAACCAGATAACTCTTGAGCAGTCTCATTCTCGGATACGGTTTGAAGAAAATTCCACACATCTTTAGGAGTCTGCATCTCTGGCACATCGCCAAAGTGCGAGAACATACTTGGATCGTCATACGAGAGCAGGAAGGCTTTTACCCGCAATGAGTCCTCTGGAGAGAGGCGAGGATAGAGCTGATTAAGCCTATCACGGTTAGTTCCTCTCTCATTAAGCACTGCGAAGGCCTCGTTATCGCTTCCAGCAACACATTCTCTTAGCGCTTCTAGTGCAGCATCTGAAGGCTCCATTGTAGGGTCAACGGTATCAATTTGATATAGCTTATGTAGCGCCTCTCTACTCTCTGGAGTTTCGAGGTTTACAGCAGGCAATTCTATTGGTCGGCGGCTCTCGAGGTCGCTTGTTACTTTGGAAGTACTACTAAAGAGATCTTCAAGCGCTTGTGCTGACGTGATTAAGTCTTTTAGAGCTTCGTTGTCGTTGATGCTCCAATCTGGCCCGCCATCTGCAGGAGACTCTCGAAGAACCTCTGGGCGATCGAAAATTCCCTCAATAGTGTCTCGACGAAACGCAGTTGGTAGCGCTTGCATCGGACTCAAAATACCTTGAAGAGCCGCGCTCCTTGTTTGATCTATGGCTCTACCATGGTCGCCTAAACGGTTATTGTAGGGCACTCCGCTTTGCTGACTCGCGTTGTATCGCTCGGTGGAAAGACCGAGCTGTCTTTGAGCCCATTTGACTAAACGTGTCGCTTCTGTTTTATCGTTATACCAATAGAGAGCATCCAATGCCTTCTGCCGCTTATACAGGAGACTCTTATCGTCATTAAATCGATCTTTGAGATGGTCTAAGTACTTTTGCACCTCCGCATCCTCAGTATCGATACAAACCTTTAGCTTCTTATTATATTCCTCAATAGCGTTGATGGTCTTGCCAACACTTTCCGCCGCTATGCGGTATTCGGCTGTGCGCTCCGCTCCCGATGTACCTGCACTGATCTGATAGACAGCAAGTAACGCGTGAGCCCGCTCGAGATTTGGCGGGTCCTGCCGTAAGTGATGCTCTATCCGAGCTGACATTGATCTCCAATCTAGTTGGTCTCGCTCCTGACACAGAGCCTCTCGATCTTTGGCACTTGCAGTCTTAATTCGTTGGTCCAATCCAGCTCTGTAAAGTTCTGCTCTTTCTACATAGAGACTCATCTCCTGGTCAGAGAGCCCAAGGGTCGTTTTGTAAATCTCAAAGTCAGCGTCTACAAACTCTGCCTCACCAGCATGCCCCTCACGCGCGACTAGTTGATACGCCTTTAGTTCCTCATTCTTGCGCTCGATTGTTAATAAATTATCGCAGATGCGAAGTAGGTCTTGCTTTATTTCCTCGCTTTCGTCGTTTGAAAGAGAGTCTCCCTTCCATCCAATAGCTTTAAGCTCGTGTTGTGTAATGGGGCCTTGGGAACTCACCACATCTCTCAGTTGAGTGACTATGTCAGAGAGATCGGCTGAAGTTTTTAATTTTGGATAGCGCGCCTTTAGAGCCGTTCGTATCTTTTCTATCGCCTGGGCTTCTGGCAGTTTTTTGAGCCCTTCCAACTCGAGCACATCTTCAAGATGCCCAAGAGCTTTTGCTTTTTCAGCTTCCGCCTGTGAGATCATATCTTTTACTGCCTGCTGTTCGCGTTGGACTGCAGAACGAGCGAAGCCATACTTTGACAACAACCCATGCTTGACTCGAGCTAATTCACTGCTAGGCATCAGAGCACGCTCTGAGGTCAGGTAGGCAGAAATAATCTGCTTCTTTTGGGCTTCAGTTTGCCCCTCACGAGAGAGAAGCGTCGTCATCAATGCTTCGCCCTTTAGCTGTGAGTACATATCTAGAAATTGTTCAAATCGCTCCTCTCCGAGGGCATTTTTTATGTTCTTTAGGGTATTCAACCTTCCCGCTTCGGATTTCTGCTCAAGAATCGCTTGAGTTAGATATTCGATACCCTGCACACTTGTAAACTGATCAGCTGTATTTTTACGGAGTGTATCTGCGAGATATTGTCCCTCGATAAATGATGCCGCCGCAGAGGCCTCTTTCACAGGAATATCTGAATCAAATTTTGACAGATCAGCAATCGGATTAACGGCCGGAACTAAAGTCGAAGATTGAACGGCCGCCTCCACCGCCTGAGGCGAAACCCCAAGCTTCGCCAACATTCCCCCAGACGAAAGCGCCTGCGAAATCTCAGTTAGAAGTTCAGCAACCGCTTTGGGGTTATTTTGTAGAGCAGCGCCGTGTTTTGCTACAGCTCCATCGATAGCTTTTACAAGATCTTGTGCCGCTTGCTCCCCTAACAGAGCCTGTAATTGGTTAAATACCCGAGGGTCCCTCGCATCAAAGCGCTTCTTCTCTTTCTTCTTAGCTTCAATAAGTAGATCTATCTGATTCTGAAGTTGTTCTGCTTGGCGCCGATAGTCTACCGCTGGAGTAGGAATGACTTTAAGAAGTACCGGGCCAAAGTTTCCCCAGACACTTGCGTAGAGTTGTTGTTCTTGGCGTTGATCGGTATTTCGCTCCTGCTTCAAACCTTGCGCCATGGCATCAGCGATAGCGTTTTGCAACAACGGACCACGTCCAGTCGGGGTGTCTAGCTCCGCTACCGGAGCGTTCGATGTAGAGATATCTGCACTTAAAGTAGATCGGTTTTCAAGCGTAGCTTCGCTAGGTGCCTTGGCACCTTCAGTCTGATTACCTTTCGTTGGAGTGGCTGTTTTTGCCATCGGATAACATCTCCCTACCTATACTCATGGTATGAAGATCTATCGGCCGAATGTGTCGTTTTGCATCCGATAATGTGCTAAAAATATGAGGTTTTTTTCAAAAAATCAGTGCCTGTTTTGATACGCAGATCAAACTAGCATACCCTTTTAGTGCTTAAGTGGCTGAATCTGCGGAGCAAGCACACACCCTCCGAGGACCGAATACAAGAAGCACTTACGAGGGTTTCGTAGAGCCGCAAACGCCTATGCGCTAAGCCAGGAAAGCTAGCCCCGTCAAGAAACGTGCTTCGGACGCAAGTTGAGATAATAAAAATCACGCTCTTGTGGTTAAGCTTGCGATGACCTCAGCAGCCTCCAAAAGGCTATCTGCTGTATGGTGTGGTGTCACCGAAAACATTCCGTCCTCACCACCACGGCCGGTCTTTACCAAAACGGTTTGCGCGCCAGCATCGAGGCCAAACTTAATATCAGATGTCATATCACCGATCACAAAACTCTTACGCACATCAATTGATAGATCTCGCTCAGCTCGCTCAATGAAGTAGGTTCCAGGCTTTCTACACTCACAGTTATCTGCCTTTGAATGAGGGCAGAAATAGATCTTATCAAACGAACATCCCTGCTGAGAGGCTTGCTTCATCATCTCGCGATTTACCGCATAGAGATCCTCGCGACTAAAGTATCCCAAACCGATCCCGGCCTGGTTGGTTACAACCACAATACGAAACCCTAAGTCCTGTAGGCGCTTTATTCCCTCGTACGCACCCGGAATTTCTTTGAATTTTGATGGCTCGCTCAGATACTCAACGTGCTCATTAATCGTGCCATCACGATCAATAAACACCGCAGGCCTACTGGCATACGAGATCTTTTCTCCCCCCTCACTGAGAGCAACCAACTGAATTTTTTCAATTACAGACGTTGTCGACAAACCGTGCTTAAAGGGAACAAGCTCTACTCTTCCACCGTGTCGTTCGACTATATCTTTGGAAGAAAGTCTCTCAGGAGAGTAGTCGCCAGCTTTAACATAAACATCTGGGGTAAGAAGCTCTGTATTATAGTTGTTGTTAAGCTCGGTAAAGATAAAAACATAATCAACAGCCTCAAGTCCTGCGATGACTTCAGCTCTCAGTCTCTCGGAATTAATCGGCCGACTATCTCCCTTATTCTGCTTGACTGAGCTGTCGGCATTAATTCCAACAATCAAGACATCAACAAGCGACTTAGCGTACTCAAGGTACTCAACGTGCCCTGCATGAATGATGTCAAAGACACCCGAGGTAAAACCTACCTTTTTGCCTGCTGTCCTCAGCGCCTTTCTTGTAGAGATCGCTGTGTCGCGATCGATAATTTTTGCCTTCATAGTAGCCCTTTGCGCCAGAATTCTAACAGAGATGCGTATTCGACTCCCCGTTCCGCTAACTGGCAAATAACATTGAAACTATACACAACCCAAAGCCAAAGTCGAAGGCATTATTAAACGATAGTTGCTACCGATACGTCTGATTCCTCCACCATGAGTACGATCGAGCGGCAATCACCTAACCATCTGATTATATGTAGTTTTTCGCTCGTCCTGCTCGTGATACTTCACTACCACCGCACGTAATTGCAATTTTAGCGATCGGAGCAAGACTTATTTTCAAAAACCTGTCGTGAAATACCAACAATAGTCCGATACCCCTCTTAAGAGGAGAAGGTACTGGGGTACGAAAGCATGCCAAGAAAGATCCAATTAAAGCTTTTATCTAGCTCAGGCGAACTGCTGAACGTTGTAACGTGCAGGGCGGGTAGAATTACTGTCCTCCGCGGAGGCTCTCCGTCTGACTTGCGTCCCTACCAACGTGCGTTATCCGGTACCAGTGACGGTGAAAATGTAGTAGTCACTTGCGATGAGCACGATCTAAACCCCGAGCACCATTTTACACTTGGCTTTGGTGAGGCTTCACCTTGCACCGGACTATCAGTAAAAGAGTTTCTCGCCAAACAGGGGGTTGCAAGGGAATCGCATCAAGCGTTACTAGTCTCAGTCGGTCTTACGGATATATACGAGAAGCAATGCTCACAGCTTAGCACCGATCAAGAAACAAGACTCCGACTCATCGTAGCTACAACTGAATCAAACAAAGCATTAATTCTTAACAATCCCTTTGAATCTGTAGGTGCTAGTTGGCGAGAAACCCTTGCTGAAATCATTGTCTCATTCGCTAAGAATAGTAACGCTCTTATCATCGTACCATCTTTGTCGTACCGACCAGAGTGTTGGATAGACAACGATCTTGTCGATCGAGTCCAAGTTGGACATACAGCGCAACGGACAATAGGCTTTGGTTCAAGCGATCTTGCGAGCACGGCTCTGATGGCTGATATCACCGCGAAAGTGCGAGGCAGCCAAGGTGAAAAATCATCCGACAACCAAAAGACATCTACGTTAGCTGCCGGGGCTATCGCCGGAAGTCCTCTGAATGAAGAGTACACACAAGATAATCACAGCTCCTCAGCACCAAAAACCCTCTCTACAATCTTAAAACTGTCATCGGTTGCAATCGGAATCTTAGCTGGCACATGGGGTGCATTTACGATTCTGGAACCTTCGCCTTCTTCCAACAACCCAGTAGCTACAACCCCGCCAGGGGCTTCTCAAAGCAAGCCTACCACCGACAAACAGAACAAGAGCAATGCCGTATCCAAACAGAGCGTATCTAATACCTCGGCTAAAATAGTAGCTCCGGCAAACAAACACCAGAAGCCGACAAAACCTAGTGTTAGCACCCGGTACATACTCGATCTCTATCCTGCCTCTATCAAGCAAGGGATTCTTGATACCGCCAACGGAGTAATCCCTACTTTCGAGGATCAACAAAGCGAAACGCAACCCGCTCACACAAATACCAAAAAATCCCAACAAGGCAGCTTCTTTTCTCTCCTTGAAAATGCTAGCTCAAAAGACAGTTCATCTTCTAGCCGCTCCTCGACAAATTCCTATAGAGATGATCGGTACGATAGAAAAGACTATAAAGATGAAGATGACAATGAAATGGAAGAACGGCGCGAAGAGATCCGAAATCGCTTCTTAGAGGCTATTCGACAAAACGCCTTGCGCCGGCAAGCCGCTCTCGACCAGAATCAAGATGATTACTAGCGGGCACCCATAACGTATCTACAGGCAAAAATAACGGACTACGCAGGTTCCTCAACAATTGCAGCGGCCCGCGCCCGAAACTCCCGATGATGGGCTGATATGATCTCAAACACCTCCTCTGGTGTATCCACTATATGAATACAACCAAAATCCTTCTCTCCCACAAGACCTCGCTCGAGCACCTCATCCTTCATCCAGTCAAGGATTTCATTCCAAAAAGCTTTTTCAAGAAGAACTATCGGTCGAGGGGTGGCGTGCTTAACTTGAATAAGCTGCCAAACAAAGAAAAACTCAAGTAGCGTTCCAATCCCCCCCGGAGTGCACACTACGGAATGAGATAGGCGCATAAAATCGTCTAATCGAGATGAGAATTTATGGTGATGTCGCTTGATATCCAAATGCTTATTTGGCTCTGGTTCAAATTCAAGTTGAATCGAGAGCCCAAACGACAAAGTTTCTGTTTGCTTTTCTTCGCGCCCTAATAGAGCTCCACGATTCGCAGCCTCCATCAGTCCTGGCCCGCCTCCTGTGAGAACGTCAATGCCCTCCCATGCCAGATATCTGGCGACCTCAAAGACCTGTGCGTACTGATGCGTGTCCTGTTTAATTCGGGCACTGCCGAAAATACACGTTCTGTAGAAACGGTTCTCATCGAGCTTTTTTAATTGCTCTTCAATAACAATCGCTCTCTGATGAAGAATTCGAAGCCTCTCATCCAAATGACGGCGCAACTCTCCTCTTCGCCCCTTGCGACTCGCTTTGCGCTTGGTGTCGGTCGATGACGCAGGCCGCGCAGTCGATTTTCGACGCGATGTGCCCCCTGATTTCTGAGACGCTTTAACACTCTTAGGTTGCGCCCGATTCGCAACGGGCTTTTTGGTCATAGGCTTCTTAGTAGTCGATTTCTTGCCTGTCGACTTATTCTGAGTCGATTTTCGCGTTGAAGGCTTCTTCGTCACAGCTTTTTTGGCAGCAACCTCCTTGATCGAGGCCTTCTTAGTTGCCTTAGATCTCTTCTGAACCGTCTTTACGACTGATTTCTTTGTAATCGATTTCTTGACCGGCCTTTTGCCAGACTTCGTAACTTTCTTCGCCATAATCCTCTTTAAATACGAGCCCGACCTAGATAGGGCAATTCATAAATTAAGCACCCCAGGTCAGCTGGATTAGTCCTATCTAGTATCCCACAACCCACGAATTCATAAAAGAACCGTTTGATCTGACTACAGCCAAACAGTATAAGGGAAACAGACATAGGGGATGTATTATGCGAATTTGTGGAGTTGATGAGGCAGGTCGGGGCCCGCTGGCAGGGCCGGTAGTGGCGGCAGCAGTCGTTTTTGAACAGGGGTTTGCCGATGCCCGAATTCAGGACTCAAAGAAGCTTTCTAAGCAACGAAGAGAAAAATTATTCGATTACATACAGGAGTCTGCACTAGCCTTCTCAATTATAGCAGTAGGTCCTCGGAGGATCGACCAGCTCAATATCCTTCAGGCAACAAAGCTTGCAATGAAGCTAGCTGTTGAACGAGTCGACGCCGATATGGTGCTCATTGATGGCAACCAGCCGATTGTTTCTCGGCTGCCTCAAAAAACGGTAATCGGTGGAGATCGGCTCCACGTGGAGATATCAGCAGCTTCGATTCTGGCAAAGGTATGGAGAGACCGGCTGATGGCAACTCTCTCTGAGAAGTATCCGGGATACGGTCTCGAGCGACACGCAGGGTATCCCACTAAAGCACATAAGGAAGCTCTACTGACTCTGGGTCCAAGTAGAATTCATAGAAAAACGTTTTCTGGCGTATGCGTATCACCCTCTCGTCACTCACAGTCGCACTACGACTTCACCTCCTCACAGGTATCAAACGCCTAGCACCCTCACATAGCATTCGAGTAGGACGTTGGGGTGAGCAGCAAGCGCTAAAAATGCTACAGCAGAACCGCTGCATGATACTTAAGGTTAATTGGCGTCAATCCAAGGGCGAAGTAGACATCGTAGCACGCAAGCGCCGGCGTCTTATTATTTGTGAGGTTAAAACTCGTCACATATCTCTAGAAAAATCCCATCCGGCGATAGACGCAATCGATTTAAAAAAAAGAGAGAGGCTTCATTTCTTGGCGCGACAGTTTTTAAGGAATCAGGCGCCAATTTGTAGACGATACGGCATCCACACTTATCGAGTCGATGCAGTCGAGGTCTATTATCGCACCACGTGGCTAGGTCTAAAAAGACTCGTTACCAAACGATGGCATCAAGGGATTCAAGTCCCACTGGAGAACGACGCAATGACACATCGAATTACCACTAGGCATTACTGATAGACAAGCGCCGCTGCAATGCTTTCATAAAATGCTGCCTTATCTGAACATGAAGCTTTTTAAATCCTCGGACTGAGACTCCATAGTTATTTCGAATTTCTTCGGGGCCATCTAACAAATATGCTTGCAACTCATCCTTTATCTGGGGCTCATCGTATCCTGCTCTCAGCAACGCCTGATGTAGATTATCCATATTCTCACCGTCGACGATTGCATCCACCTCCTTTCGGTATAGATCGTCGAGATAATATAAAGCATGCGCAAGCTCATGACGGGCATACCCCCAAAAATCTGCTCCCTGCGCAGCGGCTATCACATAATAAGGCTTGGGAACATCGGCTAGAACCTCGTGGACGATAGACTCTAGCTTCCGCAGAACAAAACCTTTTTCGGAGAAGAATCGCTCTAAAATTACATCAGGCACATTAAAACCCGTCCAATCGTTATAATAGCTAAATCCTCCGTGTTCTGTCGTAGTTTTATACCACGCTGCATGTTCTCTCAGAGTAAAAACTTTGCCGTTAAACTTCGGTCCCTCATAATACTCCTGAAAACGCACGAACGCGGAGCCTAAAAGCTGCTCGGATGGGGCTGTAATTAGTATTACTCCCTTTAAGACCTCACGAACTCGAAAGGCGCTACGCAATATATCAATTGGAAGCTGCCTAATTAATCTATCGCCTAAAATTGGGGCGATCTCCTGCGGCACAGTGCTTATCGAAGAGGAGACTTCGATGCGATTAGCTAGTGCATGCAATAGCGCGTTCGATAATAATGTGTGTCCCTGTAGTGGGTCAGTCGCCAACACATGCCGCTCGATGTTACACAGATGTCCTAGAATCTCTAGACGCTTCTTTGTCGTTGTTGGATAAAATACTACTGTGCCCATTTCGTCGTTGTTAGCGTCACGTATCGAGACAGCAACGGTAGCATCTCGCACGATCACTTGAAGGTTTGCAATCT
This sequence comes from Pseudomonadota bacterium, assembly GCA_038134595.1. Taxonomy (GTDB): domain Bacteria; phylum Bdellovibrionota_C; class UBA2361; order UBA2361; family OMII01; genus OMII01. The sequence goes on along the minus strand of JAYPVM010000015.1, from coordinate 12,027 downwards.
GCATAGTGACCTCTAGATCAGAGCGATCACTTAGATCGATAGGGGATAGCGCACGATCTGGCGATTTGAGCTGCGATAGCTCCTGTGGAGTCAATGGCTGTCTATTAACGCTAGGCCGCATCACATCTCCTTATACAACTTAGGCTGCGTCGAAAGTCGTATCTGTAAGTGCAGGTTCAACTGCATTCCGTCTTCCAAGAGAGCGGTATAAATCAACATAGACAGAGGCATTTCTCTGCGTGCCTCTATGATACTTTCGAAATTGGAACTCTAAATGCCAAAATTTATACGGGGCTGAATGGAGCAACAGCCTAGGAGCTAAAATATAACTTGTGAAAGACTCCGCCCAATCTTCCCATGGAGTATCTTGCGCTGAACCCTCAACGGCAAATTCAGCTGTTGCATCGAATGCGTACAGGGTCCGAACAGACCGGTCGTACGTCAATCTAAGGTTTTCTCCGTTAATATACTGAGACTGATTGAGCGCCACCGGACGCCATCCGATAAACTCACCTGAATTTGAATATTCTGCTAAATGAACTTCATCACTCGAACTTGAAACGGTGTACTGCCCACTGGGTATCACACGCCATCCAGAAAGCTCCATGAAGTTTCCAAACGCACACAGTGGATTACTCTGTTGAATGAGTTCCGAGATGTCGGTTTTGTGTTTTGGTCCACAGTTGCTTTTACCAAACTTTATGCTGTGTCCAACTTCATGCACTAATGTTGGACGTAATGCGGGGGTTAATTTATAATTCCTAGAGTACCTATTATCTCTTAGAATATCCTCAAATAAACGGATAATTCCAGTATCATCCCGCTGGCCATATGCTCCTATTGACTGCGCGAATAACTTTATGTGCGTTAAGCGAGGAGTATGCAGTAGATAGTTCTCTGGAATCTGCGACAGTACCGCCTGCACATCCTTTAGCCAGGCTTCATTCCAACTTGTTCTCAGTGCTCCTGACGAATCTCTCTCATTCGAAAGCAAAATTCCATATCGCATCTGTAGTCGATGCCGCAAAGTAAACGTGCGTAGTAATCCTCGCATCTCTGCAGTGGTGTGTTGTTGCTTCGCTTCTTCAGTTAAGCACGTTCTGTCATTGCTACAGATTTTAAGAAATCTCTTACCTACCGCTGTTCTCGCCAAGCGAGGCTGTGACTTAATGAGGTCAACTCTGTCTTCGAAGATCGCTCGCAATTGGCTAATACGTTTTCTCAATATCAGGCGATTACAGTATTTGCTCGGTTCAAGTGGTAGCGGCACTTCTACGTTCATTATCGAACCAAGTACCGTTCGAGCCACGAGGTCATCTAGGTCTTTGCGGCCTACCGCAAGTATCGAGTCATGACCGAGTGCATTTACATGTCCGCTCAACTCTCTAAGATGCGAACTAGCTCGCAAAGTTATTCCCAATAATCGCGCCGATGTTGTACTACGATGTGGGGAACGAGCGTCTACTAACAGTTTTCCCGCAAGTTCTCGACGCTGTACTGGCTCAAGAAAGAACAACGCCTTATGAATTGTATTGCGCATACTGCGCGTAACTCGCTTCGAGCTCCTACACAAGCTCATCAACGCGTCTACAAAGTCAAGTCGCTGTGCCCTGCCCAAATCTCCCCTTCCCAACAATTCAAGCTTATCGAGCTGATGTCCTAAATAGAGCGCCTGCGTAGGAAAATCAGTCGGATTCGCCTTCACGCCGGTTCGAACATCAATGCGGCGAAGAAGCATGTCATAGACATCGTGCGCTCGATATCCATCTGCGAGCTTCTGCTCTACAAAACGGGAAAATGGTGTCTGCAAAAAAGAAGTGCGATGTGAATTGGAGAAGAACAACTCTCCGAAGGATTCTGTGCGAGGGTGCCCCACAATCCAAGCTGGTTGTTCGACAGACCTCGTCGCAACACTGCTCATACTACGCACCTCCGTACTAAACTAACGCCCATCGATCGTTGTAACGCAAAGTTGGGGAATAAAAAAGCGCCAACATTGTCCCAAATTACCTTAGAGCACGAAAGAACCAAGTCGGCGAGAATTGCTCATATTGCCCATGCTTAAAGCTGTCATGCTGGGCACTCTTAGGTTTTTCACAAGACTCCTTACTTAGCATCTCATTATTGGTATCCTCTAGGGTATTCAGATTGTTCAACATGTAATGTGTATTTAGCAACTATAAGGGAAATGTGATGAATAAGAGCAATTCCGTCTCTACGATGACGCAATCAACGGCGACCGACACGAAGGCTAGTCGCCAAGTGCCGCATTTAAGCTTTCAGAGCTACACAGACGGCACAACAGATGAGAAGCAAGCGTTTGTAAACTCACTCATCGCAGGTCTAAAGGACTACGGATTTATCGTCCTATCAGACCATCCCGTATATCAAACCTACGTAGACGAGGCATACAAGCTCGTTCACCAATTCTTCGAATTACCAGAGGCAACCAAACTTGCTTACGGAGGAATTGAAGGTGGTCAGCGTGGATACACTCCCTTCGGAAAGGAGAAGGCAAAGGACAGCAAGCATCCCGACCTAAAAGAATTCTGGCACGTCGGACGGACGCTATCCGCAGAGAGTCCCTATCAAGGAGTGTATCCTGACAACGTCTGGCCCGAGAAGGAGATCCCTGGCTTCACCGAAACGTTCTCAACACTCTATAACCTAATGGACAACACCGCCCAAGTTCTTCTTGATGCGATCGGCGAGGGTTTAGAGCTAGATAAATCTTTCTTCCGCGAAATGATTCACGACGGCAACAGCATCCTCCGAACCATACATTACCCTCCAACTGACGGGTTGGATACGGTGCAATCGATACGAGCTGGCGCGCATGAGGATATCAATCTTATTACTCTTCTTGTCGGCGCCACAGATAGTGGCCTACAACTCCTCGATAGAGACGGTGAATGGCTCGATGTTCATAGTGAGCCGGGAGAGCTTGTTGTTGACTCTGGGGATATGATGGCTCGGTTAACTGGTGGTGTACTTCCTGCGACAACGCACCGAGTTGTCAATCCTGACCTATCCACATCAAGGCGGTATTCAATGCCTTATTTCGTACATCCTCACGCTAACGCAATGCTTAGTTGCCTTGCATCGTGCAGAGAACAGGGGAATCCGGAACCAGACATAACTGCTGGTGAGTTCCTAAGGCAAAGGCTAATCGAGATCGGGCTTATACCGGCAAATAAGGCGTGAGATTATAAGGCGCTAGTAGAGCGATGAAAAACGGTTCCGTCGCGAAAATTTTTAAGAGTTTTGACGAAACGAGGCGGAGACAAAGAAAAAACGGGAGACGCGTCCATTGAGAGACGTTGAGTATTTTTTCGGCGACTCCAACGAAATTGGAGTCGAACTATCGAAATGCGCAACAGGAAATCATTTTTCGCCACCCTGCTAGTGACTTGAGCGTATGAAGATAGCGTTTTCTATCTTTTCAAAGGCATTTTGATACAAAGCGGCATTTAGAATAGGCGTATCATGTCGATCATTTTGCCCATAGCCAGATGACGTTTGGCTGACCTCTACAAAGTTTAGTCTGACGCGGGTGTCTCTATGGATCGTCTCGACAAACCCCGTAGCTTTGGTTTGCGTAACCTTTGTGTACCCAAACAACCGTGAAGTAGCATCACTCTGCGCGGCACTCTCAGCTGAGATCAATCCTGTTTCTAAATCAGCATTGGTTACAGTATAACCAAGATCCTGAAAAACCGAGATAACACTCGGGAATACAACCTTCTTTGCGCTTTCGTAATTTCTCGTCTGCATCGACTGAATCTCAAGTGGCGTGAGCGTCGGTCTCGGAGCTTGATAACAGCCCTGACAAACTGTGAGTATGGCGGCGAATAAAAATACGAACAAACGTTTCATCCCGACACCTTAGAAATGAGAGGAGCGACTTCGAAAATCACTCACTACATCACGTGCATTAAACTTGATAATCAAAGTGATCATACGAGACGAAGATTCAAAACCAGAATTACCGCCCGACTGGCCCGCAAAAAGAATCGTCCAATAACCGGTTCTGCTCCCGGATTGTGATGCTTGCCCACTTCTCTGATACGTCCAAACCTCCCTTCCACTTCCATCACGCGTTGTGATATTTGGAGCCCCGAAGCTCTCTAAGATTTCAGCCTTGGTAGTTCGCCCAACCTGCACGTGAAGTTGGACATTGCCTTGAGTCAATTCTGAATTACGATCAGTCACCGGTTGCGGGGGATAGATACATCCACTCAAAGCCACCACACTTATCAGTAACGAACCTAAAAATCTCATCTTCACGCCCCCCTTCTCTTTCTATCTCTTCCCCACTCCATCGTCATAGAAACAACCTCATGGATATCGGTATACTAGCCTAGCATCGGCCCGAGCGCACGTACTATGACGTTGTTTTAGTTACACAAAGGTGTCTTTCCCCCCTTTATTGCTTCTTTTTTACTCCCGAAATGATTAAGATATGGGGTCACAGAACAAACTTGGAGAGATTTTTTAATCATGGTCAGCATTTCTCATCTTATAAGCAATACAAAAGCACCCGCTAGCGTTCTCGCTTTCACAGCCCTGATAATTACCGGCTCTATGCCCGCCAAAGCAGATGATTCAACTTGGAAATCGGCATTTGCGCCTCTGCCGAAATCAGCTCCAAACCCTGCCAACCCAACATCTCCTGCAAAAGTTGCTCTCGGAAAGAAGCTCTACTTCGACACCCGTCTTTCAAAGGCACAAGATATATCGTGTAACTCCTGCCACAACCTAGACACCTTCGGTGTCGACAATGAGCCCACCTCACCGGGACACAAAGGCCAACGAGGCGGAAGAAATTCTCCAACAGTGCTCAATGCCGCTTTGCACATCGCGCAGTTTTGGGATGGTCGTGCCAAAGATGTGGAAGCACAAGCGATTGGTCCAATTTTAAACCCAATTGAAATGGCTATGGATTCAGAGCAAGCGGTTCTCGAAAGGCTTGGAGCCGATCCCAAAACGGTAGCAGCCTTTAAAGAGGCCTTTCCCGCCGAGAGCACTCCACTTACCTACGTTAATATCGGCAATGCAATCGGCGCTTTTGAACGAACATTGCTAACTCCCTCACGATTCGATGATTTTCTTAACGGTGATGAACATGCACTAACGCCCGAGGAGAAAGCGGGAGGAAAACTGTTTGTACAAACCGGCTGTACAGCTTGCCACATGGGGGCGACCGTAGGTGGTGCGATGTATCAGAAATTGGGGCTGGTAAAAGACTATCCGACCGCAGACCAGGGACGCTACGAGGTAACAAAACAAGAGGCCGACAAAAAGGTCTTCAAGGTTCCATCTCTTCGAAACGTTACGAAGACCGGTCCATATTTCCACGACGGGAGTGTATCCACACTTGAGGCCGCCGTCTCACAGATGGGCGAGTACCAGTTGGGCAAGAAACTAAGCAATCAAGAGGTCAGTAGCATTATCTCTTTTCTTGGCACATTAACAGGCAAACCTAAAGAAAACTAATTAACCCGCCAGCATACGTGTTAGTGGCAGTATACGTTCCGTCGAGAATGGGCTAAACTGAGGCGCCTAAGCTCATTTTTCGCGGGACGCTATGCCTTCAGAAACAAAAACCACTTCGGCCGTAGAAACTGAAGCTCATAACCAAGATTGTCAGCAATGTGGGCGCTCTTCGCGTTACTGCGTATGTGCTTTTGCAACAAAGATTCATACAAGGATTCAAATTCTTGTTCTTCAACATCCTCAAGAACCCGGCGTAGCCATAGGGACAGCGCCTATTATCGACGCCTGTTTCTCAAACGCCCGTGTCGTCACAGGGCTCTCGTGGAGTAATATAAAAAAAATTCTCGGCGAGGACGTAACGTATCAGGAATGGGGAGTTCTGTACCTCGGTAGTATCCGCACAGAGGCACTCCATGCACCAGGACTTTACTCGGTATCAGACAAAGGGGTTGTAAAACCCAACCAAAAGGCACTCCTTTCGAAATTAAAAGGAATTATCGTTCTCGATGGCACCTGGAGTCAGGCAAAAACTCTGTGGTGGAGGAATGCCTGGCTCCTTAAACTCCAGAGGCTTGTCGTTTGTAGCGAAGCCAGATCTGTCTATGATGCAATTCGAAAGGAACCACGCAAAGGATGTCTGTCGAGCATCGAAGCGCTTGCTGAGTCTCTTGACATTCTGGAACGTTCAAACGGTCACATTCAAGAAGCAATACAGAAGCCATTAGGAGAGCTTGTCGCGCGCCTACAGAAAAAAAAGAGAGGAGCTCGGCCGTCACAACACCGACGGAGACGGCATGGACGATAACCTTGCCCTATCGACAAAACCACCGGCCAACCAGGAATCTCCAGCACGAATCGGCCTATGCGCTCTTGGAAGCACTTATTTTGTCTCTTATGCCGCTCTGGGGCTTCTCTTCCCCTTTCTACCACTTGTACTACACAGCAAAGGACTTGCTGATGCTCAAATTGCCTTGGCAATGGCGATGAGTGGAGTCTCATCACTGATAGCACCCAATTTTTTCGCCCATATTGCAGACCGTTTCTTGTCTTGTCGACGGCTCCTCCCTCTTTTACTTACGGGCAACGCCTTAGCACTTTTACTGTTAACCAGAACAACAATACTACTTGACTCAAGCATCGTCATCTTCCTCCTCTTCGCTACTCTCGTGCCGTCTCTCAGTATGTTAGACTCTTTCACGCTTGATATCGTTAAGAATCAACCGCCGTCAGCAATTCCACCGATTACCTTTCAACGATACCGCATTTGGGGAAGTTTAGGATTTATCGCACCTGCATGCCTCATGATCTTTTTACCCGATTGGAGGGCCCTCACCGCGACTGACTTACTCATCATCGGCGCCAGCGCATCAATGATAGCAGCGTGTATCGGGCTTGCCTTACCGAGCAACATTCCACACCGCAACAACCCTACACGCCCTCTCTATGCAGCGATCCAAGCCGCGTGGAAACCCCCGCTTCGAGGCGTTTTTTTAGCTAACACTATTGCTGGTATGGGGTTAGCAACATTCTTCATCGTGTTTCCCCGATTCCTTCACGAACTAAATTTTTCCGCTGTTGAAATCGGGCTCATTACAAACATAGGAGTAGCTTCAGAGATTCTTATGATGCCGTTTATCGGCTCATTTATCAGCTTCATCGGCCTGAAATCTATGATTATCATCGGATTTGCATCTATTCCTTTGCGACTTTTTACACTCGCCATGTATCCCTCACAAACAATCGTGCTTCTAACACAAATACTGCATGGGCCACTGGTAATTGGAGTATTTATAGCTCTTCCGATGTACCTTCAAGAGCACGCCGACAACTCTTTTCGCCACTCCCTTCAGAATTTAAATGTAACCGTATCGCACGGCATCGCTCGATGCCTGGGCCCAGCTATCGCCGCCCTTTATTTCTCAAACTCAATCGAGACAGAGGCCAATCAGCTTAGCATTTCCTTTATCGCCATCGGATTATCAGGGATACTTGCAGTAGTGCTTTGTACCGCACCTTCCAAAAAGAACGGACAGAGAGCTTGAACACTCCCCAGTATGTTTTGAAATTTCAAAGCGACTAATCAGCCGAAAGGACACCCTTGAAAGCGGGATTAGATTCGATTAAGTCTATGCTCTCTCTATCCTGATTCTCAGGTGTTTTAGCTTTAAGCTTTTCGTAAATACCTCTTACGCATGTTTGATATGCAGGACCATCTACGAACTGATTTTGGGTTTCCACCAAATCCTTCACAAATCCAAACATCGCATTACGATGAGCTAATGCCGTAGCTATCCCATAGATAGCACTTCCCAAGCCAAATACTCCACCTGTTACAAACGCCGATTCGACAATGTTCAAATTCGACACAGCAGCAGTACAAAGAGCGACGGGAACGCCGAAGGGAACAGCTCGAATAAAACATGCTAGCCCCATAAATATTGCTCCCCTCACAGTCATGCCAACGGGTGGTGGCGGAATCTCCTCCAGGCTTTTCTGAGCCGGTGCCGCGATAAAGGAGCGCAGAACTTCGATTCCAGTTTCACTTTTAGTTTGGCACAAAATCTCAAGTAGATGGTCGTATGAAGACAGATGCCCTTGAAGAGCAAGACGGTGAACTAGCTCGGTTGCCACAGTCTCATAGAGAATTGGATGAGAAACAGTGCTGTAACAATCGATCCACGGTGCAATAACTGCATCGTTTCGTGCATTGTGTGTGGTGTAGTCTACAAAGGGTTTGAGCATACACAAAAGATATTTTCCTTCAACGCCCTCTCGCCTACAGTGCTCGCCCAATTTCTGGTACAGGTCTGGATATTTGCATGCCATGAGGGGTGTCATACGTCCGAGCGCCAAAAGCTCCTCGGAACTTTTACCAATGTGAGGAATGAGGCCCGAGAGCAAAAGCCTAGCCTCGCCATTAAAAGATTCTGAAGGAATTCCATATGTCGCAATCCGTAAGAATGCCAGTGCACGTACCCTGTCATTTTGAAACAACTCCCTAACTGGCTCAGGTAAAGTCTGAGACGCATCCCAGTTATTCTTAGCTGCTTCTTTTAGAATTGGGGCTATGTGTTCCCCATAGAATCTACGAAAGTCAAACTCTACGTCGGTTTCAAGACCCTCGAGATACGTGGCAAATTGTGAATTCGATTCATAGATTTCCCCAAGGTCAAAGAACAAGGGACATTCGTTGGGCTTGTCATTTAACCCATGAGGAGATTGAGTGCGATCGTCTATCATAGCTTAAGAAGATTACCAGCAAACTTCCCCCTATCAAACAATCCCAGTGCGTCTCAATCTAACATTAACTAACGGTATTGGCGTGATTCGAGAGTAAATAGACTAAAAAATCGCCTTCCTTTAGCGAAGATTACATAGTTGCCAATGGATAGTACGCACTGTAGTAGTGCTGCTACCGATGAAGTAGCTATGACGGATGCTTATTGGTCGGGATAATGATAAAGGGTTGGCACGAACACAGAAAAAATTGACCAATCCCCATCCGGAGGCCCCCAAAATAATAAGGGACTCCCGGAGATGTTCTCCTGGAACAAGGAGGATTAAAGACTACTTCTTCATCCGATTCCTGAAGTACGCAGTGCCCAATCGATTATCGATTCCGCTTCTGGATTCCAGCGAATGGGGAATCGACTTCATATACTGGCCGAGACTTCCAGTTCGAGCTCGCCTAGCCTCCGTTCCCAACTTAGCAATCATCTCTAATTGTTGTGCTGTTACCTTGGAGCTGCCTGAGCGAGAACGCATGCTACCCTTCGGACAATCACTACCAAAGCACCAACTGACAAATGGGCGAAAATCCGTATACTTTCCATTCAAGACATCAGTCATGTCCACGGAATCTGCATCATCAATCGATTTATCTTTTGACAACACCGGCAGTTTATCGAAATCGGATACTACATTGAACTCCTCATTGGATCCGCCATATTACGATTGCCAATATCTAGTGCGGAGCCATCTGGTCCTATGCACCGCTTGATATCGCCAACTACTTATCGAAACGTGTTGTAATTTGGGCGAAAAAATAGATATTTAAAAGCAGTAGATATCCACTGCTGTCAAGGTCTCTCCCAGCACCGTTTTATGCTGTCACTATGCTATCCTACGACCGCTGTAAGACCACATAATACAGGGTCTTCTTAACCACCTCATAGTTCTTGAGGATTCCTTGATACTGCTTTTCCAAAGCCCTCCGCTCTAAAACTACCGTCTCAGGCTCTTTCTTAATCAAAAGACGCCATACATCATCTCGACTCATTACATGGAGCTTTTCTCTTTGAGCTTTTGGAACCTTATGACCCTTTTTTAGCGCAAAATGATTTTCTAATCTCCGGTAAGGCCTCGCATGAGAGCCAACAAGCACACCTGGCCACATCGTAAGCACTCGATCTCCGGGTTCGGTAACACTGTCGACCGCAGATGCGACTCGTCTCATAGCACTAAGGGTCTTTGATTCCTTAGGGCCTAAGACACTTAACACCCCTCGTCCAGAAACGGTGTACTTGTGAACATCAAGCGGCACAACTCGAAAATAGTGAAACAAAAAGCATATGCATATAGCACCTGTTAGTATTCGAATACTACCGCGTAATCGCACTATCTCTCGTAGGACCCACACCACCCCTAACAGGAGAAATGGTACGGTTACACAGAAATACTGGACGTATGAGGGTGAAGGAAGAAAACTAGTAAGGATCAAAACCAAAACTATATAAAACCCTAAATCGATCTGTTTTCCTCTCTTCCACATCAGTAGGGGAGCGAGCACTCCTACGATAAACACCAATGGATACTGCAATCCGGTAAACTTCGAAGTAGATCTCCAACCGATAATGGTTTTGAAAATAGTGCGCTTTTGCTTAAGGCTATGCGCTAATGCGAAGTTCGAGCGAAGCATATGGTATCCCATATTGCTAAACCAAAATGAGTCAAATGCCATCGCCATAAAATACACGTCTGGCAGAACAGTCAAACCACCCCCTAGCAAAAATGAAAAAAGTGCAGTCACTCTCAAAGTTCGCGGCAACCGAAAACAAGCAACAATGAAGACAAGCAGTACAGAGCAAAAAAACAGGCGGGTATTTACAGCAAGCCCAAACATAAAACCTACGACTGAATATTTCACGGCAGGGGCTACATATATTCGAGTGACGAACAACAAATAGGATGCAAAGAGAAGAAGGGTGGAGAGTGCGTATGTCTTTGCCGTGATATACCAAGGAAAAACAAACTGCGAACTTGCAAAGAGTCCCACTCCAATATAACCCCAGCGTTTAGAATAGAGGTCCGAGAGCCTTAGAAACAGGAGCCCTCCTAGAAGAGACGTCAATAATGCCGAAAGGAGTCGTGCGCTTTTCCACGAGGCGCCGAATACCTCCATCCAGCTTCCGTATACAAACGGCAAAAGAGGCATCTGCGGGTAAAAAAAATCGATGTACGGAAGCGCTCCTTGAGAGACCTCTTTTGCCGCAATCAGGTAGAATCCCTCGTCACCTGCTATGATGCGATTAAAGGCAAGGGGCACTAGAAACAGAAGCTGAAGGATTACTATCAGTATAACGTGCCATTTCATTGTAAAATTTCCGAGAACCAAAGAAAGCTAAAGGCTGTTCACTACCAGTGGAGCCTTCAAAAATGTATGCATTATGCATAACGCATCAAACCAAATCGATCAAATCGGCTAGAGAGATGAGAGGATAACGGCAGGTCAGTCACCCGATGAGGAAATAAGGCAAAAAAAAGCCCCAACAAACTTTCGTTTGCTGGGGCATAAATCTGGCAACGACCTACTTTCCCGGGCGATCCCAGTATCATCGGCCTTAGAGAGCTTAACTACCGTGTTCGGGATGGGAACGGGTGTGACCTCTCCAGCAGAGTCACCAGAAAATCGGACACCCCTCTTAACTAGGGCCACCCTGTTTTCCAGTGTTTTCTCTAACAATTGTTAGAGTCAGTGTAATACCTCAATATCTGCTTCTTAAGCAAATAATGAATTCAGTATTCTCGAACGCAACCAGCTGTATTTAATAGCCGTTGCTATTTTCAATGTTTTTTCAAACATATCAGCTTAATACCTTAAGAAAAAAGGTTAAGCCTCACGACAAATTAGTACTGGTCAGCTAAACACATTACTGTGCGTACACCTCCAGCCTATCAACGTCATAGTCTTTGACATGTCTTTAGAGGTCTTGCGACCTAGGGATATATAATCTTGAGGCTAGCTTCCCACTTAGATGCTTTCAGCGGTTATCTATTCCGGACATAGCTACCCAGCGGTGCCATTGGCATGACAACTGGTACACCATCGGTCCGTCCCTTTCGGCCCTCTCGTACTAGAAAGAGCTCCTCTCAAATATCCTACGACCGCAGAAGATAGGGACCGAACTGTCTCACGACGTTCTGAACCCAGCTCGCGTACCACTTTAATCGGCGAACAGCCGAACCCTTGGGACCTTCTCCAGCCCCAGGATGTGATGAGCCGACATCGAGGTGCCAAACACTGCCGTCGAT
>JAYPVM010000014.1:0-62544 GCA_038134595.1 Pseudomonadota bacterium | reverse complement strand
TTGGCGAAATCCGATTGAAGAATCCAATAACTAGGAAAATGTCTAGCGTTTTGGTAAATTGCTAAATGATGGTGACTACCCGAAATTTTTCATGACCTACGAAATTCGACAACAACTAGACACCCAGGTTTATTCCTCAGAGCCCCTACTCAGTTGACATGGTCGTAAAAATAATTGGACGTGCGCTACGTGAAAGGCTTCAAAGAAAAACTCCCGACAAAGATATGCGCTATATGCCACAAACCCTTCTCATGGCGTAAGAAATGGCGCAACACCTGGCACAGTGTGCTATACTGCAGCGACCGCTGCCGACAGGCGACTAAAAAAGTCGGGGCCAACCAAGAAAAATGACAACATCAAACAAGAAGATCCTACGAATAGTTTTAGGCGACCAACTGAATGCCTCTCATTCTTGGTACATGGAGGATAAAAAGACCTTTGACGTGCTGATGGTGGAGGTGCGCGAGGAGGCTTCCTACGTCAGGCACCATATTCAAAAGCTCGTGGCATTTTTTGCCTCAATGAGGGCTTTTTCAGAAACACTCAAAGACTTGGGAGTTTCTGTTCGCTACGTCCCTCTTGATGATCCGCAGAATTCGCATTCACTTTGCGGAGAAATTAAAAGGCTTGTCGCAACGGGCGAGTACCACAAGGTTCAATACCAAGCTCCCGATGAGTATCGGGTCAAAAAAGCCTTTGAAGATCTACACGATAATTTAAAGATTCCCGTAGAGTGTGTTTCGTCAGAGCATTTTCTGACAACTCCCGAATTTTTCGCCAAACTCTTTAAGGGGAAGAAACGCTATGTCATGGAGAGTTTCTACCGCGCTGTGCGAAGCGAGCGAGGGTACCTGATGGAGGACGGCTCTCCACTCGGAGGGCGCTGGAACTTCGATGCAGAAAATCGGAAAAAACTCCCCAAAGGTCATACCCCACCTGCCTCCTATGAGCTTTCACAGGATGTGACTCCAATTGTCACTATGATCGAGAAGCAAAAGATTCCATATCTAGGCTCTATTAAGCCTGCAGCATTCCCGTGGCCAATCACCAGAGAGGAAGCAATAGAGACTCTTTCCTATTTCTGCAAGCATTTATTACCCCTCTTTGGGCTCTATCAAGATGCGATGCATACTGACCATGCATTTTTGTATCACAGTCGGCTTTCGTTCTCGCTTAACGTAAAACATCTGTCACCTGATGAGGTAATTAAGGCGGCAATAAGCGCTTTTGAGAAGAGTGATGGTGCGATCTCGCTGGCTCAAATCGAAGGCTTTGTCCGACAGATTGCAGGATGGCGAGAATTTATGCGTGGCGTGTATTGGACTCATATGCCCGAATACGAATCTCTCAATGCTCTAAACGCCACGACCCCCCTACCCCATTACTTTTGGGATGCCGATACCAAGATGAACTGCGTGAAACACGCTGTGAAGCAATCCCTAGAGGAGAGCTACGCCCATCACATTCAGCGGTTGATGGTAACCGGTAATTTTGCGCTTCTCACAGGTATAAATCCCGATGAGGTAGACGAATGGTATCTTGGAATCTATATCGATGCACTCCAGTGGGTGCAGCTTCCCAACACACGGGGCATGAGCCAGTATGCAGATGGTGGTATTGTCGGTACTAAGCCGTACATGTCAAGTGGGGCGTATATTAACAAGATGTCAAATTACTGCTCTGGGTGCTTCTACAACCACAAAGAGAAATTCGAAGACAAAGGTTGTCCATTTAATTCCCTCTATTGGGATTTTTTAATGCGGCATGAGGAGACCCTATCAAAGAATCCACGAATCGGTATGGGTTATCAACTCTTAAAGAAGATGAGTTCGGAGGATAAAGAAGCTATACGCACGAAAGCAGCTCATGTACTCTCGAATATAGAGAATCTGTAGGAAAATTTTGTATGTATAAACGCTCCCTTCACATCTTTCGGCGAGATTTACGGATCATTGACAACACCGCTCTCTTCGAGGCGCTTGGCAAATCTGAGGAAGTTGTCCCATGCTTTATCTTTAACGACGCACAGGTTACTGAACACCGCTATCGAAGTAAAAACGGTTTGGCGTTCATGATAGAAAGCCTTGAGGAGCTAGCCGAAAGCGTCGGCAAGGCAGGCGGAAAGATGCTCTTTTGTCACGGAGAGATTGAATCTGTTCTTCGGCATCTTGTAAAAGAACTCGACATCGACGCTATTTTTTGGAACAGAGACTACTCTCCCTTTAGTCGAAAGCGAGATGCTAGGCTGGAAGAATTAGGAAAAGAACTAGGGGTAGCAACCCATCATGCACACGATGCACTTCTTGTTGACCCTTGTGAGTTCGGAAAAGCAGATGGTAATCCCTATACAGTGTACACGCCATTTTACAAGAAGGCTTCTCAGATTCCTGTGCCAATACCTGTCAAGAAAACAAAAGGAGCGTTCTCCAACCTTGCAAGCTCCATCGGTGCAATTGATCCACGCTCCTTTTGGCCTGATGACGCTTCTCCGGAGCGAATTAGCAAAGGGGGTCGTTCTCAGGCCGGCATTATACTTAAGAACATCGCTCAGTATAAAAACTACGATGATCAAAGAAATCTTCCAGCCATTGCGGGCACCACCAAGCTTGCTCCCCATAATAAGTTTGGAACCATCTCTATTCGAGAAGCCTATCACACTATCAGCTCCAACCTCGGTAGTAGTCATACTCTAATTAGGGAACTTTACTGGCGTGACTTTTTTACCCATATCGCTTGGCATTTTCCGCACGTATTCGGCGGCTGTTTCCACAGACACTACGACAATCTTGAATGGATTGATGACGAAGATCTCTGGACAGCATGGTCTACTGGCCACACAGGGTTTCCTATCGTTGATGCTGGCATCAGAGAACTTCGCGCAACAGGGTTTATGCACAATCGTGTTCGAATGATTGTGGCTAGTTTTTTGGTAAAAGATCTACACATCGATTGGCGAAGGGGAGAAGAGTTCTTCGCGCAATATCTTACTGACTATGATCCTTGTGTGAACAACGGAAGCTGGCAGTGGGCAGCTTCTACAGGGTGTGACGCTCAGCCGTACTTTCGTATCTTTAATCCGTGGTTACAACAAAAGCGCTTTGATCCAGAATGTGAGTACATAAAAAAATGGGTGCCTGAACTAGCAGACCTTTCAAAGAAAGCTATTCACACCCTGAGCGAAGCTACGACGGGTAGAGTCACAAATTATCCAGAACCTGTTGTGGAACACGCTACGCGGAAAGTGTTCGCTACGGAGATGTTTAAGAATTGTCCTCGGTGAGCCGTTCCCTCAAGCTGGGATTCCCGTGAAGTACGCAGATGCCATACTCCATGCCCTGCTCAATCGCGTCAGAAAACCGTGTGGTTTTACCGTCAGTCCGTATATCTCAAGAAGCTCGAGGATATGTGCTGTTTTTCGCTCATCCTCGAAGGCAGAGTGATTTACTGCGTGCAGCTCTCGGAATAAGTTTCGAAAGAATTCATCGTTATTCGTATAACGATCAATTGCCAATACATTTTCACTATCTTTCACTCGATATTTTTCTCTGAAAAACATCTTATTGCGAGGCCCCCGCACTTCTATTACCAAGTTCTTTAGAGAAGCACTCTTTGGTGCTCTCGAAAATGGGAGCTGTATAGCAACTAGTACACTATTACTCTGTTCGATATGTGGGGAAAATAAATTAAGCCAAACCCGACTGAACGGCAAACTCCGGGACAAAGCTCCGTGCCAAAGATTAGTTGAAGACTCGTGTTCGGAGCTTGCCCCTCGTAACTCTTCCTTAAAATCTGCTCTCGGATCAATCACAAAGCCCTGGCTATAAAGAGATTGATATTGCTCAACGGATAAATCATCGATTGCCAGGAGGGCATCATATATCCTGTCTAAATACTCCACCTGCTCTGGTGTAAAGCTTCGGCGACTATTTGGAATTTCTCCGAAACGCTCGTCATGAGGCTCATCGCCCACAGCGGCGTCTTGCTCTCGCCTCATTCGCTCGCTGTAGAGCTTCCAGTCTAAATTAGACTTCGAGGAAGATATTGACTGTCCCACATAATCATCTACCCCATAGCAACCATCCTCAGTAAATGCTTCACTCAATCCAAATACCGCCTGGCGGATTCTTGCCGCTTCTTGTGGCTCTTCACTGTCGCTGGAGAGATAAAATTCCATTAATAAAGTTTTAGTGAAACTAACCGTTGTATTCGGAAACCGTGACATCGCGCCCAGCTCAAATAGCTTTCCCTCGATACTTAACTCGCCGGTATCAGTTTCTGTAAACTCGTATTCTAAGGTGTGCCGGATGCCATCAGGGGTATTTTGAACCGCACAAAAGCTATCCACATTTCTCATACCGGGAGCAGCTGGCAGGCGCTCAATCGATACGTGGGTCTTTGCACCTTGAGCGTTTTGCAACATGAGCATCCTAGGCTCGCCTCGTCTAGCCAGCTCTTCTGCTGGAACAGGCGGTAGCGGTGTCGAGGACCATAGGGCCTTGAAACGCTCAAAAACGCCCAGAGGATTACGCTGACTTTTAGGTGATGACGGCTCCATAATTCCCACAAAAAAAACGATGTTAGTATCACACAGTCTTAAGAATTACTAGTCAAGCATTGTAGGGATTTATCCGAGAAAACCTACAGTTCCTTTCAACTGTCCTGTGTATGTAATAATTTGAAATTACGTGATAAATAGGGCTATCCGAGTAGTACCTACAATTCATGGCTGATAGATATGAAACACCTTGAAAGTCTGTTGCAAGCAATTTACGGCGAAGTAGAAGGCAGTAAGCTATCTGCCCAAATTTCGAGTTCACTCCTTTCGCCATATGGCTTATCTCAAACCACGGGAGATAAAGCCTCCTGGCACCGCCACTCAATTCTTTATGTCACATACGCAGATTCGTTTTGCTCAAATTCTCACAATGGAAACTTTCGCTCTCTTTGCTCTGAGATTCCCCGTATCGCCGATCTTGGTTGCACCGCCATTCACGTACTCCCCTTCCTCAGCTCACCTCTGATTGATGCAGGTTTTGATGTGTCAGACTATACGACGGTTCGAAGAGAACTAGGCGGCAATGAAGCGATCGAAGAATTTCTCGCCAAATGCAAATCACACAACATTCGTCCCTTCATGGATATTATCTTAAACCATATCTCTGACCAGCACCCGTGGTTTCTCTCTGCCATTGCCGGCGATACCGTAAAACAAGACTACTTTATTAGTCGCGATACTCCCCCACCCTTCTCGCATACCTATGAAAATTCAGCCGGCGTCTGGGCTGTATATAATGAGCAGGATAAAGAGCGACACGTCCGAATCATGTTTCCTGAGCAAGTAGGTGAATTTCCACACTGGAGAAAAGCTGCCGACGGGAGGTGGTACTATCATACGTTCTACCCGCAACAGCTCGATGTCAACTTTTGCAATCCAAGGGTGTTTTTCGAATTTGCTTCGATCCTCACGTTTTGGGCACGCAAAGGATTCTCATTTAGACTCGATGCAATCGAATATATCGGTAAGAATTGGTACTTTGATTCAACTCAAGAACAATCCACTAATTTTTTGATCGTTGAAGCTCTGCGAGAGCTAGTCGCACACATAAACGGAGATAGCGTCTTTTTAGCAGAAGCCTCACAGGTAATCGATGAGGTAGTGCCATATTTTAATGGCTCTTTCCGTCCACGGCGGGCGGACCTCGCTTACAACTTTCAACTCTCAAAGGCTCTTTTTTGTGCACTTCTTGGGGGAAAAGTTGATGGCATCTGGGAACGGCTCGTAGCATCGAACATCGAAACCAATGGCGGAAATTGGATCACGTTTTTGCGTACTCATGATGAACTGAGTTTTGAATTTGCAAAGCCAGAAGAGATAAGACTTCTTCAAACAGCACTTTCAGATAGAGGCCTTCCCTTTCGGGAGAACTATGGTCGCTCGGGAAGGCTGTTCTCATTACTCGGAGCGTCAGAGACAAAGCACATCGGGGCTCTTTTTCTCATGTGCAGTCTTCCGGGAGCTGTGTTGCTTTATTACGGAGATGAATACGGGGCAGAAGATGATGTAACCTTTATGAATAAACAAACCGCACTCAAACAAAACAGTAGCCAAACAAACCTTACCATCTCCCATGACACAAGAGATATAAATCGTGCGCCTATTAGCGTTCAGGAGAAACAATCAGATAAGGAAAAAAAACTTCAATCTATCGTGGGGAGTATCTTCCAATGTCGGAAAAAGTTTTCCGACATGTCTACAACACATCCTGAACGAATCGAGTCTCCTCTATTCTCCGATCAGTTCTTTATCGCACGGTATATTCTGCCAGAAAAAACGTTGATCACATTTCTTAATCTCGCCGACACATCTATTACTGTACCACACTCTGCACTCACTCTTCCCTCAAGTTTTTCTCAGGAGCTAGCGGTTGGTCAGGTAGAGTTTTCAAGCGATACTATTACCATTGGAAGCTTCTCGGGAGCATGGCTAGCGTACGGTCTCGATAGTTAATGAATGGCAAAAAGTTAGAATGCAACTTGCTCAAATGTTTTTTCTTTGAATATTCGTGGGGATACCTCAGGAATTGTCACCTATTGCCACTAGTTATCAAATTTCACTCAAGGTTTTAAGTCGAACCTCCGATATCCCTCTTCAACCATCAATGAGGAGACCTGAGATGAGAGAGTGTAAGATAATTTGGTTGCTGTCAGGAATGCTTGTATTCGCATGCCAAGCTCTCGATAGCTACGGTCAACAGGTAGCTGAAGCAATACGCAATTCTAATACTCATCCCGTTACACCTAGTCCTCTCCCTCCCCCTACGAGCACTCCAATTCCAGGGTGCTTTACGCTCGACTTTTTAAACGCTGGCGGCAACAAATGGAAGAGCGAGTATATCCTTTCCGGTTTTCAGAGTAGCAATACTACCCATGCCTGCGGAATCCAGCTTATACAGCAGCTGCAATACGCTGTTCCCCCATCGTCCGCCACATACGCGGAGAACTTGGCGTACAACAATGGCGCCTACATTCTGAATGAAACTAAGGATATTTTCGCTGGCAATTACTCCGGATACTACCTACCCGGAAAGGATAATAATAACTCCGAGAAGCTTATGGGCATTATGTGGCTACTGATGCTTCAAAAGACACGGGGAGTTTGCGCTGACAAACCGTATCCTGCCGGAGATACATACTCCCTCGTGGATGAGGTTCTTGTTCCTGGCGCCTGCACCCAATACCAACAGGTAGGTAGAAACAGGTCTTGTATCGCATGGGCTCCTGCCACGTGGCAAAAACAAACCACTCCACTCTACGTGCAAAATCCGTCGTCCAGTCAAAAGCTCAAAGAACCATCAAACCTCGCTAATTACCAGATGTATGAGGAGTGGTTCACCTGCATGACAAACTACACTGAGGCGTACGATCCCGTGACAAAGAGCTACGCCAATTACTTAGCAAACAGGAATTTCATCAAATGTAGCTTCTGGGGCGGCGCCACGCACGATGATAACGTGGGATTCGGTGGAAACGGTCGCGGTGGCAATAGACATCAAGATACGCTCAAGGGTTGCGCCCTCGGCAGCCTCGTGATGGCCAAAGATGGTTGTTCAATGATATTGCAGTCCGACGTAAATCAACGGTGTGGCACAAGTACCGAAACAATCAAGTTCTACGGCTACAGCGACACGCCCATATCACTCGTGCTCGACTCCTCCTATAACATCCACAACAATATTTCGATCGTTGAGTTTCCGCTGAGCGAGCGCGTATCTACCCGATTTTGGACGTGGAAGGGATCAAGCAAGGCTCCACTCCTTGTGTACGATCCTGCTCACACTGGCAGGATAGAATCCGCGAAGCAGTTGTTCGGCCCCTCGACCTTTGGTGGAGTCGGCAATCAGGCTCAGTTTAAACCGGTCAGCTTTTCTGGGGATACGCCTCGCTACTGGAAGCATGGATTCGAGGCGCTTGGATCACTGGATGCCAATAGAGATGGTAAGATCGCAGGCGAGGAGCTGAGCCCTCTGGCGCTTTGGTTCGACGCTGACCAAGACGCTGTATCAGACGCGGGAGAGGTAAGAACTCTCGAGGAGGTTGGGATTACCGAGCTCTTCTATACGCCTGACTCGATTGATCACAAGAATCGCTCGATTGAGGTCGCGCGTGGATTCACTCGGGTAGTTGACGGAGTACGCACATCGGGCCGCTCGATTGACTGGGGTTCGGAGGGTAGCGACTCGCAACTTGAGCTCATGAAGAAGCATGTTGAATTCTCTCCTCCGGCGCAATCTGGGCTCGGGGTTGATCGCGCCTCTGACGTAGTCTCAGAGACTTCCGCGAATGAGCAAGGCGACGAATCAAAGAAGCCCTCGGACAAAAGAGAGCTGCCGGGCAGTGATGGACTGTGGAGCTGGAGCTTGAGTGGTGATGATGAGATCAATGGCCGCACGGGCTATTTCGCGCTTACAACCCGGAATGGCAAAGTCTCTGGAAGTACATTTTCTGAGTTAATGTTTGGCTACCAAGAGGGGGCGTACATAACGCCGTTGGAGGTGCTACAGTTTAATCGCTTTAAAGGAAAGCAGGACTTTGATGAGTCAGGCGCGTCGACCTTGACGTTTAGCGTTTCTGTCAGAGACGGTGTGATTGAAAATACAGCTGAGATGTCCAAAGACGGGCTCTCAATGACTGGATCATCTGTCGCTACGTTCGAAAGCGATCAGGGCACCAAAGTTGTCCGCTATTCCTGGAAGGCGAAGAAGCTAGGCGGAAGCAACACGTAATTCGGAGAGAAAGTCTGTATTGCTAAGAAGATCGATCGCTTTTCTATAAGTAGGTGAGCGGTGGTGGTTGGTCGGTTCTCATTCTGCCGAAGTGGGTCAAGCGAGGGTAGAAATGCGTGGTCTGTCATACCTCGCTATGGTTTCAAAGGTGCAGAGAGAGCCTGGAAAGGCGAGCTAAGTTACCAAAGATGGTGTAAGACACGCACCCCTGCCTTTCCGCCTCCTCTGTGACGGAAAGGCAGGAGGGTATGTGAAATGCTATTTTTCGCGACTTAGCGGCACAGCTTCGGCTCGACCGCGACCGTTGAAACCCTAAATCCGAGCTAGAGACTCACAATTTCCACCCTTACTTGATACCTTGCTAGGGGTTCCAAGGCCTCATGATTCGGTCGACCACCGCGGTTCAACTACTTGCTAAAAGTGAATTGAGCTAACTATTAATAAGCACTAGCGATTGTAGTCACACCTAGAGCATATTTGGCACAAATCTCCGAATGTTGTTTTATCTGAGCTTTACTGTTGTTCGAGACCGTGGCCAGGTTAACGACTTTGTATTGCTTCTTGCTGGAAAGGACTTTACACTCGTTGAGTAGCGTTGTAGTGGGCTTGCAAGATAAGTTCTAAATAAACAACGTTGTCGTGCAAATCACTCTGAAAGGAGGTTATCTTGTTCGAGCTATATCAAGCCCAGCCCTTTTATTTTTCTATTGCTATCGGCGGCACCGCTCTTTTTTTGGTGAAAACAATTCTTTTGTTGGTCGGCAGTGATGCAGACAGTGGTAACGCAGGGGATGGGTTTGATGTCTCATTTGACGGCGATGCCGAAAGTCATCTGACAGGCAGTGAGGCTTTTGAGATTTTGTCTGTCCAATCTGTTCTTGCTTTCTGCATGGGAGTCGGATGGATGGGGTTGGCCTGTAGCGAGGAATGGAGCCTAGCCAAATCGCACTCAGCTATTGTTGCTGTGGTCTTCGGTTTTGCGATGATGTTACTGAATGCCTGGTTAATGACGAAGATTAAAGGATTAAATTCAGCTGGCTCCAATGATATGATGAATGCGATCGGATTACGCGGCCGCACGTACACTCAGATTCCAGAAAAGGGTCAGGGCATGGGCCAGGTTGAGTTGACTGTGAACGGAAAACAACAAATCCTCAATGCCTTTAGTGAGAACGGTCCCATAACTTCCTTTAGTACGGTTTATGTGACCGACGTTGACGAGTCTGGTAATCTTATCGTTCGTGCAGAGTAATTTGAATCCCACCTATTTAGAAGGAGTGATCACATGTTGTTAGGTTTAATGCCCTTTTTAGTTATCGTTTTGCTTCTGCTATTTGCAGGTATCTTCGTCAACACACAATACCAGCGATGTCCGTCAAATAGGATTCTAGTAATATATGGTAGCGTTGGTGGTTCGAAGTCCGCTAATTGCATTCACGGCGGCGGTGCTTTCGTGTGGCCTTTAATACAAGATTATACTTTTTTAAGCCTTGAGCCCATCACCATAGAAATTGACCTTCGGTCAGCCCTCTCAATGAAAAATATCCGCGTGAATGTACCATCGACATTCACAGTAGGAATTTCTACCCGACCGAATATCATGACTAACGCCGCTGAGCGTCTGCTAGGATTATCCATCCCCGAAATCAGTGCTCAGGCTCAGGATATTATTCTTGGACAAATGCGTTTAGTTATTGCCACTCTGGCGATTGAAGAAATCAATCAGGATCGGGAGAAGTTCTTAGACCTTGTCAACAAGAATGTAAACCTAGAGCTAAATAAAATCGGGCTCGATGTAATTAACGTAAACATTCGAGATATCACGGACGAATCTGGCTATATCGAGGCGATCGGAAAAAAAGCTGCGGCTGAGGCGATCAACAAGGCGCGAGTTGAAGTTGCTGAACAAGAAAAGGAAGGGGCAATTGGAGAATCATCAGCGGTGCGAGAACGAGAGGTGATGGTCGCCAAACAACTAGCTCAAGGAGAGATGGGCCGCAAGCAGGCAGAGCGAGATCAGCGTGTAGCCGTTGCCAAATACGACGCTGAGGGAGTTGCTGGAGAAGCTGCAGCCTTGCGAGAGCGTGAGGTAGCACAGGCACAAGAAAGTGCGGTTGCAGAACAAGGTAAAAAGGAAGCGGAGAAAGCCGAAAGAGTTTTCGTTGCTACTCAGGAAGCCGAGTCTGTAAAGGGCGAAAACGAAGCCAAAGCGTCGATCGCAGATTACGATGCAACTCTCAAAGAGAAACAAGCCGAAGCCAAGCAGCGTGGTGAAGTCGCCCTTGCTAAGGCCGAAAAGCAAGTTTTTGAAGCGCAGAAAATGCAAGAGCTTGCTCGTTTACAAAAGGAAGAAATTGTCAAGGAAGAGATAGATCGACAGAGAGTAGAGATCATGGCTGAAGCCGAAGCCGAGAAAAAGCGACGAATCGCTCGTGGAGAGGCCGATGCAATTTTGGCCAAATTCGAAGCTGAAGCTCAGGGTATTCGCAAAGTCCTCGATGCAAAGGCTGAAGGGTACCGCAATCTCTTAGCCACCGTCGGTGACAAGAAAGAACTGGCGCCAACTCTGCTTATGGTGGAGCAGTTACCCCAGTTGGTTGAACAGCAGGTTAAAGCGATTCAAAATCTAAAAATCGATAAAATTACGGTTTGGGATGGTGCTGGTAACGGTAAAGATGGCAGTAGCACCGCCAATTTCATGCGAAGCATGATTGGGGCCCTTCCCCCTGTGCATGATCTAGCCAGACAAGCAGGAGTGGAGCTCCCTGAGTTCTTGGGCGAAGTTCAACCAACAGTGAACCGTAAATCCAACGGTGCTGGGCGTATAACACCACCCTCTGCGGGAAATGCATAGGGTATCATTATAAGTTTTAATCCTTAAGCTTCTCGACCTAGGCTGAATCGCCATAGAGATTTCGATTGGCTTCTTCGCCTCATCGGGAGGTAGTTCTTGCTTGACCAGAAGTCGTAGTTGCATCTGCTATGCAGCTATCGACACTCACTTGTTTTGGCGTAAAATAGTGAGCTCTGCTGCCCATCCTCACCTGCAATTATCGACTAGAAAGTGTTTCCAATCATCAGGACGAGCTTCAATAATTCGCTAGCTAAATTAATCATTGCGATACAACAAGGCGACGAACAAACGGAGGGTCTGAGGACTAAATAAAAAGCAACCTTATGCAATAAAACCCAAACATTAAAACGAAATTAAGGTAGGTTTCGGAGCCTATACGATTGCACCCACGAGGTCGCAATCACTCGGATCGGTACGACAGCCGCTTCAATTATCAGGATACGCTTTGGGGGGCTACATGCCGAACCGCGCCTAAAGATCACTGCACTTTGTTGACTACAGCTCAACCTGCTCAAATACCTTCGGCAGCGGCTGTAATACCATGCCTCTCTCAAAGGGCTTATTCCCAAAAACCTCCGAAAGCCTTGCGTGAAACTCTGGTAAGATTGGATACATCGCCTCTTTGATCATATAGATCGCATGAAGCAACACGTACAAACTTTCTTTTCCTTTCTGCTCTTCACCATTTTTAAAGAGCGCCCACGGCTTGGTCTCTTGCACGAACTCATTTGCTTTCGATGCGTACTGTAATACTACCTCTATCGCTTGGTTTAATTTGTATTCGGCAACCAGTGTTGTCATCTCATCTAGAAGTGCAGTTTCAACGAGGGGGTGCGAAACAGTCACATCTGGCACCTTCGAGTCGCAGTTTTTGTGCGTAAGCGCAAATGTTCTCTGACAGAGATTACCGATGTTGTTTATCAACTCCCCATTAATCCGCAGGGCAAATCCGTCGCGGGTAAAATTTCCATCTCCTCCGAAAGAAGGCTCTCGCAGAAGAAAGTACCTCAAATAATCTGCCCCAAATTCTGCGACGATTTCTTTGGGATCAATCGTATTTCCGAGAGATTTAGACATCTTCTCTCCCTCTGACAACCACCATCCGTGTGCCACTATCTGCATATTGCCACACGCTTTTTCTAGCGCTTCAACAGAAAGCGTTTCAGGCGTACATTCTAACGCCGCAAGGAATGCCGGCCAATACACCGAATGAAAGCGCAGAATATCTTTGCCAACAAGGTGGACAACCTTATCTCCCTTCCAGAAGGTTTCAAACTTATCCTTAGAGACAAGGGCCGACTGATAGTTAAAAAGTGCATCAAGCCACACGTACATGACATGGTCGGTCTCTGGAATCGGAATACCCCACGAGAAGCTACTCCTCGATATCGACAAGTCTCGAAGGTCACTTTGCACAAATGACTTTATCTCATTAAATCGACCCGGAGGAAAAACAAAGTCAGGTCGGCTTTCAAACCATGCTGACAATATTTCATTGAACGCAGAGAGTTTAAAAAAGTACGATTCCTCTTCGCGCCACTCTACCGGCGCGCCCGTTGGAGCTTTCCCGTCAACAATTTCATCTTCTCCATAGAACGCTTCATCCCGAACCGAGTACCATCCGTTGTACGTTCCTTTGTAGATCCACCCTCGCTCCTCAAGAGAACTCCAGATTTTTTGAACATACGATTTATGTCGCTGTTCAGTAGTGCGGATAAAATCATCTGTCTCTGCTAACAGATAAGAATTCATATCTTTAAAGAGAGCTGAGTGTTTGTCGCACCACGCAATTGGTAATTCTCCGGCACTTTCTGCAGATTGTGCAACCTTCTGACCGTGTTCGTCTGTCCCAGAGAGAAAATAAGTCTGCATTCCTCGTTGCTTGTAAAACCTAGTAAAAAAATCAGCCACCACCGAGGTGTAACCGTGACCAATATGAGGCGTGCCGTTAACGTAATAAATCGGCGTTGTGATATAATAGGTTTGTGGTTGATGAGTCATAGTAAATTCTTAAGAGCAGTAATCGACCATGTAAGCATACTTTTTCTGTCCAGGTTTCTCTAGCCTCCCAAAGGAATGTTCCCTTTAACGATAACTAGCATAGAATACGATGTTTTCTACAAAATCCTCGAGGATTTCAGAAGTGTACTCCGATGCTTATCAAAGGTAAACCAAAGGATCCGATTAGGTAACTATTACAGAGGCTGTTGTGCTAACTAATGTTTCCGCACAGCGTCCTTAGATCGCTATTTCTTAGACAAAACCCCCTCTTCGGTTCTATGCTTCCTAGCGAGCGTTGCTCGTTTTGCAAAGCACTTTCATACTCTTCCAAGGAAGGCATCATGCCAGAGAAAGAATACTTTAACTCAGAATATCCGTCTGTTGAGCATCTCATACGTAAGGCTCGCTCGCGGATGCCGAGATTCGCATACGACTATCTAGCGGGCGGGTGCTTTTCGGAGGTGAATCTTGCCCGCAATACTGATGACATACGGAAAATCCAGCTCAAACCATGGTACTTGCGTGACTACCGAGGGGCCTCCCAAGAGACGTCTCTCTTTGGACAAACATACAGCTCGCCATTTGGAGTTGCTCCGGTTGGTCTGCAAGGTCTTATGTGGCCCAAGGCTTGTGAATACCTCGCCAAGGCCGCCAAGGATCACAACGTACCATTCTGCCTCTCCACGGTCTCGACCGCATCGATTGAAAAAATTTCACAAATCACCGAAGGCAACTTCTGGTTTCAGTTGTATCATCCGGCTGAAGATGATCTGCGTGATAAACTTTTGCAACGCGCCTGGGATGCGGGGTGCAAAACGCTGGTAATACTGGCTGATACCCCTACGTTCGCCTATCGGCCAAAAGAAATCAGAAATGGACTTTCTATTCCGCCACGGATGACACTTCGCAACATTCTACAAATGACAACGAAGCCTCGTTGGTCACTGGGACAACTCCTAGCAGGGGCGCCAGAGTTTCAAACTATGAAACCCTATATCCCAAAGGGTCTTACTATGAAGCATCTGGGTCTTTTCATGAATAAAACATTTTCCGGAAGACTTCATCGAGAAAAAATCTCCGCTATTCGCGAAAAGTGGAAAGGTACTCTCGTCATCAAGGGAATAGTCAATCCTGATGACGCACAAGTATCTATCGAATGTGGTTTGGACGGGCTTATCGTATCAAATCACGGGGGGCGACAACTTGATCGAGGCGAATCAACAATTGAGCCTCTCAAACGACTCGTCCCTGAGTTTAAAGATAAGATCACAATCATGTTGGATAGTGGCATTAGGAATGGTGCTGATGTCACAGCAGCACTTGCATGCGGGGCTCGGTTTACCTTTCTTGGTAGAACTCCGATGTTTGGCGTATGTGCCCTAGGTAAATATGGCGGCCATCACACGTTCGAAATGATTAAAAGGCAAATACAACAGAACATGGAGCAGATCGCGTGCGAACGGGTCCTTGACCTACCAAACCATTTGATTGAGCTCTAAATGTCTCTCAGTAACGATTGGAGATCAAAACTCGGTTCAATATCGAGGCGCAAGCAAGTCGGCTAGCTCATCATCCTCTAACTCGGCCTCTGTTGGGCCTTCAAGCTCACCATCATCCAAGTCCATATCTGCAACCTCATTCCAACTATCATCCGGATGAAAAACCGGGAATCCCTGTGTCACGCGAGCTTCTAAGACCTTCAGCTTCTCGCTACTGCCCGGCTCCAGATTAACAGACAAGAAAGCATCGTTCTCAGCCCTCGCATAAAATTTATCGTGAGTAAGTTGATTAAAGTATTCTTGATATTTATCCCGAAACTCTTGATAAGTGTGCGTGACAATATCCCTTTGAGGCATGCCACGCCCCTCAAGAACCGCCTCAGTTGCTACATATAGGAATCTCGCCGCCAAAACAGCACCGACATGCTCGTTACTACAATTGACGTAGAGGTGCGCCGATAATGAGTCAATGTAGTCCAATGTTCCGGCGGGCAGATGTCGCGGCTTTGACGGTTGTTCGAGTTTTTGAGCAGGTTCCGCGATGGAAGGTTTGCTTGCAATGGGAGCATCTGGTTCTGCTTGCTTCCGATCCACTATCGGCGAATCCCGCACAGTTGTTATCTTCGGCTTTGGTTGTGTGGAGGAGCGTCGGAGTACCGAAGTCTTATTAGCTGGGGTTTGATTTGGTGGACGAACAGTGTGTACATCAATATTAGGAATTACAAGATCGTCAAACCCCAGCTCGGGGATGACCTGAGGCACAGACTCTCCTACAAGGCTTTCCGTGGCTTTATTTAAAGCAAGTCTTTGGTGCAAACTCGAGTCAATACGTAAGATCCACGACAACTCTTGGCGACCGTGCTCGTCGCTTTTATCCTCTGAAGCAATAGTTAGCGCATGGGAATAAAGTTTGGATAACAGACGTTCTATAGCCCGAGACGCATCCTCTATTGTCGGCAAAGAGTTGCCCTCTGCACTCGTCAAAACTTGGATTTCGGAGACGTGTACACTCTCGTTTGGTCTATCCAAAAAATGAATGAGAATATCTGTCTCTTGTATCGTTAAACCGATAGCCTTAGCTAAAGCAATTACGGGTTTGGGAACGCGGTCAGATGAAAGGAGACGAACCTCATCACCCCTTGATTGAATTAGATAATTCTCTCTACCGTGAATTTCGTGCGCCAATCGTTTTATAACTTTTGACACAGAGCCATTTACCAAACCGGTCTGCGCTGAGAACTCTCTGGCCACATCGACTGTTTTTACACAATTTAGCCCTGACTGTTGCAGTAGATTACAAAGAATTGCTTCATACGCGCCCGTTTGCGATTTTGCGGGGCTAGTAGATAAGTCTATGGCCTTTTGAGACGCAGAGGTTGAAAAGAACGTGCATGCATCGAGAATTTCGCCAAGTTTCTGGGCTTGGTACCGTCTTTTCGAAAACTCACCCGCTCCTGCCACAAACAACGCCGCCGCATTCTTGATAGGGCGCTGAGCTAGGAGTTCTCGATTTTGTGCGGCCCACACACCCGGATCATTATTGCCAGCAATAACCCCTTGTACTGTTCCAGAATTTATTTTAGGTGCTAACAACATACGACTTACCTCACGCGGTTAGAGTCTACGTCCAATCAAACAGAAAGCAATCTAATTTAACCTGCGCTAATGAAATTCTAACGAAAAAGGAAGAGACCGAAAACACCACAGATTCCACCCTCCCACCGTAATTCTCGGAATTTAATGGGAAGCATGTCGTTTGTTTTGCACTGAAATCATCAAGACTGGGTCTGGATGGGATGTTAGGATGAAGCGGCGCAGCAGATTAAGCAGTATTAACCGTATTACAGAAAAAACCCCTTATTTGTGCCGTTATGTAACACTTTGGCAAACCTCGCCCATAACCTTCTTGAGAAGAGTGGGCTCTTATTTTCTCTCTGTACCCACACTTTCGTAAGTAATGAAGGCTGGCATTGTTGCTTGATAAGGCACCATTGAAGCTACTTTAGGTTTTTCTATGAACATACCGTTTGTCGGGGAGTTTTCCACTATCACTCAGGGATTATCAAGCCAGTTAAACTCTCTTTTTGGAGGGCTGCCGCGCTCTACGCCATCGATATTATTAATTGGCATTGGCGCATTGTTTTTTTTGCCCTTTGTCAGCATGTTTTTTCGGCCGGTGATGCGGATACTTATCGCATGCATGTACAGTATATCCAACATAGGAAGTGCGCTCTTGCTCTGCGTGTCGGCCTGGTGCGTGACACTCATTGAGGTCGTAACCCTGCTTGGCAGAGCCATACGACCCGGACCAAAAACCGAAGCAATCATTCGAATGCTGGTTCCGGCCGTGGTTGTAGGTTTTATTGTTTACAAGGCGATAATTCCGCTTCGATACATGGTCTTTGTAGGACTTCTAGTGGGGAGTCTTTTTACTGTAAAGCTGCTTAAGCCAGTTTTATACAGATTGCTGCTACGGATTCATGCACGATATGGCACGATGCCAACAACAATTTCGGCAACGTTTCTATTCATGGGAATCCTCGTCACCGCCTATGTTATTTCGCAATCAGAAGGGACAACGCTTAATTGCTTTCTAAATAGCACCTCAAGCGATGCGTGCTATCCGAAGCTTGATGGCACACATTTCTAGACTGAACGTCAAAAGATTTAGCGATACTACGTTACGCTCGGGCCTCTGTTCTTTTCGATTTTCTACTTCCATGCTTCTCGACTATCGTATGCGCTATCTCACGGTGCCGCTGGCTCCCCTTTCGCAAACCGTACATTAAATCAGCCGCACGCTTTCGAGGCCTTTGCTCATCGATACACCTCGCAGCTAACTTACGGCAGCACCTCAGTGGCATCCCAAGAGAAGCATCTTCCACTGTGCTCTGGTGTGCGAGACTTAAGCACATCCATTAACCGTTGTGCCGAATACTCCGGAGCAAATAACTTGTGCGCTGGAAGTCCAGCTTTGAAAATACTTGAGAGATGACTGTCCACAGTTCCTGGATGCAGTCCAACAATCACAGCTTGCTTGTTACGGCGCCCTACCTCAATTGCGAAGTTCTTTACAAGCATGTTAAGTGCGGCCTTCGCGCACCGATAAGAATACCATCCGCCTAAATCATTATCCGAAATGCTTCCTGCATGTGCAGAGAGAAACGCACATACCGACCGTTGTTCTCTGTTCAAACCAGGTAGAAAGTGTTTCGCAACAAGAGCTGGTGCGATTGTATTTGCGTCGTAGATTTTTCGAAATTTCTCTGCCGAAAGATCTCGAAGTGACTTTTCAGGAACAATCTCCTCGTCATGAAGCATTCCCAACGCTACGAGCAGAAAATCTATAGGCCCCTGCTCGATAGCAAGCCCCGCTGCTTGCTCCAATGTCGATTCATCGTAGTAGTCGATGCCACGAGCCGTTACGTTGGTAAGGCCGACCCCTTCCACGGGCGTTCTCGAAAATGCGTGCACGCAAGCTTCGGGAAACATCGCGGAAGAGACCCTTACAAAAGCGTTCCCTATAGCTCCCGATGCGCCTATTATTACCACGTTTTTCATAGCCCAAGCTCCTAGACGGGCTCATCAATTTGGGATGAGCTCCTCTACCATCATAGTATCCGAGCTGTAGGACTCTGTAACCTTTTACGTTTCTGTCATGGCTTAAATGCAACAGAATGCATGTCACAAACAAACGGCGCCTCAACAACGCAAGATAAGACTTACAACAGACTAAAGGTCAATCAACTATTTAAGAGGCAATAACACGCTTGCACCCTTTGCACTCTCACCGATACTTACCGAAAGTGGCGCCTTTCCATCCCAGCGCTGCGCGATCTCTAGCTGAATTACCTCTGGAGATGTCTTGAGAGCCTCACCCTTAATTTGCACCGCCTTTGCTTCTGCCTCGGCTCTTACAATTGTTATCTCAGCTTGCTTCTTTTCCTTCTCCAATTCAAAGGTCTTAGCCAGTGCCTCCTGCTCTCTTACCACCTTTTCTTCGATAGCGTGCTCAAGCTGATCGGATAAATCGATATTTGTGATAGCAAGATCTGCTATGTAAATGATATCCCCTATCGCCTCTCGTAGCCTTGTGAGGGATTGCGTCTTTACTTGCTCTCGCTTTTTGACGAGTTCTTCTGCACGAGAGAGTGATGTAACCTGCTTAATCACCTCCTGGACTCGAGGCTCCACCAGAGTTCTGTACGGGTCTCCTCTGTATTGTTGATACAACGTTACAACTCGGTCCTCTGGAATGCGGTAAAGAACTGTGAAACTAAAATCTATGTTCTGCAAATCACTTGAGAAGCTCGTCGCTCGCCCATCATCCTTTAATTGCATAATCGGAAAGTTTACTATCTTTTGAATAAAGGGTTTCTTGAAAGCCAGTCCTTCAGGCCGCTGAACAGGATCTACCTTACCGAGCGTTACCGATATTCCGCGGTGACCGGGAGGAACGATATGAAAGCTCTGAAAGGCTAGCACCACAGCCGCTACTAGAATAATGCCAATCGTCGAAAATGTTTTTTCTTTCTTTCCAAAGTCTTTGCCAAGATCAATTACCGTATTATTCATTGCGCTGTGTTAACTCCTCGTTTGTTAATCTTCATGCATGGTCAGTTGGTAAACCGATTGTTCTGTCGTAGTTAATATTGAGATCAATCGCTCCTTAGTCTGCTTCGATAAGCCCATGTTTTCAAGGGATTTGTTCCATTAAAAATGAGAAAAGTATCGGGAGGTGACTTTCTACCGCTGTTTCTTTTCTTAAGCACCCAATGTTTATTGTTTGCCACGGTAAAATAAAGACACCTATACTTATATAAGACAGTAGGCCACCACGAGTACTCGACTATGATCCTTGCTACCATCGATACAACACCCTCAAATCCAGACGGAACCGTGTGCGTTGTTCATCCGAATCGAACCATAGTGGCTGTTCCACCTGAAGGCTTGATGCATGGGAAAGGCTCGCTCATTGAAGCTCTCGATAAATGGAGCCTTTCAACTCGTTGCCTTCGAGAGATATATTCGGCGCTTGTGTGTGGGGAAACCTCCGGGCTCCACATAATTCCTGTGCATGAGTGTGAATTCGGCAGCCCCCTGCCCCGCTCGTGGGCGTTTTTAGATGCAAGTGCCTTTATCCAACACGTAAAACTCGCTCGACAGGCGCGGGGAGTAGACCTTCCAGCTGAACTTGAAACTACGCCTCTCATGTACCAAGGTGCGAGTGACAACTTTTTGGGCCCTAATGATGATATTCCAATCCGCGATACTTCTGATGGCGTCGATTTCGAATCAGAGATAGGAATTATAGTAGACCATGTCCCACAGGGGACCACCGCCGCCGAAGCAGAGAAGCATATAAAACTAATTGTTCTACTAAACGATATTACCCTACGAGAACTTGTTCCAAGAGAGGTTGGAACTGGTTTTGGCTTCATTCAGTCTAAACCTCCATCGGCATTTGCGCCCTTTGCAGTCACTCCCGACGAATTCGGTTCAGCATGGAAGGATGGTCGATTGCATCTTCCCGTTCGAACAACTCTTAACGGTAAATTAATCGGCACACCAAACGCAGGGCAAATGTACTTTTCGTTTCATCAGCTCATAGCACATGCAGCAGCAACGCGTCCATTAAGCGCAGGTACTATATTAGGGAGTGGAACCGTTTCAAATGAAGACCCCGCAACAGGTAGCGGCTGCTTGGCAGAGCTTCGAATGTTGGAGAAAATCGCTACAGGAGCTATCTCAACTCCGTGGCTTAAAGAGGGCGATACCGTCTCTATCTCTGTGAGTCACGACGGAGTTGATGTCTTTGGAACAATCAACCAGAGGTTGCGGAAACTCTAGTTAAAACACTTGCTGTCTAAACTAGATACTAATTTTTTAGTATTACCAGAAAGCAAGCGTGAATCGAGAGTGCTTGCTTCTTGATTACACAACGCTTCAACCTCAACTTGTACTCTCGGCAATTCCTTTTTTGGTAAATCGCCATCGGCAATATCATCAAGCGCTTGGAAAACCTCCCCTATTCTAACACCCCAATCGTAATAGAGAGAAAGTGCATGCTCTGATATCCCAGCACATATAGCTCCACACGCAACCGCGGCGCCGAATAGTGCTCCCGTCTTATGTTTAATCATCTCCCGCCTCTCTACAGCGCTCAGCATCGCACCACAAACATCTAGGTGCTGTCCTATACACAAACTTGTCCAACTGTGGGACAAAGTGCGAAGCAGTCTCGCCTGCATATCGGAGCTAAGAACATCTGAGGTGGAGACAACTTGAAAGGCGATGCCCTGTAACGTATTTCCAACTAACAACGCTGTAGGCTCATCAAATGCCACATGACACGAGGGTTTACCTCTTCGCATATCGTCATCATCTAAGATAGGAAGGTCATCGTGCACTAAACTTGCTGCATGAAGGATCTCTATCGACAGCGCTGGAACGAGCGCCTTTGCTACGCTTCTCTCATCCTTCGCAAGATCGCGACACACACTGCACGTTAACAACGCCCGGAGTCGCTTACCCTCTCCGCTTAGCACGTATTCGCATGCGTTGTGTAACGTGCCACTGCGTTGCAAATCATCTCTCTTCAAAACCTCTACTAGAGAGGAATCGATGATGCTCTGCCACTGCTCCATCATACCGTCCATCGTATTCGCCAAAATTAATTCTCTATCCTCTTCTGATTCGCCATCGCCCGCTTCCATAGAGGTTTCTCTTCTACCCCTAGCATCGCACGCATTGCGCCTACCATATACATAGAACCTGTTATATACGCCCGACCGTTTTCAGATGAAGCTAAAATGTCGTGCATACACTGCTCATAATCCCTTTCATATCTATGAATACTTATGTCCATTCCCGATAGCCTAATCTCCTTCTCAACTAGTGCTAGGTCTAACGCCCTCTCAGAGTCTGGTCTCACAAGGCGAAGCGTATGTACCTTTGGTAGTAACATTTGCAACATCTCTCTCCAGTTTTTGGTATCAAGCACCCCAAATGTAAGATCGATTTTTTCATCGTCACAATCAGAGACGTAATCGAGAAATGCCTTGATACCCGCAGGATTATGCGCGCAATCCATAGTAATATCAATATCTTGAGACCTAACCACCTCAATTCGTCCTGGCCAGAACACCCCTTTTAATCCCTCTTGAATATCTGAAATAGGGATACCGACTGCCAGTGCCATCGTAGCAGCAACTGATAGATTATGCGCCTGGTGCTCTCCCGACAGACCCGACACGTATTCGAACTTAACAGGCTTTCCATCAATAGGATTCTTACCCCAGTACTCGATAGAGTCCCCTTTCTTCTCTCGTTTCACGATACGAGCATCGAAATCCCTGCCAAAAACAATAAGCTGATTCTCCTTAGCTTTCTCGCCAACAAGCTCCCTAACCTCTGGTGGCAAAATCCCTGTAACAACCGCACTTCCAGGCTTAATAATCCCCGCCTTTTCGCGCGCTATATCAACTAGAGAATCTCCCAGTATGTGCTGGTGGTCGTAGTCGATGGTAACGATAGATACAGCCGCGGGTCGTGAAATGACATTAGAAGCATCGAATCTTCCCCCAAGACCTACCTCGAATACCCCCCAATCAACTCCAACCTCTCTCATACCCAGCGCTGCTATGGCAGTTAGAGCTTCATGAAAGCTTAAATCCGTTACAGACCTCTCACACGCATGCTTTATCTCGTAAGCAACCTCACCCAAAATGTCATCGCTACACTGATATCCGTCTATAACAAGCCTTTCATTAAGGCGTACTAAGTGTGGAGAGGCATTTAGCCCAACACAATAACCCGCACTACCCAATATCGAGGATATAGCCGCTGAAACCGAACCTTTTCCGTTAGTGCCTGCGATATGCATAGTTGGATAACTATCTTGAGGGTTTCCGAGGTATTCCATAACCCGCTTGATCGCCTCAATACCGAACCCTCCCTTGCCACTCCATGGTGGAAGTTCATTGATATACTTAAGCCCTATCTCTTTCTTGCTCACCTGCACCTCACTGTCCCACCGTGGGACAATTAAAACACCTTTAACTATCGGTATCACCCACAAATAGTGTCCCACCGTGGGACAATCTACCCTTAGGCAATAAAAACTTATCCCACATCACTATAAATACACCCGACAAACCATCCCCAACAAACACTCTTCCCACCATAATACTGTCCCACCGTGGGACAGGCTCTTAATCACCCGCAAAATTAACAGATATCACTAAATTCTAAACCAATGGCCGTACATTTACAGCAATCCCACCTAAGTTATCACTGTCCCACCGTGGGACAGGCAAGATAAGCACCTCAAATTCTTCCTTGGAAGTTTTACAAAGAGACATCCGTCTCATATTACAACCCAGAAGTAGCACCTTGAGAGAGCTAATCGGCTATACACCAAAAAGGGGCGCTGGAAACCCATCTCCAACGCCCCTTATCAAGAGCTCCCTCTCGCTGTCCCACCGTGGGACGCCTATTCTTCAGATATAAGCTTCCTAAAAAGAACCTGTAGGTCTCCGTCACCGTAGAAATCGACCGACAATCGGCCATTCTCAGAATCAGCGCTTGTTCTTGTTAGCTTTACCTTCATTCCCAAGGCCCTCTGAATCTCATCCGCTATTCGAAGATCCTCCGCGCTAACGGCCCTAGGAACCGAGTCATCGTTGGCCTCATCGGTCTTCGGAGTCTTGAGGTTTCTCTCGAGCTCAGCACGAGTCAAAACATCTAAGTCTTTTAGATATGACGCTCTCAGTGCTGGATCGTCTATCTTAGCCAGTAAAAGCACCTTAGATTCAGCCGCGCCTTCGCGAAGAGCCACCAAAAGATCATCGGGAAGCTGAAGTATCTCAAGACTTCTTTGAACGGCACTTTTGGAAATGCTTAACTTCTCAGCAATCTCGCGAATACTCAAACTATGTGCATCTCGAAGCGCGCCGATAGCTTGTGCTCGCTCCAAGGGTGTTAAATCATCTCTCTGTAAGTTCTCGACGAGCTGGATCGCCAGAGTCCTATCTAAAGCCTCATCTCCCTGATTGACGACCGCTGGAATAGACGCGAGGCCAGCTAAATGTGAGGCTCTGAACCTTCTTTCTCCAGAGATTACAGTAAATCTACCAGGTAATTTTGCAGCACGAACCAATATCGGACTTAGCACACCGTAGAGCTTAATGGAGTCCGCTAGCTCCTGTAGCTTCTCTTCATCAAAACTTCTCCTTGGCTGATTCGGGTCAGCCTCGATGGCAGAAAGGGGAATCTCACGATAGGGAACCCCACCTCGAGCTCGCTCCTCTAGAGCTGGGCCTTGCATTAATGGATTGTTTGCAAAAGAGAAACTACGCTTGCTCATGTTTTAACACCTCGTTAGATAAAGCCAAATAATCTTCCGCACCTGGAGACTTAGGTGAGTATTCGAAAATAGAAGAGCCGTTTGCTGGCGCCTCTGCCAAAGCTACGTTCTCTCTAATAACTGTATCAAATACGAGATCGCCGAAGTAGGCTCTAATCGTATCAGCAACAGCTCTCGCCAAGCGCTTCCTGTTATCGTGTAAACAGATAAGAACTCCACCAACAATGAGGCTCGGATTATAAACGCTCCTAACTTGATCAATAGTATCAAGTAGTTGCCTAACTCCATGTAATGCAAGATACTCACTCTGAACTGGTACAATAACTTTATCTACAGCCGCCAAAGCATTCAAAGAAAGCAAACCAAGGGTAGGGGGACAATCTATCAAAATAACATCATACGAGTCTCGGATCTTATCTATAGCTCTCTTGAGAAGAAGCTCTCTGCCGACAACACCCCCCAACTCCAAATCCGCCGCGCTTAAAAGTAGACTAGAGGGCACGATATCAAGATTCTCTGAACGTTTAATAACTACATCCTGAATACGCTTGGTGCCTTTCAAGACATCATAGACAGTCCATTCAGGACCCTTTGCAATCTCAGCCATATCGCTTGGATCTTCTTTTACTCCCAGGCCCAAATGCGTAGTTAAATTGCTCTGCGCGTCGATGTCTATCATTAGAACCCGCTTGCCTTGCTCGGCGAGAGCAGCTCCTAGATTTACGGTTGTTGTGGTCTTACCGACTCCTCCTTTCTGGTTAACAACACTGATGGCTATCGCTCGCTTCTGCGACTGCTGTTGTTCGGACGTATTTTCACTTCCCACAGAGCACCTCCTTAGTTCGTGTTTCGAGATAAGAAATCTCTCAAAGTTCTACAATAAAATCCACAGTTAAGTCATTTCACGATGAAAAAAAACCCATTTTTCGGCCTTTTTATCCTAAAGACAGCTGTGTATCTGAGTGCAAACGCGCGCTCGTGTACTGAGATAAGAATATAGGTCTATTCTGAACGAAAAACTAGATCTCAATTCACGACTAAACCTTTTCCCAAATCACGATAGTGTCTCGAGATCTACGGCTATCGTGTATTCGAATTAACGATATCGTGCCTTGGGCGTAAGTTCATCGTGTGCTGAGAGTAATACTTCGTGTATCGAGATAAAGGGGTATCGTGCATTGCACCAAGAAACCTCGTGCAATGAAATAAAAAACACGTCTTAGAATCCTGATATCACTTTATTTTTTCTTCGCTCACTTATAACATGTATTACTACTAAATCTTGTTTAACTAACTAAAAGTAAGATAGGGTGTTGATAGTTTTTTTAATGAGTATTTTTTGTTTTAGGTGATAGAGTTCTGCCAATACAAACACTCTTCTTAAACCGATTTATGAAAATGTGTGGTGTAAAAAAAGAGCGGTTTTTACAAACAAGCCGTAAGAGATAAGTTAATGGGAATCCCACGAAGACGCCAACAATCTGAGCAACCTTTCATCCGACAGGTAGATGAGGATGATATCCCAATCTCGGTTGGCGAAAACGGGCAGTTGGCAGTTACAACAGGCAAACTCTCTCGCGATGAGATGAACTTAGCGGAGTTTCCTCTAACGGTG
This sequence comes from Pseudomonadota bacterium, assembly GCA_038134595.1. Classification (GTDB taxonomy): domain Bacteria; phylum Bdellovibrionota_C; class UBA2361; order UBA2361; family OMII01; genus OMII01. Next base: position 36,425 of record JAYPVM010000014.1, on the reverse strand, counting down.
CTCTCGAAGCGAGCAGATCCTTCAATCAAGACACTGGAGTTCACCGATTTTGTGAAGGGTAAAAACGGTGATGTTGTTCAGCGCAAATGGATCATAACAGGTGCTGATAAATTCGGGCTTCCAACATCCTCAGATGATGAAGTTTTGCTGGGCTTGTTAAAGCTCACAGCTGATCAGGGATTGCAGACAAGGAAGGTGCCCTTTACCCGATATGAGCTTCTTAAGATTCTGCGTTGGACCACGGAGGGACGCAGCTACACTCGACTCCAGAATGCACTTGATAGGCTAAGTGGTGTTCGAATAAAAGCAAGCAATGCTTTCTATGACAATGAAACAAAGGCGCATAGCACAAGAAACTTTGGCATCATTGACGCCTATGAGATAAACGACGGAAGAGATACCAGAGAGAGTTTCTTTGCATGGAGTGAGGTTTTATTTAAGTCTTTTCAAGTGGGATTTATTAAAAAACTAGATCTGGATTTCTATCTCGAACTTCAAAGCGCTGTGTCAAAGCGACTCTATCGGTATTTGGATAAACACTTCTGGTATCGATCCAGAATGCAGATCAATCTATTTACGCTAGCACATGAAAAAATAGGCGTATCAAGAAACTATGTGTATGCAAGTTCACTGAAACAACAGATCCAACCAGCCTTAGAGGAGCTACAAGACAAGGGGATTCTTAGTCACTTTGAATTTGTAGGAAAGGGAAAGTCTACGGAGATTGTGCTTGTAGCGGCACACGCTCCGAAGAGGACTTTAGCCGTTAAAACACAGACTGACAGTGATGAACGAGCAAGCACTGTTGATACAACGACACGGTCGAATGTCAATCGCATCCGCACAGCAGGGGATCTCTCTGAGCAGGTTTCTGCTATTCAGACAGCACTTATTGAGCGAGGCATCGACGAAAAACAAGCGTGGCGACTCGTTGGAGGGCAGGGTAGTGCAACATTAGAGCGCATGGCAGCGGTCATTGAACATTTTGATCTATTACTGGCGCAGAAAAGTAAACTGATAAGTAGAAGCCCGACAGGATTTCTCTACCGAGCGGTTGAACGGCCCTTTGAATTTATGCTTCCAGGAGAAAAGCGAATTCATAATGAGACAGACTCGTTTGATCAGCCCTCCGACAAGGTGAAACCGAATGAGAAAAGGGATAGCAAAAAAGGCGAGGGGCAGTCTGGAATCGCTCTCGAAGTATTGTACCTCACCGCACGTAAAGCAAGACTAGAGGAGGTGCTGTTGGCAAGCTCGAAGAAAGATTATAGTGCGTTAACAGGAGAGGTCGAACTTGCGCTACAAAAACTCCGCTCCCATATCTCGCCACAAAGATTTGCTGAAGCGGTTCAACACGGTGTCGAGCAAAGATTACTGGAGCAGAATGGATTTCCCGATTTTGAAGCTTGGGTAAAGCAACACTAGGTTTCTTTATCGAGATGGTGGCACACTGGCTTGTAGCACAAAACTTATGGAGCGTAAGATCAAGTCACTTTTTGCAAGTAATTGAACTGTGGTAGCCGACAGACTCACGAGGTTCAAGTCCTACTAGAAAGGGATGAGAGAAGGCTCGAAGTTGCCAGGTATGATTGTAGCATTTCAAGGTTCCAAGCAGGGCTGAAGACGTGTTGCTAAGTTGTGAAAATAGCGTTAGAACTGCGCTCTTCCTGTCTTGTCACAGAAAGAGCGGATTTTCGAATTCATTCGGCTACGGCTCAAGTGAGTCGTATGGTGGAGGTTGACCGATATCCTCTTAAGCCTCAATAAACTTAAGGATGGACACAAGCCTCCGCGGCTGATTTCGATTACGGCCTCGAATACCGCCTTAAGTCACAGACTTAGTTAATCATACGATCCGAGCCCATGGCGAAGTGATTTCTGCAATCCCCTTGTTAGCTAGTGTAATCGATAGATATAAATGGAGGAAAAAAATCGGTCCTCGGCAACCTCTAACTTCGACAGATTGGATACATACCGCAAATACTGCTGCATCTTCTGTATGTCTCTAGGATGGCGTGTGATGATCCATAGCTTAGAAAGATTTGCCGTTGAGATGAGCTCTGGTTGTTTTAGTAACGTAACATTCGAAGTTATCGAAAAGGGAACAACGTTGGCATCAGCCAGATAGGGCAGAGAGATAGATGTAAGATACTTATCGACCTCAGGCATGGAATTCTGCCACGCCTCGTTTTTTTGTTCTACGAGTCTTGGATCAATGAGGACTATTGGCTTGACTCCTCTCTCTATTGCGGCAGAGTTCACGTATTGAAAAGCAGTTTTCCAGTCTTCTCCGTAAATGACGCCCCGTTCGTAACCGATAGTAAGAAGTAAGATAGTTGAATTGAGGAGGATAAAATGTGCAATCTTTCCTCTTAACTGAGGAACTATCAGAATAGCGAGCATGAGAGCCTCGCCCGGACAGCGACCAGAGAAATATCTTTGGAGAAACACTGAGTAAGAAAATTTAGATTGTAAGTAAACGCATATTACCGGAACGGTTGCCCAACCCAAACAGAAGAGGAGATGGAAAAGTTTGGACCTCGGGATATTGGAAAGAGTAGCATTCCTAATCAAAAGAATTTTTACGAGTAGAAACACTGTAATTACTCTAGTAATCCAATCTGGCCACAAAAGTTCAAACAGGAACGTGCTAAAATCTGGCGCGGGTGCAAATGAATAGAACGAGGATTTTTCTGAGACAAGCAGAAGTTGTGGGAGGGCAGGTAGGCATAATACTCCTCCGAGAAAAACCAGTGCCAGAGATTGCTTAAATAATCTTCTTCTGGGGCACAGAATTAGAGCCGCGCCAACCGATAGAGCATGAAAGGCTACTACATAGGCGAAAAGATAGTGACAATAGAAAAGCAACACACCGGAGGTAAGGTAGCGTATAAGAGAAAGGCGAGTGGTATTTTTAAGAAAGTCGACAAGTTGATATGTGGATATGGTTGATAGCAGGACAGCAAGACCATATGGGCGAGCAAATAAGAGCTCTATGTTGTTTGGATACAGAGTAATGGTAAATATTGAAGCCGCAGTAAGCCCAACCTCTCTGGAAAAAAGTTGTGTTCCGAGCTTTAAAATATAGATAGCGGAAATTAACACTGCAATTAGCGATAGGAATCTCAAGCTAAATTCAGTATCCCCGAATATCTGCCGTAAAAGATTGACTATCAGAAAGTAGAGAGGACTTTGCCCTTGAAAATCGATCGATCTGCTCCACGCTTCCGAAATACCTTCGTTTGTAATCCAGTATGTGATTCCTTCGTCTAGAGTGAAGCTAGATGAAAACATCTGGATAGCAAGAAACACGATGGGAAAAGCTACTACTAAGAGCAGCACCAGAGATTGCCTGTCATTGCCGAGAGTTTGGCTTACATTCGCTAAAGGAGTTCTTTGAGCTTTTTCTACATCTCTCATCTAAGTGGCTATCCGAGTCGTCATATGCTTAACTGAAAGTTTTTAAGCAATTTAAGAATTACGTTACCAAACCAATTAAAATCCTAATTGTATGCACTATACACCTATTTCGACAGGGATAATTTAAGAGCCAGTTTAATGATAGACTGCTAAATGATAAGCTTTCCGCAGGTATTAGATGAGTGACGAGATGCGAGACCTGGGACCGCAGTAATCGAGAAGGACGAAATGAGCCTGCTAAATCTCTACGATCATGTTTTACGGGTCCTATGAGTCAGGCAAGTAGGAATGGGCAGTGTGTTACAAGAGCATCCGCATGGACGAACGAACCTACGGAAAATATGAGTAGGTTTTGCCCATCGCCACCGAACGGTTGTTATTTACCCCTCTTCTGCAATGGCACAGAAGATGTGTATCTCTACTGCTACTTCTTGCGAGGAAGCTTACTTCTACTCTGTCCTCTTTGTCCGGTTGAGACCCTGACGTGCCTCTTGATGAACCTAATTTGATCCAACTTGATAGACGTATCCCTAGTATACTCAGAGGATACCAGGGATAGGGTAACTATATAAAAGGTATGGATGTTACTCGTATTCCCTCTCAAAATAACAGCATATCCGCCATCCATCGTCCCATCATGCATCTTATATTTTCTTTCTCTGATACCGCGCTGTTACCTACTTTTGCGATGGTGAAGCCCTTGCGCCTTAGCATAGTCTCCATAGCAGAGCCTATTGTGCTTTCGCGGGGGTTAGAATTGAGCCAGATTATGTAACGGATGGTTCTTGAGCGTAACGAGATGAGTCATCAAGGTTCGCACTTGCGACGGTCTTTTGTCCATGTGGCCCCAATTACTCCGACTAACAGGACTGCTATGCCGACAAGGCTATACATAGTAAGAACCTCTCCAAACATGGTATAACCAAACAGTAGGGCGAATATCACGCCTACATAGTTACAATACGCCACGTTGGAAGCGGGCTCTGCTTGATATCCCTTTGTCATATAGATTTGTGCTATCTGTACCGATATTCCAACAGCTCCTAGTAATAACCACTCCGATGTAGTGGGCCACACCCAGTGAGAGAGTGTGTATGAGCCGACGATTGGAACTGTAAAAAGGGGAAAATAGAGAATAATGATTAACGGGTCCTCCTTATCCTTCAGAAGTCGTATCATGTTGTAAGCAACGCCAGCGAAAAATGCGGCTAAAACTCCGAGCCCGACCTCGAACGTCGAAATCCGTGGGTCAAATCCTTTGATAAGAGCTACACCTATAAACGCGACTACATAGAAGAATAGTTTTTTTGGTGATACGCCCTCCTTAGCGATAAAACACGCTAACACGGTTGTGAAGATAGGAGAGAGCGTTCCGAGGGTGACGGCACTGGCTAGGGGCATTACACGAATCGTATAAAAGTAAAGACCGAGTGCACAGGTCCCAGCGACCCCTCGAATAATCAGATGCTTTTTGTGCGTACCCCAGAATGATAGTCGTTTTCTACGTATCATGACGGTACAAATTCCAAGTGCTATCAGACCACGAAAAAACACAATTTCATGAGTTGGTAGATTTGCAATAGCCTACACGCATACGATCATGAGCCCAAAGAAAAAAGATGAGATGAGAATATATCGTTGCCCTAAAGAAAGCATAAGATAACGCGTTTATATCTAGTGACTGCTTCTGATGAAACAGAAAACAGTGTCATTACAATACCCAGCCTTGCCGTTTGAGAACGGCAAGTAGTCAAGATAGACGGTGCTCTAGAACCGGTCAACCATTGGACATGCACAGGCCAGCAGGGCAAACCAACCAACACCACCAGGTTCAAGCCGTGGTGAAGGATACACTCGCAACTTCGATATTAATGGGATTCATTTAGTTTCGATTATTGGTGGTACCAGCCCTGTCTGCATGTTAAGCGAGTGTGCGGGTGGCTATAATATCCCCGGGATAGTGTTATCATCGCTCCGGTGCTTGCTTTCTATAGTGAATCCACAAGAGATAGATTCCTATCCAAAATCCAATATGGGGCGCAATTAAGAAAACACCAGCTTTGTGAATGATCAAACCAATCGTATGAAACGCTGCGATGCATACGAAACTAATTGATAGAAAGATGGTAAGAAAACATCGAGGAAGTGCCCGCCAGAAATCGACGATTTTTCTCAATACTAAAACATAGAGGAGGACCATATAGAGGTAACTCAAAGAAACAATACTTGCCCCCAGGCAGATTCCCAGAAAGGACATTATTCCCTCTGGAAGTAAATTACTGAGGGAGTATCCTCTAGAAAGTGCGGATTCGAAAAACACTATGTGGTATGCATTAAGCAGTACAACGAGAACTCCTCCCCCGCAGGCTGCACAAAGAAATACTGTACCAAGACGCAGTATGATATGGTTGAAAACGATACTAACCACTTTCTTTACTAAGTGATGCATTGATGCTACCTAAGAATAGATACAACCCAGCTGTGCATAGTAGATGCAACGTTAGAAGCTAAATTTCTACCCCATCTTTGGATTTGAGAGCCGTAGTTCTTAAAAGCTGTTTTGATAGCCTCTCCATATCCCTGAAGTGTTCCTTTAAGTGAACCCGCTTTATCGGTGCCCTCTCTATAACAAAACATATGGGCATCGTGTGGCGCCACATCCATCTCGTCCATGCAGGTAAGACACCCTCGGACCTCATTGGCCCACTCAGAATCTCCGCCTTGGTAGTACATGGCGTTTGCCTCTACCCCACAGTATCGATATGAATCGGAATAGGGCGAGGGTGCCGTGGAAACTCGAGCAGGAGCATCTTTGCAATGTTTCTGGCCATTGTTTAGTGTTGTTGGTGGGGTACTGGACTCTTCGCCGAAGACTGTCGTGCAAGTGATGTGCATCAACTTTCGCAATCCCCAGTCAAGGGTGCTTGTAGGTATGCTTGTTGACCTGGGGCCCATATTACCTCTCCTAAAAAAATACGATCCGTCTAGAACCAATCGAGGAGCGATCTTGCTCTATTCTCTATGTGATCCGTACTGTATTCGGGTTTTTGGAAAAAAAGTTGTGTGATGTCCGATTCTCTCGCGGGATATGAATACGTAAGAGCGACAATACGAGTATCTCGTAGTTTTGCTCTCTAATAAATTTTTAACTCTCAATTGTAATCTTTGCCGGGAAAAAGACCGTACTTGCACTTTGAGAGAAATGGATTCTCTTGCAGCATGAGGTTGTGCTGGCTTTTTGGGGGTAGTTGTATGGATATAAACCCAAACGTACATCAGGATGAGGAAAACACGTTCGTAGAGAGATTCGGCAAAAGACCAGGAGAGGCGGCTCTCTGGTTAAGACTTGATTCTCTTGTTCGCTCGCTCGACAAACACCACGAGTCAATCGAAGCACTTCATTTTCAGCTCTCTTCGGAGATACGGCTAATGAATGAGTCTGGCTTATTAGATGAAGATTCTCTAGAAAGGTGCCGGGCGTATATTGATGCGGTTCATGTAATTGATAAGTGGCTAGAGGCTATTAAAGGATAGAGCTTATCAGGAGGTGGGTCAGAGATTCTCTCCGGCCCGCCTGCTAGTGTACTTGCTGAGCGATGAAGGGGTGGTTGTTACCCTTATGGTAATCTTACATCTCCTGACTTTCAAAAGCCTTGGCTTTTTATAGCCCTCTATTTCCTCCTGATCCTTTTTCTTGGTCTGACCTGTTTTTATATCGATTCATTGGGCGAACGGTAGTTCGCTTGTCATTTTACGCATTATGTCCAACTATGTCCCGCATAAATACGATATAAAACCATTTCAATTCTAACAATTCTGAAGTAGTGGTGAGGAATGCCGCATAGAAAGCAAGGAAATTTGTAGTGTCTACAATAGCGGTAACACAAAAAAGCGATTGCCACGAAGAAAGTCAGTTAGCCAATGAATCCGATCCAAGGGTGGAGATAGCTTGGAGAGAGTTTAAGAAGCACAGCCCAAAGGGTGAGCGTTTGTGGGCGATTGCCTTAGACGCCGATGGAGAGTCTTTCCGTATGCGTCAGGGCCTTGTGGGTGGCAGTCTTCTCGAATCAGTACACAAGCCGGGCGAAAAAGGTCGAGAAGGCTCCGCCACGTATGCTTCCGCATCCGAGGCATGCCTGCGGGAGTATAATCGCCGAATTCAGTTGAGGTTAACGCAGGGATACCGGGAGGATGGGGTAGATGAAGAGACTGCGAAACAGCTACTGACAATTGATTTTTCTGCTCCTTTGCCGAAAAACATCCTTACCCCTAAACCAGAGCATTCAATCTCCGATGAAGAATTTCGCAAGCTTTGTGAGTTAGATCAAGCCCGAGTTACCCGTAAGTACGATGGTATCGGATTAATCGTGTCTCATCATACATACGGTTGGGAGGTTTATACCCTTCAGGGGCATCGCGTAACAGAATTTTTCCCAAATCATATCAAAGAACTTCAAGGATCTGGATTTGGTGTTGGTACCATACTTAAAGCAGAGGCCATCCTATACAAAAGGGAGGCTCCGTACTACGAGGACTTTATTTTGACCTGCGCGAAGCTGTCTCCCTTACGCAAATGGGAAGAGGTGCGAGCAGATGTGGAGGCTGGAATAATCGATGAGCCTGCATTCGTATTTTATGACGTTCTTATGGCAAACGGCAGAGAACTGCGCGAGGAGACCTATGATACACGAAGCCTCTACTGGAAAGGTTTTCCGATAGCGCATAGAAGAAACGGACTTCTTCAGTCAGCGGAATTTTTCAATCTTAATCCTCAGAATTGGAGGAACGTTCGTATTAACTTAGGTCTTGAAGGATTTGTTGTAAACGATGGCTCAAGCACGCTTGGAAATAAGGTCTTCTCGTTTAGCTCAACACCACCGCGCCCAAAAGGCTCGTATAAGTTAAAGCCAAACTTTGAGGAAGACGTTGTCGTGTATGCGGTTCGGCAGGTTGACGGTAAATATGAGTCGGTATTCACCAAGCAAAAGTTTCCAGAGGTATATCCAGATACGCAGATACCACATCCAAAGGCCGGAGAGTGGTTCTATTGTGGAAGGGTAAGCATTCTTAATATGACCGATGTTTTAAACAAGATTCACGAGCTAGTTGAGTTAGAAAAGATCACAGTAGTGCCGAACAATCGTGAGGGACAAGCGATACCAATCGATAATGACGATGGCGTGGTTGCGGTTATTGAATGCTTCGACCGCCATGTCAGCAACAAATTTAGGCACCCGAAGTTTGTTAAGCCGGTGCGCTTTCGTCACGAGGGAGCAGATTACAAGCCCACGGCACATTGCACAGCAAGTAAACTAGGTCAGAAACCACCAGTAGACAAATCAAAACCAAATTAGATACAGGCTCACCTCGGGAGCGTTGTACGATAGGCAGTGTATGATGTATACAGTGTAGCCAGTCGAATATTGCAAGGGATATCCTCACCCTGAAATGTCTTTAAAATAGCTGCAAAATCTAAATCATTCGATAATAGATGTGCGTCTGTGTTCTCGGGGGTATATACAAGGAGTTTGTTTGCCTCTGCGAAGGCAGTCGTCGCCTCTAACATTCCTATAGCTAGAGCGCATCCATCTACTTCAAACAAAATTCGGGAAGTTGGATTGAACCTGGCAAGTACCGCCTTATTCTTATTGCGGTCCGTAAACCTATTGAGCTGTATGTTTCCGACTAAATACCCCTTTTCAGGATCAAAGATATTCATCTGTAACCACGAGGGATCGTTCCAACTTTGATAATCCACATCTGTACAGAGTCCAGCGCCGGCACGTCCAAGAAACGAATGAGGAGCTTTAGTGATGTATCCGACAAACGTACGGGGTACACCATGCCGATGCGTTTCAACGAGATATCCGTCTTTTTTCACGATTAAATCGTCAAGGTGTTTGGAATTGTCTCGAACCTTTTTGAGAATTCCTAGTATCCGAGATTGTGAAAGACCGACGGGTTGATATACATCGTACACACAGTCGAGAAAAAGCGGATCGCGGATCTGTTCACGGCTGAGCACCCGGTTTTCTGATATTGCTTTACTTAATTCCTTCCAGTTAGCAACGTGTTTCCTCGCTTCTTGGGGATTCTGCTCCCAGTGCTGCTGAAATACTTTAAAGCTCGTCGTCGAAAACCCTCTAAATCCCGTGTTTAAAAATGCGTTAATGCAACGCTTTGTTCTAGGCGTCAGAGATTCTGGCGTGGGACAAATCGTGCTGAGTTCTCGCATAACCGAAGACCCCTTGTTCTGACCGCACGAGGAGAGAATGCCGACGAGGAAGTCTTCGTGGCTGTGGCCATAGAACGAAAGCGCACCGAACATTACTGTAGTAGGGAGAAGATTAGCTTTTAGTAGTTTCTCAAACAGGATCGTTTCATTCCCGTGGTTATCTGTGTGTGAATGACCAGCGAGAAGGAATTGACACGATTTTTTTTGCATGGCCGGAGTGACTCTATCAGTTGCTCTTTGAGCATGTAGTGATCCGATCTCGATGGCTGCGTCCCAACGTCCGGTGGTGATGGCATTAAGAAAAAGTGTTCGTGTCAATGATTCACTAAGTGGAAACCACGAGGCGAGTGTGTCGGAGTATAGAAAATCGGGATGCTCTTTGCCGAGTGCTGTAATTAGATATTCCTGTAGGTCTGGAGATAAGATTGAAGGTGCAATAGACCGTAAAACATCCCAATGGCCATTTTTGTAGACAGTCTCTACAATGCTAGAAAGTGCGTACTGCTCACAATCCGTCAAGTCGAAGTGATCGATACATTGGACTGCGCTTTTGCTATCGATGTCATACAACGACCGAAATAAGGATAGCCTAACAGCAGGGTCTTTAATGGGAAGCAAATGCCTTTTCTGGTGTAGTACGGATTTGTAAAATACGTCTTTGTCCTCGGCAATTCGCCGGTACAACATTCGATAGCTTTGCGCGTATTCATCCTGTGTTAATCTAATATCGGCTAGCGAGCTCCCGTTGCACCCAAAGGTCTCAAGGATCCAAGCATACGCTTGTACCTGAAATTCTCTATCGAATGTACTTATCGTTAAAATGTCCTGAGGTGATAAGATGTCGTCGTCTCGTAGGGTGCAGCCAGCTTCAAAAACGCGGAGATAAAGTTCTCGCTGTAGGCTGGGATCGTTAACACCGCAGGCGCTAGGAGTGCAGTAATGGAGTTGATCGTAGATATGATGTCTTGTGAGCTGATCAATAAGCTTTGAGGCAATTTTAAAGCGTTGTGTGCAATCTCCACTGAGCAGAACAGGTAAAAAAGATGAAGCGTTTTTTGGAGTAATCTCAATGAGGCTCTCAAGGAGATCGCCATTGAGAGCTCCTGATTCGAATCTATCGATGTATTTTAGCAGTGCTTTTCTACATGACTGATTCAAAATGTCGATTATTTGAAGTGGAGGGGCAATAAAGTCTGAGGTGAGCGAACCGACTCTCCACGCTTCGTCAGTTTTCTTTGAGAACGATAGGGAAAAGCGAAATAGTGAACCGATAACCCTCTCTTGTACTGAACCTAGAGGTGAGCGGGCGCCGGTAAGCGGGTCTGTCATGCGGGGTTTGAGACGGCCTGGCTGGGAGCAGAAAGATGCTGTTATGGTTTCGTGACCACGGGGAGAATTTCTAAGGTCGTTACTGTGGGATCGCCCATCAGTAGATGTTTGTTGATTATGCTCCATGCCTTTTAGGGATATGAATTCTAGTGTTCTAGGCGTGACTGAAAAATCAAAAAAAACGGGTAATTAGGGCAATCAGGTCAGGTGCCGCAGTAGGCTACTTCCCACAGTCTTTTAGTGAGTCTATAAGTGCTTGAATATTGGCCTCTTTTTTGTCTGTCCATTTGTGGCTCGCCGCTGGAGTTAACCACGTATGAGCTTGAAGGAGGGCGAGGGTCGTTTTGCGAAACGCACGTTGTTCCATGCCCGTCTCTTGCATTTGAAGAGCACTTTTTTCGAAGAAATCGTCTCTACCAAAATTTGCAAGGTCTGCATCGAGCAAATACCGCGAAAGTTTGGTGTGTGGTTTCTGTACGCGGGTATTGTGTTCTGGAACAAGGGCGGTATCGAGGATCATCCGCTGCATGAGCTCTATCTCGTCTGTTGCATACTGAGGATTATCTATTAGGTATGCGCCGAGCTCTCTTGCTGCGAGCGGCTCGTTTTGTTTGAGCGCGTGGATGTATCCGATATCATGCCAAGCGCTTGCAATCGCTAGTAGTTCTATTTCACGGGCAGAAAGCCCGTCTTCCTGTGCAAGTGTAATAGCTTCTTGAAGCACATCTCTAGTGTGTTCTACGGTGTGATAGGTTAGAGAATCCGGAAGGCTGGTCGAAAGACGCTCGAGGGCCTCTCTCACAATCAAGTGTTGGAAAAAATCTTGCACAAACTCACCGCCCGTCATGTGAATCACTTTTTTGCACCCAGTGCTCCGTCGGCAAGTGCTCAATAAACGTTGAGCGCGTCCGTTACGGTATACTTTCTGATGAGCTTACGGTAGCATATTCGCGCTGGTTCGCTACAGGATAAACACTAATTTTGAGGCTCTTGATGGTAAACCCAATAAATCATGTAAAGTCGCACGATGTAGTGTCACATAAGAAGATTTCGACCGCGAAAGCATTTGTTTTAATGCTTCAACTCGTCCGTCCATACGCAAGGCAACTTACACTGGCACTCGTTGCGCTTGCCATTGGCAGTGGTATCAACTTGCTTTTTCCCGAACTGGTCAGAAGGGTTTTAGAGCCTGAGGTGAGTTTGGATTTATTACAGAACATACACATGTATGTTGCTGGTGCGGTTGTGCTATTTTTAATGCAAGGCGCTTCATTTTTTATTCGGTCATATTATTTTGGAGTGCTTGGACAACGGGTATACGCAGACCTGCGCCGACAGCTTTTTGGTGCGTTGATAAGAAAAAGCGTTTCATTCTACGATGATCAACGTGCGAGTGATGTTGCCTCCCGTCTCAATTCGGATGCCGCACTCATTCAAGATGCAGTTTCGGTAAAGCTTTCGGTATTACTTCGATACGGCTTGCAAGTCGTTTGTGGGGTGATTTTAATGTCACTTATGTCGTGGCAACTAACCATGGCTATTGTCGCTAGTATTGGTTTTATGGTCATAGTGTCGGGTGCTTTTGTCTCACGGCTTAAATCTGCATCACGAGCTTATCAACACGAGCTTGGGTTGTTTACGTCCTATGCATCGGAGTGCTTCTCAGGAATTAAAAGCATCCGGGTACTTGGCGCAGAAGAGCAGGTGTGTGTTCGTGCGGAGCTTCGAAACCAAGATACCCTAACAGCTGGTGAGAGGCGGGTAGCATGGTCTTCTAGTTTCTCGTCCGGTGCTAGTGCATTACTGAATGTTTTGCTGCTTTTTGTTGCATGGTACGGGGTCTCCCTTGTTCAGGAAGCATCACTTGCTTTAAATGAGCTTGCGGCCTTTGTATTGTATGGAGGGCTGGTCGCCGTTTCGTTTTCTTTTTTTACTGGCGCTTATTCTGAGGTAATGCAGGCGATTGGGGGATTAGATCGGGTTTTTGAGATCCTATCCGATGATTCTCATTCGGGCGCACGTGAAGCAGAGTCACACCGCACTGGAGAGTTAGCCTCACTGTCAGATAGTGGAGCTTTAGCAGTATCTATGGAGGGAGTTTCATTTGCGTATCCCAGCAGGCCAGATGCCCTGGCTCTCAGGGACTTTTCGTGTGTTTTTGCCGCTAATTCATGTACTGCATTGGTTGGCCCCTCTGGCTCTGGGAAGAGCTCTGTTGCCCAATTGCTAGTGGGACTTTATCGACCGTTGCAAGGAGCTATTAGTCTCGATGGTGTGGAGTTAGAAACACTTGATAGCTTCGTGCTCCATGAGATGATTTCGTGGGTTCCTCAGGAGCCGAGACTCTTTGGTTTTACGGTTTTGGAAAACTTACTGCTGGGTAATGATTTGCTTCTTCGAGACGAAGCTCTAAAGCTCATTCAAAGGTGGCAATTTTTGGATTTTATTGAAACCTTATCTGAGGGAGTCGATACTGTGTTAGGAGAGCACGGAACGCTCTTAAGTGGGGGGCAAAGACAGCGAATAGCGATAGCACAAGCTATGCTCCGAAAACCTCGGATGCTTATTCTCGATGAAGCAACTTCAGGGCTAGATAGCGATACCGAGCAGTCGGTAATAAAGGCTGTTCGGGAGTATCTACCAAATACAACCATGCTAGTAATATCTCACCGACTTGCTACCGTACGAATAGCCGATGTAATTCATGTGATGAATGAGGGGCGCGTTATTGAGTCTGGAACGCATGAGGAACTTGCATCCCGATCTGGTTTGTATCAAAGCTACTCATCCAAGCAGGCGTTAGGATAAAACAAGTCGCTGATCGAGTTCTGGACAATCACTAGCAGGGTGGTGAAAAATGATTTCCTGTTGCACATTTCGATAGTTCGACTGTAGCTTCGATGGAGCCGCCGAAAAAATCCTTGAACGTATCTCAGTGGATACGCCTCCGGTTTTTTCTTCGTCTCCGCCTCGTTTCGTCAAAACTCTCAAAATGTTCACGAAGGCACCTTTTCTTACCACCCCGCTGGGGTTCTGTCGTAGCTGCCAAACATATTTCTCTGGTAATTAAAGATATTTAGCCCATTGTCATATGCACATATGCCGATGTATGCATACATTATTAGTGTATCCAGATGCTAAACAAGAACGAAAAGGAGCCATCGCCGAATGCCAGAACAAATGCTCATATGCAAACATTTAGCGGAAGCTCTTTCTGTCCTTGCGCACCCTCACCGGATTCGGATTATTGAGGAGCTTCGTATGAGTGAATCGTGTCAGGTCCAGGTCCTCGTGGAGAAGCTATGCCTTTCACAACCTACGGTCTCGAAGCATCTAGGGCAGTTGCGGCGGCACGGTTTGGTAGAAGGGCGCCGCTGTGGCCGAGCTATTTGTTACTCGCTGACGCAAGGTTGGCTAGCAGATTGGTTGGCCGAAGGTACGAAAATTATTGAAACGCGTCAGTTGGAAAACGCTCAGATGACAGAGGCTCTTCGTAGTGTAAGAAAGCTGTGGCAACCATCAGTAGAGACCGGTGTATGACAGTGGTATTAAAACGGAAGCAAGTGCCTGATCGATCAGAGATACAAGTTGCGTTACGCGCTTTTAAGCTTCTTCACGGTGAGGGACGTGATATCGCTGTCATTTTCTTGTACGCACTGGCAGTAGGTCTTTGCACCTTAGCGATTCCTGTTGGAGTGCAGGCAATTGTAAACTCTGTTGCGTTTGGAGTGATTTTACAGCCTCTAATAGTTGTGACAAGTCTCGTTGGTGGGGTGCTGCTCTTTGCAGGCACGATGCGGGTTTTGCAGCTTATAGTAGTGGAGTTGCTTCAACGGCGGCTTATAGTGCGCCTCTCTCTATCACTTGCGGCGCGAATTCCGCATGTTGAATATGAGCAATTTCAAAACAAGTACGGACCAGAGTACGTGTTGCGATTCCTAGAATCCTTCTCTGCGCAGAAAACGGTATCGGCACTCCTTGTAGATGGTATTGCATTGTTTTTTCAGGTTACAGTTGGGTTGATACTTGTTTCATTTTATCACCCATTCTTTTTGGGTTTTGCCATTCTTCTGACCTTGGCGGGTGCCATCGTGATGCTTCCCCTTGGCGTAGGTGCGATTAGTGCCGCCAACAGAACGTCTGATGCTAAATACGATATTGTCACGTGGTTGCAGGATTTAGCGAGGGTACCTCTTGTTTATAAGTCAAACAGAGGCGATGCGTTTGCTATGGAACATGCAGATGACCTTGTCCAAAACTATCTCCACTGGAGGAGCAGGTACTTTCGAGTTTTGTTAAGACAGGTTATTGGAGGTGTTGGTCTGCAGGTAGTTGCAAGCACGCTTCTCCTGGGATTGGGAGGTTGGCTGGTCATTAAACAACAGCTAACGCTCGGACAGCTTGTTGCCGCAGAGTTAGTAGTCGGAGTTGTCTTAACGGGAATCTCTAAGTTTGGGCGATACGTCGACAAGTTTTACGAATTGTGTGCATCCGTGGCGAAGCTAGATGGTATATTCGACGTCCCGATTGAAAAGCAGACTGGATCGTTCTTTACTCCCTCAACATCTGCGGCGCACGTAAGAATTGCAAATGTTTCGATCCGCCATGAAATGGAGTCGAGCCCTATTTTGTCGAATGTTTCCCTCACTATCGAGCCTGGTGAAAAAGTAGCGATTTGGGGAGCTAACGGATCCGGAAAGAGTTACCTGGCAAACTGTATCTATCGAATTTCAAACCCAATCTCGGGAAGAGTGGAAATAGATGGACACGATGTCCGAGAGGTGCACCCATTAGAGTTAAGAAGCGAAATCGGGTTGGTGCGCCGCATAGACCTTTTTCACGGAACGATAGAAGAGAATCTGACGCTTCATAAGGAGGGGATATCCCCCCGACGATTGCGAGATGCTCTTAGCCTCGTAGGGGTTCTTGAGGACGTGTATAGCTTGCCAAATGGGGTGCAGACCGAACTCAAAGGTCATGCGCATCCCCTCTCTAGGGGACAAGCCGCACGGCTTGTCATCGCCCGCGCAATACTGATGGAGCCCCGTCTCATGATTTTAGATGGAATCCTAGATGGCATAGATGAGTCAACGATCGATTCCCTCCTTGGCGAGCTAACGGGAGAGCACGCTCCGTGGTCGCTACTTGTTTTAACGCATGAAAGTCATATCCTAGAGCATTTTCCGAAGGCGTATCGAATAAGCAACGGATCGCTGGAGGCGGCACCTAGCCAAACTTTATCGAGTCATAACCAGTCATAGGGTGGAGAGTAATGTCCGACAGAGAACCTAGCTTAACATACCAAACACTTGATGAACTGGGAGAAGAGAGTCGGGTGGCACTTGATGCTCCTGGCCAGGTTGTTTCAAGTAGTAACATAAGAGTTGCTGCGTTGGTTGTATTTTTGATGTTACTTTTTACTCTGGTGGCATTGGCAG
This sequence comes from Pseudomonadota bacterium, assembly GCA_038134595.1. Classification (GTDB taxonomy): domain Bacteria; phylum Bdellovibrionota_C; class UBA2361; order UBA2361; family OMII01; genus OMII01. The sequence goes on along the minus strand of JAYPVM010000014.1, from coordinate 20,003 downwards.
TGGTTCCCTGGACACAGAATGTACAGGGAGTCGGGCGAGTCATTGCATATTCGCCGAACGAACGTCAGCAAAATCTCACTGCACCAGTAAATGGGCTCATTAGAGAATGGTTTGTTTTAGAGGGTACACGAGTTAAGGCTGGAGACAGGATAGTCGATGTTGCAGATATTGACCCTGATATTATATCTCGGCTTGAGCGGCAGAGAGAAGCGGGTCGAATTAAGCTTGATGCCTCGCAGAAGGCTCTTGAAACATCTGAAAAAAACCTCAATCGCCAAAAGGTATTGGTAACCGAGGGGCTAAGCTCACAACGTGCTGCTGAGTTGGCTGAGCTTGAATATGCGAAATACCTCTCCGATGTTTCGTCGGCTGCATCTGAGTTGGCACGGATAGAAACGCAGCTCGCTCGACAGGCCTCTCAATCAATCGTTGCTCCGCGGGCTGGTATAGTTCAACGAATCTTTGCTCCGCAGGGTGGTGTGATGGTAAAGGCCGGACAAACCTTGGCTTTGATTGTGCCAGAAACTGCGAATAGGGCAGTTGAAATAACTGTCAGCGGAAACGATGCTCCATTGTTAACGGTGGGTCGGCGAGTTCGCTTGCAGTTTGAGGGCTGGCCTGCAGTACAGTTTGCTGGTTGGCCATCGGTTGCAGTTGGAACCTTTGGGGGCATTATAAAGGTTATCGACCCGGGAGCTGATGAAAACGGAAGAGTGCGAGTGATAGTTTTTCCAGACGAAGGGCAGCAGTGGCCCGATGCTCGCTATCTTCGCCAAGGAGTGCGAGTGATAGGATGGATATTGCTCGATAATGTTCGGCTTGGTTGGGAACTGTGGCGGCAATTTAATGGGTTTCCGCCATCTCTTCAGTCTCAGGTGCTAGATGCGACGATTGATCGAAGGTAGAATTACCATGAAACTTCCATTTTTTGCTCGCTGTGCGGCCGTGTCCGCTCTCATTACAGCACTGTCGATTAGGTCTGGTGTTGCAGAGGATACAAAACCGGTGCTTGAGTTATCGAGGGTGCTTGCATCAACTGTTCGGCACCATCCGATGATTCAGGGGCAAGTCCAACGCCAGTTAGCCGCGGATGCAAATCTTTTAAGCACCAAGGGAGCATTTGACCCAAAAATCCGCTCCGAAACACTTACGAGGCCTGAAAGCGGATATAGTGGTACGTATAGCCAAACGGTAGTAGAGCAACCGATACAAATGTTTGGTGGGAAGGTATTTGCAGGGTATCGTATGGGTAGGGGGAGTTTTCCCGTATATGAAGACTACTATAACACGAACCAGGATGGAGAGATCGGAGTAGGAATTGAGATTCCGTTGCTTAGAGATAGAGCAATCGATCGAAGACGGGCAGACATTACCAAAGCCCGATATGGACAGACACAAGCGGGAGCAAATGTTGCATTAAGCAGGATAGAAGTTACAAAAAGCGCGGCGTTGGCGTATTGGAGATGGGTTTTTGCCGCCAACAAGGTACGGGTATATCAAGATCTTCTCGCGGTCGCTGAGAAGCGTAACCGACAGATCTCCGCCCGAGTAAAGCGCGGTGACTTGCCAGACTTTGACCGAGTTGATAACGATAGAGCAGTTGAGCAGCGTCGGGCAACGATGCTATCGGCTAAACGAGAGCTTCAAAGCGCATCGTATCAGCTTGCTTTATTCTACCGGGATGAAAACGGCGAGCCAATTGATACTGCAGGCTTTCTTGCCCCCGACAATATTGCACCGCTAAAAACGAACCTTGACAGTTTGTCCCTGGATAATGCTCTTGCGGAGGCTCTCGGTAAACGTCCTGAATTTGAGTATCTAACTGCACAACAAGCTCAAAACGATGTGGAGATCACACTGGCGAACAATCAGATTAATCCCCGGCTAGATGTTAAGCTTTTTGGTTCTGACGATATTGGACCTGCCCGTTCCAAAGGCGCTGAAGCTGAGTTAAAAGCAGGCATCCAAGTTGAGATCCCACTAGCGACACGAACCCAGCGTGGAAAACGGAGACGTTTTCAATCAGAACAAAATAAAATACAACTGGATAAGCAATTTCTGAGAGAGAAAATTCGAGCCGATATTCAAGACGCTATGACGGCCTTGCGGATTACCAAGCAGACTGTCGACGTAGTAACCAGAGAGGTCAGTGCTGCTCAGACCGTAGCTAAGGGCGAGCGAACTCGTTTTGAATTAGGCGACAGTAATCTTATTTTTGTCAACTTGCGTGAGCAGAACGCAGCTGATGCCGAAGTAAGAAGGTTGGCGGCACTATTTGAAGTACAAAAGGCAAAGATTTTTTTCAGAGCTGTGTTGGGACGAGCACAGGGAGACCTTTAACGGATAAGCGGAATTAGCTGCCAACAGATTTGAGGAGAGCAAGGATACAGCGATGTTTAAATCGGAATATCGTCCGGAGGATAAACACAGAAGCGGTGGGGCGGATACCCTGGAGGCGCTGTCTCTACCTAAGGCGTACCGTAAGGACAAAATTATTGAGTGTTCCCCGTACACAAATCTCCCGCTTTGTAGAACGATTGTCGCTAATGAAGAATCTTTTGATATCGCATCGGACTGGCATTTACCTGTCGATAACGACCTAATCGAGCGAATCGTTTGTTCCATAACTGCTGTAAGAAAAAGCGACGTCTTTATCTGTGCAGGTGATGTGGTAGATGCTAGTAACGGCGAAGACCGGAGTGGTGTTATTTCGCAAATACTAAATGGACTGGCCTCAATGTATGAAACTGTTTTGTATGTGCCAGGTAACCACTGCCTACGATCTAGGGAGGATCCGTGGAGTAGCTTTGATTTTGCGGAAAATGTCCTGATGCCTAACGGGATTACTCCGAGAGTACACAAAACGACAAAGAATCAGATTCTGCTCGGCAATGTCTTTTACGATTTTAAATTTGTGGACCCTACGATAGTCGGTTTTTCAGAGGAGGAATTGCGAGATTTTTATCGCTCGACATCCGATGGAAGGCATTTATTGGCCGGTGACGTGTCGCTATTTCATGAAATGGCAGACTCGTATGCGCGGATGCTCAAACCTGAGGTGACTCTCATGGTTTCTCATGCATTGCCTCACCGGGCTCCGACGTACATCAAGATAGCGGATGACAACGATCTTGCGAGAGCACAGGCGATATCTCACGGAGTTTCATTGTGCGATGACCCTCGTAGGCTCCGTGAAGCTGCGGATTATTGGCGATGTACCGAAGAAGAGGCAAGGCTCTTTTGGAACAAGAAATCGTGTGTGATGGGTAGCGTGATCCTTGACCATCCTGCTGCCAATCCACGAGATAATTTAGTAGCCGTATATGGACACAATCACCGAGGGTGTGAAATGGAGATAACCGCACAAAATGGCTCTCGAGTTCGCCTTGTTACACACCAGCCTTACGGAGGCTATCCCGAAAATTGGTTGCAATAATTACCTGTAAATATAGCAATATAATAAGATGACGTTACCTCAAAATGATTGCAAGCTCTCGGACTTCCTCTGAGCTTAGCATGAGCAAACTGCGCTGCTCTGTGCCCGAAAGTGGGAGATATTTCTCTATTGTGCCATTTCTATGTTTGCCCGAGGATGTCATTTTGATATTCTAAACGGGTGTGCGTGAATTTTCAGCTACTGTGTGACTCTAGTTGGTATTCTAATTGCAGCAACTATTCGGTTCTTTCGAATAAGGGTTAAGAGATGTTTCGATTGCTGGCGACAGTTCTATTTGTTTTTGTTGTAATGTCAGCAAGGTATGCGTGGGCAACCGCCTTAGAGATCACTAATATTACCACACCGAGCTATGACTCGGGCACAGAGACAATAACGCTTCAATTCGACATAACATGGCAAAATTCCTGGAAGGTTACAACTCCCCCCGCCAACTGGGATGCGGCGTGGGTGTTTGTGAAGTTTCGGGTAGATGGTGGAGAGTGGAAGCACGCATCACTTCGTGACACAGGACATGCAGATCTATCTGGAAACAGCACTATTTCACCAGGTTTGGTCGATGAGTCTTCTGCATTTAATATCGCAACGAATCCAGCGGTCGGAGTCTTTATCTCGAGAAGCTCTACAGGTACAGGTACTCACTCATCAACAGGTATTCAATTAAAATGGGCATCGGGGCAAGACGGTGTTGTGGAAGGTGATGACCTAGACATTCGTATCTACGGCGTTGAGATGGTTTACGTCGAAAAGGGAAATTTCTATGCTGGCGATGGTCTGAACACAACATCCTTAGCCCTTCGCGCCGGTTCTTCGGACTATAATCCTTGGCACATCACAAGTAACAGCGCAATTACGACCAATACCACTACAAACTATTATCCGGGGCCAGGGGATGCAGCAGGGAGTCTCTTTACGATCTCGGCAGATTTCCCGAAGGGATACAATTCATTTTACATGATGAAGCATGAAATTACCCAAGAGCAGTACATGTCGTTTTTTAACACCCTGCCGGTTGGTACTCCTCAGGCGGCAAGGGATATTACAGACGCTACAGGAAAGAATACAGATTCACTTGCAGACCGAAACAACCTCAGTTGGACCGGTAGTGGATCCATGACGCTTCCAAATCAACTTTCGAATCCTAACAGTGCCACGTACTGTACCGTAGCAGCAAACTATCTGAACTGGTCTGACTTGGTGGCGTGGCTTGATTGGGCGGGTTTGCGCCCCATGTCGGAGCTTGAGTATGAAAAGGCTGCGCGAGGCCCTCAAGATGTTGCAGGGGGAGAGTTTGCCTGGGGGATAGCATTTTATTCGCGAGTAGATGGTATTACAGATAGTGGTAAAGTAACAGAAGAGCCGTCTCTCTTAGCCAACGTGAATTTTGCCTCTGGTATCGCGGGCCCAATGCGTATTGGTTCTTGTGCGGACTATAATACCCAACAGGGAACAAATAGCAGAGTTTCGGCAGGAGCCGGTTATTTCGGTGGACTAGAGTTAACTGGGAATGTCTGGGAGCAGGTAGTAACGATTGGAAGCTCATCAGGCAGGGGTTTTGATGGCTCGCACGGTGACGGAGCTTTAACTGCAAGCGGTAATGCTGACGCCTCTTGGGCCTCTATTGGAGCTGGATTGAGAGGTGGAGCGTGGAATTCCACGGTTGTCGAAGGTCGAACCTCGGGACGAACGTACGCGGCCACTCATCCAACAGCTAGGAATAACGCTTATGGTGGCCGTGGTGTACGTAGTGTATCTACGCCAGCTGGACCTACTCCAACGTACACGCCGTCGAGTACACCAACCCAGACTCCGACGATTTCACCTACGCCGACGATTTCACCTACGCCGACGTTTACGCCGACGGATTGCCCGCTCTGCACGGCAACTCCAACCTCAACACCAACTCAAACCCCGACGATGACTCCAACGCTTATTGATGCCGGAGCCTGTTGTGTCTTTGACTGGTGGGGAGACGACTACTGCGAGATAACAACAGAAACCGATTGTAATAGTCGTGCAGGAGCGGAGAGATGGCCTTTCTTTTATGTAGGCAATTCGTGTAACCCATGGCCATGTCCATTTAATAGTCCAACGGAAACTCCAACTCCAACTCCAACCAATCCAGGCATTGGCACAAGTTTGCCGTAACCTCACAGAGAATGCGCAAAAAAGTTTAGAGTGATTTGGCGCCCGTTGGAGAAGTTGAACAAATATGGAGAAGCTTTTCTTAGAACATTTTAATCGCCTCTTTTTTCTGTGACAAATGCCTCAAATGAGCTCTCGCTCCATCGCTTAGGGCGCGATGTGCCCTCGAACGTGATGGCAGGGACCTGGCCGATGTGAGTGGACCTGGCATGTAATCTCGCCAGAGCGTTTTGGAAATACTATCTAGATAGCATTTCTAGGGAAGTGAGGCCTCTCTTCGCGATGATACTTCGACTCTCGATGGATGCGACGAATCGGGAACTACTGCCCGAGTTGAAATCCGCCTGCAATATTGCCGTCCCCCCGAGAGAAAGAGGACTTTGTACTGCGACGAGCCGTTCTATTTGCCAAAAGCCGCTTGCACAGTGGCGGGTTGAAACGAGGGTCTTTTTTACAGCGGGCAATATTTGCGGTGGCATCACCCAGAAAAGCGCTCACCATTGTAGTTCGAACAAGCACTCCTATGAGCACCGCCCCGCCAATTCCCACGACTGCTAATACTAGAATGTTTCTTTTTGAGATTTTCTGAGCCATCTTTAAAAAGCCGTTTTTACAATTCACAACCGACCCAACTTTCCGTGGATTATTCCGCTCGGTACGTCCTTGTTTATGTACCCAGCCTCTCAAAATACACGAGCGTGTTAGGGATGAAAACACATGAAAAATGCAAATAACAAAAAAACCCCTAAAAATTGCCGATCGTTTTCTCTGGTGTTTAGATGTTACGAATTTTCGCGCGCATCCGCCACAAGCAAAAGAGCTCTCTGATAAGCATCGTGAAGTTCCTGAAATTCACCCCGCTTTCTTTCAAGCTCAGTAGACGAGAGTCCTTGAGTTAGGAGTCTATCGGGATGAAGCATGAGGGCTCTTCTCTTGTAAGCCCGTTTAATGATTTGAAGGCTCGCTTGCTCCTCGCACTCTAGAATCTTAAAGCAGGGATCGGACTCTCTTCCCTGTTTGCGCTGAGCCCCTGTGTTAGCCCGCTTAAAACTAGCTTTGGCTTGTTTAGAGCTATCTGCGGTTCTTTTAAATCTGCTGTGAAATTGCTTTTCTATTCTTAATTCGTCTTTTATGTTTTGTAGTAACGTCTCTACTGGGGCCTTGTCTATGAGTTGATTTTCATCCGTGAAATCAAGGATATGGCTAAAAAACTTTCGTCGTGCTGTAAGAGACGGTTTGCTGGAGTAGAGATAGCGCCGAAGGACGGCCGCACTTGATTCGGGTTGTGTCTCTGTAGTGCTGAATTCAAGAGCGCTTTTGGCCATGAAAGCCTTGACTCTTTTAAGGGATTCCTGTGGACTCAGTGTACGCTCGGCTAGGAGTTGTAGAACTACCTGAAGGGTTTTAGCATAGAGTTTTTCACGGCTGGATTTTCTGGCCTCCTTGAGTCGAGCACGCTGTTTTTTCTTATAGTCGTTGTGATCTAGGTTTTTGCCACTTGAAAAAGCCATGTGATATCTATGCTCCTCATTGAACGCTAACTATAGTATGCTATTTCTAGAGGCTTGGTAAGTCTTGTACTTCTATCGGACGATTTAATAATAGGTTTCTCTCTCAAAACAGGTACCTCCAAAGTGAAGTTGGTCGACAGGAGGAGGGGGGATGATTACCTACACGATGTAGGTACATATAAGGTCAACAGTGGGAATATAGGTGATGGTTATAAGTGACGTTGTGAGGTGGGAATATGCCAAAACGCAGAACTGTAGTATTCGCTCTCCTAAGTTTTGTTGCGATGTTTACTAACTCTGCCTTTCCAGAGCAAGAAGCGGCGATAAAGTTTAGTAATAAACAAAGAGCTCTTGGAATCTCTCTTCTAAAGAGCTCAAAGGAGCAGGGCAATCGAGTGCTTTCGCCCCTTAGTATCCATGCGGCATTGATGCTTGCCCGTTCCGGTGCTACCGGAGACACCGCCAACGAACTCGACAAGGTGCTATTTGATGCAACCTTTTCACCAGAGTTGTTAAATACCTACAAAAACTTCCAGACCTTAATTCAAGGAGAGAGAAAAAATGTACTCGTAAGAGGTGCAAACTCTATTTGGATAAATGTAGATGTCTCAGTGAAGCCTCAATTTGAAACATTAGCTAAAGATGTTTTTTCGGCGAATGTTACGAGCGTTGATTTTTCAAAGAGTGAGGAAACAAGGAAAATAATAAATCAATGGGTCTCTACGCAGACAAAAAATCGCATTCCGGAATTAATACCGCAAAATGGCTTGAGCCCGCAATCGATCGGAGCATTGGTAAATGCCCTTTATTTCAAAGGTCCGTGGGCGAGCCCATTTGATGAAGGGGCGACTCTTCCTGATAATTTCTACGTCACGGCTTCCGAGACCGTATCGGTGTCTATGATGCAAACACTGGAGACGTTGCCGTGGTATGAAGATGATTCATGGTCTGCAATTCGACTGCCTTATCAGGATGGAAGTTTTTCGATGGCAATTCTACTTCCTAAGGAGCGTCTGTCAGCACAAGAGTTATCGAATCGATTGTCGCCTGAATTGGTTGCTGAGCTTTTGGCGAAGAATAATCGTGAGCGTGTGATTGTAAAGATGCCAAAATTTTCGATCCGTTCTCCCATGGAACTTCGCACCGCACTTGAGCATCTCGGTATAAAACAGTTGTTTTCTAGTGAAGCGAAGCTCGATCAGATTTCTAACGAGCCGCTTATGATAACGGACGTTCTGCATGAGGGATTCATTGAGGTAAATGAGCATGGAACCGAGGCTGCTGCCGCTACGGCTCTGATGGTTGCACGGAGCGCGGCGTTTGCAACAACTCCGAAGTATTTTACGGCCGACCACCCCTTCATGTTTATGGTTTTGCACGAGTCTTCAGGGGCACCTTTATTTATGGGAGTAGTTAATAAACCCTAGAGTGATTAAGCGCCTCCCAGTCCATCTCCCGCGTGAAAAACGGACTATATTTTTCAAAGTCTCTGTTCCTAGGCCCTCTAGTAAAGGGGGAGCGTATGACTGCTCTGGTTATGACAGGTGTCAGCCTTTAATTCATGTTTCTAACGAGGTCGTGTGACTCAAAGTCCCAGACTCAAGCGATTATCTAAACATTCTATGGCCGCCAATTTCTCGTCAGCTAAGCCTTGTCTGGTTGCTTAGCGATTGTAAAAACGGTACATTTCTAAAACAAAGTTTGCCTGTCTAGGGTGGTAAATAAATCAATTAGTTATGCGATTGCACCCCCTACATATCGATACATATGTCTCTGGATAGTGGCAAGAAACGAGAAGAATTAATCAGCAAGGATTGTAATGTATTCAAGCATCTCATCGCACGTATGCAATAGCTCCCCACAAGATGTTGGCGGTAATCAGGAGCAAGGCTCTCTGTCGGAGCTTCGCACAGGTCTTCGTACTGGGGCCCCGCTAGACGCCCGGTGGCAAGAGATGAGGGACATGCGGAGTAAATTTTGGCAAGCGCTCTCGTTAGTGCCCGGTGTGCAAGAGAAGCGTATGTCTACGCTACTTAAAGCAGTCGAAACGGAGCGTATTAAAAGGGTCGTTTTTTCTACTGGTGCTACCAGTGAAATGACAAGTACAAAAAACCAGGAGGAGACCCTTGCAAATCTGAAGGCCTGGGCTCCAGCTCTGGAGGTAAATCTTACAAACCTAAGGACACAACAGACCCCGGCGTTATCTAAAGCTATCGCGGTTGTCTTAGGCCAATTTCCGATGTTGCCAGAGTTAGCGTTGAAAGTTAGCAACGAGGTAGAAAGCCGCTGGAACGAACTCTGCCAACTCCAGAGTACATCTACTGCTAAAGTCGGTGATAAAAAGCAAGACACCCGTTTAAAGAGACTTCAAAAATTTTTTGGCACTCAAAATCAAGAAATGGCCGACACTTTGGAGCAGATGGTCAAGTTTCGCGATGGATATCTTAGGTTGCGAGATGAGTTCTTTCATGAAAATCAGAACCTGCTGTGGGGCGCAAAAGGAAATGTCGACGAGCGGATGAAAATCCCTGATGTTCGACAGGAGTCGATACTAGGTATTTTGTATGCCATTGAGCGATTTGACCTTGCGAGGGGCACGCAATTGTCCACGTATGCCTTTCGCGCTATTCAGACCTTCAGTGGGCGCGGTAGCAATAATCATGAAAAAACGCCAATGAGAATTCCTGATGGTCAGAGATCAGCGCTTCGCTTAATTCAGAGAATAGGCGAGTATGAGGGGCTGCGGGCGCTCTCTGCAAAGATAGAGGCCTCTGAAGAGGTGACGCGCGCTCTGATCGTGGCGGCGCGTCCCCTGGGCGAACTACAGAAAACCCAGATAGACGACCGACAGCATAGACCGGATGAAACTATAGAACACAAAGAGGTCTGGGAGTTTCTTATGGAGAAAGCGCTCGGCGTACTTACAGAGCGAGAAAGTACTATTTTGCTACGTCGCTTCGGCTTATATGACGATTCAGAGCCGATGACCTTAGAGGCTATAGCGCAAACATTTCGCCCGACTATAACTAGAGAGCGGGTGCGTCAGATTGAAGAGCGAGCCTTAGAGAAAGTTACAAGTCTGATGCGAAAGCGGTTTGGTTAGTTGTCTTATACGAAGGCTGTGTAATCGTAGACTCGATTTTGATATCCGCTAATCAGCCTTACCTGTGCCCTTGGTTTTAGGCATTTGAGGCTCTATTTTTAGATCCGTTGTGGTCGTGGACCGTTGTTCATGTGTGTTTTTGTCGTTGTGGTATTGAGCCAAAGGTGTGGCTACGAGGTGTTTTGAGCGGAGTGCCTTGGTTCTATTAGCAATTGCGCGACTGAAAAATCGATGCTAAGAGTCAATGCAATGTGCACGTTAAATCTCCTGCTAGGAATACTTAATGACTCGTATTGCATCACAACGATTCCTTGAAAACCTGTTTCTGTACCTGTCTTTTGCGGTGCTCTACTCAGTTGCGTTAGGTTCTCTGCCACCGCGATTAGAATTGTTTGAGGAGTGGGTTAATTTTTATTTACCGCTTTTAGATAAGCCTCTAAGCATACAGTTAAAAGAATATATCTCAATACGGCCAAACGATAGCAATCAATCGGTCAATGCACCGATATGGTTGGGGCTTGTATATATGTTTCGGGCCATAACTGGTGATGTTCTGGTGGGTACTCGCTTGCCGTCGATACTGCTCTCTGCTTTGTCTCCTGTTTTATTAGCTGAGTTCGTGCGTCGGTTTTACCGTAAAGACCTTGCGCTCCTGGCAGGGCTTGCCTTAGGAAGTCAGCAGCTTTTTATGACGTTTGCTCGCACCGGAGGATATATAGCGCCCACGGTGTCCTTGTTATTGGGGATTCTTTTGGTAAGCGGCATGATTGCCTTTGAAAATAATCGAAAAGCGTGGATTGCCTTAGTTGTTATGTTGGCAATCGCCCCGTTTTTTTACTCAACCATCAGATACTATGAGCTTCTCGGCTTGGCCTTGATAGCCTATCGGTTTTTGGGGTCTGCAGAGTTTCGAAAGAAACATCTCGCGCCGCTCTTGGTTTCGGTTGTGGTTTTGTCTGGTGTAGCTTTTGCTCTTACCGAGGGCGGTAAGAGATATGTAGCAATGATGTATATATCTGCGCGGGGCGAACAGTTCTTATTGCCCGATAAAGTTATGCTCAGAAAAGAGGGAATAGACTCACAGGAGCTAACTGGACAGATTGAAAAGGTTCTTACTACACGGGTGCCAGAGCAGCTATCTCAGTTGGTTCCGTTCTATCAAAATGGAAAGCGTTTTGTGAATTACCGATTATGGCAGCGACACGATGGGCTCTGGAATTCTCTTCGGCCGTGGTTTTTATGGTTGTTAGTGTTGGGTGCGGTAAGGTGTCTTTTCTTGAGCGTCAAACAGCACAGGTACCTTTTACCACTTGTCTGGTCAGTATGGGCTTGGCTACCACTTTTAGTAACTACAGGTATTACACCAAATCGGATGTTGTTAGGATTGCCAGCAGATCTGTTTATGATGCTCTTAGCCCTTGTTCTTCCGATGGATCTTGCGCGGAGATACATTAGACAAGAACTGGTAACAAAGGCTCTGTATCTCGGTGCATTAGGATGTGTTGTGTGGGGAGGGTATGTTACGACCACTATCTACTTTCAGGACTATATCAGCTATCCAGGCCTCTAATAACGTATTGCTATGGATACAGAAAAAACTGACCATCCGCCAACCAAAACCGGAGAAATGGGAGTAGTTTCTCTTCTCTTGTTTGCCCTCGCTTTCCTTGAGATTCTAGCTTTTAAGGGTCCTGAGATTTTTGCAATTATTGCTGCATATCTCTGGATAGCTGGCGGAGTGATAGCGACAACGTTTCTAGCCTGGCAGTACATAAAGTCGACACTTCAGGGGCTTTCTCGTTTCTCTCTATGGCCGCTTATTCCGCTACTGTGCGGTGTTCCTGTATGCTTGTTTCATATCGACGGATTTCGCGCTCTTAATACCGAATCTCTATCAGAATTACAGTATTCATACGAGCAGTTGGCGAGAGCTGATTTCGGATATACCAAAATGTTTTGGTATTCATATCCCGGACGATCTCTCCTTCTAAATTATGTGCCCTCTCTCTTCGTTGATCCTGCTCCCTGGGTGTATCGCATAGGTTTCGCTTTTCCTTTGCTACTGGGAGGAGGCTTTTTGTACAGTGGGCTTGTGGCTTATTACCGACAGTGTTCGGCACGTCGAATGATTGCTGGTGTTACATCGTCCTGTTTGTTTGTTTTTCCGATGGTGGTGACGTTCTGCCGGACTTTTGAGATGGCCACCTCCTCGCTTTACTTTGGGCTCTGGATGGTGGCGGCATTACTTCATTTTGCGGCGAGGCCCTCAGCTCTCACTGCTTTCTGCTGTGCATGGTGTGGAGGTTTGCTAGGAGCTTCGTTTACGTCCGGCCTAGCGCTCGTTGCGTTGATGGTATTCGTATTGACTGTGTGGGCTATTTATTGTTTTCGGCAGGGCGAGCAAAAAATGGGAGCGCTTTTAAGCTCAATGATTGTTTACACGCTAACAGTGACAGTGCTTCTTTATCTCCAACATCCAAAGACACTTCAGCCGCAGATAGGGGTTTCATTCGATGTAATGATACAGCGTTTTCGTGAGGCTCTGACCATGACGCTCTCCATTGAAAAAGAGGTGTTTCTGCCGAAACAGCTGGTTTTTCCGGTGTTGTTCATGGCTTTAGCGGCGATAACTCTACGCTTGGGTTGGTTGCCTGTCCTAATTCTCTTATGGACATTGCCTGTAATTTGGTCTGCGGCAAATCTACAGGGCAAGATCGCTCCACAGCTTCCTTTTGCACTCTATCGCGCCTTGGTTCTTATACCTCCTTTGTTGTGGTGCATAAGTAAGTTTCTTGAATGGATTACACAGCGGGCCCGCTTCCCAGTTTTTGTGTGGAGCATACTGGGTATCTGTGGACTGGCTTATCTAGCGTACTGTGCGCGGCCTTTGTACTACCGCCAGAATATATTTCAGCGGAGTGCAATTGCAATGAACCGTGAATCGATTATGGAGCGCCTCGTGGCGCACACTGACAAGATGGGGCTTAGCCCTTTTGACAAAGTTGCTCTTCTTCAACCACCCGGTGACCCGCGAATTCAGAGTGCCCTGCCCTGTGCACAGTATCTTTTGCCAGGGTGGTCTCGGCTCAGTAGAGAGCCGGACATCAAGGGAGATAAGAAGCTCGAACCAATGCCCTATGTTTATATTGCAGTACCACCAAAAAATGGGCCAGAGAGTATCCCAGATTCACACACGCGAGCTGATTTTCCGTTTACATTTCATTTAAGCCACGACAGCATCCTTGAGGGAGCTTTTGTAGTCTTATATCCGAGGGGCTAATGTTGATTAGCGTTTCTCTTGGTTTGAAGGAAATACTCATTCTTGACGGCGTGGTAAGGCGCTAGTACGCTTGCCGTTGACCTCTATCTGGTTTGGTAAGAGGCCATTATTGATTGCCTTCGAAAAATGCCTTTTTAGAAAACCAGACGTTCGTTGGTGGCGTGAGGAGAGGCTGCTCGACGTAAACATTTTCGATGGTCTGAAGAGCGCGTAAGGTTTGTGATAATATGTGCTGATTTAGCGAAGAGAATGGTCGTTGCCCCGTTCTTATAGGTCTCGGTAGGGATGAATATTCAAGTACTAATCTGGTTTTTGTGGTTGTTAGCGGCTCTTGGGGCAGGGTTTCTGGGTGCTCATCTAGCTCTTGACCAAGCGATGACGGTAGTGCGCTTTATCGATTACGCGCTACTGCCTTTAGGGATTCTCATTCTTGTTGTTCCTCGTTCGTATTGGACGAAAGGCAAAGCACGAAGCGGTGTGGTGCTGTGTAGTATAGCGCTTAGCTTTATCGAGAGTGTGTCATATCAGATAGCGATTACAAAGGGTGCATGGAACAGGTACATGGACTTTATCGTACCTGTTCTTTTTGGAGTCGTTGGCGTCCTTGGCATCGGACTCTATTGCTTCGATAGATTCAGGCGGAGCAAAACGCTGAAAACAGAGGAGCGCCTGTTTTCTCTTCGGGACTTTGTTGTAGCTGGGGCTCTTGTCGGACTAACATTTCTTCTTCGCATACAGGGTCCTACTACGATGGCAACCGATGAGGCTTACGTCTTTGTAGATATTCTTCGATGGCAGCATCATTACAGCGGAACTGTTTTTGATATGTCTACGGTTTCGTTTCCGAAGGTCTTTTATGCCTTAATGAGGGGAGCGATAACAGTGCTTGAGCCTTACGCTGAGGCGTTCGCTGTATTGAAAGGCTTATCGGCCATATCAGCAGCCATTTCAGTTGGACTGTGGTTTTTGGCTTTGCGGTCTCTGACATCTCTTAGAGTTGCGCTCATTGCTTCCACCTTGATTGCTTTCTCAGGATGGCACTGGGTGAATAGCAGATTTGTTTATATATACCCTCTCGACATGCTGATTATGTCTCTAGGGTTTTTATCAGGGATATTATTTTTCTACCGTAATAGAGTCTATGCCTCTGTTGGGCTACTTGCGGCAGTTGTGTTATCGCTCCTTACCAAAAAGATCGCCATCATGCTCTGCCCGCTTATTGGTCTAATGGCGCTCGATACACTTGTTTTTCGTCAGAAAAGTGAAAACGATGAAATGTTATTTTGCGCAAAGATTTCTCACCTGTTTTTTTGTGGCGTTTTAATGATCGCACCTCTTTTGATTGTGCAGTATTACCAACCAACACGGGCTGGCTCTCAAGATCAGTGGTTTCGATTTGCCCAGGCCTTACAGGCGCGAAGCCAGTATTTGGCCCGTTGGAATTTAACTCCTTTTACTTCCATCCCGTATATTTTCAAGGACGCTGTGCTACAGCTTTATGTTCAAGGATATGACATACCAAGACATTTGTTTCTTCTAAAGGGGCCCCTCGTCTCTCCATTTCTTTTCTGGCCGTCCCTTGCAGGAGCGTGTGTGTCCTTGTGGCAATTTCGTTCCAAGCCCCTCGCTCGATTGAGTATCATTGGACTCGTATTGTTCTTGTGCCCGATGGTGCTTTCGTTTCCCTTAGATAGTCAAAGCCCACACGGATTAGCACGACGGATGATTGGCGCGATATATTTTCTGGCGATCCTGTCAGCAATAGCCGTTGGTTTTGTGGCAACAATACTTGACCGTATAAGGGTTGGATGGCTCTTGGCTGGAATGGTCATCATTGCTGTCGGATACGATAACTATGTTGGCTATACACAAAACTATATGAAGCAACCTTCCTATCGTTGGAGTACGGATCACGGCCTGCAGAGAGCGGCACTAGTTCAAGCTGCTCGAAGAGCTGCGAAGAGCTACGATGAGGTTCTTGTAATGCGCCATTCGAGAGCGGAACTGATGGGGACTACCAAAGACCTTCCGTCGGTCAGGGATGTGCCCTCCATTAACGCGGCTAAAGATGCCATTGTGAATCGAAAGGGTACGTTAGCACTTATAATGTTGGGCTCCTTTAGGACCCCAGAAGAGGCTATCAAACTGGCAGCACCCGCTTTTAGTGAGGTGGTCTCGGAGGATCGTTGGGTGGCGGGTCCTCTAGATCCCAATGGATTTCCCTTGATACTGTCCACATTCTTTGAGGCACGCGAGTAGTTCTCGGCCGCCAGGGCGTTTCTTGTTGTTTGTCTGCTGAGTGGACGAAATATGCGGAGAGAGCAAAGGATAGAGAGACATCACAGTTGATTATGCCCTTGCCCCAGATGCATCGGAGCTACTATTCTTTCTTACAAAAACATCTAGGAGATATAGTTGGTGACATTACAAGGTGCCGTTACATATGTGGGCAGATTCTTTCCCTGGATTCCCTCTCAGAGATTTCTAGGTATCTCTTTCGACGAGCCTGCGTTTTTATTGCTATGTGGCCTGGTAAGCCTTTTGGTGCTTTTGAGTTGCTCTAAGACGTGGGCTCGGTGGACAAATTCTCCTGTTGTTTATTCACTAATATACGGCAGCTGTTTTTTAACTGTGGGTTTTGGGAATTCACTTGGGGATTCAGTTCAATGGAAAGAAGGCATACATGGCCGCTATTACATGAGCGAGCCTGGAGCAACGTGGATCCACCATTGGGCCTATTACTTCTTGCATACGTATTTTAATATAGGGGTCCAGTCCGCAATCTCTCTAACAAGTCGAATAGCAGGTGTTTTTTATCTCTTTGCGGTCTCGGCATTGTCACTTGAAGTTATCTCTCGAGATGACTTGCGACGCGTAAGTCTTTTTAGGAGCGTGTTTTTTGTTGCGGGCTTTTCGCTTCTTTTCTTTGGATATATTGAAAATACCCCGCTAGCACTGCCCTTAGAGGTGTTTTGGATATTTTTGACGGTACGACTACTTAAAGAGCCAAGGTGGCAGAGTGTAGTCTCGAGTGCTTTTGTACTTGCACTTGCGGCATTAATACACGGGAGAGTGTCGTTTCTTGCTCCAGCTCTGGCGTGGGCATGTTTTATTCCAACCGGCTCGTTTTGGGTTAGAGCGCGTCGAGTACTGCTCGGAGGCGTGACGTTTACAGCGGTTATTGTCATCGCAGTAAGCGCGATATTTGCACTCGATTCCAGACACATAATGGGAAGCCATCTTGGAAATATTACGGGCGGTGGAAATCGCAAGATGTTTGTCTCGATGGATACATTGTTATCTGTTAAGCATTGGAAGGAGCTGGGTTCAACCGCTTTGATAGGAGGTGGTTTATTGATGCCCTTGGGTCTCTTTGCTGTGCTTCAAGGAGTGTTATTCAGAAAAGATATTTTATTTGTATGGTTGGCCGCTTACGTTCTGGCTGACTTTATTTACCTGGGTCTGTGGGAGTTTGATTTTGGATATTTTATTGACTGGGATTTGATCTTTTCTGGTATGGTCCCACTTGTTTTTGCGACGGCTCTGACACTTGTTCGTAATAAGATTTGGCCGGTAGTGTTAGTGCTCCCGGTAGTATCTACAGGGGTTCTTTCCCTTGCTTTTGGATTGCTGATCAATGGCGAGCCCTTCTCGTTACATGTGCTTCCTGAAGCACAATCTCGAAAAGAAAAGACAGTTTGTATGCACCCTGGTCTACAAAGAATTTTCTATGCAGATGATGGTTTATCTAATCCATTTGGCGATCCAGAATCTGATATTCCAATTCATCAATGGAGTACTAGCACCAGAACGCACCCGAATAATGGCAGACCTTTTGGAGCCACCTACCAAGGATATCTATATGTACCAAAGGGAGGAGCCTATCGAATTCTCCTAGAAGCAACCGGGAATGTGCGACTTCAAATCGGTGATCAGCTTCTTTACGAGCGTTGGTCCGGATTCGAATGGAAAGTAACACTTGAGAGAGGTATAAAATTTATCCAGGAAGGATGGTATCCGATTAAGCTTGATTTCTACACCAAGATTCATGCCATCCCGTTGCGTCTCGCTATTGAATCACGAGATCTGCCCCTGCGTCCAGTAACAGAAAACGACCTGTGTTACTGATTTGTTAACACATTGAATGTGACTCTTGCTCTTCTTGCTCGTTATTAGCCTCGGTTGGTTCTGTTTCAACCACAAAGCTTGGCAGATTAGAGCGGAATAAATTGCGCAGAAAATATTCGCCGTAGATTCCCAGTAAAAAGCTTTGAATCCCGCCGAAAAATACAATGAGTGCTACGGTACTCGTCCATCCTGGAATTACTTTTCCCATGTAGAATGCAACTACTGCAAAGATAATCAGGAGGGTTCCAAGCCCGAGCGCAAGTAGTCCGATATAAAATGCAAGCCGTATAGGAAATTCCGAGAATCGAACAACGCTATTAAGAGCAAGAGACAACATTTTGCGAATCGTAAACCGTGAATGCCTACCTTCAATAACTGATTGGTCGTAGGGGACAATAGGAGCGTTTGGAACAAGCCAGCTAGCGAAGGCTCGGGTTGATCCGCAGGTATTAAGATAAGAGCGAACACTTCTAAGAAGCTGCCCATCCCAGAGCTTGTAATCCGCCATGCCATTTTGAATCTCTAAGTGAGCGAAGAGTCTAAGGCTTGCATAGTAGAGTGAACTTGTAAGACCCTTGAATTTAGAAAGCGCTTTTGTCGCGTTTCGGCTAGTATGAACGATCGGAGCACCGTTTTGCCAATGCGCTACGAGCGAAGGAATTAGTTCCATCGGATGCTCCCCATCTGCATCCATTGTTATAACAAAGGCAGCTCTTTTTGAAGCTGCGACTCGAAGTCCGGCTAATAAAGCCGCTTGATGGCCGAAATTTCTTATTAAAGAAACTGATGTAATAGATACGGACTTGAAAGCACATTCTCTACTGGATTGTCGCACTACTGAGACGGTGGCATCTTGAGAACCATCATTTACCACCACTAAGTTCCAAGAAAACTGCGCTGGGCCGAGTTGTGGATGGCTCTCAAGAAACACACCCAGTCTATCTAGGAATTCACGAATTCCCTCTTCTTCGTTAAATGCGGGAAGCACGATAAAAGCGTTATATGACATTGGAATTCCCTCTGTTCGGTATGCGCTGTGCCATCACGAGTTGCGTGTCGAATGTATTGCAGTATATCGGAAAGCCTAACAGCGTGGATGGAATTGCACGGCGAATCAAATGCGGAAGCAGTTTCGCATACTCTCCAAGAGGTCTGTAGGAGCCAAAACTTTTATGGTAGATGACCTCAAGTTCCTGATGTGAAAACAGAACCTCGAACGCTCGTCGTGACGGATAATTTAAATGCGTAGGAGGGTGAAACTGACGCCACGATTTGCCACGAAGCTGGGGGGTTAAAGCACTACTATCAACGGTAGTTATTGCGATGATGACATCGTCTGAAGCCATCGCCAGGTATTGAGAGAAAACGTCGGCGGGATTCTCTAGATGTTCCCAGACATCCCAGGCGACGATAAGATTAGGCTTTAAGGAGGATACCGCCTGCGGGGTATTGCTATCGAAAGGTGATAGTGATTGCGCACCCCTCTCTAGAGCACGACCGCGGGCGTAGTCCGATACCTCAAGACTTACATACTCCTTGATCTCGAGCCCCGGAGAGGCCTTTTGTAGCGCTAGAAAGAACTCACCTGTTGCACCCCCAATCTCTAGTATGCGTAGGGGGGAGGATAACGTACCGTTGGAACGTATCAATGAAATTTTTCTCTGAAAATTACGCTGAAATGACGGTGCAGCTAGATCGTAATCATAGTATTCATCGCCGTGAAAATAGCCTTGGGAGTAGAGTTTTGGTAGTTGTATCTCTGATTTACTGATAAAGGAGTGACTATTGCATACAGTACATTCAATTACCTCTGCATCAGAGGTTCTCTTGTCATCAGTAAAGAGCCCACTTTTTTTGAATGCGACCACGGACCCACAGTTACGGCAGGATGATGTGGCTGAGTATTGTGTCGTTTCTGCCTGTGGAATCATATCTATACAAATTGCCTTTCTTCGTTTCGTGCTTACTCGTTAATGGTACGGCAACTAAACGATGGGAAACAGGTTTAAAAGTGTTTTTGCCGATCCTTAGTGCCTATTTATCATTAGAGTAGGAATCGCTCCCTTAGGATTCGGACGCGAGACCTGTTAAACGACGTTCTAGAGGAGGGTGGTTCCTGCACCCGGCAGAAAACAAAAGATTCACCCGTGCAATCTCATTCAGTAACCATAAAGTAGGACATTTTGTGACTTTTTCAGGGGACCCTCATCGGGTAAGTTCTTAAAGACACGAAAAGAGGTCTAACAGGGTGGTGAAAAATGATTTCCTGTTGCACATTTCGATAGTTCGACTGCAGCTTCGTTGGAGCCGCCGAAAAAATCTTTGAACGTATCTCGGTGGATACGCCTCCGGTTTTTTCGTCGTCTCCGCCTCGTTTCGTCA
>JAYPVM010000013.1:62497-63916 GCA_038134595.1 Pseudomonadota bacterium | reverse complement strand
AATGGTGGTATTACACCGGGCACCTGTACAACGAGGGTGATGTTGTATTCAAAGACAAGCCTGCGTATGGTTTTCAACTTACGTTTTTTAGGCGTTCTACCAAAGCTTCTGATGGTGGTATAGCCAGTGAGTACATGGCGCATGCGGCGTTAACTGATCTCCAGCACGGCAAAACGATTTTCTCATCACGATTAGGTGGTGGTGCTTTAGGGCTAGCCAAGACAGACACTGATTCTCTTAGTGCAGCATCAGGCGATTGGACGGTAGACGAGATTGCAAAAAAGCTTGTTCTTCGATTCTCAGTTCGGGATGATTCTGAGCCGAGTCCAATTGAGATCCGTATTGTGACCGATACTCTTCCAGAACCTTGGCTTCAAGGAGCTAAGGGGTTTAGTCAGAAAGCAACGTGTGAAGGGTGTGCTTCCATGTACTACTCTATGCCACGTATTGGTCTTGTTGCTACCGTTAACCGCGCTGATCAGAAGCGACAGCAGTTTCATGGCTTTGCGTGGATGGATCATGAATTTATGACCAATTCATTGGGGGACGACCAAGTTGGATGGGATTGGTTTGGATTGATGCTAAAAGATGGAAGGAGCATCATGTTGTTTCAGCTTCGTGGAGAGAGCTCTACTGTGTCGTTTTCCTCTGCGGGGATAAGTGATGGAGCGGAGACGAAAGTTCTCAAAACCCATGAGTTCTCTCTAACGCCGGTGGCGTATTGGAGGAGTCTTAAGAGTGGGGCAAGCTATCCCGTCTCTTGGCGAGTGGTTATACCCTCTGAGGGGATTGATACGGTAGTGCGCGCTAGAACTAATAGCTGCGAAGTTGGGTCGGTTATCGATTCAGGTGATACAGAGAGCGGCGTCGCTCGGTATTGGGAGGGGCCTGTTGCAAGCGCTGATGAGTCTGTGGTGGGGTATCTTGAGATGACAGGCTACGCAGGTAAGATTGGTGGTTTGTAGCGTTTGTTGTTTTGGGTTGAGCAGTGTGTGCACGTTCCATCGATGTGGAGTAGGTGCGTATCGGGTGTAAAGTGTAGTGTGTCAGAGAGGTGAAAGAGTAGTGGTGCAACTACTTCGTGGGGAACATGCATCTCTGCAACGCTCTGGCAGCTGGTGCATCTGGTCATGACGTGAAATGAATTCTTACACTCTCGGTGTGTACAGGCGACATATGCTCCGCTGGGGTTCACTCGGTGCACGAGATTTAACTCCAAAAGGGTATCGAGAACCCTGTAGACGGATACTTTATCGACGGAGGTAGTGCCTTTGTTTTTTGTAAGCTCTTCATACAGTCGTGGGGCCGAAAGAGGCTCAGTGGCGGTTGCGATACATGAGATGACTGCACGCCGTTGTTCTGTAATACGGTAGCCAGCTGTCCGGAGCGCCTCGATGCTTATCTTTTCAAACGATTGGT
>JAYPVM010000013.1:59630-62397 GCA_038134595.1 Pseudomonadota bacterium | reverse complement strand
ATACGGTAGCCAGCTGTCCGGAGCGCCTCGATGCTTATCTTTTCAAACGATTGGTCAGCTTGGTGTTTCTTTTTTCGTGTGCTCATCAGCTCTATTGTATCTTTGTTGCAATAAAGTCTCAAGGTCAAGCGAGAAGAGAGGTGCCTATAATAGGGGTTTTTTGACTCACATTAGGCAGTTAATAGCCTTTAATTCAGCGTGTTAGGGGGCTGTGATAGTAGTTCTACCCACGTTTTTCGCTAGCCTTATTGACATAAAATTGCAAGTGGGATAACTCTTGCTTTGATGAGTTTAAGCGAGATTTCTTCCATGTGCGGTATTTCTGTTCGACGTTGTGCGCTCGCATTTCTGCTCATCATGGCTGCGTTGTGTGCGACTGTTCATGCACATGCCCATATGAATACTACAGACATTGAGCTTGGTGTTGAGAGCTCTCAGTGCTTAGTATGCGCCTGTTTGCAGAATCCTTCGAAACTCTCGGTTGCTGCTGTAGGGGTAGACTCTTTAGTAGAAGTTGATGTGATCTCGCTTGTCATCGGAGTTCATGCGAGTGTATTGCCACTAGTAACCTCGAGTTTTTCTTTTGCCCGAGCCCCACCACGTGGCGCCTCTACATCTTCTCTTGTGTAGGCTATTTGTTGCCTACTTTTGGCGTGCATTGCAGTGAGAGTTTTATTCAGGATGTGATGCAAGGTGTTTTGTCTCTTGTTTGATAAGTCGTGTGGTGGGTTTGTATGTTTAAAAGAGTTTGTTTGATAGCGTTTGTGGTGTCGCTTTATGTGGAGCCAGCGTTTGGTGCTGATAATGATGAACAGAAGGAGTCGCTAGAGCCGAGAAGCCAGCTTGTAGAGCTTCCAGGTGTGACCGTGTCGGCTCACCCCTTAAATCCAAGCCTTCTTGAGTACGGAAAGCCTGTATCTGTGATGGATGAGGAGCAGATTGAGTCAGGTTTGCAATCTACGCTTGGTGAAACTATTAGACTTGCTCCGGGAGTAAGGAGCTCGTTTTTTGGGCAAGGTGCAAGTCGACCGGTGATTCGAGGGTTTGGAGGTGACCGTGTCCGGGTGCTAAAAAATGGGGTGTCGACGGGAGATGTGTCGGATATCAGTGAAGACCACGTAGTGGTGGCAGACCCTATGCAAGCTGAGCAGATTGAGATCCTGCGGGGTCCAGAGACGCTTCTTTATGGTAGTGGTGCTATCGGCGGAGCTGTCAATGTAACTGATAGTTCTATTCCAGAATCATCGTTAGGCAAGGCTTTTGAAGGCAAAGTATTGGGTGCTGCGGGTAATTCAGCGGATGATGAGCGAACACTTGGCGCACGACTTAAGGGAGAATCTGGAAAGTTTAACTGGTATGCGTCTGGATTTTCGCGAAAGACTGATGATTATCGAATTCCCGGTTCCGCTGAATCTGAGCGGTATCAGGCCCGTGAGGAGCAGGAGCACGGCGAGCAAGATCATCATGACGATGGAGAGCATCACGAATCAGAGGACACATCCGATACCCGGTCGCTTGATAACTCAGATACCCAATCGTGGGGAGCAACGGCAGGTGGCTCGTATATCTGGGATAAGGGATTTTTCGGGATATCAACCAGTGGCTTTGATTCTGAATACGGCGTACCGGGACATGTGCACGTTGAAGAGGAGCACGATGAGGAAGGGCACGACGATGAAGAGCACGATGACGAGGAGCATGAGCACGAGGGTGAAGATGTTCGAATCGATGCGAGGCAACGCCGCTTTGATGCTAGAGGGCGAATCGACGATGTAAGCGATGATATCGAGAGTATCAAGTACCGGTTTGGATATGCTGATTATACGCATGATGAGATCGAAGGGGGCTCTGCTAGTACGACCTATGAGCGAGATTCGTTAGATAGTCGCATTGAGGTTCTCCACAAGCTAGCACCGTGGCTTCGGGGAGCAGCGGGGGTGCAGTTAATGTATGATGATTTCTCCGCAACCGGGGCTGAAACATTTCTAACACCTGTAAAGACATGGTCTCCGGCACTGTTTTTCTTTGAGCAGGCTGTCATCGGTACCGGTCTTGATTTTCGCTTTGGGGGACGCATTGAGTCGGTATCGCACAATCCGATCGATGGAGCTAACAGAGAGTTTGTTCCGTTTAGTCTCTCTGCGGGCCCGGTGTGGGATCCGACCGGTGATGGTGAGTACAATGTGGGTTTGAGTTTTGCCTACACCGAGCGAGCCCCAAAAGCCGTGGAGCTTTACTCTAACGGACAACACTTAGCTCGCCAGATTTATGAGGTGGGAAATAGCGACCTCGATAATGAAGCCTCCTGGGGTGTTGATCTGGTGGTACGAAAAAATAGGGGAGTCCTTACTGGGGCGTTTACTCCGTTTTATCAGTCATTTTACAACTACATCAATCTTGCTGGTAGTGATGAGCGTGTTGAAGGTCTGCCGGTGTACACATATGAGGATATCGAGGCGTATTTTTGGGGCTTTGAATTCGAATCGGCGCTTCACTTTGATGAGCTCTTTTCGATGGGAAATCATCTATTTTCGCTAGAGTATCAGGCTGATTACGTGCGAGCGAGAAGTAGGGGCATCGACGGCAATATCCCGCGTATTCCACCACTTCGAAATATTGTTCGTGCGAGGTACGGTTACGGCGATATCGGAGAGGCGTTTGTTGAGGGAGTTTTTGTGAGAGAACAGGGGCAGGTAGCTGATTTTGAGCTTCCTACAGACGGCTATTCGTTGTTGAATGCTGAGGTAAGTACACGGGTGCCGTACCT
>JAYPVM010000013.1:57402-59530 GCA_038134595.1 Pseudomonadota bacterium | reverse complement strand
CTTGATAGGGCATGGTTTTGGGTTCGTGAGGCAAAGGATGATTGTGGCGCATTTCTACGGAGTGTTGTGACAGAAGAAGGTGGTGTGTGTTCCTCTGCTCAGATAGAAGAAGTGGTACAAGCCGCACAAGCTCTCTCTTCTCGTCAAAAAATCGCGGGTAGATTGACCCAGGAGAGTGAGCGTCTCTATGAGCGAGCGATTCGAAACTTAAGTGGTCTTGATACCGTTGTTTCTATTGCACCACTTTTGGGAATCCTTGGAACTGTAATGGGTATTATGAAGTCGTTTCATGCACTTGATTTACAGCATATGGCGGCTCCCGGTGCTGTAGGACACGGATTGGCGGAGGCGATGATAACAACGGCTGTGGGTATCTCGATAGCGGTTCCAACGCTTGTGTTCTACAACGCATTCCATTCGATGGCGGCGCGTCGGGCGGCTTCGATGTACAAGCTTGCAGAAGATGTGTTGGGTCATGCAGAAGCTTAGCAGAGGGGTATAGGAATTATGAATCCGTACGTTTCTAAAATGGGCAGGGGAGGTGTAGGACGACGCATGGCGCGGCGGGCGCGAGTTGAGATTGTGCCACTTATCGATGTGATGTTTCTTCTCGTTGCATTCTTCATGGTTGTGTCTATCTCGATGGTTTTGCAAAAGGGTATCGTCGTTGACCTTGCGCCCGCTGAATCTGCGGATGCTTCGCTCGCTGACGATACGCTTATTGTAGTATCTGTTGATGCGGCTGGCGGTTTGTTTTTGAACAAAGATGCGATTGATGCAGAGGCTTTGGGTAGGCTTTTACTGGAAAAAGCGCAGGAAAATAAGGATACCGCCGTTGTCTTAAATGCAGATAAAAATGCTCGACATAAGGATGTAGTTACTGCGCTGGATATTATCAGAAAGTCTACGCTGCATAATGTGACGTTTTCTGTAGAGCCGACGGAATAGTATTGTGCGTTTGGGAATCTGCATAGCGTTATCGGCCCTGTTGCACGTACTGGTGCTAAGTATCGCCGCAAGAGAATATGTAGCGCCTAATCTATCGATCTCATTTTTGCAAGAAGGCTCTGTTCTCACGGTAACAACAAAGGTACGTCAAAAGCTTGCTCCCCTTTCTGAACCAAAGCCTGCGCCTCAAAACAAGGAGCCTCAGAGAGAAAAAAAGTCAAAAACTTCCCTTCCTGAAGAGCAGAAGAAGGTAGTGCCGGATACACCAAAGCAAAACACCTCTTCGCCACCACCGGACCCGAACCAAGCGTATCAGAGTCGCCCGGTTGATGAGCCTCGTCTTGTTGATACGAGAGAGTATCGGAGTAATCCACCGCCGAGATATCCTGAGTTTGCTCGAAGGCGAAAGCAGGAGGGAACCGTTTATATAGTTGTTGAAATCGATAGTGGTGGCAATGTTAAAGGGGCTCGTATTAAACAGAGTTCAGGCCATGCTATACTTGATGAAGCGGCCAAGAATGCGGTTCTTGCATGGAAGTTTTCGCCTGTGGCTGAAGGTAACACACAAGTGGCTAATCGGGTGCTTGTGCCTATTTCTTTTCGTTTGACTCGGTAGCCCGAGAGCAAGGGGCTGTTTGCACCTTTACTGCGTATTAATTGAGTATGAGTTTGAGCCGTTAAAGGTCGGCGGTGGCGGCGTGTAGTGCCTGGTTATTAGTTCGTGAAATTTGGAGTTTGAGCGTAGCGGATTTAAATCGGTATCGCTCTGCGCTGTTTCTAATAGCTCGGGTGCACGTGTAAATGACTTCTCGAGATTGCTAAGTGCTGATGTATGACGACCCGCTTGCGCGTCAACACAGGCCATATTGTAGAGAAGGGCGGCGTTGTCTGGGTCGATGCGCAGGCCTTTCTGAAAGTTTTTTCTTGCGAGTTGAGGGTTGCCCCGTAGGATTTGGGCAAGACCTAGGATGTTGTATCCGTCGGAGTAGTGTGGCTCTCGAGCGGTAAGGGATTGAGCGATGGATGTAGCAGTTTGCGCGTCTCGGTTTCTTATGGCACGAAAACCCTCAGAGGCTTCATACCGTGCTTTGAGTGAGATCCCCTTTTTGTTGGGAGCTTGCGCGAGACGGCGCTTTTTGGCGAGTCTGTAGCGCTCTTTCGCTTGGGGCAGAAGCTGGAT
>JAYPVM010000013.1:0-57302 GCA_038134595.1 Pseudomonadota bacterium | reverse complement strand
CCCCGATAGACATATATGTAATTGCCGGGAGTTGTCATGGCATTAAACTCTTTTGCATCTAAGAGCGTGATCTCCCAGTGCCCCATCGGTGGTGTGGCGCTTAGTATGCGACTGATGATTTTTGATACGCGCTCTTCGGCTGCTCGGTTTCTGTATACCGAACCGCTGTTAGTAAGCTGTTGGTAGGCGTATCTTCCCTGTTCAATTCGATCGGAGCTCTCAGCGCTGGGGGAGGGGATCTCTCCCGGCTTAAATCGAATGCCGGGGCTGCACGCCGCCAGTAACACGATAAGCAGTGATACAAGGAGGTGACGAACAGGTTTCATAGCGTTATGATCTATCGTAGTTTTTACGACACGGTACCAGAATGTTGTGTGGCGTTTCAATTTAATAATTATGCTCATCCAAAAAATAGAAAGAGTCATGCAGAAGGGGGAAAAGAAAGGGGGACAAGGCATGCGGATACTCGTTCTGATTTTGTTTGTTGTTCTGTTTTCAGCGTGTTGTGATGCAGGTCAGCTAGGTTCTGCTAAGCGCGATCTATACAGCGTAGACCACAGGCGTAAGACAAAAGCCCTGCAAGTGGTCGGCCGTTGTGGAGAGCGGGTAGATGATGTGGTGCCTCACATCGCATCTCTTATGTATGATAAAAATGTTGGTGTTGCGAGTGCTGCCGCGTATGCCCTCCGCAGGATTGACACGGTTTCGGCCCGTAAGGCATTGGAAAAAGCAGAGAAATTGCGAAATCAGCGCTGATTGTTTCTATCGCCTTGGAATCAGGGCAACTCGTGCTTATTACTATAGGTATCGGTGTCGTGGGTGACAAATAAACGGAAACCAAGATTTGCAAGGATAACGCTACTGTGAAGTTTAAAGATTATTACGATGTCTTAGGGTTAGAGCGTTCAGCTACGCAGGGCGATATCCAAAAAGCCTATCGAAAGCTGGCTAGGAAATTTCACCCCGATATCAATAAGACAAAAGAGGGCGAGGAGCGGTTTAAGGAGATAAATGAGGCTAATGAGGTCTTAAGTGATCCTGATAAGCGAAAGCGCTATGATGCGCTCGGTGCAAACTGGCAGGCAGGGCAAGATTTTAGACCCCCGCCCGGATGGGAGCAGAATGGAGGTGGAGCGCACGGCTTTCATTTTGGGGGTGATGGTGCAGGCGCTGGCTTTTCAGGGTTTAGTGATTTTTTTGAAGCAATCTTTGGAGCGGGTGGCTTTGGAGGCGGCCAAGCGTTTGGAGGAGCACAGGGTTTTGGAGGAGCACAGGGTTTTGGAGGAGCGCAGGGTTTTGGAGGAGCCGGTATGCACGGGTTCTCTCAGCCTGCGGCTCGTCGGGAAGCTTCCCTTACCGTTTCGATTGAAGATTCCTTTCAGGGGGCAAAGAAAGCTATTCAATTGCAGGATGGCGTGGGGAGTGTTCGCACCCTTCATGTTGGAATCCCCAAGTATTCGCCGGAGGGAAAAACTATTCGACTCGCCGGAAAGAACGGTGAGGGGGATGTGTACCTAAAGCTTTCTTTTGCGAAGCATCCACGCTACACGCCTTCAGGAAGTGATTTGACCGTCGATCTTCCGATTTCGCCGTGGGAGGCTGCATTGGGTGCGAAGGTCGATCTTGTTTTGCCCGATGGGTCGATAAAGCTTTCCATTCCTGCCGGGACTCAAAACGGAGCAAAACTGCGTGTTCGAGGGCGGGGGTTTGCAAAGAAAGGTGGTGAGCGAGGAGATGTTTTCGCCAGCATTCGGCTTGTTGTGCCGAAGAGTTTGTCTGTAGAGGAGCGCCAAGCGTTTGAAGCTCTTCAGAAAGCTTCTCAGTTTAATCCTAGGAATTAGGTCAGATATCTCTACTATTTTTTTTACGGTAGTGAGCCGCTTTGTTTCGCATACGTAGGTGAGTGCGGGTTTCTTGTAAAAAGGCACGTAGTTTCTGTGGTTAGAGCTATGGTAAACGCTTTTTGGCAAAAATAACGAGAAAAAACTAGTTAAATGCCGATACAGTGATTACCTATATTCTAAGGGCAATGTTTTGCGTGGGGTAGCGTATGGATCTTCAAAAGTTCACTCAAAAGTCTCAAGAGGCACTTTCCGAGGCACAGAGCCAGGCTGTTCGTCGGGGGAATACTGAGGTCGACGTTGAGCACATGGTGGCAAGCCTTCTTGCCCAAAAAGGTGGTTTGATTGCCCGCTTGTTTGCAAAGATGGAAGTCGATGCTGAAGCGTTCCTTAAAGAGATAGAGCGAGAACTCGATAGACGCCCTAAGGTAAGTGGCCCTGGAATTGAGCCAGGCAAGGTGTATCTCACGCAAGCTCTAGGACAAGTTTGTATCCGTGCTGAGGATGAGGCAAAGCGTCTCAAAGATGAGTATGTTTCAGTGGAACATATTTTTCTGGCTGCGTTAGATGCTGACGCAAAAACGCCGTACGCTAAAATTTGCAAGACGTTTTCTCTTACAAGAGATCGGTTTCTTGCGGCCCTAAATGTTGTGAGGGGCAACCAGCGTGTACAGAGTGCAAATCCTGAAGCCACCTATGAAGCGCTGGAGCGGTACGGAAGAGATCTCGTTGAAGAGGCTAAAAAGGGCAAGCTTGATCCGGTAATCGGAAGAGATAGCGAGATTCGACGGGTGATTCGAATTCTTTCAAGAAAGACAAAAAACAATCCAGTTCTCATTGGTGAACCGGGAGTTGGAAAAACCGCTATCGTAGAAGGGTTGGCACAACGTATCGTACGGGGTGATGTTCCAGAAGGTTTGCAGGACAAAACTATCTTTTCACTTGATATGGGTTCACTCATTGCAGGCGCAAAGTATCGAGGAGAATTCGAAGAGCGGTTAAAGGCAGTGCTTCAAGAGGTCAAGAATTCAGATGGAAGGATTCTTTTGTTTGTCGATGAATTACACACCATCGTTGGCGCAGGAAAGACTGAAGGAGCAATGGATGCTGGCAACATGCTTAAACCCATGTTGGCCAGAGGAGAGCTTCACTGTATCGGGGCTACAACGCTTGATGAGTATCGCAAGCATTTAGAGAAAGATGCCGCGCTCGAGCGCCGATTTCAGCCTGTAATGGTAGATCAACCTAATGTGGAGGATACGATCTCTATATTGCGGGGGGTCAGAGAGCGGTTTGAGGTGCATCACGGAGTAAAGATTCAGGATAACGCTCTTGTTGCGGCCGCAACGCTTTCGCACCGCTATATCTCCGAGCGGTTTCTTCCCGATAAGGCTATTGATTTAGTCGATGAGGCGTGTGCAACCATTCGTACAGAGATCGACAGCATGCCTGCGGAGCTTGATGCAATCACGCGAAGAATTATGCAGCTTGAGATCGAGGAGGCGGCGCTCAAAAAAGAGGTGGACCGTAGTTCACAGGAGCGGCTAAAGGCTCTGACCGATGAGCTTTCTGAGGCGAGGGTGCAAGCAGATGCAATGCGTTCTCAATGGCAGAAGGAAAAAGATGCAATTCATGTCGTTCAGGGGCTGCGAGAGCAGCTTGAAAAGACGCGGCTTGAGATAGAGAAGGCAGAGCGTGAGTATAATCTCAATAGAGCCGCTGAATTAAAGCATGGAACCCTTCCCGAGCTTCTTAAGCAGCTTGAGGAGGAGGAAAAGAGGCTTGAAAAAGATGGCTCAAGGCGTTTACTCCGAGAAGAAGTCACAGATGGTGAGATTGCTGAGATCGTTGCTCGTTGGACAGGGATTCCGGTGACTCGCCTTGTCGAGGGAGAGAAAGCCAAATTGCTCAAACTTGATCAGATACTGCATGAGCGGGTTATTGGACAAGATGAAGCGGTACAGTTTGTGGCAGATGCTGTAATTCGAGCTAGGGCGGGTATAAAAGATCCTAGGAGGCCGATCGGGAGCTTTATCTTTTTAGGCCCTACTGGGGTAGGGAAGACAGAGCTCGCCAAAACGTTGGCAGAGGTGCTGTTTGATAGCGAACAGAATCTTATCCGGATCGATATGAGCGAATATATGGAGAAGTTCGCCGTGACTCGCCTTATCGGCGCTCCTCCAGGATACGTGGGATACGAGGAAGGTGGACAGCTTACCGAGGCTGTAAGACGCAAGCCGTATAGCGTTGTTCTGTTTGACGAGATAGAGAAAGCGCACACCGATGTATTTAATGTATTGTTACAGATTCTCGATGATGGCCGCGTCACTGATTCTCAGGGACGCACCGTTGATTTCAAGAATACCGTGATAATCATGACATCGAATATCGGATCTCATTATCTCCTTGAGGGGATTTCGGACAAGGGTGAGATTAAAGATAAGGCCAGAGATGGTGTGATGGCTGAACTCAAAGGGCACTTTAGGCCTGAGTTTCTAAACAGAATAGATGAGCTCGTATTGTTTAAACCACTGGTACCGGAAGAGATTGTGCATATCGTGGAACTGCTGTTAGCTGATGTGACAAATCGTCTCAAAGACAGAGGGATTTCGATAGAAGTCAGTGATGCAGCAAAGCGGTTTATCTCCGAGGCTGGATATGATCCGGTCTACGGCGCTAGGCCCCTTAAGCGCTACATTCAAAGGGAGCTTGAGACAAAGGTGGGTCGTGCGCTTATCGCCGATGAACTTCAGTCGGGCGGCAGTATCGCTGTCGATGTCTCTGATGAGGGGCTTGTGATAAAAACCCGTGAGAAGAAGGAGGAGCGAGCGGCATAGGGGTGTCGTTTGTGATACGCGAATTTAAATCCCGTGGCGACTAAAGGGGTAGTGAATCATCGCCGGTCACCTCTGCGATTTTTCTAAGAGCATCTTCGATCGTTGCAACTTTACTAGCGGCCTCTTCCCAGGTGTGTTCTGCATGGGAGAGTTCCTTCTCTAGTTTGTTAATCTTCTTTGCAAGGTGCCGCAATTTTTTTTGTAGGTACGGTAATGCCTCTTTATCATCCTTTGACTGTTGCGCGCGCCATTCCTGTACTTCAAAGTGTTCATCGGTTTCGGTGGAGTGCGAAGAACTCATGGATTGCACACCGAGAGTGAGAGCTCGGTGGAGAGCTTGTAGTCGATCGAACCTGATATACAGCGGGCCGTATTGGGTCGCCTCAATTTCATATTGTGATGCACGTGCCTCGCCTAAAGCTAAGTTTACCCAGGTAGCTTCGACTCTAAGAGAAGCTAGTTCGTCTGTGCATTTCGGAGAGCACGGGTCTTTCTCGGACTCGTTGTGACAGATTCGACATTCCATAGTGCAGATTTCTAGGATTACAACGCTCTAAATATAGAGCCTCTCTCCATGGGATAAAATACATTTTGTTGAAATCTATCATGAAATTATCTCGGATGCGTTTTGGATAGCTTAGAACCAGACCGATTCAAACCGATCCTGATTGATTGCTCTAAGTGCCTAAAATGGCTTGTTGTATATCGATTGGGAATCCTCGGCAGAGGAGAAGTATTGAGTATGCCGTGCGATAAACGTCGTTTGCGGCCTGTTGGATGTCGATTTTAGCTTTACGTCGCAGTGCTAGTTTGGGAACGTATAAAGTACGAAGAGCATCTTTTGAACAACAAGTAAACTAATTGATTATTCGGAGCACGTAATGAGGAGACTTCAACGAGCTGTTTCGCACGGACTTATTTGTCTTTTGGTCTGTACTGGAGCACTCGTAGTGTCTAGTGAGGTACAAGCTGCACCAAAGACTAAGGTTAGCGTTTCTGGAAAGCGTGGTTCGATAAAAGTTAAGTGCTCTTACAATAAGCGAAGAGGGCGATGGAATTTTATCCGTAACTCCCGCACTATTGCCAAATTGAAACAAAAGAAGATTAAGGTCAAAAAAGCAAAAAAAGCCTGCGGAACGCTAGTAGCTCGTAATGCTGTTACGGGCCTAGATGCATTACCAGGTGTAGGAGAGATTGCTAACAGCCGTGGCTCAGCTCGGATGCGACTTGCAGAGGTGATTGGAACTCCGCCGAAGCTAGTGGATATTCCGAGTCTTGATATCCCAAATCTTTTTTGGAACGACGGCGTTGTAGAAAGAATCGCTTCGAGCTCGGCTACTCCAGATGACTGTAATCAGTTTTTTGGTGGTAATAACGATGGAGAATCTGCTGGATATGCTGGTTGCTACATGGCAATGGCGACCGGAGAGATTATGCAAGAGGCGGTTCGAGCTGGAACAAGTGTTTGTTACATGCGTAGTTTTCCGGCTGTTGGTCCTGCTGGTGGGGCGACGATTACATCGGGGTCAGAAAATCTTCCTGATGGAGATGGTGCGAGGGTATTTGAAACTCCTGATGGAAGTGCTCCCCGGCTTGTAAAGGTGCAGATAGAAAACTTTCCATTCGACGAGGGACCAAGTGATATCTTTATTGAAGTTGCCAGCTCGGACACTAATACGGCGAATAAAGATCAGTATGCATACAGGATGTGGTTTTGTGATGGGGGCATTGCTAGTGCCACAGAATCTGGCCGAGTAAGGAACAACGGGAAGATGACCTTATCCGCGGAGAGTAATGACGTGTACGCATCGTACAAGATTTCACTGGATGCGTACCTAATCGAGGAAGATGGGGAGCTAACATACAATCCGAATCTAGACCGTGAGCTAAACGTGATGTACTCGGCTCCTGGTGATGATGGGTTTAGGGGGCGAGCTGTATTTACCGCAGATAATGAAATTAAGACTAAATCGTATCATTCATCACAGGGACTTCGGTCGTATGGTGTTATGGCATTTCAGGGTAATGATACCGGTGATGTTCGATTTCGAGCTGGTGGTTACAAGGATATGAAAGAGGGCTCGGATGGTGATGATTTCCAAGTCGGAGTCGAGTATCGAAGCGATCGTTACGTTGCGGCTCCATCAAGTAGTAAGGTTAACGCGCTAAAAAAAGTAAACCTTGCGACTGATACGTTTTATCAGGACGAATCGCTTACGTTTGACCCGGATACCTACGATTGTGGAGCTGTGCCGGATGTAACTGTTTCTCTTGATTTTTCAAATCCAGCACTCCTTGCGGTAAGTCAGGATTGTGAATCCGGAGCGTTAGATAATATGAATTTTTGCTCTGATAGTGCAGTGCAAGCGGCGGAGGCTAACTTTACAGCGGCTTGTTCGGGGCCCTAAACTTACTTAATTTAGATCAGAGAAGAACTGTTGTATCCTTGCAATTGAGGCCAACTTTCGTTTAGCGTCCCGCAGGGTATTCTTGAACATGGTAACACGGCTTGAGGCCTCTGGATCTACTGCGGCAAGCCCTGTGTATCCATAGCTGTATTGTACTTCGAGGAGATAAAAATCGATATTCTGTGTTTGTTCATTCCAAACAGGAACAGTATCAACGGCAAAATCTTGTAGCTTGGTCGGGTCAGTGAGCTCAGCAGTAAATTGTCTTGCGAAATTTCCCACTGTCTCCTCAAATCGTTTGAGAGTTTGGGCGGCTTTTGTATTGATTTCGGCTTGTTCGAGGGTGCCGGATAAATTCTGCTGCATTATACCCCGTATCACCTGCACCGTATGACGGCCTCTTCCTGCAATAGAGATATTTGCTGCAATATCCTTAAGAGAGGCTTTCGCATACGTTGCCACTAATTGCGGCGATTCTATACCTTGAAAGATTGCTCTAAATTCACACTTTTCTCTCCCGACTTTTGTAGTATAACGAGCAACTGGGATTTCCTCTTCCAAGATTGGTGTTTCTATCTCTTTAAGAATTTTTTGTAACATTCCTGTGCTCGAACATTTACATTGGAATTTTGGAAGAAATGTATCTTGCATGAAACGGGGCATTATTTGGTATTTTTTCACGGACTCGATGGTTTGAGCTAGTGATCGCCCAAACTCTGAACTGTCTGACTCAAGAATTGATTCTCCAGTTGGTCCTCTCCTGTGTCTCACAACGAACTGGCCACCAGATGAACGCGTTCCCTTGATGTATAGGGGTGTTTCGTGACTCTGAATCTCCGCTGCAAGACTCTTTGTATCGATTGATTGTGGCTCTTTTTCTGCGAGAAAGGTCATTGCGAAGTTCTGCTCTGTTCGGAATAATTTTAGAAATATGCGCAAATATTTTTCTTGCTCTTTGAGGGTTGATTGCGTAGAGAACCCAGTGATTTTTGCGGCGATGGCAGCATCTTTAGCGATAATAGGATTAGCGGTTTTTACGTAAAGCTTGTCTGTATCATGAACTATCACACATCCTTGTGTGTCGTTTTCAATTATCCAGAGATGTCGAGAGCCGGGGGCTTTTTTTATTGTTTCGATAATATCGCTAGCTTCTGGAAGGGAGTTCAAGTCGATGTCATTACATGTAACAACATGAGAGGGTGGGTTAATCAGCCGCAGGTCTTGGTAGCGCGGATTTAAAACGCCTGTAGCCGATAATTTAGCCGCTCTGGTCCGTTGAGCTACTTTGTCTGTATGTCGGAGGACTCCATCACGAGCACTTTCAAGAGCTTCTCGCGTGGTGAATTCTGGCGTTGTAGAGCGGTCAATTATCGCCGTATTAGTGCCAGCTAGTCGGTACAAAAATATTTCACACCCATTTATAACCGACGAATGTTCTCGATTTTCAATGGGTGGTTCTTCCCGTTGCACTAATTCGGTAGCAAGAAATCCAAACGATTCGCTGAGATCATAAGAGAGGGAATCTATAACGCTTTGTGGGTCGATGGATGCTGACGGAGTAACAAGCTTGAATGCATTATGCAAGGAGTGGGTTAGGAAGTTTTGATTGTAATCAGGTCTCGTGATCTCAAAGATATCAGCTTTGGGTGGGTTTGGATTGACTGGGAGTGGAGGGATATTAAATGATGTAAGAAAGTCTCGAAAACGTTGGTCTGAGACGAACCATCGATTATCTTTCCAGAAGTACTTAGATAGTTCAGGATGCTCGAGTAGTAAAGCGTCATTTCCACTTAATGCTGTTGTCTCCGCACGGACATCTTCTCTGATTGCTACAGTGTGGGGATGGGGTAACGAGAGGTCGGAGAGTCCTATGTTACTAGCGTAAGTATCTGTTGTAGGTGTTGATGTGGTTGGCTTTATAGACATATTCATTAACAGAGACAAACGCTAGTTCTACTAGCGTTGTTGTTTGTATTTATTATTTGTTTCTGGTTATGGCGCCTTGTCGGCTCTTTGTTGCCTTAGCAGGTGTGAAAAGATAAGTATGTGATTCTGCAGTGTCTTAGGCGGCGTTATCAGCAAAATTATCCATAGTCTTTGAGGAGACAAGTTCTTGTAGTCTCGCTATAAAGTCAGCTTTTTGCATCGTTTGTTGTTCCTTCACAGCGTAGCGTCTAAGTGTGAGAGTTTGTTCTTCTGCCTCTTTGTTACCAATGATGGCGATGTTGGGAACTTTTTTGGTGACGGCATTTCGTATCTTTTTGTTAAATGAATCGGCACTTATATCCACCTCGACCCTAAAGCCAGCGGCAGAGAGCTCCGTCGCTACATTTTGGCAGTATGCCTGACAGCTTTCATTCACTGGAACAAGGATTGTCTGGACGGGTGCTAGCCACGTTGGAAATGCTCCGCC
The DNA here is from genome assembly GCA_038134595.1 of Pseudomonadota bacterium. Classification (GTDB taxonomy): domain Bacteria; phylum Bdellovibrionota_C; class UBA2361; order UBA2361; family OMII01; genus OMII01. The sequence goes on along the minus strand of JAYPVM010000013.1, from coordinate 47,803 downwards.
GTAATGCTCTATGAGCATTGCGAAGAATCGTTCCATTGAGCCGCATAACGCTCTATGAATCATGTACGGTCGCTTCTTTTCGCCGTCTGAGTCTGTAAATGATAGATCGAATCGTTCTGGAAGATTAAAGTCAAATTGAATGGTGCTTAATTGCCACTCTCGGTCGAGCATGTCCTTTACACAGATATCTATCTTTGGCCCATAAAATGCACCATCTCCCTCATTAAGCGAGTAAGGAAGCTCACTTCGTTCAAGGGCTTGTTTGAGCGCGGCCTCTGCGGCATCCCATTTTGCCTCTTCTCCCACACGCTCTTGGGGGCGGGTGCTTAGGTAGAGATGGAAATCCCGTAAGCCAAAATCTCGGAGTAGGTTTACACTAAATTGCAGAACGGTATCTATCTCTTCGGGCATCTGGTCTTCTCTACAGAACAGATGCGCGTCATCTTGTGTAAAGCCTCTGACGCGAGTTAGTCCTGATAAGGTGCCGCTTCGCTCAAAACGGTATACGGTGCCCCATTCGGCGAATCGTTTTGGAAGATCTCGATACGATTTTGGCACCGCATCATAAATCTTGCAGTGAAAGGGGCAGTTCATCGGTTTTAGAAAGTACTGCTGTTCGTCGATCTCAATTGGCGCAAACATTCCGTCTTTGTAGAATGCTAAGTGACCACTGGTTTCCCAGAGAGTGGCTTTTCCGATGTGTGGTGAATACACAAACTCATACCCGCCAGCTAAATGCATATCACGGCAGTGAGTTTCAATGAGGTGTCGTATGAGGCCCCCTTTCGGGTGCCATAGGATTAGCCCAGAGCCGACTCCGTCGTGATCGATGCTGTAGAGGTCTAGCTCTTTGCCGAGTTTTCTGTGTTCTCGAGCTCGGGCGAGCTCTCGTTTGTCGATATAGCTCTTGAGATCGTCTTTGTTTGAGAATGCTAGGCAGTATATTCGCGTGAGCTGTTTGTTGTTTTCGTCTCCTCTCCAGTATGCGCCCGCCAGCGAGTCTATCTTGAAGCAATCGGCTGGGATCTCGCCTGTGTGATTCAGGTGTGGCCCCGCGCACATGTCTTCAAACGGCCCGTTTACATAAAAGCCTATCTCGGTCTCTCCGCGAGCGGCTAACTCCTCGCAGTATTCGACTTTGTATTGCTCTTGACGGTCTTTGAGGTGCTCAACAGCATCTGCGACCGAGCGACTTGATTGTTCAAACGGTTGTCGCTGGCCGATGATTTTCTTCATCGCCTTCTCGATTGTTTTGAAGTCGTCGGGTGTAAGTGGTGTATCGAGGTCAAAGTCGTAGTAACAGCCGGTATCGACTGGTGGGCCGAATGCTAATTTGGCGTTGGGTCGAATCTGCAGTACCGCTTGAGCAAGTACATGAGCTAGTGAATGTCGAAGGGCGTAAAGGGGGTCTGTGTTTATTTCCATAATCTGCTAAATCCGTGATTTCGTGACACAATACCGTATGTTCTTCTCTCTTTCAATTGGGTAGCTAGTGCTGGTCATAGCTTTCCTACGTCCTTTGAAGATATTTTGTGGTTCTTTGACTCTTATTGTGAGGTTTACATGGGCATTTGCGCCACGTGCAGGAACTCGTACGACAAAACGTTTGAGGTAAGAATTCGAGACGAGGTCTTTGAATTCGATAGTTTTGAGTGTGCTATTCAAAAATTGGCTCCTGAGTGTAGCCACTGTGGTTGTCGGATTATCGGCCATGGTATCGAGAGCAAAGATATGTGCTATTGCTGCGCTCATTGCGCCCGTTCCGGAGGAGTTTTGGATGCATGTGATAGAACAGATCTTACAATGATCTGTTAGGTGTGCTAGCTAAGTACTTAAATATATTACACCCATGAGGTTTTTTTTTTGCTAATGTTTTCTCTTAGCTGGGTCGATATCTCCTTTGTTGAGACATTATAACCCAAGGGAAAAACACGATGGCAACTGAGGAAAAGCAAGAAGAGGGCACCACCGAAACTGAAGGAGCCCCTAAAAAAGACAAGAAAAAGATAATGCTCTTTGCTGTTCTGGGTATAGTTGGATTGGTGGGCGGTGCCGGTGTGCCGATGATGTTAATGTCGGGAGCTCCTGTGGAAGAGCACGCCGAGGATACTGCTCATGAGGAATTGGCTCACGAGGAGGTTCCTCGGATTGAAATCGCCGAAATTGGACTTTTTACGGTTAATCTCTCTGACGCACATTCTTTTGTTAAGACACGTATTCTAATCGAGTTTGATGCTAACCTGCTCGACAAGCAGACTATGTTAGTAGAAGGTGTCGATGGTGGTGAGGCACACGGCGGCGGCGCCAGTGGGGGTTCAGCCGAGGCGGAGGCTGGAGGAGGACTGCATCCTCATATAGCAAAGAATATGAATAAGTTTAGGGATGTAATTATCAGCATCCTCACTTCTAAAAAAGATACAGAGCTTTTGACTTCTGAGGGGAAGCTACGACTAAAAGATGAGATCGTCGATGGCCTCAATGAAGCACTTGCTCTGGAGCAGCCAGCGGTTGTTGGAGTTTTGTTTGCCGAATTTATCATTCAGTAGATGAGAGATTTACGGCGGCTGGGAGGGTTCTTAATACTCTCTTTAATCTTACTTTATGCAAGCTTGTTGCGAGCGGATGATGAGCAAATATGCCCCGCATCGATTACATACACGAGTTATGATGTATCGGGCGAAACTGCCGATGAGTTGCAAGAGCAGTTGCGCACGAAGGGGCCTCGAGATAGAGAGGGAAAAATCCGCTTTGCATACACGCAGTGGAATGTGAAGTGGCGCTGGCAAAATTTCAGAGATGGTAGTGTTGATGCCACATCAGTCCGTTTGATTTGCTCTGCTACGGTTCAAATGCCACGCCTTGTCGATGAGGATAAAGTTAGTCCCCAAGTGCGGAAGCTATGGAAGGCCTTTTTGGAAAAAACAAAAAGGCATGAACTAAATCACGTGGCCCACCTAGAGCAAGGTGCTCCAAAAATAATAGAGTTGATTCATAAGAGTGCGGATGAGCGCGGCGTGATCTCGAACAAGGAGGCTTCCGCTATTGCCAAGAGAGTCTCAGCGGAGATTAGACTTAAGGATCGAGAGTACGATGCTCGGACCAAACACGGAAAAACAGAGGGTACGTGGTATATAGACCCCGATGCGTCGAAAGCACGTGGCTAAAGTCGGTGTAAATCTTGGGATTAGTGATGCGCCTTGAGAGTAGAAACAAAATCGGTATATGAATTATTTAGCGAGTGACGATATTCCTCCATTTCTTGGGTGTGCAAGAGTTGTTTCGGTAGGTCTGGTGTAAGCCCCAATGTTTGCTCGACGGTGTCTCCAAATTTTGCAGGGTGAGCTGTTGCTACCACTATCTTTGGATGCTCCTTGAGAGGTGCTGGGATTCTTTGGGTTGTAATCAGTGAAGCCGCAACTGCCGTATGCGGGTCTGCGATGTAGTGATACTTGGAGAATAATTCCTGCATGGCTTCTTTTGTTTCGTCATCACTTATTGATATTGCTGAGACAGCTTGGTGGTTTTCTAGACCGCATTGTTCTTGTAGGGCGATGAGTCTGTGAATGTTACTGGGGTTGCCGACGTCCATTGCGTTTGAAATCGTTTGAAGGGAAGGCATGGGTGTAAATGTATTACCTTCCAGGAAGTCCACAAACGTTTTATTAGCATTACAGGCAGCTACGGAGTGTTCAATTCGAAATCCCATTGCTTTAGCGAATAGTGACCCTACAACGTTGCCGAGGTTTCCACTGGGAACTATGAATAGAGGATCAAGGCTATCCTCGACGAGCAGCGATGTATAGGCGTAGTAGAACATCTGGGGTAGTAAGCGAGCGATGTTTATCGAGTTTGCAGATGTTAAACACATCTCTTTTTGAAGCTCAGTATCGGCGAGAGCTTGTTTGGCAAGAGCTTGGCAGTCATCAAAGGTGCCGTCGACTTCATAGGCGGTGATGTTATGTCCGAGTGTTGTCATCTGTTTGCGTTGGATCGGACTCACCTTACCCTTTGGATAAAGGATAGCAACGCGAATGCGTGGGTCTTCACTTTGGTCGTAGAATGCATGTGCAACGGCGCTACCGGTATCTCCCGATGTGGCGGTGACTACCGTTAAGGGCTCTGAGTGTTTGTCCCAAAAGTGCCTAAAGAGGTGAGACATAAAGCGAGCCCCAAAGTCTTTGAAGGCACATGTCGGGCCGTGAAATAATTCTAGGATATACGTATCGTCTGTAAGCTTCTTTAATGGCAGTGGGATATCTAAACTTTTAGCTGCGATCGCATTGAGTTGCTCTAGAGTTATCTCGTCTCCCATGAATTTGGCTGCTATGTGAGCGGCGAGTTCTGGGAACGATAGATTCTTAAGTTCCCGCAAGTCCGCTTCTGTAAAGGTAGGTATGTACTCTGGCATATAGAGACCGCCATCTGGAGCTAGTCCTGCCAGTACGGCTTGCTTCCATGATGTTCTGAGTTGCTTGTTGCTTGTGCTGTAGAGAGTCATAGTGCGGCAGTCGTCGTTTGTTCTGCTGACACAGGGGATGGAACCAATGTTGCCCCGTCCGTATTGATTTGACTGACCATGTATTCGGCTTTAATACGGTGATTGCTCCACGCTGTAGTCATAGCTTGTCCGATATCGTGTGCACGTTGGTTCGAATCGCTTAAGGCGAAAAGAGATGGCCCTGCGCCAGATATTGAACAGCCGAGAGCGCCTCGCTGGAGGGCGGCTTGTTGGACATCATAAAACCCGGGGATTAATTTACTTCTTTGAGGTTCGATGATGACATCCTCTATCGAACGGCCGATGAGGTTTAAATCTCCTTGATAGAGACCAGCGACAAGACCTGCAACGTTTGCCCATTGGTGTGTCGCTGAGCGTAGAGAGATAGTGTCTCGTAGCACCTTGCGGGCATCTGAGGTTCGGAGCTCAATGTTTGGGACAACTATTGAGACAAAAATGTCTGTAGGTGAGGGAAGTTCGATAATTTCCAGGGGTTCTGTGTTGCGAATAAGTGTGAAGCCGCCGAGGATAGCGGGCGCCACGTTATCAGCATGCGCGGTGCCACAAGCAATACGCTCGCCCTCCATTGCAAATGGTACCAATTGATGACGGGAGAAGGGTTTTCCCAGAAGCTCATTTACTGCTACAACCGCCGCGGCGGCACTCGCAGAGCTTGAGCCAAGGCCACTGCCTATTGGTAATCCTTTATGAATATCTAACGTTATGCCTTGCGTTTCCATTCCAAGGGCACACAGGAGAGCATGGGTAGCTACAGAAGCGGTGTTCTTTTTTGTATCCTTTGAAAGTTGATTCGTATCGCCCTCAATTGAGCGGATCTGTATGAGGTTGGCTTCGGAGAGTGAGGCTGTAACGGTGTCCCCAAGGTTATGCACTGCAAATCCAATAGCATCGAAGGCGCTTCCAACATTAGCCACAGTAGCTGGGGCATGAACTGTTACAGATTCGATTCTTTCACATTTCTTCATTAGCGTATTGCTCGAATTATGTCGGCGAAAACTCCAGCCGCCGTCACCTCTGCCCCAGCGCCCGGCCCTTGCACCACAAGAGGCCGTTCCTTATAGCGTGCCGTGGTGAATGCAATCATGTTATCGGCTCCTGAGAGTCCGCAAAAGGGGTGATTTTTCTGCACCGATTGAAGCCCAATGGAGGCTCTGCCAGACAGGCAGTCTACGGTTGCGCTAAAAAAGAGCGACTCACCGTTTTCGTTAGCGACATCGAGCCGTCGCTGAAAATCACTGTCGAGATCAGTTAGGTTTTCGAGAAATATCTCGGCTGTTCCCTCAGTAGCTTCGCTCGGTATTAGCGGTTCAAGAGACACCTCTTGTAATTCAAGATCGATTTCGGCGCCTCGTGCCAGGATAAGAACCTTTCTTGCAACGTCGAGGCCTGACAGATCGTCGCGGGGATCGGGTTCTGTGAAGCCTAGTCTCTTGGCTTCGAGTACCGCTTCACTAAAACTCAAGTGATTAATCCGCATCGAATTGAAGATAAAGCTTAGAGTCCCGGATAAAATAGCTTCTATTCGCTCAACTTTGTCTCCGGACTGTATTAAATCCCGCAGGGTGCTGAGTACAGGCAGTGCAGCACCAACAGATGTTTCATAGAGAAGTGGTGTGCGATGGGTGCTCGAACTTTTGATGATATCTTTATATAAATCGTATGTGCTGGAGAATGCCCGTTTGTTAGGAGTTACGACAGCGATACTGTGTTTAAGAAGTTCTTGATAGTGGAGAGTAGGGGCATCGTGAGCAGAACAATCAACGAAAATTGAGTGTGGAAGATTCTTTTCAATACAGTCTGTCACAAACGCAGCAAGATCAGCTGGCGCATCATTATCAGAAAGTGGTGAGGTGAGGGATAATGGGCGTGAGGGATCTGTCGTGCACCGCATTGTCCGACTGTTTAAGAGTCCATGAAGTTTTATGTCGATTCCGTATTGATGTAACAGGGTATCGTTTTGTTGGTCAATTTGTTGAAGGAGTGTTTTGCCGATGAGCCCGGTTCCTGCCACCCAAAGATGTATGCTTTTGGTTTTACTTAGAAAAAATTCATCGTGAATTGCATTGAGTGCTTTTGATTCGTCGCGCATTGCTACTACCGCTGAGATGCTTCTCTCTGAAGATCCTTGCGCAATTGCTACTATGTTAATGCCGTGATTGCCGAGTGCCTGAAATATCTGGGCAGAGACACCGGGTGTTTTTCGCATTCGATCCCCTACGATCGAGATAACAGAAAGACTCTCTTCTACATGAAGTGGCTCAATGCGACCTGCTTCAATCTCGAGTTCGAATTCCTCTTGAACTGCGCGCGATGCTTTGGCGGTCTGGTTGGGGGCAATAGCACAGCAAATTGTGTGTTCGGACGAGGCTTGTGTGATAAGAATAACGTTTATGGAAGCTAAGCTTAGTGCTTTAAAGAACCGGCTGGCGATGCCCGACACTCCGATCATTCCCGAGCCTTGCAAGCGGATAAGGGCCACAGAATCGATTGATGAGATGCCGGTGATGGGTTGTTGCGTACAGGGAGAATTTTTCTTGCAGATGGTGGTGCCGGGGCTATCTGGATTGAATGTGTTTTTGATGACAATTGGAATCGATAGTGCCACTGCGGGCTGAATGGTAGGAGGATACAGCACTTTTGCTCCGAAGTGAGAGAGCTCCATCGCCTCTTCGAAGCTAACGTTTGGGACTGCAAATGCCTGTGCTACTTTTCTGGGATCGGCGGTCAAAATTCCGTCAACATCGGTCCAGATCTCAATTGCATCGACCTTGAGTGCAGCACCGATTACCGAAGCGGTTAAATCGGATCCTCCCCGTCCTAAGGTGGTGATTACTCCAGATTCATTCGAGGCTATAAATCCGGGTATGATAGCGGTGTGGGATAAGGCTTTGAAGGCAGACTGGATGCGCTCGTATGAACGGTTCGTATTTGGAATACTTGCGCCAAAATCTCCTGTAGTTTCGATTAACGATGTGCTGTCGAGGAGTGAGACCGGAAATCCAGTATTCTCATATGCTCTTGCGATAATGCACGAAGACAAACGTTCGCCAAAGCTTGTGACGTGATCAAGCGTGCGCAGAGAGCATTCTCCAATGAGGGATATGCCGTGGAGAATATCCTGTAATTCTTGGAGTAATGAGCTTACCTCAGCAAGGACTCGCCCGCGTCTCTCTGCGGGGATAAGCTCATGTACTGCTTGAATGTGTCTCTCTTCAATATCCGTCGTTATGGTACAAGCCTTCGTTTTATCTTTATCGGCAGCTTTGGTCGCGAGGGTAATGAGCTGGTCGGTAACGCCCTGAAAGGCTGAGAAGACGATGGCTTTGATAGAGCCTTCTGGATATCGTTTCGTGTCGGTGGTTAGCGCAATTATGCGCTCAATAGTGGCAGGACTTGCCACCGACGTGCCTCCAAATTTTAATACAAATGATGGGTGTTCCACGGTCTCTATTTCCGATAGAACCCTGAGAAATACCTATGCTCGCAGGGCGGTTCTAGTCTCTTAGTTTGATGACGATAGAGGCCCTGTAGAATCAGTAGTTTAGAGTGAATACCTCGGCTGTGTAGGAGTGTAGGGTAGGGGTAGTAATTTGACTTGCCAAGTATTTGTAATCAAAGGTGTTTTTGCTGAGGCTATTCTTCCTCTGGACTCATGTTATGAAAGACGTTTTGAACGTCGTCGTCATCATCGAGCCTTTCGATGATTTTTTGTATCTCTTCTTCCTGCTCCGGGGTGACTGTAACGGTGCTCGTAGGAAGCCGTTGGGGTGCGGCACTTAATACTTCGACGTTGTTAGATTCAAGAGCTTTTTGGAGCTCACCGAAGTCTTGAAATGAAGAGTAAAGAAGTAGGCCTTCTTCGGTTTCAAATATCTCCTCTAATCCATGATCGATGAGTGTTAGCTCTAATTCGTCGAGATCTCCAGCTGGTGGCTTCACGTTGAAAACACCTTTTCTATCGAAAATAAAATCGAGTGATCCTGTAGTTCCAAGGTTGCCGCCGTGCTTTGTGATTATGTTTCGAACGTTTGCGACAGTTCTTGTAGGATTGTCAGTTGCAGCCTCTACAAAAAGGGCAACACCGTGAGGTGCAAATCCTTCGTAACTAAGCTCTGCAAGATCGCTTGCATCCTTTGAAGATGCGCGGTCTATGGCCGCTTCGATTCTATCTTTTGGCATGTTAAGCGATCGCGCGGTTTGGATCGCCAATCGAAGCCTTGGGTTGGATGCGGGATCACCACCGCCTAATTTTACTGCGATCGCTATCTCTTTACCCATTTTGGTAAATGCTTTTGCTGTTTTGGCCCAACGAGCAAACATGCGTTCTTTTCGCTTTTCAAAGATTCTACCCATGAGTTTTTCCTGACGTGTTCCTTGATTTCCTTTAGTTGCGTACTTAGTTGCTTTGCGCGCAGTTCTCAGATGAGAGTATCCGACGTTAGCGTGTAATTTGCAATTCCTTGTGGCGAACACCTACATAACGGGTTGTTCGCTTAAGACTCCTGCTTTCTGGGTAAGCGACCTAGGAAGAAGGCTTTTGTTTGTGCTATACAGCACCTATGAGCCTTTCACTAGCGATATCGACCTGCCCAAATGATACTTTCATGTTTCACCAGTTTATAGAGCGGGAGGCTTTTCCGACCATAGGAGATAGGTATGAAGTTACGCTGCTCGATATTCAAGAGCTCAATGAACGTATGGATCGCGAGGAATTTGATTTTTGTAAGGTCAGCAGCGTGCAAGCGATACGCCGACGAGACGTCTATTCTGTTTGCGGCGCTGGAGCGTCGCTTGGCTTTGGAGTAGGGCCGCTTCTGCTGCGACGAAAGGGAGCCCCTGCACTGCATGCAGATTCAAAAGTACTGTGCCCCGGGATAGGAACAACAGCATCGGCGCTCTTTGCGTCTTTTTATCCCTCGTTGGGTTCGATAGAGCATGTTGTGTTTTCTGAAATCATGCCCGCACTCGCTTCAGGAGCGGCGGATTATGGGGTTGTGATTCATGAGGGGAGATTTACATACCAAGAGTTCGGTCTTGAGTTAGTGGCGGATTTAGGAGAGCTCTGGGAACAGAGATTTGCCCTTCCTCTGCCACTCGGTTGTATTGTGGCCCATAAGCGAGTTCCATCTGATGTAGTTGCTATGTTTGAAACGTCTCTTCGTGAATCGATTGCGTTTGCATACGATTACCGTGAGGCCGCATTTGGTGTGATGCAGCGGTATGCGCAAGAGCTATCTGCCGACGCTATATGGGCGCATGTCGACCTGTATGTAAATCGCTGGAGTACGTCCCTGGGGGAAGAGGGATCGCGCGCTTTTGCCGAGCTTACACGACTCTATGGTGGTATCTAACGTGGCTTGGATATGGGTGCTGCTACGTGGATAGGCCGCACTACTAAAAATCACATCCTACCTCTGGTGTTTTCCGATAGGCGAGATATCTCTCGGGTACTCGGTAAACGGGAGCCCAAGAGATTCTGTGCACTTTTTGAAATCAATTGCGGTCGCAGAATATGGCACTCGTATCAGTCGATACTGTGGCTAGTTAATTTGCGTGCGAAACAACAATCGGCGAACCCGGCCTTGGTTTCTTGTAGGTGTGCCACGCAGAACCGCCCCGCTGGAACACCTCCCAGAATTTATTATCGTGTCCACTTGAGCCTGGAGCAAAGGCAATGTCACCTTCTTGTACATTGAAACTTCCTGCCGCAACTGTTGCTGTCATTTTAACGCCACTAATCTCGATGGTGATGCGTTGACCTGCCTGTAGTATTGAAACCAAGGCGTCGTCGCTTCGAATAGTTGTTTTTAAGTTTCCAAACGAATCGATGTAGCCGATACTGGCTGCGGGCGGTTCGGGAATAACATCCTGTGGATTTAATCTCTCGCCCAAAAATCCTTCCTCTCCCCGAGCGACTTGGCCGACCAGTCGTGGAAAGTTGTCTCGTGAGCGAAACTGAGATCCGCCCGCATCTACGTTAAGGGTCCAAAGCTCAGCGAGATCGTTTTTCACAAAGCTAAGCGAGTAGCCTGAATTCACCACGATTACTTTGACGCCACTCCGTAGGACACCAAGGAGCAATCCTTCGCCTTCGTTGTTGCTACGAGCCTCTCTTCTATCTTTACGGGGAGCGCAGTTTGCATAAATGAGGGTATCTTTAGGGCGTAGAGCCTCGCTCTGACTACCAAGCTGAGCGAGTACGAATCCTGTTGATACCGTATCGAAGCTATGAACGGAGGTGACATGCCAGTGATAATCTCCAGGAATCTGTGCGGCGAGTGCAGATACAACTTCTGAACAAGCAAGGTCTCCAGGGGCGTAATCCATAATCATGTGAATCAGTTTTTGCATCTGTAATCCTCTTATAAGGGGCCCGTAGTAAGGCGCTTGTATTTTTCGGATAGAGGATAGCAGATGGTTGGTTTTTACTCTAACCGTAGAGGAGGTTTTAGTTGCTGAGCGTAACATGCTGATACTAAATGAGTTTTATGGGGTGTGGATGCTGTTAAATAAGCCCAAAGCTGTTGGCAGAAAGCCTTGAAGGTGCTAGAATCACCACCGTTAATTCACACCCACATCGGTCTTAGTGTTCGTGCGTATTGATTGTTTGTATCCAAGCTTTTGCTTGGTATCAGGACAGTAGTCGTGGGAATCAATCGAGTGGGGAGGCTAAACTAAGACACGACAAGGAGAATATATGTCAGTTCAAGACGAGACTACGTCGAATCCTGCTCTTTCTACTTCAGAGAGCACACCTGTAACTATCAAAACATTAATCGAGGCTGGGGCACACTTTGGTCATCAGACTCAGCGATGGAACCCAAAGATGCTTCCTAACATTTATGGGGCTAGAAATGGTGTTCATATCATCAATCTAGACATCACTATGAAGCGGTGGGAGATCGCTCGTAAATACATCGTTGATAGAGTATCGATGGGTGGAAATGTTTTGTTCGTTGGAACCAAGCAGCAAGCAAAAGATATCGTTAAAGAGGAAGCAACTCGAGCAGGCGCTTTTTATATCTCCTCTCGTTGGCTTGGAGGATGTTTAAGTAATTTTCAAACGATGAAAAAATCGATTGAGCGCATGCGCAAGCTCGAAAAACTTCTTGAGGATGCAGCCTCGGAGAACACAAAGGTGCGACTCAATAAGAAAGAGCGTCTCGATATCAGCCGACAGGTTGAGAAGCTAGAGGCCAACTTAGGTGGTATTCGCAATATGAGGAAGACACCTGACCTGATTTTCATCGTGGATGTCGTTAAGGAATCGATTGCGATTGCAGAGGCAAAACGTCTTCATATTCCTGTTATCGGTTTGGTGGATACAAACGCGGACCCAGGAAGTATCGCATTTCCTATACCTTCAAATGATGACGCGACGAAATCAATTCGTTTGTTCTGCGGAGCGGTATCTGATGCAATTATAGAGGGCCGGGCAATCCAGCAATCTCGAACGAAAGCTCTAAAGGGTAACGAGGGTGAGAAAGAGAACACCAATGGAGCCTCAACCGCAACTGCCACCGAAAGTGGTGTAGCTGTAGCGTAGTTCATGTAGCCTCCGATGCCCCCAAGGGGCGATAAGGGGGCTACGTACACGAAAAAACGTAATTACATAAGGAAAGTCATATGGCACAGATAACAAGTGAGATGATTAAAAAGCTTCGTGATATGACCGGAGCGGGCATGATGGATTGCAAGAGCGCTCTAACCGAGGCTGATGGATCGATTGAAGGAGCGATTGAGGTTCTTCGCAAAAAGGGCTTAAAAGATATTGCAAAAAGAGCGGGTAAGACCGCGGCAGAGGGGACGATTGGTGTTTACACGCACCCAGGTGACCAGGTTGTAGCGATTGTTGAGCTTAACTGCGAAACAGATTTTGTTGCACGCGGAGAGGAGTTTAAGGCTGTTGCTCGCGATTTAGCGATGCATGTAGCTGCTATGAAGCCACAATATCTCTCGGTTGAGGATGTTCCAGAGTCTGTCATCGAAAAGGAGAAAGAGATCTGTCTTGATCAGCTCAATGACAAGCAGAAAGAGAAGGCCGATAAGATTCTACCCGGTAAGATCGAGAAGTTTCTGGAGGGTACGGTGCTACTTAAGCAGATCTTTATTAAAGACGAGAGTGAGTCGCAGACCGTGCAAGCTATAGTTGAAAATCTTGGGATGAAGTGTGGCGAAAAGGTTTCGATTCGCCGGTTCTCCCGAATTGAGGTCGGTGAAGGGATTGAGAAGATACAGAGCAATATCGCAGATGATGTTGCTGCAATGGTGGGATAAGTTACCCCACGTTATAGAGCCTCTTGGGTAAAACCGAGAGGCTCTTGTTGTATGTATCGTGACGGTTTAGCAGGGGGTGCTCCCCGATTGTCCTGATTCGATACGAGAACAATTTATTGAAGGTGTTTTATGACCGCTACCACTAATCCCGTTCGCTACAAGAGAATCCTTCTAAAACTTAGTGGTGAGATACTTTCTGGTGAAAAAGGTAGCGGTATTGACTCCAAAATTCTAAACGACCTTGTTGAGCAAATTAAAGAGGTCCGAGATCTTGATGTCGAAGTCGGGATTGTTATCGGGGGCGGAAACATTTTCCGTGGTGTCCAGGCCGGTTCGCAGGGTCTTGACCGAGTAACGGGCGATTATATGGGGATGTTGGCGACGGCGATGAATGCGCTGGCGCTTCAAGACCGGCTCGAAGCAGAGGGCGTTTACACTCGAGTTCTCTCCGCGATTGAGATGCGGGAGATATCGGAGCCGTACATTAAGCGGCGTGCAACCAGGCATTTGGAAAAGGGTAGGGTTGTTATTTTTGCATGTGGAACTGGCAATCCATTTTTTACAACCGATACGGCGGCAAGCCTTCGAGCCATGGAGGTCGGTGCAGAGGTCCTTTTGAAGGGCACGAAAGTAGATGCTGTTTATGATAGCGATCCAGTAAAGAATAAGGATGCGAAAGCCTTCGACCGGATTACATTTATGGATGTTTTGCAGAAGGAGTTGCGGGTTATGGATGCCGCTGCTATCTCTTTGTGTATGGAGAATAAGCTTCCGATTATCGTATTTAATGTCGGAGTCTCTGGTAATTTGCGAAAAATTGTATGCGGTGAATCGGTAGGAACATTAGTGGAGGGCTAAGGTATGAGCGGAGATTTTGAGAGCTATAAAGCGCAGTGTGGCAAAGCGATTGATCACTACAAGAAGGAGCTTTCTCGGTTGCGAACAGGCCGTGCGGCCCCATCTTTACTAGAGAATCTTACTGTCGAGTACTACGGTTCTGCTGTTCCTCTCCAGCAGTTGGGTTTGGTCGCGGCTCCAGAGCCCCGGTTGTTGACGATTCAGGTCTATGACTCTTCAGCTGTAGAGAGCGTTGAAAAAGCTATCCAGCAGTCGGATCTTGGGCTTAATCCAAGTAGAGATGGCGCGCTGGTTCGGGTAGCGATCCCACCGTTGAATGAGGAGCGTCGAAAGGAGCTCATCAAAAAAGTATATAAAATGGGCGAAGATACAAAAATTTCACTCCGTAATCTTCGGCGAGATGAGATTGAGCTCGTTAAAAAGCAGGTTAAAGACAAGGAGCTGTCAGAAGATGATGGCAGACGACTGCAAGATGAGATTCAGAAGATAGTCGATGTATTCGTTGCAGAGGTTGATACCGCGGCAGCTGCAAAAGAAAAAGAGATGTTGGAAGTATAGTTCTTTTGGGTTGTGATGTCGGGAACCTCCTCAACGAGCGAATCGAGTGATGTAGCGACTGTGGCCGTGCCCGGTGGTTTAGCCGTCGTTCCTCAGCATATGGCTGTTATTATGGATGGTAATGGCCGATGGGCAAGGAAACGTCTCATGCCTCGGGTGCATGGCCACCGACAGGGAGCTAAGACCGTCAGAATGGTCGTAGAAGAAGCGCGACGTTTAGGGATTCGCTATCTCACCCTTTTTGCGTTTTCGACAGAGAATTGGAAGCGCCCACAGGACGAAGTGGGTGGATTGATGCAACTGTTTGTGCAGCACCTTGAGTCGGAGTTAGATGTTCTGCTCAAAAACGGAGTGCGGCTAAGAGCGATGGGTAATCTCGCACATTTGCCCGAGTCTGTTCGGGAGTTGTTGTCTCGAAATGAGGAAAAAACAAAACATTTGGATGGGATGGATCTTATCTTAGCTGTATCCTATGGAGGTCGAGACGAGTTGGTGCATGCGTTTCGGTCTTTGGCACGGCGAGTGGCCGATGGTGGTTTGAAAGGCGAAGAGATTTCGGAGCAGGATATACAGGGAGCTTTATATCTTCCTGATGTTCCAGACCCAGATTTGCTCATTAGAACCAGCGGTGAGACAAGGATCTCAAACTTTTTACTGTGGCAGTTGGCTTATGCTGAGATTGTTGTGTCTCCGCAGCTTTGGCCCGAATTTTCACGTGATGAATTGTATAGGTGTCTCCATGTCTTTGCAGGACGCAACCGACGTTTCGGCAGAACGCAAGAGCAGCTCGGTCGATCCTAGCGCGAGTACGCCGTGGTATCGATTTAGGAATGATGGCTCCCTTCATGATAGGTTGCTGACCGCCATGATTCTATTGGTGGGAGCAGTTTCAGTTTCTGTATGTGCACTGGTAGTCCCTTACGGCCGTTTTTTAAGCGTTGTATTCGCTGGATGGATCGCGGCAATGAGCGTCTTTGAAGTCGTACGTTTGTTTGCACGCCACCATGCTACGACAGCTTACCGGCCGCTATGGGGTGCCTTGTTGTTTGTGGTGTTACTAGGCCCGTCGATAGGAGCATTAGAGGGCGCTGTTCAAGGCGTAATCAGTGGTAGTATCGCGCTAGCTCCCGTCTATCTAACTACTATCGGTAGTGCAGTTTCGTTAATGGTTCTGCTTGTTGTCGAGGGGCGTAGTGATCTCAAGCGGGCGCAAGATTTTAGTTCGGGATTAGTTGTTTCCTTTCTGCTCTTGGGTTGTTGTGTGCCGATGCTTGTTTTGTTGAGCGGAGTAAGTGATGCGATATTGCTTCTCTGGTGGCTTATTGGCGTGGTGGCTCTCAATGATACAGCCGCCTATTTTGTCGGTCGCGCCTGCGGTAAGAAGCGACTCGCGCCGGCGTTGTCTCCCAATAAGACTGTTGAGGGAAGTGTTGCTGGATTGATTGTGGGTGTTGTGGCTGGTTTGGTGTTGTGGGAGCTGTTAGTAGATTTTTCAATTTCGCCGTGGTGGCTAGCGGTCTTGAGTTTTGCAGTAGTGTGTATGGCGCAGTGTGGCGATCTTGCTAAATCATACGTTAAACGTGTGCGGGGAGTGAAAGACTTTGGCGCTTTGTTACCCGGGCATGGGGGAGTGTTGGACCGCTTTGATGCTTTAATTACAGCGGCGCCTATTGTTTTTATAACTCTTGTTTGCTTGGAGATAGTACGGTGCAAGTAACACGCCTTGGCTTACTTGGCTCAACAGGCTCGATAGGTGCATCTACTTGTCAGGTACTCTTGGAGCATCCTGAGAGATTCAGAGTTGAGTTTTTATTCGCCGGAAGTAATTCAGAGAAACTTGTCGAGCAGATAAGGCTCCTTAAACCTCGAGTCGCTGGGTTGGCGAATGTTGCAAGTCGAGAAGCTTTGTGTTCGCTGTTGGGAGTTTCGAGTTCCAGTTCTAGATGGCAGGATACGGAATTACTCTTTGGAGAAGATGAAATACTCGCCTCGATACACAGTTCTGATGCTTCGCTTGTCGTGGCGGCTGTTGTTGGAATGGCCGGCCTTTCGGGCGTTGTTGCATCATTGGAGAGCGGAAAAGATGTAGCGCTTGCTAACAAAGAGAGTTTGGTAGTCGCTGGGGGCTTGGTTACCGATATCGCAAAGCGAGAGGGGAGGAAGATAATTCCGGTTGACAGTGAGCACTCGGCTATCTTTCAAGCCTTACAAGGTGTGGCGCGGTGTGATGTGGCTTCGGTAGTTCTTACGGCTTCGGGAGGGCCATTTCGGACGACTTCAGCCGATGAATTCTCGAGTATTACTCCGGAGCGAGCGCTCAAACACCCTAAGTGGGATATGGGGGCGAAGATCTCGATAGATTCTGCGACACTTATGAATAAGGCCCTCGAAGTTATTGAGGCCCGTTGGTTGTTTGATGTGACTGCTGAAGAGATAGAGGTTGTGGTCCATCCACAGAGTATTGTTCATTCGATGATACGTCTGATTGACGGTGGTTTGTTGGCTCAATTATCGGTGCCCGATATGAAGGGACCAATCGCGTATGCGCTCTCATACGACAACCCTCCGAGAGTTGATTCAGTTGTAAGCCGACTTGATTTGACTTCTATGGGGGCGCTAACGTTTGAAAATGTTGATGCTACAAGGTTTCCAAGTATTAATTGGGCGATGCAATGTTTAAAAGGTTCTAGTGGGGACGCGGTAGTTTTCAATGCAGTAAATGAGGTGGCGGTTGAGCGATTTTTGCGGCGAGAGCTCTCGTTTACCGGTATCTTCTCCTTAATAGAGCATGGCTTGCAGCATTTCTCTGGAAAGATATGCAGTAGTTTGGAAGAAATAGTGGAATTGTCGGATGTCGTGGGTGATTGGGCTCGACAGAGTTCGGTAAGTAGGTAAGAGTAATAGGTATGGGAATCATTTCATCAGTTCTAATTCTTGGAGCCCTCATTTTTGTTCATGAGCTTGGACACTTTTTAGTTGCTAAGTGGTGTGGTGTGGGAGTGCTCGAGTTTTCCATCGGTTTTGGCCCAGTGCTTGCAAAAATTCAAGGGGGAGATACTACATACTCTTTACGAGCAATTCCTCTTGGGGGTTTTGTTCGGATGGCAGGAGATGATCCTGCTCTTGTCTACGGTGAGGTATATACAGGAACATCAACTGAGAAGGACGAGAAAGTCATTGGCGGCGCTTCTCCTATTGAGGGTGGACAAGCAGAACTCACAGCTAGGCAGCAGGCTCTTATAGAAGATGAGTCAAAGTGGTTTTTGAAGAAGGGATATTTTCGACGGTGTGCTGTAGTTATTGCGGGGCCACTTGCAAATTTTATTTTTGCGTGGGTGTTAGCGTTTGGGAGTTTCTTAGCGCTAGGCATTCCAACGTTGGAGGATGGACCTGTTACGGTCGGTATGGTGCAGACAGGGTTCCCTGCAGAGAGGGCTGGTTTGCATACAGGTGATCAGATCCTCTCTGTGGATGGAGTTGTTCTTTCTTCCTTTCAGGATCTTGTGAAAGTTGTAGAAAGCTCTCAAGGAAGAGAGCTGTCATTTTCGGTAATACGGAAAGCAGATCCAAAAGATGGAGTCGCCAACAAGGTCGCAACAATTCCAATTCGGCCGCAAGCGGGAGAGAGTCCTGAACTCGATGTGCTCGAAGGTAGAGCTGCCAATAAGACCTACAGGATAGGAATATCTCCATCGATGCAGAATGTAAGGTATGAGCCTGCGGATATATCGACAGCGTTCTCTGCTGGAGGATTGCAGGTTGTGGGTATGTCACTTCAGACGCTTCGGGTGTTACGTGGGGTGGTGACCGGGTTATTGTCTCCTACGAAGACGTTGGGAGGGCCTATTGAGATTATCAAGCAGACATCTCGTAGCGTTGAGGATGGGCCATTGGCAGTGATTACGATAATGATAATGCTCAACATCACGTTGGGAATCATGAATCTCTTGCCGATCCCGATTTTAGATGGGGGGCACTTGTTGTTGTTTACGATTGAACGAATCAAGGGGTCTCCTCTTAGCATGAGAGCTCAAACAGCAGCCGCCAATGTTGGATTGTTAGCCATTCTTTCGTTGATGGTGTTTGCTATTGGCAACGATCTCGTCCGTAATTTTTTATAGAGAGGCACTGATATGCCATCGAGACGGCCGTTTGTTCTTGCAATCGATACAAGCGGGTCTTTTTGCAGTGTTGCTATTTCTGATGGCAATGCTGTGGTTGTTGCCAAGACCTCTGAGGGAGAAGGAAACCATTTTGAAAGGCTCCCCGACTTAGTTTCGGCTGTCTTTGAGGAAGTCGGAATTTCTGCGGGCAACTGTGGACAGCTTCGAATTGGTCTGGGGCCTGGTTCTTTTACTGGACTCCGAATTGGCCTCGGGTTTGCGAAGGGTTTCGTGGCTGCTGAAAAAATTCCTCTTGTTGGATTATCGTCTTTTTATGCATGCGCGTTAGCAACGTACCGACAGCTAGATGATGCGGCTAAACGCCAGTCCATTGGAGTTTTTTCTGATGCTCGAAGAGGAGAGGTTTTTTGGGCGCTCTATGCCCATAAAGATGGTCAGGGGCTTATAGAAATTCAGGCACCGGAGATTGTGCCCGTCGCTACGGTGCAGGCGTGGCGAGCAGATGCGCCTGAGAGTGTATGCGCGACGCCGCTTGGAGGTTTCTGTATTCCGGATGTGAGTGATGTAATTGTCCAGGATCATATAGGAATTGGACTACTTGAGAGTACAGTTACGGATATGCCGAGGGCATCTGCGGATATGTGGGCAACGGTAGAGCCGCACTATATTCGACCCGTCGCTGCAAAAACCATTGAAGAGCGGCGAGGGGATTGACTCAAGGTGTTGGGTGGGTCACAATGAAGGGGTAAGGCGATCTTATATGCTTTACGGAAGCGTTCTTTGCTAAACCAGTAGTTATCACCCCCGAAAGATACTTTCACATCCGGTAGGAGGAGGCCTTAACTCTCTTGTATCGTATCTCGTAATTGTTCCTCTAGGTTGCTTTTTTAGTAGGAGGGGTTTTAGCGGGGGCGGTTTCTAACCGGAGGGCTTTTTTGGGGGCTTTTTGATTGCGTGGCGAAAGTTGCCTCGAGTCGATTTGGTAAGAGCAGGAGCTGATAAATAAAGGTAAAGGTGACGACACGATCAATGTCGCGTGAAGTCAGACAACAGGGTTTCAGATAATTCTATCGGAAAGAGTTCTTACATCGTTTTCGTGTTCCCATATCGTCCTGTATGGATTCAAGCGTGGGTCCGGGGTATGTGAATACGTGGATGACGACGTAGCGACAATAACCATTAAAGTAGTGTGTAATCTATGAACTTAAATGAACTAAAACAATTAAAGACCGACGAGATGATGAAAGTAGCGGCTGAGTTCAATATCGAATCAGCTAATTCGATGCGTCGACAAGAGTTGATCTTTAGCATTTTGACAGCACAGTCTGCCTCTAATGGTAGTATCTATGCTGGCGGCGTTCTTGAGTGTTTGCCAGATGGATTTGGTTTTCTTCGCTCACCGGACTACAACTACATCCCTGGCCCGGACGATGTATACGTTTCACCTGCTCAGATCAGGAGATTCGGTTTAAAGACAGGTGACATCATTGAAGGGCAGATTCGTCCTCCGCGGGAGAAAGAGGGGGAGCGATACTTTGCGTTGGTTAAAGTCACCTCTGTTAATCTCGACTCTCCAGAGGTTTTAAAGACCAAGACTCACTTTGACAATCTTACTCCACTCTATCCTGATGAGAAGCTTAAATTAGAGAGCAAAAAGGGAGGGATTTCACCTCGGATTATGGATCTTTTCTGCCCAGTCGGTAAGGGACAGCGTGCCTTGATCGTGGCTCCTCCACGAACTGGTAAGACCGTTTTGCTTCAAAATATCGCCAATGCGATTACAGAAAATCACAAGGAAGTTATCCTGATTGTTCTCCTAATAGATGAGCGTCCTGAGGAGGTTACTGATATGGCTCGCTCGGTGAAGGGCGAAGTTGTAAGTTCTACGTTTGATGAACCTGCACAGCGGCACGTTCAAGTTGCAGAGATGGTTATTGAAAAGGCGAAGCGACTCGTAGAGCATAAGCATGACGTTGTTATCCTCTTGGATTCGATTACAAGACTTGCACGTGCATACAACACGGTGGTGCCACCAAGTGGTAAGATCCTCTCTGGAGGTGTCGATTCCAACGCGCTCCATAAGCCTAAGCGGTTCTTTGGAGCTGCAAGGAATGTTGAAGAGGGCGGTAGCCTGACAATTATCGGGACCGCGCTTATCGAAACCGGTAGCCGAATGGATGAGGTGATTTTCGAAGAGTTTAAGGGTACAGGTAACATGGAAATTGTACTCGATCGAAAGTTGGCCGACAGAAGGATCTATCCAGCAATTGATCTTAAGGCTTCAGGCACTAGAAAAGAGGATCTGTTGCTGAAAAATGATGTGCTGCAAAAAGTTTGGTTGCTTAGAAAGGTCCTTAATCCACTTAATACCGTTGAAGCTATGGAGTGGTTGCTCAGTAAGATAGATGGCACAAAGGGGAACAAAGAGTTCCTTGATATGATGAAGGGATAGGGTAATCGCTGATGGGCTCAGACAACAGCGGCACCAAAATCTTAGCGGTTGATGATAACCACGAGGCATTGTTTGCGCTTGAGCAATTGCTGATTTCGCAAGGATTTGAAGTTGTCACTGCATCATCAGGATCCGAGACGCTTCAAGTTGCAGAGGCAGAGCGCCCCGATCTGATATTGCTGGATGTCATGATGCCCGAGCCGAATGGGTATCAGGTTGCTAAGAGTATTAAGAGTCATCCTGATTTACGGTACGCAACAGTTGTTCTTCTTACCGGGCGGGATGAGTTGTCGGATATCTTGCATGGGTTCGAGCAGGGTGCAGATGACTATATTTGTAAACCATATGATTCTGATGAGCTTATAGCCAGAGTGCATGCGGCTTTTCGTTTGAGAGCTTTGCATGCTGAGCTCAGAGATGTGCGTTCCGCGCACAGACACTTACAGGCGCAAGTGCAAGGTGATGGTGTTTTCGGGAGCATTATCGGACAGAGTCCTGTGATGCGGGAACTATACCAAATGATGGCCAAGGTTGTTGATGCCGAGGTGCCTCTCCTGATTACGGGAGAATCCGGTACTGGAAAGGAAGTCGTTGCAACTGCGTTGCATGTTAATGGACCTCGAAAGGACAGGCCGTTTGTGGTGCAAAACTGCTCTGCCTTTAACGAAAATCTCCTTGAATCTGAGTTGTTCGGTCACGTTAAAGGTGCCTTTACGGGCGCTGTGCGCGATAAGCAGGGGCTTTTTGAAGTAGCTGATAAAGGAACGTTTTTCCTCGATGAGCTAGGCGAGATGAGCCCTGCATTACAGGTGAAGCTGCTTCGGGTCTTGCAGGATGGAACGTTTATGCCGGTAGGCGGGACAAAGCAGAAGCAAGTTGATGTTCGAGTTATCGCTGCAACTAATCGTAATTTAGAAGAGATGGTAAAGAAGGGCACGTTTCGAGAGGACCTCTATTATCGATTGAATGTGGTAAATGTTGTGCTACCACCGCTTAGGGAGCGGGATGGCGATATACCCCTGCTTGTGGGGAGTTTTCTCAAGAGACTTGCAGATAAATCAAATGCGACTCCAAAGGGTATCGATGCGGCAGCGCTTCAGCTAATGGAAAATTATCGTTGGCCTGGAAATATTCGACAATTAGAGAATGAGGTTCAGCGAGCATTTGTGATGAGCGGTGGAGAGGATACCATAACGGTTGGGCATCTTTCTCCGGCATTAAGAGACGAGGCATCTCAAGGTGCGCAAAGTGGAGATGACCAGCATTCTGGATCGCTCAAAGAAGCGGTATCTGAAGTAGAGCGAGCGATGATAAAAAAAGCGCTAGGAGATTGTGAAGGCAACAAGAGTGAAGCTGCTCGGCGGCTTAGAGTATCTCGCTCAAACTTAATTGCTAAATGCCATGAGTATGGGTTGGATTGATGGAAGTTGTTGATACCTTCATTTTTTCGAAAGATCTCTTATTTACCTCACGCATTAAAGACATTGCGCGACAATCTGGTAGGACCCCAAAGGTTCAGCGCGCAGTAGATGGACTGTGCGAGGCGTTGTCGAGCGTATCGCAGGATGGTCGTGCTGTGGTGTTAGTTGATCTGGATAAACCAAGTGTTACTCTAGAGTTGATAGCAAATGCTCTATCTCAACTAGAGTCAGATAGTAGTAGTGTTGTGTGTTTTTTCTCGCATGTACACCTTGCTTTAGCAGAGAGAGCTAAGGCACTGGGTTTTCAGACGGTCATACCACGGTCTAAGTTCGTTCAGATGTTGCCACAGATCCTCATGCCGTAAACACCGTTTGATCGAAGAGGGTGGGGAAGAGTGCCTTTGTATTTTTCTGAGACACAACTTTAAAATCAATTAGATTCAGGTGTTTGTGCGTAGAGACTCTTCGAAGATAGGAGCCGAAACGTTGATTCTGCTTATTTTTCTTTCCGCTCCTCGTTAAAAACCTTCCTAGATACATGCCTTGTTGTCGATAGGAAACATATAGGGGAAGGATGCAATTAGCGTTCTTATCTCTACGGAAGGTGCTTGCTTCTATACGGGGCTGTTGGGGGGAGCAAAGCATTGGTGTGAACAAGAGGACTTGCTTGCATGGATTTAACAAACGTCACAACACTTGCCTGGATAATCGCTCTTGTGGGTGGCTTTAGTGTTGTTGTCGCCCGAGCACTCAAGGTATCTTGGTTATTAACAGCCGTCCTTGCGCTCATTCCCTTTGGCCTACCGGCGCTTGAAGCCCGATTCTATCCTCAGGAGACATCGACCTATGCGCCTGAGGTTCTAATGATAGCTGGATGGGCGCTGGCTTTTCTGAGCCTAGTTGTTTGGAGCGTAATACGACCAATTGTTTCTGCATTAATTGGCAAATTTGGAATTGTACGAATCGCTCACGGCACACTTCTCTTGAGCGCTGTCTTAGTAAGTATATTGCTTGTTATTGACCCCACACGGATTGGCTACTATGTACCGTTTTGGAGCACTGGATTAGGGGTGTCTCTTCTCGGTGCGACTTTAGTCAGCATGGCTTTGGCGCTTGTAAGAACGCTACGAGCCTCTTTATTTTTCGTGATTTGGTCATGTGTCTCAGTGGTACTTGCAAGTGAGGTCTTTCTTCATAAGCCCCTTTTTACGCTGACTCGAGACGATCTGTCGGGGATTGTAAGTGTTGACAGTAGTTATTTTGGGGCGATGACATCTCAGCCAAAGTTGTGGATAGAGGGGGTATTTAACCGATTTGTTGTGCCTTCAAAAACTGATACTGATGAAAGTATGACAACAGAGAAGTATTTTCCTCTCACAGAGACCTCTTTGAGGCGGTATTCTACAGTGCGCCCTGATTCCCAAACCTGACGTCTAATTGATATCTTCTGAGTTTTTGAGTTTCGTGAGCACCTGAAGCGCAGAAGAAACGATAATCATTCGTGTTCCTCGTACTGCTTGGAGCAGAGATTGTTCGGTGTGGTGTGCCACAGTCCGCTATGTGTTATAGATCAATTTATAACCGATATGAAATGATAGAACAGAGAGAGGTAGAGAAGAGATGATGATATGGCGGCACAATAGAGCGGTTCGTCACAGCTCTTTTTTTGTGGTAGTCGTGTTTACAGTGTTGTGTTTTTGTGTCGTAGTCGATGCGGCGTATCACCATTACAATCTCAAGAGTAGAGTAGGTGTGTTCTTGAGGGGGGCGCATTTTCAGTCTGATTTAGAAGTTCGTCGGGGTATTTTCTCTCTGGTACAAGAGCGAGGCATAGAATGCCCGGAGGACCAAATTACCGTGACTCGTTTTCAGGATACAATCAGGGTTAGTCTACAGTATCGCTATCCTTTGGGCTTTCCCCTTCCGAAAGGACGCTTTATTCTGCAATCTGTGACGGCTACGGCTACGGCTACGGCTACGCTCGAGCGAGCGCTGTAGCTTTTGGGTGGAAAAACTACAATGGACCCTTGGGATTACTCGGAGAAATAGCACTAAGAGGCTGTGTTGGTTAATGATATCCAGAGTGTTCTCGAAGAAACTCTTTCCCCGAGATTGTAATTGTGTACAATAGTTAGGTATCAGGGCTCTCTTTATGCAGGTTGATTTGCATATTGTGGGGGTGCCTCCTGATTAAACAACTTTGGGCGTGTAAGAGGCTTTTCATGAATTCGAAGTATAAATCTGTTCCTGATGATTGGCAGATGGTTATGGATGCCGATACCATTTCCCGTGCGGTTTCTCGTATGAGTTTTGAAATCGTCGAACATGACCGTGATATTAAGAGCCTCGCCATTGTCGGCATACGAACGGGAGGAGAGTTTCTCGGAAAGAGGCTTCAAGAAGAGATTCAAAAGATTGAGGGAGTTCAAGTACCATACGGGGTTATTGATATCACATTGTATCGCGATGACCTTTTAAGTGCGCAGTCTCAGCCGACTCTTCGAGGAACTGATTTGCCTTTTCGAATTGCCGGGTCTCGTATTGTTTTGGTAGATGATGTCCTTTTTACGGGAAGAACGATTCGCGCCGCGCTCGATGCTATTATCGATTTTGGCAGGCCCCGTACGGTAGAATTAGCGGTATTAGCTGACAGGGGCCATCGAGAGCTTCCGATTCAGGCAGACTACATCGGGAGAACCATCGCATGTGAGCGTAATCAGTTGGTTCGAGTGCGTTTGGAGGAGATGGGCTATCAAGATGGGGCCTATCTTATCAAGCGAAAGCATTAGGCTTACTAGTAGCCGATATTCATAAGCAGATCTGTGTAAATTGGATGCTATCCTGCGGCTATAATACATATTTTCTTCTTTTTTTTAATTCCTACCCTTGTAAATGAGTAACAAGTAGGGTTAACTGGTTGCTCGATGGTCGACCATTTGCTGGGAATATACGGGCTCTCGAAACAAGAAATCTATCGTTACCTCGATACCGCTAGCTCATTTGTTGAAGTCTCTGAGCGAGATATCAAAAAAGTCCCTACATTACGTGGAAAAAGCATAGTTCATGTTTTTTTTGAGCCAAGCACTCGAACTTTAGCGAGTTTTGATATCGCTGGGAAACGACTGTCAGCCGATACTCACAATATATCTGCAAGTTCGAGCTCTGTTAAAAAGGGCGAGACTCTTCTCGATACGGTTCGAACTCTTGAGTCAATGAATCCGGATGTTCTGGTGATTAGACATTCAGAGAGCGGGGCGGCGCACTTTGCGGCACGGCATCTCTCTCGCACCGCTGTCATCAACGCAGGAGACGGCGCGCATGAACATCCGACTCAGGCACTTTTGGATTTACTTACCTTACAGCAACATTTTGCGGAGAGGCCGCAGGGTATAGAGGGACTGCGGGTCGGTTTTGTGGGTGATGTGCTTCATTCGCGAGTTGCTCGTAGTGCTATTTGGGCTCATTGTGCTTTGGGAAATTCAGTGAGGCTTGTGGGACCCTCAACCCTTGTTCCGCGTGCGCTTGAAGATGTGTTTGCGGTTGGAAACGTGACGGTTGTTAATAATCTAGCCAAAGGGCTAGAGGGGCTTGATGTCGTTGTCTGCTTGCGTATGCAACTCGAGCGTCAAGATCAATACTTCGTTCCCTCGATAGATGAGTATAGCAAAGAGTATTGTGTAACTGAAGACTTGCTAAGAGCGGTTGCTCCTAGCAGTGTGGTTCTTCACCCGGGGCCGATGAATCGGGGTCTTGAGATTGCAGGTGAGGTCGCTGACGGGCCGCGAGCACTTATTCGCCAACAGGTAAATAATGGAGTAGCGGTGAGGATGGCGGCCCTTTATCTTCTCGCACGGTCTCAAGAGAGCAGGGAGGTAGTGGGAGAGTGATGAGCGTTGATTCCTTTGTTATTGAGGGTGGATATCTTATAGATGCGAAGTCCCAAAGAGAGGGTCGATATGACATTCTTTTGCAGGATGGGGTGATTGCCGCCGTGGAGAGTCCTGGTGCTTTTAAGACTGCAACTGATGTGGTGCGGATTAATGCACAAGAAAAATGGATTATCCCGGGTTGCATTGATTTACATGTACACCTTCGAGAGCCAGGGGAAGAATGGAAGGAAACGATTCGCACGGGTTCGGAAGCTGCTGTGTTAGGGGGCTACACTTCCATTTGCTGTATGCCCAACACAAAACCTGCAAACGATTCGGCTGAGGTTACCCGTTTTATCCTTGAAAAAGCGATGGATGCTGGAGCTGCGCGGGTATTGCCAATAGGTGCAATTTCGGTGGCGCGGCATGGCAAACAACTTGCCCCTTACACTGAGTTGGCTAAAGCAGGGTGCGTTGCGTTTTCTGATGATGGCGATCCGGTTGTCGATGCCGGGCTGATGCGACGGGCTCTTGAATGGTGCTTGATGTTAGGGCTTCCACTTGCGTGCCATGAGGAGGATAGAAATTTGAGTTGCGGCGGATGTATGAATGAATCCCCGCTTTCTCTCAAAATGGGACTGAAAGGTTTTCCTGGTGTTGCTGAAGATGTGATGATAGCTCGCGATATTGAGCTCGCTCGTTTTACCAAGGGCAAAATTCACATATGCCACGTATCCACAGCTCGGGGTGTTGAGCTCATAAGGCGGGCAAAAAACGACGGGATAGCTGTAACGTGCGAGGTGGCTCCGCACCATCTTTTGTTAAACGAGGAATGTGTGTCGACATATGACACCAACTTTAAAATGATGCCTCCTTTGAAGTCACACGAGGATATTGAAGGCTTACTAGACGGATTGAAGGACCAAACGATCGATGCAATTGCAAGTGACCATGCTCCTCATGACAAGGACAGTAAGCTCGTAGAGTTCTCACAGGCAACGGTCGGAATTCTTGGTTTGCAGACGAGCCTGCCTCTTCTTGTAGAAATGTGCCTAGCTGGTCAGTTGTCTCGCCAGCGGATGGTAGATTTGCTCTCCGCTGGACCAGCCCGTGCGTTCGGGTTGCAAGGAGGAAGTTTGGCTGTTGGTAGTGTGGCCGATGTGGTGGTTCTTGACCCAAATCAAGAGTGGACATTTTCGGTAGATGCTATTCGGTCAAAGTCAAAAAACAGCCCATTTGCCGGGAGAAAGCTTTTAGGGGCAGTAGAGGATGTTTTTGTGCAAGGTAAGCGCGTTGTGCGTCAGGGGACTCTGTGTAACGGAGTGTAGAGCTATTACTTGAATTGGGAGTAGATTAAGAGATGATTCGAAAGCCGCAAGCAACAGGAGAGAAGGGATATATAGCTCTGGCTGATGGTACAGTTTTTACCGGTTACTGCTTTGGGGCTCTGCGTGGAGAATCAGATGCGGTATGTGGAGAGGCGGTATTTAATACTTCGATGTATGGTTACCAAGAAATACTGACAGACCCGAGTTATGCCGGTCAGATCATGAGCTTTACATATCCACACATTGGAAATGTCGGATGCAATGAGGAAGATGTTGAGGCAAATCGCATCTACACGGAGGGGGTCGTGGTTCGCGCGGCAACGAAGACACCATCTAATTTTCGGTCTACCGTAAGTCTCCCGGAGTATTTGCACAAAAACGGCGTGATGGGAGTTGAGGGGATCGACACGCGTGCTTTGGTTATGCACCTTCGCGATAACGGCTCTCAGATGGCCGTGATGGCTGGAGGGGATGGAGTTTCGGTGAGTGCTTTAATCGATCAGGCCCGAGCGCTCGGTTCTATGGAGGGAAGAGATTATGTCCAACACGTATCGTGCAAGGAGTCATATTCTTGGAATAAACTTCCGTGGTCACTGCAGTCTGGAAATAAAAGAGAGTTGTCACAAGAAAAGCTGATGACTCGTCCACATGTTGTGGCAATCGATTGTGGCGTTAAGTCGAATATCCTCCGACTATTGGTACAGGTGGGATTTCGAGTGACGGTTGTGCCTGCAAGAACTTCATCTGCAGATATTTCAGCGCTTCGGCCGGATGGAGTATTTCTATCAAATGGACCAGGAGACCCAGCAACGCTAGGATATGTAGTAGATCCGGTTCGAGATCTTTTGGGTAAAGTGCCAATGTTTGGGATATGTTTGGGACATCAAATTTTGTCACAAGCTCTTGGTGCGAAGACGTACAAGTTGAAATTTGGGCATCGAGGTGGCAATCATCCGGTGCGCGATGAAAAAACTGGAAAAGTTGAAATTACCGTCCAGAACCACGGCTTTGCGGTGAGTAAAGAGGGGCTGAGAAGCGAGAGTATGGTGAGCCATATAAATCTCAATGACCACACAGTGGAGGGGATTGAAGCGCCAGATGCAAGAGCATTTTCGGTGCAGTATCATCCGGAAGCCTCGCCGGGCCCTCATGATTCACAGTATCTCTTTCAGCGTTTTTACGACGTAGTTATCGGTAATGCGGGAAGAGTGTAGGATTTGTAATAGATAGAGAGAAGTCATGCCAAAGAGAGAGGATATTAAATCAAT
Source organism: Pseudomonadota bacterium (assembly GCA_038134595.1). Taxonomy (GTDB): domain Bacteria; phylum Bdellovibrionota_C; class UBA2361; order UBA2361; family OMII01; genus OMII01. Next base: position 19,129 of record JAYPVM010000013.1, on the reverse strand, counting down.
TCTGCTGATAGGTTCGGGCCCAATTGTGATAGGCCAGGCTTGTGAATTTGATTACTCAGGGACGCAGGCTGTAAAGGCATTGAAGAAGGAGGGGTATCGAGTAATCCTGGTCAACTCGAATCCGGCAACGATTATGACCGATCCAGAGTTTGCAGATAGGACATACATTGAGCCAATCACTGCAGATTATGTGGAGGAAATCATCAAAAAAGAGCGTCCCGATGCTGTGTTGCCGACGATGGGAGGACAGACAGCACTCAACACAGCGCTTGAACTTGCTGAACGAGGGGTCTTTGAACGGTATGGATGCGAGCTGATTGGAGCCAATGTTGAATCAATTAAAACGGCCGAAGATCGCGAGTTGTTTCGAAGCGCGATGGAAGAGATAGGGTTAGAATCTGCTCGCTCAATGATAGTGACATCTATCGATCAGGGTGAAATGGCGGCCGAAAAGCTGGGGTACCCTCTTATTCTGAGACCGTCTCGAACTCTGGGTGGAACAGGAGGGGGAATCGTAGAGAGTCATGATGAATTACACCGTAAGGTCTCGATAGCCCTAGCTGCAAGTCCAAATCACGAAGTATTGATTGAAGAATCCCTGCTCGGCTGGAAGGAGATTGAGCTAGAAGTTATGCGAGACAAGAACGACAATGTTGTTATTGTCTGTGGTATCGAAAATATTGATCCGATGGGGGTGCATACGGGAGATTCTATAACGGTTGCACCGATACAAACCCTTACAGATAAAGAATATCAATTGCTGCGCGATGCGAGTTTGAAGGTTATTCGTAGAATCGGTGTTGATACCGGGGGATCAAACGTCCAGTTTGCACTGAATCCGCAGGATGGAAGGATTATTGTTATTGAGATGAATCCACGAGTCTCTCGTAGTTCTGCGCTTGCGTCGAAGGCAACCGGATTTCCGATTGCCAAAATCGCAGCTCGTCTTGCCGTTGGGTATACACTCGATGAGATTCAAAATGACATAACAAAGGAAACGCCAGCTTGTTTTGAGCCTTCGATAGACTATGTGGTTGTGAAGATACCGAGATTTAATTTTGAGAAATTTCCGTTGGCTGATGCGACGTTGGGAACGCAGATGAAGTCGGTGGGGGAAGTGCTTTCTTTTGGTAGGACTTTTTCAGAGGCTTTTCAAAAAGCACTTGGGTCTATGGAGCTTGGCTCTGAGGGCTTTGATGCTGAAAAGTTAGTGGCTTCGCTTGGCACTCAAGAGATTCTTGATGCCTGTCGTGTGCCTTCCGCGAGGAGGATATGGTTTGTTGGGGAAGCTCTCAGGCGAGGAGCATCGGTGCACGATGTTTTTCAGGTAACGAAGATAGACCCGTGGTTTCTGCAACATTTTGAGGAAATCATCAAGTCTGAAGAGTTGCTTCGGGGCCAAGCATTGGCTGATATCGATGAAGTGTTCCTTAGGGAGCTTAAGTCGATGGGGTTTGCCGATAAGCGTTTGGCCGTCTTATTGAACGTATCTGAACGTGAGGTGCGTGAAAGGCGGTGGGCGCTGGGAGTGAGGCCCTCGTTTAAATCGGTGGATACGTGCGCGGCAGAGTTTGAAGCGTTCACACCGTATTTATACTCAACGTATGATGGTTCGTCTGAGGCGTACCCTACTGATAGAAAGAAAATCGTCATTCTTGGAGCAGGTCCTAATCGTATTGGCCAAGGTATTGAATTCGATTATTGCTGTGTACATGCTTCGATGGCGCTACAGGATGACGACTATGAGACGATTATGATTAACTGTAATCCAGAGACCGTCTCGACTGATTATGACACAAGTGATCGGCTGTATTTTGAACCACTCCGAGTTGAGACCGTTTTGGAGATTATTGAGCGAGAGAGGCCAGATGGAGTTATTGTTCAGTTTGGTGGACAAACACCTCTTCGAATCTCTCAGGAGTTATCTTCGTTAGGGGTGCCGATTATCGGCACTTCTGTCGAGTCTATTGATATCGCCGAGGATAGAGAGCGTTTTTCTGATTTGATTTCAAGGTTGGGCTTAAGGCAACCTCCGTTCTCAACAGCACGTTCTTCCGATGAGGCTGTGGCTGTTGGCAAAAAGCTTGGATTTCCTCTCATGATTCGACCGTCGTTTGTTCTCGGTGGACGAGCGATGAGAATTGTATACTCTGTCGAAGAGATTGTGAGTTACATGGAGGAGGGGATCGAGGTCTCTCATGATCGACCTGTCTTGCTTGATAGATTTCTCGAGGGCGCTATTGAAGTCGATGTAGATGTTGTCAGTGACGGCACGGACGTAGTTATTGCAGGTGTAATGGAGCATATTGAACCGGCCGGAATTCATTCAGGAGATAGTTCATGTTGTTTGCCGCCGCAGAGCTTGTCAACTGAGACGATTAATACCCTTCGTTTGCAAGCTGTGCAGCTATCACGAGAGTTAGAGGTTGTTGGTCTGATGAATATCCAATTCGCTGTCACGAGTGCAGGGGATGTTTATATTTTGGAAGTCAATCCCCGCGCGTCTCGCACGGTACCCTTTGTAAGTAAAGCCACGGGGATTCCATGGGCCAAGGTGGCTAGTCGGGTCATGGCCGGCAAGTCACTGCAAGCCATGGGAGTCTCGGAAGTCGTTCCGGAAGGATATGTTGCAGTAAAAGCTTCGGTATTTCCGTTTTCGAAGTTCCCGGGAGTCGATACTGTGTTAGGTCCTGAGATGAAGTCGACAGGTGAGGTTATGGGTGTTCACGCATCTTTTGCGGGTGCATTTGCAAAGAGTCAATTGGCCTCAAACCAAGATCTACCCGTTTCTGGGAGGGTGTTCTTAAGTGTCCGAGAACAGGATAAAGCTCAACTCCCCGCGATTGCCCGCCAGTTAATTTCGCTAGGCTATGAGTTGGTAGCAACTCGGGGAACGGCGAAATGTCTACAAGATAACGGCATCGAAGCGCAGGTGGTAAACAAAGTTCGAGAGGGGTCGCCTCACATCGTGGATTTTTTGGGCGCTCGCAAAATTGATCTTGTTATAAACACACCCGAGGGATGGCAGACGGTCATGGACTCAAAGTCAATTCGCTTGGTTGCTAATGAATTAAAGATCCCAACCTATACTACCATTGCGGCCGCCCAGGCTCTAGGTGAAGCCTTGGAGCTTGTGCGCTCTGGAGATCACATTAGCGTCAAGTCGGTACAGGAATATGTTATGGAGCTAAATGATATCTGTGCCGACGGTGTCGGTTCCGTTGTCTCTTGTGAACTCAATCTCAATTAGTAGAGATCGTATTTGAGGTGTGAGTAGCTCAGTGTCAGAAGAGAGAAGTCGTCTAATATTGGAACTTAAGGTTTTGAGTTCGGTGTTGGGTTCACTGGTGCCATTCCAGTCGGTGCTTAAAACTTGAAGTTGCTCTAAGTGTTCTTGAACGCCCGTTATGATAGGCGAAGCTTCCTGTGTGAGCATCGGAATAATGTCGGCAAATTTTTCTATATTCTCCTTAAATATTTGCAGGGCTTCGAAGGCAATTCTGAGCGAATCATGATTAAGTGGGAATGTGTTGGCGTCTGGAGGATTATCAAGTCGATTGCAAACAACATCAGCAATCTTTTCACCGAAATTTTCGATGGTTGTTCTCAGTGCCTGTAAGCGATGTCTGAGGTTGTTGATTTCTTTGAAACTGAGAGATGGTAGAGATGCAGACATAGAGCTATCGACCGCCTCTTGTTGAGGCTGTCCATTTCGGCTCTGATAGTTTTGAGTTTTGTCTGGGTCCATCTTACGCGGGATTTTAGTTTACTCGGTCTTGTTAGTCCAAGATCTAGCTGTGTTCTTATAAGCGATTGATATTACATCAAGTATTTGTCGTTTTTACTACCTCCTGTGAAGCATTTTCATGTATTCTGCTAATTTAACCTATGGGGTCGGGCATTTACACATACTTATGGCTTTGGTAACCTTTCCACGGTGCGGGTTTAGGGTGGCAGAAAGATATTCTTTGCAGATGGAAAGAAGCTCAGCGAAGAGGATGCCCCCCCGGATTATCGACCCCGTACGCACAGTATTTTGCTGTGCATCTACACGCGGGAAATCTTGATTGGGATCTCGTAGGCTTTTTGTGGTGTAGATTAGAGAGTAAATGGTCTGAGTTAAAGGATTAAGTATAAAGAATACCGTAGCGTAGTCTTTTGATAGTTTAAACTGATAGATAGTTGTTTTAGGCACGGAGTTTTTATGGCAAGGATAACGGTAGAAGATTGTTTGGTTCAGGAGAATAACCGATTTGCGCTCGTTCAGCTTGCTTCCAAGAGAACCAAGCAATTACTACAGGGATCTTCTGCGCAGATAGAAGACCGACGAAACAAGGCGGTGGTAACAGCTCTGCGGGAGATTGCGGATGGGTGCGTTCGTTTCATGACGGCTGAAGAAGCTAAGGCTTTCGAGGAACAGCAGGCTCTGTTGGCCGAACAGGAACGTGCAGCACGTATTGCTGAACAGCATCCTGCAAAAGAAGTCGCCTCCAATTTGTTTGGGGATGGAGCTGATACGAGTTCGCTTGATTTCTTGCGAGAAACGCTAATGCAGCCAGGGCCGATTAGTGCCAACGCTGATGATAGTGACGATAGCAGCGAAGAAGATGAGAGTGACTCAGAGGCTAGTGGCGATAATACAGATGCGCTAGACGAAGAAACCGTCGAAAATTCGGCTGAAAAAGTAGAAGATGAGCAAGTGTAGCATGCGGGCGGGATGTTCGCGTTCTATTGGAAACGACCCAGTTTCTACTGGAAGCCCAATAGTCCTAATTTGCAAGAGGTGAGGGGGTAGAGGCTATGTCCTTCGAACGGATAGCGGAGGCTTTGCAGAAGTATCACCCAAGCCCAGATATTGAAACTCTAAAGAAAGCATACGAATTCGCTAAGGAGGCACATTCTGGGCAGGTGCGCGCCTCTGGCGAGCCGTTTTTTAATCACGTTCAGGAAACCTCTCTGTTGGTTTGTCAACTAAAGCTTGACGAGCCATCGGTAATTGCCTCGTTGCTCCATGATACGATTGAGGACTGCAATGTCGAACGGGAGGATGTGGTTCGAGAATTTGGAGAAGAAGTTGCTGATATCGTCGAAGGTGTAACAAAACTTACCAGGATTGAGTTCGAATCGAGAGAGGAGAAGCAGGCTGAGAATTTCCGAAAGATGCTTCTTGCTATGGCGAAAGATATTCGCGTTATTCTGGTCAAGCTCTGTGACCGGCTACACAATATGCGAACGCTCACCTTCTTTAGTGACGAGAAGCGAAGACGAGTCGCACTGGAAACACAGGAAATATACGCACCGTTAGCTAATAGGCTGGGTATTCACTGGCTGAAATCTGAATTAGAGGACCTCTGTTTGCTATCCCTTCGTCCTGAATTGCACGCACAGATAAATTCTTTCCTCAAGAAAACTGCTCCGGGGCGAGATAAATATGTCGAGAGAGCTGTAGAAACTATCCAGAAGACTTTGAGTGAGTCAGGTATATCGGCATCGGTAAAAGGCCGTGGTAAGCACCTGTATTCAATTTGGCAAAAGATGGAGAAATCAAATCTGTCATTTGAACAGGTCCATGACTTGCTCGGTTTTCGCGTGCTAGTGCCCTCTGTTCGCGCCTGTTACGAGGCGTTAGGGGTTGTTCATTCGACATGGAAGCCTGTGCCGGGACGGTTTAAGGATTACATCGCGATGCCAAAGCCCAACATGTATCAGTCCTTGCATACCACTCTTATTGGACCTGAAGGGCAAAAAATAGAGATACAAATTCGAACGCCGGAGATGAATCGTGTTGCTGAGGAAGGTATCGCCGCGCACTGGCGCTATAAAGAGGGTGATGCGGCCCCGGCATTTAATTTGCAATGGGTAAAAGAGCTTGTTGAAACGCAAGCCTATTTGAAAAATCCAGATGAGTTTATTCAATCTGTTAAGGGAGAGTTGTATCCCGAAGAAGTGTTTGTTTTCACCCCTAAGGGAGATCTGGTACGACTTGCGTTTGGTTCTACACCGGTTGATTTTGCATATTCAGTTCATACGGATGTCGGTCACCGAACTATCGGTGCGCGAGTTAATGGCCAAATGGTTGCGCTTGATTACAAGTTATCCAATGGAGATACCGTTGAGGTTGTAACTTCCAAGTCTCATGTGCCCAGCAAGGATTGGTTGCGCTTTGTACGGTCATCGAAGGCAAAGCAGAGGATTCGAGTCTTTTTGAAAGCGGAAGAACATGCGCGTTCTATGGCTCTTGGCATGGATCTGCTAACGAAGGATATGCGCAAAGTCAAGTTGAGCTTGAAAAAGCTCGACAAAGCAGGACGACTACTTGAGGTGGCCAACGAGTTGGGCTTTAAGTCAACAGGGGAGTTATTTGCATCACTGGGATACGGCAAAATCAGTTCCTCGAAAGTGATAGCAAAGTTTCTTCCTGAGGATAAATCACCATCGGCTAAAGCTGAAGAAGAGCCAAGCCCACTTCAGAGGATTTTTCATAGAGCCGCTCAGGCCAGTAAGGAGCAGATAGGAGTGCGTGTATCTGGCTTGGATAATATTCTTATTCGTTTTGCAAAATGCTGCCAGCCGTTACCAGGGGATCGCATCGTTGGCTTTATTACGCGGGGAAGAGGAGTTACCATCCATTATGCAGATTGTCCCCAAGTCTTAAACAGTGATTCACTGCGCCAAGTAGATGTTGATTGGGATGTAGAGTCAAAACGAATTCGTCGTGTTCAAATTACCGTTCATTCTCAAGACCAAATGGGACTTTTGGCCGCGGTTTCTCAAGCTGTCACAGGACAGGGCGCTAATATCAATAGTGCTCAGATTAGAACCGAACATGGCAGAGCTTCTATAGGTTTTGAAATAAGCGTTGAAAGTGCAGATCAGTTGAATCGAATCAAGCGTAGTATTGAAATGGTTCCGGGGGTTATTAAAGTAGAACGGGTTAAGCATCTACCGCGCACGGGTCGAGAGAGAGGGGCTAACCGAGATAGCGGATCTAACAAAGACAAAGGATAGCATTGAATAGTGGAATAACTCGGCTTCTTTGGGTGCTTTTATTGCTCAGTCACTGGTCTGTAGCGTATTCGCAACAGATAGGAATGCTTGCAACACGAACAGCCGAGGAGCAGAAAACGATAGATGTATACAAGGCTGCCAATCAGTCGGTGGTGTTCATAACAACACGAACCTATGTTGTCGATCCGTTTGCTTTCTTTGATGAGATTCGGCCGCAAGAGGGGACTGGAACAGGCACGGTCATTGATGGTTCAAAGGGGATTGTAATTACTAGCCTGCATGTAATTGAAAGTGCCTTAGGCTCGGGGGGAAGTGTAGAGATTATGCTGGCCAATGGTCGGACAGTACCAGCAAAACTTATCGGTTTTGACTCAGAGAGTGATATTGCTGCCCTCAAGCTTTCCAAGGTTCCCTCCGGACTAAGAGGTATTCCGTATGGAGATTCTTCGCAACTTGAAGTGGGACAACGAGTGCTCGCTATTGGAAATCCGTTCGGGCTCTACCGTAGTTTGACGACAGGAATTGTTTCCTCGCTTGATCGGAGTATGAAAACAGCGGGTGGCGCTGTATTAAAAAACTTAATTCAAACTGACGCAGCTATCAATCCGGGCAACTCTGGGGGGCCTCTTCTTGATGCTGATGGACGTTTGATAGGGATTAACACTGCTATTTTAAGTCAATCAGGAGACTCGGCTGGGGTGGGATTTGCAGTTCCAATTAACGATATCACTCGGATATTACCGGAGCTTCTCACGACAGGTAAAGTCAGGCACGTGCAAATTGGCTGGCAACTTGTAGACACAGATCAAGGGCCAATGGTTTTGCGATTGACTCCTGGCGGAGCCGCTGAAAGCGCAGGCATCAGGCCGATTGAGCGAATATTTACCAATGGAGCCTTTGTTCGGGGATATCGAAGAGATATTGAACGGGCCGATCTTGTGTTTGCAGTGCAAGGCGAGCGCGTCCACTCCCGAGACGAGGTAGAGAGAAAAGTTTCGAGGGTTAAGCGTGGAGAAGTAATTGCTCTGACCGTACGAACAGGGGGGGGCTACGGGGTAGAGCGACGTGTGTCTATCGTACCAAAGTGGGAATAATGAAGATTAAAGTTCTTTCGGATTCAGTCATCAATCAAATCGCTGCGGGAGAGGTAGTTGATCGTCCTTCAGGTGTTGTGCGAGAGCTTGTTGATAATGCGATTGACGCAGGAGCGACCGATATTTTTGTCACATTACAGGGAGGCGGAAATAGCCGGTTAAAAGTTCGTGATAACGGGGATGGAATGGCGAAGGATGATGCGATTCTGGCATTTGAGCGGCACGCCACCTCTAAGGTTTCTGCGATTGATGACCTTACCGGTATCGTTACGATGGGGTTTCGGGGCGAAGCACTGGCTTCTATAGCGGCTGTTTCAAAGGTTCAGTTGCGCACAAAAGAACAGAATTCGGATATCGGAACGCAAGTTGTATTTCGAGGCGGTCGTTTGATGAATGTAGAGTCTGTGCCGTGGAGTCAGGGGACCGAGATAGAGGTTGAACATCTTTTCTTTAATACGCCTGCTCGTCGGAAATTTCTAAAATCGCCAAAGAGTGAATTGGCGCGAACTCGAACGTGGCTCGCACATTCTTCGTTGTCTCATCCGAATGTTCGATATCGTCTTGTGTCTGATGGTGACGAAATCCTTCACCTCCGACCGGTTGGATCGATAGTAGAGCGTGCTAAGGATGTATTTTCATCGGAATTGCTCTCATGTGATTTAAGTGAAGGGGGAGTTCGGGTTCAAGCTATGGTTAGCCATCCAGGTGAGGCTCTATCGGATGCTTCGGGGCTTGTTATCTTGGTAAATGGGAGACTTGTAACAGATAGAGTGATTCTTCGTGCCGTTAGAGAGGGATACGACTCTATGTTAAAAGATAGAGAATTCCCGACTGGCTTTATCGCGCTGGAAGTTAGCGGGGAGTTCGTCGATGTTAATGTCCATCCTCAAAAGAGTGAAGTTCGATTTCGACATCCCAATCAGATTTTTGCGGTAGTTAGAGGGGCGATTCTTTCGGGGCTTCGAGGATTGCAGAGGCCTGTTCAGGTAGGTAGAACCTCGACAGCGCCTTCAATGGTGGAAAAACCTCAACCAACTGCTAGCCATGACGTAAGGAGTAGCATTGTCGAGGGGAGTTTTTCGGCCGAGATGGATGTTCGGAAAGCTCCCGTGACGCCGACCCCTCTTTTTTCCCAAGAATCATTTGTGCGGTCGAATGTGGACAGGTATGAGGCTTTTGCTTCAAAGAATACAGAGTCGCTATCAGATACAGGTGATGATACCACAATGGTACCGGCGTTTAGATTCTCAGATCTCCGCTATGTGGGACAAATCCTGGGTTGTTATTTATTGTGTGAATGGCAAGAGAGTTTTGTGGTTGTAGATATGCATGCTGCTCATGAAAGGGTTAATTACACCCACATTCGTGAAGCGTATTCGCGAAAGGAATTAACTCCCCAGCCGTTATTGATTCCTCAGATAGTGGCCTTGCCTTACGAGCAGGTGAATAATCTGACAGAACAGATCGAACTGATTCGCGCCTTAGGCTTTGATCTCAAAGAAGTAGATGCCCAGAAGATTGAAATTAAAGCTGTTCCGAGTGTGTTATCTCACGTCAATTGCAGTGCGCTTGTTAGAGACTTAGCTGCCGAGCCTGTTGTGGCGGGATGGCAGGAGCGCGTAGAGGAACGTATCGATCATATTGCAGCTCGGGTTGCATGTCATGCTAGTGTGCGTTCTGGGGATGCTGTCAATCGCCAAGAGGCATATGCACTCTTTGAGCAGCTGGATGCTGTTTTTATGTCGGGAGCCTGCCCACATGGACGGCCTGTGGTAGCGCAATTTTCTCGTGATGCTGTAGAGAAATGGTTTGGTCGGGATAGGTAGTTTGAATGCAGTACACTACGGTGGCGATTTGTGGGCCAACAGCCTCCGGTAAAACCGCACTTTCTCTTGAGATAGCTCATGAGATTTCGGGTGAAGTAGTTAATGTTGATTCTGTTCAGGTTTACAAAGATCTCCATATCGGCGCAGCAAAGTTGCCCGAATCTGAGAGAAGGGGCATTTCTCACCATGTAATGGACATTGTGTCTCCTGCACGCGGCGCAAACGTTGCGCAGTTTCGAGAGGCCGCATCGGCGGCGATTAAAGACATCTCAGAGCGGGGCAAAATGCCGATTCTGGTTGGAGGCTCTGGATTGTATTTGACCGCATTGTTGCATGGACTTGCTGACATGCCTCCACAAGATGCGTCGATTCGGGAGGGCCTAGACCGCCTGAGTCCCGAGGAGTGTTACGAGCAGTTGGTGCGTGTTGATCCCGAAACTGCAGAGAGGCTCAGTCCCAATGACTCGGTTCGGGTTACAAGGGCTCTTGAGGTGTATTATGTCTCTGGCGTTGCTCAGAGCGCGTGGCATAGACAGCATCAATTTTCGGGCTCAGAGATAACTTCTTTGGTGATTGTGCCGTGTCTTCCTCGCGAAGACCTATATCAACGAATTAATATTCGATCGGAAAAGATGGTGGCGCAGGGTTTGCTTGAAGAAACTCGAAGTCTGATGTCTCAGTATGGGCAGGTTCCCGTGTTAACCACTCTTGGCTACAGACAAGCCGTTGCATGTATTGAGGACCGACTTCCTCAAGCTAAGCTGGCCGAAGAGATAGCTCTTCATACCCGCCGTTTCGCAAAGCGCCAGATGACGTATTGGCGCAACGAGCCTGCGAAACGTGGGTGGAAGATACGGCCCGCCGAGGATGAAGGCTCGGTAGCGTTACCGGGACCTGCCTCAAAAAAGCGAACGAGAAAGGTTGATACAATCAAAACATTTCAAGTGGTTCGGTTTAGTACGGCAGAACTTGTTGGTGAAATAAAAAAACGGCTGCGGGAAGGGATCTCTGAGACCGAGGTGTGGTACGTGTGGCTTCAGTAAGATATTGGAAATACTATTTATATTGATTCATATGGGCGCTGTTTACGTAAGAGAGTATATCTAAAGGTACCTTTGACCTCAGTTGCAATTGTGTGGAATCATGGTGGGCAGTTTTAATACGATAAATGTTTAAGTTACTATATTTGCAAGAGAGTCGCTCGCAGTCGCGCGTAGGTGCGAGACTCAAGGCAGTAACGAGAAGAAATGAAAGGATAACGTTTCATGAGTCCGATAGAACATCCCCTTGAATTTGAGAAACCACTAGTCGAATTAGAGTATCAGCTAGAAGCCTTGCGGGATGAACTTGCGGCCGGTGACCAGTCTAGGCGCAATGAATATGCTTCGCTTGAGGCAAAAGTCACTAAGTTGAGAAAGGAGATTTATGGCAAATTGACTCCGTATCAACGTGTGCAATTATCGAGACATTTCGATAGGCCGTTTACACTCGACTACGTTAAATACATGTTCACGGACTTTATGGAGCTTCACGGAGATAGGTTGTTCCGTGATGACCCCGCGATTGTGGGAGGAACGGCTCGTTTAGGGGAGGTGCCAGTAATGATTGTAGGGCACCAGCGAGGAAGGACAACAACCGAGAGATTAAAGCGCAACTTCGGCATGCCCAATCCAGAGGGATATCGTAAGGCTCTTCGGTTGTTTCATATGGCCGAGAAATTTGGCCTGCCTCTTATAACTCTTATTGATACTCAGGGAGCCTACCCAGGGCTTGAAGCAGAGGAGCGTGGTCAGGCTGGGGCTATTGCCAGAAATCTTGCCGAGCTCTCGGAGTTAACTGTTCCCGTTATTAGTGTTGTGATAGGGGAGGGAGGCAGCGGAGGCGCGTTAGCCCTCGGGGTTAGCGATAAGATACTTATGCTCGAAAACGCATGTTACTCGGTTATTACGCCGGAAGGCTGCGCGTCGATTTTGTTTCATTCCGCTGCGAAAGCTGAGGTGTCTCCGGAGCAGGCAGCTCAAGCCGCAGAATCCTTAAAGCTGACTGCGCATGATCTGAAAAATCTACAGCTCATCGATGAAATAGTTCCTGAGCCAGTCGGAGGGGCGCACAGTAATCATAAAGAAGCAGCCGAGCTGTTGCGCGCCGCACTGGTGCGTAATCTAGAGCCACTATCGAAGATGGCAGTGAAGGATTTGGTGGCGCAACGGTACGAAAAATTTAGAAAAATCAGTGGTTTCTCTGACAACTAGGACAAGCATTATTAGCCCTCACGCAGCGCTGGAGTTGACTTTGGAGCGAGGGGATATAAGAATGCCCAAAAGGCGTCAGTACGGTACCTTTCGGTAGTTTGCAAATTGAAATAGTAATTTAAGAAGTAAAAGCATGGCAAAAGATGCAATTGAATTGAATGGAGTTGTAAAGGAGTGTTTTCCGAGCGCGTTTAGAGTTGAGTGTGACAACGGACACGAAGTGTTAGCACACCTTGCTGGGAAAATGAGAAAGTTTTACATCCGAGTTCTGCCGGGAGATCGAGTTGTAGTAGAGATATCACCCTACGATTTGAGTAAGGGACGTATCGTGCGTCGAATTGCAGAGGGGCGAAATCGTGGCCCTAGTGGAGGTGCGGATCCAAGTGGTGATGGAAATGGAGATACTCCATCGAGTTAGATCTCCATTTAAGTTAGGGGACCTAAAGACATACTCTTGTTAGCCTCGGAGAGACAGGTTGTCTAGGCCGCGTGCAGATGTAATCAGCCCGATAGGGAATAGATTTTTTAGTCGACCTAGCTTAATCGTTTGTTTGGCTATGGTTTTACTTTGGCGATGGTTTTACTTTGGCGATGGGGCTTTTGTTTGCGACTAGGTCGTCACTTAGCTGTTGCAGAAGCTCAAATGTGTAAATCCCTGAGTCGTGACCGTCCTTCCATTTTAGTCCAATAGCATAGGCTCCTACAGACCAGACATGTATAAGTGTTGTCTCTTGTTCAAGACTGCTATCAATTATGGTAAGAGCTCGCCTTTTGCCCGTCAGAGGCTTGCTGTGAGAGTCGTCTCCTCGGCTCTCTCTGCAGCCAGCGCAGGGGCAGTTTTTACGAAGGACTATAGCCGGTATAGTGCTACATGATCCATCTGTCCACTCGATGGTGAGATTGTCATTTGAGCGGGCAACTTTTTGGGGTGACCGTTTGGTTTGCAAGATTCCCATGATTTAATCGCTTTTTGTGTACACATTGGATAATGTCGGCTATTATCCCCGAGTTCTTCAGAGTCGTAAAGTGCTCCGCTTTTACTAACTTTCAAATGTTTGTCAGTAGTGATGATGGTGGAGAGGGACAGGCGTATCGTCTGTCAGCGCAGAGGAATGTGAAAAGAACTTTTTTTGGTAGAACAGGAAAAGGTGTCTGGCCGGTTGTTTTGCACAGTGGTGCATTGCGCACAGTGTGCTAAAGACTCGGCACCGCCTAGTGAATGCATTTCATCTCTGGTCTACAAGTACTGTTGTATTAAACGTTTGAATATTGAAATTTGTAGAGGAATGTATGGGAAGAGGAGATTCAAGAACTCGACGAGGAAAGATATTTAAAGGATCGTACGGGAATCGAAGATCAAGCAGTTCTCGGATGTCAAAAGCTGGCAAAAAAGAAGCAGCTAAGAAGTAGCAAATATCGCTAGGTTGTCTTCGATAAAGGCAATGGCTTTTTATGCCTCCCATGTGTCCGTGTCCCTTCGGTGGCGGTAGTGACCCGTTTGTCTGCTATGCAGTGAGTTCGAGAGGTGACCTCACATTGTATTGTGAGGATAGAGGAGGCTTGTTTGAGCCGATAAAGAAAAGTTCTCGTGCTATGCTTTAAATCCTAGTGGTTTTATTGTTGGGGATGGAGGGGCACAGGCGCGTATTTCTAGCTACTGGTATTTAGTCCTCGATTAATGCATAGGACAATTGCCCGAATTATTTCTCAGAAACAGGTAAAGCTTAACCTCAGTGTCCCGAGCGATGTGGCGATCATATTGGCGGGCAAATCTGGAGGCGCGTGGGCTAAGCATACGTCTTTGCCCTGGCGGATTGTCTCCAAAGCCGTCTGATTGGCTGGCAGAGCCTTTGCTCGTGGTGGTTTCTATAGTGTCCTGTGTTGTAATTGGATCGTTGATGTATGCATCCCACGCATCTCTAAAACTTTTCGCACCTTCTGATGCATTAATTCGGAAGAGACTATCAATAATGAGGCGAGCAAGGGTTGGATCGGTTGATTCTATAACCCGCGCCAGCCCGTACGCACGAGCCCTGCTATTGGTTTCATATGCAAGGATAAACGTCTTTTGGGCGTCATTATGGTGGAGAGTGTTGATTTTAGTACTTCCTAAATGGAGCGAATCGGAGAAGGAACCGCCGATTCGTTGATAGGCTTCTAGCAACTGGGTTTTCCGCTCTGTATCGGCAGTCTTTACACGATACCCAACTATTGTTGCGGTGAGAGCAGATATGATGAGTAAAAATAACATGAATATGACAGAGCCTTTTTGCTCCGATATCGGCGAGGGTCTTGGTGTAGTGCCTGTTTGTGTCTTCATGGGTTATTTGCGAGGTTATGGGGCTTTGAAAGTTTGTTTGTTGATCGCTCAGCAGCTAGTATGCATGGTATGACACTGTGGGTAAATGGGTTGTTCTGACTGTTTCCGGTAGTATAGCATTTGATTATGATGGGAAGTATCGAAAAGTTTAGAATATCGGAGGTGATCGCTATAAACTAAGAGCGCACAGGGGCGCTGTAGTTTGAGAGATAGGTAGGGCGGTAATTGATGGCGCGTTCTAGGAGAAAGTGAATACATGGACAGTAATCAATTGAAAGTTGCAGTTGTTCCCGGTTCTTTTGATCCTCTCACCAATGGTCATGTGGATATTATCGAACGTTCTCTAGATATTTTTGACAGTGTGGTGGTTGGTGTCCTTGATAATACAACCAAGAAAGCATTGTTTTCTCCGCAGGAGAGGGTTGCGTTAATACGGGAACATTTTTCGGATAGAGCTGATAGGCTTTCGGTGCATTGCTTTTCGGGATTGTTGGTGGAATTTGTAAGAAGTGTCGATAGCTCCTTAGTCGTGAGGGGATTGCGTGCTATCTCTGATTTTGATTATGAAGCGCAGATGTCCTTGATAAATAGAAAGCTTGATTCGGGAATAGAAACCGTTTTCTTAACTGCACGAGAGGAGCATAATTACGTGAGCTCTTCTATCGTAAAACAAGTGGCGCTCCTAGGGGGTGATGTGGCGGATATGGTGCCGCGGCATGTTGCTTCTGCGCTCCGAGGAAAGATTGTTGGGTAATTGTGCACATTACTGCAATCATTACTGCAAATATGTTTGGCGGGTCGCTTTGTAGGTAGTCTCATTTATGAATCGTGAATTGGTGTCGAATGACGGGTTTTTCCCTGTTTTGTTAGGTTTTTCAAGCGGCGTCGGGAATGCATCTGTCTAATAGTATAATAGTATCAATACGTTGCGACGTATTTTGAAATGCTGTTTTTAATCCCGCACCTTGAGTTGCAGGGATGGAACGTCTATACTCCCCACACCTTTCTCGCTAGGTAAAGAGTCTCTCTAAGATGACGCTGCTTCAGTTGGGAATGGTTTTAGCAAACTTAAGCATGGTCGAAGGGGCCCAGAGTGAGAAATCTTGCCCGGACCGGAAGATTTATCTATGTAGGATAGTACATTATGACAAAGCAGCGAACACTTTCAATTATTAAGCCCGATGCAACCAGTCGAAACTTGGTGGGAAAGATTCTTAATCATTTTGAAGAGGCTGGGCTTTCGATTGTTGCGGCTCAGATGATAACCCTGACACCTGAGCAGGCAGGAGAATTCTATATCATTCACAAAGATAGACCGTTCTACGGAGAGCTGATCGATTACATGTGCTCGGGACGGGTATTGGTATCAGTCCTTGAAGGAGAGGATGCTGTAAACTTGAATCGAACTCTTATGGGAGCTACCGATCCAGCGCAAGCAGATGCGGGAACTATTCGAGCGCTCTATGCAGAAAGTATAGCTGCTAATGCTGTTCATGGATCCGATAGTGCGGAGAACGCAGCAACGGAGATATCTTTCTTCTTTCCGAACCTCGCCTCGTAACCGGCTGGTTGATTGCGGAGACGAGTTCAGAATATGAGAGACTTTTATAATTACGATTATTCTGAACTCGCAAGTATTCTCGCAGATGATTACGGCGTCAGTTCTTACAGGGCCACGCAACTTTTTGAGTGGGTTTACCGTAAGGGCATATCCGACTTCTCCCGCATGTCGAACATCGGGCATAAACTTCGAGAGTCGTTTTCTGAAGGATTTTACTTTCCTGTAGCCAATATCCATGAGCGGCACATCAGTAGCGATGGCACCCGCAAATACTTATTTGAAGTTGAAGGTGGCGACCTTGTTGAATCAGTGATGATAAAGCAAGTAAATCGCATGACCTTGTGCGTTTCCTCTCAGGTTGGATGTGCCATGGGCTGCAAGTTTTGTCGGACTGGGACGATGGGACTGACGCGAAGCCTGTCGACTTCAGAGATATTGCGACAGGTCAATGGAGTGATTCAGGACGCGAAGCAATTCGGAGATTCGTTTCAGAATATTGTCTTTATGGGGATGGGTGAGCCTCTCCATAACTATGAGGGTGTGACACGCGCGGTAAGTATTTTAACCAATGATTATGGGTACGGAATGTCGCCTCGAAAGGTGACCGTATCGACGGTAGGATTAGTACCAGCGATTAGAAAATTAGCGGCAAGTGATGTGTCGGTAAGTTTGGCGGTTTCATTAAATGCGACGACCGATGAAGTGCGGTCTCAGATTATGCCCGTCAACCGGAAATATCCAATTAGTGAGTTGCTCGATGCTGTTCGGAGTTTTCCAGACAGCCCACGCAAAAAGGTGACTATAGAATATGTGATGCTGGGCGGCGTTAACGATACTGAGGCAGATATGCATCGATTGGCCAAGATGATGCGTGGCCTGCCCGTCAAAGTGAATTTGATTCCGTACAACGACAATGCAGGATTGGGATACAAGACTCCAGCGCGCGATTGGGTGTTTGCGTGGCAGAAATATTTGAATTCGCAGGGGCAGCAGGCTTTTATTCGTTGGTCTAAAGGGGCCGATATAGCTGCAGCGTGTGGACAATTGGCAACTGCTTCGAAGAAGTCATCGTTACCCGTTGTAGGTCAGCTAGTAGCTTAACAGTCATTTTCAAAATGAGGGAGTATGCAAGAGCGAAGGGACACCGTGCATGACTCTGGTGATATTTTAGTTGTTCCAAAGGGATTTCTTGGCGATTTTGTCTTAATGTCTCCAGTCTTTCGTGCGTTAAAAGAAAGCGCTCCAGATCGGAGAGTCCTTTTCCTATCTTCTCCTGGATTCGCTTCGCATGCGGCACAAAATCAATTTATAGATGAAGTGATCTGTTTTGATCGAAGTGGAGAGCATCGGGGCATAAAAGGGCTGTTGCGTTTTGCAAAAGAGCTCCGGGGCCGCAAGATTGAAACTGCCTTTTCATTTCATCGGTCGTGGCGGACGGGATTGCTGCTCTTTTTGTCTCGAATACCACGTCGGATAGGGTATTCAGGTGCACTTTCATCAATACTCTATACAGAATGTGTGAATAAAAAAGCCGAATACCACGAGGTGCTGAGAAATTTGAGTCTTATAGCGCAGTGTATGTCAGCACAATGGCGTGAGCGATTGTTGCGTGCCATGAATTCTGAATCATCCGACATCTTTCTTGAAGTTGCCTCTGTTTCAGAGCGGGACGTTGGTGAAAGCGTGCGAGCGCTGTTTGCAGATTTGCAGTCGTATGTCGTTTTGGCGCCGGGTAGCGCATGGAAAACGAAACAGTGGAGCGCGTATGAATTTCGTCGTCTTGCTAATGAGCTATCGAATCGTGGTAAACGAGTGGTAGTTCTCGGTGCGAAAAATGACCAGAAGACGGCCAAGATAGTATGTGAGGGGCTTGGAGCAGATGTTGTCAATCTGTGTGGAGCAACTTCTCTGGCGGAAATGGTGTATTTGATAAAGAATGCTGAGGGGCTCGTTTGCAATGATAGCTTGGCATTACATGTCGCCTCTGCAGCGAAGACACCGACTGTAGCAGTGTTTTGTGCAACCTCTCCGCGATTTGGCTTTGGTCCGTGGAATAACCGAGCGATTATTGTCGAAAAGGGTGATTTGTTTTGTAAGCCTTGTCGTAGGCATGGATCGAAGCGTTGTCCCAATGGAACACGGATGTGTAGCACCCTGGTTTCTGCCGAGGATGTTTTGCAAGCGCTCGATGATGTTGTAACGAGCGGAGAAAGTGTTGTAATTGAAGAGAGGGCTGTGTGATGCTTTGCGAAAAGTGTGTTGATAGTGAGCATGTTATGTTTGAGAACTCTACGCCGTTTGTTGACATAGTTCGGGGGCCTTACATTATATCGAGTAGGAATACGATCACGGAAGATGAGGCAACTGTAATTGTGCAATCCTTGCGACAGAAACAAGACTCTGAAACGCCGACATCGAGCTCGACTGCTCCTGTACTGGGAGGTCGCAGTACTTCAACGCGGTGTATACTACCGTCTTGCGGAAAGGTTTTTATAAAACATTACTCTCACGGAGGGGTCTTGCGATCAATTACCGGCGGGTATTTTATTGGCTCTGGACGCAGCCGCTCAGAAGTTGAGTTTGAGATGTTGGAAAAAGTAAGGGAACTGGGAGTTGCAGCGCCAAAACCTCTAGCAGTTGTTAAGAAGGGCGCGCTAATTTATGAGACATGGCTTTTGATGGAAGAGTTGTCTGACACGCGTTCTCTTGTTGAGATTCAACACGATGACCAGGCCCTACACAGTGCTATGCGAAGATTGACAGGGCAGGTTTTGAAATTAGTAGAGCATAAAATTTTTCATGTAGACCTCCATCCGGGTAACGTCCTGATAGATTCTGCCGGGGGAGTGTCTTTGATTGACTTTGATAAGGCTACGGTATTTCAGGGAGAGGAGAGGATGTTGCGTGATCTTTATCTTCGCCGGTGGCGAAGGGCCGTTATCAAGCACAAACTTTCGCCAATGATGTCTGAGATGATGGCTTTGGCGTTACGGAGTCACGATGCCTAAAGATCCTCAGAGGTACTTGTTTGTTTTACTCGGGGCGTTGGGAGATGTCGTGCGTGGCAT
>JAYPVM010000012.1:0-80331 GCA_038134595.1 Pseudomonadota bacterium | reverse complement strand
GCTTTGGGAGACCAATAGAGGCGTTAGCTCCAACAACTTCCTCATTTAAGAGGGGAAAGGTTGTTTTCGGTCTTCCGCTCGAACCAATCACTCCACCATCTCCCCCCAGCTCTAGCGGAGAATCTGTTAGGTCGACAGAGCCATTAGTAGTAGCTTCTCTATAGAGATCTGTAAGCGTATCTACTAGGGTAACGTGATTAAGATCAGCTTCTGAAATTATGGAAGTCTGTTCTCTTCCCCCCCCACGCTTAATATCGTCTATCGGTTTATGTAAGAGAAGAACTTTGCGAGTTGTTGGCTGGTTATTTTTGTCTATCGCTGAGATCTCAAGCCACAGTCCTCTTTTTTCAGTATCTTTTGTAATTGAAAGAAGTTTTATTTGAGAGCAAGAGCTTGGGAGGCCAATAGCGGCCTTACCTCCAACAACTTCCCCATTTAAGAGGGGAAACATCATTTGCGTTTTTCCTTGAGGACCAATTACTCCATCAGCGCCTCCCAGCTCTAGCCCCCCATCAGCGAGCGAAATTGTTCCAGAGTCAGAGAGGTATGCTTTTCTATAGAGATTAAAGAGCTCTCGTTGGAGCGGTGAACTGAATTTTTCATCGCGGTATTGTGCGAATGCGCTGTCAGATGCCTCAAATATGTGAGGAAAAATGGAAGGTCTGGATAGAGTGACAACGTTTAAGTACGGCCCCTGGTCTGTCGCGGTGTCCGGCATTGTGGAAGCAGTTTGAGTTGTGGCAGTTTCATACCAGGCGCTCATAGCACATATCTCTCGTACAAAGGTTTATGATTTCGACTAAGGTATGAAGAGCTTAACGACTTCGGTGATATAAATATCTTGAATAGAAAAAACGGTAACAATCGTCAGTGGATAGCGAATTGAGAGATATGACTACTTACAAGGCATGTGTCATGCTCTAAGCACCTTACCCGGATTCAGTATCGCCTGTGGGTCAAAGAGCTTCTTTATTCCCCTCATGAGCGCTATTTCAGCAGCGCTGCGGGTGTAGCTTAGAAAATCTGCCTTTAAGAGCCCGATGCCGTGCTCTGCTGAGATGGTGCCTTTGTGTTGTCGTATCAGTGAGAAGATATCGTGGTCGGCCTCGTGACATTGGGCTCGAAATAGCTCGTCTGAGAGGTTCTGAGGTTTGAGTACATTTACGTGAATATTTCCGTCTCCGACATGCCCAAAGAGTGCCACCTGAAAGTCAGGATATCGTTTCTGTAAAAGGGCATGAAGATCTCGAATAAATGCCGGGATCGCTGGAATAGGTACTGCGATATCGTTTTTGTGTAGTGTGTGGTGTTGACTGAGTGTCTCGCTGATAAGATCTCGGAGGTTCATGAGCTCTTCGGCTTGAGCGCTTGATTCACTTACGACCACATCAACAATGAGTTGTTGTTCGAAGGCTTGTAAAAACACCTGCTGTATCTCCTCTCGTTGGGCACTGTGAGTTACTTCACATTCGATAAGCACATAGGCAGAGTAAGTGCTAGAGAGGGGGCTCTTTAGTCCTCGATGTTTAAGCACTTCTTGGTAAGGGAGTGCTTCCATATACTCAAACGCTGAGATATCCAGTGTTGTCTTGTGGCAGTAGGCTAATAGCTCTGTCACAGCGGAGACAGATTCTAGTCCACACAGTATTCGCGCTGTGTCATTGGGAGGAGAGGTCAGTGTAAGCGTTGCCTCTGTAATAATCCCGAGCGTGCCCTCAGAGCCTATCAGAAGGTTCTTTAGGTCGTAGCCTGAATTGTTTTTTACAAGGGAGCCGTTTATCGAGACTACTTCTCCAGTTCCTAAAACGGCGCGAAGCCCTCTTACGGATTCACGAAAGGAGCCGTACTTAATTACCCGTATGCCTCCTGCATTGGTAGCGATAGCTCCACCTATCTGTGCTGAACCGCGGCTTGAAAAGTCTACGGGGAAGAAAAGCCCGTTATCTTTGGCGGCATTTTGGAGCGCTTCAAGTGTTGTGCCTGCTTGGCATCGAATCGTTCTGTCGATGGGATTTACGTCTAGAATCTTTCGCATTCGCTCTAGCGAGATGATAATCTCACCATTTTGAGCTGTAGCGCCTCCACTTAAGCCGGTGCGGCCTCCAGATGGCACCACAGCTAGATTGTTGGCGGCGCAGGTTTTAATAATCTCAGATACCTCTTCTTCGCTCTCGGGTAACAGAACAAGCGAGGCGTTTGGAGTATAGCGAGCCAGCCAGTCTTTTCCGTAAAATGCCAATGAATCGGCGTCTTTTAGTATACGAGATTCTGCTATTTTTCCTGTAAAATAGGTAGCTAAATCGGTTTTTGTGCTCATCGCTATGGTTTCCTGAAGCAGTTTTATGTAATCAGCAGAATAGAAAATATAACCAAAAATCACTATGCCCAAAAAGGTTGTGGCGTACGTTTTAGGAGTTTTGTGTGGTAAAGGCTCTTTTTGCTTCAATAAAGGGAATGTTTCACGGTTCACGTCAGTGGATTTCGGCGTGGAAGAGTGCTCCCGTAGCGTCGTGGATTAAGGCCAGTGCGCTGTATGAGGCAGGTGATTTCACGCACGCTATTGGTCTCTACAAGCGAGGGCTCGAAAAGTATCCGCATAATCCAGCTCGTATTAATGCAATGTTGGATCTCTCGCACTGTTTGTTCCGAGTGCGTAAATTCTCTGAATCTGAGATGTATTTAAAGCAGATTGTTGCTGAGGCTCCCGATTTGCGAGAGGGATATATTCGTCTTGCGCGCCTACAGTTGTGGCTAGGGTATGGGCTCGATGCAATAGCAACTACGCGAGTGGCAGTGCTTCGGTTTGGAGCAGACCCCGAATTGGCTACTATTTTTATTAATGCCTCGCTCGATTGTGGCGGTACGCGCGAGCATCTAGCAGAGGCAAGAGAGATTGTGGGGCAGTTTCATTGCGATGGTGGTGGATTCCCCAGATTTGAAGTGGCGACTGTGCGACTAGCGCTGGCTGAGACGGGCGCACTTGAGTTTAGAGACCGGCTGTCTCAATTGGCGTCCTTGGATAAGGGTCCCTTTGATGCAGTGCTTGCTTTTGCAGAGGTTTTACTGAGCGAGGGTAAGATTAATTACGCTCGCCACCATTTGCGACGAGCGCTGTCTATAGCACCTGAGCATCCAACAGTACTTCGCTTGTTAGCGCGGACATATCTTCAGCAAACAGATGTAGTGTTTAATCCTGACTACGCCCGGCAATTGGCGACATCTGCCTGTCAGAGCACGGGGTGGCTCAGTATTCGTGACCTAGTAGCGTTAGCGCAGTCTTATATCGCATGTGGTGAGCAAGCTGAAGCGTTGTTGACAGCCTTGAAGGCAAAAGAGCTTAGCGCACGATTTGCGGGCGCCATCCCTGAGGCCGCGCGAATTGAGGAGTTGCTCCAGCAGGGAGCCCTCGAGAATGCAGCCTAATACAATCGATATCTGTCGAGCTTGCTGGTATTTTTGGCCGTTCTTGGCTATTCTCTTTCTCGATCAGAGTAGAGTAATTGCGATAGATGTATTATGTCACCGAAGTGGACCCATCGACTATTTGGACTCATAACAGCCCAGTCTAAAGGTTTCGTCGAGCCTGGATGTATTATCAAATTTATGACTGAGAGTGGAAACTTTTGTATCGATCTTGCGACAGGTGAGACTGTGCAAGGCCTCAACGCTCAATCAGAGATGGAGGGCAGCGATGAAGTGCTTTCAAAGATAGTGAATCGCGAGCTCTCACTACAAGTGGCGTACAAAGAGGGGACTATAACGTTACGTGGTGAGCCAGAACCATTTTTGCGACTTTCTGTAGTGCTCGACGGACGCGAGTTGGCAGCATAATCGTTTGATATATCTATGAAAGGTCGGAGGCTTGAAGTTGCCTTTGTAATACTGATACTATCGGCGGGTATCAAACGGGAGTCGAGACGTTGAATTTAGAGGATGTTTATCAAGATCTGTTGTTAGATCACTACAAGTCGCCGCGGTGTCGCGGGGTATTAATTAACCCTGATAGACAGGTAGATCTACACAATCCACTGTGTGGAGATGAACTGTCTCTTACTATTAAGTTTAAAGATGATGCTATCGCGCAGATCGCATGCACTGGGCACGGGTGTTCTATCAGCCAAGCCACGGCTTCGATTATGTCAGAGCTTTTGACGGGAAAGTCAAAAGATGAGGCAAAACGGTTATCGGCCCTTTTTCGGGCAATGATTAAAAGCGAGGTAGATGGTGATGAGCTTGATGCACTCGGCGATGCCCTTGCTCTAGAGGGTGTAAAGAAGCACTCTGCCCGCATCAAATGCGCACTACTTGCATGGGACTGTATCGATAGAGCTCTAGGCGACGTAGATGACGCGCAGGGCCTACGAGCAGAGATGCCTCGATAATCGTTAAATAAATCTCTCCGAGATAGCGAGTTTTACTAGTTCTGCGTTACTCTTCATTTGCAGTTTCTTCAAGATGTTTGAACGGTGCGTATCGACTGTTCGCGTGCTTATGGAGAGCATTTTTCCGATCTCCTTGTTCTTTTTGCCTTGAGCAAGAAGCAAAAAGATCTCATGTTCCCTTGTTGAAAGGATGGCCTTTGAGCCCGTCGGCGAAGCATCTTGCTCCTTAAACTTTGGACTTACATATGTGGAGCCTTGTAAGATTGTATCTATAGCAAATTCCATCTCTCCAAGGTCAGATTGTTTTGGCACAAACCCTCTAGCTCCTGCACTTATCGAAGCTTCAAATTCTCCCCACTGAGCATCACCTGTTAGCACGAGAACGGGGGCATTTATGCCTTGTTCTCGAAGTGCAAGTAGCATCTCTACCTGTTGCTGTTTTGGGAAAACGGTATCAAGAATAATCACGTCGGCGTTAAATGTTGCAGGGTTAAAGGGCACTTCATTTGTGTCACCGCAGTGGCCGACTACTTCATACTTATCTGTGACAGATAGTGCGCGTGCAAACGCTTGTCGCATGAGAAGTTGATCGTCGATGAGAAATAATTTAGCTGGTTCCATATAGTAAGCTCCTATCAAAGGGTGTTAATCTTCGCCCTTAGAGGGTTAACGGAGCGTTTGAGAAAAAAGTTTACTGTTTGGTGTAAGGTAGTACTGTTTTTTCTCACAGTGGCTTTATAGTATTGATTTTATTATGCCTGAGGTCGGAAAAATACTCATCTTTGGAGGCCTACTTATAGCCTGTGTCGGACTTGGCTTGATGTATCTACCAAAGGGGAGCAATCCATTTGCGTGGTTTGGTCGATTACCAGGGGATATCTATTATAACAATGGAACAGTTGTTGTATGGATTCCTATCACAACCATGATTCTTATAGGGATTTGTGTGAGGCTTGGAATGTGGATTTTTGCCTCTTTGTTTCAAAAATAACGGGCAGGGGTGCATTACAACCAGTCGCGCGGGTTTTGAAGGGTTTTTATAAGCAGGTCTTCTTCAGAACCGGGGAGCGGCTCGTAGCAGTATTCCCATGTAACTTCTGGAGGAAGAGACATTAGAATAGACTCTGTTCTACCGCCGGTGTGCAGTCCGAAATGTGTGCCTCTGTCGTAGAGAAGATTAAATTCTACGTAGCGTCCGCGTCTGATACGCTGAAAGTTTTTTTGTTCAGTCGTGTACTCTAAATCTTTTCGTTGCGAGACTATCGGGATGTATTGATCGGTGAATGCAAATCCTAAGTCGCGAACAAACTGATATGTCTGGTCGTAGTCCACCTTCTCATCTCGACCGATATAGTCGAAGAAGATCCCTCCGATTCCCCGTGCCTCTTTGCGGTGTGGCAGGTAAAAGTATTCGTCGCACCATTTTTTAAACCGTGGATAGTAGTCTTTGTTGTGTTTGTCACAGGTTTGCTTTAGGACAGAGTGAAAATGTCGTGCGTCATCTTCAAAGAGGTAGTAGGGGGTTAAATCAGATCCGCCCCCAAACCACTTTTTGTCTCCTAGTTGAATAAACCTCCAATTGGCGTGCGTTGTTGGCACAAGGGGAGAACGAGGATGAATGACAAGAGAGACTCCCGTTGCAAAAAATGGGGTGTCTTTTTTTTCATGACCGAGTCGTGCTGAGAAATCCGCGGGCATTACACCGTGTACTTTGCTAAAATTAACTCCGGCTTTCTCAAAAATGACCCCGTTTGTGAGGATTCTCGTATCCCCACCACCACCATCGCCGTTTTGGATGTCGGATCGCTGCCACATATCACTTGAAAACGTAGCCTTGCCATCGAGAGCTTCAAGATTTTTGCAGATGTGATTTTGAATTTCGGTGAAAACGTCGGCGGCTTGTTCTCCAAGGGCTTGTTGTGTTGAATCCATCTTAACGGTACTCCTGAGCTAGCTGTTCAAGATTAAGAGAGGGAAGGGAGCCTCCCAAGTCATGAATGGCGTTGATGATGGCCTGTAATCCTGCAACGAGGTCGTTAATCTCGACAAGTCCCATGTGACCGATTCTTATAATCTCTTTCTTAAATAGTCCCTGTCCTCCAGCTAGGCGGATGCCGTGTTGCTCAAAAATTACTTTTCGAAGGTTATCAGCGCTCATTCCGCTTGGTGGATAAAATCCAGTGACGCTGGGGCTAGGATGTTCTGCAACCACGAGCCGCAGCCCTAGTTGCGTAAGCACCTTTCTTGCTAGCGCACTCAGATTAGAGTGCCTTTTGTAGATGTGTTCGAGCCCGTCTTCTTTAAAGATCCGTATTGCTTCATTGAGACCAACGACAAGAGTCGTAGCGGGGGTCCACGGCGTTTGGTCTGTTTTGAGTGATTCCCGTGCTAGCTCAAAATCAAAATAGAGCGAGCGTTTCGGCGTTTGTTCCACGCGCTTCCAGGCAGTTTGTGACAAAGCCACCATTGAAAGCCCCGGAGGTAACATAAAGGCTTTTTGAGAGCCTGCGATGTATATGTCAATGACGGTTGAATCTCCAGGAAGCGGTGTTGTTACACAGGAGGATATGCCATCTACTATAGTGAGGGCAGATGGTGCTTGCTGACGAATTATCGGAAGAACCTCATGTAATGGATGAAGCGCTGTCGTAGACGTTTCACAGTGTTGCATGCATACAGCACGGATATTCGAGCGAGAAGAGAGAAATTCGGCCATCTTCTCTTTTGTTACAACGTCTCCCCAGGGGATCTTCATTTCATGCACGATAAGACCAAGACGTTCGCCGATTGCTTTCCATCGTTGGCCAAACACTCCCGCACTGACGGTTACGATTTCGTCTCCAGGCTTAGTTGTATTGAGGAGCGAGGCCTCCATGGCCCCAGAGCCAGAGCACGCGAGCATTAAGGGATCTGAGTCCCAACCAAGGAGCCATCGTAGGCCGTCAGTGGCCTCTCGGAACTCTTTTTTGAACTCTTCGCTTCTGTGGTGGAGTCTTGGCAGCTCCATTGCGCGGAGGATTCTTTGGGGGATTGTTGTTGGCCCTGGTGTGAGGAGTTGTTGCTCGGAAGTCATACAAGTTTTTGTCTAAAAGCATTGTAGTCATCAGGTTGGCAAGTGTTTTGCCCCTGTACCTGTGTGCAGTCATTAGGGCTCGCCCCACGATGACGCTTGTATATGTTAAATCAAGTAGTTAACCGGAGCAAGCGTTCTCGAAGGAGTCAAGGGTGTGACGCCAATGATTGTTGCGTAGTTGAATTATTGACGCTTTGAGGACGACCTTTTCTTTTTGAAAGGGGTTTTCTGGGAGTGCTTTTAAAAACGTAGGTTCTTACGAAGGTTTCGGGTGAGAGTATGATTGAGCAGATCTCGATGTGGCAAATGGTGATAGATCTCTGTTTAGTAACAGCTATTCTGATTCTAGCATTCCGTTTCGTTAAGTCGTCACGCCTCCAGGCGATGATTCCACAGCTTTTAGAGACTGAGGCACGGATATCGAGACTCATTGTTGAAGCAGAGTCTGCCGCACAACACTTAAATGACACGCTTTTGCGGCGCGAGCAAAACATTCACCGATATTTAGCTGATGTTGAAAAGTGCGAAAAGGAGATTTCGCTCTCTATTGTTGAGGCTGAGAGTTTGACGAAAGAGTTGTCCTTACTTACTGAGGGAGCCTACCGCGAGCGTAAAGAGCTACAACAGTCTCTGCATGCTGGAAAGCAAATTCATCATGGATCGGTTCCAGCAACGAGTTTGCCTGTGATGAATGAGACGACATCCCAAACAACAAGTGGCCTTGTCATTGAAAAAGAGGTGTTCACGACTCGCGCCGAATCTCGAAAGGCGTCTGAGTGGTTAGAGCCCGAGTTTCAAGAAGAGCATCCTCAAGAGGTCGTGGTTAAAAACCCCCTACAGCGCTTACAGAATATCTATAAAGCTGCAGAGGATATGCTACGCGATGGAAGTTCTACTGAGGAAGTAGCAGAGAAAACGGGTTTAGAGATCGATGGGGTTAGTCGTCTTGCGGAGATGATTGAAATCGAGGTTCAAGAGGAAAAAGAAAGTGTAATGCGCGCTAATCGCAAAGCAAACGATAAGCGATTGGGTGTATTGGGGAGCTCTCGTGGTGCGTAAAACGAATGTAGTTGTCGCATGTATGTGTATGTGTAGATGTAGGTAGAGTGAGGTAGCACTATGGATATCGGATCATATCTAGCGGCTTCGTCGGGAGTCCTACAGATGAAAAAGCTTGAGGTTCAGAATAACAATCTGGCCAATATTAGCACCGTTGGCTTTAAGGGGCAGTATGTCGTTACGGCTTCTCAGAGCTTTGATAATACGCTGGCTAGCACAATAGACTCTCCGGACCCATACGGAAAAGACGATCAATCTCGTTTGCCGGGTGTAACAGACATTAAGACCCAAATCGACTTTTCTATGGGACCCATTCAGCAGACAGGAAATCCGCTGGACGTGGCATTGCGAAGCCCGAATGAATTTTTTGTTGTCCAAACTCCCGAGGGAGATCGATATACCAGGGCTGGAAATTTTTCATTGTCCCCCGATGGACAATTGATTACCGCCGATGGATATCAAGTGCAAGGAGATGGTGGTCCGATTTTGGCGCAAGCTCCCGGCGTTTCCATACTTCCCAACGGAAGTGTAACTGCAGGTCCTGCAGTGGGAGGTGTTCCCAATATCGTTGGACGTCTTCGTGTCGTCAAGTTTGACGATACATCGCAGTTGCAATCTGTCGAGGGAACCAGGTTTAAAGCGCCACAGGGCGTACAGCCTGTTCCTGTTGAGACCTTGCTTGAACCGCAATCTTTAGAAATGTCGAATGTATCAGCGATTTCGGGGATGGTTGACTTGATATCGACCAATCGAGCTTTTCAGGCTTATACGAAGGCCGCACAGACGTTGGATAACTTAAATCAATTAGCAGTGACGCAAGTAGGACGTAGGCAACAGTAGGAGAGATTAGATGATTAGAGCACTATATACAGCGGCTACTGGTATGAACGCCCAGGAGACAAATATTGACAACATCTCCAATAACCTGGCGAACGTGAACACGGTCGGCTTCAAGAAGGGACGCGCTGATTTTCAGGATCTGATGTATCAATACACAGTGGCTCCTGGGGCACAAACATCGCAGATCACTACTAACCCAACAGGTGTGGGTGTCGGATTAGGAGTGAAAACATCGTCTATCCAGAAGGTGTTTACACAAGGCGATCTGAGTTCCACCGGTAATCAACTTGATGTGGCGATTGAGGGAGATGGATTCTTTCAAGTCTTACGACCTGATGGGACATTCGCCTACACTCGCTCGGGAGTGTTTCAGCTCGATTTCAATGGACAGCTTGTTACTTCAGATGGGTATCAAGTATCGCCGGGTATTACCATCCCTCAGGATGCACTTGGAATTACGATAGCTCAGGATGGTACTGTGACAGTAACGCAGCCAAATAACGCGGTGCCAACACAGGTTGGACAGTTAATCGGTGTGCGATTTCCAAACAACGCTGGACTACGCGCGATGGGGCAAAATCTTTACGAACAGACGCAAGCCTCTGGAGCGCCAGTAAATGGTATTTTTAGCCAACTTGGGTTTGGAAGACTTAATCAAGGATTTGTAGAGAGTAGTAATGTCAGTGTCGTTGAGCAGGTAGTCAATATGATTACAGCGCAACGAGCGTACGAAGCGTCCTCAAAGGGCATAACTACTGCCGATGAAATGTTAAGTTCAGTTATTAACTTGAAGAGATAGTATGATGAAACGATTTACTAATACAGTAATTGCGATGTGGATGCTTGTAGGAAGCCACTGTGCACAAGCAGAGATTCCGTTGTCAGGTCGGACCGAGATCCGAATTGAGGGGCGGGGTACTGCGGTGGTTGCTGACCCAGTCATTCGACTTTCTGATATTGCTGAGATTGAGTCGCCATCTATTATGGATGATGAAGCAATTGTAGAGCTACGAAAGCTTGAGATAGCGAAGAGTCCGAAGGCGGGGATAACGCATATAATACGGGGCGTTGAGGTTCTCGATACACTTCGAGACGCCGGAGTTAGGCTACGTGACATTGTTTATAACATTCCAAAAGATATTGCTGTCACCAGGGCCTATCGTGAGGTGGGGATCCCCGAGCTCGAGATGGCATTAAAATCTTTTCTTAAGGGAGAAGAGAAGCAGATTGAGTTAAGGCAATTAGTAAAAGCTCAACCGGTGAAGATACCGGTCGATAGCTTTGGGGTTGAAGTTGTCGGGATAAGACCCATTACTAGAGGGCGCTTTGATATCGATTACCGCTCAAAAGCGGGTGCCGAGGAGGTTCGGTTTCAGATGAAGGCCTTAGCTGATGAGTGGAAGTTGATGCCTGTAGCTACTCGAGTGGTAAAGCGAGGAGATGTCATTACAGCTGACGATGTTCGATTAGAGAAGGTTAATGCAAAAGGTATTCAAAGTGATGCAGTGACTGAGTTAGGAGATGTTATCGGAAGAGAGACGAAGAGAGATATTGGGCAGGGGCAGATGTTTCGTGTCTCTAGTATTGAAACTCCACCGGTTGTTCGAGCAGGGGCTCGTGTGAGCATGGTGTATCGACGGGGTCGGTTAGAAGCTGAAGCCAGTGGGATAGCTCTTGAATCTGGTGCAGAGAGAGAAATTATCAAGGTTAAGAATGAAGCTTCTAATCGGGTAGTTACGGCTCGAGTAGTGAGCACTGGGCTCGTAGAGGTAGGACTGTAATAAATGATAGTGCGATAGCACGAGGTGAAGGCATGAAGCTAAGTGAATTTAAATGTAAGACTAACGATTTCATGGCGCGAACTGCGTTGTGCGGGATCGTTTGCGCGATAGGCTGCGCGCCTCGAGTCTCGCAGGACCCGTATGTCCCGTCGTCGAAGTATGCAGGATTAGGCGCGGCCATTCCGACAGTTCTCGATCAGCACGGTCAGGCAGGAATTGGGCAATCGGAGGCGGCTCAAACACCAAGTAGATTGGCAAAAGTCACATCGCAGAATGGCGATGCACGGGCCTCCCTTCGGCAAGTTCAGTATGAAGGCGATCTTGGGCCAGATGTGCGGGTCATCCGGAGTGCTAATAGGGGAGCACCTCCTTACAGGCAACCTCTTGAGTTAGGAGATCCAGGTGTTACAGCCTCGCTCTGGCGAGAGAGTCAGAGTGGTAATGAACCATTTAGAGACTTTAGAGCGTGGCAGCCAATGGATTTGGTCACGATCATCGTAAATGAGCAATCATTGGGTAGGCACAATGCTGATACTGAGGTGAAGTCTAAGAGTCAGTACATGGCAGCGATAGAGAATTTACTGGGGCTTGAGAGCCAGCCTGCTAATTGGTCGCGACCACCGAATATGGCGAGTCTTATCAAAGCATCAACACAGAATGACTTTAAGGGCGAAGGAAGAACTGTTCGGCAGGGACAATTAACAGCACAAATTTCAGCAGTGGTTGCAGAGGTACTTCCCTCTGGATTGCTACGAATTGAGGGTGAGAAGATCATCGCTGTGAATAATGAGGAACAAATTATGGCGATATCGGGTCTCGTGCGACAGCGTGATATCAATTCTAACAATGAGGTTAACGCCTCGCAAATCGCACAAATTAGAATTGACTACTATGGTAAGGGCACTGTTGGAGAGGCTCAATACGGTGGTTGGCTCGGGCGTTTACTAAGAATTCTATGGCCATTTTAAGGGGAATCATGAAACGAATTTTTGTAGCATTGATAGCAATTTTTTATTGTCTTTCAACAGCGCACGCTGCACGGCTAAAGGATATTGCCGATATCGAAGGTGTGCGAGGTAACCAGTTATTAGGATACGGATTAGTCGTTGGACTAAACGGCACGGGTGATGGTCGAATGACTGACTTTACCCCTAAAAGCATCTCAAACATGTTAGAGAAAATGGGTATTCGGGTTGACCCAAATGCAGTTCGGGTGAAAAACGTCGCCGCTGTTATGGTGACAGCAGAGCTTCCGCCATTCTCTCGACCCGGATCGAAGATAAACGTGACTTTGTCATCGTTGGGAGACGCAAAGAGTCTGCAAGGAGGTATGTTACTCTTTACTCCTCTTAAAGGCGCTGATGGAAATACGTATGCGGTTGCCCAAGGGGCTATTAATCTTGGTGGATTTGCTGTCAGCCAAGGAGGAGATTCTGCACAAAAGAACCATCCTACCGTTGGAACAATCCCTGAAGGAGCTCTTGTAGAGCGAGCTATACCGTTTGACCTCTTTCAGTCCAACAAAGTACGTATCGTTTTGCGCAGCCCTGATTTTACGACGATGACAAGGGTTGTTGGAGCGCTTAATCGGAAGATGGGCAAGCCTGTTGCAAGTGCTGTTGATTCTGCATCGGTTGAAGTTGCGCTAGACTCGGCCGGTCATGTTGATCCGGTCACCCTTGTAGCCACGCTTGAGCAAGTTGAGGTAGAGCAAGACGTTGGAGCTAAGGTAGTCGTAAACGAACGAACGGGTACCGTTATCATGGGCGATAAAGTGACGATAGGAAAAGTTGCACTGGCCCACGGTAATCTCAATATATCCATTCGTTCTGAGACTAATGTTGTACAACCTAACGCGCTTGCAGGAGGAACCACAGCGGCAGTAACAAACAGTGATGTAAATGTGACTGAGGATGTAAAAGCGCTTCGGATAGTAGGCGGTGAGGTGACGTTGGGTGATGTCGTAAAAGCTCTTAATTCGTTAGGAGCAACGCCGCGAGATCTGATCGCCATCTTTACAGCGCTTAAGGCAGCAGGAGCTTTAAATGCTGAATTAGTAGTGATGTAGTGAGGTAAAAGGATAGTAGAGAGATGACAAGTATCAAACTACCAGCGGGAGCAAGCGGCATTGCGACAGATAAGTTTTCTACGCCACCGGTTCCTGATAGCAAGAATCCAGAAAAGGTAGCCCGAGACTTCGAGGCACTTTTGCTCAAGCAGATGATTGATTCGATGTGGAATACGGTGCCTAAAGAAGGGCTTCTCTCAGGTAGTAATGAGGAAAATATGTACCGAGATATGTTAAATCAGGCCTTGGCGACATCGATATCAGAGGGTAAAGGTATAGGTGTGAAAGAAGTTATTATGAAAGATATCAATAGGTTGACAAAAACTAAGTAACCTTTTTGGGCTTTGGTGCATCTAAAGAATCAGGCAGCAACATTCTAAACTGGTGAGACGGAGCTAGGCAGTTGTAAAGTATGCTTATCGAGAGTGTAAGCGGCGCTAAAATTAAGGAAGAAAGAAGAGGCGATATGAAAGTTCCCGGCTCAGAGAGAAACAGTCAAATTAAGGCCCAGACTGAGGCACAGCGCGTATCCGACCAGACAGCGGGACAGAGAATCTCACGAGATGCAGGTGCTCAGGGAGGACTTGCGGCAGAACTTGCTAAGACGACCAAGCAAGATACTATGACAATTTCATCTCTCGGGGCCCTCTTAAAGCAAGAGTTAAATCCTAGTACAATGGCGGATGAGCGCGCTCAAAAAGTTGCAGCCCTCAAAGATCAGATTCAAAATGGCACGTATTCGCCAGCTACTAATTTAGTAGCGGCATCCATCGGAGAGGAGATATCTCTCGAGGTTCTATTCGGTGGAGGAGCGCTTCGAGAAAACGAAGGATAGTAGTTTTGTTGTAGAAGTGTCGTATCGCAGTATTTTTCAATACAATCATGGATGATTGCAAAGTGGCTCGGAAGCTAATTGGTCGTTTGTAAGCGGTCGTAGATCGTTGGTTGTTCGGCTATTTTCGGGAGTATGTCCATGGCCTTTAATTCTAAAGCGAGTCGCACGCTTGAAAAGCTCTTGGAGCAAGAGCTTGTTCTATATGAGCAATACGTTGCAGTCCTGAAAAAAGAGCAGGATTGTATCGTACGACTCAAGTCCGATGAAGTTTCCCAATACAGTGAAAAACGGCACGAAATCACAGAGAAGCTAGGTGAGCTCAAAGACCGCCGTTTGGAACTTACCGCATCATTTTCCGATGAGTACGATGAGCCCATCCGCCTCTCAGAGATTGTAGAGATCATGGAAGAGCCTCGTGATAAGCGCATGCTAGAATCTCTAATACAAAGGATAAAAGCTGCTGTAGCGGTTGTTGAACGAGCCACAAGTGAGTTTAGCCAAGTACTGCAGTTTTCGCTTGGAATGGTAAACGGAGAGATATCACTTCTCTGGTCAGCCAGTCAGAATGTAAACCGTGTCTACAATTCATTTGGTACTGTGCAGGAAGCAGTTGAACCGAGTGCTCCCAGGACAGGTTCATTGCTAGGGCAGGCGTAACTACCAATCGACCGGATGCCGCTTAAAAATCCAAGAAAGAGAGAGGCTCTTCTCTAGCCGTCTATCGGCGTATTTCTCTCCAGAAAAGAGCGCCTCTTGACGGCATTTGTATGCGAAATACATGGCTTTTTCGGATTGGATACGTATTCGGCACAAACGTTGCTCTACTATCTGTAAGGCAATAGAAGCGGCAATTTTTGCCTCCTAAAGCGCATAGAATATGACCAATTTCAGCTCGAAAATATTGGGTAATTCAGTCTCAGCGATGACCGCTCAGCAAGCGCTTCTTGCCAATTCTTCAAACAATATCGCGAACGTAAATACTCCCGGATACACCCGTCGAGAGATTGCAATTCAAACACGTTCTGACCCAGCTACCTTGGATGGTATCTTACGAATAGGAAGTGGAGTTCAATTAGGTGAGGTGCAGCGGCTAACGAACAAGTTTCTTGAGGGCTCCCTGCGTACAGCATCTTCTCAGCAGGGTGCAGCCCTTATCAAGAATGACTACCTTGCACGTGTTGAAAATGTATTTAATCTATCCGGCCCCCAGATGACGGTGGGTACTGCGATGAATGATTTCTTCTCTTCACTAAACGAAGTAGGAGTTGACCCATCTAACCTCGATCTTCGTCTGAATGTCCTCCAACGGGGACAAGACTTAGTAACTGTTATTAACAACACATTTCAAGAAATCGCCGCCGCTCAGGACGAGCTTAATTATCAGGTCGGCCAGCAGGTAAGTATCATTAATTCACTAACACAAGAAATTGCTGGTCTAAATCATATTGTGGCGCAACGTGAAGCAGTTGGAGTTTCTGCTATTGATGAGCGTGATCAGCGGGATGTATTACTCAACAAGCTTTCAGAAAAAATCTCATTTGATATCCTTGAAACCCCCAATGGCGCGATTAACCTGTATTTAGAGAATGGGTTTCCTCTCGTGCATCAAAGCACCTCACGGCCGCTTGAGGTTACGACTACTCCAAGTTTTGCTTCCGGTGATTTACCCCCTTCACTCAGTGGAGGAGTACTAAGCTATGTTGTTTATAATTTTGGGAGCGAGACAGCTCCATCGCACTTGGATCTTACTTCGGTGATAAAAAATGGCGAAGGGGCTCTTGGTGGTGTTCTGGAGTTGCGGGGTACAGCGGATACGTCAAACACGAGTGCGTATGAGGCTGATGGCGACCTTGTTAGAATGGCTGCTCGGATTGAAGCTGTGACAAAGACCTTACTCACTAGTATCAATCAGGTGTATCGGGGTAACGATGAAGATACAACAACGCCGGGGTTTGAGCCTAGTAGTGCAGATCTAAACGGCAATCCACCCGATGTTTTTGGTCTCTTCGATTTTGACTTCTCTGGTGTCAAGGATGCCGACGGAGATGGAATTGCCACGATTGCCGATCTAACAGCTAGTGGCATCGATAGTTTTTCATCTATCTTACGGATGGGATTCTCGACCCCCGATGAGTTTGCAGCCGGTAGAGACGTTGATTCAGCAGATGGCTCGACAGCTTTTGTTGGGGGTAATGGCGACAATGCAGTCGCGCTCGCTGATTTAAGGACCCAAGTCTTTGCATTTGATCTCGTACAAGGAACATTTACCGGAACATTTGATGAGTTATACAACTCGTCGGTCAGTATTATCGGAAGCCTGAAGGCGGCCGCTCAAAATGAGTACCAAGTGGCCGAAGCAAATTTGCTTTCGGCTCAAACAAAGAGAGATGAGTTCTCATCGGTAAGTCTCGATGAGGAATTTGCAAATGTCATTAAGTATCAGAAAGCATTTCAAGCCTCTGCGAGAATGATTAGAACCGCTTCTGAAATAATAGACACAATTGTGAGCTTGATATGATACGAGTATCTGAAAATCAAAGTGTTCGAAGCCTTGTTTCGCAAGCTTTGGAGAATAAGAGAAGATTAAACGATCTCTCCAACCAATTAACTAGCGGCGTCAAAGTTAGCAAGCCAAGCGATGCAGTCGATGCAGGCGCAATTAGCCGGTATAAACAACAAATAGAAAAGATCGATTCGTACTCCAGCACGATTGCGCAAACGATGGGGTTTTTGCAATTTCAGGACAATATCGTTAGTCAAGCTACCGAATTAATCGTACGTGCAAAGGAGATAGCGCAGCAAGGAGCGAACGAAACACTCAATGAAACCTCTCGTGCACAACTAGCGGAAGAGGTGTTTCAGATTCGCGATCAGATGGCTAACCTCGCTAACTCTACGTATCAGGGGCGCTATGTATACGGCGGTACTGATGATGCTGACGCGCCATTTGATCAAAATAGCTACGACGAGCCGACTGACGGACTCGCTTCGGTGCGTTGGGTGTTTGATGGTAATCCAGGTAAAGATGGCACAAAGAGTGTTAAGGTAACCGATACTATTTCGGTTAACCTGAATACCCCCGCAGATGAGTTGTTTGGAACTAGTATGGAGGCGTTGGAGCGGTTGGCACGCACGCTATCCGGATATACCACACTGCCCGCATCGGGGACTCCAGACGGTACGGGCGCAGCCTATACATTTCCCGATGATTTCCACACGCAAACCGAAGACATCAAGGCTACTATTGACCTCCTAAACACGGCCAGAGATGTGGATATGATTCCTGAACGGGTTTCGCTTGGTGGACGACTACGTCGACTCGAAACTGGCGAAGCGCTACTTGAGCTTACTAAGAATTCAGCTCGAGAGGTACTGAGTCGTATGCAGGACGCAGATGAGACCGAAGTCGCCGCCAATCTACAGCAAGCTCAAACAGCTCTTCAGGCCTCGTACTCTGTTACCGCGAAGATTCTTCGACTAACGATCTTAGATTATGTGTAGGCTACGATAGCCTTGGGTTCATGACATAGTGATTCGTAGACTGGAATGCCTTTGAAGATCCGTGTAGGCTTCCTCTATTATGATGAGCACAACCGAGACGTATCAAGAGAGTTGGACCTGTAATCCTGATTTCAAGCATTGGCCAGAGGTGCTGAAAGCGAATCAAAAGAATCGCACTGAACTCTTTAATATACTGGGCGCGCCGCTTTGCCAGCAGATACGAGAGGAGGTGATTGAAGCAACTGAGCGGTATACCGCGGAACTCCGCTCTATCGCTCAAGAGGTGGGTATTTCAGTAGCGGAACACGTTTCTGAGAGGTGTTCCGATGGGAACTCCTTGCTTATCATGTCTGGACATCAGCCGGTAGTATATCATCATGGACTTCTTGCTAAGGCACGGGCGCACCAGAATGTTGTACAGGTAACGCAAGCGTACGGTGTCCATGTAGTGATTGACACCGACTGTGGTGATAGTGGAGAGCTCGTATGGCCTGCACGAGCCAATGATGCGATAGAGCTGGCGCGGGGATCTATCACAGAGCCGACCGACAAGATTTTTCGTCAACATACTATTGTTCATTCCAAAGAACTCCTAGCCTGTAGTGAGCAGATCCAGCGGGGGCTCATCAATGTAGGATTGCAAGAGGAGGCAGATCGGGCGGCCCGTGCTCTAGCTCTCTATGAACGGTTTGCGGGAAGGTCTGTCCTGCATGCCCATACCATCGTCCGATGGGCCTTACAGGGATTTGTAATGCCTGAGGTGCCTCTTTCTTCTCTGTTTCGACTAGATGGCTTCAGGCAAGTTTTAAAGCATTTCTGCGCGGAGCCCCGGCGGGTAGTCAGGTGCTATAATACAACTCTTGATGAGTACAGAGAAAGTCACAACATCTCGAATAAAGCAAATCCATTTCCCAACCTCACTGTCACCGCGAGAGAGTGTGAATTACCGTTGTGGCGTATCGAAGACGGAAAGCGAAAGAGTTATAAAGTTGAAGAAGAACAACAGCAACCTTCTTCAGGCGAAATCGTGTCGAGGGGAAGCATTACAACGCTATTTCTTCGAGCTTTTTGCTGTGATTTATTTGTGCATGGTATTGGCGGTGCCAAGTACGATAGATTTGTTGATGAATTTGCTGAGAATCTATGGGGTGTAAAGCTTCCTCGTTTCGTTGTCGCATCGGCTACTCGGTACATTGCACCAGAGCGTCTTAACGATTTAGAGCGCACCAGTATCTATGCCAGCCAACAAAAGGAGATTACAGCACGTCCACAGTCGTTTTTTCAGGTCGGAATATTCACCAGTGAGGAGAAAGAGCTGATTACGGAGCTTGATGCCCAACGAGGTAGTATCAGGCAAGCACTTGCGGAATGCTCTACAGCAGAGCAGCGTAGCCCACTACTTCATAAGCTCAATACGTTGAACAAGGACATGAGCGAAATTATTGGGTGCAGTGGATTTGGAGACCTATTCCGCAACAAAACCAAACTTGAGCGCGAGTTAAAGGTTTGGCAAACAAGATCATTTCCGTTTTTTATGGTCCGCTGATACTGAGTGACGTACGTAGGTTATGCACTTAAAGATTTCCTCGCTCTGCTTGGTCTCGTTCAATCGCTTCGAAGAGTGCCTTGAAATTACCAACGCCGAAGCCCTGTGATCCCTCGCGTTGAATAATTTCAAAAAATAGCGTCGGGCGGTCTTCAAGAGTTTTGGTAAAGATTTGGAGCAGATA
This sequence comes from Pseudomonadota bacterium, assembly GCA_038134595.1. Lineage (GTDB taxonomy): Bacteria > Bdellovibrionota_C > UBA2361 > UBA2361 > OMII01 > OMII01. The sequence goes on along the minus strand of JAYPVM010000012.1, from coordinate 61,062 downwards.
TCCATCTTCATCTCGGTCGACGAGGATTCCCAGGGTCTGAATTGTTTCCAGATCCTCTTTTATCTCGCCGATTCTATCGGGAATCTGTTCGTAATACGTTTTAGGAACAAATAGGAAGCGCACGCCGTTCTTTCGTAAATTTGACACAGTGTCGATGATATTATCAGTACGAAATGCTATATGTTGAACGCCTGGCCCCTCATTGTATTCCAAGTATTCTTCGATTTGTGACTTACGCTTACCTTCGGCAGGCTCATTAATAGGGAGTTTGATCTTACCGTTGCCATTGAACATGACCTTTGACATGAGTGCTGAATATTCGGTCGAGATGTCGTCATCGGTAAAGTGAGTTAGCTGAGAGAATCCTAGGATGTTTTCATAAAAAGAAACCCAATGGTCCATCTTTCCGAGTTCGACATTCCCGACAACATGGTCGATACAGAGCAATCCAGCACTCGATATCTCTGGAGAGTTTGGGAATATTTTTCCATACGCTACGAATCCAGGTAGTAGATCTTCTGGATAACTATCTCGCGAGATGAAGGAGTGAATAGTATCTCCATAGGTCTGGATAGCCGACCGAATCAAGGTTCCATGATCATCAGTTAGTCGCTCGGGCGCGATGATACCTGTTGCTCCTCGAGCAAGAGCCTCCTGATATGCAAGGACGGCATCAGGGACATTAAATGCTACATCCTTGACCGAAAATCCATGTTTATATACGTGCTGTGAAATCTCGGTATCAGAGTGAAGGGGAGATGAGATAACAAGACGGACGTTACCTTGCTTCAGTATTACGCACGCTTTGTCTTTGCTGCCAGTTTCTAATCCTTTGTAGGCTACCGGTGTAAATCCAAACGCTCTGGAGAGAAAAAAAGCACTCTGCTTTTCACAATCGGCGTACAGTTCAATGTATTCAAAACCATTGATAGCCAGCGGATCTCCCTCGTGCACAGACTGATAACTTTCAAGATTGATTGGTTCGATGGTGACAGACTGGGGATGACTTGGCATGACGTAATCCTTGATTGGTTCATTGTGGCTCTAGCTGCGACGCTTCATGCCGCTTCATTTAAGTATACCAAATTGCTCAGTGGTAACCGTACCACTATTAGGTACCGCGAGGGGGGAATCTTGAGTGAGAGGGCAAGAGTAGTTATGTAACATACTGAAATTAGGAGAATTAGATTCACAATTGATTAGTCAGAGTGTTTTGGTACTATACCCGTGTTTTACTACTTATGTTTTGTGACATTTAAAAATCTGGAGAAACCGCCATGACCAGAGTTCTCTTTTCTATTGTAAGTCTTATGAGTTTGCTCGCTGTTCAGGAAACAGCATTTGCGAACTCGTGTCGTTACGAGGAGTACAACGTTTCTCGCGCATCATCAGAGGTGTCACGAGCCCAGTCGAATGTAAATCAGGCTCAAGATTCGTATTACCGAACACAGGATATGGTAAGCAGGAGGCTAAATGCCTACCAGTACCAGATTGATTTGGCTCGTTATAATTTAAGTAGAGTAAACAGCCTATCTGCTGGCAATACCGCTCGTTGTATCGTTCGCACATTGTTTTTTTGGAGAAGCAGTAGCTGTATTGGTTCGGCAGTATATGCGGCCAGAAACAGAAGTCTACAGGCGCAGTATCGGGTAAACAGTGCAGTAGCTCGATACAATTCGTATGCCACATATGCACAAGGTTATCTTTACCGAAGTGCTCAGCGGATAACGACCGCGCAAGAGAGAGTGGCTATTGCAGAGTCTAGATTAGAAGATGCACAAGATACCTTGCGTGAGTGTCAGAGTGGCTCAGTATACTAGGTACGCCCACTAAGATGTGCCCCAAAAGCTGTGGGATGGATAAAGTGCGGGATGCCGTATCACATACCTAGTTCTTCCGCGGTCGTTCTATATAATTTTTGTAGTGTTTCTGCCGCGAGAGCGACACCTCGTAGCATCGGAGCATCCGACGGGGTGTATGTATCTGCATCGACAAGGTGAAGGTCTGGATCTGAAATTGGTGACTCACCTACATAGCCTGTTTCAAGGAGAGTTCGAAGAGCCCAATAACGTGAGGCATAGAGGTCGAATGCTTCTATTGTAGAGGAGGCTTTGGAGTCCATTTCGTTTTGACTTGATGCGTTTGATAGGTGCGATTCACGAGCTACTATGTCTGAGCCAAACAGAAGTCGCCCCTCCCATTTCGTGAAAAAATCTCGAACGTCTTCGAGCGGATGTTTGCTTAGCTCTCGCACAATCCACTTTGTAGCACTACAGTCCAGGTAGAGGTTTTTGTTACGAGACAAAAGTTTACTTAAGAACTGCAAATCTTCCGGATAGCCACCCATATGAGCTGCTATCCAAGGCACTTGGAATTCCGATAACACGTCTTCAAATAACTCATACTGCTCCTGCTTTGTTCCGTATCGCTGAGCATCTTTGTATTTTGTCGAAAACCACGTGTCTGGGTCAGCAATATGAGCCATAAAGCACATGCCCAAATCAGCGGCGCATTTCATGGTGTCCTTGCGAAGCGGTGAGTTAATTCTTAATGGACTTTGGTGAAACGGCTCGTTTGAAGCTTCGTATATCCTCGGGGCATTCCAAAACTTAGCAATTCTAGCCCCATGTTTTTGAAATGAGGGAAGTTGCGAAACAAACTCAGGCCCAAAGCTTTGTGTGATATCACCAGCGCGAAAATTTGGAATGGCGATAAATGAAACTGCCTCGTGTAAGACGGAGCGAACCGTGGGGATTTCATGAAGGGCGGTCATCGAATACGTTTTCGAGATTCCATAATGTTTTGCAGCCTCAGCGTAGAGCGTTGTAGCTTGTTTTCCTTCAAGATGCGAATGGATATCGATAATGCCCCCTTGTAGGGACGGAAACTGTGATGCTTCACGTTTGTAGTCAAGGTTGAGGCGATTCGAGGTTCGAACGATGGCTGCGGGTTTCATAAGCATTGCGTGAAATCATGTGACCACTCAAGAATGACACAAAGATGTAGCCGGAGGCAATGTTCACACGAGTAGCATTCGATCATTCATAGAGATTATCGAGGGCGCGGATTCCAATACGCAAAGCTACCTTTGCGGTAAACGTATGCACTACAAGTAGCGACGCGATCCCGAATGCAAAGAGGATGCTGCGGTGAATGGGTGTATTAAAGAGCTCTGGAAGGAAATAGTAGGCGCCGAACACCATGGCTGCGATACTAGTTTGGATTCCCACAATGGCGACCCCCGAGCTTAGAAACAAGAAGTTACCCACTGTGGTGGCAAGTTGTGTGGGGTGTTCCCACTCAAAGAATGCAAAGCGAGTTCCCATGCCGATAGCAAGGGCAACAAGCGTTCTGGTAATAATCAGACCCATTACAACTAATAGGAGAAGGATAATGGGAGGGAGTCCGAGAGCGAATCCTCCTGACATAAATATAACCATGCCGATTAGCGCAGTCGGCACAAGCCAAGCGAGATACTTTGCACGTAATATCTCCGAGGATGAGAGTGGAGAGGATTGTAAAATCCATAGGGTTTTTCCTTCTAGAGAAATAGACGGAAAAACGAATCGAGAACATATTGAGAGCGTTATGAGAGAGCTTAAGAGAAAGCACAAAAGCACCGTAATAACATCCCATGCTTGAAGCATGGTTACTCCAACATTGCTGGGGTATTCAAGCCGGCCAATATTGAAGAGATACAGGATGCAGATCGATAACAGCATTCCCATTTGAATTGTTTGAGTCAGATCGCGACTAAAAGAAAAAAACTCACGTGTAATGAGAGCGAAGCGGGGCCGACTCATCCACTTGAAGAAAAGTTTTCTATCAAAGGATCGTGGCAGCCTTAGAGAAATTTCGCCGCTAGAGGAGTTTTGAAGATGCGTATAGGCTCGGGAATACAGTTTGGTATAGAGCCAGTTAAGGCCGGTTGTTAGTGCAATGTTTAAGAGGAAGATAATGGCTATGATGAGCAGAATAGGGGAAGTGCTGCCGTTTAGTAATTGACGTAAGGCTCGACCAATCCAGACTGCCGGTAGATAGGGATATTGTTTTACCATCTCTATATGAGATGTATGAGCTGTTGAAGAGAGAAGTGAAAACACACCGACGTCGTGACCGGGATTGCTTAAAATAGTTATAACTATCAGTGTGCCAACAAACATCACTGCTAAGATAGCTCTTCCAGTTTTGGCAGAAATGATAGAGCAAAAAAGAAGCGCTATGATCATTCCGATAGCGGCTGAGAACCACACTGTTGCGACAAAGAATACGATCGATAACGCGTAATATTCACTCGGCGCTCCCCAGTAGTTTCCAACTGCTATAAACGGAGGAACCAGGAATAAAAGAAGCATCCATGAAGTGGCTAAGGCAACTTCCGAGAGTTTTCCGCCGACAATTTTAGATGTCCGAATCGGAGCGGACAGAAGAAGCTCCATATCCTGAGATAGTAAAAGAGAGCCGATGCTCGTTACAGCCGAGGAGATGATCACAAGTATTCCTACGGCACACACGAGGGTCCCAACGAGGAGGGGAATGTTTGCTTGATAGACAGGACTGGTTTGCCATTCTGCTAATGTATGAAGGGAGCAGAGGTAGAATCCTGCTATCAAGATAAGTGTTACGGCAAAGACGGCCCAGTCTCCAAAGAGAGAGGTGCTGGCGCGAAAAAAGCGATTTTTCAGCGATATAACCTTTGGAAGCGAGACGAGGGGAGCACAGGCTCGTATGCTTCGGTATGCCAAGTGCATCAGATTCCTCCTGCATACATCTCATACGGCGAAGCTTGGGAGGTAAGCTCAATAAAGATCTCTTCTAGGTGTTCATGACCGCGCTGACTCATCCTTTGAATCTCCTGAAACGAGCCACTTATGATAATCTTTCCCTTGTGAAGAATTGCGATTGTGTCGGCGAGCTCCTCTGCAACGTGAAGGGAATGTGTCGATAAGAAAACTGTCGTCCCGGCGTTAGCCTCTCTTTTAAGAGCTGATTTCAACGTCTTTGCTCCATGGGGATCAAGTCCTACCATGGGTTCATCGACGATGAGCACTGTAGGCTTGTGGACGAGTGCTCCACAGAAGGCGATACGTTGCTTCATACCATGGGAATAGCTTTCGATGAGGTTGTGCTGATATTGAGCCATACCGTACTCGTCTAGAACGCTATCTATACGCGTGTCGACCTCTTTCACAGCTACGTTATAAAGGTCGCACATGAAGTATAGGTACTCCCGCCCACTGAGTTTTGGATAGACATACGGTCTATCTGGCACATAGCCAATAGCGGCCTTTGCTTTCGAAGGTTCTTTTGCCAAACAGTGGCCTGCAATTGTAACTGTTCCAGTGGTAGGACGGAGGATTCCGGTCATCATTTTGATGGTGGAGGTTTTTCCGGCTCCGTTCATACCAAGAAAGCCAAAGATAGATCCCTTAGGGATTTGGAGAGATATATTGTCGACAGCTTTGCAATCCCGGTAATGCTTTGAGAGGTTATGGAGCTGTATCATACGTTTTAGTCCCTCTTTTGAGTGCGTTTGGGAGCGAGCATTTGAGCTGTTTCTCTATGTGCTAGGGGTACAACGATGCACTCTCTACGTCTCTGTTGTAGATTTGGTCCGATGGTTTAAAACGACGGAAGGCTTTGGCTAGTGTAACTATTTGAAGATACCTTGCTTATACCCTCCTCAGACGTGTTCTTTGAGAACAGAGTCCCTATGGGAATAAGATGCTTCATCACATCATTTCTGTTCCTAACTACACCCCTCCGCAATAGATAGGCTAGATAATTGAAATAATGTGGGGTATACCATCAAGGATGGGGTTTGGCTGAGTTCTCGAGCGCCCCGATACGGTTAAAAGTAAAGTAGGGAAGTAGGTACCTATGCGAGCAGATATGAAGATTGTATTTATGGGAGTATGCGGCTGTGGAAAGACAACATTGGCCGAGCGAACGGCGCAGTACCTTGGGTGCGATTCGGTATTTGAAGCAGACATGTTTCATCCCATTGAGATGAAGGAGAAGATGCGCGCCGGGATTCCGTTAACCGATGAAGATAGGTGGCCCTGGTTGGAAAAGCTAAATGGGGCAATTCGAGAATCGGGAGATAAAACAATTGTGATGACATGCTCTGCATTGCGTAAAGTATACCGCGAGCGGTTGCTTGAAGGTGCTGAAGATAAAGTTGTCTTTTTCTTTCTGGATGCACCCGAAGAAGTAATTCGAGAGAGGGTTAACGCGAGACAACACGAGTATATGCCCGTGTCACTTCTTGGAAGTCAATTTGAGACGCTCGAGAGGCCTGATGCAGATGAGCCGGTAAAGGTTATCCCCGTTTCAGGTACTGAAGATGAGACCTTTGAGCGAATTAAGAGTGCGCTTGCCAGTCTCTAGTGTGAGAGTATCCAGTACGCAGTATTCTAGTCAGATGTTACCGAGGGGAGTTGCTTCGAGCAGGTGAAGGGGTTTGTTTTGAGACCGAAACAAACCTTCGAACTCAGTCGGGATATTTTCTTCCATCCAGGAGCTTGATACAAGGTCCTCGGTATACTTGGTAGTATTCCAATTAGCTTCTTGATTTAGTAACTCGGCAGTAGAGCGAAAATACTCTGCATGGTCGGTTTTGTAGCGAAGGAATCCATTTGGCGCTAATAAACCGTGCATGATGCGTAGCATCTCTTGATTGAGGATCCTGTTTTTTCGCCAGCGGCGTTTGTCCCACGGATCAGGATAGTTAACGAATATGCCCGATACCTCACCCCGTTCGAAGAGATGATTGAGGAATCTCGCATCCGTTCTCAGAACCAGTACGTTGCGTAATCCAGTCTTCTCAGCCTTTTCGCCTGTTTTAAACGCGCGTTTAAATCTGATTTCTAAACCGATACAGAGAATATTCGGGTTTTGTTGGGCTAGTTTTAACAGATGCATTCCCGAGCCAGACCCTATTTCAACATAGATACCGGCAAAGGTTGCTTTTTGTTGATCGATGGCATGTTTTGACGCTTCGGGTGTTTCCCGATCGTTTTCTGCGACGATAAAGTCAGGCTTGCTCTCAACTAGCTCAATATATTGATTTTTCCAGGTTCCCATAGTGCTGGCCTAAGACCCTACCGTTGTGTTTTAAACGCCGTTGTGGAGCTAGGCTCTACTGTGCTCGACGAGTGTATCGAAGGTTTTGCTATTACTCAACGTTACGGAGTCATTGCTTGATCGACTTTCGTGAGTAGACACCGTGGATGTGATTGCACGAAACTGTCGTCGACATTGGCGAGTCTTAAGGTATGAGACGATTGAGGTTTATCAGGGGAGCCTTGAAATGGGATTTCCCCGGTTTTTAGGGACGCAAGGCATGCTTTCTCGTATACGGACGCGTATTCAGCACAGAGATTTTGCCGTCATGGGAAGGGCGATTACGGCTCGACATGCCCGTTGTCGCCAATGGTGGGCGCCACATCTTTCGTGTTCTCGCTTGTTTCTAAACGAGAATCTCCCTCAAAATCTAGGGCGAGTGGCTGTGTTGGGAGCAGGGCGACTGCTTGATATTGACCTTGATCTACTGCTTGATCGCTGTCAGGAAGTTTATCTATTTGACGCCGATCCGGCATGTGAGCGAACGTGGAAAAAGCGATACCCTGAGCATTATGGAAAGATGTTGTTCGGTCGTTGTGTCGAGATAACAAACTGCTTGGCATCTTGGACCGCCGTGGTACGAGATGCTTCTTCTCAAGAGGAGCTAGAGAGTTGTTTACGGCAACTGCAAGCACCTATTCCCCGATGGAGTGAATTTGATTTTGATGGATGCATCTCGCTCAACATCCTTAGTCAGATACCCCTCTACTGGCGGGATCGAGTTATGCGAATGCATCCGGTATGGGGACAGAGTGTATGGCAAGCATTGTGTGACTCTATGGATGTATTACAAACTGCGCACCTTCGAGGTGTTATGAAAAATTCTCGTTCTTGGAATGCGCTTGTAACAGATACGGAGTATTATTTTTATAACGTCGACTCGCCCAACTGGGATGTGGAATCGGCATTGTTTGCTGGCGCACAAGAGTTGTATAACTCTAGCTACGTGGGGCACACAAAACAGTCATGGTGGTGGCATTTGGCGCCACAATTTATCGAAGATAATCAGGTGGGAGAAATTCATAGGGTCGAGGCTACTGTGAATATTTCAGGTGGTAAGGAGTGTATGTAATGGATCTTTTCACTGTTGAAAACGGGATTGCCCTCCTATCACTGACGTCGTTAGAAGTTGTTCTGGGTATTGATAATATTGTATTTATTGCGATTGTAGCCTCTCGTCTTGGGGCGGAAAGAGAGCCTACAGCACGACTTCTTGGCCTCTCAGTAGCGGTTCTGACGCGGCTGATGCTCTTGGTGACCTTGTCCTTTTTAGCTTCCCTTACGACGCCATTGTTTGAATTGTTTGGACACTCCACGAGCGGACGAGATCTGATATTGCTCATGGGTGGGATGTTTTTAATTTACAAGGCGACCAAAGAAATTCACGAGAAAACAGATGGTGACGATACTTCGCTTGAGAATAGCCGTGAGCAGAAGCAGATTAGTATGCGGTCAGTGATTGCGCAGATAGTCGCAATAGACATTATATTCTCGCTTGATTCAGTTGTTACCGCTGTAGGTATGACCGATAACCTGCCTGTGATGGCCACAGCGGTTATTCTTGCCGTTGGGGTTATGCTAATCTTTTCAGGCAGGATCGTCGCGTTTATCGAAAAGAATCCAACGGTGAAGATGTTAGCACTGTCGTTTCTGCTGATGATTGGATTTGTGTTAGTGCTCGATGGTATGGGGCATCACATCCAGAAGGGGTATATATATTTTGCCATGGCATTTTCTCTGGCAGTGGAAATGCTAAATCTTCGAGCCGCAAGACACAGTAAATAATACTCGAGTGCTCGAACCTTTTACGAGAGAGGCGCCTTTCTATAGCGTCGAAGCAATGGCCGCTGACCCGTGTAGAGCAGCATAATCATCGCTAATTATAAATACGGGCGTTGCTTCGATCATCTCCTTTTGTTTGTGTTTTTGGAGGTATCCTTTCGCAAAGCTACCATTATTAAGAATTGGAGCTATCTTTGGAGGAATGCCACCGCCTAAATAAATACCTCCAGTTGCCAGAAAGGTAAATGCAATGTTGCTACAGTGAGCGCCGAGCATCGAGGAGAACATGTCCATGGTCTTGCTCGAAAGGTCGTGCGAGCCATTGAGAGCGCGGTTGGCGATAACAGAAGCTGAAACGGGAGCTGCTCCCGGTTCTTCATCCTCTGGCAGGGGCGTGCCGTGGCCAGTGTCTTTAAGAAACGAATATATATTCACGATTCCCGGGCCACAGAGTACCGATTCAACACTTACGTGGGCTAGTCGGGTGAGTAAATACTGAAGAAGCTCGATCTCGAGTTCATTTGTAGGAGCAAAATTAGCGTGACCACCCTCTGATGCGAGAAGGACACTCCAGCCTGCTTCGCGATGTATTAGCGAGTGTCCGATGCCGGTGCCAGGAGCAACAACAGCGCATGAAGCGGCTGTGTCGGACTCTCCTTTCGGGGTGTAGAGAGATATTAAGCTAGATGGCTCAAATAAAGGAATAGCGGCGGCAGTACTAACCAGATCGTTTACTAGCTTAGTTTTTGTCACTCCAATGTTTGCACCTATCTTGCTCTGAACAACCTCCCACGGAAGGTTTGTCACCTTGATAGTACCGTTTATGACCGGTCCCGGTAGGCCGAAGCAAGCCGCTTCAAGGCGACCCTTGATAGCGTTTCGATGAGAGTCGAGAAACGTTTGAAGGATGTCTTCGAGGCTTGGATAGTCTTTACTTGCGTATTGGTCAGAGAGCACTAACTCTACCTTTCCTGCGCGACGTTCATAAAGTCCGATTCGTGCCTTGGTTCCCCCGATATCTCCAGCAATAATCATATATAGAACTCCCTCTTGGTTATCGGTAAAGCATACGGTGGGCTTTTGGGGCTCTTTAGTGCCGCCACAAGATTTGCGCGAATCGCAATATAACCACACGATGTTTGTTTATGTAGTACCCCCGAAAGGGACAAAAGAAAAGCCCCTTTTTACACTCTATATGCGCCATTTCATGGACATATTATGTGACCGGTTTTATAGTGGCAACGCAAGAGGGGAGGAAGCTACGGGCAATACGCGCTTCATGCCGTAGGAGACCGACTAGCAAATGTACCCCCTCCAGTATACAGTCGCTACCATCGATGAAAAAACTAAAAGTCTTAATGCTAGGATGGGAATATCCCCCTCATATCGCAGGAGGATTGGGCACTGCCTGTAAAGGACTCACCTCAGCCTTGGCCGAGAAAGATATAGATATTCATTTTGTAGTTCCTCAGATGTTTGGTGGGGAGAATGCACATCATATGACAATGACCGATTCAAAGGGTTTGTCAGATGTATCCAAGTGCGACAGCGATTGTAGCGCTTCATCTCCCGCAGGTGTTCAGCAAACCACGCGGGTTTCAGCGTTTCTAAAGCCGTATTGGAGTCAAGAGGCGTTTCAGAATGCGATGGACGCAATGGAGCGTCAAGGTCAAGCGGGTATTCCAACCTCTCTTCGTGATAATGCAGTAGTGAAGGCCGTAGCGGAGGGGTCTGTGTATGGAGTAGCGCTTGAAAGTGTGCTTCCAGTACGTATCGATAAGCAGGATGACGATCGAGATAGCGGGGTGGAAAATCGCTACGGCGCACATATCTTCTCCGAAGTGGAGCGGTTTACCGCAGATGTAGTCCAACGATTTAGAAGTGAGACGTTTGATCTTATTCATGCGCATGATTGGATGACCTTTCCAGCAGCAGTTGCGCTCGCACAGGCTACTGGCAAGCCCTTTGTTGCGCACGTACACAGTTTGGAACAAGATCGAAGTGGTATTTTTTACGATGAAACGATACATGCTATCGAAGAGTTTGGTTTAAAATCTGCAACGAGGATTGTGGCAGTGAGTCACTACACAAAGCGAATGATTGAGCGAAGACACGCTATCGCTTCGAGAAATATCGCGGTGGTTCATAACGGAATCTACCCTTTGCAGGTCGTTAATGAGTACAAGAATAGAAAGACATGGCCTAGCCATGTTGTTTTGTTTTTGGGTCGAATTACATATCAAAAAGGCCCAGAATATTTTGTTGAAGCTGCGGCAAAGGCATTGCCGCACATAAGAGACACCCTGTTTGTTATGGCTGGAGCTGGGGACATGCTTGGCGCGGTTCAAGAGAGGGTGAAACAGCTTGGCATTGAAGATTCATTTCTTTTTCCGGGATTTGTGCAAGGAGAAGAGCTCGAAGAGCTTTTATCGGTAGCTGATCTGTATGTGATGCCATCGGTTTCTGAGCCCTTTGGATTAAGTGCTCTAGAGGCGGTTAGTTTCGATGTTCCCGTAATTTTGTCGAAACAGTCCGGAGTTTCAGAGGTTATTTCTCACGCCTTGAAGACTGATTTTTGGGATACTGACAGGATGTCTGAGTTGATGGTCCACGCATTGACGTATCCCGAGTTAAGACTTGAAATGGCCTCTGCCGCGAAGCAGGAATTGTCTGATTTGCACTGGGAAGTATCGGCAACAAAGACAGTGGAGGTGTATCAGGGTTTGCGGGGACATTAGGAGAAGCCGTGCCATCTTTGTGTCTCTACCTCCAAATTCATCAACCATACAGACTTGCCTCCGGCACATCTCTAGACAAAAATAACGGCCCTCGGTTTGACAACGCTCTTAATGAAGAGATTATGAAACGAGTAGCCACTCGGTGTTATCTTCCTACTACTGCTCTACTGCTTGAAATGGCCAAGCGATATGGAAAGGATTTTTCATGTGCCATGTCTATCACCGGCACGGCACTTGAGCAAATGAAGCGGTATGCTCCTATCGTCTTGGATAGAATTGCCCGGTTAGTTGATATCGGTGTAGTAGAACTGCTAGGGGAGACGTACTATCATTCACTCTCGTCGTTAGATGAGCAGTCGAACGAATTTGAAATACAAGTTGCAATGCATCAAGATGCTATGCAGACTATCTTCGGTATTAAGCCGCAGGTCTTTCGGAATACCGAGCTCATCTACAGTGATGCAATCGCTCGTCGAGTCGCTATGATGGGTTTTGCCGGTATTATTGCTGAGGGAACTCCACAGCTAAGCTTTATTCCATCACGTACCGGTATGTATCAGGCGGCGGGGAGTAGCCTTACAGTAATTCCGAGAAATTATCCGTTGTCAGATGATATTGCGTTTCGTTTTGCCGATTCAAAGAGTTCCTTGCCACTAACGCCGGATTCATATCGTGATACTCTCTCTCGGTGGGTTGAGCATCCAGAGAACGCAATCACAATAGGCGTCGATTTCGAGACGTTTGGCGAGCATATAGGAAATTCGACTGGTATACTCGAGTTTCTCCGAGACCTTCCACAGAGTCTTCTTTCAAACAAAGCGTGGCGATTTGCAACTCCAAGTGGCGTCCTTATTGATAAGTTGAGTGATGGCGAATATTCATGTTGTGAAGCAACGTCGTGGGCAGATCAGTCTAAGGATATCTCTACGTGGCTAGGGAATACGATGCAACGACGGGCTTTTGAGGCGATGTATGATGGAACAATTCAACAAGTTGTTGATGAAGAATCGTGGCGACGGCTTCAGACCTCGGATCACCTCTACTATATGAGTACTAAGCAGGGGCCGGATGGAGACGTCCACCGTTATTTTAGCCCCTTCGAGAGCCCGTATGACGCTTTCATATCCTTTATGAATAGCTTTCGAGGCGGGGGGTTAGTCAAGGATGAACCGACTAAGCGAGCGTCATAAAGACGACTTGTCAGTTGAGCGATGGAGCCGCTCAATACAGTAGGACACCAGCGAGGTCCAGCCGGTTTGATGACTCGCACCGATTCCTTTACCATTATCCCCGTGGAAATGCTCGTAGAAAAGCACAAGGTTCTTCCATGCAGGATCGGATGCATACTTAGAGTCCTCACCGTGACAGGGCCGCTGACCATTTTCATCGGGCACAAAGAGGGATGCAAGTCTGTCACATAGGGCATCTGCGATAGCCTGTAGAGTAAGACGGTTACCCGAGCCTGTTGGATATTCGATGGTAAAAGAGTCTCCATAAAACTCGTGATATTTATCGAGTGCCTCGATGATTAATGCATTTACCGGAAACCAGACAGGCCCTCTCCAGTTTGAATTACCGCCGAAAAAGTCAGTGTTTGAGTCTCCAGGACAATAGTCGATGCTGTAGTCCTGTCCATCTAGTGTGAGTTTATAAGGATAATCCTCATGGACTTTTGAGAGAGAGCGAATGCCGTATGGAGAGAGAAACTCTTGTTCATCTAAAATGTAGCGGATCATACGAATGAGCCGCTCAGGGGAGGGGATAGAGAGAAGCTTTGTGTTGTGATTGCTCTCGTGTTGAATCTGCTCAGACGCATATAATTGTGCCGCTAGCTCCGGTCGATTTGCGATAAACCAATCGAGACGTTTTTTAAAGCCCGGAAGTTTTTTGAGTTGATGTTCATGTAACACCTCAACCGCCATTAAGGGGATAATTCCAACAAGCGATCGAACCCGTAATGGGATGGTAGTTTGTTTCAGTTCGAGTTGATCGTAATAGAATCCATCTAGTTGATCCCAAAGCCCCGTGCCGCCAAAGTTATTCATCGCGGTGGAGATAGCTATGAAGTGCTCGAAGAATTTTGAGGCGAGGTCTTCATACTCTTCATCTTCCATCGCGAGCTCTAAAGCGATTGAAAGCATGGTTCCGCAGTAAAATGCCATCCAAGCGGTTGCATCGGCTTGTTGCAGAGAGCTTCCTTCAGGAAGAGGTGCGCTTCTGTCAAATACCCCAATGTTATCGAGTCCAAGGAAGCCACCCGAGAATAAATTGCGGCCGTGGGTATCTGTTCGATTCACCCACCAGGTGAAATTGAGCAAAAGTTTTGTAAATGCGCGCTTTAGAAATTCTCTATCAGGCCCCCCATTGTTTGCGGTGAGCTTATAAACTCTCCAACACGCCCATGCGTGTACAGGAGGGTTCACATTTGAAAATTCAAACTCATATGCCGGGATTTGTCCGTTGGGATGCATGTACCACTCTCGAAGAAGTAAGAGAAGCTGGTCCTTTGCAAACGTGGGGTCGATACGACAGAAAGGAATCATGTGAAATGCGAGGTCCCAGGCGGCATACCACGGGTACTCCCATTTATCGGGAACTGAGATGATATCTCGATTGTAAAGGTGCTTCCAGTTTGTATTTTTCTGTTGGCGCCGAGAGATGTCAGGAGTTGGTTGCGTTGGGTCTCCATCAAGCCACTCTTTTACGGCGTAGTAGTAAAACTGCTTGGTCCACAATAATCCCGCATAGCTTTGCAGAAGAATATTTTGCTCCTCTGTAGATATAGTGGCCGGAAAAATGTTCTGATAAAATGAGCGATACTCATCTTGTCGGGTATCGAAGATTTCATCAAAGTCGTCGGTGAAATACTCTTTGGCAGGCTCTTTAGAGCTTTTAAGCCGAAAGCTTAATTGTACATGATCTTGTGAAGCAATCGTTGCGACATAGAGTAAGCCAGCTTTAGTTCCGGTGTGCGCTGGATTGATGGCGGCGTGTCGCCCGTGAATTACATACTCATGGAAGCCGTCTTTGACATAGGGGGATTTATTCTCTCCTCCATACAGCCTCATCTTGTTGGACTCGTTCTCGGTAAATAATAGTTTTTTTGCCGCGGGGGTGTTACGCGGATCAGCTAAGAAGACAAATGAGTCTAGGTGTGGATGTTTCAGTAAAAATCGACTCTCATCAATTTTTGATAGTTGTGGTTTTGTCGTGTATCCTTCGCCAGATCTCCCCCAGCTCCACGTGTTTCTAAACCACACGGTGGGAATAATATGAAGTGGCGCAGGCTCTGCTCCACGGTTATACGCGGTCACTCTAATCAGGATATCATTTGGGCCCGCCTTGGCATATTCGACATACACATCAAAGTAGCGGTTGTCATCAAAGATTCCTGTATCACTTAACTCAAATTCTGGCTCATTACGAGAGCGATTGCGATTTTCTTCAACGAGCCTATCGTAGGGAAATGCGGCGTGAGGATACTTGTACAGACCTCTCATGTATGAATGAGTTGGCGTAGAATCAAGATAGTAGTAACACTCCTTAACATCTTCACCGTGATTTCCCTCCGCTCCGGTAAGTCCAAAAAGGCGCTCTTTGAGGATAGAGTCGTTACCGTTCCAGAATGTCGGCGCAAAGCAAATCCTACACTGACGATCAGTGAGTCCAAGAATGCCGTCCTCTCCCCAGCGATAGGTTCTACTACGAGCTTGGTCGTGACTAAAATAAGACCATACAGAACCATCTGCAGAGTAGTCTTCTCGTACCGTGCCCCACTGTCGTTCAGAGAGGTAGGGTCCCCAACGTTTCCAGTTTTCAATTCGTGCTGAATCTTGCTCTAGGCGAAGTGCTTCAGCGTCGGGAATAGTCTTATTCATAACACTAGGTTAGATGCGTTTCCTCGCTTTGAGAATGCCCTCGATTGCAAAAGCGTGGGATGCTCGACAGGTTGGGTAGAACATGCCGCCTAACCGGCTGAAAACACTATATTTTAATATAGGCTGAAGCAGTTTTGATTAAAACAACGATATGAAGGAGTAGCTTTAGTCCATATCCCTGCCTTGAAAGCAAGGAGACAGTGATTGAAGTCAAGAATTCTTAAGAAAGTTTATGCGTAACGATGAGCTAGTACTATGACAATATCTCGAACACTTCTAGCCGGATTGATTTCACTTAGTATCGCAGCGACCACGACAGGATGCAGCACTTTTCATACAGACACCTTGGCGACCGGAGCAGCGGGAGGAGTTGCCGCAGGGGCCGGAACAGGAGCTCTCGTTGGTTCGCTTATCGCAAATGGAGATGTAGCGGCAAGCGCTCTGTTAGGTGGGGCTGTGGGGATTCCGGTTGGTCTAGCGATTGCGGCGGCATATGATTACAACAGCGAGCCGAGCGTTCAGGAGCGTAATGCGGCGACTATTGAAGAGAATCAACGAGAGTTATACGAGCGCCAAAAAGAGATTATGAGGCTTCGCGACCAAATTACGAATGAATCCATGGAGAGTGACCAGTGGCATTACAACACTGAGTATCATTACAACGGCCACACACTTGGAAACTACTACCGATAAAACTAACAGACAGCCTTTTACTAGAACTGAAACTGATAAATGTCTTCAATCGGGCTGCCAGGGTCTACCTTGTACAGGCTTTTTAGCAACCCATCACTTAATCCATATACCCAGCCGTGTAGAGTAGGGCGCCTATCTTCGTGCCATGCTTTTTGAATAATGTTGGTCTTCATGAGATTCTTTATTTGCTCGTATATATTTAGCTCTACAAGCTTATCTGTTTGAGCATCTAATGAGCCGCATGCGGTAATAATCTCACGATTGTCGTGGTACACGTCCTTAATCTGTCGAAGCCATTCATCGAGTACTCCGTAGCGATGTTTTGAGAGAGCTGCTTTCACGCCACCGCAGCCATAATGACCGCATACGATAACGTGCTTGACCTTCAGGTACTCGACGGCAAACGATAGAACGCTTAGAAGATTAAAATCAGTGTGATTGACGAGATTGGCGATATTACGGTGAGAAAAAATATCTCCCGGCTGCGTGCCTGTAATCTCCTCGGCGGGAACACGGCTATCGGAACATCCAATCCAGAGAAAGTCTGGCTTTTGTTCGTCCGCAGTATCTTGAAAAAATGACGGCGAAAGGTTGAGCTTCTCTTGTACCCAGGCCTTGTTTGCCATTAATAGTCGCTTATATGAGTCCATGCTTTCTCCTTGATGAAAAGGCCGACATAATATCAAAACGCACAGAAGGAAAACTTCTCAGTTCGACCTTAATTCCCCTTGTGACAGCCGATTTTTTGAAGTCTTCTATGAGCTCTAAAATATCGTGGTCAATAAACATGGCACCACCTCCATCGATAACTACCTGCGCATCATTGGGCAATTGAGCAAGGGTTCTCTTTAAGGCGATCTTCTGCAAAAAGGTCACATCCTTTGCAAAGCGGATGAAGAAGTAGTTGTCATCTCGAACCGCATTAAAAGCAGAGTGGTGGTTCATCACCAGTACTACACACAAGCCAAAGCACGTTCCGATTAAAACGCCTGAAAGCAAGTCGAGTAAAACAACCCCCGCTATTGTGACGATAAAGGGAAGAAACTGATCGTATCCATCGCGCCAGACCCTTTTTATCACCTTCGCAGCTGCTAATTTGTATCCGATTAAAATAAGTATAGCCGCAAGCGATGCGAGTGGTATGAGATTTAATAAAGACGGAATGAGTAAAAGACTTGAGAGTAGAAAAACACCGTGCAAAACACCCGAGAGTCTCGATTTTGCACCTGCGTATACGTTGGCACTACTTCGCACGATTACCGATGTCATAGGAAGTCCGCCAAGGAGCCCGGCGGTTATATTACCGATCCCTTGCGCTACAAGTTCTCGGTTAGGACGGGAGATTCTCTTGAGCGGATCAAGTTTGTCAGTTGCCTCAAGGCACAAGAGTGTTTCAACGCTACCGATGAGTGCGATAGTGGCGGCGGCAAGCCAAACAGCAGGTTTGCCAAGCCATGAGAGTATGTTCTGGGGACCCTGGGATAGAAGCTCCGAGAGGCCGCTTAAAGCCGGGATTTGAACCAATTGTCCCTTTGCTCCCGTAAGAGCCATGGAGGGGACAACAACTGAGATCAAAAAATTAAAGCCAATTCCAAACGCCACCACAACAAGGGGTCCTGGGATGACACCAAGCCATTTTGATTGGTTTGCCTGCTTTAAGCGATCCCACGCGATTAAAAGAGCCACCGAGACAGTGGAGATGATAATTGCGGTGATACTGACACTGGCGTGCGGTTCCCATAGTGATGAGTACAGACCATGCAAACAAAAATACGAAAGGAAACAAAATAAGCCATCCTCTGGATTAAATTCTCCACGCCATCCTATAGCGTGTGGAAATTGCTTGAAGGCAATTATGATTCCTATTCCAGCCAACATGCCCTTAATGACGCTTGAAGGAAAAAACGTTGCAAGAAGCCCCGCTCGAATTGTACCAAGAGCCATTTGGAGGATTCCCGATAGCGCTACTGCGACAAAAAGCCCTTCGAGGCCACCAAGCTTTTCCTGAACCGCAATTACGGTTACCACAAGCCCCGCTGCCGGACCACTGACCCCCAGCTCACTACCAGAGAGGCACGAAACTATGATTCCCCCCAAGATGCCAGTGATAAGACCCGAGAGGGGAGGGGCATCTGAGGCGACAGCTATGCCAAGACAGAGTGGCAAAGCCACCAGAAATACAACAAAGCCCGATGAGAGATCGTATCGGAGTGAATTTTTCTGAAAATGAGGGAGAAGCTGCATGAGTTAAGTGCCTAATATTTTATTTAATAGAGGGTACGGCAATTCGCAAACGAGCAGAAGGATTAATTTGCCTTACCACTTATATAAGCCCAAAAAAGTCGGATATATCCTACAAGATACACGCCTGTCTCCAAATATCGCGCTAATAGCTAACGCTATTTACGAATTCTGACTATGAGAAAAAGTCTTTCTGAACTTCGCTAGGTGTGCGGCGTAAACTATGCGCATGCCTGCTGAAGAGCTTCGATTTTGTCTGTTCGTTCCCACGAGAAGCTTCCATCGCTTCCTGGCTCTCTACCGAAGTGGCCGTAAGCGGCCGTTGGTCGGTAATGAGGTTTTAACAGATTTAGAGAATCGATGATGCCCCGCGGAGTTAGTTCAAATACCTCTTGCACACCGCGCGAGATGGTATCTTCGGAAACCTTACCGGTGCCGAATGTATTTATGTACACAGATACTGGTTTGGCTACTCCAATAGCGTATGCCAACTGCACCTCGCAGGCTGAAGCTAGTCCGGCTGCTACGATGTTCTTGGCGATATACCGCGCGGCATACGCGGCGGAGCGATCTACTTTCGACGGATCTTTTCCTGAGAATGCACCTCCTCCGTGACGGCTGTATCCTCCATAGGTATCCACGATTATCTTTCGGCCCGTAAGTCCACAATCTCCCACGGGGCCCCCTACTACAAACCGTCCCGTTGGATTAATGAGGAATTGAGGAGAGTCTAGTAGATACTCTTGTGGAATAACTCGCTTGATGACCTCTTCTACTACAAATTCTTCAAGCTGATTTAACGATACATCGTCGGTGTGTTGGGTTGAAATTACAACGGTTTTGACTGCAGATGGTTTTCCATCTTTGTATGAAACGGAAACTTGGCTTTTGGCATCTGGTCGAAGAAAAGTCCCACGTTCACTACGACGAACCTTCGATAGCGCGCGCATCAGGTGGTGGGAGAGAGATATCGGCAACGGCATGAGCTCAGGCGTTTCATCGCACGCAAAACCGAACATAAGTCCCTGGTCTCCGGCACCCTGTTCCTTGTGTAGTCCTTCGTTTTCAGTAACTCCAATGCTGATGTCATGAGATTGCTGACTCATGAAAGTCATCACAGAGCAAGACTGAGCATCAAATCCTATCGCAGGGTCGTTGTACCCGATGTCTCGAATAACTGATCGAACAAGCTGATCATAGTTTGGAGTGTGTGCTGATGTGACCTCACCTGCGAGAATTACGACATCGTTTTTGACAAGCGTTTCGCACGCCACACGAGAGGAGCGATCGTTTCCGATGAATTCATCGAGAATTGCGTCACTAATCTGGTCGGCGATTTTGTCTGGATGTCCTTCACCAACCGATTCTGAAGTGAAAAGAAAGTCTTGTAGGGTCATATACTCCTCCACCGTAGCTGATAATTCTGCTACAGCATATTCCGACCGAGAGAGCATTGACAAGTATAATTAGGGCTTTATCGGGCCGGATGGCTCGGCAAAAACGGCATCACGGTGGCGAATGCTTATCAGATAGTCTGATCCCGCAAAGGTTTTGGCGAGTTCTTCAGCGATTGCAACCGAACGGTGTTGTCCGCCAGTACAGCCGATACCCACATTAAGGTATGCTTTGCCCTCAAACTGGTAGCGCGGAAGGAGAAACTGAAGAAGTGCCGCATATTTCTCCACAAACGCCGAAGCATCTGATGATGCAAATACATAATCCCTTACCGGAGCATCCTTGCCAGTTTGCTCTCGCAGTGATTCTACGAAATACGGGTTTTTGAGAAAGCGAACATCTGCGATGAGGTCGCAGTCGATGGGGGCACCTTTTTTAAATCCAAAAGAGAGAAAGTTAACACGCAATGTGCATTTTGATACCGTTCCAAGCGTTTGTAAGAAATCGCGAAGATGTCTCTTTAGAGAGTGAACAGTAAATGCAGAAGTGTCGAGGATTAGATTCGCTGTCTCCTTGACGGTTTGGAGTACTACTCGCTCTCTTTCAATGGTGTCAGCTAGTGATGCGTCAACTTCTGGATCAAAGTTAGGGTGGGGACGGCGAGTTTCGCTGTATCGCTTGGTTATTGATCTTGTGTCAGCGTCAAGAAAGACGAGTTGTACATTGGAGGGGCGTTGCGAACCGACTCCCAGCATGTGCAAGACTTTTTCCTGGTCGTCTTCCGAGCTGATGTCAAGTAGCAGCGCTGTTTTTTTGAATCGCAATTCCTGTTGCTCGGCAAGCGAGAGGAAAGAGTCGAGCAGAGCAACAGGTAAATTATCGACCACATAGTAACCGCTATCTGATAGTAGGTGCATAGCGGTAGACTTGCCAGCCCCTGAAAGGCCGGCCACGATAATTAAAGAATCATACGTTGAGAGGCTGCCGTGGGTGTTCAATGGTGACTGGTAACCTTTTCTTTATGCTTTCGAAGTTGTTGTGTCAGCGAATTGGCAAGTTTATCGATTGAGGCGTACAAATCTGTACTCTCCTCTTTGACAACAAAATCATGCCCCGAGAGGTGCATCGAAATCTCTGCTATTTGCCGAGTTTTTTCTACCTTAAGGACTACGTGTGCTTCTGTGTCCTGGTGGGCAAATTTTTGTACACAATGTGTGACTTTATCGGTCGTATACTGCTTGAGGGCATCGGTTGCATCGATATTTAAGAAGGCGATGTTTACATGTACCGCTTTTTCATTTCCACTCATAATTCCTCCTGTAACAGTCTAGTGTTTCTATTTTACCAAAGTGAAAAAAAGAGCACCACATCGACCAGCAGATGACTACACCTGCTTGGTTTAGGATGAGGTTATCGGGCTGAATTTTAAAAAGCAAAGACAAACCATCGAAAAAAGAAAAAAAGCTAGGCGCCCAACTCCGTGAAAGGCGCGCGGCTTGATCAGGAATAACGATTGGCGACCCGATTCTATGCCGTTTATGAGACGTTGATCTGTGTAGTACCTTGCGACGTGCCATCACTAAGAAACTCTTCGGATGTTCTACTGGATAACATAATAGTTTGTTGTTGAAGTTTTAGCGAAAGATTTAGACTGTAAGAGATTTTCGCACCACAAGCCCCTACAATTTAGAGGAGTTGTTTACGTTGTGAAGACGAAAGGATTCCGAGGGTCTCTCGATATTTGGCTACTGTTCGTCGCGCAATTTTAATGTTTTTGGCCTTTAGTATCGTAACTATCTGTTGGTCACTAATCGGATTTTTTGGGGACTCAGCCTGAATGATATCTTTGATGTGCTCTTTTACTGATGAGGAGGAGATGTCGGAGCCACCTGCAGTTTTCACTCCAGAAGAGAAGAAAAACTTCAGCTCAAATATCCCTTGAGGCGTGTGAACGTACTTCTCGGTAGTTATTCTGCTAATAGTGGATTCATGCATACCGATATCTTCAGCGATATCTTTTAGAACAAGGGGGCGAAGGTGGCTAATTCCATGTTCAAAGAAAGCTCTTTGAAATTTCACGATACTTTGTGTTACCCGATAAATAGTTTGTTGGCGTTGTTGGATGCTTTTTATAAGCCATGATGCCGCTCGAGCGCGCTCGGTTAAATACGATTTGTTTTCTTTTGAAGTACCAGCACCACTTTCGAGCAGGTTGGAATAGGTGGCGCTAATTTGGAGCTTAGGAATACCATCCTCATTAAGTGTGACGACAAAGTCTCCAGCTACCTTAATGACATAAGCGTCGGGGACAACATATCGGACGGTTTCGTCTGAATATCCTCGCCCAGGACGGGGCTCGAGTGTTTTGATGGTGTTGAGTGCTCGGGAGATGTCTTCCAAAGAAACGTTTTCAGACTTGGCTATCGCGTTGTATTTGCGTTTTTCTAAGCTTTCAAGATGTGAAGAAATAAGCTTTGATTCCAGGCCATCTGCCAAGCCACGTGATTCTAGTTGCGTTAACAGGCTTGTTTGAAGACACGGCGTACAACAACCCACTGGATCGAGGAATCGAAGAACGTCAGCTATCTCAGCAACGTCTTGCACTTCGTAGCCAGACGATTCTGAAATCTCTTCGTATGAGCATTCTAGGTGACCGTCTCGGTCGAGGTTTCCGGTTATGTGCTGTGCAATGATGAGGTCATCCCTTGTGAAATCACGAAGTCTCATTTGTTGTAGGAGGTGTTCTTCGAGCGACTCTGTTTTGGAGGAGACCACCTCAGGCATTTGCCTATCTTCAAAGTTCGAGTGGCTTTTTAAGGATGCAGAGCCCTGATAATCAGTGAAGGAGTCAGCGTAATCGTCCCAATCTGAGGAAGGCTCTTTTGCATTCGATTCTTGTGATGATTCCTGGGTGAGTGGTCCCGACATCATGGTGGATGGTTCGTGGGAATCTGT
Source organism: Pseudomonadota bacterium (assembly GCA_038134595.1). GTDB lineage: Bacteria > Bdellovibrionota_C > UBA2361 > UBA2361 > OMII01 > OMII01. Next base: position 38,255 of record JAYPVM010000012.1, on the reverse strand, counting down.
CGGCGAGCTTGGGGTCGAGGACGAATGCGGGTCGTCCTGCGCCTCTTCAAGAAATGGGTTTTCTAAGAGCTCTTTTTCGATCGCTTCTTGATACTCGAGGCGACCGAGTTGAAGCAACTTAATAGCTTGCTGCAGTTGGGGGGTAATCGTAAGCGATTGACCCATTTTCTGCACTAATCTGTTCTCTAAACCCATAGCGTGTTTGTTCCCAAATGGTGGCCGCCGTTGACCATCGTCTATCTTTAATAGATGACGACAAAGGGGGGGGAGGGACTAAGAAAGTGCAAAAAAGATATGCAAAAATCGTCCCACATTGAAGTTCTTTTTGAATCCCGTGTGATTTTGGTGGGTTAAGGGCGCGCTACAGTGAGAAATCACCACCTAAATAGTACCGCTGTGCCTTCTCTGAATTGGCGATATGCTCCGGAGTGCCCTCTTCAAGGACCGAACCGTCTACGAGAATGTATGATCGATTGCAGATGCCCAGAGTCTCCCGAACGTTGTGATCTGTTATGAGCACACCGATTCCTTTAGTTTGCAGAGTCGCTACGATGTCTTGGATGTCTTTAATTGCCAGCGGATCAATGCCGGCAAAGGGTTCATCAAGAAGTATAAACTGGGGGTTTCTTGCTAAGCATCTACTGATCTCGACACGTCGCCTTTCTCCTCCAGAGAGAGCGCTCGCCATTGAATTTTGCACGTGGGAAACTCCCAGTTCTTCGAGTAGCTCTTGGAGTCGATGCTCTCTGTCGTGAACGGAAGAAAAATCCATAGTCTCGAGGATAGCCAGTATGTTGTCTCTCACCGATAGTTTTCGAAACACTGATGCCTCTTGAGGAAGGTATCCAATGCCAAGTCGCGCGCGCGAGTACATAGGCTCTTTTGTAATATCACGCTCTCCCAAGTATACCGCACCGGAATCGGGGGCGGCGAGACCAACGCACATATAAAATGTCGTCGTTTTTCCGGCGCCATTTGGTCCAAGAAGCCCCACTACCTCCCCAGCGCCAACGGATATCGATACACCTTTCACCACGGTTCGACCGCCATAGCTCTTTGATACGTTGTCGGTGAAAAGCTTTGTCGTCATAGAGAAGAGATTACATTCGTTTGATACGTCGAGAACCTTTGGTTTTCTTGTGATGGTTATGTACAGATTGGTTTGAGTCAAGTAGAGACTTTAGAATTTGAAGCCTCGTGCCATCTTCTTTTGTAAATTGTGTTATTTCTAAGAGAAGGAGTAAATCGGGTAGAAGGGTGAGCCGTTTATAGGAGCCTGCTCGAAATACACTTGGATCGGTGTTGCGAATTTTGATCCATTTTTGAATGAGCATCAGGATTCGTTCACGTTCTTTGCGAGGAACGGTCAGTGATGTAAAGCAGTCATCGAGTCGCTCGGCGAGCCCTTTGCTCCGAGCAAGATCCTCGACTAAATCACGGAGCCAAATTGAATCTCCGGAGATAAACAACGCGATAATTGCCAGAACCGTAGTAGCCGACATCTCGACGCCGTTCTGTACCATGTCATCGATTCGCTCAAGACAGAGGCTAAAATCACTCTCTGCAGAGAGTAGTCGGCCGTTGTTTTCTAATAACTCGGGCAAAATAAACTCAAGGAGCCCCGTGTCACCTAAGAGCGATAAGATCGACAAGAAACATCCAGAGCTTACATCTTTTCGCAATTCATCAAAAACTCTGACCTGTGAACTCTGCGTGAGAAGTGCCGCGTTATCGATAATCGCCTTCCAACATGTTTCATCAATTCGGAAGCCGCTTCGAGCCGCATGGCGCACAGCACGAAGCATTCGCACAGGATCTTCTGTGAAGCGGGTTGTTGGATCTCCGATAATCCGAACAATTCCCTGATGCAGATCGTGCATTCCGTTGACGTAATCAATAACAGTCATCGTCGAGACATCTAAGAATAACCCATTGATCGTCAAATCTCTTCGAATGGCATCTGTTTCTTCGGTGCCGTATAGATTGTCGTTTTTGATTGGACCCGCTAGATTGTCGCCACTGTCGGGCGCTTCTATTGAATCTCGAAAAGTAGAGACTTCAATGATTTTCCCCCGAGCAAAAAAGATATGCGCAAGTTTAAAGCGCCTTCCAATGATGCGACAGTTTCGAAAAAGAGATTTGATCTGCCCCGGCGAGGCGTCGGTTGATATGTCAAAGTCTTTTGGTGTTTTTCCCAGCAGAAGATCTCGCACCCCACCTCCGACGACGTACGCTTTAAAGCCAGCGCGTTGGAGTCGATAGACGATCTTTCGGGCGTCATCATCGATGTCGTATTTTTCAATTGTATGTTGTTCTTGTTCGAAAAGAACTGGAGTTACTGCTGTGTTCATTAATCAAAAACTGTCTCTTGCGCCCTCTTGCACCTCGTTTTCACAGTCGGCGGCAGGGTTCTTTACACTCGACGCATCTATCGCAATTTCGAGAGGGTGCCTTGCATCCAACACGAGCCTTATCGTGTGCCCCTTTGAGCTTTCTACGAGGCAGGAACGAGAGGCTTCTCTCACTGTTCCCTTACAAAAACAACCGAGGCATTCTCCGATAAACTGGCCTCGATTCTAAAATCGCCATGGGCGGTAGTGTACGGGTGAGCGGAATAATTCTCAAGGGAGGGGGCGCATTAACTGCCTTAAAAAAGAGTGGTTAGGTCGGCTGTTATTGAGATAAACACCCACCCAAATTTACAAGTAGAAACGCGTTTTACTAAAACGTCCGCTTCGATGCAATTGTCACTAGCGGCGGTGTTGTGTTCAGATGCTGGTTTTTCTGCTGTATTTCTATATGGTTGAGTGCCTATTGCCAGATTTTCTTAGGCTCTAATGGGGCGCTGCCTTCTTGCGGAAAACTTAAATACCCGAAGAACTCCTGATAATAGCCCCTCAAGTATTAGTGCCAGCTCGTCGAATCCACATATATGCACAGAGTGGCACCAGCGACATATAAGAGCGCACTCTGTCAGGTGGTGGTCTGTGCCTGCGTAGAGAATGGATTCTCTACAGGCTGTGCGTAAAGGGAATTGGTTGGTCTGCAAGCTACAGTACTCAGGACAAACCACAACCCTCACATTAGATAGGTACTCATGGAGGAGTAGTTATGACACGAGCAATTTTTTCTCATGAGGTTGGCGATCCCGATTTTCAATGGCTTCTGGATAGCTATGCTGAGCGTAATAAGTGTACGGCGATGATTGAGACGACAAGTCTTCCTGTAGTGTTGATTCTTCTTACTGAGGAAGAGAAGCTAAGGGCGAGCGGGGCACTACATCCTTTGGCGATTCCTGATATGGGTGCAACGGAAGCGAGCGAGCCTTCAGATGAATCTGAGGTAAAAGAGTAACGAGACTGCAAAACGTTTTGATATGATCCTTACCTAAGGATGGAGCCACAGTTCTCCGTACGACTCAGGAAGAACTGTGCATTCATATTTGGTTTGAAGTAGCGCCCAGACCGGTTTTTCGCACCGTGCTAAATACTCCGCTGGATCGCGTCTGTTGGCATATTGGCTCATTTTCATCTGGCGAAGGAACTCGAGTTTACGCGCCTCTCGCTCTGAATACTTATTTTCTTTGACCCATTGTAAAATCCAGAAGGTCCCAGATATGAGCCCTGCAATTAGAACAACAATGGCAAAGATCGCCATTTCAGCCTCGCCACGTTGAGAGCGTTTCGAGCGGTATTGATGCTTTGCATTGCGTTGTGATTTCATAGTCTATTGCTCAATGCTATCCAAGGAGGAGTTCTGATAATAGTATGCACGATATGTGCTTTTGTGTGCGCTATTATACGGAGCTTTCCTCATTTTATCGCTCTTTATCTCAATGTATATTCACTTAGTTGCATCTGTTAATAAATTTGCCACCAATGCCGGCTGTTGATTTGCTTGCGCGGATAGTGAGACTTGGATGTTTTGTAAAACCGAGAGTCGGGTGAAATTTGCAAATTCTTCTGCGAGGTTGACATCACTTATCTGAGCTTCAGCGGCGAGAATATTCTCTCTGGTAACTGAGAGAAAGTTAATCGCAGATGAGAGTCGCCCTGCAACCGCACCCACAATACCCTGTTGCAGATTAATCGAATCTGCCGCCGTATCTAAAGCGGAGTAGGCCAGTCTCGATGCAGATATGGCCTCGAGTGTAGTTGCCCCTGTCAGAGAATATGTAAGCGATGCGCCTGTTCCAATCGCCAAAAAAGATGTGGTCGCTAGCACCGAGTCGATCACTATCTGCGAATTTGCGCTTCCGTCGATTCCCACTTGGGCTACAAAAGCACTGCTATTTGAAAGTAGGGGTATTTTGTTAAATTCGACACTTTGAGAGATTCTGTCAATTTCAGAGCCAAGCGCAGTAAATTCTAGTTGCAGCGCAGAGCGTTGCACGTTCGTATACGAGCCATTTGAGCTCTGAAGAGCAAGCTCTGACATCCGAGAGATGATGTTAGATATCTCGGCTAATCCCGCATCAGCAATATTGGTTACAGAAAGCGCATCGTTTGCATTACGAATTGCGGTAATCATTAATCGACTATCATTTTGGAGAGATTTAGCCAGCGAGGAACCTGCCGGGTCATCTGCAGACTTCGTTATTCTGGAGCCAGATGAAAGACGTTGTGCAGAGACGCCTAGCTGATTTGCGGTTGAGTTGAGGGTGCGCGCTAGGCGCAGAGCGAGAATATTTGAAGCAATTGAGACTAACATCTTGTTACACCAAACTACTAATCCATTAGCAATTCTTTTGCTTTCGCAGTCGCAGAGCGATATCTGACGGGCGCTCTGTACGAGTACCCTTACGCGCATCTCCCTGCAAAGTGCATGTACGGCTCATTCTGCAAAATGCTCAACGTCTCGGAGCGCTTTTACTGTTTAGGATAGGCATTGCACCTATTTTCAGGTATTTAGCGGCTCTTTAGAAGGAGAAAACACCACAGTGCCAACAACATCTCCAGAATAACCTGAAGCATATCGATCCCTCCTGCAGACTAAAAACTACAGGTCGAAATAGTTAAAGAGACTATGCTCGATGCTGATTTGCCCCGCATTCTAGTGTTGGAAGAATAAAGGGGTTTTTTTGAATAGGCGCACCAGACAGAGGTTTTCTATGACAAACGAGGATACTGCCGCAACAGCTCGTAAGAAGATAACATTTCGAAACAGAGATGGCGCGCAAGGCTATGTGCCGAAAACTGATGGCAGTGAATTGGGAATGGTAAACCCAAACTTTCATTCAACCTACACGCCAGAGCACATAGGATTCTCTAAAGTAGGAAACCCCGAACAACTTGAGATGAAGCTAGCAGACGTTGGGTATCACTGCTTGCCGTTTTACGCGGTGCAGATGTCTCTTTTGCTCAATACAAAAATCAACAGTGTAAAATGCATTCTTCTTGAAGGCCCATCGGGTTGTGGTAAGAGCTTTATGGCAAAATCACTCGCCAAGATCTCTGGCGCAGAGCTGATGTGCATCCAATGTTTCAAAGGAATGAACCTTCAGCACTTAATTGAGATGCCATCGACGTTGGGCATGGTAAATGCCATGGCAGGGAAGGAAGCGGCTAATGTAGATGACCTTATGACATTGGGGCCTATCTCAAGGGCGTTTAAAACATCTCAAGAAAAGCCAGTAATTCTATTAATCGATGAGATTGATAAAGTCGATGTTGCAATCGATACGTTCTTTTTAGGACCAATTCAAGATGCTCGAATCTGGCCAGAATCACAGCCACCTATCGATGCAAATCTCGATAACCTTTTAATCATTTTCACCAAGAACTTTGAGCGACCCATAAACGAAGCACTCCTTCGACGTGTACACCCTTTGAAGATGAGCTTTATGGACTCAAGCCTTGAGCGTCGAGTACTAGCTCCGCACTGTTCTGATATCTTAGCGCAGAATCTGATTCGTGTTGCAGATATCATGCGGGCTTCAGACGGAAGCTATCCGTTTGACAGGCCTCCTGCTCCAGAAGAGCTGTTAAAAGCGGCGCACTATCTAAAACACTTACTTACCTGGGACCTAATCGATTACGCATTTATCGGAAAAAATCTCTTCTACATGCTTGCAAAATCAGAGCATGACAGAACGATTTTTGAGCAAATGATGCGGTATCATCCGATGTTTGCAGACCCGCTTGTCCCCGACAATCGAAATGCCACACTTGAGCAGATCTATGCCCGGCTTGGACGATGGTTGCTTGAGGGTATTGTAGAAGACCCGGATGCTAAGAGGCGAGGTAAGGCCTACAAACCAGAGAAAGTTGGTCTCACACAATTTGATGATCCAGAAGAGATGGCGAGACGATTAGCCGCAGTGGGATACCAGTGTGCACGCTTTACCGCAACACAAATGACACTTCTTCTGACCTCTCCATCTGATAGAACCCGCGCTATTCTTCTAGAAGGCCCTTCGGGTTGCGGAAAGAGTTTTTTGGCGAAGTCGCTAGCGAAGATAACAGGCGCAGAGTTTATGTGTCTAAGTTGTTACCACGGCATGGATACATCGCATCTTATCGAAGTACCATCTTCATTGGCTATTGCGTCCTCTATGGCGGGACAAGAAAATACCAGCAAAGAGAAACTAATGAACTTAGGGATTCTCTCCAGAGCGTTCTTAAAGTCTCAGAGCCAGCCAGTGATTCTTCTTATCGATGAGATCGATAAAGTAGAGGGGCATATCGACACGTTCTTCCTTGGTCCCGTACAAGATGGGCGAATCTGGCTAGAGTCTCGGCCCCCGATTGATTGTAATATTGATAACCTTCTTATCATCTTTACAAAGAACTTTAACAGAACACTTGATGATGCATTCCTTCGACGTGTGCATCCAATGAAGATGTCATACCTTGATTCGACATTGGAGCGTCGAGTGCTCTCGAAACAGTGTGCGCCACAGCTTGTTAATAACCTAGTATGGGTCGCAGACAGAATGAGAAACAGCCAAGGCTCGTATCAATTTGAGCGACCACCAGCGCCAGAGGAACTCGTAGCTATTGGCCACTACGTTCAAAAGTTATTAAGCTGGGGCACCAAAGACTTCGGTTGGATAGGAAAGAACGTGTGGGCAATGATTGCAAAATCCGAGCACGATAGGGCAGTTATGAACCATATGCTTCGATTTCATCCTGATTTCCTCGACCCACTCTATATGGACGGCAAGAACGCCTCACAGGATGTAATTTATGCCAGGTTAGGGCGCATAATCCTTCAGGATATTGTGGAAGACCCCGATAGAGACCGTAGAGAAAGAGCATGGCTTGAGATGGAGTATGCATAGAAGCGCTGTACCCGTGACAAGCCCTTCTCATCGTCAGGGGATTTCAGTAATCAATGACTCATTCTAACGATAAAGAAAAAAAGATCGTATTTCGCCGAGGCGTGCTAGCCCCCAAAGAATCTGACGAGCCTATCTTGTCAGAGGAGGTAGTCGAGCAACAAGAGCGAGAAGAGGAAGCAGCTCGCAAGAAGCTTCTCTCTGAGGGAGAGGTGTTTGACCAATTCTACCGCACGATTGGACACCTTGGTGGAATTGAGAAACTAGAAGCACTAGCCCAGAACATCGCTGCTACCCCAGAGGTGCCTCCACGACTAACCCCAAAGGAGTTTAATGCACAAGAGCTTGAGCATGAAGAACGTGCCGAAGCACTTGCGCATCAAATATACCAGCTCGCCCAGCGCCAACGAGAGGGAGAAGTTGACCTGTATTTGAGTGCAATTAATGTCGTAGTCGGTGACAAATCTCCCAAAGAAGCTCGTATGATCCTTGATAAGGCAAATGAGTTTTTTACCGAGCATTACTACACGCTCATACGAGATAGGGGAGAGCGGCCTGAAATTAGTCATCAAATCATAAAGCGGGTGGGTCATGAGCAGTCGGATGTAATCACAAGAATCGCAGAGGGTCTTGACGTTGAAAGTTTGGCGCAAGACCTATGGGAGCTCTACTACGGCTCGCACGCTGACAAGGAAACTCGCATCACTGACATCCTCTTAACGCTTACAGAAAGGCAGTTGTCTGCTGTGAGAGAAGAGTTTTTTCTTCTACCGTACAAGGAGCTGGCACGGCAAGCCCATGCAATTCTAAACCCAAAGGAAGAGCCAGACCTGCAAGCGCCTGCTCGACGGAGTATCGGCGGCGGAGAGGTCGGAAAGAAGAAAAAACTCGAGGCGTTTCGTGTTCGAGACGACTCGCGAGCTCTAAAATATCTATTTTTGGGGCGAAGTGCTCAGGAAATGAACCTCGTAAGACGTTTTTACTGTGATTTTGGAAAACTTGAACAGGATGAATCAGAGATAGGACTCTTTGCCCATCTGCAAAGAAGGTTTAAGCCTATACAGATCGATAGGCTAGGCTCTCTTCTTGATGGATGGTCGCCGCAACAAGAAGCGATAGAGATTCATGCGCTTCTGTATCCCAATACCGTAAAACCTGGAATAGAGGATTTCTTAAGCGATCCCGTTGATACGGCAGACCGGGACTACACGCAAGGAATCGGTGGATACCTAAGAAGATTTGGCAAAAGTCGAATGTGGCGGGGAAAAGACTCGGTGCAACATCGAGTATACAACGCCTATGAGTTAATCTCAGAGCGAATTGCCGCACTTACTCCCGAACGGTTTCTCGACACCAATCAAGCACTGTATGACTCGTACGGATACGAACTCGACCCTTTGCTGTTTCCCTCCCTAGGAATTTTAGAGCCACGCCTAATGGCCCAGGTAATTGCTGAAAGAATTTCGTGCTCGAGTGATATTATCGAGGTTTTAGCACCCATACAGTATGCCCCACCTTCGGTATGCCTCTTGGTTCAAAAGGCGTATGAGGTGCTTTTCTCACGACGGCTTGAGGATGATCTGAATCTAAGCTTTGCCGAGAAGCAAGCATCCCACGAAGCACATACGAGAGCTTCTGTTATAGGGCGCTACCTTCACGGCGAGGGAAGAATTCCGGTCCATGTAGATATCCTAGCCCGCTATCGAGGAGATGAACCTGCCAACACGGTATGGCACTATTCGTATACAAGCACAGAGGTCGATGAGCGCGAGGCTATGACTCTTGCAGGGATTTTAGACTACGAAGGTGCCGTGGGAGACAAAGACAAAGCCATCTATGATTTTTTGGCGGCTAAGGAAGTTGATGAGCTCCATCGAATAGAGCGCGCATTTTTTGATTTGACCGACCCGCCAATGGCGCTTCGAGATGCCCTTCAAAGTTGTATGACATCTGAAGCCTTTCTAAGTGTAGAGCTTCTGTTTGCCGGAGTAGATCTTCCAAATGTTGTCGAGCGAATTTACTCGCAACCAACAGCAGTATCAGAATTTGCGAACTTTCCACCCTCGCTACTGGCTACCATTAGTGCAGGTTTTGAGAAGGCCCATTTCGTATCGCTTAGTAATTTTCTGCTCGAGCAATTTAGTAGTGCTAATGCCGAGGATTTATTCTTAGAGAATATCTCTGTAGCATTACTGCCAGAGATTTATGCGTGTAGAAAGTGCCTGCGAGAAGGCAGTCGCATGACCCCTGATGATATAGAGCCGCTCCGAGAACAGGTGTCGCAGTCATCTCTCCGTGCACTAGGGTTTGAACGTGGCTTCGATCTGGCATTTCCGCGATTACGTCTTCATTTAAAGTTTGGGGCGGCTCGTATGGAGATAACGCCCCCTGTTTTTGCCGAGTTGATATGTCACTTAGAGGGGGTTGCTCCCGAGGTGACATCACAGCTATTGCAGTACTTTGATGCAGTTGATATCGAAATGGTCATAAGTCTTTTACGCGACTACCAGCACGACCAGCGGACTATCGAACAAGTCTTTGATTTACTTAATCCTGAGGTCGGCCTCCGACGAACAATCAAGGAGATGAAGGTCGACTTAGAGCCAATAAACGAGGTGCTTTTGCATTTAGATGGCTACTCTGCGCACGATGTGGCAGAGGAATTACATGAATTACTCTCTACGACATCCGAAAAGCTGGAAGAGGAGGTTTTAGCAATCTTTGAGCCTTCGACAAAACAGCACCCTAATCCAAGGATTCCAGAGGATGTAAACTGGATGGATGAAATGAACTATCAGGTGCTTCTTGCCTATCATCGTAATTTTGATGAAGACCTGATGAAGGTAGCTTGGGCAAAGAAATTTAATTCTGACATTATGTTGCGGTTAACCCACAGGCTCTTTGGAGCTGAAGTATGCCAAACGGCAGAAGAACTTTTTGATATTATAAAACGTGCCAAAGACGGCACGCCCCTTGGTATTGAAACTGAGAGAAAATTATGCTCGGTAGTTGAGTCAAAGGGTGTACGCTTTAGAGGGCTCCTAGTCCGTGCCTATAACGCCTACTGGGCCCATCAGCCAGGATATGCGAATTTGCTCGACGATGTGGCAAAGTTTATTGAGGACTCCAATGTGAAGCGAAAGCTCCATGCGCTTCTGATAGGTGTGGGCGTAGACCTACGAGCATCGAAAGCCAAATCAAAGATAATCCAATAAGGCACTCTTGATTTTGCCAGTACTATAATCTTACTCCTTACGTTACGCCCTGTCGTATGAGCTTCATCTGGTGTGAGAATATGTGAGATGCTAGGATTGAAAGATAACAGAGTCTTTGGGCGGCGAGTGTATACGGAGTTTTTCGATGGGATTGCGGCATTCTATCTACGGTGGGGTAACAGATGTTTCTTGTGATGAAAATGGGTCGTTGTATCCTCTTTCGATTCAGACCAAAGATGGCGAAGAGGTAGACCTGAGCGATTATCATGGACGCCCCCTTCTTATCGTCAATACCGCATCAAAGTGTGGGTTTACCAAGCAGTACGATGACCTAGAAGCGCTCTATGAGATGTACGCGCCTCGGGGGCTCCTTGTTCTTGGGTTTCCCAGTAATGATTTTTTAGGACAAGAACCAGGAAGCGACGAGGAAATTGAGTCGTATTGCAGGATAAATCACGGAGTGTCATTTCCACTGTTTCCCAAAGCTCCCGTTACCGGAGATGCCATTCAGCCTCTGTTTCAAAAGCTTACGCAACACGGTCCCAAAGACTTGCAGGGGCCAGTTCGGTGGAATTTTGAAAAATTTTTGCTTGATGCTGAGGGTCGATTAGTTGGTCGCTGGCGTTCGTGGGTTAGGCCAAGCTCTCGATGGGTACGTAAGGCAATCGCTAAAGTGCTAGCGTGAACTAAATTTTTGAAAATAACGACTATTAGCGACTTTCTCTGATTTTAGCCTTGGATTATGCTTAGTGCACCACACTGGCAGCATTAGCATATTGATCCAAACCGTATGAAGCATCTCGATATATCTCACCGCGCAGAAAAGACACCGCCATCACCGATCCGAAAGCTCTCGGCGCATGCTGAAGCCGCTAAGCAAAAGGGAGTTCATGTCTATCGACTCAATATCGGCCAGCCTGATTTGGCTCCACCGCAGCAGTTTCTTGATGCAGTACGAAATACACAGCGAGAGATCGTGGCATATGAAGCCTCACAAGGAAGCACCGAGCTCTTGCATGCCTGGAGTGAGTACATAAATTCACAGTACGCACTCGGTGTCTCGCCGCAAGAGATGCTCATTACGATGGGAGCAAGTGAGGCGCTTATCTTAAGTTTTATGGTGTGTAGTGATCCAGGGGATGAGATTCTTATCTTCGACCCGACATACGCAAACTACATGGGTTTTGCGGCCATTTCAGGCGTTCGGTTGGTGCCACTTCCATGCTCGTTAGACAATCAATGCGCACTCCCAGAGCGAACTGAGATAGACCGGTTTATCTCTCCCTATACCAGAGCTGTTTTGCTCTGCAATCCAAACAATCCATCAGGTTCAGTAGCATCGAGAGAAGAGCTAGAGATGCTCCTTGATTTATGCCGGGAGAAGAATCTCTTTCTGATAGTTGATGAAACATATCGAGAAATTATTTTTGATGGACTTGTTCCTCAGACAATCTTTCAGATAGCTCCCAAAGATCCAAATATCATCGTCATAGATAGCCTGTCGAAGCGCTTTAGCCTATGCGGCTCTCGCATAGGTTGTATGATTACCTGGCACAAGGAAGTGATGGCGGCAGCACTTCATATCGCTCAGGCGCGTCTTGCCGCCCCCTCAATAGAGCAAGATGCCGCCGCAGAGATGCTCCGGTCGCTTGATTCGAGCTATGTGGCCCAAACCGTTTCAGAGTATGCCAAACGAAGAGACGCAGCGCTTACCATGCTCAATGAAATTCCTGGAGTTACAGCATATCCACCGGAAGGAGGATTTTATCTTCTAGCCGACTTGCCAGTGGATGATGCAGAGGAATTTGCAATCTTTATGCTGCGAGACTTCTCCTACGAAGGAGAAACTGTTTTTGTAGCCCCTGCAGGAGGATTCTACATGCATCCAGAAATAGGCAAGCGTACGATGCGAATAGCCTTTGTTTTAGAAGAAAAAGATATGAAGCGCGCTCTTACCGTGTTAAAGCATGGTTTAGACGCCTATAAGAGAAGCTAAAAAAGGATAAAACTGCAGATGGCCAAGTCTAGTTGTTGTAACGAAAATAGAGCCAAGAAGAACCCGCATAAAGGCAAGGTAGGTGCTATGAAACCGTTACAAAAAGCCGTAAGAAAGATAGTGTTTAGCGCCGTGCTAAGCGCCGCTACTCTCACTATCCCTTTGAGTGCATATGGAGAGGCTGAACAGCCTTACGATCCACTCGAATCTGTGAATAGAAAGATCTTTAGTTTTAATGACACCCTTGATGTCCATGCCATTGAGCCAGTCAGCCGAGCATATCGAAGAAACGTCCCCGATTTCATGCAAACAGGTATTACCAACTTCTTTCTTAACCTTCGGTACCCCTCATACCTTGTTAGTGACATACTTCAGGGTAAATTTGAGCAAGCACTCGAACATACAGGAAGGTTTATAGTCAACACAACCGTGGGTATCGTAGGACTAGTCGATGTAGCAGAAGACATCGGGCTCCCCGACCATGAAGAGGACTTTGGAACAGCGCTCGCATATCACGGGGTACCAGCGGGACCGTATCTTATGCTTCCTATTTTGGGTCCATCAAACGTCCGAGACGGTGTAGGGCGTATCATTGATGGATTTTTAGATCCGATTGGCTGGATATATTACTCGTCAGCATCATCAGCGACAAAATTAGCAGTATCAGCAACCGCACTCGGCGTAAAACTCGTAAGCACCCGAGCCGGACTCATTCAAGCCGTAGAGACAGCAAAAGAAAGCTCCCTTGATTACTACCTCTTTACGCAAGGAGCCTACTATCAATATCGACACGGAGTTGTTACCGATGGAGCTGAGATGAGTGAGCTTGCAAACAACACTGACGAACAACAAGCAATTGAAGACGAGCTAGCTGAGGAGCTAGACGATGACTTTGATGACGATTTCGATGAAGCATTCTAGGAGAGGGAGAATATGAGCGTAGTGGTAACTGGACGATACCTTGGAGGAAAAAACGTACAGCTAAAGCACGAGCCATCAGGCTCAGTTTTTCTGACCGACGCTCCCGTTGATAACGGGGGAGAGGGGCTAGCCTTCTCACCAACTGATCTCGTTGGGTCTGCGCTCGGATCGTGTGTGATGACCACCATTGCCATCGTAGCTGAGCGAAGTGAGATAAAGATTCCCAGCATGACAATGCGTGTTGAAAAGCACATGGCAACAGATCCACGAAGAATCGCAAGGCTTGACCTTGAGATTCATCTTCCCCGCGATCTCGAAACTGCTCCCGAGAGAGCCAAACTAGAACGAGCAGGAAGCTTGTGTCCAGTCAAAGCAACGCTTCACCCTGATACAGAGGTAGTGCTTACGTATCGATACGATCTGTAGCTCGCCTTAAAGCGAGTAAAGCGCGGGATCTTGCAACAATACATCGTAGGCTTCAGTAGGAATCTTTTTGCGAGAGTGAAGTGTTTTGAAACGATCAGTATACAGCTTTAGCTTCTCGGATATGTCTTCAAATATCGCACGTGTTATACCGGGACAGTATGTCGGGTGATTTGTGTCGATTGTAAAAGCCAGCCGCATAAATCGTGTTACATCACAATCAGCAGGACAGCTTATCTGATCAGCTGGATGATGTGTGTGGGTTAAATGGACGTAGGGCGGAAGGGGAATTTTTTTGTAGAGATCGTTGAAGGCGCCTGTTCCGCACAATGAGCGAGGATTAAGCTCGTTTTGAAGGCGAAAATCAGGCTTATTGAGTGCAATAAGTACAGTTATAGAATTTGATTCGGGAACAAACGTCCAGTCAATGGCGACTAATTTATTGAGGTCTTGAGCGAAGTTTTCTACCGTTTCTGCCTCCTCGGGAATCGCTGGAAGAGACCCTTGCCGAAGCGTTATGCAGGCTTGTTGAAATAAACCTAAAATGCCAGAAGGCTTTTTTTCTTCGGCCCGCTTATCTTGTTGATCAGGATTCATGTCTGCCATCCTTATATCCTTATCGCTATAGGTATTCTAAGCACGTTATACACATTCGTTTGCCTTACGACACCGACGAACAACTCTGCCTATCCTTTCTGCGATATCGATATCGACTGTGAGTAGAGGTCGATCTGCCCCATCATAAGAGCAATTAGCCGTAGATTCTTCACTTGGAGGGCCATGGCGCCAACCAACCGTTAACGCCAAAACGACAGGGGTTTCGGGCCGGAAATAATCACCGGAAACCACTTTTTGACCGTGACCAGCATCCCTATTTACAACGTAGGATTGGCTAGTAAACGATGGAACACCGGAGTTTTGCAGCGTACGGTGGATACTTTGTCGGAGCCTATTCACCTGTGACGGCATAGTGGTGAGTACTGTCTTAAAGCCGGGAAAAACCGTACTGTCACTAGGTTCCCACCCAATGCCAGACAGATCTTTTAGGGTCTCTTGGATATACTCAGCTCGAGATCTTTGACCCAAAACAAGTTGACTTAATTGGCAAACAGCCTCTGAAAAAAATGACCGCTCTTCACGACCGCTCTTTGGTGTTACTGACTCTCTCATAACGCTCCTGTTCGCACGTTACTAACAACAAAACACGTGCTCTGTTTCGAGAGTGTATCAGTAAAGCGATTCTTACCAAACTCCACCCGCCTCATAACCTCTACGTGCAACGTTTAAAAAAATGGTGAAAACCACCAGAAAAAAGCGAAAAAACAATAGAAAACAATCTACTGTCGTGTAACCCGCTGTAATTACGCCATACTGTTGCTTCCACCTAATTACGAAAACAACCTCCTTAAGTCACACAGCAGTTTGAACGATTCATACCTTTAATAGACCCCAAAAGGGTTTTTGGGGGATAATAGAAGGAAGAGCGGTTTCACAATGCGGTTTAGAGCGGTTTTACTTTCAGTGCACCTATTGGTGGCGACAACGTCGTCTGTGCACGTATTCGCCCAAACCGGAGCGTCTGAAGTAAAAGGCTTCTGGGCCAAAGGAGACGCCCAAGACATGTTTGGAAACGTTCATCCAAACTCCTCTGAATCAATCGTCTACCACGACGTAACAAAAAAGCAGAAACCAATTCCACCAGAACAGAGATTTCAAGAACCACCTGAAAGCCCTGAAAAAACGGCTGAAAACGAGCGTCTGCCAAAAGGCCCACCTACGCCGATGACTCGCGAGGATATACTCGCTCAGTTTGGTTCACCCGATAACCCGCAGCTTATCAAAGCACAAAAAGACTCGCCTCCAGCCATGCAGGGGCTATTTGCCGCCATAAACGCAAACGACAAAGAACTTGCGTGGGGCTACGCACTAGCGCTTGCAAAACGCCAAGTAGAGATGCAATCAGTCGTCTCAAAAGCCACCGATTATCAGATGCTCGCAATGGAAGCACTCGGAATGAGACCACCAGCCGCCGCTCCCAAAGAGGGACAACCCCTTGACCCAGTGCGAGAAGAGCTTAAAGAACTCATGGAGAAAACCCGTAGAGAGGAGCTCTCAAAGGCTGTAAATCTAGACGGCTCTGAACTTACCCTCGACCAAGATGCTTCCAAAACCCTCGAAGCAACCCTTAAGCAAGAACCAGCATTGCCCATCCCCGTAGACCCCGAAGGAAAGGTTAAAGTATTGATATTCTTTGATGCCAGGCACTATAAAGCACACGAAGTAGTGGAATCTCTTAAAGCCCTGCAAGAGCCTCTTAGTGAAATCAAGGGGTTAGATGTTGTGGGCCTAACCCGCCGAACATACAACAAAAAGGGATTAGAGCTAAAAAGTGCCGAAACTTCTTTTCCATTTCGGCTAGTTAACGGTGAAGCACTCGCCCTCAAACTGCGGATACAAAGATACCCGACAATTGTGTTTGTTGCCGCCACAACCCAACAAACCTACCGAGTGAAAGGAGTGCCCACAGTGGAAGAAACACTACGAATCTTAAAAGTTATGCAGGGGGGGAGGTAGGATGAAGAGTGCCCTGCGTTTTAGTATGCTATATTTTTTATTCCTAATCCTTGCAGTGGCGCGGATTGAGTGTGTTTTCGCGCAGTCCGCAAGTGGCGATGACGAGAGCTCAAACATAGACGAATTACACGATAAGATCGCGAAACAGAATGCGGCTCTTCTCGGTAATGGTTTGCAGGGAGCTCACCATGCGCCTTGGTTCGTGCCTCAAGTTGACCCGTATAATCCGCAGGTTTTCGGCACTCAGCCAGATGTAAAGATATCGAAGTTTGCTCCGATCACGGGCTTTAAGCAGTTTAGTGGCTCGAAGGTAATTAAGGATGTTTTCAAAGAACTGATAACCGAACCGGTTCCCGTCATGTTTCAGACTATGATGATGGTAGAAAACGGGGCTGCCACAGGCTTTATCGGTTCGATGAACTCAGTTAGTAACCTACTTGGTAATACTATTCAATCGCAACAGTTTCAAATGGAGATGTTCGATGCGGTAGAATCTAACAACAGCCACAAGAGAGCTTATGCGCTAGCGGTGTATGACTCTTTGAAAGAGCAGAATAAGGGCGTTTGGCCAGCAGCTCTAATTTATGCTTCTGGCGATCAACATGTCGAAGACAAGCCTGCGAACGAATTCAAATCGTTCCAAAAACATCAAAATGAAGTGGGTAGTGGAATAAAGGAGCTAGTAAAAGACGAATTAAATAAAGACAGCGAGGAGTATTTGCTCTCCGACATTCTGTTTAAGGAAGATCAAGACCTAAACAAGTTTAAGACTGATTTTAAGGAGTATGTTGGTGATCTTAAACTGACTGCTAATGAGCCTAAAGACGGTTCTGTGTCGTATAAGTATGAGCCAGTTCAGCCAACAAAAGCGAAAGAGAATGACAACAAATGGAACCGCGATAAAGAATTACGGGCATATCGGGTCAAGCTGTTTAAGCTCACCAAGAAAGCGTGGAAGGGGCTTAATCAGAGTGTGAAGGATGTCTGTGAATTCAAGAAAAATGCGCAAGAAGTTGCTTTAGAGGATGAAGACAGAGCGAGTGTCAAGATTAAATTAAAGCAATGGACCAAAATCCAGAGCAGAGATATCGGAGTTTCAGTTAATTTCATCGAAGCTTTCTTCAAATTAGCCGTCGTCGATCAAGATCTTTCCGAATTTGATTGTAATACTTTCGATAAGAACGGAGAGATTCCAGGTTTGACAGAAATTCAAGCCGATCAGTCCAAAGGACAATATGACGACTGCAGTACAAATAGCAGTGGGGAGACGTGTATCGCTAAGCAGATACTAGGTTTGACGGCTCGATTTATCGCGCAGCACAAAACGGACTGGTTTTATCGAGACCTTTCGTATGTGGCCATGACGCGAGCGGTTAGAGTGAGTGAAGATGTTGCTACCCAAACCAATAGGCTCATCTGTGAGCAAGTGCAGCTAGGGCCATCATGTCATGCCATTAGCGAATTCGAGAGTCGGATGGAAGCAACTAGTAGGGCATATCAGACCTTCTTAGATAAGTTTGGTAAATTTGCGGATGGTCAGGGCGGTAGCTCGGTGTTCAAGCCTGGCTCAGGCTCAACCTCGGGCGGTATTGGTGCGGGTAGTTAGAGATGAGAGAGGAGCGAGATGGAGCCGTGTAGAGCAATAGTAGAAATACTTCTCTCTAGCATAATGGCTTGGGTGACTCCTATTGCAGCGCTAGTTGCTGACACCACTACTTTCTTTAATGTCCAGTGCTCGGAGAGTAGTTGTCCGGGCTCATTCTACAATATGATTACGACAGCTTGGGCCAACATTGCATACGTGACTCATTCAGATTTTATTAGGTTGGTGACCGAAACAGAATTTGGAGCATGGGCACCGCTCCTGTACGCAGTAGCAGCTATTGGTGGATTGATATCGGTTGCCCTAAATAATCCGCCCAGAAATTATGCATGGTTCTTTATGGGACCACCTATCTTCTACTTCTTAATTACGCCATTGGACAACGCTAGTATCTACGGCGTCAGCTGGCGCGTTGCTGGCGAAGAGATGGATATGGAGGAGGTGTGGAAAAACGCTGAGGTAGGGATTGTTAATACTTCTTGGGCGCAGGAGGGTTCTCGTGCACAGGAGTACAGCAAGATGATAGGGCATGGGGCTTATAATCTTGAAGTAGGGCAGGGGCTAGTATTTTTAGATCAACTCTTTAGCACAACTACAAACGTGCTTGTCGCCTTTGTAGGAATTGGCAACCAGCGCGGTACCGGTAAGACAGATAGCAACTTAGCTGAGGTGTCCGGAGGGGCGGATGGCCCTTGGCATTTGATGGCAAATGCTAAGTGGGGACTCTTACAAAATATAGTCGGTGCTAAGGCCAAAGATCCGGATGTACGGGATGCATTGGTAACCTTTTTGGCCTCTGAATGTGGAGAGGGCTTGAAGGAGGGCATAGACGACGGCCGTTACATGGCCGCGATGTCATCCCGAGGACATAGTCTACCCAAGTCAGTTCTGAAAAAGGGGGAGCCAGGCGTCTTTGATAGAGATGGGCTCTCATTTAGCCCGGTTGGGGAGCTTGGTAAGTTACTTAAACACAAAGGGACTATTCCTGCGCCACGGTCGGTGAAGAGGCTCGTTCTTAGCGGGACCGGTCAGGGCTCTTTTGGAACCTTCGCCAAAAAGATGGAAAAGTTCAAGGACAGATCATTTGCGACTGAAATCCCTTGTCGAGCCTATTTGTATACCGTTATCCAAGCACTGCGCTGGGAATCCGGGCATGCATATTGGCAGATGCTCCGAGCGGCACCACGAGGATTTAATATCGATCAGATGATACAGACTTTATTTTATGGTTGGGATATTCGGGCTCTCGAGGGTCAACCTGTAGCAGACAGCGCAGGGATGCAGAAGTTTGTAAAACAGCTCATATTTCTGTACATGCTAAAAAATGAGTTGCAGTTTGCTCCCGAGTTGACTGAGACAACCCAGCGATTCGCGCCATCCGAGCAGGCTAGAAACTTTACCGAGGCCTATGTTAGAGAACAGGGTTCCACAGCGAAAGCAGGAGAGTTGTACAACTGGGCTGTTTTGATGCCGCACGTTCAAGGAATCCTCGCGTATTTAATTATTATCGGATATCCATTTGCCGCAATGATGATGGTGATTCCGGGGCAATGGAAGGCGTTCTATACCTGGATGACCTTCTTTGCTTGGATTAAATTATGGGACGTTGGATTTGCAATCGTGCACACTCTAGAGCGGAGTGTCTGGGCGATGATTGGAAACGGCAGCGCAATGTCCCAAGCTGGTAGTATGCTCCTGCAAACGGCAGATCACGTTGGTGAGATACAAGTTTCTTGCTCGGGTGGGGCTGGGAGCGGCGATGTTAAGGAGCTTTGTCCAGTACCAAATGTAACAGAGGCAAGTGAGCTAGATGCAGATATGGCATGGGCGCTACTCGATAAAACTTTTGCTGCCATGGGCGCAGCAGATCTAGATCTCGCAAACGGCTACTACATCTACATCATGGCAGCTCTCTACTTCGCAGTTCCAGCAGTAACAGGCCAATTAGTCTTAGGCGCCAAAGCCGGCATGGCATCGCTTGCAACACAAGCCATCGGACAAAACGCACAAGAAGCCGGAGGCGCAGCGAAGTCAGGAGCTGTGGGCGAGGCTAACCAAAGAATCGGGCAGGTGGGGCAAGCTATCGGCCAAGCAGCAACCGCAAAATCATACCGAAAATCTGGCCTTGCAGCACAGATGTTCGACACTCAGAACCAAGCGCTTGATGCTGGGCTTGAGGGCGAGAGGATTAAGAATACGCAAGGTGCGCTTGGAGCGCGGGCGGGAGCGGTGGAATCACTAGGCAAATCTTATGGATCTGCCAGGGGGGTTGTTGATTCAGCTGTGGGGCTTGGAAGCGCGATGGCGGGGGGGAGTAATTCAGGATCAGGAACAGGATCAGGAACCGGGGGCCTCGGAATGGAATTCTTAAAGTATGGTGGCCGAGTCGGAACTCGCATGGGAGCATTGGGAATGGACTACAAGGCAAATGAGCTTACTCAAGCTGGCCTCGAATCCTCGATTGGCGCATCTGCAGCCGGTGTTGATGCTGCGTGGCTGGGTAGTCAACAAGCACAGAGAGGACAGGGTCTTACCCAGTATGGTCAGCGGTTAGGAAGTGCGGCAGATTTTGAAGCGCAATCTGCTGCTTGGGAGGCAAAAAACGCGTGGGGGTCTCAAGTTTCAGGTATTGCGGGAGTTTATGGAGCAAATCCAGGAAGCCTTGTTGGACAAAAACCAACCGATATGACCGGACTTGCCATGTCAGGTAATCTAGGCGGCGGTAACAGACGTAGAGCAAGCTACAGCGGATTTGGCTTCCAGAGTAACGTAAACGCCGTTACTGGTGCAGGGCTTTCTCGTAACGGCTCAAGTAGTGTTTTAAGCGCTTGGGGTGGAGGGTATGCGGATCCGCAGGAAGGACCTCAGACAGTCTTTAAGCAAGGTATGGGTAAGATTGGAGAAGCGGCCGGGACCGTTACCTCTTTGGCGGGCAATTGGGATAAGCTTGACGGCAATGACCACAGTTACCGGGATGATTTCGATAAAATTGAAGGCGCTCTTAACAAAACCCCTGCACCCGTACCTCCTGTCGAAGACAAGCCGTAGCCAACTGGAGAGAGCTTTGGTTGGCTCCGCATAGCCTTGCTATTCTTTGGTGTCACAAACTGCGGGTGACGAGGCTCCTCTTTATTTGCCCCTCCATCGCTCATATTTTGCCAGATAAAGAACGGATATATGTTCTGGGAGAGCTTTGGAGGGCAGAAGCTTTCTAGGCTATCCATCTAGCTAACGGTGTGCATGCCAGCTCGTAGCTGGTCTGTGATGGCTTTAGGTAATTGTTGTATGTTCTTTATCAACTAAGAGTATCTTGCAGGTAAATTGCTTAAGAGAATCTTCTTCTTCTTCTTGATGGGTTGTGTTTCGAGTTGAATCTGGCCGGTATACCGAAAGCGTTGTTGATGTCGGACAGAATCAAAAATACCGGTGTATGCTTGGAGTGTTGGCGCCAATAATCCTAAACTAGGAATGAGTGGAAATAGCGTTCCGGGTGCGATGGTGCGACGCTTCTTACTCCACTTTTGCTCTATGTGTAGGGTGAACCTCGGGCAATTGACTACCACAAGAAACACGACGGGGTTGATTCTCAATAGAATGAAACTTCTGGTGTAGATCAGTAAGTTTGAGTTTGTAAGGTGATATAGAAATAGAGCTAGAAGTACCCAGCGTTTACCATCTACAGTGCATAGCTAGGTGTAAAATCAAAGGGTATGGCTTTACAGGGAACTTCAATTTCCTCGCGTCGAGAAAATAGTGTGGGGTTGGCGCGGGTCTACCAGGGATCTTGAGCTGTTGAAAGAATGACTTGCCAGAAACATAATTGAGTTACTGCAACGAGCCAATATTCGAACAAAGATTTCCCAATAAATCGGAGAGCCCCGACCAAACTTGGGGTTGCGTTGGGAGTATTGATGGACAGCACTTTTGTGATCCTAAGTAGCGGCGGAGCTAATTCAGGCTTGCAAGACCGGAGATCTATCATGGGGTGATGTGTCTCCCACGTGCCAACAAAGTATGGAGACGAACGTAACCGCTAAGGCCAATCTTTATATTGCATCCGATCGCCAACCCACTGGAAACGGCCCGCCGGAGTTTCGACAGCTGTTTAATCTTAAGATTTGTTGGCTACAGTTCTTTTGGAGCTACGTTATAGGGTAAGAAAGCCACTAAAAAAGAGCATCTCGGTTGGCTGGTTGAGATTGTTAATGCCTTCGCGTCACGGGTTTGATGGGCGACAGAAGCCTCAAAAGAGGGTGCTGCCATGAGAGTAGCTGACTAGCCTTTGATATTGTCAGCCCACGTATGTGCGTACAAAAAATATTTTTTGTACGATATTTTCGAAGGCTTTTTGAATAGCTTTAAAAGTGCCGTAGAAATCGCTAGAAGGAGGGGAAGAAGGTTAATGCCCCGTACCCTCCCGTTAGAAGACCAAGTCCTCTAAAGAGATATTGTTGCGTCTCATATTTCCGTTTGAAGGCTGATTCATATTCCCCCCAGTTTCTACTGGCCATGGAAATTGAGTTGTCGTGATTGTTTTGAGTGCCGAAGTCTGCTAGCGATTCCTTTTCGTTTCTTCTGCATTCTGCCACGAGATCTAATGCCACATGCAGCGGTTTGAGGACTTCTGTGTTTAAGTCGTTACCAACTTCTCCCCAGACAAGGGGATTGAGTGAGAATTGACCTGACCACGAAGAGGCTGATGTCGTAACTCGCCATGCCGCTAGTACATCTGCAGTAGTGTGTTCCCAGACATCTGCTTTGGAACCCGTACAGTTTTTAATTGCACGATCGGATAGTTTGTATTCGTGGGTAGGTTTGGTGGTGAAGAAATAGCCAACTCCACAGACAGCCGCAAAGCCTAAGAGCCCAAGAGGGGGGGTGCTAACAGCAAGAGCACCCGTATAAAAGGCGATAGGTACACTTAATAATGCGGTTGTAGCGGCTCGTATGCCCCATTTGGCAAAGGCTCCTCTGTAGCGAGTGGTTGAAAAAGACGGCGAATCAGCAGAATTGCGATCAGCTTTGAATGAAAGACTGGTCTTGGTTGCCTTAATTTCGCCCTCTGGATAGATCCGCATAAATTTCTGCTCTAGTAGTTTTAGTTCGCGGTTTTGTGACCGCCAGAGTCTTGAAAACCAACCCGGCTTCGGGGAGGAAGCCGTCGTCGTCGTGGATCGGGCCGAAGTGTTAAGCACCGTATCGTTTTTAGATCGACCACCTGTACTCGTTGTGCGAGTGGATTGTGTCGAACTATTGGTTGTGTGGCTACGACCCTGATTTTGTGGGACTGTAGCAGAAGAGGTCGAAGAATCGACATCTGCTGTAGTAAACGAAAACGTGAGGTCGCTCAGGTTTGGCTGTGCCGGTTCAGAGGGTTTTGCTGGAGATTTTTCGGTTTCACGCATAGTTTCAGACCTACTGTGCTAATTGCTGATGGTTTGTATGTATAACTATTCTGTTGTATACGATACCGTTTCGAGAAGTTTTTCTATGTCTCGCTCCGCAGCGGCTGTGTCAGTTGAGGGGGCGTCATCTGCACTGAGTATATCGCTGGTTGGTATCGATGATGTAGCGGCTTCTACAGCCTCTGAGGGGCTGTGACCGTCTGCTGTGGTAGCCTCGTACGTCTGTAAGAGACTGTCATCAAATGCTGGTAGTTCTTCCTCCTCACGTTTCTGCGCATTGTTTTTTGTCTCCTCACCTGGCTGAGCTGTATCGGAGTTTGTCTGCATGGAATCTTGAGTTGATGTATCTTTTTCGCCATCTTTCTTCTTTGAAGTAGCTTTGCCCGGAAGCGATAAGTGGTCTTGCTTAAGCCACCCTATAGCCATGGATTGTCCGATTTCTGACACGCCGCCCATAACTCCTTTGCCTACGCGAAAGACACCAGCTCCAACAGCAATAGTTGTGCTGGCCGCGTCCATTAAACTCTTTCTAAATGCTCCACGATCAACCACGCTAGCCGTATCGGCATTTAATTCAAGACTATCTCGCTGAGATGGATCACGGCTCGTGTCGACATCTTGCTTACTTACACTCTTAGCGGCTGGTTTCTGAGGATGTGCGATAGCGACTGCTCCGGTCATAGTAAACTCCTGTAAAAATCGTTTCTCGGTATCTATAATATGCACAAATTGCAAAGTAATGTGGCATAGCGAGCTGTACTAATTGTGGCCTGTAAGCCATTGAAGATACCGAGCTTTTCTGTAAGCGTGCGCCGATTTGCAGTCAAAACAAATAGTTACACATCCTACGATTTTCCACCGATTCTTCGAAAAAATTTGCGATAGCTCCAGATAGCTCCATACAGCTACTTATTCAAAAACACCTACCGCGATCTCAAGCGCTCTGTTATATCAATGAGTTAGTATTCTTTTGAGAAAGACGATCGTTAGACGGTTTCTTGGATGGTGAGAGGCGAAATTGCCCGCGTTCTTTGAGTCCAATTGTAGAGAGGATTAAAATGAGAAAAGTCTGTCTGGGCCTCGGAGCCTTACTTTCTATCAGCGTTGCTGTTTCAGCCTGCGAATACGTATGGGAAGACCAAGCTCCTAAACTAAAACGTTCGGGTGCGCCACAAAGTAAATCTGAGCCGCAGCGAATCGCAAAGCCAAAACCAGTCACTCCTCCCGATGTTCGCCCAACACTTGCTCCAGGCGAAGAGGTTTCGGGTATGCAGAAGATACCTGAGGGGGCTAAAAGGATTGATCTAACGGCACTTAGAGAGTCTGGAGAGCTTGTTCTTGCGTCGAATATCCCTGGATTAGGGGATTTTAATAACGTAGTTGATGAGTTTGAGAACACGCTTTCGAAGTCAGATGGAACTAATCCTTTCATAGTTTCGTTTGCATTCAAGACCCCGCGGAAGCTAAAAGGTGTAAAGGTGCTTTCTACCTATTCTGATTACAAGTGGGCGTTTTCAAGCAAAGATGGCAAGCGCTTTGTGACAGACGTTATTATAGACGGCCAATGGTCCACCATTGCTTTCAAGGAGCCAATTGTTTGTAGTACGTGTCAGGTCGAGGTGCTGAGAGTTGTGAGAGATAATTTCGTGCACTTAAACGAGATTGAGTTCTACGAGTAGTAGTAGATTCTCGTACTGACAGATAAGAACAGCTAGTGATTTTTGCTACCCGTATTGGGGGTTCTGCGATGCTTATTTGCAGAGAAAATCCGTATTTAGCCGAAATTTATACGTTTCATACGATACATTGAAGCAAATAAGCGCCATATCAAGAGTAGAGAGTGTGTAGGTGGTATCCTTCTGCCATACGCATGCGTTTAATTTTAGAAGAGCTTCTATTCCGTTATGCCCACGCCAGTTCTAGAAACAAGCCGCCAGGCACCAAAGCCAAATCAGCGAGATATTGATAGGCGCCAGCAGGAGATTGTAGAGGAGAATCTACAAGAGGCTCGTACGCCCAAGGCGCACGAAAAGGATCCTGAGGTAACGCTCAGCAACAGACTCGGTATTCCAGAGGGGCGCGATTTAAATCTATCGAAAGTTCTTGAAGGAGCTAATCTTAGTAAAGAACAGAAACAAGCAGTCGCAAAGATTTGGACCGTTGCAAGACTCGATCCCCGAACCGATAGGGGACAAGATGTCCAACAGCTTCTAAAAGCTTTTGAATACGATCCATCGCTAAAAAACAATCCAGAGCTCTTAGAGCGGCTTGCAGAAGTAGCGAGTGCGGATACTCTTTTTGGTAAAACTAAGGAAGAGTTGGGCCAAGAAGAATTTGACAAGCTACGAAGAGAATTTCTAGTAGATATTATTCGAGCCGCTGTTAACTCAGATACCATAGTGCAGGGTAGAGAGTCTTTGTGTACGGCAACCGCTGCCTGCAAAACAATTTCACACGGCGAATATCTTCGCTTGGCCACTGATGTGGCGTTACACGGAAGAGCAACTACAGCAAGTGGTGCTGAATTAACGCTTCATGATGGATTCTTTAATCGAGCACAATTGATGACAGAGCGTCCGATGAGAGACCTTCGTAGTAGGCTTCCCTCAGCGGGAACACTTATGATGCTCTACGGTGTTATGCAGTTAGGAGATGCTCAAACTAGTCCGACACAGCCTCTTATAGAGCGACAAGACGGATCATACTGGCATCAGTACACGCAGATGATTGAGAAGCTTACTGGCGAGAAGAAGGCGTGTGCAGGCAGAGATGCTGTGATTCATGTAGATGGAAACGGCAACGCGGTTAGAGCGGGTGCTACAGGTGCCCAAGAGACTACTCTATATAAGTACGTTGAACAGCAACTTAAAAACGGCGAGCAGGTGTGGATAGATACAAAGTTTAGTTTTGCATCTGAAGATCTTGCGTACACAGCAGGCACGCACCAACACAGTCGGCATGCATTAGTTGCTGAAGGCATTGAGACGCACGATGGAGTTACGTGGATTCGTTGCGCAAATCCTATCGGAGATTTTGTAAATACAAGTAAAAGCTTCTCTGGTCATGCTGAGATATTTGCTGAGGGCACTCGGTTGGGTGACTTAAATGGTTTTTGGTTTGAAACGGCAGGAAATGGCGATATCTTAGTTCGCCAAGATGTATTCGATAAGAATATCCGATCTGCGATGGTATCCTACGATGAGAAGTATCATTTCAAGCAGGGAGATAAAGCAGAAGCCCTAGGATCGCTAGACTACAACGATGGGCCAATTCACTTCTTAGAAGTTGACCGCGCTGCTGAAGAGGTAAAAGAGCAACAGGAGCATTCTAAAGCAGAGGATGTTGAAGATGCACTGGTTCAGTTCGATGCAAAAACACTAGATGAGAAAGTAGAAGACAAGGCTTTAGAGCCTGGTGGTGACCATGCTTGGCATCGAAGACGCCGCGAAGCGGCAACTTATGACGAGGAGCTTTCGGCGATTGTTAATGTAGCTCCGGAAGAGAAAGACAATAAAGACGATAGAGACAGACCTTTTTCTGTCTGGGATAGTAGCCGCCTCGATCAGCCATCGGTTGTTGCAACTGCACTAGCACATGGCGAGGGTATCGAGAAACCTACAGAATTTCGTTCGTCACTTTCCAGTGGACCAACGGCTGAGCCAGCAGCAACACAGGTGACAGAAAGTAGTCCTGAACCGAACTTGGACATCGCTCGTAATAGCACGGTGACGACTGCTGTTGAGACAGAGACTCCCTCACCATCAAGAGTAGGGTTGGCATCGAGTGCCTTGTTTAGCTCTAAAGCTTAAAGCCCTCCAATACTTCTCACAATCCGCCCAGCCTGCGAATAAAAGGTCGTATATTTAGTACTAAGCACCTCACAGTACGAGCCGTGTTTTGTAAGAATTGCATCGCCGTATAGCTCCGGCCCCGCAGAGCCAACGTGCTTCATAGGAAGTATTCCGCTGTCTACACTTATAATGTCAGTCAAAGAAAGCGAGTACGAGGATTCTCCGACAGTGGAGCCAGTATAGCGAGAAATAGTGCGGTTAAAGGCATGTAAGAACGTTGCAAGTGTTTCCTCGTCGGGAACGTTTTTGCTTGTTGCAGTGGCTTGTGTCGGCTCGTCGTGCGGTACATACCATGTACCCACTGCTGTGTGTTCTCCTCTCGGTACGCAGAAAAATAAGCGGCCCTCACTGCTCTGAAGACCTATGGCGTGGGTTGGATGAAGCTGTTTGTTTACGACGATATTAATTCCCTGACACCACTGTCTTGTAGGCGTAGCGAGAGTCTCTGGTTTTGCAACCGATTGTATCCAGGGTCCCAGTGTATTGATGAGTTTTTTCGCTCGTAGAATCTTTCCACTGTTTGTTAGCACTTCGTACCCGCCGGGGCAGGGGCGTATCGATTGAGCTGTTGTATTGCTATGAACAATGGCACCGTTATTTGTCAGCGATGAAACTAAATCATCTGTAATACCTTGTGGATTTGTCATCACAAGGTCATGCCACTCAAGTGCTCCGTGTGGGGCGTCTATGGGAAGAGCTGGCGAGAGATTTTTAAGCTTAGGTGCAGATAGTATCTTGGGAGTAGAAAGGTTTGAGGAAAAACATCGCATCATGGTGCCATAGAGGGTGTTGGCGATAGCGACAGGGTAGCGACTCTTAAGCCCCCATTTAGAGAGGGGCATAATACACGGTAGTGGTGTTACGTGGGGAGCAAATCGTTTGTATACGTAGTTCTGGTCGCGCAGTGATTGAAGCACTCTGGGAAGATTTAGCTGTTGTAGATAACGAAATCCGCCGTGGATAATTCTAAGGGTATTGTTGGAGGTTTGCTGTCCTGGTTGTGAGGCTTCTACTATACCGGTTTTTATCCCTTTGATTGAGGCTAGATCGGCTACAGCTAGCCCAGAGATGCCGCCTCCGAGGATAAGGAGGTCATATTCGTTAGTGGTGGATTCTTGCATTATGGCTCCAGATTCTAGTCGCTTGGCGGTGTGGAGTAAACCTCGCCTGAGTATTGAGAAAATTTCTTGGGGGAATATCTCGGAAGTTCTTACCTTAATAAACTGTCGGAAATACAGAGCATCGAGACTTTTTAATGGGTGTAGGACAAGCTAATTAGCAGGTTATCTTGTTGGATTCCTTGACTAAGATCGCTGTTTAATGAACCCTAACAGAGTCGTTGCTGTCACAAAGACAGTTAAGTTTGAGTCAGACCCTTTTGGGGGTGTTGGGCATTACCTGTGTTGGCAAATATCGAGGCGGGTTTTTCAGAGTTTGTCTCAATAGTTGCTAGTTGTTTGGAAGTAGGAGAAAGAGGTAATTGAGCAAGACAGCGATTAACAATACGAGTCAACAACCATCAAAAAAAATCACAATCGCGCACGGAGGCACAAAAGCTGCAACGCCCAGCAATCTTTCAGAGCTGGTTACAGCGACGCTGCCTAAAATAGCTACATCGCAAATAGGTGCTGGTACAGACCTCTACGGTCCAGCTGATATGACAGTACAAATGGATCAGAAGCCTGAGCGTCCTCTTCGGGTTTTGTTTCTTACCTCGATTAGAGACGTGGGAAAAGAGGAGAGAGTCGGCAAGCTTCGTTGGGTTAAGGGGCAGAATGGTGGCAGAGCTGTGACCAGGACTGTCGGCACGATTGAAACAGTACTTAGGGAATCTCTGCCAGGTGGCGAGCTTGATGGCTATGTCGAAGTCGCTGGGATTGTTTCAGATGATATGCCGCGTGACTTTAAATTTCGTGGTTCGCGACAAAGGAGTAACTACGTTGCTGACCCCCGGGAGAAAGGGCACTGGATATTTGACAGAGAGCTTGCTTTGCCAGATGGCTCTAGGGCAGTAGAGGTGTGTAAAAATATTCCCTCTGATTTCCGGGCGTGTCCTTTGAGGGATTTCAAAGAACGAGCGAGGAGAAAGTTTTATTTTGAGTCGTCAGTGAATGACTTTTTTGATGAAACTAATGCTGATGTAATACTCTCTGACCACTACATGGCAAAGATTGAATACCTCTTCGATGACGAACACTTTGGGCTTTCGGGCAGGGTGTTAAATACTCATCCAGGTATTACGCATCGGGATAATCCTTATCGAACGCTTGGGAATAATCCCTATGTTGCCATGAGAGATCACGCACAAGGCAGGGCTAAAGCAAACGGCGAGTATGTCGAGATAAAGCCCCACAAAATAGGTGGAGCCTCATTTCACTTTTTAACCTCATCTATCGATGGTGGAGCCGTGTTATGCGACGCTGAGACTACACCTGTCTATCCGGGAGAGGGCGATACATCGTTGGCGGCTCGGTTATACGAGCGATCTAAACGAGATGTTGTCCTTACTGGGCTTAAATATTACGCTTCGAGTGTATTCCCATACGTTCGGAGTTTAGAGAAATTAGGATAGCATGAAGCTTCTACCAACTCTTGATATTACAGATGCAGGTGTAGTTAACCTCGATGATGAGGCGCGTAGGTGGTTTGTAGATAATCCAAATGCGTTCAAAGATGCATTACTTGATCCAGTCGCCATGCAGGGGGTCGTAGATGCGATGCATCATAGGCTGGGTGTTTCGTGGTCGTACGGTAGCTACCTAGAGGATAGGTCAGTGATGCTTGCAGGCTCGTATCTTGATGAGACAGGCGGATACATTCATTTAGGAATTGATGTAAATGTGCCTGCAGGAACGCCGATATCTGCTCCGTACTCGGGGCAAATCGTACATGTCTTCGATGATGGAGATGAGTCGTGTGGTTGGGGGTATAGGCTGATTATCAAACCAGATGATGATTCGATTCCGTACTTGATATTGGGGCATCTATCAAATTCGGTTGTCAAACTCGGTGATACGGTTTCCACGGGAGACGCATTAGCCCAAGTTGGGAGCCCGCCTTTTAACGGCAGGTGGTTTCCACACCTTCATGTACAACAGCTCTCTAGGCAGTATATCGCTTCCCACGAGCAAGAGGACTTTGAGTCGCTTGATGGCTATGGACATCGAGATGGTATTAAAGATCTTCGAGCCGAGTATCCCGATCCAACGTGGTTGCTTGAGGGGTGAGCGTACTTCAATGTACTCTCAGCCCACTAGAGCTTGGTTCGCACAGCAGGCTTTCAAAAAATACTAGCTAAATTAGGCATCTAAAGAATCAACAAGCCTTTGTTCCGACTTCTCGTGCTGTGTGGAAGGCTTTCGTAGTACGATAGAGGTATGAAGGGTTCAGTTTCGGTTGATGCTATCAAAGCGGCTCGTGCTATTTTAGCGCAACACGTCCCGATTACTCCTCTTACGAAAGCACACGGCTTGTCGGAGCAGTTTTGCAGAACGATTCTGTGTAAGTGGGATAATAAGCTTCGCACTGGATCGTTTAAGGAGCGAGGAGCGCTTTATTTTCTTTTAGGTCTTAGTGATGAGGAGCGTCAACGTGGGGTGTGTGCCGCTAGTGCGGGTAATCATGCGTTGGCAGTAAGCTTTCATGCACAGCGCCTTGGTATCCCGTGTTTGCTTTTCATGCCGGAGGCCGCTCCTCTTGTAAAGGTCGAGCGGTGTAGAAGATTTGGCGCAGAGATAAAACAGATTGGAACACTGCATGAGTGTTTGCAACACGCTGAAAAGCTCTCTAAAGAGAAGGGATATACATTTATACCGCCTTTTAATGATGAGCGGATCGTAACCGGACAGGGTGTAGCTGGCCTCGAAGTATTAGATCAAAGCTCTGATTTTGATTCTGTAATTATTCCTGTTGGAGGTGGAGGATATGCTGCAGGTGTCGCTACGGCTATCAAGTCGGCTAGACCTGATGTGTATATCATGGGCGTGTGCTCTGAGTGGGCTGTCTCGATGAGGCAACACGAGCCACAAAGCTATGAAGGTAGGATAGCGCCAGTTTCTTTAGCAGATGGGATCGCTGTCAAAACTATCGGGAGCGTGACAGCGCCTATATTAGATGCTCATGTAAATGAGCTTGTATCTGTTTCTGAAGAGACTATCGCGCGAGCCATAGTAACTGTCCTTGAGCATGAACATGTCGTACTAGAGGGGGCAGGGGCTGCCGGTATTGCGGCACTTCTTCAAGGTGCATTGCCCGAACGATTTAAAAAGACTGTTGTGTTTTGTTGTGGAAGCAATATCGATTCTAATGTGCTCTCTCGTCTTATCGAGCACGATATGGCGGAGCGTGGACGTCTTTTAAGACTTCGCGTGTCACTCCCCGATAAGCCGGGAATGCTTCATACCTTAACGGGAATAATCTCTTCAGAGGGAGCAAATGTGCTTGAGGTTGTGCACAATAGAACGTATGCAAAGATTCCTGGATACGTTGAAATTACGGTAGTTATGGAGGTGAGGGGGTGTCCTCATGCAGATTCGGTAGTCGGACGGCTTGAAGCGTATGGGGTGTCGGTGGAGACGTTTTGAAGGAGCTGATTTGTAATTGTGTGATATTGAGTTTATTTTACACCTAGGAGGGGCGATGAGAGGGGGGGGATAGAGCCGAGTTAGGTACTATTTCTTGCACAAAAAAATACAATTCGATGTGGAAAGTCGTGTCGGTCTCCATTCACATGGCTGTGCGAACCACCTTGCTCATATTCAGAGGCTTCTTCAATTTGCCACCCTTCCTGTTCAAATTTGCTAACGAGAGCTTGAGTCGCAACTAAGTCTGAGCAATGTGGGAAATTACGATCTCCTTTTGCTAGGGCGGTTAGTATGAGTAGGCCGCCAGGATTGATGATACGCCGAAATTCGCTTAATAACAGATCCTGCTCATTCTTGGGAAAAATGTGAATCAAGAGCTCTGAAATGACAGCGTCAAATCTAGTATGTTTAAATGTATTGATATGATTTCTAATATCACCTTGCAGGATCTCTAAAGTACCCGTCGCAGAGTTTTTTTTGACTTCCCAATGACGATGATATTCAGCGCAGCCCTCTAAACTGCGATCGATGCCAGTAGCATGGACTCCATTAGTTGCTAACCACATCGCTTCGGGAAAATTTGCAAAACCGGGGACTAGCACAGTCTTTCCCGCTAGTTCCTGCCTGAATCGGAGTAATTGCTGGAGATGTAAGGAGTCAAAGGAAAGCTGTAGCCCGCCGAATGTAACTCTAGTTAGGCGTTGTTCCCAGCTCGGAGCGGGTTTCATATTTTGGGTTGTTCGAGGACTGTAGTGGACCATTCTTAACCTTCTATCCAAAGACGCCGTAAGCAACGGGTGCTTTTTGCATCTAATGGATCTCTACCGTGTAAGAAGCGGTTGTTATCGATAAAAAGCATTTCTCCTTCAGATAATATCACGGATGAAATGTTTTCCAGTTCCGCGGCCCTAGCTTTAACATATTGATGCAGGGCATCGAATGCACGTACTTTATCAGGGCTATCCAAAATATGGTGTGCCCATGGTATGAAATTGAGTCTAGGCTCCTCGTCAACAAAAATGACTGCCTTTTCGTCTTTGTACTGCCTGCCTGCACCAGGGATTACTACTGTGGATAAGATGAGGATATTAGGCTCTCCAAGGCTTGAGCGAAAGTCCGATATATCAAGAAGATTGGTGGCGACTGCCTGCTCGGTTTGTTGTCGTTCACAGTACCACGCGATATAGCGAGCTAACGGCTCGTCGTTATGAAGGGGAAGAGCATGTGTGCTTGTTGCCAGCGAAACGGGACTGGGTAAAATTGTAACTTTACCGTCGCTGATAATGCTGCCAAGCATTTCGCCAATAGATCTAAACTCTTGGGAGGATATGCTGGGCGTGCGTAAGACAAAACAGCCATTTCTGCCTAATTCGTGGCGCACTGCACAGGCGAGCTCTTCAAGAATCGGCCAGCGAAGAGCGCCGATTTTTTGTTTGTCTTCCTGACTTATGTGCTGGTTGGATGCGCTTATATTCATTAGCTTCCTATTCTCATTATTGTTTACGGTTCAATCGTGTGCATAGCTTCCTGCAAGAAAAGGATGGCCGGTTTTGTACTCTGAGGATTATGCATATCTATTTCCAAAGGATCTCCCCAGGATGAAAAAGGAATTGTTCCACCTAATGCGATTTGCCTATTGAAGTTCTTCATAAAAAGGACTGGATTTTGTTGAGCCTTAAAAAATAGAGCGAGGGCAAGTAAAGTAGCAGCTGGGTAGTAGCTTTGTGCAAGGGGGTATCGAAACATCATCGAATTGTCTATCCACCAATGATCAAATTCAGAGGGCAGCGAATATAGCCCATGTAGAAGTGGTTGGTGAGTCTTACGCCATATTTCAGAGAGGATTTGAGGGTTGGCGAGATCACTTTCGGTCATCTTGGCACAGGTGTTTTCATACATTGCCATGGCGGTGCGCTCGAACAGATCCTCGAAAAGAGATGTCAGAAATGCGATACGTTGATTGGTCGATAGATAATGGGGTTCTTGCCTCTTAAGGATAAAATCAAGAATCCAAATTTCAAAAAACGTTGCGATAGACTCTGAGAGTAGTCGCTCTATTCCATGACAAAAATAAGAGCAATTGCCGGCGAGGCTTTTCTGGTACGCATGACCCAATTCATGGGCCAAGCGAGTCAGTAAGGCTCCGTCACCAGACCGCATTGGAGCCGATATGAAGGGACCTATGTTTGGAACACCCACGCAGTTAATTCCACGATTAGGAGAGTGTATCGAGTTCGTGAAGATTCTGCCCTTGGCGAACATATTACCAACAAATGTTTCCACTTCTGAACTCAGCGAGCCAAAACCGGCAAGAAGAAGCTGATAGCTGTCTGTTTCATTCGATTCGTTATCGCATGACCCTGTGATGGTAAACTTTCGGAAAAACGGTGCTTCTTCATTCTCTGATAGCCCGAGTCTCGCTCTTTCGAACCTGTGAAATAGGCCTATGGCGTTTGAATCGAGAACAAACTCTGAATGAATTTCAGGTATGATACTTTCTCGAGCAGAGTAGGACCGCCACGGTTGATGACGTAACTGTTCTCTCTCTAGTTTAGTCGACAGCACTCGTCTCGAATATAGCGAGCTGAACACACCTTGGTTTTCTTGCATCCAGTTTGAATATGCCGCAAACGCCGCTTGCTGGTTTTCCTGACAATCGGTTCTTAATACGAGAAATGTGTCCGTTATGCTCAACGGGTTTGGATCAACACTAGCGACCTCCAAATGCATCGAGCGCCTTAGCTGATAGTATTCGATTAGCGCTGAGTAATCTGAGTGTTTACCATCCGAGGAAGGTTCATCAGAATCTAGTTGAATCGGTTGAGGAGTATTGGGCTGAACAAATCCCAGGAATACTCGATATGGCGAAAGTTCGGAATTACGAGATTCAAGAATTAATGGACTAATACATCGTAGCTGTTCCCCTACTGCCGAAAGACATGCGTTGTAGACTGCTGTTGCTTGTTGCTGAAGTAGTGGGAGGAGATCAGAATGCTCATTCCGAGCGGTTGCAACGATTTGAATGCTCAATTGAAGAGTATACGCTTTGTTGAGAAGCGCCTCTGCGTTTTTGATTATTGTGAGGAGTGTTAGGTCGGAGGAAATATGTTGATTTGAGAGCTTCTTCTGAAATGCCTGTAGCTCGGTAGAAGTATTTTGAAGATCCTCAGCGAATGAGTGGAACGTGTTGTCGTCTGAGCTTATGATCTCATCAAGATTCCAGGTTAATTGTGTTATCGGTAATCGAGTCATTTCATTTTCTTTACTGGTTTATAACAAGCAATGTGGATCTTTCAAGCAGTTTTATAGAAACGAGAGGTGGTCTGAATTCTTCTCTGATTCTTGGCGGTTGAATTTTGTTGATAGCTTCTTTTGTGCTGTGGTACTCAAATCTGCAATCGTCCACTCTGAGATTACAGCGGAGCAATTTGCGGGAAATTGCCAAGGTGTAATTTGTATTGAGAGACGTTTCATCAATTAGGGAGATTAAACATGGCAATTAAAAACCAACATCAGGCTGAAATGAGTCAGCCGCAATCGATGTCAACAACGACGGTTATTGATGCGGTTCAGCAAGCGTCATTTGAGGAACGAGCTCAGCTCATCAAGCGTTTAGTAGATTCTAATTTAGTGGGAGAGGCACAGTGCAATGTAAGTGCCTGCGGTGGAAAATGTCGTGGAGCCACCTAGTATCCACAACGGGCGGCCCCTAGTAGGTGTCGCCCGTTTCTGAAAATACGGCGAGTTCGAAATGAGCAAGACAAATAATAGTGAGCAACTTTTGCAATCGGTTTTAGGGTATAAACACCCTGATCTCTTGAATCGGTTCGGGGATAAATACCTCCTCACGGATGACGAA
Source organism: Pseudomonadota bacterium (assembly GCA_038134595.1). Classification (GTDB taxonomy): domain Bacteria; phylum Bdellovibrionota_C; class UBA2361; order UBA2361; family OMII01; genus OMII01. The sequence goes on along the minus strand of JAYPVM010000012.1, from coordinate 2,546 downwards.
TGTGAAGAAATATTCAGAGAGCTAAAGCTTTGGTTGTATTTGGTTGGAACGCGAACAAGCGATGCTCCACCACTTGTAATTCTTTCGCCTATGGAGGACATAGACAATATATGGCATGAGTTTCTTCTTTATACGACAGACTATGCCAACTTTTGCCATACTTATTTCGGCCATTTTATCCACCACGAACCTACTCGGATTGCCGATCGGCTTAAGTTGCAGCAAGAAAGGGAATGTAATTTGCAAGCCTTTCAAACTAAGAGGCGGGCTGAGCTGGAGATATTTATCGGCTATGTGTATGACAAGCTAGGGGCCAAGGTCTGTCACCGGTGGTTTTCTGGCCGTGTCGCGGAAAGTAAGCAAGGGGCATCCAAATGATGTTGAGTGGCCCAAATTGTGGCTCGGGTGAGCAGGTGAGGCCGACGCAAGAGTTGCACCGCGAAAAGCGACTGGATACCCTTGTGCGTCCGACTGTAGAGACTGATGCTTTAGTGCTAAAAGACATGTTGCATGCCTGTATCACAGAGCTAGCTTGCCGATACTATGAGCCTAATCCGCAGAAAGTACGAGAATGGCTGGGGTTAATTACCGAAGAAGGTTTGATTCGCGGCGCAACTGATAGTCGATTTAGCTCGTTTGTTGTTTGTGAACTCGGATCTAGTATCCCAATAGGGTTAGGAGTATTTGATCTTGTCGCTGGAAAAGGTCTACAGAACTATGTCGCACCAGAGTATCAAGGACGTGGAGTAGGAAGAACGATTGCCTCTACTTTGGATACCGTAGCGTTCGATGCAGGCTTGAGAGCTTACACTGGTCTTGCTACAAGGGCCGGATTGGCGTTTTGGAAGTCACGGGGGCATCTCCAAATTGGACCTCCCCAATTATTTTTAGATTATTTTGAGATGTTTCCCGTATTACGAATTCTACCTGCCACGATGGAACCTTCGGTATGAAGGAGCGGATTTGTATAGTGGGAAAAGTTCCGCCGCTACAAGGCGGAGTTAGTCGTTTGACTCTCGAAACAGCAAGGCGGCTAGCGCAGGGTGGCTACGAGGTACATATTGTTACCAATGCCGGAGAAACTGAATGTTTTTTCAAACAACGGTGGCATCCCAACGACGAGGATTATTTTTCTCGACTCAAGACAGAGGGTGTTTTTGTGCATAATCTGAGCAGACTCGATGAAAAGAGTCATATTCCCTTTTCTCCATGTTATGAAACTCGAATGTGTGGTCGAATTATTGAAATCGTTCGTGAGTTTGAGTGCCGTGTGATTGTTGGTTGGTATCTTCAACCATACGGAGTGGCGGCTGCATTTGCGGCACAATATACAAGTCGACCATATATCCTTATGCATGCGGGGAGTGATTTAGCCTATCTAGCGGAGCATCCAGATCTCAATTCAGTTTATCGACATATTCTTAGAGATGCTGCCGTTGTGATTCATAGCCCGAAACCGCAGGTGAAAGAACATTTGAAACGATTAGGAGTTCCGGAGACTCAGCTTTCAGTTTGTAGCGGGTTTGCGGATATTTCTGCGTTGATAAAGCGAGTCGAGGAGGATGCTCGAACAGGCCTTGAGGCGCTAAGCTTTGAGCGGTTTTATCGTGAGCTCGGCGCAGAATCTCCGGTTGGAGGTAGAGAAAATCTGCATGTGGATTTCACGGCTCTTGAGAATTGTCCACAGATACTTTGTGCGGGGAAGATCTCACCCTCAAAAAACTACCGACCGCTCTTTCTGGCCTTAGAGGAGCTTGCTAGGAGGGGCATTAAATTTCATGTGATTCAAACCCTAATTGGCCGGGAAGATGATATCCAAGAATATTTAACGTTGGTGAATAAGCTGCGTAATGTCAGGATGAGACTTACGATAATTCCGCCAATTAGCCCTTGGAGGCTCCAAGCCCTAATGAAAAGAGTAGATGTCGGCGTCTATCTAGAAGGTGGATTTAGTATGGACTTTCATACCTCCGGTCTGCCCATGGAGTTTCTAGCGTCAGGTACCGCATTGCTCATTAGTCGGGAAGGGGTCAATCAAGGTGTTCTGAGAGGTGTCTTGAGAAATGATCTCAATGCAAAAATTATTGAAGATCCTACAAATGTTGTAGAGCTCAGGACAACGATAGAAGATTTATTGAGTGAGCCGGCAGGTCTTGCGGAGATGAAAAAATTAGGAAGAGTGACAATCGACCAATTGAATGAGAAGGTAAGAGAGGAAAGAGAGTTGCCTCTCATATCTGAGATAATTACAGACTTTGTTGAAGCTATCGATTGAGCTTGGTCTTATCGAGCACGACATGGCGGAACGTGGACGTCTTTTGAGGCTTCGGGTATCACTCCCCGATAAGCCGGGAATGCTTCACACGTTGACGGGAATAATCTCTTCAGAGGGAGCAAATGTGCTTGAGGTTGTGCACAATAGAACGTATGCAAAGATTCCTGGATACGTTGAAATTACGGTAGTTATGGAGGTGAGGGGGTGTCCTCATGCTGTAGCGCCTCAGCTGGAAACGAACATTTACGAGTTTCTGTAACCTACAATCCTC
>JAYPVM010000011.1:90793-92581 GCA_038134595.1 Pseudomonadota bacterium | reverse complement strand
TCCCATCCTTCAGGGGCGCTAGTTCGTCCCGCAAAATACAGTGGCCGCACTCTTTTACACAACCTATCAACTACTTCGTTAAAATTTCTTGCGGTGACTTTTCGAAGGCTCGTTGGTGCTTGCCGAATGCTAGGGTACCCAAGAATTTTGTAACGATCGATATCGCTGCGAGTTTCAGAGACTTGTGATTGAAAGCGACCAACAATCGTACCTTTGCTGTATCCGGCGAACATTACCCATGACGTTAAGTAGGGCGTGTGCCAATTAAGTAATTGGCCGAATGCTGGTGACAAGAGGATGTGGGCACTTAATGCGTAGGCGCAAATTAGCTTTAGTTTCTTCATCGCGAAGTTTTTACATTTCAAAAAAAGGGGCGTTCTTGTCTCTTGGTTGTTTCTGAAAAGATGCTAAAAATAGCTAAGGAGATCAATAGCTTTTTCGTGAGTAAAATAGATTCTCGACACTCTTACTCCACGCAACCTGCCGGTCGAAGGCTGCTGTGGCATCAAGGATAGCACTATCGATTACTTTTTCGTAAGTAGCTGAGCTGTAACAGCGGGCGGATACCTACTTCCTCGAGAAGCGTCAATCGAGGATCGAAATGAGAGGCCTGTCTCAGCCTGCTAAGCTTTCAAGGGTGCAAGGAGAGCGTGGAAGTGCGAGCTAGGGTACTAAAAATGGCGCAAAGCACGCTTTCTGTGTAACGGAATAGAAGACGTATGACGTATAGGTGCAATGCAATTTTTGACTTAGTGGCGTATCTTTAGCTTTACTTCAAGTCTTGAAGCTCTGATGGCGTAGGGTAGAGCTCGTAGTTCGGGGCTTCTTGGGAGCAAATGGAGGTATCTGAACAAAGTTGGAACCGTTCCGCTATGTTAACGTCTACTACGTTAAAAATGAGCGTGGTGGGGCACAAGTAAGAGGTTTTGATGAGCAGAGAGCACAAAGTGAACAACCACTTGCGATGCGTGAATCACCTCACCTTGCTGTTATTCTTAATCTACATCAAGAAGCTGCGGAGCAGGCTGCAAAAGAACAATCCCAGCAGTTTCATCAAGCAATGAATATTAATGCATCTAATCTGCATTTCATTCTCAAAAAACAGTGATCAATGTTAGATAATCACTTATCAACTTCTATCAATGATGCCGATATCGTTGTTTTTTACGATCTTTCCCAGGGTTGGATATATCCAGAATGTTTAATTAACGATAAGACAAAAAAGCCTTACTCGACAATAATCGCTGGGGAAAAAACTAGTCGACTTTCTTGTTTAGGAAAGAATCTATCGCTTATCAATAGAAGATCATAACTGCAGACCAAACATACACTCGAGTAGGTAGTGTTTTTAGAGATTTTCTTTAATTTATCGAGGAGCAACCGCTACCGCTCATTGAATAAGAACTGTTTAAAAAAGGGGGGAAATGAAAGAACGGTCCCACTTACGAAATGCTCTTGTCAAAAGAGTCGATTTCCTTGAAGGTTAGGACAAATAGCTAAAGTTTTGTACCAAACATGTCGACCGTCCCTAAAATGAAATGATTAGAGACAAACACTAATGATTTAAGGTGCTTATGAGAGTCCTGCTATCAATTGTTGGCTTTTTGTACTGCGCCCTCCTTTTGTTCATTTGTCCATCATTAGGCCAGAGAGTCGGTGAACCCACTCCTGCACCAACGGCCACTCCTGCACCAACGATAACTCCAACGAGGACTCCTATTCCAACGCTAACGCCAACGAAGACTCCGACTCCAACGATAACTCCGACGAAAACCCCAACTCCAACGA
>JAYPVM010000011.1:0-90693 GCA_038134595.1 Pseudomonadota bacterium | reverse complement strand
GAACTCCAACGAAGACTCCGACTCCAACGATAACTCCGACGAAAACCCCAACTCCAACGAGAACTCCAACGAAGACTCCGACTCCAACGATAACTCCGACGAAAACCCCAACTCCGACGAAGACTCCGACTCCTACACCAACGCGAACCCCAGTCTTCTCAATCATATGTGGTGTTGGAGAGGCAAACTCCCAAGATAGCGATTTGAATTGGCCGTGGGGACCAACACGCAATCCTCAGAAGGGTTTCGGACCCGGGAGCCCCACCAACGTCGGCGCTGCTGCGTGCCTTAGGCAGTGCAAAAGAGAGATGATGCAGCTGGTAAGAAACAAACCACCTAGACTCCAGAGAGGGAGCCACCGCTATACCTGTCAGAGGCATACGGGTCTGAGGGGGCCGTCAAATACCACCTCAAACACTAATTTAGGGCATTGCTATGATGTTGAAGAAGGGCATATTAGGAAGTACAGGAACTACAGAGGGTGCAACGAGTGTCAAACTCGATTCTGTACAGTAACGGTGCAGTAATATCGCGCGGGACAACCTAAAGAGCGCTTTTTGGATGCTTGCGGTAACTGACTTCATGCGGTATCCCGTATAGCCTGCGCTTCTCACCGGTTTTTCACTCTAAGGGAGCAATCTAAGTGAACCTGCTGCGAATTTTTTATGGCGGCGGCCGACGCGAAGAGAGGTCTACACAGCATAGCCGGAAGGATAGGAACATCGATCGCTTTTTCGTAAGTAGTTGAACCATGGTAGTGGTGCTGTCCCTAACTCTGCCGAGCTGGGTCATGCGAGGGTTGAAGTGAGTGGTCTACAGCTCCCGGGTATTGTTTTAGCGGTCCAAAGAGCGCCGAAGCTGTGCCGCTAAGTCGCGAAAAATAGCATTTCAGATGCACTCCTCCCGTTCCGTCACAGAAGAAGCGGAGTTTAGAAGTCATCAGGCGACGGCTCAAATGAGTCGTAGGCGGGGAGTTCATCGATAGCCTCTACGGTGTCGATGAACTTAGGAATAGGAGGAGGGGCTTGGAAGTCAGGGATTCCTTCAAGCCTTCATGATGTCCTTGATTGAGTGCTCGTCCTGAATGAAGGCGATAATCCTCATCTGGGTTTTACACTTGGGGCACTCTAAGGGGTCTATCTACAAATAACTATTTTCCCCTTTCTACAAACTGTGGATATTTTCGAGGTTGAAATATTATATTACGGCAATTGTCAATTCCCCCCATACAATATTGTAAAGGGCTTATAGTCTCTCGTTATTACACCTGTTAGTGGGTCCGTATGACTTGCGCGTATAACCCCCCTAATTTCGTTTGGCATTCCATTTGCGGTAACTAAGGGGTAACAAAAGGGGTAAGGCCTAAAAGGGTCAACAAAATCACATGGATTAAAATCTAAGCGGGGTCGATTATTTACTATTGACACTCGAATTCCAAATAAGTTTCGGGTCAGCAGCTCGAAGGTCGTGTTTTGGGGAGTTACCTCCTGCGTCGCCAGATATTGGCTTAGATCATGATAGACCTCTCTATCGGTGGTTAGCGTTATTGCAGCATTATCAGTAAAGATATTTACTGGAGTTGGTGTTGCTAGCGGTGTCGGTGTTGCTAGCGGTGTCGGTGTTGCTAAAGGACTATTCAATATGTTTTCGTTTGGATCACATATGTTTAACAAAACATAAAAGACAGACTCGTTAATGTGTGTTGTTTCAGCGTCACTATAGACCTCTTCTCTTAGCGTAAGAACTATCGGCTGATCTTGTTCCCTATTAAGTACCGATAAAATGACATCTGGGCCATTCAGTGTCTGAGGCATCGAAAATCCACTAATCTCCACCCCTTCAAGATTATCAGTCAAATTCGAAGATATCTTGCTACTTATTGAGCCAACCCCCCTTAAGACTGTGAACGGCCTACAATTGGGTCTCCCATTAATTGAACGAACTGCAGGGGGAGGATCAAAGGCAATGTACATAATATTCGTCTGTAGTGAATTTTTGGGTCGGCAATCGAGTCTAATTTTATCACCCTTAAAAAAATCATTAGACGAATTGTCTTTAAGGTTTCTTCGGATCGAACAAGGAAATACGTTGGGGTCTGTCTGCTGAGTAAGTATATATTGTGCATCTGATAAATTTTCCCTATCAACTTGCACAACTGAATAATTGTTAGCTAATGTTTTCTCTCCGGCAAACACAGATAGCCCCCTGTTGAGTGTGTTACGACCAGGTTTGATAGCCATAAAGGACAAGGACAAATATAAATCAGCCCCCTCAGAGGAAACCTTCCTCCAAGGAAGAACTAAAATGTCGAAGTACGTTTGGGTGCGATGGGTTACATAGGTCGCAAAGGAATCCTCTCCCGTCCCCCCTACCTGTGTGACAACAATTGGAGGTTCGGAAAATTCTTGTGCAAAGTAAATCCGTGCTCCACAACCCTCGAGCCCAAATGGATGATCGGGGGTAATTACTGCCTTTCCAAATTCACCTGAACTATTATCAAACTCCTGTCGATAAACTGGAATATCGACCGTGCCTTGACATTCTCTGGGCTGTTGTGCATAAACAGCATTGAAAGCAATGAGGAGAAGCGTAATGGGCACCAAATAAAAAAATTCGAGGTTCTTTTTAATTGACATAGCCTGCCCCTTTTAAATGGATAGTTACGTCGCTGATACTGCGTATCACACATTCATAGGTTCGTCTGTCAGCCAGAATTGCTTGAGGTTATTAAACACATTCGCGTTAGAAACTTCCTTAAAAAGCGCGTATAAAGAACTTGCAAACCGCGGGCGATAATGAAAAAAACAAGATTTCAAATTATTACGACATAACACACAACTTTGGCTGTAACCTATTTATCCAACGTATCAGTCCGGTCCTAAGGGACGTTCTCGGGGGAGGGGGGATTTCTAATCAAACGAATCCGACTTATCTCGGAACACTGGGCTCGCCATTATTACGCAGACCTATGCAATCGTACTAACTGCAGAAAGTCGATGAACTGACTACCTAAAAGGATAGGAACATCGATCGCTTTTTCGTAAGTAGTTGAACCATGGTAGTGGTGCTGTCCCTAACTCTGCCGAGCTGGGTCATGCGAGGGTTGAAGTGAGTGGTCTACAGCTCCCGGGTATTGTTTTAGCGGTCCAAAGAGCGCCGAAGCTGTGCCGCTAAGTCGCGAAAAATAGCATTTCAGATGCACTCCTCCCGTTCCGTCACAGAAGAAGCGGAGTTTAGAAGTCATCAGGCGACGGCTCAAATGAGTCGTAGGCGGGGAGTTCATCGATAGCCTCTACGGTGTCGATGAACTTAGGAATAGGAGGAGGGGCTTGGAAGTCAGGGATTCCTTCAAGCCTTCATGATGTCCTTGATTGAGTGCTCGTCCTGAATGAAGGCGATAATCCTCATCTGGGTTTTACACTTGGGGCACTCTAAGGGATCTATCTCGTAGATTCTCTTTATGCACGCGGCCCAATCACTCTTACGGAACTCTCTCCTGTAATCGCTCTCCTGCTCGTGGTCTTCGGGAGGGACGAGCTTGGCGCGTTCGCCCCGTCGCTTACAGGAGTAGCGACCGTAGTATCTGGTTATTGACTCATAGGTCTTCGGTACATGACACGAGAGCGCTGCTAAAAACTCCAGTGCGTCAAACTCATGCGCCGCTCCGTCCTTAGTGGTGTAGGTGACGATGTCGTCCTGTATTGAGAGTTTTTCAAGAGATAGAGGATCGCGCTCGATGTAGCGAGCGACGAACTGCTCACTCTCTTTGTCGTGGAAGGGGTCTTCTAGCCAGACGCCAAAGCCAGTGTGATCCTGAGAGAGAATCTGCGCCACGTCATCGTCAGTGATAAGCTCTTGCTTGTGGAGCTGAGCGAGCACCCGTTTTAGCGAACGCTTCCTCTATTGGTTTGAGGTCTATCTCCGAGAATCTGGTAAAGACGCCGTCCTTCCAGTATCCGTCAGCAAGGAGCCCGTGCAGGTGCGGGTGATAGTTAAGCGCTTCACCAGCCGTTTGTATGGTGAAGATAGCGGCGAGTTCTCTTTTGTCTAGCCCGACCGGTTGAGAGAGCGCTCCCCAAGCCGCCCGAAAGAGGATGGTGTTGAGCTTGCGGTCATACCGAAAAAACACCCGCAGGCGTTTTGGGATGGTAAAGACGGTGTGGCGATGAGGGACATCCTCAATAACGACGCTGTATATGTGCTCGGCAAACTTCACCGCTCTCTTCGCCCCGCAAGAGGGGCATACCCCTCGGCGTTTGCAGGAGAACGTGATAAGAAGCGAGTGCTTGCATCCATCACAATACACCCGAGCGGTACCGTGAGCGAGTACACCGCAGATTAAGTACTCATCAAGGGTTTTGATAACTTCATACCGTAAGCAGCCATACTGGTGCTGGAACCTCGACTCCCACTAGAATTGAAGGTCATTCCGAGAGTGGTAGACTATTTGATAGAGCAGTGAGGTTTCTGGAGTTCGTCTCCTATGGTGTTGAAGCTTCTCCTTTGCCTTTTCCCACGAATAGCGCCTGAGCATACAGGCGAGTTCGCAGAACTAGAGATGAAGTTGTCAGTTTAGAACCTCTTCGGGGATATCTTGGCGAAGGCAGACTCAGTCCGCTAACTTGGCGTCCAGGTCGTTGCGCCAGATGCGGGCGAGTTGGTGCAAGGATTTGCTGTGGCAGTGAAGGCAGGCTTAACCAAGGCCCAGTTGCCTGACAAATACGACCGTCCTCTCCAATTCCCTTGGGACTGCGCGAGCAAGAAGGGCCTTCATAGCGATTTATAAGCCTTCGCCTCGGTCGCAGCGCTTACCCCATTTTTTGACCAGATCTGACGCCACCCGAACCATTCTTGGCTCCCAGAGCGCTATCTGATCCTGAAACGCGGCGAACGACTTCTCGTTTTTCAGTTTTTCCATTACCGCGTCGATCGGAAGATCCTCGGCTAATATCTCAAGCAACATAGACTGAAAGGAACTAACTGTTTGAGGGTCCTTGCTCACTGACTCACTCCCGCGACGATTGAGCGTATTCTGTGATAATCCTCCTGAAAGTGAGAGATCTCATGCTCATTTGTCAAAGTATCTCCTAATCGCTCAAGGATAACCGCCTCTACGTTCGGGCACATCTTCAGCGCCTGCGGTAAAACGCGAAGAATCTCCTCGGGGACCCTCGCGTCATGCGTGTCGCGCCTCACGGGCCTCGCGTCCATGGGATCACCGCTCTCTGACCACGATCCCCCCGAGATATGAATCTCTTTCACGCGCGATAGATCGTAAAAGGCGATTAATTCAGTTATATCTCGCTCAAAGTTCTTCGCCTGGCAGAAGAGATTGTGCAAATCAAGTACGAGGAATCCGTCCACGGACTTTAGTATATCCCCAATAAATCTGGCTTGTCGCTCAATCTCATGCGGTCCAAAGGCGAACGCTAAATTCTCTAGACCGATTGGCACTCCCGCGATGTGTTGGAGCCTCCTCATTCGCTCGCGTGTTAGATCTAGCAGAGTCTCATCCGCGAATACCGGCAAGGGCGCGCCCTGATGAAAAACTCCCGCCAGCATAAAACCAAAATGCTCAGAAATATGTCGATAATCTAGTTTTCCAACTTCATCAGCGAATCTCGTGAACCAGCTCTCGTGATGATTAGCCGCGTCGACTGTCAGAATAGATAACGTGACGCCGTGCCCGATCAGGCGCTTGCGCGCGGAGTAGTGCTTGAGTAATTCACTAGCCCATCCAACGATAGGCGAAGCGTCCCACGCTATATCGAAGCTCCATTCCACGACATCTACAACGCCATCCTCAAACAGCGGATAGGTGGCGGTCAAAAACGGGGGATCCACCATAAGGGAGATTCCCATGTGTGGTGGAATCCGCGACATTAACCCCTACCGCAAGCTGTGCACATATCGAGCGGCTCGGGGGGCGTTGGGGTAGCGTCGGAGGCCGTTTGTATATTCGTGACAACAGCGAGATGGCCACTCTCGGAGCTCAGCAGTAACGCCAGCGCGGCATCTACTGGTACCCCTCGTAAAAGCAAACTCGAGGCGCTCAGCGCTAGGGTGTGTAATAGCGTGTCAGGCAATTTCATAAGCTCACTCACAATAGCTACATATGCGATACTCCTAATTTACCACTGACTCGAAGACTGAGAAAGAACTTGTATGTATTTGACCTAAGATATTGTCGAGAACGGGGAAAAGCGCGCTACCTCTTTTTTTTGTAGGGCGTCCGCGTTTTCCAACCGATAATTGTCTTCCCGTCAGGCCTGCGGACAGGTTCCTATGGCAGGCGTCTTCTCTAATCGTAAGATACGAGAGCTCCTTAAGGATAGGAACATCGATCGATGTTCCTATCCTTAAGAACGGTCCCTCTTACGAAATGCTCTTGTCAAAAGAGTCGATTTCCTTTAAGTCCAGGACAAATAGCTAAAGTTTTGTATCAAGCACGTCGATCCCCCCCCCCTTGAGAATGAAATGATTTGAAACGAACGCTTGGGATTTAAAGTAGTTATGAGAATCTTATTTTCTATTGTCGGGTTTTTGTACTGCTCCCTCTTTTTGTTCATTTGTCCATCATTAGGCCAGAGAGTCGGTGAACCCATTTCTACACCAACGGTGCGATAATTATGAGAGTCATATCCGCAGCTATTTTTCTCTATTTACTTTTTCCGCTAGCATCTTGGGGGATTGATAAGGGAGATCTTAAAGAACTCGATCCAGCTAAAGCCAACCAAGTTTTTGATTCGATCATGGCTGAGGTCTACTACGTTAAAAATGCGCGTGGCGGCGCCCAAGTGGCAGGTTTTGATGAGCAGAGAGCACAAAGTAAGCAGCCACTTGCAATGCGTGAACCGCTTCACTTTGCGGTCATTCTCTATCTAAATAAAGACGCAGCGGAGCAGACTGCTAAAGAGCAGTCCCAGCAGTTTAATCAAACAATGAAAGTTAAAGTTTCTAACCTGCATCTCATTCTCAAGAAACAGTACACAATGTTAGATAAGCCTTTATCAACCTCTTTCAATAACCCTGATATGGTTGTGTTTGAAGACCTATCTCAGGCATGGGTTTATCCAGAATATTTAATGAACGATAAGACAAAAGAGCCGTATTCGACAACGATTGCGGGGAAAAAACTGGTGCCAGCTTTTTTCTCCAGAGAAGAAGCTATTGCTTATCAAAAGAAAATTACAACGGCTGATCAAACATACACCCGCGTTGGTAGTGATTTTAGAAGTTTTCTTAAATTTATCGAAGAGCGTCTTGAGACTGATGCTCCTGTTAAGCTTTTTGGATACCAGTCTGAAAAGCTAATGGCAGTTTTAGAACAAAAGGGCTAAGTAAGTTTAGCGCTTTTAGTATTATTTTTTATAACGAGCTTAATGCTCAAGTAGAAGGAAAGAGAAAATGAGAGCCCTGTTAATTAGTATTCTATTCTTTGTTTCATTTGCTTATGCAGAAACAGATGTTGAATTTGTATTTGATGTTTCAGGATCGATGGCAAAAGAGCTAAACGGAGAAAAGCAGATTGATATCGCGCGCAAGGCCCTGATTAATAATCTAAAGCAGATTCCAGCAGAGCAGCTTGTTGCCGTGAGAGTTTTCGCTCACCGAGTTGAGCAGACAAACAAAGAAGAGAGTTGTAAGGACACAGAGCTAATTTTCCCATTTGCAAAAGCTGATACTGGCAGTATTGCACTTGCGCTATCAAGCCTTTCCCCTAAAGGCTACACGCCAATTGCTTACTCGCTAGAAAAAGCAGCTGAAGACATGATAGCTGCAGGCAAGTCCCGCGAGCCTGAAAGAGTGATTATCCTACTAAGTGATGGCGAGGAAACATGCGGCGGTGACCCGGTCGCAGTTTTACAGCGCCTAAAAGACCAAGGTTTTAAAGTGATCGTTCACACAATTGGCTTTAACGTAAACGATGTTGCAAGAAAGCAGCTACAAGACATCGCAAATTTTTCTGGTGGTAAGTACTTTGATGCTACAGATGCTACAAAGCTTGGTGAGGCATTTGAAGAGGCGACGAAGGAAACATACTTGATTGAAAAAAATAAGGAAGAAATAGACGCAAACGGTCTTGAGGTGCGTGGGGGAGATGGATTCCTTTCTGCTGTCGAGTTTAAGAAGGAGTGGTTAGGAAAAGAGCTAAAGCTTGACCACCATCAGAAAAGAGAAGAGTTTGATTATTTTTATTTAGATGTAGAGGCAGGTACTCATGTTGAACTTAATGTTAAGAATTTTGAAAAGCATATTGAGTTTAATAAGAGTGGAGTGCCGGTAGAGGCAAAAGATGCAAGGCAAGCAGGCTTATCTCTTCATGATTCTAAATATGAAAAAATAAAGGAGATTCGAACTGCTAATAAAAATTTTGATGAAGCAAGTGGTTTTAAGACCGTTAGAGAGTCAGGTCGTTATTACATTAGATATGGATCGTTTTTTGGTTATAGTCTTCACAAAGAAGGAGCTTCTTTTATGGTTAATCTTGAAATTAAGGGGGATGCAGATACTGATAAAGATGCAGGTTCGTCATTAAGCACTGCTTTACCTATTGAAGTAAATAGAAAGTATGAGAAAAACTACATGGGTGGCTCAGATAATGACGATTCCGCAGATATGTTTAAATTTGAAGCTAAAAAAGGAGATAAGTTGTCATTTCACTATAATTCTCTTTCTACTTCTAATTGGCCGACTGTCGATGCTGAGTTATATGATGCATATAATAGTAAGATTCGTGGTAATCAACGTGGAAGGGGTGTAGATAGTCCGATGCTTGCTACATTTGTAGCTCCTGAAGACGGAACTTTTTATCTAAAACTTAGATCAGATTTTCTTACTAGAGTTCATCAATATACTTTTGAACTTAAAATAGAATCTGCAGCGCCTGTGAGGGAAGGTGTAGATATTACTGAGGAGAGTGAGTAGGGATCATGCCTTTTAGATTAGAAATTCTTTTACTAGCTTATCTCGTTTTTTATCCCATCACGTCATTTGCAGATGACGTGATGGACTCGATTAACCTAGCAATCGCCGACTATAAAGCAGGCAATAACAGTAAAGCTATAGAGAACCTTGACTATGCTGCACAGATTCTGCGCCAAAAGAAGGGAGAAGGTGTTTCTGCCGTCCTTCCTGAGGCATTAGATGGCTGGACTGCTCGGGAAGCTAACTCTACTGCAATTGGTGGCGGAATGTTTGGCGGGGTAAATGCAAGTCGCGATTACTCTAAGGCAGAAAGTAACGTTACAATTACTATTATGTCTGACTCTCCAATGATTCAGAGTATGAGTATGATATTTTCTAATCCAGCCATGTTTGGCGCTCGTGGACAGAAAATACTTAGGATTGCTGGTTATAATTCAGTTAGTCGCTATGTTGCTGAGAATAAAGGAGGTGATATCCAGATACTTGTTGAGAATAAGTATCTTGTGACAGTTTCCGGAAACGGAGTTGCTCTTGAAGACTTACAGAAGTATGCAGAGGCTGTTAATTATAAGGCACTAGCTGGGCTAAAGTAGAGTGAGAAAGCTTCACCTTAGCCATTTTGTCTTTGCGCAGCTTTTTTTATTACTTGTCCTTACTTTTTGTTCTCAAGCACAAGATATAGACATTGTTCGTTAAAATATCATTAAATCAGAAAAAGTACTGGACCTTATTAAGAAAGCTAATCAGTCTGGTAAAATTGTTGTTGTCTACGGAGACGAGGGCATTCATGAAGATATAGTGTCACTTGGTATTTTCAAACACCCAGAAATAACCTGAGAGGTCTGACCTGGTTGTAGTCGTGCAGCCAGTTACGCATAGTCTGCTCCACTTGCGTAAGGGTGAAGAAGAGGTTCATATTGAGGTACTCATCTCGTAGCTTCCCGTTAAAGCTCTCAATGTAGCAATTTTCAACGGGTTTTCCGGGTCTTATGAAGTCGAGCTTCACGTCGTTGAGGTAGCTCCATGTATCGAGCTCCTTGGAGGTGAATTCGCTTCCATTGTCGACGGTGATAGTTTTAGGTTTTCGTCCGTTGCGTTTCAACCCATCCAGGACAGCGGCAACATCACCTCTCTTAAGCGAGAATCCAGCTCTCAGAGCAAGGCACTCCCGAGAGTAGAGGTCGACTAAAGTAAGCACCCGGAATTGGCGTCCTCCAACGAGCTGATCTGAGACAAAATCCATGCTCCATCGCGCATCTCGGCTAGTTGCTTCGCTCTGCGAAGCTCGCACCCGGGTGGCGAGCTTCTTCCTTCGCTTTTTCGTTCGCACTTGAAGCCCCTCCTCGCGATAGAGCCTGTAGACCCGCTTCCTGTTTACCCCCCACACTTCGCGCCGCAGCAGCATATGAAGCCGCAGATATCCAAACCTCGGACGAGCCGCGGCGAGCTCTTTTAAACGCATCCGCAAGCCTTCCTACCAGTCTCGATGCGGTCGATAGTAGTAGAGGCTCCGCTCAATCTGCATAAGCCTGCAAGCTTGCCGTACGCTCACCTTGAATTCATCGCGAATTCCCTTGGCGAGCTTACGCCTGCGCGCAGGCTTTAGAGCTTTTTTAAGATAACGTCCTGTAGAATGACTTTATCCAGCGTCAGGTCTGCCACAACTCGCTTGAGACGGGCATTCTCTTCCTCAAGCTGCTTCAATCGGCGCACCTCCGGGGTACTCATACCAGCGAACCTCTTGTGCCAGTTGTAGACTGTCGCCTTGGATACCCCTAGCTTCCGGCAGACATCCCCCACCTTCGCTCCGTTCTCAAGCTCCTTCACTACCAGGGCTATCTGCCCCTCCGTGTACTTCTTTCTTGGCATCTCTTTCTCCTTTTCAAAGAAGGTGCCATACTAGAATTTTCTACATTATAAGTGTCCAGTTTTCTGGGAAACGGTCAATACCGATACCAGGGAAGGGGGGTTAACAGTGACCTGGCGCTGAGTTGAATGGATCGTAAGGGGACATCAGGAAGCTTCTCAGGTATTGATTAACTTAGGGATGGGTAGGCGCGCTCGGAGGAAAGGACCCCTCGAGCGACCTAGAGCTATTTGAGCACCTATTTAGCGGAAAATTGTTGATCTAGTTCGAGAATCGGCTCTGAGTTGTTGGTCCATACACCGCTCGTTCAGTAGATATCGGTACGGTGATACGTATCAAAGAAAAATCCTAGTGAGGAGCTGTATTATCTATCCGACTATTTCAAAAGGGCCGATGCAATGAAAGCATTACTCACTGTCCTACAAACCTTCTAGCATTCTCAAACATTCGCACCCATGGGGAATATTCGACGAAACCATGGTTCTTAAAAGCACTCGGCAGATACGAGAATTGAACACACCGAAAGACTCGCTCAGGATGGGGCATCATTATGGTAACTCTTCCATCTGCTGAGCAGACGCCTGTTACTCCATTCTTACTGCCGTTTGGATTATCGGGGTAGGCTTCAGTTACAGAACCTGTTCCATCGATATAACGCCCCACTATATTTTGCGAGGGATTATCATCGGCAAACACTGCTCGCCCCTCTCCGTGTGCAACAACTATGGGAAGTTTCGAACCCGACATTTCGCGAAAGAAAATAGAGGGAGAGTCACTTATTTCATTCATTACTAAACGAGCTTCAAATCGCAGCGAATTATTCTGCAAGAATCGCGGAAACTCCTCTGCTCCGGGTATGAGGCTTTTTAGCTGCGAGAGCATCTGACAGCCGTTGCACACTCCAAGAGTAAATGTCGTCGGACGGTGAAAGAACTCTTGAAAGGCGTCCCGAGCGTGACTGTTGTTTAGAATCGTTTGTGCCCATCCGGTGCCTGCTCCCAAAACATCACCGTAGCTAAAGCCTCCACACGCTATGAGTCCCTGATAGTCGGAGAGGTTGACACGGTTTGCAAAAACATCGCTCATATGAACGTCGTGACTCTCAAAGCCTGCTTCATGAAAAGCTGCTGCCATCTCAACGTGACCGTTTATCCCCTGCTCTCGGAGGATAGCTACCTTTGGTCGAAGATTTGTGTGTCGGCGAGTAGTAGCTGCTGATTCTGCATTAAAGGTTAATTCCGCAAACAAACCACGGCGAGAAACGTCCTTCTTCCAGGAGCGTTCTTCTAGAGCTGATTCCTCGGTGTCTCGGAGTTTTTGGATCTGATAGCTTGTGTCAGACCAGAATCCTCGAAGCTTCTCAAGAGGCGCAGTATAAACACAGCTATCTTCGATACGAATGCTTAGTGCCTTAGAAGAAGGATCGACAGCTCCGATTTGCCGAACGGCATCCTCTAGATTGTGTTCTCTCGCTATCTCTAGAACACGCGCCAGATCGGAAGAGTTAACCTGAATCACTGCACCTAACTCCTCGTTAAATAACTCCGCAAGAAGATTGTCAGGTGAGGAGAGAGTGATATCGACACCAGTATTTCCAGCAAATGCCATCTCGCAGATACATGCGAGCAATCCTCCATCGGATCGGTCGTGGTAGGCGTAAACACCAACGCTATTGCGAACAGCTCGCATAGCATTAAAGAAGTTTATGAGGTCTGTTGGAGCATCAAGATCGGGCGCAGTGTTACCTATCTGCTCGTAGACCTGTGAGAGGGCGCTAGCACCTAGCCTAGATTTGCCTTTACCAAGATCAAATAGCACGAGCGTAGTATCGGTATCTTGTATAAGCTGGGGAGTAAGTGTCTTTCGGATGTCGTGCGCCGGAGAAAATGCGCTAATAATGAGAGACAGTGGGGCGATAACCTTCTTCTCCACGTCGTGTTCCTGCCACACGGTATTCATCGACATAGAGTCTTTGCCGACAGGGATTGAAATACCTAGGGCAGGACACAGCTCTTCTCCAATTGCGTGCACTGCCTCGTAGAGTCCAGCACCCTCTCCTGGATGTGAAGCGGATGATTGCCAGTTAGCAGAGAGACGAATATCAGAGAGTGCTGTAACGTCTGCAGCCATCAGATTGGTAATCGCTTCAGCTACAGCCATACGCGCTGAGGCTGCGTGATCTATCAGCGCTATTGGAGCTCGTTCGCCCATAGACATCGCTTCTCCCTTATAGCTTCGGTAGCCACTGGCTGTTACAGCTACATCAGAGACAGGAACCTGCCACGGACCAATCATCTGGTCTCGAGCAACAAGCCCAGTAACCGATCTATCTCCGATGGTGATAAGAAACGACTTGTCAGCAACTGTGGGAAGCATAAGTACTCGTTTTACAGCCTCTGCTACATCGATATCGTCAAGGGCGAGTTGCTTGTTGGCAAATTTTGAGCGGGTAACTTCACGGTGCATCCGAGGAGGTTTTCCAAGAAGTATCTCTAACGGCATTGAAACGGGGTAATCGTCGTGAAGTTTATCGTGGACGATGAGGTCTAATTTTTCGGTGGTTTCTCCGAGCACGGCGTACGGACACCGCTCTCGTGTACAGATAGAATCAAACTCACTTAGTCTATCGGAGTCTACCGCTAGCACGTATCGTTCTTGCGATTCGTTACACCATATCTCGTGAGGTGCCATCGAAGGTTCTGAATTAGGCACGTTTCGGAGTTCGAAGTCGCCACCCCGACCTCCGTCGTGAATAATCTCAGGCACTGCATTCGATAAGCCTCCTGCGCCGACATCGTGGATGAAAAGAATAGGGTTCGAGGCACCTTGTGACCAGCATCTATCGATTACCTCTTGGCATCGTCTCTGCATCTCAGGGTTTTCACGTTGTACTGAAGCAAAATCTAAATCTTCGGAACTCTCGCCTTGAGCCATCGATGATGCGGCACCACCACCGAGCCCGATTAACATAGCGGGGCCGCCTAAAACGATAATTTTGGCTCCAACCGGAATCTGACCTTTTTCGATATGCTCAGATTTAATGTTACCTAATCCACCAGCTATCATAATCGGTTTGTGATAGCCTCGAACCTCTGTCACTTCACCATCTTCTGAAGCACGTGTTGCAGGCATCTCGAAGGTTCGAAAGTAACCACACAAATTTGGTCTGCCGAATTCATTGTTAAACGCCGCACCGCCAAGCGGCCCGTCTATCATAATCGAAAGAGGCGAGGCGATTCGAACGGGTTTTGATTCGCTTCTCTCCCAAGGATTTTCGGCATTGGGGATGCGAAGATTAGAAACGCTAAAACCCGTGAGCCCTGCTTTCGGTTTCGCACCGCGTCCCGTGGCACCTTCGTCTCTAATCTCGCCGCCGCTACCTGTTGCGGCTCCTGGAAAGGGAGAGATGGCAGTCGGATGATTATGCGTCTCGACCTTCATAAGTATCTCGACGTCTTCCTCTGAGTAGTCATAGTGACCGATGGAAGCTTGCTCGGCGGTGCTCTTGGAATAGAACCTTTCTGCTGTATGACCCTTCATGACAGCGGCGTTATCTTTGTACGCTGAAAGGGTGTGACCCTTGTTTTTTTCATGAGTGTTTCTGATCATCGCAAAAAGCGATTTCTCCATCGACTCTCCATCGATAGTCCACTGGGCGTTAAAGATCTTATGCCGACAGTGTTCGCTGTTAGCTTGTGCAAACATCATCAGTTCTACATCGGTTGGGTTTCTCCCAAGTTTTGAGAATGACTCAACGAGGTACTCTTTCTCATCGGGCGCTAATGCAAGCCCTAGTGATCGATCGGCGTCTTCAAGTGCGGAAAGTCCACCAGAAAGAATATCGATCTCTGATTTCTTGCGGGGTGTGTCGATTTCAAAGAGCTTCATTGCTTCGTTTATGTTTTGGTAGATCGCCTCCCGCATCGGGTCGAAGAATCGAGATAATATCTGCCGTTGGAGCTCGGGAGTCAGCGTTTGAGTGCTTTGTGGGGTGAGGTGAAGGCTTACCGCCATTAAGCGCTCGACTCGTTTGACTCTGGGAAGTGAGCAGAGAGTAAAGATATCAGTAGCCTTTGATGACCACGGAGAAATAGTCCCAAGGCGGGGGCCGACTAAGAAGTTTATATCTCCTACCTCTGTAGACTGGTGGTGCGTGCCATTACAAAGGAGATCCAGAGCCTTTTGGACCTCAGACTCACTAAGAGCTTGGGAATCTAACAGGTATACCCACTGACTAGTAATGCCAGCTAGTTCGACACCAACAGCCGTCAGATCTCGAAGCAGTGAGTGCGTAAATTGGGTGGAGAGAGCATCTGGTGAGCCGTAGAGGGAGATGGTCATTAACACCCCGTATAGATAAGTAAATAAGCGCTGTAGTTATACCAATACTATAGGGCTACAACAAGTCAAAGGAGGGGAGGGAGCGCCTCATTGTCTGGGCTTTATCACAAAACTATAGATTAAGCCGCGATTTTGCCCAACCGGCAACTTGAGTTAATTTGCTAGCTTCATTGCGGCTCCAAAACTGATTTCTACTTCGTTAAAATTAGAAAGAGGGGTAGATTCTAGAGGTCAACTAAAAAGCAGGAGGCGGTGCGAGATGGTAGCGTTAGCGATGGATAGAGCTTCAGAATTTTCTAGGGCAAGTTTAGTTGAAGTGAGAGAGACTTCGAACAACGCTTATGTTCTATCGATAAATGAAAGAGGGGAGTCGAGCGCAGATATGCTAGAGAAAGCCCTAAGGATGATTCCAAGGGATGCAGCGATTGTAGTAGATGTGCGAGCGCTTCGCGGAGTTGATACTTTGATAATTGCAAAGTTAAGTGCACTTAGGGAGGGGGAGAGGACTCTTGTCGCTTCTGATACGTGGAGAGATTCGTTGGTTCGGATGCGCCTACTCGATGAAAGGGGGAGCCAAAGATTTATAGCTGCTTTTTCGTGGCGTATTGATACATCAAATCCGACGGACTTGGGGTCGGGGAGTTTGTGTTCCCGTATTATGGATAGTCTTACCGAGGTCGATGGGTCCCCGTTTTCTTCTCGCGAAATTTCATTACCACGCTTGTCGATTGATGATTTTGTCTCGGTTTCCGAGGAGGGAAACGGCAATAAAGTTACTTTCGTTCGCCCTATGCCCGGTTGTATGGGAGATTCACTCCGAGAGTTTTTGATCGATATCGAATCTGCCACGCTAGTTGTTGACTTTGCCGACATGCAAATGCAAGCACCGATGGTAGCATATAGTGTTATCTTAGCCGCCAGACAACGAAGAGATGGCGGACAATTACCTCTAGAGCTTCGCAACATACCTGAGTGCTATAGCACTATCTTTTCTGAGGATATCGCAGCCCAATTTGGTTTTACAGTTTGTGATAGATCGAGCTAGATCCCTAATCGTAACGATATTCAATCGACGTAGGGAATTAGTGCAGGAGCATTTTTGTTGCACTCTTAGTGTATCCAGGTCGTACGATTCGCCTCTTTCTTTAGATGACTCGGTACCAACGAATTTTCGACTAAACAGAGATTTATTCAGTGATAAGATTCCGCTAGCTTGTGAGAAAGAATATCGTTACATTGTTTGATTAGCGTTAAACAGATCCGTATTGGCTATTGATAATGTCAGCTAAAATTGGACATAAACGGTTAAGTTCTACCGGACAGGGTCGTGGAGAGGATTCACTCGCTAGTCTCCGCCTAAACAAGAGCGGGCACCGAGCTGATCTGCTTATCTCCTTCCTTGAAGACCCTTCAGAAGAAACTCGCAAGATAGCCGCGCGTGCGTTGCAGGCTGTTGATGTTTTGCCGGAGCGCACCGCCACGCGTCTTATGACCGCGTTGGTTCGTGAAACGAGACCTCAGGTAAAGCTGGAGCTGATAAAGTCGATACCACGATTAGCGGGAAGGCGTTCTGAGTTTGTCCCTGTGTTGCTTGAATACCTCGGGAGTACGCAACACGACCTTAGCATTGCTTCGGCAACCACGCTCGGCGCGCTTGACAAAGATGCAGAGCACGCCTTTATTCCCTTTGCTGTCTTGTCTTTGGGCGCAGGACAGATGGAACCAGATGAAAGAGTTTTTGCATTTAAGGAAGCACTCTCAGAGGAGGCTAGAGCGCTTTTTGAAGAGTATAGAACATGGGTGTCTGAAGTTACCGCCGAACCACCATCGAGTAGCATGGCAATCTCGTTTAGAACCGCTCGCTCAAAAGATTTCTCTCTGTTAGCGAAGGAGACAGCACTTAATGTATGCTTGGGAAGTCAGAAGTCAGCGTGTGCGTTCTTAGATGTATGGATAAACAGTTCTGAAGGCGCGACGCTCTCAGATGAGAGTGGATTTCTTGAGGCAGCAATCGCCTTCAAAATCCGAGAAGTATCGCAAAAGCCAAACAATGAGGCTATTACGAGAAAATTTTATGAAGGATGTCGAAGTACGCGGCTAGAAAGCGGGCTTGAGTATGCTTTGGCGATTGCACCGAGAGTAGATGATTCTTTAACAGAGGCAGACCTTGATTTTACAATCGCCCAACTCGGTCGGGGATGGGTTCAAGAAGAGGCACTTGGCAGATTAGTCTCAGGTTTATGGTCGGCGAAGAGAGGGCGCGTACGACATCTAGGCTCGAATGTGGCAGTTTTATCTGACAGCTTAGATAGACAGCAGTGTGGCGGTGTTTTGAAGCAGCTTTGGCAGTTGTATGACGCACGCAAGGATGAAATTCCGGATGTGAAAGCGGCGATTTTATCGATAATTTCAAAGATTCCGGATAGCGATGATCATTCCTTGGAGCGATGTGAAGGCTTGGCTCAAGATTACTTGTCTGACCAAACTCGGAGGCAACTTTTTCAGCTGATTGATAATCTACAGGGCACTAGCAAAGAGATGGAACCTCGTAAGCTTGCGCTCCGGAATTACTTACGTCGATAGACTGCGACCAGAATGCAAACACATTGTATCATTGAGGCTCCCAATCAAGAGTGCAATTTGCAAGGCTTTCTGCCGCACACGACCTTTAGGAGTGGAGGAATACAGTGTTTACGTGGTATCAAGGGGCTGGATAAGTAATAGCGAATTATAGACAGTCACTGAACCATGAATCTAATCGAATGTGTAGGTCATATTGAAACAAAGCTACGGAGTACTGCCGCGGCGTTGTTGCCAGCGCGGGCTTTTGTGGCGCTCTATTCTCTAACTCGAACCCCTTATCTAAGGGCGCTTGCTTGTTATATGCCACGTGGCTCGGTGCATTCCCCGGGGGCAGTCCGGCAGCCAACGATTCAGCTCTTTAAGAATCGGCTAGCATTTCGAAATGATCTCGGTAACGCCGCAGGTTTTGATAAAGACGGCTCTTTGCTCGAGTTTAATTATCGTTTAGGAGCAGGCTTTGCTGTCGTTGGAACAGTGTTAAGTGAACCATACACTGGGAATCAGGCGCGGGTGGGATTCTGGAAGGTCAACCCTTGGACTCCGTTGCCGGGATCGGAGTCTGCGATCAATTCACTTGGCTTGCCGAGCAAGGGAATCGATAGGACAGTGAAAACGATTAGACGATTTAAGGAGCGAGTAAATCCGAAAGACTTTCCTATTGGTGTAAGCATTATGGGGCATCCAAATCACAGCTCTGAGGAGGAGAAACTTGCGGGGATTGAAACGTGCGTTCGAAAGGCTTTAGAGGTAGCGGACTTTATTGAGATCAATGAGAGCTGTCCAAATACCGCTCACGACGCCGGGCAAGATGCTATGGCAACACGCATTAGGAGGGTCATAGAGCTCCGTGACAACGAAAACCGCTACGTTCCCGTGTTGGTAAAGCTCGCCGACCTAGGAGATGTTGGGTATACAGTGCGATTTTTAGCATCCCTTGGTGTCGATGGGGTTGTCATTGTAAACACACAGAAAAATTATACTGAGTTAGCATCTGCGATTTCCCAAAGCGATCGGCGTATCTTTGACTATTATACAAAAAATTTTCAAGGCGGAGTGAGTGGAAAGGCGATACGAGATTTTTCATTTAGCCAAGCACGCTCTGCGGCGCGTGCTGTTTCTGCCCAAAAACTAGACTTTGTGGTGGTGCATGTAGGTGGCATCAGCTCTCCTGAAGATATGCGCGAAAGCCGCGCTATAAATGATGAGCTGGAGAGCGAGGTCGTTGTCCTACGAGAGTGGTACACTGGTTTGATGGATGCTATGGGAACGAAGTCGTGGAAGTCGGTGTATTCGTATATGATACAGTAGAAGTGGTGGTTGTTGCCACGATGATCAGAATACTAGTGGCCAGCGAATCTATCGAGTGAATAAATCGTTGCCAAGGGAAAGAAGACCGAAGGCTCTGCTGGGTATGAACACGATTCTTCGCATGTGAACACCGAGATAATCGCTACAAAATGACTAGCCTGTGGTTAAGAGATATGTAAGCATTAGATGGCGAAGTCAGTAAGCATGGATGGGCATAGTGCAAATCCACTCCTCTGGGAAGTGGCGATGAATGAAAGAATCAAGTGGATCGATGCTAGTAAAGGCTTCATGATTATATTCATGTTGTGGAGTCATAGCTGGAAGATATTTTGCGATCTTTCAGAAGCCTATTTTGCACAATTCCCAGTTTTCTTTCATGAATATACGCGTGGCTTTGTTGGCATAACGGGCGTCGCACTTTATTTATTACGGGGGAAACTGAGTGCCGAGCAATCTCTACAGAAGTATTGTTTCAGAAGGGGAGTGAAGCTTATAGCTGTTTGCTTATTTATAGCAATTTTTTTTCGGGTCTCTTTTTCGCACAGTTTAACCCTACTTAAGTTTGATAGCGTTGTGGCATCTCTGGTCAATTTCTTAATTGCCGGGAGAAGTTTTGGCCCGGAAAGATTTGTAGTTCGAATTGCTGTATTTCTTATTTTTGCTGGTGTGCTAATAAGAAAATCTGGTCTTGGGACCCTTCTTGCCTGCATATCCGCTGGCTCTATTTTGTTGTTAGCTAGGAGCTATGTATATATCCCCAGGTCTTTAGAAACATTCGATCTCTCTAGCTACATGCTCTTCGATATCTACGAATTATTCGGTGTTACTATTGCGGGAATTGTCGGGATTTGTATCGGAGTGCTGATAGAACATAAATACCACTGGCCACGCTTTATTTCGAAGTCGTTTCCGTATGTTTGCATGCTGAGTGTACCGTTTCTTTTATCGTATCAACATGTAATTGCCGTACCGCATCTTGCCGGAAGTATTGGCGACCTCCTTAGGATAGCGTTTGCTATATGCTTAGGAATGCTCATTGCCAAGAGGTTCCCTAAGACGCTGTCGAGGATTATATGTACCTTTGGCGCCTATTCACTTTTTGTATACGTCGCACACTACGAGCTTGGCTTTTTTGTTAGACAACTTTTAATCAAAAAGAATTTTCTAGGCATAAATTCCTTTACTGACTCTTTATGCGCCTCTACATGTTTTGTTTTTCTTTTCTTGAGCATGTCCGCGATTATCATCTTACGATTAAAAAATAAATCGCTTGATACGGCGATGCGAAAGGAATTAGGGCTTTAATATAATTACGCAATATAGATAAGCCGTATGCCTAGTCCATATCTTTGGTTGTCCTCTATGTGATTATCTGCTGGAGATTTCATTGCCATTGGTACATTCTTGATGTGCTCCCCCCCGCTTGTAGAGCTTGCGAAGGTTAACTGGGAAAGGCGAGAGTAAAGTTATGCAGATTTGAAAGTGACGGATTAAGACATGCTACAATTCGAGATTGTTTGGCGCATAGCAATGTGGTACTTCAGCATGGTTACTACAGTCCACCTGGCTACTTAGAAACAACGAATCTAACCGATTGCACATTGACAATGAAGCCCCTTACATCCGCCCTAGTTGATGCTCTCATTTGTGCTTCTAATCGTTTTGGCACGCCGCTACACGTATATGATGAACAAGGCATCGTGGATAATGCAAAGTGGCTCAATCAAGCGTTCTCGTGGTGCGAGGGGTTTAGAGAATACTTTGCCGTAAAGGCTACGCCAAATCCGTTTCTAATCAAGCTTTTAGCTAATCAGGGCTTTGGCATGGATTGCAGTTCGCTTGCAGAACTTGAACTTAGCAAGCGTTGTGGTGTCGCGGGCGAATCTATAATGTTTACCTCCAACAACACACCGCTTTCGGAATACGCAGAGGCGAAAGCCTTGGGCGCGATTATAAATTTAGATGACATATCTCATCTAGATTTCCTTCAACAAGGATTAGGACTCCCTGAAACGCTTTCATTTCGCCTTAATCCAGGAGGTCGATTGGGGGGAAGTGAGATAATAGGAAACCCCAAAGAGGCTAAGTTTGGGTTAACTCGGAAGCAGTTGTTTGAAGCCTACCGTCATGCGCGAGAGCTTGGAGTAAAGAGATATGGGCTCCATACAATGCCTATCTCAAACGAACTCGATGGCAGGTATTTTGCAAAAACCGTCGAGTTGTTACTCAGTATCGTCTGCGAACTAAAGAGAGAGCTGGGTATTACAATAGACTTTATCAATATGGGGGGTGGATTAGGCATCCCGTATCGACCTGATGACAAATCCCTGTCGATTGCAGAGGTGAGTGCGAGCATTAGGCAGGTGTATGACCGGATGCTCAACGGAAGCGAAATCTCTCTACCAAGGCTGTTCATGGAGTGCGGCCGGTATATTACGGGGCCCTATGGATATTTAATTACTGAGGTTATACACAAGAAAGATACGTATCGAAACTACATCGGAGTAGACGCGACGATGGCTGATTTGATGAGGCCGGGGATGTACGGAGCGTATCACCATATTTCAGTGCTGAGAGATGGGGAAGTTCAATTAGAGCAAGGAGAGGGTGAAAAGTACGATGTTGTAGGGTCGTTGTGCGAAAATAACGATAAATTCGCCGTTCAGCGCCTTTTACCTCCGATTGAGATAGGCGATACTTTGGTTATTCACGACACAGGAGCGCACGGGCATTCGATGGGTTTTAACTACAACGGAAAGCTTCGAGCTGCTGAGGTTTTAATCCGAAGAAATGGTGCTCTTGTGGAGATTAGGCGCAAAGAAACATTAGCCGATCACTTTGCGACACTTGCGTTTGATGCATTAGAAGATTTTAAGCTATGAAATACACGCGCTATCACGGATTAGGAAACGATTATATTGTTTTGCGCACTCAAGATCTGGATGCACCGCTTACGCCGCACAGGGTAGTCGCTATATGTCACAGAAATTTCGGTGTTGGTTCGGATGGAATTGTTCTTATCGATGAGGCTAATGCTAGCGGAATCAGCGTGCGGATTTTAAATCCCGATGGTAGTGAGGCGGAAACAAGTGGTAATGGGATGCGAATCGCTGCACGAGCGCTCCACGATTTGGGGGTAGTAGGTGGTGATAGATTTGTGATGCGCGCAAAAGGCGACAGAGAGATTCAAGCACAGATCTTTAACCCTCAAACACTGATACAAGTGTCTTTAGGCGAGGCGAGATTTCTTAGCTCTGCGATTCCTGCAACCGGAAGCGAGCGAGAAATTATTGCCGAGTTGCTTGAGGTTGACGGTGTATCGTTGTCTATAAATTGCGTCAATGTCGGAAATCCTCATTGTGTTGTGTTGCATTCTAAAGATTGCAAGGATGATGTTCTTCGTTTTGGGCCCTATCTTGAGCATCATCCGATGTTTCCAGAGAGAATTAATGTGCAGTTTGCGCAAGTCCTCAATCGAAAGGAGCTTGAGGTAGAGATATGGGAGAGAGGTGCCGGATACACACTAGCATCAGGATCAAGTGCTAGTGCTGTTGCTTGCGTGGCTCGCAAGCAGGGGCTTGTTGATAGTGAGGTGACGGTGCATATGCCAGGCGGAGACCTAGCTATCTCTATCGATGACAATTGGAACCTTGAATTAGCGGGGCCTGTCACTAAGATAAGTAGTGGTGACATAGCGGCTGAGATGTATGATGGAGGGCTGCCACGATGAGGGTGCAAGACCTCATCTCTAAGGAGTTTGTGTGTGACTCTCATATCCTTACTTTACTTGGAGAGAGAGAGGTTTGTGGCATATCAAGTGATTCCCGTACGATTTCCGCAAATGAGCTTTTTTTCGCGATTTCTGGAGCTGTTTTTGATGCGAAGCAGGTTGTTTCAGAGGTTGTCGCTCGAAATGTTGCCGCCGTCGTCTATGAGGGAGAGAGGCCTCGAAACGTTTCTAAAGACGCGCCGCTTATTCACGTACACGATATTCGAGAGGCTTTGGCGTATGCGGCGCATTGCTTTTATGGAAAGCCAAGCCACAGCACGACAAATATCGCTATCACCGGAACCAGTGGTAAGACATCGGTATCGTGGTTTCTCTCGCATGCAATGCACGCTCTGGGGCAGAAAACATTTCTTGGAGGAACACTTGGATACACAACACTAGCCGATGATGATAATCCAGCAAGAGAGCTCATTGAGCTTGGGAATACAAGCATTGATCCTATCTCGGTGCAGAGGCTTTTAGCTGATGCAGTCGCTGGTGGTGCAGTCTCCTCGGTGTTTGAAGCAACATCGCAAGGGGTTGTGCAAAGTCGTATGCGATATGTTGCGTGGGATGGGGCAATATTCACCAATCTATCTCGAGATCACCTTGATTTACACGATACGATGGAGGAATACGAGGAGGCTAAGGCAACGCTCTTTGTGCGCGATGTCGCTAGTTCACCGAAGCAAAATCGCTTTGCAATTATTAACGGAGATGATGCAGCTGGCGAGAGATTAGCTAGTCGTGTCCGGAGGGAATGCCCAGAGGTGCGCACGATAGTGTTTTCGAGCATGAATATCGAAGCCGACGGTGTGCTGCGTGATGTTGTAGCTACTAAAACAGGAATCTCCTTTACGCTTGCAAAGGGTGGACAGGAAGCGATCTCCATTAGGAGCTCAAGCATTGGGACTCACAACGTATACAATCTTGCTTGTGCCATACTTGCCTTAGTAGAGCTTGGTTGGTCAACGTATGCGATAGAGAAGGTGATGTCCGAGGTGCCGCCTGTTCCGGGGAGGTTAGAGCATATAGATGGTGGCAAGGTGCCGGTGTATATTGACTATGCTCATAAGCCTGATGCGCTCTTAAAGGTTCTTGAATTTCTAAAGCCACTTGTGCCCGATGGCAGAGTAATCTGCGTGTTTGGTTGTGGGGGAGATAGAGATGCGGGAAAGCGAAGTATCATGGGACAGATCTCAGCGGAGCATGCTGATTTATCTGTCGTTACATCCGATAACCCTCGTACAGAGGATCCCGATACGATCATCGCTGATATTGTGGCAGGTGTTTCTGATGCCTTACAACACCGTGTAATCGTGGAGGTCGATAGGAGAGCCGCCATTCATAAGGCGATAGCCATGGCCAAGGAGGGTGACGTTGTGCTTGTCGCCGGGAAGGGGCACGAGCCGTATCAGGAGATACAGGGCGTTAAGCATCCCTTTCATGATGGAGAGGTGGCTAGAGAGGCACTGGACGTTTTAGCCCTGTAAGGTTGGTGATATAACGCAAGCCAACTTATCTTAGGACGCTTAAAACAGCAATTATGTGTGTCTTTAGTGCTTTATCAGATTTGTGTAAGCTGCTGAAGGAGGGTACTCTCCTGAAGTGGAGCTACTTAGTGTAGCTAAAGTGGTTCGAGGGTTTTTTAAGGAATGAACCATGGCGAGTCCTTACGCAGAGACCGCAGAGGTGATTGAGTTGTCGCCTCGCGAGCTCTCAAAGCTTGAAGGGCTGGAGGATCAGAAATTTTGGGGCATCTACCAGCTTTGGATGCCCAGGGTGCATGCACCTGAGCGGGCGTACCTCGTGGTGAAAGGTAGTGTCACAACGGTTGACACTACGTTTTCGCCTGTTAGGGCGACCAGACGAAGTGACTCTGTGTTGTCGCTGTTATCGGAGGCGAAACAAAGACTATGCCTTCGAGGACAGCCAAAGAGAGTCCTTATCGTGGGCCTTCATTAGGTTATGGCTCGGACGAAGCTTGGAGAAGCGCACGTTCGAGATCATCGGAGCAGGTAAATCTGTCCCGATTGTGCTTGCGCTTCTCCATTCATATTATAGTGAGCTAGCTCAGATATTCTATCCGAAAGACCTCACCCCACACATTATCCTTGTTTGCTTTGCAATATAGTCCTTGCGGTATCGCTCTTTTTTTCGTAGTTCTTCTAATAATACAGTGCAGATGCCATTTGAGTGTTTGCACGACGTTATCCGAAGTGAAATGTTCTCATGTAGAGGAGAATATAGCCTGGTTCATTGGTGCGTTAGGGTGTCAAAAGTTTGGAAAGTATCTTTGAAGAAATTGGAGAAAATTTGCTATGAGACGTCGAAACCATCTTCCGTCCGTTCTTGTGACTGCTTTATGTGCAGTATTCATTGAATCCGTGGGCATAGTTTCAGTGGCAATGGCTGATAACCATGATGCTCTAGGAGCTACGTTAATCGTTGGCGCTGGACATACCTTTGTCGGCGGAAATGATAGTGGCTTTAATATTGATGGCAATGTAAACGAATACAACGTTGAAGTCGAATCAGACCTAAGAGACTCTTTGTACTACAACGTTGAATACACAAAGGGTTTGGGTAACTTTAAGCAGACAACAGGAAGCTACTCTGCGTTTGATAGAGATATCGTCACGGGAAAAGTTGGTATGAGCTTTCAAACAGATGCTGGTCCAGCATTGCTCACACTGACACCATACACTGGATTCTCATATCTTGAGGCAGATAATAAGTTCACCCTTGGTGGCACAAATGTGCGCTCTGGACAGAACACGATGTATGTTCCTTTAGGACTAAAGGCGATGGCCCATGTAGAGGATATCTCTGTGGGGGTTGAGCTTACTGGGATGTATAAATTTAAGGACCATCAGCGTGTAATTCCGCTTGATGTAAATCAATCGAGTAAGGATAGAATCACGATTCAAGCCGAGGTTCCTGTGCGTTTCCACATCACGGATTCAGCCTTTATAGAGCTTAAGTATGCCCACCGACGTGATGATTTCCGGCAGGTCGGGGGAGGGCGCGAAGCTATTATCTTCGAGCATAAGTTTATCGGAGGATACGGACTAAGCTTTTAGTCTTAAAAGATTTTTAGTTCGTGTTGGACAGGCTCCCCGTCAAGAGACTTGGCGGGGAGCCTTTTTCTTGTTCTAAGCGCTAGGTGAACTTGTGTAATTACCAGCAAATCGGTACATATCTTCAAGTATGTTACAGCTAAGCAATATCTCAAAACAGTTCGCCGACAGAGTCTTGTTCGCCGATGCCACTTTAACGATTAATTCGGGGGAGCGTGTTGCGCTTTTTGGTCGAAATGGCTCTGGAAAGTCCACTCTTTTAAAGATTATCTGTGGCGATGAAGCCGTGGATAGGGGAGAGGTAATCACCCCTAAGGGATACCGGATCGGGTTTTTGCGTCAGCATCTGGAGTTTTCAAAGCCGACCGTCATTGAAGAGGTTTGTTCGGCCCTGCAAGGAGACCCCGATTTGGAGCGTTACAAGGCAGAGATCGTGCTCACAGGTTTAGGATTTTCTCTTGATGATATCGAGATGAGTCCTCAAGCGCTTTCAGGAGGGTTTCAGATCCGAATTAATCTCGCAAAATTGATAGTCTCAGAGCCCAATCTTCTCCTACTTGATGAGCCTACCAACTATCTTGATATCGTTTCGCTTCGATGGCTTGAAGGGTTCCTACAAACATGGGAAGGCGAGATGATAGTAATCTCCCATGATAGGTATTTTTGCGATCAGGTCAGTACACACTCTGCGCTCGTGTATCGAGGGGGTGTCCGTAAGTTAGAGGGTAATTCTGAAAAGCTTTTTGAACGCATCGCGCTCGACGAAGAGATGCACGAAAGAACACGCGAAAACAGAGAGCGTGAAATCAAGCGCATGGAGCAATTTATAACGCGCTTTAAGGCTAAGGCGAGCAAAGCAACTCTTGTGCAATCTCGGGTTAAAGCGCTTGCGAAAATTGAGCGCCTCGATGAGCTGTCGAGTGAACCGACCCTTGATTTTTCCTTTACGCATGCCCAGTTTCCTGGGAGGTTTCCTATAGAGGTTCGCAATCTCTCTTTTGGCTATGATGTCGACACTCCTCCCCTCATACAAGAGCTCTCGTTCTCATTAAAGAAAGATGACCGCATCGGTATCATTGGTAAAAACGGCCGAGGAAAATCAACGCTCCTAAGGCTACTTGCAGGTGAACTACAACCGACCACAGGAGAGGTGCTTCGTAGCCCCAATGGCGTCCTTTCCTACTTTGCGCAGACAAATGCCAATCGCCTCGATCTCTCAAGTACGATCGAACAGGAGGTTCAGCGCAGCAATCCTAAGCTTAGTCGCACAGCCGTTCGAGCGATCTGTGGCTGTATGATGTTTGAAGGCGATGATGCCCTAAAACCAATTAAGGTGCTATCGGGAGGAGAGCGCTCACGGGTATCTTTAGGCAAGATCTTAGCCTCGCCGAGTAATGTTTTGCTACTTGATGAGCCGACGAATCACCTTGATGTTGAGTCTGTGCTAGCACTCACGGATGCTTTAGAGGAGTTTGCAGGAGCTGTGCTGATAGTTACTCACAGTGAGGAGATTCTTCGCAGGGTAGCCTCCCGATTAATCATCTTTCAGGGGGAAGTACCTTTTTTATTCGAAGGTACCTACGATGAATTTCTAGATACTGTTGGTTGGGCCGAAGAACAGTCAGATGGAGAGTCCAAAGGAAAGAAAAAGAAGCCATCATTATCTAAGAAAGAGGCGCGAAGACAACGTGCTCAAGCCAAGCAAGTAGAGAAGGAGCAGGTTGCTCCGTTAGAAAAGCGAGTTGCCAGTCTTGAAAAGGCGATCGCGACGTTAGAGGCAGAAATATCTGACACAGAAGAACAACTGCTCACGGTCTCGAAGGACGGAAACGCAGGAGACTTAGAATCGTTGTCGCGAGAGTTAGCGAAGCGACAAAAGGCTCTTACTGATCAGATGGCGTTATGGGAACAGGCTCAGCAGGAGCTTGAGAAGCTGGGCAGGGAGCTTGGTGGTGATTTGCCCGAAAAATGAGAGATACGACTAGGCAACTCTATCTCTTATGCCGTATAGTCAGTCGCGCTGATGAATGGGTCTGTCAGATGCATTAAGACTGACGTGCTAAATCTAGTTATATGGAACAAATTGTTGTTATAGGCGCAGGCCCTGCAGGATTAACAGCCGCGTACGAACTGGTCAAATGTGGCAAGGAAGTTGTTGTTCTTGAGGCAGATAAGCAAGTCGGAGGACTAGCCCGCTCTATAGACCTATGGGGCCATCGGGTTGACCTAGGGCCACATAGATTCTTTAGTGCAAATTCCTTGGTCAATAATCTTTGGCTAGAGGTACTGGAGGATGATTATTCTTCGATAAATAGAAAGACGAGAATTCTATTTGACGAGAAACTTTATGCATACCCTTTAGAGCCTTGGGATGTTTTTTCCAAATTTTCTCTCCAAAGAGGGGCTCGAGCAATCCTGAGTTATGGGCTTTCAAAATTACGAATGGCCGGTGAAGTCTCGAACTTGGAGGAGTGGCTTCGCCGATCGTTTGGAGACTATTTGTATCAGATATTCTTTCGACCTTATTCTGAGAAGTTGTGGGGATTGCCCTGTGCGGCAATCGAAGCCGATTTCGCCCGACAACGAATCCGCTCTCTTAATTTAGCAACGGCACTGAAATCGTTGTTCTCGCGCAAAGCTCAGAAAAGACACCGCACGCTGGCGGACGTATTCGTCTATCCTAGCGGGGGCGCTGGTGGATTGTATGAAACGATGGCGCAACGAATTGCGGGTTTTGGGGGAAAGATCCATTTGAATCGCAAATTGGTATCATTATCGACAGAGGGAGGATGCATAACTGAATTGGTAACTGAGTGTGGTATGAGACTAAAGCCTGATAGAGTTATCTCGACCATGCCAATCTCTTCGTTACTTAAAGGAATGAGCCACGTACCTGACCAGCTTAAGAGCCATATTGATGCCTTAAAGTTCCGTAGTACATTCCTGGTCTACCTTTTAGTAAAGGGACAAGACCATTTTCCCGACCAATGGATTTATATTCAGGACGGTCACTTGGCAGTTGGGAGAATCACTAATTTTAGCAATTGGGGGTCTGAGAATAAGGACCTAGATACCACTGTCTTGTGCTTGGAGATTTGGGCGTCTCCTGGAGAGAGTCTTTGGATGAAGAGTGATGATGAATTGGTGCAGATCGCTGTAAGAGACCTCAATAGTTTGAAAGCATTAGGGCAGTTTGATGTATTGGACTCTCATGTTCACCGGATACCAAAATGTTATCCGGTATATTACCGTGGATACAAGAAGGATCTTGCGCCCATAGAGCGATATCTTGACTCGATTTCAAACCTCTCTGTGATCGGAAGATATGGGGCATATAAATATAACAATCAAGACCACAGTATCCTGATGGGAATCCTTGCCGCACAGAACATAACTCAAAACGCAAACCATAACCTCTGGGAGTTAAATTCAGATTTTGAAAACTACCAAGAGCAGAAGCTTGTATCATCACCAGAAGTTAATCAGAGGGCGGCTAATGGGCGGTAAGTGCCAAAAGTTTTTCACGTTAAAGGTTTCTCGCTGGGAGTGGATCGGAATTGCTTTGAGCGTTATTGGCTTTTTGTTGCTTGCTTATTTTGGGGGCTACAATCCCGATGAAATCGAACACATGCATGTTACCTATCTTATGAATAATGGGCATATGCCGTATCGAGATTTTCCTCAAAACCATCTTCCAATCTTTTGGTTTATATTACTACCGTTTGTTAAAGCTCTATCTCCTAGTATCAAGCCATTTCTTATCGTGCGGATGATTCAAGTGCTCTTGTTGATTCCAACGTATCTGGTAGCGAAAGCGTTCTTACCGACCATAGCAGGCATTCCGCGCGCGCTATCAATTGGGATTCTTTTTTTAATGCTGGGAGTTCATGCATCCTATAGTCAGTGGATATTTATTCGTCCGGATGTTCTTATGGCAGTGTTTATTACTGGCGCAATAGCCGCCGTTGGGGCAAAACGACTAAGCTATACTACTCTTTTTGTGGCGGGTGTTTTGCTTGGTATCGCAACGTGTCTTTCAATCAAGTCGTGGCACGCCTATTTTGTTGTCTTTTTGGTTTTAGCTTCTCGTTATCCCTCGGTCCCACTTCGGCGGATAGTAAGAGAGGGGGCGTGTGTGTGTCTTGGTAGTTTGCCACCAGTAGCTCTCCTTGTTTCATGGCTGGTGTATAATGATTTGGCCGTCCTTTTCTTTGAGAACGTATTCGTTCTAAACGGCCTCGTTCATCTTACGCTTCATGATCGCTTGAAGTTGTTCGAATCGCCAATCGTTATCGTCGGGATAGCTGGGGCTCTCTCGATGGTTATGATGGCGGCTAACACGAGCGAACAAGAACGACGAAAAAGACTTCTTGTTGCCGGATTGATTCTTGTCTATCCCTTTGCGTTTCAACTCCATAATCACGGCACTAGTTACCACGCGCTTATGTTGATCGTGCCGTCAGCTGTAGCAATTTCGTTTCTTTTTCAGGAGATTTATTCCCGACTACGCAATGTTCCACTCCAGATAGGCCTCACACTAGCGCTGCCGATGGCACTTATAGCAACAGAGATTTCGACGTCCGGTTTGCAATCAGTACGGGATACTCATTTTAAAAAGACTGATTTAATGGAATTAATACGTTTGACCAAAGGCGAGAGAAAAACATGCACTGCATTCTCACATTTTCACCCTGTTTTTTGCTCCGATGTTTCAGGATCTATGCTCGGATGGGATGTTATTTTTTATAAAAAATTAACGAGCGAAGTTTTAAAAGACCGATATCGAGAGTTGCTACACTCTGCTTATGAGCAAACAATTGCCCAGAAACCTGACATTATCCTTGAGAGAGGAAACTTTCACATTTGGTGGCATCTAAAGGAGATGAATATCATATCTCCAGAGGAATTAAATGTCTTTCGTAGGATGGTAGCAGATAGCTACTCTCCGATATCAGTTGCCAATGGAACAATCCTTCTAAAGAAATCGGCATTTCCTGACCTTTTGGAATCCAACCAAAATGACGGCTCGGATATCGTCTCTTAAGCAGCAAGAGACCTGCTGTCAGTATCGCTCTTCATTTTTGGAGGTTCCTCTTTTGCCAAAGAGATTGTTGGTTTAGAGACAACTTCTTTTCCGGCTGGAATCCACTTGTTTGTGGCGATATCGAGCACTTCGGTAATGACGACAGTGGTTCCGTCAGCCTGATTGATTGTGAATTGACGAGTTGGAACCGATTCTCCCTTGTTGAGGATTGCTTCTCTCTTTTTGTCCGCAACAGCCTCCAATGCTTCGGTTGTCGAAGCCTCCTCTTTGGCCAGCGTAGTCGGTTCAGCTTCATGCTCAATAGCATCCGACTCGTCTCGTGATAGAACCTTAGCACTTCGAGCTCGAAAACGTTTAAAGGCATTTTCGATTCCCTCTCGAACAAGTTTTCGAGTTGCAGATTCGATACCCTCTTTAACACCCTTCCAACCCGCTTCTACCAATTCATCGGAGAATTCATCGACAGTCTTTCCAAGTTTTTTCGCCTGGCTATCGACATTCTTAGCCAGAGTCTTCGACCACGGCTCATCTAATTGACCACGGAGTGCTTTGCCGAATGTCTCCTTGAAGCTCTGCTCCATATCGGTTTGAATCACTTCACTGATCTGCTTGGTGAGCCCATCCTCATAGACTTGCTTTATCGCATCATCGGCCTTGCCGGTTCTAAGAGCCTTTCTTGCCTCTCGTGCCATACGATTTGCCTCGCGCTTAGAAACTCCAAACGTATCAATGAGGTGGGCTCGGGCTTGTCGAGGGGACATTGTGTCGAGGTTTTTTAGTGCATCGAAAACTAGATCATCTACTGTTTCACTTAGTTTGAGTTGCTTGAGGAGCTCGGAGGTTCTACGCTCACCGATTTCCGAACCTAGTTCGCGGACGGTATCTGTGGTAAGTTCACCGGCTGTCTTCTTCGAAAGAGTCTCTCCTAGCTCTTTTGCTGTTGCGACTCCTTCACGTTGGATTAGCTTTTGAAGGGCTAATTTTTCTACCAAAGTAGTTGTAGCTTCTTTAGAAGCTCCCTCGCCAAGCTCTTTTATAGCTTGTTGTTCCAGCTCCTTGACAGCGGCGGTACCCATCTCTTTTGAAACTAGGGAAAGGGCTTCACCACCTAGTTTCTTTAGCGCTAATTCTCCGATTTCTTTTGCCCCCTTTTCGAAGAACTCCTTTGCGGCGGTCTTTAGAACTGCCTTCGCCGCTTCTTTGGCAGCCATACGCCCGCCCATCACAGCTGCAACCGAGCCAGCGGCGGCGCCGCCTGTTGCCACCGTGGCGGCGATAGCGCCGGCAGACATTACGGCAAATGTGCCATGCATTGCGGCCTGACCGAGATGTGCAAGAGCCTGC
Source organism: Pseudomonadota bacterium (assembly GCA_038134595.1). Lineage (GTDB taxonomy): Bacteria > Bdellovibrionota_C > UBA2361 > UBA2361 > OMII01 > OMII01. Next base: position 58,429 of record JAYPVM010000011.1, on the reverse strand, counting down.
ATATCTTCACCTCTACCGTAAGCAGCAAGCGCATGAACAAGGTGTTTGCCCGCCATAAGGGCATCCGTGATACCTGTGACTTCACCAAGACACTTTACAGCTCCAACAAGTGCTCTAGCTGATTGAGACATGTGGTGTGCGGCGTTTGAGAATGCTCCCGAGAGGGTCTGCTTGCCGATGGCGCAGAGACCTAGATCGTAGAGCAAGTGAGGGACCATTACGGTATTGTGATATATTCCAACTGCTAGATCGGTGAGACCGATACTATCTGAGACGCTTTTTAGAAAGCTTCCGGCGGTCGCTGCCCCGGCATAAAGAGTCGCTGCCCCGGCATAAAGAATTGAACCCGCGGCCGAAAAACTTGTGACAGCGCCAGACCAGGCGGCCACAGATGCGGATTTGAAATTTTCCCAGGTCATCTGACCACAGGCCAATTTAGTAAGGTTCCACCCGGTCTGTAGAGTAGCCCAACCAGCTTGCAAACAGCCCTCGCCAACATTGAGGAGCATCTCTCCTGTGGCCTTGAGCATGTTCATACCATTTTCCCGTACCCACGTTTGTACGGATGCATACGTATCAGCAGCCCATAGTAAACCCTGTGCAGTTTTTTCTACTGCCCATGAATGTGCTGATACTACCGCATCTTTTACGGCTATGGCGGCATTTACAACCTTCGTTGCGGCAGCTTTTGGATCCGTTATCACCTCGTATGCAAACTCCCCGACAGCTGTTCCAGCGGCTTTAATTCCGTCGATGGCCTTTTCTCGAAGCTCTAGCGCAACGTCGAGAGCTTGGTTACCTAACCGAACTAGTCCCTTTCCGGCATCTGCTAGCTCGTTTAACACTGCCTCTCCAGTTTCTAAAACGCCCTTGCCAAACGCCTTGACTCTGGAAACGGCAGCTTGCGCGGTCTGTTTTGCTCGGTCAAAGGAGTTTGCGAGCCAGTCCCCCGTTTCGTCCAACCAGCGGGAAGCCTTGTAGTACTGCCTGCTAAAGAATCCAGCTTTTGAGAGCTTTGTGTGATACTGAGCTTCGTAGGAGCTCTTAAGATGGCTTGAAACCTCTTTTCCTGATAATCCGACGTCAGCGTAGCGTTCTTGAATTCGAGCGATAGCATTTGCCGTTTTGTTTCTATCTAATGACTCCCCCAAAACAACTGACGACCTGCCAAGGGTTCTTATCTCTCGAATCATGGCAGAGCGGCGAATGTCACTTCTCTGTTGTTCGAAGTCAGCTCTTATTGATGCCCATTCGTCTTGAGAGGTTCCTCTGCCAGCTACGCGAGAAAGCTCCGTGTATGCTTCTTGGAGTTTCGCTTCATTAAAGGCTCCTTGCGAAGTCTCTTGAACAAGACGGTGCATCGTTTCTTGGAGCTCTCGGTCGCGCTTCTCTACTAGAATCTGATCCAGCTTTTCAAATTCAGCTCGTAGCTCTACTCTCTGATCGGCTGAGAGATTTGAAAGCTTTTCGAGTTGTTTATCTATCAGTTGTGTGCGCTTCTCTTGAGGTAAGCCGCGATAGGCTTCGTGATTGACGAGCTGAGCGATTTTTTCTTTTAAGGGAGAAAGATCGATAGAAGGGGGTGTGTTCTCTGTTGGCTGTGTCTGAGACTGAGCGCCCCGCATTAGATTTTTTCGAAGATTCCCGGTATCAGGGCCAGACGCCTTGACCTCTGCAAGTTGATTTCGCTCGGGCGTGTTTGCCTGAGGCTCGGTTGTGCGTGCTGGTTTTTGTCCTTGTGCGATAGAAACCATAAGAAAACCCTACCTAGAAGCTTCATGCCAGTGCCGTACCTTGTGTGCTGGCTGGTATCACTGCTAGCTATGGAGGTTATGGGGCTTCACCAAGGATTTGTGATATAAAACAACAGAATTTCGAATAGAAATAAACTGGTTAGGTGTTTTGCGTACCCTCATAATGAACTAAAACACCTTGCAAACCCGACCAACGCTGAACAAAACAGAGCTCAAACTATAAAGAATACATGCAGATTAGCCGTTACTTAAGAGGCCATAATGTTACATAAGGCATCTGAAGGAGGGCGTTTATGGCACCATTTACAGATGACGGAAAATCTCGTCTTGACGACATCCTAGAAGCTACTGAAGCACTGAAGCCCCTTAAATCCCCAGGAGTCAGAGAGGACCTAGTGCCCTCTGTTGTGCGAATCAGGGACTCTAAATATGAAGCTACCGTTACAATTGAATTAGGAGAGGTCTCATATTACAGCGAGCAAAATAATTTTGCTTTTTCTCCAAAGAGCCAACTCTCTGCTGAAACAATACCTGCTCTTTCGACCCTTATTGCCAACAACACATTTTCTCTCTTAGGAAGACTATCTCAGGCTGATATACGAGCAGAGCTTGATAAATTAATTGTTGTAGCCCCATTGAACGCGGCTGTTTCCAAGAAGCCTCCAGTCGCAGGTGAGGTTGTTTATGCATTAAAGGATATTTTAGAGGCAAACTTTGGCAAATCTAGGACGAAAGATTGGCCTGCTCCGCAATTGACTGTCAAGTTAGATGTTCCTACCCAAGCAGAAAGGCTACAGGGCCTGATGCGATTTGCGGATTCTGTAAAGGACTTAAGTCGCAAAGGTTCCAGTGAGGTGGAGCGTGCGGTTGGTAAAGTTACCGCCGAGAGCGAACAAGAGGTTGGGGAACAAGTTATGGCAGCTATACTTGGAGGAGCGTCTGAAACCGACACCAGTACAAGTGAGCAAGTGACTTTAGAAGATGTTATATCAGCAAGTGAACCCTCGCACAGCGCCTCTCTTGTATTGAAGGTAATAGATCAAGGGTACACACATCTTAATGCCGAAATTCATATTGAAACCAATGGTGAACAAGTAAGGTTTCATGTTGATAATAATTCTGTAAAGTCATTACCAGCGCTCTTTGAAAAGTTAGAGAGTCTGTCAGCGATTGATTCCGGTAATCCTCAAAGTGCCAAACGCTGGAACTTTGGATTATGGTCTAAATTAGTTCTGAAATAGCCTCCAGCTAGCGCAGACCGACAGGGACGAGGGGATAACCAACTGTCGGAATCAGTAGCAATTAGAGGAATGATTGCCGGGAACACGACCACCTGTTTTAAATAACGCCTCAAGTCGTGATTTTCTAGAGCCAGTGGCGTACCTGTGCTAAAAGTATCTTTTTTGTTGATACAATTAGTCGAATAAAAAAGTAGTACCAATGCCCCGAGCGAATATAGATATTCATTTCTCAAAACAAGCTGATCTGACCAGCGAGTGTCTCCGAATGCCTAAGGTTAGGCGAATAATTGAGATTGTAGAGGAGCAGGCCCAAAAGATGAGCACATTCTCACCAGAGAGTCTTGCCTCTCTTCTAGGGGTTCCTGCACGCTCGTTAAGCGAGAAGGCACTGCGTGCTGATGGAACAACGTGCGAGCCACGACTCAAACCGCTTGACCGACGAGAGGCTCTGCAGTTAATTCGGGGATATCTGCCTCAAATTATGGGATGGAAAAAAGTTGCAACGCTGGCGAGTGAATTAGGAATTCATAGAAACACTGTAGCGAGTTTTGCCAGAAGAAGTGAAGACCCAAAGCTCTTAATGTATGCGTTGGATAAGCGACTATACATATCGCCTAAAGGAGAACGCGTCGTTAAAGAGCAAAAGCAGCTTCTTGATTCGCTCTCTCACAGAATGACCGTAACAGAGTGTGCGAAGACACTCGGCGTGCCAGTAAATTACCTAACAGCATACGCCGCTCAAAAAGGGATGACGTTCACTCTCGATCCTCTCGGAAGAACTCGGCTGACGGATGCGCAGGTGGACGAGCTTGTCCTGTGGCGTAGCCGAGTCGAAGATCAAAAGAGGCGCCAAGACATCGTGATTGACGGGGAGCGGTTTTGTTCTATCATCAAGGTCGCCGAAGATAAGGCAAAGCGAATTAGCTCACCGAGTTCGCCTGAGTTTAATCACATTCGAATGAGGGAGGAAGGAACACTTCGGCACCTAGCACGTGTTGGAGGCGTTGCAACCAAGACTCCCTTAGGAATGTATATTCCGGAGGAATACGCAGCGACTTTTCTTTCGACCGTTACAGTAACGCAGGCTGCTGCGATGGTTGGGATAACACTCTCAACGATAAAGAAATGGAAGCAAAGAAATCCTAATCTAATACCCGAGCCACTAGCCGGCAAGCGAACACAGGGGGTGTTTTTGCCAGAACTCATAGAAATGGCGAAACATAAGTATGAATATGAACCAAAGCTTGCAAAGCGTAATGTGCTACCAGCTCTGTTTGTGGCAGAACGTATCGATGCAATGGATAATTTGCTTGGCATTTCTTATGAACAAATCATTGATAGTTTCGCCGTCTCCTCTGGGGTTAAAGATGCATTGGTTCGAAAACGTGGCTGCATACCTTTGGCCACTGCGAGTGCGCTATTAAGGAGGCTACCAGACTCGTGTGCAAGCATAGAGGGACAAGAAACGATTGAAGATGATAAAAGACTTCATCGCATTGTCAGTTGCTTAGACCCAAAAACGCCGATGATTCCCGGAGATCGATTGATACAGCTAGCCGAGCGAGCTTCAGAGGCTCGAACCCAAGATTGCGCCTCCGTGTATAACAGCATGAGAGATTTCTTTCATCTTCAAGGGGTATGGCCAAAGAGTTTTAATGAGCTGGTGGAGATGGACAAGCAACAAAGAGACATACCGAATTTTCCTTTAGGGTGTGGGGTGTATCTTTATCTTTTAAGCGATAAAAATCGGCGGGTGTACTCGAGTGGCGACGATGGAGCGACCATCATCCCTGGTGACATCTATCTACACCGTGAGTTAGCTGATGTGGGAATCGTTGAGAGTAGCTCTCAATATGGCCCAGAATCCCGCGCGCAGATTCTCTTTATGCAGCAACCTGCGGGAGTGCTTTTCGGATCAGCTTAATTTCAGTTCAGTAATTACCGTACCGAGTTCAGGAGCAGAAACCTGAAGTTTGTAGAGAATAAATCGCCTCTCTATTCCACCTTCGTCTGATATCTACGAATGTGTAGACACTGTCTGAGATAGAAATTAATCCTTAGTTACATAGCCTTGGTTGTATCGTGTTGCTATTGGACTTTTTTAATCAGGATATTTGCTATCAGGATTAAGAGAAGAAATAAATGAGCGTAGTTTGAGAGAAAAAACCAGCGAAATCCGTTTCGCTGGTATTTTAAACCTTACTTCAGGACAATCCTTGAGTGTCCTGATGGAGCGGGGGTGCTAGACTTCCCGCTTTTTGACTCAAACGCCGGGTCGGGCGTTGGAGTCTGCGGAACCATTTTGGGCTTTGGCAGTTCTTCAACCCATACGAGGTAGGTTGATTTCCCGTCAGAGGCCCACGTTGGAAACCACGTTCGGTTTCCAATATGAGCTTTTGACTTTCCGTACCACGACCCGTCTGGGTTGTAGTGCCGCTGAGAGGTGTGCCTCTCAGCCCCAGGAAAGTTGCCAATCTCCTTTGGTATCCGACGCCCGAAGGCGTCGAACGGTTCCACGAAACGAAGCTTTGCTCGCTTCGTTTCCTTCTCGCCTACTACCCACTGACTTCCATTGGGGTCAACGTGGATATCGTAGGCTCCCCATTTGTAGGTGAGCCCTCCTTCGCTGGGGAAGGAGACTTCTCTCCAGTGCTCTCCCCAGGGGAGAATCACTGCTTGGGGAGTGGGAACAATTACAACCGGCACATACAGTTGTGCCTGTGCTGCTGCCGCTCCACTTGCCATCATCGCCATCACTGCAATCATTACGCGCATGGTCCTTACCTTTCATTAGTCTTGGACCCTTCGTTGCGCTCCATCATTCCACCAGGCAAATCCATTGGGAACAATTCCCTTGCCTGCACACAGGGCCTACCCTCTGTGCAAGCTAAGGAAGTCACCAACCAACGGCGATAGAACCTTTTCTCTCTTCTACTCAAACTACGTTCTAAGGAGAATAGCTGATTGAAATTACTAAAGCAAATTGAGATTGCCAAAATAGGGCCTCAATTTGCAGAGTTAAATAGCAAATACAGGCACTTAGTCCTTCGCACCGAGCAGGATTTGACAGGTTTTTGGAGCCTTAAGCCTACCCAAGCTCACCTAAAGTGCCCAGAATCTTCTCTCGCTGACTGGTAGCTTCAGAGAGCTTCTCACGCTCCTTCTCTACGACATCCGCAGGAGCTTTGGAGACAAAGGTTTCGTTTCCAAGTTTCTTGGTGAGTGCGGTTATTACGCCATCAATTCTTTCAAGAGCCTTTTTGTTTCTAGCAATCTCTGCGTCGACATCGATATGCTCTGCCATATTAAGACACAGTCGTAGGGATGGAAGAACTACAACCGAAAACTTCTCGGGCGCATGTTCTGTCACGCTAAGACTCTGCAGATTAGCAAGGCTAGAGATGAGATCGTGCGCTGCAAGAATAGCTTTCTTGGTGGCCTCATCATTGGGTACAGCAACCACTTCGATGGCTACCTTTGGTGATATGCCACCGTTAGCACGCATATTTCGCGTGGTTCTGACGATATCTTGAATGACTGCAAATGATTCTTCTGTCGCTCTATCGCTTCTCTGCTTAGAACTTGGAAATTGAGCGAGGGCGAGGATGCTCTCACCTGTTGGCGAGCCTGCAGGCGTAAGCTTCTCAATATGCGGATGGACATGCCCCCACATCTCTTCGCTTATAAAGGGCATGATAGGATGCACAAGTTTCAGAAAGCCAGCGAGCGCTTCAACGAGTGTTTCACACACAAGCCGCTTCTTAGCGTCGCTACCGTTTCTCATGTGAAGCTTGGCAATTTCTAAGTACCAATCGCAGAGGTCATCCCAGAAGAAGTGGTAGAGTGCTTCAGTAGCGTGATGGAAGCTATAGGTATCAAAGGCCTCTCGAACTTTGCTTGTAGTACTATCTAGCCGACCAAGGATCCACTGCTCCTCTATGTCCGCTGGCTTCGCAGAGCTCTCCGGACACTGTTCAAGGAGTCCTAAAACAAGCTTTGAAGCATTCCAGATCTTGTCTGCTAGGGGTCTGCCTATTTCATCAAACTTCTTAAGCGAGATATTGAGCTGCTGGGCATCGGTGGCAGAGGTAAGCATTGTGTACCGCAAGGCATCTGCACCTACCCCCTTAAATCCCTCCGGAAACCTAGTACGTAGTCGCTTTAGAAGAGCATCTTTGTTGCTAGGCTGTGCCTCTTGTACAGGCTCTTCTAGGTCTTCAAGTGAGGCTCCATCGATAATGTGTAATGGATCGATGCCGTTTCCTTTGGATTTAGACATCGTTTCTCCATCTTCGTCGCAGATGATGGAGTTAATCAATACTGTGTGAAATGGCACTTTCTCAAGGTTAAATAGACCCGTCATAACCATGCGAGCTATCCAGAAGAAGATAATATCTTTTCCAGTTACAAGCACATCAGTGGGATAGTAGCGTGAGACGTCCTTTGTGTCATTTGGCCACCCGAGTGTCGAATACGGCCACAACGCAGAGCTAAACCACGTGTCCAAAACATCTTCATCCTGTTGCCACGCATCTGGATTCTCCTCAACTTGCTTCGGCGTTTCAATCTCTACGAGGACCTCGCCTGTTTCTTTGTTATACCAAGCCGGTATGCGATGCCCCCACCAGATCTGTCTTGAGATACACCAGTCACGAGTTTTGTTAAGCCATGTGCGGTAATAATTATCCCACCTCTCTGGAACAAACTTTAGATCGCCAGCTTGACTTGCTTGAAGAGCTTTCTCTGCAAGTGGTTGCATCTTTACAAACCATTGGTCACTCAGCCGGTATTCTATCACGGCTTTTGAGCGGTAGCTTCGTCCGACCGGGACGTTTCGTTCCTCTATTTTTGTGACGAGCCCAAGCTCTGTTAAGTCATTAACGACTGCTTTACGACAAACGTACCGGTCCATGCCTTGAAACTTCTCCGGCACGTTTTCATTCATCGTAGCGTCTTCGTGCATGATGTTAATCTGCGCTAAGTCGTGTCGAAGACCTATCTGAAAATCGTTTGGATCGTGAGCAGGTGTAATCTTTACACACCCTGTACCAAACTCTGGATCAACGTAATCGTCCGCTATAACAGGGATATCACGACCGACAAGAGGGAGTGTTATCAGTTTTCCAATGAAATCCTTGTAGCGAGCGTCTTTTGGATTTACTGCAACAGCAGTATCCCCAAGCATCGTCTCTGGTCGAGTGGTGGCGATTTCAATATGACCTGAACCGTCCTTTAATGGATACTTGAAGTACCAGAAGTGACCTGGCTCACCACCATCTTTGGTATCGATCTCATCATCTGAGAGAGCTGTTTGATCAACGGGGCACCAATTTACGATATATTTGCCGCGATAGATAAGCCCTTGATCGTAGAGTTTTTTGAAGCAGGTGCGAACCGCAAGCGATAGATTATCATCCATCGTAAATCTCGTGCGTGACCAGTCACAGCTACACCCCAGCCTACGCAGTTGGTTTAAGATATGGTCGCCATACTTTTGCTTCCACTGCCAGATCCGTTCGATTACATTTTCTCTGCCGTATTCCCTGTAGTTAATTCCTTCGGCTTCGAGGTGCTTTTTGACAACGTTCTGAGTTGCAATGCCGGCGTGATCGGTGCCAGGAATCCACAACGCGTCATAGCCTTCCATGCGCTTAAATCTTATGAGCACATCTTGCATAGTATTGTTTAGAGCATGCCCCATGTGAAGTCGCCCAGTAACGTTGGGTGGAGGGATTACAATGGTGAAAGGTTTTTTCTTCGAGGTGTTATCAGCTACGAACACATCGTGCTCTTCCCAGAGCTTATATACTGAAGCTTCTACCTTGGAGGGATCGTAGTGTTTCTCTGCGAGATCGATGTTAGATGTTCGTTTCATAGTGGTTTCTTGAATTTAGCACTCTCGTAACTTTGTTAGGCCTTAGATAACACATTTTATGGATAAAAAAAAACGTTGGTCCGTTGTATGCGTTCAGGTAGGGGTTTGAAATCACGAGGAAAATTAATGCTCTAAGAGCATGGCTTTAATCTAGACCAAGTCCAGTCTGTGGAAATGCTTCCCCTGGTAAATTATTAACGGAGCCGTCAGCTTCATACGCTCCTTGGATGTAAGGTTTCTGTTTTCGGATGGAACTTCTAGTAACGGTGCGTGTATTTTACCTTGCAGAGTAGGAACAGTAGATGAAGGCGGTCTTTGGGCTTATTCATTTATTACCAGACTTTGCTCTTTCTCTGACATTATCAGCACATCGCTATTTGATACACCTCGTTGCTCGACAAAGTCTAAGTCAACATGAAAGGTTTCTCGAAGGCGGTAGAGGCCCCAGAAACCTAGGGCAAAAGACACCGCTCCAACGACCCGTACGGACTCGATCGTGCCAAGATAAGGACGTAGGAATTCAAACAAGAGGGTAATGCCGATCGTCGAACCCCTTACAAAGTTAGGAACGGTTGAAGCTACTGTTGCTCGTAGATTTGTACCGAATTGCTCTGCTGCGGTAGTCAGTAGCATAGCCCAGTAGCCGATGCTAAATCCGCCGAGTAAGGCTAGGTTGTAGAAGTATCGTGGGCTCGCACCGTTGGCGAACGCCAAAAGGAGTGAAACAACGAATGCGCCCATCAAAAAGACTGCCAAGGCTTTTTTTCGACTCTTCAGATACTGGCTCAGTAAGCCACTCGCTACATCCCCGATGGTAATGCCGATAGAGTAGTGTAGAGCTGCTTGCCCCGCACTCAGAGGAGCCGTCACGTTCAGAGCTTTTCCTACTTCAGGAGCTAGCGCCATCAAGAGTGTTACGAAGAAAAACAGAGGGATACCGACGCAGATACAGCTGATATATCGAGGAAAACGTCGGTCACGGAGAAGTAAAAAGATATCCCCCTTTTTTATGGAGACATTCTCCTTCACCGCCTGAAACATTCCCGATTCAAATGCCCCCACACGTAGTGCTAGGAGTGCGAATCCTCCAAGGCCACCGATAATATAAGCAGTTCTCCAATGGACAGCTTCACCTATTGTTGCGGCAGCGATTGCGCCCGATACGCCAATAGTCGCCACCAGCGTTGTGGCGAGGCCGCGTCGATTTTTAGGCATCATCTCAGAGACCAGCGTGATGCCAGCTCCGATCTCTCCAGCTAGCCCTACGCCAGAAAAGAAACGGCAGGTCGCATAAGTTGTGAGATCGTTAACAAAGGCATTAGCAAGGTTAGCAATTGAATAAAGTAGGATTGAACCGAAGAGCACCTGGATGCGACCGATCTTATCTCCCAAAAGCCCCCAGAGGATCCCTCCCAAAAGCATACCGCCCATTTGAAGATTTAAGAGGAGTACACCATCTTCTAAAACTCGCTCATCAGAGAACCCGAGGCTCTGTAAGCTGGGAACCCGTACTATACTAAAAACAACGATATCGTAGACATCGACAAAGTAACCGAGTGCCGCAACGAGGATGGCTATCCGTAAAGCTTTTGGTGATGATTGAGAGTCTTGGACGGTCACAGATTCCTCTTGCTACAATACTCATAGTCGAGCAAAGCTTTTATGGGTATGAAGCTATAGTAAATGCACTATTTAATCAAAAGCGTACAAAGGATGCCGTGGGGCACCTAACGAGGAGTCGACTCCCACCTTGCCTCTACTATGCCGGTAAGACGGAATATTTTGACATTTGAGGGGGATAAAGCCCTTTAAGCATTTATACTTTTTTAACAAAGCAGGATTTAAGCTTCATAGCCCCAATTCCATCGATCTTACAATCGATATCGTGGTCTCCGTCTACGAGACGGATATTTCGAGCCTTTGTTCCTACCTTTACCACAGAGGAGCTTCCCTTGACCTTTAGATCTTTGATAACCGTGACGGTATCGCCGTCCTGCAGAACGTTGCCAACAGAGTCTTTAATCTCAGGTGCGTCGGTTTCGTTGGTATTGTCTTCAACGCTCCACTCATATGCACACTCAGGGCAGACAAGAAGCGATCTATCTTCATAGGTGTATTCTGACGAACATTTAGGACAGGGTGGTAGTAAGCTCATAGCAATCCGTAGATGAACATTATCTAAAGCCCCTACGATAGCAAGAGCTATTCTTTGGCGCTAGATGATAGCACCAATATGTTTACTCCATACGCGAAGCAAATTCCCCAAGATCTCGTCTGGTATAATGTATTAAGTCGGGAACAACCACTCCAACAGCGGAAGCATTTACCTCGATGATTCCTTCTGAGTGCCCCATCATACAGCTTTTGGTCTTCACAGACCTAAAGCTATGAGCACGAAGTCTATACGAGTTTGAATGAAGCATCTGCCCATCTACAAGGCAGGAGACAGTTGCTGTTTGTGGCTCGGAACTCATATTAGAGAGTTTTACCAAAGTACGTTGCGCTATCGATGCTGAAACCACACCGTGAAATAAATCTCCAAATGATTCTTTTAGCGGAGTGATATGTATCTGCCGCAGCTTATTTCGTTTGTTGTAGTGTTTGACGACCGAGCTTACGATAAGTGCATTAGGAACACTCGATGTGATCTCAAGGGCCCCTTCAGTGTATTTTCGTAGGAGTCTACTTAGCCTAATTTTTCGAGTCTCTTGGGGTTGGAGTGCAAGATGAATCGCTGGTCTCGCTCTGCCACTTCGAGAATATCGAGTAAGCGTCACCTCTGTAGGAGAAGAGCTTACATTTGAAATCTCTGCGTATTGCACCGCACGAGTTGTGGGAAAGTATTGTACCCGACTAAACACGGTTGAAAGCGGTGATGAAACACTAGGCTCAAGCGAACCAAATGCCGAGCCTTTTTGAGGAGCACGTCTTCGCATTGCGATATAGGGGGCTGTCGGATCGCTAGGAACGATGTAGTCGATGCCGTTTGCAGCTTCTTGTGAGAGAGAATCTTCGAATTCAACCACACCGACTGTCTTTGGAGCCACGCTTACCGAGATTGTACCGAGGTCGGTGGTGTCTGATTTATACCGAGTTACGGTAAAGCTAAGCGGGCTATCTCCTACATTTGCAAGGAATAGCTCGTTTTGCAGAAGAGAGCGACTTTGAGATGACCTGTCCTTGTAGAAAGCGGTATCAAATTGAGAGTAGGAGGTGCCCCGAACTTCATTTTGTAGCTCCATGCTTCCGTATGAATAGACTCGTCTTGAAGTCGCTACCGTTTGATTAAAGGATGCAATTGATCCTCTAAAGCTTTCTCCTGAGTAGTCAACTTCAACGACTCCGTAATCTGGCTCGTCTACAATACAGTTGTCTAGAGGGACTTCCAGAGAGGTTTTTTGAAATGATTCTACAGTAGTGGTGTCTGTACTATCACAAACGCTACCGTCTTTGGTAAAGGTAGTGACATCAACGGTAGAGGAGGAGGCGTCTCGATTGATGATATGTATCGACGAGGTCATCTGCTGGCGTTTGGTAAACCAGATAGCAAATGTTTGTTGTTCTAAATGAGGTGTTGCAAGCCAGTCGACGGTGCTTCCTGATGTCGCAGTTAGCTCACTCGATACTTGTGTAACGCTCCAGCCGTATTTCGAGGCAGTGAGCGCGTCGGCTCCAGCTAGTGGTACTACAAAGGTGTAGGTGCCGTCGGCATCAGTTTCTACGGTATGAACTCCATCGGTAATCTCTACTCCCTCGAAAGGAGTTTGCTCGCGGTTTGTCTTTCTAATCGTTCCCGAATAGACCTGTCCCACTGCGAGAGTGAAATCAACGGTGGTAGAGGTGGCAGAATCGATTGGATCTTCAGTGTACGCTACCAGTGGATAGTATCCCTCACTAAATAAGATTAAGCTTGTGCATGACCACGCGCCCTCAGATGAAACACTTGCGGTACACACCTCGGTTGCGCCATAGAAGATTTTGGTTAGTTTATTTGGATGCCCTGTGCCTGCAAATACAGGTTGCGACTCTGTAGTCATCTCGTTAGTTGGCGAGGTTATCGTTGGGGGAGTAAGGGAATCGTTTTCGATATGTACTTCAATTGCTGATGATTTCACGCCTAGATTTCCAGCGCGGTCGGTTGCGTCTGCCGAGACATAATAGATTCCATCCTCTAGTCCAGTAACCTGACATTCCCAACTGCTATCGGCGGAGGTTGTAGCTTGGCATGAGTGAGTTGTGCCGAATGTAACACTGATTTCGGAGAACGGCTCAGCAGTGCCCTTCACAAGAACTGAATTTCTGCGGTACACCGTGGTGCCTGCTGGATCTGTCAGGACTGGAGCATCGGGAGCGATGTTGTCGATAGTGATATCCTTTGCGTTTCCAAGCGATCCGCTACTTCCAGGTGTTGGAAGGATAGCGGTGCTTGCGTTGCCTGCTTGATCGAGAATAGAGGCTGTATCATCACGCAGAGAATTTATATCAAAGTACTCAAGGTCTGCTGTGTTGTGAGTGCTTCCCACAACGTAGTTAAAGCGAAGCTCTGTTGAACCGGTGCCACTTACATACTCGGCATCAATAGTTCCTGTATCGAGTCTGAGGCGAAGTGAAACGTTAGAACTTACATATGTCGGCTCGCTAAAGATCACCGTAATTGGAATCTGAGCACCTACCCGATAGAAGCCATTAGCGATATCAGATGTTACAGAGACGACTGTTGGAGCGAGGGTGTCGATAGTGATTGCATTGTGTCCTTGAAGGGAATTTTCGCCGCTGTTGTCTGGTAGGGTTAGAATAGCATCGTTGCCTGCGATGTCTCTGATGGTTGCTCCGGATGGGAGTGTTAGAGAATCGGAGTCTATGTAACCTAGATCGGCAGAGTTTTCGTCTACATCAACGACGTACTCAAATATAAGTGTATCAGTTCCGCTTCCCTCCTTGTAGACAGCCTTGGCTGCACTAGGAGTGGTATTAAGGAGGATCTCTGGAGTACCCGTTGCTACAACCGGTTCATCAAATAGCACCTCGATGTGAATGGTCGTTGATACTGAATATACACCGGGGGATTTTGAAGATATAGCGCTAATAATTTGTGGCGTGTCAGTATCGAGTGCGAGTGTTCTATTAAAGCTAAGCGAGCCGCTAGCGCCGGGAGTAGGAAGCGGAAGGATTGCGTCGTTTCTAGCTCTATCAAAAATCGCTCCGCCCGCAAGGGAAAGCGATGTTGAATCGATATAGCGAAGGCTTTCGGTGGTGTCACCTGCTTGAACGGTGTAGCTAAACGTTATCGTACTCGAGCCACTTCCCGAAGTGTATGAGGCAGTGTCGCTTCGTGTTCCTATCTGCAGTGCAATTTGGGGAGTGCCAGTTACCGTTACAGTCTCTGAAAAAGAAACTGTGATAGGTATCTGTGTTCCTGCTTTGTATCGGCCGCTTGGAAGAGTTGAGCTAACCGAATCAACCCACGGATGAATCGTATCGATTATGATGTTCTTTCGGCCGGCTAAAGAATTACTAGAGCCGGTCGTAGGGAGTGTCACTACCGCAATGTTACCGGCCCGGTCAGTCAGTATCGCATCGTTAAGCGAGAAGGCATTTGACGAAAGATAGTCAAGCCGCTCAGTGTTATCGCCATCTACTATGGTGTAGAGAAACGATAGTGTTCGCCCACTTGCACCTGTAAACGCGGCAGTCTGATCTGTTGCGCCAGTTTCTAGTGCCAGCGAGGGAGTGCCGGTCATAACGATTGTTTCACTAAAGACCACCTGAATCTGAATATCCTCGTCTTCGTGATATGCACCGTTTGGCGTAGAGCCTGTGACATATGAAACAACGGGAGCAATCGTGTCGACGATAATGTTGTTGCTAACACTAAGTGAGCCTGAGCGGCCCGGTTTGGCGAAGGTAAAACGAGCGTCCTTTGTATTAGTTGCGGCGTCTCGAATCGCACCACCCTGAAGTGAAAGTGGAGGGAGCGTGCCGTAATCGAGATCGCCTGAGTTCTCGCCTTGGCTTACTGTATACAAGAATGTGAGAGTGTTTGTGCCACTGCCCTCTGCGTAGTAGGCATAAGCTGAATTGCCTGAGGAGAGTTGTATTCTCGGTGTGCCGTCGACAACCACGCTCTCAGAGAATTGAACGTGCACGAGAATTGTTTTGTCTGCCTTGTATTCTCCATCAGGTGTGGTCGAGTATACATCGAGTACTGTGGGACCATCTGTCGAGAATGAAAAGGTGAGCTGGTTATCTGAAAGTTCGTTCCCGTTACTAGCTCGATCGAAGGCTCCTCCTGCAGGAATTGATATTACAACTGAACCATTTACTCGTGGAACTACGTATGCCGTGTAGTTTGCTCCACTACCAGAGAGAAGCGTAGCAGCCCCGTTAGAGACCGCGATATCATCTGCTGTAAATCCCGTGACGGCTTCACTAAAGGTAATTGTAATAGGTATTAGATCTGAGTCAGTGCTACTTGAATGACTAGTAGAGAGCGATACGGTAGGTGGTATCGTATCGATAATGACATCGGAATTCGCAGATAGCGAATACTGTTCGCCGGGAACAGGTAGTGTAAGTACTGCTGTATTACCGGCTTGGTCTACAAGAGAGCCGCCAATTTGAGTAAGAGCATTTTGAGAGATGTATGAGAGGTCCTCTGAAGCATCGCCTTCTTCTACCGTATAACGGAAGCGAAGGACACTAGAACCGCTCCCTGCGATGTAAACAGCATCACGATCAACATCTCCAGTTTCAAGGGTAAGCGTTGGAGGATTATCGATAAGAAAAACACTTTCGGTGAATTGAACTAAAACATCAACTGTATCTCCTGCCTTTCGTCCTCCTACTGTTGGGCTCGATGTAATATTAGAAATTGTCGGAGGCGTTATATCGTAGAGAAATCCGACAGTATTTGAGATCGAGTTCCCGAGTGAGACACCATCGATGACAGAATCAGCCGGTAGCACGACAGAGACGGAGCCCTCTTGAGTCGCTACTACACTTGCTTCGTATACAGCGCCACTACCTGATAGCTCAGAGATACTTCCATTTGTGACGGTGAAGTCAGAGGGTGTAAGCCCCGTGACGATTTCACTAAAAGTTATCGAAATCGAAAAGTTTGGAGTATTTGCTACCGTTGGAGGATTTGCTTGCAGTGAGACAGTTGGCTTTACGGCGTCTATCGCAATTGAGCGTCCAAAGCTAAGAGAGCCAGTTGTTCCGGGAGAGGGAAGCGTAAGATCCGCTGGGGCATCTTCTGTAGTTGTAATCGTTCCACCGTTAAGGCCAAGGGCACTCGTGCTTGTATAATCGAGACTAGATATTTGATCTCCTAATACCGGAGCGTATCTAAATGTGAGAGTCGTAGAGCCGCTGCCACTTTCATAATTAGCAACTCCACCAATATTTAAAGAAAGTGTTGGTGTCTCGGTAACAGTGACAGCTTCATCGAATGTCACTTGAATCTCAACGGTGTCACCTACGGTATATGTCCCATCAGCGGTAGTTGAAGAAACGGTGGTAATAGTAGCGGCGAATGCGACTGATGAAGTTATGAAGATTACTAGGGCTACTATGCATACGAAGGCAAAACGGAGCATAGCAGGTAACGTGCCCAACAGGTGGGCTGATGACTTTTGAAAAACGAGAATGGCGCGTTTTGTATCGTCAAACACTTTGCGTTAATTCCTATGCTTCAAGTAACTGCTGTAATGCGTGTCAGGAGAGCGTGGAGCTACAGATGGCTGGATAAGAGTGCGACTACATGAACAACAACAGCCGTGGGGTAACGAACGAAAGTACGTTGATGTTGTAGCTGGTACAGAAAGCTTCTCCCTATATATATGTAGGATGGGGAGAAACAGGGGAGGGGATTATAAAAGATTTCGAGGGGTTGTGCCCGGATGGCATCGTGAATAACGCCATGAAGCCAACAGGCTAACTAGTTGATAGTAGTGTTTATTCTGCTAGGAGGCTTTACCGAGTAGAAATGGCGTATTTGCCCGCAATGAGAACGGAGTCTCAAAATTAGATAAAAGGCGATGGAAAGGCGTTTTAGTAAAAACCGTTCCAAAGTGCGGGGGGAAGAGCCAGAGAACAGAGGTCCTCTGGCTCTTTCCCGCACGATTGGCTACGTATACACGGCTTGGTTTATAAGCCGTTGGATAGCACGCCTGTTTAGCGAGCCATCCGCATTCACTATTCCGGCTGCCCGAAGGTGCGCCGGTAAGTCTTCTACTTGTCGTAGAGCATTCACCTGTGCGGCGTTTGACTCTTCTGAGTTCATTGCCGCAAAAAGCACCCTCTGTTTTGGCTCAGTCTCAAAAAAAGTCTGAGTCTGAGAGATGACCTCCGGAGCTTTTTTTATCGCAGGTCTTATTCTCGGGACCCTTCGTGCACGCCAGTGGATGGATACCAGTGATGAAAGTTCTTCATCACTGAGTTTTTCTACCCATCGGCTCTTTCGCAGTACCGCTAGGTACTGTTTTTTTGAGCCTGTTGGGTTTTGTTTCCTCCAACGGCGTAGTTGGCCGACAAACGCGCCAACATTGCTACGCTTCTTCGCCATAAATATCCTCAAAAAACTAAGGAAAAACCGGGAAAGAACGCCTTTCCATCTTTTATGACCGTGCAAGTGGCAGAGGAGCTAAGATAGAGTAATACGGCGTTTTTTGACCGGATAACCTGTGAGACTGCTTTAGGCGTTAGTTGAAATCAGATATTTTCTGTTTAGATAAGTTCGAATCATTTGCAGGCTACAGGTTAGTGGCCAGATGAATTGAGGCGCGTAGCTCGATTTGAATACTCGGATGTAAAATTAAGAAAAATTATGGATAGAAAAACTAATTGCCTTTTTGTAAGTAGCTGATGTGCGGTGGCCAAGAGCTCGAGAGGTCGTTCTAGGGATGAGCTCGTGGCCCGACAGGGGAGATTTGACCTCCAACGAAGGATTCCAACTGTTCAAGAAGAGCTGAAGATGTACTGCTAAATGCGCATCATTGCATTCATCCAAGACGCCCACTCCATTAAGGACATAATGAATGCCCAAGAAATTCAAGACCTTCAGGCTCCTTCTCCTATCCCAAAGTTCATCGGTTCGCGATCGCTGTCGATGAACTCCCCTTTTACGAGTCATTTGAGCTGTCCTTTGATGAATTCTAAAATCCCCTCCTAGCGTGACGAATTAGAAGGCGGTTAGCTGTAATGCAGTTTTTGACTACTTAACGGTACATTTTCAGTTTTCTTTCGACCGTTGAAGCTCTGATGGAGTGGGGTAGACCTGGTATTTTGGGCATCGCTGGGGCGGGAATGGAGGTGTCTGAGCTGAGTTAGAACCGGTAGGACCGCGCTGCTACCATAGTTTAGCTATTAATAACGGGTGATTGATTTTCGAAAGTTATAATCGCTGATTAAGCGCGCACTTTTTAGACCATCCGATACCTTCAGAGTAAGCCATTTGTTGGAGGCGAGAGGAGAGGGTTTCTGCAAAATGGAAATTAGCAGGGAGGGAGATTTGGTACAGCCGCAGTGGACTGGAAACTTTTCGATTTATCCACCGATAGTAGATTATTGATATAATGGTCACTGAATGCCAGGCGACGCTGCTTCGTGAGAGAAAAAAGTTTCCGCAGTTGAAAATGGATGAACTTAATTAGGGTTAATATGTTGCATAGCCATAATCAAGAAAGCAGCACTTGGAATCCCCATCTAATCACACCAAGCGGAACGGGATGTTACCGCGAAGACTTTTCTCAGCTCGAGAATAAATGGATAGCGATAGAGGGTATAGATGCCGTAGGGAAATCTACTCAGATTGCGGCGATCCAAAAACTTTGCCAACGATTTGAAGTAGTGACAGCGACGATTCCTGAGTTTTCATCTTCACCCGTTGGCCGTACTCTTCAGCACATCGTCCAAGAGCGTAGATTTTACTCGCTCGATCCAGAACAAGGCACGCCAATATCAGATCTAATAACGATCTTCGGCGACCTAGTTTATTCCCTGGAAATACTTGCTCCATCTGCTGGAAAAACCGTGCTTTTATCAGATAGAGGCTTATTGTCCATTGTTGCCTATCAGGCTCAAAGACTAAGTGAAAAAAGCCGACTTCCAGTCGAAGAGGCTATAGGAGCAATCAAATCGCTCGCGGATCTAGTATTGTCCCAATTGAGGACTCCAGATCTCAATGTAGTTTTGACTTTGCCAATCGAGATGATAGGAAAACGTTTGCAACATCGGGGTGAACCGCCCCTATCAAAGGTTCAGCGCGACTTCTTAATCAAAACCCAGGATCTGTTCGTACACGTGTCGGAGGAATTTCCCACTGTTGTTATTGATGTGAGCGATTTATCCATTGAAGAAGTCACACAAGAAATTCTTGCTAAAAGTATAACTTATTTGACTAAAAACAAACTATGAAACTTAAGGTGGCAATCGTAGGTGCTGGGGAGCAGTCTACCAAGGAACATATTCCCGTAATTCAAGAATCCCCAGAGAGCGAGGTCGTATGTGTCTGCGATACACACGCGCAAAGAGCTGCAGAGATGGCAACGCAGCTGCAAGTCCCTGCATATTTGACCCTAGAAGATATGCTGAGTAAGCAGCATTTCGATGCAGCTGTGGTGGCGGTTCCTCATTCGGACTACGCCGAAATTATTCAGCCCTTATTAGCGCGTAGGATACATATCCTAAAGGAGAAACCCCTAGCGAGCTCTCTCCCCGAAGCTACGCAGTTTGCCACATGGAGTAAGTTCTACGACACGCTGTTGATGGTATCCACGCAACGTCGATTCGATCCTGCTTATCGGTTTGCTCGAAGCCTTATTCCAGAGCTTGGAGATATCTACCACGTCCAAGGGCAGTATCTTAAGAACATCGAGCGACTCGATGTAGGCTGGCGAGCAAAATTTATCACCGCTAAGGGAGGGGCCCTGTTAGATATGGGCTATCATTTCATCGACCAGCTGATATGGTTTCTCGGGCTTCCTAAAGCAGTCATTGCTCGTAAGCAAATAGGGAATCGAAAAGGACAAGATTACGATGTCGAGGATACGATGCAGATGAGCTTAACTTATGATACGCCAAGAGATCCAAATAATACCTTTTTAGCACATGTCACGGTCTCGCGGGTAGCACCATATTCGTCGGATCAGCTTGTAATTTTTGGAAGTCGCGGATCGCTAATGTTTGATTATGAAAAAATTGTGCTTTTTGAGCCAAATGGAACTGTACGGGTGGAGATTGCCAAGAGTAAGAGTTGGCAGCAAGCGCTGAAAAATCAGTGGAGGGCTTTTTGCGCTGCAGTTAGAGAGCCATCTGGGGAGAGTACCAACTTTGCCGTCGAACACCTTGAACATTTAGCTCTGATTGATAGCCTTTACTTTTCAGCAAATAACCATACATCTGATTTAATCAATCTTAAAACTGGTACCGGAGAGGGGGGCTTAAATTATGCAGCATAAATTGGCCATCGCTGGTGGGACTCCGAGTATCCTATCAGAGGGTCCCCACTATACCTGGCCTCGTATCACGAGTAATACCGAGGCGGTGGTGCTTAAACAACTTCGAGAGACAGTTTCTATCTATGACCGTAGCGGGATTTTTCAAACGTTCGAGGATGAATTTGCGGGGTTCCATGGCCGTCGCTATGCCCTTCTAAATAATTCAGGCACAAACTCGATTCAGGCGATGTTTTTTGGCGTACCTATTGAGCCGGAGGACGAGGTGATTTGCCCAGCTTATACTTTTTTTGCCACGGCTAGCCCTCTCTTCTCCCTCGGAGCTATACCGGTCCTTTGCGATTGTGGGGCTGACGGAAACATTGATCCGAAGGCGATTGAGAAGCATATTTCACCAAAGACCCGCGCAGTAATGATAACGCACATGTGGGGAATTCCTTGCGATATAGATGAGATAGCCGCACTTTGTGATAAGCACAGCCTTATGCTCCTTGAAGATTGCTCACATGCCCACGGCGCACTTTATAGGGGTCGGCCCGTTGGTGCACAATCTCATGCGGCTGCCTTTAGTTTGCAAGGTCAAAAATTAGTGAGTGGAGGCGAAGGAGGAATCCTGCTAACAGATGATGCCGAACTGTATTATAGAGCAACTTTGCTTGGTCATTACAACAATCGGGCAAAAAAAACGATTCCCTCTAGTCATCCGTTGTACGAGCTCGCTACCACCGGCTTCGGTCTTAAGCATCGGGCGCATCCCCTCGCTATAGCGATGGCCCTTCAACAGTTTCGTCAGTTGCCACGGGTTCTTTCTACCAAGCGCCGTTACGCCGCTTGGTTTAGCGAAATATTGTCACGATTTTCATTCATAGAGTTGCCGATCTACTCGACAATTGTTAAGCATCCGAGTTGGTACGCATACGTTTTTAAATTTAAAGAGCATGCTGCGAACGGTGTGACTGTGCAGCAATTTTTTCGAGCGCTGCACCATGAGGGTCTTATAGAGGCGGACAGACCAGGCTCGACGAGACCATTGCCCGATTTTCCACTATTTTGCTCTCGGTCTAGGAGGATCGAGTCAAGCGATGGGCTGCCCTATTCGTCGCAATTTCCAGGTGCATACGATTTCTTTCGTAAGGCCATTAAGCTTCCAGTCTGGGCTTTTGATGATGAATCGGCCATAGTGGAAGGATATTGCAGTGGATTGGAAAAAGTATGTCGGGCAGTTGAGGATTCGCCAAGAGATTTTATGACGGAGGGGATTTAATTATGGGACCTAATATGCAAAGGCACTCAGTTGCCGGAATCGAATCTCTCATTGCGCCGGAATTTTTCGACCAACTAGTGCACGATGCCAAATCTGATGGGGTAAGTAAAATCTTAGCAGGGGCAATTATCGCAATGGAAAATCGAGTCCTCATTGTGAAGCGGGCGCCTACCGAGGACTTTATGCGAGATGTTTTCGAGATTCCGAGTGGGCATGTTGAAAATGGGGAAGATTTACTGTCGGGACTTAGCCGAGAGGTGCTAGAAGAGACTTCGCTTGCGGTTCGCCGAATCTCAGCCTATGCGGGTACCTTCGATTATCGGACAAACTCGGGCAAACTCGCACGGCAATTTAACTTTGTAGTAGACGATTACTCGGGGCAAATTTCACTAAATCCGTCAGAGCATTCGGAATACCGGTTAATAACCCCCAACGAGGCTGACTTGCGTGGATTGAGAATGTCTGCCGAGACTAAGCGCATCATCAGAGATTATGGTGTCGCACTAGAAGCCAAGAAGTAAAACACGAAGAAAAGAGGCTCGACAATGTCCTGCGTGATTAATGTTCTCGTTAATGGTTGTCCGCGATTTTTGCCCAGTGTTTCTGCATTCGATGAATAGCAGGATTTGATGTTAAGACCTGTAAATTGTCAAGCGGTGCCCAAGTGATATCCTTAGATTCCGAAGATCTTACGAAGGGCTCTTCCTCCGCAGCTCTAAAAGCGAATCTCACATCGAAATGAAAGTGTGAAGGCTCATTCCTAAAAGCTGGTATGGTATGAATATCGAGGTCAAATATATTGGAGCTTATACTATGTAAAGATCTTAACCCAGTTTCTTCCTGCGCCTCCCTGAGAGCCACTCTGTGCAGATTAAAGTCTCCATCAGCGTGCCCTCCGGGCTGTAACCATTTATTTAACTTGGCGTGACGTAACAGTATAACTTTATCGCCCCTACCATTTACGATCCAGGCTGAGCCCGTAAGGTGCCCTGGAGAAAAATTAGCTCGGTTAGCACATGTGGGTATGGTTGAGACAAGCTCTATAACGCGCGTAGTTTCATTTGCAAGAGCGGGAACGCTTTTTCTGAAATCCTCAAGAAGTTTTAAAAGATTTACTTGCTGATCAGTTTGTTTCATAACTATTATGACACTACAAACCGTCTGGTGTCGTCAATCGTACTTTCAAAGTGACATGAGTTCTGACTGGCGAGTCAAACTGGTGCCAGGCTACCTTAATCTGCAACTGGTATCAGGCTACCTTTCCTCCCTCGTAAAGCGGGGCTACTTCACAATTTCAATAATCCTCTCAACCACAGCAGGCTCCGCTAGCGTGGTTGTATCACCTACTTGAGAGAATTCTCCTTCGCCGATCTTTCTCAATATTCTGCGCATGATCTTTCCCGAGCGAGTTTTCGGGAGCCCTGGAACAAGCCAGATGCTATCGGGAGCGGCGATAGGAGAGATAACTTCTCGAACAGTTCTAATGATCTCTCGCTTGATATCTGTACCTTCAGCCACATCGTCTCTAACAACACAGAAGGCGCCGATGCCTTGTCCTTTGAGTTCGTGGGGAATTCCTACAACAGCCGCTTCGGAAATCAAACCAGAGCGAACAATGGCGCTCTCTACCTCAGCCGTGCCGAGCCTGTGTCCGGCAACGTTTAGTACATCATCGACTCGCCCGGTGATCCAATAGTAGCCGTCTTCATCTCGGGTACATCCATCGCCTGTAAAATACAATCCAGGGTACATTGAGAAGTAGGTTTCCTTAAATCTCTTGTGGTCTCCATACACAGTTCGAGCCATACCGGGCCACGGAAACTTCATGCACAGTCTGCCTGTGCTCTTTGTTTCGGTAAGTTCCTTTCCTTCCTCGTCTACGAGAACGGGTTGTACGCCGAAAAATGGCTTGGTAGCTGAGCCGGGTTTTGTTTCAGTGGCACCGGGAAGAGGAGTTATCAGTATCCCGCCAGTTTCAGTTTGCCACCACGTATCTACTATTGGGCACTGCTCTTTGCCGACTACTGAGTGGTACCAATTCCACGCATCGGCGTTAATGGGCTCTCCTACAGTGCCTAGTACCCGAAGTGAGGAGGTGTCGTATTTGCTCACAAATGAGTCGTCCTCCTTTGCAAGCGCTCTAATTGCTGTTGGCGCAGTGTAAAAGATATTTACCTTGTGGCGCTCGATGATATCCCAGTAGCGCCCCGCATCGGGATACGTCGGAATAGACTCAAAGAGTACCGTAGTTGCTCCGTTTGATAGCGGTCCGTACACAACATACGAGTGACCTGTAATCCATCCCACGTCTGCAGCACAGAAATAGACATCATCCTCTCGTAGATCAAAAACATATTTGTGGGTAGCAGTGGCATGTAGTAGGTAGCCGCCTGTGGTGTGGAGCACGCCCTTGGGCTTTCCGGTGGAACCGCTGGTATAAAGAATAAAAAGCGGGCTTTCCGCATCCATGCTCTCAGAAACGCTTGTTACATCACTGGCAAGCTTTGAAAGTGCTTCTTCATAAGAGACGTCAATACTAGGATTCATCGGTACCACGGTATCGGTTCTTTTCACTACCAATACATGTTTGATACTGGGGCACTCTTTTACTGCCGCATCACTTATCGCTTTTAGTGGGATGGTTTTTTCGCCCCGTAGACCTTCATTTGCAGTGATAAGAAGCTTGCATCCGCAGTCGTTTATGCGGTCTCGCAGCGACTCTGACGAGAACCCTGCAAAGACAACGGTGTGAATCGCCCCGATTCTAGTGCATGCCAACATTGTAATTGCGGCTTCAGGAACCATCGGTAGATAAATCGCTACGCGGTCTCCACGCTCTATTCCGAGTGAACGGAGCAGCTCGGCTGTTTTGCAGACCTCGGTAAAAAGCTCCTTGTACGAGATGTGCCTGCTATCCGCAGGATCGTTAGCTTCCCAGATGATTGCTGTCTTATCGCCTTTGGTAGTGAGGTGTCTGTCGAGGCAGTTTTCGCTTACGTTTAGCTTACCGCCTTCAAACCACTTGATTGACGGCTCGTCAAAGTTCCACTGAAGCACCTGATTCCACGGTGATTGCCAGTTAAGGAGTTCAGAGGCTTGGTTGCCCCAGAAGGCTTCTGGGTCTGTGACCGATTCAGCGTAGAGCTCTTCGTATTTATCAGGGGACATTGCAGAGGTTTTCTGTATCGAGGATGGGATAGGAAAGCGTTTTACTTCAGGCATTTAGAGCTCCTTTTGCTAGTTCCTTTGGGTGTCTGTAGATAGCTATATTCACGACTATAATCATCACGCTACGACAAGAATAGTGATCTAAAGTCTAGCGAAGTAATGCATGCGAGCAAACCGTAAAATCTGTGACGGTTAAGGTTCTGATTGACAAAGAAGAGGAGAACTTGCCATAATTAGAATAATTCTAATTATTAAATTGTATGGCAAAAGATCCCTCCATTATAAAAAAAATCATCATGGGAAACGGCGGACACCTTTCAGCGGTGGAGATCTGGGATTGCGCCAAGTCGCAGGGCGAATCCGTGTCGCTTGCAACGATTTACAATATTCTCGGACGTCTGGTTGCCCAAGGAGAGTTGCTTGAAATCAACACCGGAGAAGGAGCGGCTCGCTACGACGCAAGGGTTGACGATCATACGCATCTTGTCTGTACTGAGTGTAACGCAATACAAGACGTTGACATGAGTAAGAGCCTTGAAGGCTTATTAGGAAAAGTTGCCACCCAACAAAAATTTAACATGCATATGACTGAGGTGACGCTAAAAGGTGTGTGTGCCCAGTGTGTGCAATCAACAAAGGAGAAATAGCGATGGCTGAGTGTAGTGAAAAGAAAGAATGTGTTGCCAAGATCGGAGAGAAGGCTCCTGACTTCACCCTTCAGGTGTATGATCCAGCAGAGCCAAATAATATGAACAAGACCGTATCGCTTGAGAGTTATGCTGGAAAGTGGTTGGTGTTTTTCTTTTATCCGATGGATTTCACCTTTGTATGCCCAACAGAGATTCTTGGTTTGGCAGATAGAAAGAAAGAGTTCGATGATATCGATGTAGAGATTCTCGGTGCATCAACAGATACCTACTTTACTCATAAAGCTTGGGCAGCCGTATCTCGTTCTGAGAGTGGTATTGAGGGTGTTAACTATCCGTTGGCCGCTGACCACACAGGAAGCGTTGCCAAGTCGTACGGAGTGTTGATTGAAGACAAGAACATTGCTCACCGAGGATTGTTCGTAATCGATCCAAATGGAGTTCTTCAGTACTCTGTTGTAACCGCGCTTAACGTTGGGCGTTCAACAGATGAGACTCTACGGGTAGTACAAGCGCTTCAAACAGGCGGCTTGTGCCCAAGCGACTGGAAGCCAGGCGGAAAGCTTTTGGCTGCGTAAGGTCGATACATAGTATGCAGGTGAGAAGTCCTTTGGCTTCTCACCTGCTTCTAAACACAAAACCAAAGAGAGGCAGAGCACATGGCATTACGATTAGGTACGCCAATTCCAAGTTTAGAAGGAGCAACACAGTGGCTTCAGGGCGAGTTTTCCGCAGATACAGTCTCTGGGTCGCCGGTGCTCATCCACTTCTGGTCGGTCTCGTGTTATATGTGTAAGAACAATTTTGAGAGCCTCGCTAAATGGCGTGCGGAGTATGAAGAGAAGGGACTAAAGCTAATAGCTATTCACATGCCCCGGCAAGAAGAAGATCTTGATCTTGAAAAAGTGAAAGATGTGCTGGCTGAATACAACGTGCCAGATATATGTGCGGTAGATAACGAACACACAATTAAGGATGCGTTTGAAAACGACCAAGGATGGGTGCCTGCATATTTTCTGTATGATGGTACGGGAGCATTAAAATCTCGTGCGGCGGGAGAAGCTGGGGTTGGAATTATTGAGGGTGCATTAAAGCGAGTACTGGGAGCGTAGGTGCCGAGGAAAGTCTACGGCATGTTTCGCCGGTCGCCTTGTTCTACTTCAATATTCATATAGACCGTTCCCCATCCGAGGTCGAAGCCTGCTAACTTATCAAACAAAGCAATTGAGTTAAATTCGATTACGTATGCCGGATAGTCATCGGGATTGTGCTCTTCTCTTAGTATTTTACCCGTCCGATGATTTCCGTTCATTACAACCAGGGCATCTCGCTTGTCGTCACGAACAAAAATAATTGGACCTTCGCCAGATTTTTCAAAAGAGCGGCTGGGGTCCAGCGGAAGGGAGATTCGGTGGAGTACATTCTCATAGTGCGCAGCTTCTTTCCAGTTTAACCTGTCCATGTGTTCCAGGGCGCGAAGTCTGCCAGCGGAATACTCTTTGCACGTAACAAAACCACGAGACTCCATATCTTTAAACCATCCGACAGCGTCAAAATCTGGCTCGTTAAATTTTGGAAGCCACGTTTCTATAATTTGGTTTCGTAAAACATCAAGGGGATCAACGGTAACCGGAGGCGCTAAAGAATCAAGCGATGTATCGGTATGTGCCGGGAAATTGCCGGTCTTGTAGACTCCACTAGATGGTGAAAATAAATCTGCGCTCATACTTCCTCCAATGCCTCACCGATTGCAGTTAGTGTAGCTGGCCAATAAATTACGCCTCGTTCTGGTGCGCGTGCTTCTCGAACCAACTCCAAGGCACTTTCAAGCCCCATGTTTCGGTAGCGTGCTAGATATGCGGCAACGAGCGAGGGGGAGCGGCTTTGGCCTGCTTGGCAAAACACGAGCGTTCGTCCGTACTGAGTCACAAAGTCGTTTAGCTTTTGGGTGTAGGAGCGAATCATTTCAGGGGTAGTTCCCTCCCCGTCGGGCATATTTACCGAAAAAATGGCGCGGACCCCTAGATCCTCTGCTTTGGAATTGTTGTGGTGGCCGCTAAGACAGATTAGAGCTTTAATTTCATGCTTCTGAAGGAACTCCCTCTGAAATGAGAGAATGTAGTGTGAGATGTAAATGTCGTTAGTAATCTCGAAGCCCTGCTTGCGTTTTGGAATGCGGATGTCTTCTGGCTCGAGCTCTGGAAAGGGGAGTTTGGCTTTGGCAAATTGTGCCTGTAGCTCTCTTAGCTTGAATGTAGAATCTTGTTGTCGGATAGTTTGAGAAATTCTGTGCATGAACGAGCCCATTGGCTTAGAAACGATATTGGTTTCTTTCGATATGACAGCGAGGTTGTAATGTGTGCGCTAACGGGAGCCGATCGTTGCTGGCAGGCGCTGTTATTGCCTGAAATCAATGGGGTATTCCCTCGATGCTACAGTACGTTTTGATTCGTGCGTAACGTAGAAACACGTCGTAATTTGGGCAGCTGCTTTGAGTATGCTCAAGAGTAGTGGCGCGATAATAATCGAAATGATTCTTTCATCGACGGCGCTTTCCCCTTAAAAGGAGATAAATTGGTATGCAAGCGATGAATAATAATGAAGAGACTAAGCCCGTTTCACAGCGTGTGGCCGCCGCAGTGCTTCTTGGAGCGTTAGTGGCGGGGCAAGCGGCAGTTAGTTTTTGAGAGGCTGCGAGAGCTAGAAAATCGAATTCTAATGAAGCAGTAACGTCTCCTGAGACATCTGAGGCGCTTAACCAACTGCAGATGCCGGTTAAGAGATAAACTCAGAGCAATCTACGCATCGAGATAGGCTCGTGATCCCTTCCAAGTCAGTGGAATCGATTTGTTGTGAGCGCTCTTAGGTGTAGCAAGCTTTTGCTATAGGGTGCTGGTTCGGAAAGCTTTCGGGCTAGTGACACAAAAGCTAGTGCGGGCAAAGCGTGTCTAGCGGAAATCATTCTTCTCTTATACCGGTTGGCACGTTATGCTTGTCCTCAACACTGTTACGTAGTTAATGCAGGGAAGGTACATGCCAAAAGTGACGATACAATTTAAAAAATTGCTACCGGGAATATTGATTTTAGCCTCTCTATCGGGATGCAGTCTGCTGTCGGAAAGTGTGTTCTCGAAATCGGAAGAGACAACGTTGCCACGCGCACATACCACCGATGGATCTTTTACGGTGTACCTTCAAAAAGGGGGATTAGGCGGCACTGAGTTTGAACAGTATAAGCTGCTACCGATTGGCGTTTTTGTCGAGTGTGGCAAGGTTGTAAAGGGCCGATTTAATGCTGAGTATCAAAACATTATTGAAGTACATCCAGATACGCTAAACGCTCTGCGGAGTCATGTCGCTTTGTATGTACAGAGTCATGGAATGCTGTCAAAAGCTGATGTTGATGAGCCGGGCTCAGGAAGTGGATTTGCAGACTCTGGTAGGTGCGAGGTTATGCTGAGTTCTTCGGAAGATTCTGTAGTCTTGGAGACCTCTGTAAACTGGGTTGAGAGAGCAAGGAACAATGCTAGTAAAGAACTTCGCGCACTCATTGAGGAGATACGTAATGTCCCAGAGAAAGCACTGTGTGGAAACCAAAGCTTTTATGGGCTCAACCGCAAGTAAGAGAAGTTAGTATTTAACTCCGATACGCTCTTAAATCCAGATTGTTAGCACTCTCATGCATGACATGGCGCCAAGACGTGTCGGCGTGTGACAATCCCTGAATCGACCTGCATGGTTCGACCATCAACATTATATACGTCTTAGTTTTTTTAACGGTTTTGCTCGTGACCCCCACATCGTTTCAAAAGATGTTCTATGCCACAACTTCTGCATTGGCTATCGCTGTGTCGGGATGTTCTATCCAGCAACGTCCATTAAACCCTGAATTTGATGCTTTGCAGGGACACGGCCCAGTTCTCATTGTGCCTAATGATGAATCAGTCGTTTCGACGAGGTTTTTTAGAGACAAGTGGGGAGGGAGTGATTCGATAAAGCACCTTGTTGCCCGACAAGGAGTGCCGACAGCAATAAGTGTTGAGCGCGAATTTTTGGCGCCAAGTAGATTAAAGCTGTTTTACCCTGAGCAAGGAATTGTCTATATACTGGATTATCTCAACGATAATTGGATGGTCTCAGGGTCTGAGCCACTTTCGGGAGCAGATTTGCAGGTGCTTCAGGTGAGGCAACGTAGTAACACTCGAGCAGCGGTGTTTAAGCCGAGTCGAGACATTTACACCCTAACGCCAAGGCTTGAGCCGTTGCCATCTAATCCTCCGCAAGAGGTTACCTTGGCACATCCGATAGGAGACCTTCGCGGGCGGCTTAAGGCTCCGACCGTCGCAGGTGTTGCTCATCTTGAAGAAGTTGCAGATGGCAACTATCGACATACGGTATCGTTTCAAGGTGAGGATTTAACGCTTTTGGCGGATTGGTATTTAGGAGATCCTGAAAGTGCACAGCATTTAGCCAAAATCAATCACATAGATCCTGCAACGCCCCTTGCCATTGGGCAACAGATAGTACTTCCTGCTCGGGTCATTACAAATTTAGATCCATTACCGGAGGCTCTTGTAGTGTTCTAGATAAGTGGCTAGGTTTTTTATAGTTCGAGTACTATGATAGCCTAACGGTAGTAAGCAACTCGGAAAGGTCGTGTGAGCGCCAAGACTAATGAAGACAAGAATATGATGGAAACCGCGCGGGTTCTCGAAGTATCGAGGCGGTTTGTCACGCTCTATACCGAACAGGAAGACGTTATTATTGGCACATCGGCCTCAAAGAGCGTTGAGTTAGTCGCTGGAGATACGGTGCACTATGAGCTTCGAGAGGGGAGCGCATTTATTACAGAGAGATTGCCCGCGGAGCGATGCTTATGCCGAACATTTCATGGGACGCAGCGGCGCATGGGCGCAAACATCGATCGTCTCTGCGTAATCACAGCGTGTGGTGCGACGTGGAACCCTGTCGCAATAGATCGCATGTTGGCTGCGGGATTTGTTGAAGGGATCCCTACAACGCTTATAGTAAATAAAACTGATTTAGGATTAGGTAAGATCTCAGAGATGATTGAGACCTACTCTGAGGTGGGACTTTCGGTGCTCGAGTGTAGTGCAAAACATGGAGAAGGCGTTGACCGGATCCATGAGCTCGTTGCAGATACAGACGTGTCTGTAATGGCATTGTGTGGTGTTTCGGGTGTAGGAAAAAGCACGATACTTAATGTCTTAATTCCGGGTACTAGAGCAAAGACCGGTGAGGTAAGTGAAAAAACTGGGCAAGGAAAGCAAACGACTTCACAGCCTAGAGGATTTCTCGCGAAGCGAGATGGAGCAGAGCCAGCGATAGTAATCGACCTGCCGGGGGTACAGTTTTTTGGGCTTTCACATCTTGCCAAGTCCGATGTGCTAGCCGCGTTTCCTGAGATCCAACAGTTCGGTCACGGTTGTAAGTTTCGAGATTGTCAGCATATAAAGGAAACCTCCTGCGCTGTACTAGAAGCGTTGCAACGAGGAGAGATAGCAAGCTGGCGCTATGAATCTTATCTGCAGGTGTTGGATGAAGTTCAGAAAGCGAAAGCTTGGTAGGAAAAACGACAGAGCTCCTCGGCAACGTTCATGACTATTTGGAAAGTAGTATTCTGTAAGCACCTGAATTCTCTTGTTAACAGTGGGGGTAAATAATTTTTCTAAAGTTTTTTACAAGGGATAACGATAGCCCTTAGGTCGAGCATGCGGATATCTATATACTGCTGCAGGGAGAGTTTTTGTGAGTAGATTTCTATCCATCTTGATAACGTTGCTGTTTGCATTTGGAGGGCATCAGTTCGAGGCCTTCGGACAACGGTTCGCAGAGCATGAAGATGGAAATGTTGGAATGCCAGTACGTCTCGTTACTCCAACACACACTCCTACGCCTACGCCAACCGCAACGCCAGTCCAACCGCCATTTCGCTGTCATCTGACCGTTGGCACAAGGGGGCCCGGGAATTTCAGCATCTATGGAACGCCAACAGACAAGGGGCAGAAAAGAAAAATTTATGTCAACTGGATTCACGTCCAAATCTGGGAAGGCGCCGCAACTTTAGTGGATAACACAATTGCCGTGGATCCCTGCAATCGAAATTATGATGATATTTGGGGATGTGCCGGTCTAGAGGGCATTAACCATCCCAACGTCACTTATGAAAATGGACAAATTACCTATACACCATCAAATGGCATTAGTCAGAGTTTACTTAAGCGAAGGATAAATTCGCGAAATCAGGGTGATAGAAGCTACGCTTCTCATTATTCTGCAATGTTTGGCTCGGGCTATCGAAGCGCTTTCCGAGGCTCTCTTACAGAGGTGCGAAGTGACGTGTGTTCTGTTGACGATACAACTGGACAAGTAAGTCCGCTTGTTGTTGATTTGAGCGGGAAGGGGATTGCCTTTACGGATCCATCCAAAACATTCACTCGCTTTGACTTTCATAGAGATTCTTTATTGACTGCGTGGATCGATAATTCTGAAGAGGTCGCATTCGTCGGATACGACGCAAATGAAAATGGGGTCATAGACTCCGTAGATGAACTGTTCGGAGATAGAACTCAGAGGCTAAATGGAGAGCCTTATGCAGATGGATTTCAAGCTCTTAGCATGCACGACAGTAATGGGGATAAGAGGATTGATTCCAGTGATCCGATATTCTCTCACCTTCTTCTCTGGAAAGATGTCAACAAAAATGGGGCAAGTGATAAAGGAGAGCTTACTTCTCTATCTGACGTGATATCGAGTCTATCGCTCGTTGCTGATGGTGAGAGGTATTTTGAAGGTGCACACGGTAGCTTTGCGTTCGGTAAGTCTTCGGTAGATATGAAAGATGGCTCAAAGCGTACTATGTATGATGCATGGTTTGCTGAGGGTGAAGCCGAATTGTTTTCAAAGGACCTTTCGGGAAAAAAAGAGCCGCTACCTGCGAGTGGCTCAGCCGAACATGCAAAGGTATTAGCCTCTCTTCAAAAGCTACTTGCGGAGGATGGATTTGCTCCTCATGAAGCGCCGTACAGTACCGGAAGCGTAATCGTGGCAAAAAGCAAAGCAGCCAAGTACAACGTCGCGCGTTGGCCTATTGGACCATATAGTGAATGCACTGCACAGGTAACATTCGACGAGAGTTGGAACACGTTGGATAGTATTGTTTCTTGCGGAATCCCGGTGCCGCGCCCCGGCAGAGAACGAAGCTAGAGCAGAGAGCAAAATCGAGCTTTGGTGTGAAGATACATTCGGTGTCAAGATAAAGTAGAGCGGGGATGATGGAGTTTGAATTGGAGCCGCCCATGGGAGTCGAACCCACGACCTACGCATTACGAATGCGTTGCTCTACCAACTGAGCTAGAGCGGCTCGGATTGTCGTTGAATGCACAACAATAGAATACGATATTGAAACTCCAGAGCCCGCTGTGTCAAGCGATTTTACGAGGTATGTGAACTGTTTTTATGAAGTATCTCTGAGAGCGTTTGTATAGCTTTTGCACTCGCATAGACGGCAAAATATGCGATAAATTCCCTCGGGTTGAGCCCGCCCCTTAGAATACAGTGAGTAAGCGAGATGACTACTGTGCTCGTGGAAAGAAACGAGCAGAAGATTTGGAGAGGTCTTCTCGCTGGGTCGAATTCTTGTAGGTCTATCTGATCATTTGATTGAAAGAGGTGCATTGCATCCAACACTTGAACAGGACTTCCTCGTAGTGCCGAAAATCCTAGCTGAATATGACTTCGCCCAAAGAATCGACGCAACCGAAGTCGTAAGCGCTGAGAAACAGCGCATTTCTGGATGTGATGATGTGATAACGTTATATGAAGTGTCTGACTACGGGACGTAATCACTGGATAGACAGTTTCAATGTCTATCCAGTTTAACCTGCCGTGAGAAAAGATCTGTATCCCGAGCGAATCAACCCTGATGATAGCTCGGGGAATGAGAGTTAGAATGAGATTGCCAATCCCCGTATCTACCGCAAAAAATCCAAGTGCGATAATTGCAGCTTGCTCCATAGGGGGCAGTGTCCCCTGAAGCAAGACTAGCATGACTAGATAAGCACCGAGTGCTCCCCCGAGAGCTCGGATAAGTCCTACTTGGAATCGCATCTTGATAATAAGTGGTGAGAGCGTGAATCTAAAATGAGAGGATTCGTGGCCTGCGCTGTGAGTGTCGCTCGTTTGTTGTTTCCGATCATAGGCCGCTCCTTGAGAAAAGTTGGGCGCACGCGGAGGATCTTGTCTTGAGGATGCCCGCTTCTGCTTGCGCGGATTCTTTGCCTCTTTGCGAAGCTCGGAGACTGCATGATTTATCTCCTGCGTCATTGTTTGTGCCTTGGCGAGCAACCGCGCGTCGTTCTGAAAGCGATCGGGGTGCCATACCTTCATAAGGTCCTTGTATGCCTCGGTGATTTGCTCTGAGGTGGCATCAGGTGGAAGCCCGAGGGTTTGAAGGTGTTTTAAGCGAGTGTCCATTGCGTTTGCGTCTTTGAAGAGAGGCGTTGCTCTAAGCGGATGTTTCTCGCAAGAGCGACGGTAGCTTCTGTTCGCTTTGCCTCTGCTTCGAGGCCACGTTGGAAGCCTATCCTACTTGAAATGGTATGCCGTTTTGTGCCCGATCGGATACCTGTAGAGTATGTAACGTATTGAAATAACCATATGTGTATTTTATATACTACATATACATGCTTTACATTGTATTTATTCTACGCATATGAGATCCTGTTTACTATATCAGAAAGTAAAGGAGAAAGTGATGCCTAAACACGTCATAGAAGCATTGCGAGAAGCATATTGTGCGTCGATTTTGAATGGTGCGGCGGACGAGGCTCAATCAATCATCGATAGGGGTTTGGCGGCAGGTGTGATTCCTTCGCGAATTTACCTAGAGGTGCTGATGCCAGCCCAGGTAGAGATAGGTACTCGTTGGCACGCTGGAGAAGTTCAGATTCCGCAGGAGCATATCGCTACTCAGATAACTTTGCGACAGATGGCACGTTTGCGAGAGATGCTAAAAACCCGTCGTAAACTTGGGCGAAAGGCGGTGGTGTGTTCGGTTGAGGGGGATCAGCATTTCATAGGTGGCCAGGCGATGGCTGACTTCTTGGTAGTCGATGGTTGGGAGGTCGATTTTCTTGGTGCAGATATCCCTACAAGTCATCTTGTGCCTTACACGAAGGCTAGGGAACCTGATGTGGTGTGTCTCTCTGTATCGCTGAGTTCTCTAGCTCCAGTTGCACAGGAGGCAGTTAAACAGATTCGGCAGTTGTCACCATCCCCTCAAATATTAATTGGCGGAGCTGCTTTTGTTGAAAGAGCAGACTTAGTCGAGTTGGTAAATCCAGATGGCTTTACCCTAGACCCGCAAGAAGCGGTTTCCT
The DNA here is from genome assembly GCA_038134595.1 of Pseudomonadota bacterium. Classification (GTDB taxonomy): domain Bacteria; phylum Bdellovibrionota_C; class UBA2361; order UBA2361; family OMII01; genus OMII01. Next base: position 23,623 of record JAYPVM010000011.1, on the reverse strand, counting down.
TGGCTAGGCAATTGTGCGGGCTGTTAGATCCCGATAATGCACTCGGCTTATTCCTAAAGAAGCTAGGTGGAACAGTTCATGAGCATCGCAAGCTAAAAGGTCTAAGCCAGCAGCAATTAGCTAAAACTTCGAATCTGGATCGTGCTTACATCAGCTCTGTCGAGCACGGAAAGCAGAATATCAGCATTGGGGCTATTTCAAAGCTTGCGCATGCGCTCGGAGTTTCTATTGAGGAGCTTCTGGTAAGTGGAGATTGGCAGTAGCGGCACTCTTTTTTTATAGACGACTTTTAGCTTCGTCATAGGACAGATAAGACACGCCTCCCCTCTGATGTTAACTGACATTCACGCTTGCATGTACCGCGCTATTAGCTTTTCAAGGGGCAGGTTTCTTAACGACCACGAGTGCTGTATGTGGTGCAGGATACCCCTCAATAGTTTTTGACCTGTCACGTGGCTCGAGAAAGTCGGCTAGGCTTTCGTAGGGGACCCAAGGTGTTAATCCGCTGCTCATCCGTCCTCCTGAAAGGACCTGACAGGTGCCCTCAGCCAGTTTCAGTGAGGCCTGGACCTCAGCTGTTAATGCTTCCCGACAGAGAACACCTGCCTGTACGCCTCGTGTCGTAGCGATCAAACGTTTTCCCTCAAGCATGCCCCTTCTTATTCAATCACAAGCGGAACGCCGAAAACTGCCACATATCCTCCTTCTTCAGCGGAGGCTCCCCAAAGCTAGTAACCGAGTGAGTAGCATCGCTCAGCGGGGTCCATGAGGCTTGTTGAGATACGAATCGTCCAAGATACGGCGTAGCTACCTTCAGAACCTCTTCGTGGTCGACATCATCCGGCAAGCAGAGCCCCTGGCGCGGATTTTTAATCATCCACCGCACCGCGGCGACAACCGAACACGCCACCTGTAACGTGGTCGCGTTTTGTCCCGGAGCGAGGCGTCGCGCCTCATCGATGTCGAGAATGCTTCCTGTCCACCATCCGTTGAGATCGTGTCCCATGAGCAGGACCCCAAGCTCATCCCGTCCTGAGGTGATCTCGTTGGTCATGATTCGTTGTCGCTCTTGGAGCTTATATTCGCGCATCTTCAGTTCATGCACCGAAGCGATAGCGGCATCAGATGGACAGTAGACATAGTGCACGGTTGGGCGATAAACAGCCTTGTTACCGTGCCATACCGTAAGGCGATCTGAGATACTAAATACCTCACCATGTCGTATAACCATCCCGATAATCGGACCGCTCGGCACCCATGACCGAGCCCACGTATTTACTCCCAGAGTGCTCAGACACACCACGTTCCCAGGCCCCTCTTCGAAGGCGTATCCATCACGCGGCATCTCAGTCTCATGAGTTCCCCATCCCATCTCAGCGGGAGCTATCCCCTCTTCAAAGAGTCCCTCAACGCTCCAGGTATTTACAAACTCATCAACCTCTTTAGGCTTGTCAGAAATCTGCGTATCCCGTTCACTGATATGAATTACTTTCGTTCCAGAGAGCGCGGCGAGCTTCGCAAACTCACGAGCATCCAGCGCCTGCTCTAAGTCCTTGCGACGTTGGATTGGGACATCGGTGGCGAGAATCCCCACGCAAATATCCAACAAAGCGCGCTTCGTGAAGTGGGACACCATGCCAGGATTCGCGCCGTGATCGAGAACGGCAGTGGCGCCTGAGTTATCTCCCCATCCCTGCACCATAGAACGAAGCTCCATCTGCCGGCGATAAAGGGTGTAGTTTCTCGGGTCGGATCGTAGTGCGTCCGCGTACGGGTTCCAAACCTCTATCGAGGTATTTACATATAGTACGTGGTTGTCTCGACACCACTGAAGGATCGTTCTGGTCTCGATGTTCCATCCGAGATCTATTAAAATATCGTCGGGTGAGAGCCAAGAGGACAGTATCTCAGCATAGTTTTCCGGTGTAATGCGAGTTTGCTCGTATACAACCCCTGCCTGTACCAGTTCAGCGATGAGGCCACGGTTGTCGGCGAAGTCAACGACCTTCACCTGCTCTGGGGCTATTGATAACTCTTTGAGCAAAAGCGGCAAGGTACATCGAGATACCGCACCACACCCAACCACCAAAACTTTACCGTGAAAATTACGTACGGGCACCCTCGTCTCCTTGCATCTAGCTACAACATCCGTTAACCGAAGGGGCGCACCCCACCGATCGCACTGATTTCTTGATTAGACTATCGAATATGTGGGGCTTTTTCTTCGTTTTATCCCCCTAGCGCTTCTTATTCTACTTAGAGTAGAATAAGAGGAGATTGTCAAGCCGATGAAATTATGTTGTTAACGACGGAGCCCTCTCTCGAACAGATCACCTTGCGACTTCTTGCGGCCCAACCCCGAATGACGGCGGAACAGATCCGGCAGCAAGCATCTCAGGGTAAAAACACCTACAGCAACGCGGCGGTGTACAAAGTTTTGAGTCGCCTACAGGCGAATGGTTTCGTCGTTCGAGCTATGTCTCAATACAGTTTGAGCCTTACGTGGGTCTTCGATCTCCTTACTTTCGCTGACAGCGTGTCGAGAACCTACTTCTCGGATTCATACATACGCGACCTCATTCCAGCTCCGGGAAGCAGATTATCGTGGAAGTTTTCCAACCTCGTGCGATGCAACGATTTTTGGAACCAACTCCTTTTGGCGCTCCTTAAGCACACGCCACCTGAAGATGTATTCGCGTGGGTTCCCTTTCCGTGGTTTGTCGCGCTTCAAGATGATCGCGAATCCCGCTTGCATCAAGCGTTCAAAATGAGTTGCCGCAAGTTTTACACTAATTTCGGGGCCGCCGGGCGCTTCGAATCGGCCGTTCGCAAACTTTACAAACACAAGAACCAAACTATCTCGTTCGCGTGTGGCCCCCTTGCGCATCTTGAGAACTCATATATCGACCTTATGGGTGACTACATACTTACAGTCAGACTTCCAGCTGACACGGCGCGACGTCTTCAGTCTCAGCTCCATGAGCGCGGAGCAGCCAAAGAGATTAACCTTGGTAGGGTCCTGTCGGTGGTCTTCGAACCGTGTAAAGCAAAGGTTGTGCTTGAGTGTTCACCAAAGAAAGCAGGTCGCCTAAGAAAGGATTTCCTAGCGTTCTTTGCGGTCTAAGAGACGCATGTGGAAAGCTTCAAGCTTCCGCGCTGTCCAACCTGCTTCTTGTGAGATGATTGAGAAAAGGTAGGAGGTTATCCGGGAGATAACGTCAGTGCACGAGGCTACCCGAAGAGCGAATCAGCGCGCTAAGATTTGAAGCGATTAGAAGTTGACCAAGATAGACCTGGGTCGGATATCCGCTCCACCTATGTCAATTCAGATCGCTTTCATATCTACGATCCAGGGGGCGTAGTGGCCAAAGAAAACAGGCAAGTATGGGTGCTCGAGATCGGTGGTGGTTGGGTTTGATTGGGAACATAACAATGCTACTATTCTATACACGGATAGAAGAAATCCTCACCAAAAAAGAATAAATCAAGCCGTAAGTAGTTGAGGCTATGAAGAGGTTTCTGGGGGAGTAGTGGCGATATGGTAGAGTTTAAGCGCAATTGGTAATCACGACTGAACAGCGTCGGCCGTGTCAGCAGGCGCGAGCCGTGATTAACGCGCTAGTGCCACTGTCGAACAGATAGAACAATAGGAAGCCGGTCCTGCCAGTACCGGTGAGATTTATGACATTGCCGGACTCGAAAATGTGCCGGTACCGAGTCTACTACGGTTGAGGATGGTTGACGTGGGGAACTCGAGCCCCGATTGTAACCAAGAGATCAAAGACGCCCTTATGACGACGGAGATATCCGACACGAAAAGGTTGCGAGCGCTTGTGGCAGCGCAAGATCGAGCCGGCCTTGATTGCGAGACTATTTCCCTAATTGTCTCGACTGTGGCGAGAACATCGGATCCACATACGATCAGACCCTCAATCATCGCCCTCGCGGCGAAGGACCTCGGTGTGGCCAGAGTAATGGCTGAGTCTCGAGCCAGAGATATCTCTTTTCCAGTCGCTGTGGCTGCGCTTGATGTTCTATACCAAATGACCCCGGGTCAAGCAGCCAGAGTCGCGTACGATACGCTACGCGAGAGCCCCGACGATGAGACAAATCCCCCATATGTAGAGATTTTACGCCGATATTTCCGTGTTGAGTCAACCGACAATGAAGGTACTTCTAGAGGCGCTCCGGGTGCAATGACTTCCTCGCAGGAGTTGATGGCGAGAGTCGAAAGCATTATCAATTCAGTGGAGGAGACCCTCAACTGATTCAACGTGAGGTATACAACATGAGGAAGCTTGCAGAGGCGTCGCACTCGCTTTTCTCGCAAACTGATGCGGCGAAACCGGGCAAGCTCTGAGTCGCTTTCTCTCAGGCAAACCAGCCATTGGGGAGTTTATCGCTTGGAGCGGCTTGCGCGACCCGAAACCACTACTTAGAAGAGCCTCTCTGCGCCTTGTTCATGCGCGAGGAGATACGAGTAGGCTTCAGGCGTGTGAGCAACGAATGCAGGTCGATTCCGATCGAGAGGTCCCAAAACTTGGCCACCTCACTCCTTGAAGTGATACGCAGATCGATATAGGATTCCGACTGATGACAAGGAACACCTACTTGTGAGTAAAGCGCTACCCATATTCTGGACCCCGCACTACTTTTGCGCATGTAGCGACTTATCACTTTTGTGCGAGGCTTATGATCTCAGCAATCATTCTGAGGTTTGAGGCGTTCCGCTTGAGTCTTCTGGCCTTCGTTTCTCAACTCCCCGTTACTATACGTCTCTTACTTGAAATTCACCGATGACCCTGCGGCTTGTCGTCTCTCGTTCGAGCGAGTACTCGATGCTATTTTTTCACGGTCGTCGGAATCGATCGTAGCACGGCGTAACACGCTATGCTTCTTTAGTTGGTCTTAAGGGTTATACTGGTAAAACTTGTGAGTTTTTTCGTGTCAAAATGGGCTGCGAGCTCAATGAGATTCGTCTATCTTCGACACAAGTAGCTCTTCTTTGCTGTGACTAGTAGAACTATTGCGCCCTTATGAGAGGCCACATGTGAGATTGTTGTTATGTATCGCCCCCCTTCTTCGCTATCACTAACGCAGTATGCGGAGCAGGATACCCTTCAATAGTTTTTGACCTGTCATTTGGATCGAGAAAATCGGCGAGGCTTTCGTAGGGGGCCCAGGGGGTAGATCGCTGCTCATGCGTGGTTAGCGCTCCGAAAGAGTGGATTGTAGTTTCCTGAAAGCCAGCTCTTTTCATTAGATTTTCTAATGCCGGAGCTGTCGGTATGAGCCAAGCGTTTCGCATTTTTGCGTAACGCTCCTTGGGAATGAGAATCGTAGGGTCTTTACTGTCGATAACAAGACTCTCAAGAATAACAGTGCCACCTGGCTTTGTGCAGGCGAATAGGTTCTTACATGCCGTGAAGGGATCTCGTTGATGGTAGAGCACTCCCATGCAGATAACGGTGTCGAAGAAATCTGGAAAACTCGGCAGTGTGGCGATACCTGTCGGAACATATGCTACCTTGTCAGGCTGGATTAATTCAGAGATGAATGTGAATTGAAGCCAGCATCGCTCGATTGGGTCAAATCCTACTAAGAGTTCCGGATTAGAGTGTAGCATCTTAAAGAGAAAGTAGCCGTTACTACAACCAACGTCAGCAACCTTCTTGCCTGAAAGGTCACCGAGAAGCGGTGCGATCCGATTCCACTTCATATAGGAGCGCCATTCGGAATCGATATTCAAATTACCTATTTGGTAGGGGCCAACTCGCCATGGAAGGATGCTTTTACTGAGAGATTCAAGACGATCGGGCTGGTGACCGTCTGGAAATGAAATTGTAATTGCGTTACCGCTTACATCAACCTCTGCTCTTGGATGGAGTTGATCGTGGAAATTTTTGAATTCTTTAAGGTGTGTTTTCCAATACGAAGAGACCTTTAGGTGATGCAAGACGCGCTTTATATGGGGCGCAAGCTGTTCCATCTTGATCAAACCTCGGTATGGTTTTAGTGGACGCAGGGTGTGTAGCATAGGTGGTATCGGTTTGTTACTGTAGAGATCAGAGAATTATAGCATTGCTCTCTGTCTGCCTACACCTAATAAATAAAAAAAACAATTGCGAGAGAGGTTTATCCTTTTCCACAAGCAGGGTGTTTGGTAGTGTCGGGAGTGTGAGCACAGCGATTCAACTCTCAGAACCCATCTCTGTTTCCGTGAATGCTTTTCCTGTGGAAGAGGAGTCTGACCCTTCTAGAAATCTGTTTGCCTTCAAGTACGATGTGAGAATTGAAAACTTCTCGAGCGATACAGTACAGCTTCTTGAGCGGCATTGGATTATTGAATCCGCTGAAAACAGAGTAGGGGAGGTCATCGGTAGTGGGGTCGTAGGGTTACAGCCTTTCCTAGAGCCTGGGCAGCACTTTGAGTACTCAAGCTCCGTGACTATTCGAGATCCGGTCGGTGGAATGCGAGGCACGTATATCTTTAACCGACTCGGCAGTGGATTGATTGGTGTTGAGATACCTCGGTTTTCGCTAGTATATTTGAGTGTGTGCAACTAACGCGACTCTTGAGGATATTCCCCGATGCCGAAAGATTTCTTTTCAGTTGATGCAATCACGAGTTTAAGCTCTATATCAGAGGGCTCGAAAATTCATATCATTGGAGTGTGTGGCGTCGCAATGGCGCAGTTAGCTATTGCGTTGGCTGAGCGTGGGTATGTTGTATCGGGGAGTGATAAGGATTTTTATGAACCGATGAAGAGCCTGCTTGAAGGCTCCTCGGTTGAGACGCTTCGCAGCTATCGCGAAGAGAACGTACCGCTTGATGCAAAGCTTGTGGTTATCGGCAATGCTATTAGCTACGGTAACCCTGAGGTTGATGTCGTTGAGCGTGAGAACTTACCGTATACCTGTTTTCCCAAGTTGCTGCAGGAGACAGCTATCGCAGAGAGGCACTCAATCGTTGTTGCAGGGACGCATGGGAAATCCACCACGACGGCACTAACAGCCTATATGCTAAGTGAGACAGGGCAATCGCCATCGTATTTTGTGGGTGGCATAGTACAAAGCTTACCGAAGAGTTTGTGTGTCGGTGTGGGGCAAGTATCGGTGGTTGAAGGAGACGAGTACGATAGTGCGTTCTTTGCAAAGGTACCGAAATTTACCTTCTATACCCCAGATACCGCGATTATAAATGCAATTGAATTCGACCATGCAGATATCTATCCAGATATCGAGGCGATTGAAGCGCAGTTTGAGGAGCTTGTAAGGCTTTTAGGTGAAGGCGGTACTGCGATATGTTGCATTGATTTTCCCAGAGTTAAAGAACTAACCCAGCAGTGGCGTAAGCGTTATGGGTGCTCGTTTATTACCTTTGGGGTCGATGCTGATGCTGATTGTCGGATAGTAGAGCGTTCTTCACGTGGAATCGCACAACGTGTAACGGTAGAAGGAGGCTTGTTTGGGGCAGGATACACCTTAGAGATTCCGATGCTTGGAGAGTATAACGCGCGTAACGCCGTAGCGGCCCTTCTTGCGGTGTGTGAACAGAAGGGAGTTTCCCTAGAGTCAGCGTGCGAGGCTTTGCAGGGCTTTAAGAGTGTAAAACGTAGGCAGGAGATCCGAGGACGCAAGAACGGTGTGGTGATTATCGAGGATTTTGCACATCATCCAACCGCTGTTGACCAAACTCTGGCGGGAATGCGCGAGGCGTTTCCTGAAGCACGTCTGTGGGCTGTATTTGAACCTCGATCCAATACCTCTCGGCGCACAGTTTTTCAACAAGCATACATCGATGCGTTTGCTAGAGCGGATAGAGTTGTGCTGCGAGATGTGCAAGCTCGAGCGATCGATGAAGGACTAGAGCTTATAGAGGTTTCAGCGTTAAGCGATGCTATCACAGCGTCGGGCGTCCCCTCAGAGTGTTTCGATAACGTAGAGGCTATTAGAGAGTATCTTTGGAATTCGCTTGAGCAAGATGGTTCAGATGATGTTGTCAAAGATGTGGTAGTGGTGATGTCTAATGGCTCGTTTGATGGATTGCCACAGATGTTGGCAGACGACTGCATGGGCTAAGCTAGAGATTTAGCTTTAAGGTCTGTCTCGCCAGAGCCCATACCAATGATAGGCAATAAAAAAGGGAGCGCTAAATGCACTCCCTTTTTTGTTTCTAAAAGGAGACGCTCCTAGTATCGGTAGTGATCAGGCTTATATGGGCCTTCTTTCTTCACACCGATGTAGTCTGCTTGGTCCTTGGTTAGTTCAGTGAGTTCAACTCCAAGCTTGCCCAAGTGAAGCCTTGCAACCTTCTCGTCGAGCTCCTTTGGCAACACGTAGACGCCTACCGGATACTCTCCCTTCTTGGTGAAGAGCTCGATTTGAGCGATTGTTTGGTTTGTAAACGACGCTGACATTACAAAGCTTGGATGCCCCGTTGCACAGCCTAAGTTTACAAGTCGCCCACGGGCTAAAACGATGATCGAACGCCCATCAGCGAATACAAACTTGTCTACCTGAGGCTTGATGTTTACCTCTGTTGTATTCTTTTCAAGCCAAGCAACGTCTATTTCGTTATCGAAGTGACCGATGTTACATACGATGGCTTCATCCTTCATGACCTGGAAGTGTTCGGGTCGAATGATGTTAAAGTTGCCAGTAGCAGTAACAAAGATATCAGCAAGCGGAGCGGCTGTTTCCATCGTGACAACTTCAAACCCTTCCATCGAGGCTTGGAGTGCACAGATAGGGTCAATCTCAGTAATTAACACTCGAGCTCCTAGGCCTCGCATCGACTGAGCGCTGCCCTTTCCTACGTCACCGTAGCCTGCAACCACAACAACTTTACCAGCCATCATGATGTCAGTAGCACGCTTGATGCCGTCTGCAAGAGATTCACGACACCCATATAGGTTGTCAAACTTAGACTTCGTTACAGAATCATTGACGTTAAATGCTGGAGCTTTTAGCGTGCCTTTCTTAAGCATCTCATTGAGTCTTAAGACTCCAGTAGTCGTCTCCTCAGAGATTCCGATGATATCTTTTAGAAGCTCTGGGTGCTTTTGGTGAACTAACAGTGTTAGGTCTCCCCCGTCATCGAGAATCATGTTTGGGCCTTGTTCTCCGAAGAGAAGCGTTTGCTCCATACACCAGTCGTACTCTTCCTCTGTTTCGCCTTTCCAAGCAAATACTGGAACACCACTAGCAGCGATTGCGGCAGCGGCGTGATCTTGTGTTGAGAAGATATTACAGCTTGACCACCGTACTTCAGCTCCTAGCGCTGTTAGGGTTTCAATCAGCACGGCTGTTTGAATGGTCATGTGCAGAGAGCCGGCAATCCGAGCACCCGTGAGTGGCTTGGAAGTTCCGTACTCTTCTCTAAGAGCCATGAGTCCAGGCATCTCTTTTTCAGCCATCTCGATCTCTTTTCTGCCCCAATCAGCAAGAGCGATATCTTTAACTTTGTAATCTGTAAAATCTTCTTTCATCTTCATAGCGTTTGACATGAGTCTCCTACACTTTTAATTAGTAGATGGCCATTTACTTGGACCGTTGCACTGCCGTGCTTACAGATTAAGACTAGCCTAGAGGAGCACCTTGTTCAAGCAAGTGGTCTGTCTTTCTTGCTTTGTCGGTTTTGTTCTACGTAAAACTGCAGTAGTCGATAAGAGATAGGCACGTGGGGGAGTTTTAGAACCTTTTTGCGATATATATGGTCGAAATATCAAACCTTTCAAAACTAAGAAAGTGACACCCAGCGAGGGTTTTATAATGGCTGGCCAAATGAAGGCCTCGCTGGGTGTCGTGGACAGCCTCAGAACACTCCTTCTCCGAAGCCAGATGAATCTTCTCCATCACCCTGGTTTTCTTGGATTGCACGATATACCTCTTCTCGATGAACTGGTATATCTCGTGGCGCGTCGATTCCGATCCGAACCTTATCACCTCCAAGTTCAACCACCGTGACTTTGATTGCATCACCGATCATGATGCTCTCGCCCAACTTTCTCGACAGTACCAGCATATGACGCCTCCTTTCGAAGCTGCTGGTTTGAAAAGGCACTTGGTGACAACGCGCCACCCAGTAAAAATGCCTTTTCAAAAAATGCCGTTAAAAACCTCTGTAGTCCCCCACAGAGCCAGGCGACATTGTATGTCGGAGATTGCAAAACTGCAAGAAAATGACCGTTTTTACGGACGATAAGTTTGAGACCGTTATGTCGTCTTCGACTAAAACCTACGATATCAGATAGATGACTGCTCTTGATGATATGTTTAGCAAGATGGCATTTGATGCTTCGAAGCCACGTAGGCTAGAGAAATGAAACGATGTGGAGGAACCTAAAAACCTAAACTACACTACAACATCCAGCGGGAGTCGAAGGGTCAAAGACTCCATGATACTCCCGCTGGATGGATTTTAAGGAGCAGCAAAATTACTTTTTGCTGTTCTTTGTTAGCTCAGCGCGCGTTATCTTAAACGCGTTGGGTGCATTGAACAGCAATTTTGTCCGACCACCTTTGTTTTCGATCAAAATTGTGAGCTTCTGGCCGTTAATTTCTACAACGACCTCTTCACCCGACTTTCTGTTCAGTACCAGCATAACAACTCCTTATGTGTTGCTGGGATTTACAAACGCTCCCCTGTCAAACCCTGACGATGATGTTGGAGCGCTTGCGTCTGACAACCCTATGGTTCCCCCACAAGGCTAGAACAGAGTGAATCGTTAAAGTAGCTGGGAGGCTTTCACGCGTTGCCAAAGCTTTTCCAACTGCTCTGAAGTGAGGTTCTTGAGACTTTTGTCCTGCGCTAATTCCTCTAAGCTCTTAAAACGACAATGGAATTTATCATTTGCAGATTGTAGTGCTGATTCACACGAGATTCCAAGGTGCCTTCCGTATTGTACTAGCGAGAACAAGAGGTCGCCGAATTCTTCAGTTTTAGCGTCGATTTTTTTTGCTTTTTTGTCCTCTACTTCAGGTGTCTTGTTTAGTTCGTCTAAGAATTCATTTAGCTCTTCGTGTATCTTCTTGGCAACATCTGTCTTTGAGTTCCAATCAAACCCAACTCGGGACGCACGTTCTCCCATCTGTTCTGCTTTTTGTAGTGCAGGCAGTGAGCGGGGAATGCCGTCTAAGAGTCCTTTTTTCCCCGAGGTCTCCTTACTTGCTCGCTCCTCCTGCTTTATCTTCTCCCAATTTTCAAGCACCTCGCTCTCTGATGAAACTGGGGTGTCTCCAAAAACGTGGGGGTGTCTTCTCACAAGTTTCTCTGAGATAGCTGTTAATACCGAATCAAAGGAAAACGATTGATTTTCAATTCCAATCTGCGCAAAGAGTCCTATAACGCAGAGCATATCTCCAAGTTCTTCTTCAAGTGCCGCGTTTCCGCTATCGATAGCATCAACAACCTCGTATGCTTCTTCGATAAGTAAGGGTCCTAAGCTTTGAAAGGTTTGCTTGATATCCCAAGGACAGCCGCCGTCGGGGTTTCTAAGTTTTGCAAGAATTTCTAAAAATCGATTGAGCGGGTTGAGTACGTTTGTTTCCATGTCGAGACCGTATCACCACACCGGGTGGTTAACAAATCGTTTTAAGTGATTTTAAGGGGCGTCTCGGATGCAAGCAAATTGGATGAAGAAGGGGCGAGCCGCTCGTTTTATGAGCCGCGCGCACTAGTAACGTTGCCTGTGTGGCGGGATAGTTTGGAGGTGATCTCAGAACGGAATCGATTCCACACTCTCGTGCGTGCAAGGGCGATAATATCAACTCGATGGGCCCCGTGCGCTCGTAGGGTATACGATGCTGCTGCAATCGTGGCTCCGGTTGTGATGACATCTTCGACAAGCAACACCGATTTTTTGTTAACCACGTCAGGATTAGATAAGGAAAATAGGCGAGTAAGACCTCTAAGCCGCTCGGTATGAGACAGGAAAGCTTGTGGACGTCGGTGGCGGTTGCGGACGAGGATGTTTCTTGTTGGGATTCCATGTCTCTTTCTAATGGTCTGAGCGATGCCTACACTGGGGTTAAAGAGTCTGCGAGAAAAACCGGTTGCCGAAGATGGCATGGGAACAATGATGTCCCAATCTGTTTTTTGAAAGAGAAGAGGTAAACTCAAAGAGAGTAATCCCCCAGCAATTGAGGTGAGTTGCTCGCTGGGCTTATATTTCATGGCGCGAATAAAATCTCGAGCCAGCAGAGAGTAGTCCCACAGATATCGGATTGAATTCATTGGAAGCGGATGTATTCTACAGGGATCACAGACGGACTCCCCCCGATATAAAGACAGTTGGCTAAAGCAGAGAGGGCATGCATTGGCTTTTAGCCATTCTACGCTTGGCAACGCGGGCTGGCACCTGTAGCACAGGATTCCCGTTTTTAAGGGTCGGCAACAGACATGACAGCTGCCGGGAAGAAGCACTTCGAGGCAGGAACCTAGCCATGAATGGGACTCTACAGGATAGTGGATGTCCATGATTTAGGGTGCGGAAACTAGTGTTTGGCGTGTCGACAAGAAATATAAAGATAGTTCGGTAGCTATAATCGATTAGTTCTTGAGAGAGTTGCTGTGTAGAGGTTAGTTTTTTGTGAAGGACTCAGAAGTTGGGATAACCCCATTTCCTCGAAACGTTAAAGTGGTGTAGATTGTCAAACTATGAGCGAATCTTCTTCTATAATTGTTGCACCATCTATACTAGCGGCAGATATCGGCGTTCTTGCAGACGAAGTTTTAAATGTTGTAAGTGCAGGTGCGGATTGGATTCATGTTGATGTGATGGATGGAAAATTCGTGCCACCAATTACCTTCGGAGACAATGTTGTACGACGTCTCAAAAAGACCGCCAATGTCTTTCTCGATGTCCATCTCATGGTAGATAATCCAGAGCAGCAATTTGACATGTTTCACGATGCCGGAGCAGACAGATTAATAATTCACCAAGAGGCATGCGCTGATTTACGTACATCACTAGTTGCGATACGAGAGAGAGGCATGAAGGCTGGTGTCGCTGTAAACCCGAACACTCCGATTGATACTGTTTTTGATGTTTTAGATATGGTTGATCTCGTTTTAGTGATGACGGTCAACCCAGGATGGGGTGGCCAGAAGTTTCTTTCTGAGTGCTTGCCGAAGATTGAGCAGGTGCGAGAGCAGTGTAATCGCCAAGGTTTCTCCGACATGCATATAGAGGTAGATGGTGGTGTCAACGCGGAGACTGGGCGACAGTGCCGTCAAGTTGGAGCAAATGTTTTAGTTGCTGGTTCGTACGTCTTTGGCGCGGTTGATAGAGCTGATGCGATAGCGAAGGTTCGTGGATGTTGAGTTTTATAGCGATTTTCATCACGTTTGCTTTGATGTATCTGCTCGGCGCATTTCCGACGGGATATTTGCTTTCTCGGCTGCACGGAGTGGATATTACAGCTGAGGGCAGTGGTAACGTCGGAGCCACTAATGTGTCGCGTGTTCTAGGTAAGCGGGCAGGGTTGATCACACTGGCTTGCGACGTGTGTAAGGGTGCGCTTGCAGTGATTCTTGCGTCAATTGTTTCGAGCGCACAGTGGTACGCACCGCTTGCCGGTTTGTGTGCAGTATGCGGGCATTGCTTTTCGGTTCCATTGTCTCGAAATGGAGTGCGAGTGTTAAAGGGCGGCAAGGGTGTTGCAACGGCCCTAGGAGTTGTGAGTGTTATATACCCTATCGGTGCTGGTTTTGCGTTGTTGGTGTTTGCGGCCGTGTTTGCTGTTAGTCGGTTCGTATCCCTTTCGTCTATGGCGGCGGCACTCGCTGTGCCCGTTGTTGCCTTCGCTTCGAATCAGAACGACGCTGTATCGTGGTCTCTTGCAGGAATTGGTTGCGTGGTTATTGCTCGGCATCGCCAAAACATCGTGCGTCTGATAGAAGGGCGCGAGCCTGTTTACCGAGCAAGCAAATAATAACTGAAAGCGTGCGTCAGCGAATTTGCTACACGTCGACAATACTGATCGCCTGCTTTTCGAGATCTCCTACGAGCTTAACTCGACGGGTAATCCCTCTTTGAAGATAATTGCCTGAATTGTATTGCTCGATGGCAAGATTTGCAATCGAGTCTCCAATTAGTTCATCGAGTGCACGATTGACGTGTCGCATGTCGTAAAATAGTCCGGTAGAACTCGGCTGATCTATCTGGCCGCAATGAAAACCAAGACCCTTTGAAACTGATTTCTCACTGTACGCGCACACTTCTTGCGCTGAGGCATAGAGGAGCTTAGCTGATGCTTCATCCAAGTCTACCAGCTCAAGGTTTGCGGCAACAAACCCTGGACGCTTACCGATTGATGCAAGGCTAAGACGAAGCATGTCTTGAAACGCTGGCTCTTCTATGGCATGCATAACAATCGGCTCAAACCTTCGCACTAGCTCAGGCCTTGCTTGCCCTCTTCGGTCAACGAAGGATTCAGCGAGAATCTCTTTTACCTCGTTCTCCCTCATATCCCGGGTGAGCTTGTGAGCCCCAGCATTGGAGGCTCCAGCGATGATGAAGCCGGGACGACTAATGGTTTTACCGTTGCCCGCTGTCAGGGTGGCTTTATCAAAAAAGTTCATCAGAGCTTGGTAGACGCTTGGATGCATTTTTTCGATCTCGTCGATAAATATCAGGCCCGAGTTGTTTTCTTTGAGGAACGTGAACAAGATACCTTCATCGGGCCCTACGTATCCGCTTGGTGAACCTACCAAACGAGACACCGTATGCTCCTCAGAGAACTCTGCGCCCTCGACCATAAAGAATGGAATGTCACAGATTCGAGCAAAGTGCATCATGAGCTCGGTTTTTCCTACACCAGTCGGACCGGGAAGAAGAAGGGTGAGCGGTCGCGTTGGATCTCGCATCCCGAGGATATGACTCCGCACTCGACTGGCGATGGTTCGTATCGCACGATCTTGTCCCAGTACTAACATAGGGGCATGCTCAAGGAATGCGTCAATAGCTTCAAGTCGTAGCCGCATTTGTTCTCCGTCTGGACGATGGAAAATGCTTGGAATGGCGGCAACGATATCTTGCTTGCACACTGAGCGGTCGGGATTAAGCCGTGCATGCGCGGCGGCACTGTTTAACACCTGAAGCGTTAGGTTTAGTGGGTCGGCTTGCGGTGTGCGACAACGCATTACTTGGTCGGTGGCAAACGAGATAATCTCCGAGTCAATAGCACTCGCTAGATCGAGTTGAGATTGAAGCCTTTCAGAGTCTTCTCGGAGCCTCGATGTAATAGATGAATCTAAAAATGGCTGTATATTTACCTGTGGAATTCCCGGAAAAGGCTCCCGCGTGCGAAGGATAATTTTGATCCGATATTCTTCTAGGTGTTCTAAGAATTCACGATACTGCTCCAAATTTGATATCGAATCTGCATCGATTACCAGTATTGATCTGTCGTCGTGAATCTTAAGATCGGAGAGGAGCTGGTTGATTGTCGAAAGGTTCGGCGAGATGTCTATATCTATACCGTAAAACTTCTTAACGATAAGCTGCATTACTTGATCGGCTTTGTCGGGACGGATAATTCCCATTAAAGACGAGTGCTGTAGCGCTGGCGAGACGTCTCCCTCCATAAGCTTTAACGAAAAAGCTCTAATGAGCCGCTCCGAAGGGCGCACATAATCGCCCCAGACCTCAGTGGTTTGCTCGGTATCACCTTTTTCAAGCTTGTCTCCCGTCGCTGCAACCTCAGCGTTTAGCTCAGGGTGATAGTTTGTTCCATCTACAATTGCCACTATCCCACGCTCAGCGAGGTGTCGCTCGACTTGCGTTAGTTCTGGTTCCATTCCGAGAGCATCCAGTCCAAGTGAGAGATAACGCTGAAATGAGCTTAAGTCTTCAAATATCTCTGGAGCCTCTCCGAGCTTGTTAGGCTGATATCCCGTCGCAAAGCGCTGAAACATAGGGATTGTTCTTTTGGGATGTTTGAACCGCTCCCGTGAAATCTGTTGCGCCCGAGGAGATATAGTCGTGACTCCGATTGCATGGAGGCTGACAAGAAGCGAGAAAAGCTCCGCTGTCCCCATTTCTGGCGCTCGCTCAAAAACGTAATCAATGTAGTGACTCGCATGGGGTTTTCTCTTGCCGGTGGCTTGTTTTACAAGTGAAACTAAATGGTCTGGATTGCGAACGCCTGGGAGGGGTATCTCCAGGCAGATAGTTTCTAATAGTGATGATAGCTGAGGGTCCTCTTTGTTAGGCAAGAGTCCGGCGAAGAGGTAACGCACACTGTGGTTTATCTCGTCGACGTTTACCTCAAAAGATCGGATCGATGTTTCAAGTAGGCTGCGCGGTGAGTCTGTATGCCCAGTTGAGATGCGCTTATGAGCCGGCATTGATAACAACATGGGGCTCTCTGCTAGAAGATCGACACCCGGAAAATTGAAGTTTCTTCGATGTCTGTTTGAGATTGCTAAGTCGAGCAGTTCTAGTGATGATCCAGGAGCCTCGGTGTGCTCGGATCCAAAAAAGGTAAAAACTATTCGCTTGCCTGATTCTACGCATTCGTTGATTTCGCGGCGAAATCTTCGAATCGATTGCATAAAGCCAGTGGAGCTTTCCATCTGTTCTCGAATCGATACTATATGTGCCTCTTCTTGAAGCAATTCATCAAGCATCGTTTCGCATCGCTCGATGCCCTTTGTGAGCTTATGTTCTGTCCGTTTGTAGGCACGCATTTCGGCCCTGTAGTTGGCGGATTTTTGAGAGGGAGGTTGTAGTTTTGCGAGTTCTGCTTGACGTTGTTCCAACGTTTCGAGTGACAACTTTCCCAGCCTTTGCCGAGATGTAGAAAGAGATCTGTCGTTTAAAATTGGGTGGTTTGTGCCAAATAACATCCAATCGTACAGCGCGCCGGCTAGCTCTAGGTGATCGCTTGGGTCAAATTGTTGTAGTGCTATTTCGGGAAAATGCGGCATCGCCACGCATGTTAGTGGCCGCTGTCCCTTTTTAAGCTCGCCGCCGAATAGGTCAGTCGATTGTTCAATGACTGCGTGAACGATAGCAAGCGCATTGTGACGTTCCTCTGGGGTCATCTTTTCTTCTGAAGATGGCTTTTTCCCGAGGGCGAGCACGGCTTGCTCGGTTTCTGACTCCACGAGTAAAAGCATATGATGGAGAGTCTTATTTTGGAGGCCTTCGATAAAGGATTTCATTCTAACGAGAAAGGGCATTGCGACATGTAGGTGACGCACAGCTTGCGCTGGATTCTCTGCGCCACTAGAAATAAATCGACCGAAGTAGTTGTGCTGCATCAGAGGAAAAGGCATTTGAGCCTGCAATGGAGCAAGTTCGAGAGAGCTTAGCTCTAACTGATGTTTGACCATATGTTGCAGTATTTGGATCTGTGGTTTTGTGATTGCTGGGTGCCGTGTCTGAAATGAGTTGATCGACCGTGTAGCAATATCCTCTGGAGACGTCGAACTTGTTATTAATTCATTAACAATTGAATAGCAGGCAGTTTCGATAGCGTGCGTGTCGGGCTCTCGGAGTTTGATAGGAGAACGAACGCCCTGAGTGGGGATGGATCCAGTTTGTTCAAGGTATGTCAGTAAGAGTTGTTGCTCTTCGTGCGATGCCTTTGTGAGGACTTCTTTCCAAAGAATAACCGCCCTAATTGGCGGCAGAAGTTGAGAGTCGATCTTGAGTTTATGGGCGATTTCTTGAAGTTCTGCGCTTCTTTTTTGAATATCACTATCTGCGCCAGGCTTTGGAAGCTGTTCAAACTGCATAAAATTCTCCCGTAAAAAAGTACGGAAGTCTTAGCACCCTCTATGTTTCATTAAAAGCAAAAACACCCTCGACCCAGAAGTAAGTCGAGGGAAGTCAGGCATGACAGATTGAATCAAACTAAAACCGACTAATTATGTCAGCCTCGTAGGCGACGTGTGCACGTAACACTGGAGGTGCCCCGTGGATTTATGCCGCCTCAAGACCGTCTGGACCGTGATAGGCTAGTGTGCCGTTGTCCCATTGCACCAAAAACATGAGAGATTGTGTTCTTGATTCC
This sequence comes from Pseudomonadota bacterium, assembly GCA_038134595.1. Taxonomy (GTDB): domain Bacteria; phylum Bdellovibrionota_C; class UBA2361; order UBA2361; family OMII01; genus OMII01. The sequence continues at coordinate 5,596 of JAYPVM010000011.1, read as the reverse complement.
TGTTTTGCAAGTGTCGTTTCTTCTCGTATCTCTTTGACTGTTCCAATACATCCCTGCTTAGAGTACGTATCGGTCTCAACTTCCCCGTTCTCAGCGGGTTGATGCCGTGCAACAGTAACAGTAAATGGCACTCGTCGAACTCGATCGTTGGTTTTAAATTTGCTTTCCATAGGGTCTCTCCTGAATATCTTTAGATAGTATCACTAAGCTTGCCGTGGCGACATGAGGAACTTTTGTTCTCTCTTCAATCGATTTTCCCGACAACTGTCGAGTATCACCGGTTAAATTCTATCGGATTCAACTAAAAGATGATCTAAGAGCGGCAATAGCTTCTGTAAATTTTCTTCTGTGGCTTCGAGTAATGTCTTGAGAAAGGCTTGATGTAGGCAACGAAATTGAACTTGTTAATCGTGGCGAGTAAATCGACCGCGGCAGGTAAAACGCTCCTCCGATTAAGTCACCAGGTTGCAATGGAGTGTTCCTTAGGTAGTGTGGACTTGTGGTATATATAATTAAACTAACTGGTTACACGAAACTTTTAAGTTAGAGCTTCGATTTATTAAGTCAAGCTCTTGGTGTGTCGACGTTCAAGAATAGGAGGTTTGTATCGATGCTTTTTTGATAATTTGTCTCTGCTTTCGGGTGAAGCCCAATCCTTAAGTAGAGTTCTCGCATCTTAACTTGTAGTAGCGGTTTTAAACTACGTTTTCAAAAGGATGTGGCGATGGCTAAGGATAACAACAAGAACAGTGGGAACTTGATATGCTCTTTTTGTGGTAAGACTCAAGAGGAGGTTCGAAAACTTGTTGCTGGCCCATCCGTGTACATATGTGATGAGTGTATCGACCTTTGTAACGATATCCTTACCGACGAGCTTGAAGTTTCCTCAGATACCTCATCAGCCAAAGTTGCGGTCCCAACTCCAAAAGACATTAAGCAAGCCCTCGATGATTACATTATCGGACAAGACCATGCAAAGAAGGTGCTTTCTGTTGCCGTGCACAATCATTACAAGAGGATTCAGGGCAACAAAACTCTAAAGCATGGAGTAGAACTCCAAAAATCAAATATACTTCTTCTTGGTCCAACAGGCTCCGGAAAAACGCTTTTGGCGCAGACTCTTGCGAAGGTGCTAGATGTGCCATTTACTATCGCTGATGCCACAAGTCTTACTGAGGCAGGCTACGTAGGAGAAGACGTAGAGAACATCATCGTAAACCTGTTGCAGGCGGCTGACTATGATATCGAGCGCACTCAGCGGGGTATCGTATATATCGATGAAATCGATAAGATAGCCAGAAAGAGTGATACGCCTTCAGTGACGCGCGATGTCTCGGGAGAGGGTGTTCAGCAAGCGCTATTGAAAATCATCGAAGGAACGAAGGCAAACGTTCCTCCAAAGGGCGGACGTAAGCATCCCCAACAGGAGTTTATCCAAGTTGATACCTCAAATATCTTATTTATAGTAGGCGGTGCTTTTGATGGAATCGAGCGTGTGATCGGCCAAAGAGTGGGGAAAAAGACGCTAGGCTTTGGAACAACGAGCGCGCCGACTGTGGCTAAAAACGATAATGCCCTCGCTTCTCTTGAAACCGAGGATTTACTGAAATTTGGTATGATTCCGGAGTTTGTTGGAAGATTACCGGTTATCTCATGTCTTGATCAGCTAGACAGTCAAGCGCTTGTGGAGATTCTCACGCGACCTCGAAATGCGCTTGTGAAGCAATACGAGGCTCTGCTTGGTATGGAAGGCGTTCAGCTCACCTTCACCGTTGATGCTTTGGAGGCAATTGCTGCTAAAGCTCTCGCTCGAAAAACGGGCGCAAGGGGGCTTCGGTCGATTATTGAATCGTGCATGTTGGATGTAATGTACGATATCCCGAGTAACTCGGAAATCAAAGAGATTGTAATTACTCCAGAGGTTATCCAGGGAACACAAGAGCCGGTTAAGGTCTTTGAAAAGGAGGCGGTGGCCGGATAGCGCAGTTCTACTGCTACAAGCCCGTCACATTCGCCGCGCTTTGGACTTGATTGGTGGTGCCTGACTACGGGTTTTTCGTACCGTAATCACATATAATAGTAATAGCTCCAACAATATCTGAAGTGTAACGCATTGTAGTGCGGATTTGATGGTATGCGATGCGTACTGTCGACATTTGTGGTTGTTTTTCTCAATCTCCTCGTGATTAGCTCAAGCTATGGCGAAGCACATCTCTATACCGGCACGCTTACAAAGTTAAACCCAGAGGCTTTTGAAGCGCTCAGCAGACCTGCAGAAGAGGGCGCGAGGTTTGAATCGATTCGCTTGCGATTGTCAGATGTACGAGGGATTCCTGATACTATTTTTGTTTTTGATAGGCGAAAATTGCCCCCTGCAGCGGGAGAATTCCTTGTGATGGGAGAAGTTATTGCAGACCCGTCAATCCCAGTTTTGCTTCAGGGGACTGCCTCAAGTCGTGGCGAGCGATTGCATCGACGGGTTGCCGCTTCTATAATTGGAGATACACTTACTCTAACGTTTGCTAGAAGTGAGCATGTTGTGACGCCACGGGTGTACACCCTAAGAGCTAATGTGATAGAGGGCGATGTAATGGTGGTAAGAGTTACCCGACTTGCTTCCTCTGCATTAGCTGGCAAGGAGTGTGAAGATGATGAGAGAGTGTCAACGGCAGAACTGTCGAAAGTTGTGGGAGTTTTAAGTGCTGAAACCGCTCGAGTGGTCACAATAAGTACCGACGCAGATAAGGAATGGTTTCAGAAATACGGTCCAAACAGTAACGCAGAGATTGCGGCTATATTAAACGCAGCCGAAGCAGTATACGAGCGGGAATTAGGCATTCGATTTGCACTCGTTAAAAATCATACTTATGTTGATGGTAGCTCGCCGTACGTCTCAAGTAATGCAAGTGTGTTATTACGCTCTTTTCAAACAAATTCCGCCAATTCAAAGAACCTTGGTATACGTGATGAGACATTTCACCAAGATGTTGATGTGAAGTATCTCTTCTCTGGAAAGAATTTGGATGGAACGACTGTTGGTTTGGCATATATTGGAGCCGCTTGCTGGTCGCCGAAACAAGCGTACGGTCTGGTACAAGACGTTCGCCGAGATTACAACATTACAACCTTCATGCATGAGTTGGGGCATACGTTAGGTGCTAGTCATGATACCACAGAGCGCTCTGGTATTATGTACCCGAGCCTTGGACTGAAGAATCGATTCTCGGAGATTAGCAAACAGCAGATTTATCGTCATATCGCAGCTTTCGGAAAGTGTATTGATGAGAAACAGATTGCTCCTAATTTGCACAACGCAACGATTTCTCTTCGAGCAAAAAGGGGGAGGAGCCTCCGTTTTATCGCGCAACTGCGCTCAAACAGAGGCGTATCAATTGGGAATACGGCGGTCGTGTTTACGGTGAACAATAAACAAGTAACACGGCAAACGAATCCTGCTGGTAAGGCTATCATTAAGGTGGGGCGAAAGATGGCTGCAAGGCTTCGTCGCTCAAAGGCTGTGTCGGTGGTAGTGTCAACCGCCGATGGAGAGACTGTTAGTCGTCGTTTAAAGATTAGATTAAGCTAAAAATTGGTCTCGTTATAAGTGGCAGATTCTTTTGAGTTCTAGTCTCTAAAATTTACAAATTGCAGCTCTAGATCTTGCACGGATTCTCGTAGGTGAGAAATGACGAGTTGAAGGTCATCACGTTTTTTGCCGCTGACTCGTACCTGGTCTCCCTGTATTTGTGAGGTCACTTTAATCTTTGTTTCTTTGATGAGCTTATTGATTCTTTTTCGCTCCTCTTCGGATAGGCCCTGTTTGACCGCAATAGACTGCCGTAGCGTATCTCCTCCGGCGGGCTGCGGATCGTCGAAGCGAAGTGACTTAAGGCTTACGCCCCGCTTGGCGAGTTTTTGCTTTAATATTTCGGTTAACGCCTGCAATCTCATCTTGTCTGACGCAACGAGCCCGATAGAACTTTCTTTCTCTTGGTATTCGATTGTTGCAGTTGCTCCCTTAAAGTCGTACCTCGTCTCAACTTCTCTACGGGTATTGTCGATACCGTTTTTAACCTCTTGAATGTCGACCTGTGAAACAACGTCAAATGATGCCATGAGTTCTCCTCTGTTACCTTGCTCGAGCGAAAAAAGACGAGCGGGTTTTATGCGAAATCTTATTACAACTAACACTCTCAACACCGGCGAACAATTTAATTTAACGCGACGCCTCTCTTAGGGGTATCAGCGAAGGATTGTTTTATGAGTGTCTACGCGCTTCAAAAGAGTCTAAAAGCCGCTAAAAAAGGGCTTATATCAATCTAGGCTTTAGCAGAGAAAGACGAGCCGAAACCAGGCTCGAAAAAAACCCGCGGACTACTGTTGACAAGGAGCCCTGTCCCTGATTACTATCCGCCACCGCTTGAGAACAGGGACCAAATGGCCTGCTCTGTTCGAGAGAGATTTTCGTGACAACGAAAAGCAAAAAAAGTTGAGTTAAGCACTTGACTGAATCTGCTAAATAGTTGAAACTCGAAAGCCTGCCTCGAACAGTAGAAAACTGGAATCGGCAGTAAAACAACTAGGTTATGGGTAGAAGCTGTTTAAGATTTCAAGTGTAAACTTGAAATTGAGAATACTAGTGAAAGAATAAACTAAACTCTAAGTGAGGCTTCGTTTAATCTGATGAGTAGCGGAAGTAATAGAGCCTATTGGCTCTCACTAACAATACTGCATCAGAGGCGAGGCTAAGCTAGTGAGTGCTAGGCTCAAAAATTAAACGTTCACATCCTTTAGGATGTGTTTACGTAGCAGATTTCTTTGAAATAGAGAGTTTGATTCTGGCTCAGAATGAACGCTGGCGGCGTGCCTAAGACATGCAAGTCGAACGAGAAAGTAGCAATACAAGTAGAGTGGCGCACGGGTGAGTAATAATTAGATAATGCGCCTCCTTGCTGGGGATAACCAGGGGAAACCTTGGCTAATACCGAATAGTCCGTTCCTTACTTCGGTTTGGATCGGTAAAGCCTTCGGGCGCGAGGAGAGTGGTCTAATTCCCATTAGCTTGTTGGTAGGGTAATGGCCTACCAAGGCGACGATGGGTAGCTGGTCTGAGAGGACGATCAGCCACACTGGAACTGGAACACGGTCCAGACTCCTACGGGAGGCAGCAGTTAGGAATATTGCGCAATGGGGGAAACCCTGACGCAGCAACGCCGCGTGAAGGATGAAGGCTTTCGGGTTGTAAACTTCTTTTAGCAGGAAAGAACAAAATGACGGTACCTGCAGAAAAAGCACCGGCTAACTCCGTGCCAGCAGCCGCGGTAATACGGAGGGTGCAAGCGTTATTCGGATTTACTGGGCATAAAGAGCGCGTAGGCGGTCTGTTAAGTCTGATGTGAAAGCCCTGGACCCAATCCAGGAAGTGCATCGGATACTGATAGACTCGAGTACAGGAGAGGAGAGCGGAATTCCAGGTGTAGAGGTGAAATTCGTAGATATCTGGAGGAACAACAGAGGCGAAGGCGGCTCTCTGGACTGTAACTGACGCTGAGGCGCGAAAGCGTGGGGAGCAAACAGGATTAGATACCCTGGTAGT
>JAYPVM010000010.1:99695-102029 GCA_038134595.1 Pseudomonadota bacterium | reverse complement strand
GAGGATTGTAGGTTACAGAAACTCGTAAATGTTCGTTTCCAGCTGAGGCGCTACAAAACTTAATGGCACTCATTGCTTATCAATTAGCGCAGTAGGCGAGGGTGGTAGTGATTCGCTTATTACTTGAAAATGGGTGTCGTCAAGAACCTAGTGGTGATGCGACGAATTTAGAACAATGACTAGTGTTCGTTAAACTCTGCAGGTCGAGCATTGCCAACACATCAAAGATGTTGTCTATTTTTCCACCCATTATGGAAAACAAGCCACGAGGATGAGGATGCGGTTCAAAGAGTATAGGTCGGCCGTCATTGTCGTCGTTCTGCAATAGAACGGTCTTTAATTCGAAAAGAGATTCTTTGTAACAAAGCTGCTCCAAGCAGGGCACGAAACGTTTAGCATCTCTTCGCATTCTATCGAATCTCGAAGGCCCCGAATGCTTTGCTAGTTGCTCATAGGGATTGCATTCTGGTGTGTCAATGAAGCTACTGTGGGGTGTGAAGCGCACATGGGATAAAGAATGGAGATTTCTTGCAGGGAAGGGCATAAGTGAGAAGAAGGGGCCGTCCATTACCGTGATACCCAGTTTTTGGAGGGGTTGTGGGACTTCGACTAGAGCAAGCTCGGCTATTTCATGCCGTAATTCTTGTTTAAATTTGCTCCCGCTCCCGATGTGCGCAAGACCGCTGTAAGCGCAATTGAAGACGTATTTTGATTGAATTGTGATTGGATGAGATTCTTGATCGATGCTAAGCGCCAAGCACTCAGGATTGCTTTGGCGCACGTCCTTGACAGAAGAGTTTAAGAGGATTTCTATCCCCGCGGATTGGAGTTCTTGCCACAATATTGCCTGTAATACTGTGGCATCGAAAGCAGGTTCATTTACAAGAAACGTGGCTTCAATTAGTCGGGGTTCGAAGAGTTCGCGAACCTTTTGCGGGGTTGCCTCAAGGGAGGCTCCTATTGCTCTACAAAAATCGCTGAACTGCCTGCCCGTTACCTTGGAGTTGTCTCGGGCTATCGCGTAGACATGCGAGAAGTTGTCAACAACAGCATCAGGCCATTCATGTGCAAACTTAGGGAGACTACAACGACTGCGATAGGCAGTGGTAAAGCTTCGCGGATAGTGATAGCCATTATGAACTCTCGCTTGATTTTTGTACGAGGCCCGAGACATAATAGATTTTTCGCGCTCTACCAGCGCAACCCTTCGCAGTCCTCTGTCTCGAGCCAAGTAAAGTGCAATTGCACACCCATAAAATCCTGCCCCGAGCACTACAGCATCAAAATAATTGCTATTCGAAATGACCATTACAACTCGCTTTAGATATTTTCGGTCGTTTGCTCAGAGTTGGCGGTTTCAGGCGTTCCGTTTGCGTGATTTTGTGAGGTGATATTGAGTTGGTCGTAACGACTCATTTTATTGCTTGTAAACTCTTGAACGATGCGGTAGCCAGGACCCTCTCCGAGTAAGCCTACTATGGATAGGAGGTATTCCCCTAAAACGAGCAGTACCAAGGAAACAAGGAAGAACATTCCTGACTGCTGAAGAGACATACTGACCCAACCGGGAGCGACCTCTTCCTTAAATAGTGCTATACATACGACATAAGCTGAGTAGAGTAGATTCGAATAGGCTCCAAATAGAGATAGGCCCGTAACGCATCTCATGGGTGCGCGAGTTGACCACACTAGCATTTGCATACCTCTTTCAAAGCTTTTCCCAAGACGCTTTTTAGGTAGATGGGTTAGAGATTTCTTGTAGGCAAGGTTGACTCGTACAAACCCTGCTGTAGCAGGTAATTGCCGGTACATTATAGCAGATCGAGGATGCCTAAGAATCCAGGTTATAACCTTGCGATTGAGAATTCTATAGCTTGGAGCTTCCCTTTCTAGATCAAGGCCTACAAACAGTCTATACGCTGAAAGGAATAATTTTCTGGCTAGTTTGTATGCCAGGGTTTGAGGGGGGGCGATTTGATTCTTAGCAAAGACGACATCTGCTCCCATGGTTGCTTGACAGACAAGTTCTCTCAGAAAACTCAGTTCGTCGGCTTGCAGGTCTACAATGACGACGTAATCTCCAAGAGCAGCCTCGAGTCCTACGCATACAGCAACCTCTACATCGACTTCTTGAGCTAGGCAGAATGCTTGTAAATTAGCAATTCCGGAGGCTCCTGTGAGTTCGGTTAGCGTTGCTACGGTATTATCATCTGATGCATTATCAATTAAAATGATATCGTAGTCCTTGACCAGTGTTTGTGTAGCACGAACTAGTTTAAGAATCTGATTGCGAAGTTCGGAGCCACTATTTCGAATAACGCAAACTATCGTCAG
>JAYPVM010000010.1:0-99595 GCA_038134595.1 Pseudomonadota bacterium | reverse complement strand
GATGCGCCTAGTTTTATTCGCGGGAGCGAATATTCTGGAGGGCTCCCTGGTGTTATGGAAGATAGTCATTCTCCGTGTATAGAGTTTTAAGCGCTCTGTTAAGAGCCTGGCGCGGCGTGCAAGACGTTAGCTTGAGCCGAATATAGTGTCAGTACCGGGGCAGCATGTGTACCAGAAGGTAGAAGTGGATGAGGGGGGCGGGCTCAATGAGGTTTTACCTATTATATTAATCTTCCGACTTTACAATGAATAGCTTTTATCATGTGAATTAGCGGCTTTCTTCGCTGCGCTGACTGATGATAGTCTTCAAAAGAGACTCAATGGAGGGTAATCAGGTGGAAATAAATGCGACAGGTAATATCGTCAGCTTTAATCGGTTGTAGCGGCTTTGTTGGCTCAACCCTGTTAAAACAGCGTCATTTTGAGGGTTTGTATCGCTCAACCAACATACGTGAGATGATGGAGCGCGAGTTTGACTTAGTGGTTTGTTGCGGAGTTTCGGCTAAGAAATGGCTTGCCAATCAAGAGCCCGAGCAAGACAGGTCGCAGATTCAATCATTGATGGATGTTATCACAACGATTCGGGCGAGAATTTTTGTGCTGATCAGTACAGTGGATGTGAATGGAACGCCAGTTGATTTTGTAGAGTCAGACATTATCGAGGAGTCGGGGCTTCATCCCTACGGATTGCATCGAAGGCAGTTGGAAAGATTTGTACAAAGCACCTTTGATAATCATCTAATCGTGCGTTTGCCGGGGCTTGTTGGTCCTGAATTGCGGAAGAATATTCTGTATGATTTTCATCATGAAAATAATCTTAATTTGATAGACTCACGATCGGTGTTTCAATTTTATCCAATGGTAAATCTCTCGAGAGATATTGATATCGCTCTATATCATAAGCTTTCACTGATACATTTAGTGGCTGAGCCGGTATCTGTTGCCGAGGTAGCTGCGATTGGATTTAATCGGAGCTTTGGTAATATTTTGACGGGAAATCCTGCTCTTTATGATATGAAATCTCAATATGCGCAACTATTCGAGGGGCGTGGCTCGTATCAATATAGTAAGCGAGAGTCGCTGATGGCGATCAGGCATTACGCTCAAGGTGAGAAAGCTAGAAACGAGAGGGAGTAATTGTCTCGATTATCGATATCAAATTTAGCGTGGAATGTGTCTGAGGATGAAGAGATTGCGCAAGTACTCGCTCGCCTTGGGATAAATGCTATAGATGTTGCGCCGAGTAAGTATTTCCCCGTGATTTCTGATGCGTCAACTCACCAAATTCTAGAGGTCAGGAATTGCTGGCAAGAGCGTGGATTTGATATTGTCGGGATGCAATCGCTGTTATTTGGTAAGAGAGAGTTGAATATCTTTGGCTCTGCCGATGAGCGAAGAATGCTGTTGGAGCATTTGAAGCATGTCTGTCGAATTGGTGCGGGGCTAGGAGCAAGGCGCCTGGTCTTTGGATCTCCAAGAAATCGCGATGCTAGTGGCATAGAGGCGGATATGGCACATGATATCGCAGGAGAGTTCTTTTTAGCTTTGGGCTCAATTGCGTCAGTGTATGGAGTGACGATTTGCATTGAGGCGAATTTACCATCGGCAGGTTGTAATTTTTTGATCAATACCGAAGAGGCAGCCTCATTTGTTCGGGAACTAAGTCATCTTGCTATCAAACTTCAATTAGATACGGGCACAATCCTAGCAGGCGGCGAGGAACTCTCAGAAGCTTTAGTGAAGAATATTGATTTGATTGGTCATGTTCATATCAGTGAACCAGGGTTAGTTCCTGCGGGAGACGCACAATCAAGCCTCAAAGATCTCATTCGGACGCCAGAATTTCTAACCGCAAGTCAAATCATGACGATAGAGATGTTGGCCACACCGTCTGAGTCGCATGCGGTCTCAGTGGAGAGAGCGGTTCGGTGGGTTCAATCGAATCTCTTTAAATGTAGACAGATTAGATAGAGCTTGTGCGCGCGAGGAAAGTGTATGCAGACTAAGGCTATAAAACTCACTGGAGAGCGGTTTGTTCCCGATTACGAAGTGATTTTTTCATATGGCCGCAAATGTAAATACTGCGTTGTTATTCCCGTTATTAATGAGGGTGAGCGTATTGGTAATCTCCTGGCTCGGATGAATGAGATTGGCTTATCTGATATCGCAGATATCATAATAATTGATGGCGGGAGTTTCGATGGCTCCCTAGATAGTACAAAACTACAATCTCTGAAAGTAAACTCACTGCTGTTAAAGCTAGGCCAGGGTAGATTGAGTGCGCAGTTGCTGTGTGCGTACGATTTTGCATTAGAGGCGGGATATACAGGGATTGTAACAATTGATGGTAATGACAAGGACGATCCAGTAGGGGTGCCTAAAATGATTAGACACCTGGAAACGGGCGTTGATTTTGTTCAGGGTTCTCGCTTTGTTGCAGATGGGTATGCAGAGAACACGCCATTTTTGAGAGATATTGCGATACGCTTTATTCACGCGCCGTTGTTAAGTGTTTTTTCTCGTCATCGATGGACTGATACGACACAAGGATTTCGCGGCTATAGTGCGCGGCTTTTGCTTGATCCTCGAGTGAAAATTTTTCGGAACTGTTTTATTTCCTACGAACTACTCGCCTATTTGTCTTATCGAGCGCCGAGACTCGGCTTCCGATGTGTTGAAATCGGCACCATTCGGCGATATCCAGTCGGAAAGGTGCCAACCAAAATAAGCACGGTTAAAGGGAATATCGAAGTGCTTTGGATCTTATTACGAGCGTGCTTCGGAGCCTACAACCCAGAGAAATGAATAGATGCCTTTACTGCTTTGTAGTCTCGCGTTTTTCCCACCGCAATATGCTATTACCCAAGTGCCAAAGGGTCAGCCATGAGACCAGGACGGCAATAAATAGGTGGCGTTGAATGAAATGAAAATGAAAGCGAGCGTGCTGAGGCATTAAAATATACCAGAGATTGCTGAATAAGATTGCCGTTATAATCCCAATGCAACAAATAAAAACTTGGCGCGCAATTTGCCTACAGTGACCTCCCCTCCAGATTGCTCTTGCTACAATACAGGCAATCACGACTCCTAAAGCGAGGAATGAGTCTAGGATTAAGCTCCAGTTGCTCCACTCGGACTTGCTGAACGACATCCATATGTCCCTTAGCAAATCTTGACGCGGGTATGTTCCATTGGAAGCGTTTCTTTGCTGTAACATAGCAGACTGTATCATTTGATCGTAAGCCGGGTTTAGCGTGGCGCCAATCTGGCTTCCGGCTCTGGTTGCTGCGCTCCCCATTAAATCATTCCAGGCAATCAGAAAGGATTTGAAGTGAAGCGCATTTTGGATTAGGTGACTTGCTATAGCTAAGCAGACGCCTGTGCCTGTTGCTAGTCCCGCTAGTAACATTGTAGTTAGTGTTCGAATCATCGATTCGTCTTTATTTGAAATCGCGAGTAGCCGTCCCGTCATTGTTGCGCCAATGAAACAAAACGTGAAGTCATAACCTATCCATCCAAGGACGACTCCGATGATAGTCAAGAGCCAATTAGGAGCTCTTAGGGTTAGTCCTAAAGCGAATCCACTGATGCACAGAGCTAGAAGATATGAGTTGCCGTAGAGGCAGCCCATCCACTCCAGAAAACTCGGTTGAAAAATCATGAGACCAATACCACTTACTCCAATAGTGCTAAGTAATGTATTAGTCCCTGAGAAATAAATAGCAAAAGTTAGAAGCGCTACGCATAAGGCTGAAAAAACAAGAGGAACGATTCGAAAAGACTTTGGTTGTTGTATGCCAGCCTTCATTAATAAGGCGATAACATACTGTGGACCATTTGGGAAATGAGTATACTGAACTATTCCGTAGGAGTGTGCTCCTCTCGCAATTGAAGCTGCCTCTGTAAGAGCAAGCTGCTCCGAGACTGGATCGGTGGGGCGACTCTCTAATGAGCGACTGCCCATTGTCAATGCCAGTAAGAACATGGCTGCGCTTACGGTTAACGAGATTAGGACGCGGCGGCGGTGAATCTTAAACAGCATTAGTAAGGTTTCCAAGAAACGATTTGGTTGGCCACAACGTGGCATTTACAACCGATTTTTTGCACAATGTTAAAATAATTATAGATTTTTGTACTAAACGCAACTGTCATTACTCACAACTAACGGCACTCGGTTCGACAGAATTTCGGTGTAAGCAGCTGTATATTTATTTATATTCAAGGAAGATGAAGGTTTTGCTCGTGATTTGAGCATGCAAGACAGCCAATAAGGAGGTTAGTAGATGTGAGGTGCTTTGGCTAGTTCCTTTCGGGGCGGGTTGTTTTAGTTCGGCTTGGGGAAGAATGCTTCGTAAATGTTTTTAATTGGCCCATAGAAGCATCATTTCGGAGCGCTCCTTTTAGCATAGCGCTCCGAAATGGCTGTGGGTTTATCTTCCGAGTTTGGAAATGATCTGCTGTTTTAGCTGATCTGCCTTAGACAAGATGTTCGAGAAGAGCGAGAATGACTGGCTTCTCTGCTGATATCGTTGCTCAGCGATGAGCTGTAATCCTCTGACCGAGATGTCTGCGTTCCCTCCATCGAAGTCAACACCGAGGTTTCTAGCAAGTTCTTGCAATTTAACATCGCCATCTTTGAAGTTTTCAGAATAGGCTTGAAGTAAAAGGCTCTCTGTATTTTCGAGATTGTTTGCAATGGTAGCGGCGGCTGTATCTATGGCAGTTGACATAACTCTCCTTTATTTATGGTAAAAGTGGAATCTAGTAATTTCGTTTGTTATGGTTTTGCTAGAAGCCCACTGTGTTATTTTTACTAAGTTCGAAAAATAATTTATTTTGTTGCCTTGTTCTTGAGTCAGATTTTGCGATACTCAAAGCGGCTCGGCGTGGAGCGTTCGAAGGGAAATAAGTAGATGTCCGAATATATTGAGATTATTGGTGGTCGCACACTCTCTGGGTGTGTTCGTGTGGGTGGGGCTAAAAATGCAGGTCTTCCGCTGTTAATATCCACACTGTTAACTGGAGAGGAATGCGTCATCCACAACGTTCCAAATCTGACCGATACAAGTTTGGTAATCAATCTTCTTGAGCACTGCGGAGCAAATGTTCGCTACGATGGAAATACAGTTTCTGTTCAGACTCCGGTGCTTTCGGCAACAGAAGCTAGTTACAGTTTGGTGAAAGCCTTACGGGCGTCATTCTGGGTGCTTGGTCCAATGCTTGCGCGAGGAGGTGCTGCTCGGGTGGCATTGCCGGGGGGAGATCTTATTGGGGCGCGCCCTGTGGATCTTCATTTGCAAGGGTTAACCAAGATGGGTGCTGATATAACACTGAAACACGGTGTTGTGTATGCCACAGCAAAAGATGGATTAAAGCCAGCAGTGATCGATTTGCGTTTTCCATCAGTTGGAGCAACGCATCAGTTGCTCATGGCCGCGTGCCTAACTCCAGGACTAACGGTGATAAAGGGAGCGGCTCGTGAACCAGAAGTTATAGCGCTTGCAAATTTTCTTTGCGGGATGGGAGCTGAGATTGAGGGTGCAGGGAGTTCAATCATAGAGATTCGAGGAAAGAGTGGGTTAGCTGGCAGTGAGACAAATCTGATAGGTGATAGGATAGAGGCCGGTACCTATCTTTTAGCGGGAGCTATGACTGGAGGAGAGGTCACCGTGGAAGGTGTTGATCCGTTGTTTTTCGGGGGGTTTTTGGAAATCTTAGAGCAAATGGGTCTCTCGGTCACAAAGCACGAAGAGGGTGTTACCGTGAAGCGGTCTGGTGAATTGCAAGCAGTTTCTATCAAGACGGGACCTTTTCCTGAGTTGGCCACCGATTTGCAGGCGCCACTGATGGCGGCATTAACGGTTGCAAATGGTGTAAGCACTATAGAAGAGACTGTATACGAAGGTAGATTTGGGCATGCCTCGGAGTTGGCTCGCCTCGGCGCCAACATTTCTATCGATGGCAGGCTTGTTCGGATTACGGGAGTTTCGAAGCTTGCGGGGGCTCCGGTCGATGGACTCGATATTCGTGCTGCAGCTTCTTTGGCACTCGCGGGACTTGTAGCGGAAGGAAAAACCGAGCTTCATGAGATTCACCACCTGAGAAGAGGGTACGAACACTTTGAGCGAAAGATGAGCGGGCTTGGCGCGTCGCTTCGGGCAAGAGTCAGCGATCCGGAGGATTTTATATTTGCGGGGTGCTAAGCTTCCCGATATCCTCATAGAGCAGTTTCAATAATTTCCCGTATCAAAGAAGTACCACACAATGCCTCCACAGTTGCGACTTACTTTTGACGAAACATGGTCGTATTCGTCCGATAATTTCATCATTCATCGGGGTGTTACTGATGCCATTGATTGCGCCATCACGAAGGCAACAGAGGGTGATGGTTCTATTGTCTTTATCTCGGGGCAACGGAGAACCGGAAAGACTCATCTAGCTGTGTATGTCGCAGCTATGTTAGTTGCTCTGGGGCACGGTGTAGATGTCGTGCAAGGTATGGGCGTTGATGCGTGGCAGCAAAATACGGGAAACAAGCAAGGTGTACAGTCGCTTGTGATTGATGATGCACATACCTGGCTAGAGGGTCAGTTTGGCGAGGGATTGTTCTTAGCAATATCCCAGCGCATTGCCGAAACAAATGGTGTGCTTGTTGTGATAAGCGCAAAACCACTTTGGCAGTTGCAGATTAATCCCATCATTGAGAGATGTTTGGCAGATTCTGAGCAAACAGAAATGGCAGCTCCAAGTCCAGAGGAGCTTCCTGTTATTATCGACACGATGTCTCTTCAGAGAGGATTGAAGTTTTCTCGGGCAAAGAGAGATTTTATCCTCAAAAAAGTTGAGACGACCATCGCTGGTTTAAGTGATGCTTTAGAGCGAATTCAGAAGACAGGTGAGCACTCACGTGCCAGCACATCATTTAAGGTGTTAGAGCTAGCCTTGCGTTAATTAGAGTAGGTTTTTCTCGGGCAGGAGCAGGGCTTTCAGTACAGAGTGGGAATATATCGTAATAGGCTCTTGTAGTGCGAGGGAAGGCACGTATCTTTACGAAGGGCTTCTTTATAAATGGATGGGAAGTTTACAGTGCAACCCAGATTCTCTGTATAGGTTGTGTGAGTCGGTGAATCTGGCAGAAAAAGTGGAGGCTTACAGCAGTGGGGCGTTTGATTGTATTAAAAAAAATCTTATCTTAGCTCTGAATCGTTAGGTCGTAGAGCTATTTGGTCGAGTTGTTTTTTGATGGCAATCGAGTGCCATTACTTCCAGGGATGAATTGTATTCGCAAAAGGCTTTGCGGAGTGTGCCTTGAGTGAATTTTCATGTTCGCTATCTTGTCGAGTCGGTACTCTGTCGGCGGTGAGGTCAGTGTGGCATCTCAGAGGAGTTGGTATGGTTAGTTCTTTATATTCTTCTAGTAGCTCTCAAAGAGGAATAAATCTTTTTAATACGAGCACAAAGGCGGTGAACCAGTCGTTTGCAATTTTAGCAAGCGGCTCGCGTTTTACGAGTGCAAGTGTTGATGCGGCTAGTCAAGCGATTGCCGCCGAACTTGAACAATCGACAGTAAGGCTTAGCCGGGCATCACAAAATATTGGTGATGCTACCTCTATGCTCAACATCGCCGATGGAGCAGTGTCTCAGATTCAAGATTTAGGTGGGAGACTCCAAGAGCTCGCTGTGCAGTCTGCTAACGGACTGTATTCTGATGAGCAGCGAGCAGTATTACAGGATGAATTTAATAGTATCACCCAGGAGATACAACGAATTACCGAGACTACGGAGTTTAATGGTCAACAACTTTTGAGTGGCGAAGGATTCTCTGTTCAAGTTGGTACCGATGGCAGCGCACAATCAGCTCTTGCGGTAGGAGGATTCTCTGTTACAGGGGATTTGGCAACTCTTACCTCGGTTGATATATCAACGCAGGCAGGTGCGCAAAGCGCCATCCAATCGATACGCGACTTTTCTCAGTCTGTAAGCGCGCAAAGGAGTGACGTAATAGGCACGACGTATTCAAGACTTACTTCTATTGATAACGGTATTCAGACACAGCTTCAAGCTGAGCGGGAGTCTTTAGCGCGCGTGTCTGATGCCGATATAGCTTCGGAGTCGGCGAATTTGGTGCAAAACACAATTCGCATGCAGCTTGGCGCAGCCCTATTGGGTAAAGATTCATCAACGCAAGCGGGCGCTATTTTGAATCTATTGGCGTAGATTGCATGGCTCGGGGGATTTTGAGGCCACGAAAAGATATCTTTTTAGCCAGTTTTATCAATAAGATAAGATCGCTTCCACATACTCGCGGCCTGTGGTAAAACACCTCCAATTACTTCACAACGGGGAAAGTATAAAAAGATTAGGTAATATCCGCTGTAGAGACACCACTCGTACAGGTCTAGCCAGTATGAGGTAGTATTGCGGATGGTGCTCACGATGAAGAATAGCTAGAGGATTTAGTTTCATGCAAAGGCGTAGAGTAGTTGTTACAGGTTTAGGAATTGTTAGCCCGTTGGGCCTTACTGTCGAAGAGACGTGGAGCGGAGCAAAAGAGGGCCGCTCGGGAGTAGGCACTATTACGCGTTTTGATGCGAGTCAGTTTGCGACGCAATTTGCCGCCGAAGTAAAGGGTTTTGATGCAAACCCGTTCATTGATCGCAAAGATCAGAAGAAGCAGGATCTTTTTTCTCAGTATGCTGTTGCGGCGACTCATGAAGCGTTGGCGCAAAGTGGTCTGTTAGACGATGCTGTAACCTATGAGCGTAGCCGAATGGGATGTGTTCTTGGGGTTGGCATTGGGGGATTGATGATACTTGAAAAGTATCACGCGGCATATATCGAAGGGGGCCCAAAAAAGATATCGCCGTTTCTTATTCCAGGCATGATTAGTAATTTAGGACCCGGCAACGTTGCTATCAAATACGATCTGAAAGGTATTAATTACACGGTCACAAGTGCCTGCACCTCTTCAACGCATGCAATCGGTGAAGCATTTAGAATGGTTGCAGACGGCCTGCAGGATGTGATGATTACAGGAGGCTCGGAGAGTACGGTGAGTCCTGTAGGTATTGGTGGATTTAATGCTCTTAAGGCTCTTTCGACCCGAAATGATGATCCTCAAAAAGCTTCCCGTCCTTTTGATAGGGATCGAGATGGATTTGTCTTGGGAGAAGGATGCTCCATCTTGGTGCTCGAATCACTTGAGAGCGCACAAAAGAGGGGCGCTACAATTTATGGTGAGATATTAGGGTATGGTACATCATGTGATGCATTTCACATGACTGCACCGAGCGTTGGTGGTGAGGGCGCTATTGAATGTATGAAAAATGCGCTTGCTTGGGCGGATATAGCTCCTGAAAAAGTTGATTATCTCAATGCGCACGGCACTTCGACGCCAGCAAATGACTCTTCGGAAACAGCAGCGATTAAATCTGTCTTCGGTGCATGGGCCAACGATGGGCTTCTTGTAAGCTCGACAAAATCGATGACCGGTCATTTGCTTGGAGCCGCTGGGGCTATTGAAGCTGCATTCTGTCTTCTTGCAATACGTGATGGGGTAGTTCCTCCAACGATAAATCTCGAAAATCCAGGTGAGGGGTGTGATCTCGATTACGTGGCACACAATGCCCGAGAGCATAAAGTACAGGTAGCGATGTCGAACAGTTTTGGGTTCGGCGGAACGAATGCAACACTTGTATTTGGTGCCTATAACGGATGAAAAAAAACGGAGATGAACTGTCTCCACACGTTCGCGCAGAGGATATCTTACTAGGCTCGTTAGGATTTGGCGAGGAGGCTAAGATTGTGACTGTCGAGCGATGGGCTATTGGGTACAGGGGCGTAGGAGTATGGCCCGATGGGGAGGAGTTTTCGTTCGAATGCCAAGAAGAGATGGATGCCTTACAGGAGTGGGCATTGGGTCTTATGACTACAGGTAATTGACGACTTTTCAAGATAGGTGCAGGTAAAGCTACACAACTGTGCTAGTGCGGTTGTTATCAGCGAGAGAGCCTACTAAGCATCAAGAGCATAGAGCTCTCGGAAAACAAAAAATAATCCTTTGTGATCCGACCCCATTGTTGAGGCGATGGTTTTTGCTTCGACTGGAGTTAGTAGGTCTGAATAAAAAACATAGTCGATTCGCAGTATCCAGGAGAGAAGCTGAGTGCCGAAAAACTCGGGAAAAGGCCACGTTCCGCCGTTTGTTTGGTCGTGGAGGGTAAGCCAACCATCCTTGTACCCTTGGTTTCTAATCAGAGCGTATATTCTGTTTCTGATAGTGGCGTTTAAGTCTCCCGCAATCAAGATAGGTGACTCTCTAAAGCGATCTAAGATAGCAAGTAGATTAGCGAGGCTTTCTTCGCGGGTACGAACCGTCTGAGATAGTCGAGACCATAGGGGAGAGTGCCCAACTAATGGTGTCGGCATGTGTGGAGCAAGAGCATGGACGTTTGCTACTACAAATGAGCGCCGCTTCGGAGGGGTAATCTTTGCTACGATGGGTTCTCCTACCCATGAGCCCTCTACGGTGTCAGCAACAAGTGAACAGGGAAATCGAGATAGAAGCGCCATTCCTGAGGTGCCAGTTGCCGGGCGTATAATCTGGCATGGAAATTCTGTCGTAAGATTTTCCTGAATTGCCCGTGCAAACTCCGGATTGACCTCTTGTAGGGTCACCACATCAGCGTTTCGTTTGGTTATCTCTGCTATGCTCTCTTTGGAGAGCTGTCGGTCTCCTAGGACATTAAGATCGATGATACTAACAAACTGATCTTCGATATCAGAGGATAGATGTGTTGTTGCATGAGGATATCGAGTGTGGATATGCCTCGCTATTGGAGCAACGAGAGCTATTAAGGCTATCAGTGTGACAAGCTTTTCAAGCAGCTTCATGCGAAGTTTCGGCACTGCAATTCGAATGACTATGATTGCTAATAAAGCGATACAGAGCAGGGGGGAGAATGCTCTAAGCAAGTACTCCCACCAGGAGCTCTCAACGTCACGTATCACGTTCCACGTTGCTTGTAGTGAGGCCGCAGTGAGTAGTAGTAAGCTGGTATATTGTAATGTTTTTAATGTCAATCGCACAAAACAAACTCTTTAAACCAAATATTTTTGAATTAAAGAGATAACACAATTAGGAGAGGCTAGGGTAGTCTGTATAACCCTTTTCTCCGCCACCATAGAATGAGTTTCTATCGTATGCGTTTAGTTCCGTATCTTTTTCTAAGCGGCTAGGCAGATCTGGATTCGATATGAAGAATCTTCCAAACGCTACTGCATCAACCTCTCCAGACTCGATTGCAGTGACTGCCTCGTTTCGAACGTAACCACCTGCCGAAATGAGAGCTCCCTTGAAAGCTTTGCGGAATATCTTTGCGGCATGGGGAGCATCAGAGATGTTTCCATCCTGTGAGCCTGCTGATGATGAACGAGGCTCAATAAGATGCACATACGCTATCTGACGAGCACTTAATTGCTCCAGCACATAGGTAAATAGAGCAACTGGGTCTGTATCTTTCATGTCATTAAAGGTGCCGTAGGGAGAGAGCCGAACTCCTACGCGCCCATTGCCCCATATGGCGATAGCCTCATCTATAACCTGTAAAAGCAATCGAGCCCTGTTTTCTATCGATCCACCGTATTCATCGGTGCGTTGGTTGGAGCCATCCTGTAGGAATTGATCGAGCAAGTAGCCGTTTGCTCCATGGACTTCAACTCCATCAAAGCCTGCGTCCTTAGCTCTCTGAGCTGCTTGTGCGTAGTCTCTCACGATATCGGCAATCTCAGAGGCCTCGAGTGCTCGAGGAGTTTCGAAGCCCACAGGTTGCCAGTCAGCAGAATAGGTCCCGCCCTCTGGTTTGATCGCAGAGGGAGCTACGGGGAGTGCTCCGTTTGGCTGATGTGAGGTGTGTGAAATCCGTCCTACGTGCCACAGCTGCAGAAACATACGACCACCGGCCTTGTGAACCGCATCGGTCACAAGCTTCCAACCTTCCACTTGCTCGTCGGAATATATGCCCGGGGTAGCAGGGTATCCCTGACCCTGTTGCGATATCTGAGTTGCCTCTGAGATTATTAATCCTGCAGATGCACGTTGTGCGTAGTATGTAGCGTTTAGTTGCTGTGGGATATTGCCGGGTTGTTTGCTCCTCATACGAGTTAGTGGCGCCATAATAATACGGTTAGACAGTGTTAGATCTCCAAGCTCCATGGGGCTAAACAATGTAGGCATACGGAAAACTCCTCTAAAAACGGCTTGCGATTGATTCCTCTATTCTTATCGCTTTGAGGAACATAGTACAAGCTAGATGCCATCAATGTAGCATCTATTACGCAAGGCTAGATACACATAGCGTTTGAATCTGACACTCTCGACAGTTTGGCGCCCTTGCCTTGCACACCCGTCTGCCGTGAAAGATAAGCCTGTGGTGGAGCCCTCGCCACGTCTCTGGCGCAAACAGCTTCATGAGGTCTTGCTCTACCTGGTCGGTGGTTGTTCCCGCCGAGAGTCCTAACCTACGTGAGACACGAAACACATGAGTATCAACAGGTATTGCGGGCGCGGCACCTGTTTCACCTAGAACGACGTTGGCAGTTTTTCGACCGACTCCGGGGAGCTCTATCAGAGCTTCCATAGTTTTTGGAACCTCCGAGTTAAACTGGGCACAAACAACCTTACTTGTCGCAATTATGTTCTTTGCCTTTGTTTTAAAGTAATTCACCGAGCCAATAAGCTTTTCGACGGAGCTGAGTCTAGCCTTACTCAAAGCTTCAAAATCAGGATATTTGGCGAAGAGCGCAGGGGTAACTTGATTTACAAGTACGTCGGTACACTGCGCAGAGAGCATTACCGCGATGATGAGTTGGTACTCGTTATCAAAGGTAAGCTCCGAATCGGCTATTGGATACATCTCTTCCAAGAGCGCAAGGAGCAGCTTTCGCTTCTTTGGTGTCATTACATAGCTCTATGCGAGAATAGCCTTGATTCTTTTGATTCCCGCGCCGACGTTCTCTTGCTTTTTAATCTTAAACCGGCGAGCACCGCTTCCAAGTTCACCCGTTGAGCTTGCATGTGGACCACCACAAAACTCTGCAGAGACCCAGTTTTCTTGGCTACCGATAAAGTACACGGTGACCATATCAGGATACTTTGCACCAAACTCCATTTGAGCCCCGATGCTTTCCGCTTCTTCTCGGGGCATCTCTACTCGAAGTACCGGTAAGTCCGCTTCGATCTGCTCGTTGACGAGCGCTTCCACCCGAGCGACCTCTTCAGGTGTAAGCTTTCGATCGATGTTGTAATCCATTCGCATACGTTCTGCTGTGATGTTACTTCCGCGTTGCTTTATCTCGGGGTCGATAAGCTTTTGCAGTGCTGCAAGTAGGAGGTGATGCACGGTATGAAGCTTCGTTGTCTCAACTGATTGATCTGCTAAGCCACCCTTAAACTTCTGTTCAGCACCAGCTCGTGAGAGCGCTCGATGCTTCTGCTCTGCTTCAGCGAACTGAGTGGTAATGCTCTTTGCGTCATCATCAGATACCTGCAACTCATCAAGGGTAAGCTCGAGTGGAAAGCCGTAGGTCTCATACACAAAGAACGCCTGTTCCCCAGAGATCATAGCACCTGGTTCTAATTGAGCCTGGATCTTAGAGAGTTCTTTTAAACCCTTTGAAAGCGTTTGGTTAAAAGTTGCTTCCTCATCTTTAATCTTTTGAATCACTACCTCTCGATTCTCTAATAGATGCGGGTAGGCGTGTTCTAATGTGTCTATAACGACACCTGCTATCTCATGAGTAAAGGCTTGTTCTAGGCCAAGTTTTCGGCCGAAACGGACGAGTCGTCGGATGAAGCGCCGTAAGATATATCCTTGATCCTTATTAGAAGGGGAGATTCCATCGGCCAAAATAAAAGTAGCGGCTCTTCCGTGGTCAGCTATCACCCGAAACGCCGCCGTATCTTCATTCTCTTCTCCGTTAGTCTTATAACTTCTACCGGAAAGCGCTGAAACTTTGTCAATGATAGGAGAGTAGATATCACTCTCAAAGATATCTGACTTGTTTTGTACGATCATGCAGATCCGCTCAAAACCGCCTCCAAAGTCGATATTTTTCTGCTCGAGGGGTTCCCACGTCATATCTGACGAGAGCTTGTATTCCATAAATACATTGTTGCCTATCTCGATAAAGCGACCAGAGTCATCATTTATATCGTATGATTCCTGAATGTGCTCAGGGACACCAAGATCATAAAACATCTCGGAGGTAGGCCCACCGAGCTCACCGGGTGCTTCAGCACGTTGCCACCAGTTTTTCTTTTTGCCATACGGGAAGATGTGATACTTCCAGTCTGCAGAATCTTCGAGCGTTGGTGGTACGGCCGTGACATCTTCACAGAACTCAGCTTCTACACCGTACTCTCGGAAGGTCTTCTTCCATATCTCAATTGCAAGATCATCTCGAGGAGCGGTTTCGTCACCTGCAAATACTGATACATAGAGACGTTTTGGGTCCATGCCGTATACCTTGACCCAGAGTTCCATGATCCAGGGGATCTGCTGTTCCTTTGTAAAATCTCCAAGCGACCAGTCGCCTATCATCTCAAACATCAAGGTATGCCGATTGTCACCGACCTCGAGCATATCTTCGTAGTTGGTTCTAAGGCAGCGCTGAATGTTACACAGTCTCTTTCCTAATGGATGAGGCTGACCACCTAGGTACGGAACAAGTGGAAACATCCCTGAGTTTACAAACAAGAGGGTGGAATCAACGTTTGGCACTAATGAAAGATTGGGAACAACCCCACATGAGCGGGGTTGTTCGGTCCAAAAGGTGAGGAACTTTTCTCTGATTTCGCGCGAAGTAAACATAATGATTATAGTATGGTAGACATGTTTTTAACGTCATAGCGTAAAAGTGAAAGTGTGTAAATCTTTCCTAGGCTTAGAGGCCAAGTGAGTGTTTAAAAACTTAATCGAAGATCTTCTGTATCCTAGCATGTTGAAATTTTAAATTTAAGCCTCTAGTATCTGATAATTATTGAGATTTTTTAAAAGCGTGTAAGGCGATTTTTGGGCACATATATGGTTCAGGGTGGCAAAGTCATTACGGTTAATCGCAAAGCACGCTTTGATTACCACATACTCGATACGTATGAGGCGGGTTTGGTGCTCTCTGGTGCCGAGATTAAGTCAATTAGGGCAGGGGAAATAACCCTAAACGAAGGGTACGTTCGCCCGCAATCCGGAGAGTTGTTTCTGCTAAATGCCTACGTGAAGCCATACGCACACAGCGCCGATAAGGAGTACGATCCAAGAAGACCCCGCAAGCTGTTACTGCATAAGCGAGAGATCGATAAACTCATCCGAGAGACTGAGACCAAGGGCGTTACGATAGTACCCCTTCAGCTTTACTTAAAAGGCGGAAGAGCAAAGTTAGAGATAGCGGTTGCCAAAGGAAAGGCCGCTCCTGACAAGCGCCAGTCGATTAAAGAGCGAGAGGCAAACAGGGATCTCGCGAGAGCTATGTCTCAGAAGATGTAAAGCGACAGGCTCGCACTGCTCGAAAGCAGTGGAAAATTCTCTGTAGATAACGTATACTTACTAGATGGAGCGTTCTTATCCGGAATGTTCCAAAAGTCATATAAGGGGGTGTAAAGGTTTCGACTGGATTCACAAACGATATGTCTGCATGTCCAGGGTCCGATGGCCTGGTAAAAAATCGGAAAAAGAATAACTGCAAAAAATAACGTTATTCAAGCTGCACACCGTTTCGCTCCAGCCGCTCCAGTAGCGTTGGCTGCGTAAGGTGACAGCACCTAGACTAGCCACCACAAGTGCCTAGTCGGCTGATAAGGGAGGCGCCCGTAATCTCTTAAAAGCTTTATTTTCTCGGGCTCTGATGTAACGCGTGCTCCGGCGTTATGTCGAAACAAACAGTGAGCTGGCCAGAGATGGCTGTGTGCGTTGGAGCCACTCTGGTGAGAGTATCAACGTTCTAAACATGTAGAGGATATATTGCGAGGTTTCTAGGACGCGGGTTCGATTCCCGTCACCTCCACTTTTTCCCGCTCGGCGCTCGGGCCTAGGGGGCAAGGCCCCCTCTCGCTGCTAATCGCAGCTTCACCCCCGATGGTTCAAAATAATTACCAGCCGCTCTATATGCTTCGCTTATTACAAAAAAGTTGTTGTGTCGAGCAAATGGACGCAGAGAGAGAGAGCTCTCTCTACGTGCTCTTCGGTTTAATGTGCGGGAATCTGGCTTGAACTACTGGGTCGTGTGCACTGACTTAGGATTTCTCGGGCGTACTGCTCTGGTGCGCGCTCGGCTAGATCTGCGATGGAGATAATT
The DNA here is from genome assembly GCA_038134595.1 of Pseudomonadota bacterium. GTDB lineage: Bacteria > Bdellovibrionota_C > UBA2361 > UBA2361 > OMII01 > OMII01. The sequence continues at coordinate 83,245 of JAYPVM010000010.1, read as the reverse complement.
CCGATAACATGGTTTTTGTTATCTACAACAGGTAGCCGACGAATCTCTTTCTCGGTAAATTTTTTGCAGATGTCACTAATTTCTGTATTGGCGGTAATTGTAAATACTGGTGAAGACATACATTCACTTACGGGTACGGTTGCCGGGTTTTTTCCTTGGGCAACTGCTCGACAGCAGATGTCTCGGTCGGTGATGACGCCGATTAGTTCTGGTGTATCTTTTGATTTGATGACGGGAATCTCGCCGCAGTCATGGGTTGCCATAAGGTTGGCTACTCGATCTAGCTTTGTGGTGGGTTCACAAGTGACCGGCTTCTTAGTCATTATATCCTGTACGTTCATTGTCTATCCTCCGCTGGGAATTTTTATTGAGTTATTCTTTTTTATACTTCGGCGCTCGTGTACTGCTGAAACGAACATCTCATGCTCGATTGGAGAACGTGTTCTCCTTCTAATGAGCATCGAATGAAAGTATAGTAGGGGAATACTACAAGAGAGTGACTGAGGCGGGTCACCATGTAGTTTGTGATGGTTTGATTGACGAAGAGTGTGGTGTTAATAGGGTGGGAGGAACAGAGTTCGGTGTCTCTTGAACGTAGACTTCAGGATGTCTTATTTTTCCTCCTAGATGTGCGGTGTAGCCAAGTAATGTTGCAGTTATCGTTCCCACTACGAGTGTGAGAACAAGAAAGATCTCTTCGAGGGCAACTCCGATGTGCAAGATGCCCCACGTTAATAGCGCTATACCGGCAGTTATGTTCGTTGCCCAGAGTGCTTTCTCGGCCATGTTCTCATGGTTTTTGATTATGTCGCGGTAAACTCCTGGCAGGTCTGTTACGATTGATACAGACTGGTGCCCGAAGAAGGCGACAGGGAGTGTTGTAAGGCACGAAATAATCAAGAGGATAAGTCCTGTTTGGATGATTGTTTTGTTGTGATGCTTTTTACCGATGAGTAAAAGAATGAGAGCAAGGGGACAGCCTAAAACGGGGATATGAACCGTTATGAGGTGCAGGTAGGCAGCATTCATAAGCATTGCAAGAGTATATTCACTACGGGAGGTACTCAGTGGATAAAAAATCGAAAGGAGAGGCTGTCCTGTTATACTGCAGTAATCTTGCATAAGAGAGGTATGAGTATAGACATGACCACACGGCAAAAAGCACTACAGACCTGATTGGTGCGGGATAATGGCGGTACTTTATAAAACCACTTTCTGAAATTTTCATTTGTTAACACAGTTTTTGATGTTCAATTTTAAGCGCTCTCGATAAGAGATAAGTGCTTGATCTGTTGTTTGTCATGCTGCGACGTCTAGGTTGATGGTTTGAGTGTGTAAGATCATATACAAAATTTTTTGTGGCACTCTGGCTAAGTCTGCATGCACTCCGTAAGGTGAAAGTATAGTTCGAGTTGGAATTGTCTCTTGCTTTTGGGCGAGAGAGTATTTCGACAAAAGGTTTTTCTGGCCGTAGCGTTATGCTGTGGTGTTTTTTTAAAGGGTTATTATGAGAAGTAGGGTGCTTTCTATCGGCATGGGCCTTGCCATGCTGTGTGGAATGGGCGGTTTTGTGCATCGCACGTATGCACAGGCTAGTTCATATGCGGTGGTCAAGGTGACATCGCTTGCAGATTCGGGTTCGGGAACGTTACGCGCATGTGTTGAGAAGTCAGGACCTAGAATTTGTGTGTTTGAAGTTGCAGGGCGAATAAAGTTATCGACTGAGTTAACAGTTAAGCAGCCAGACTTGATTATTGCCGGACAAACAGCGCCGTCTCCGGGTATTACGGTGACCAATGCTGGTATTTCGGTTAATTCGCATCATGTTCGAATTGAACATCTTGCGGTTCGAGTTGGTGATGACGCTAGCGGCCCGAGTCCTAGCGGTCGTGACGGGCTAAGTATTGAGTCCTCTTCGGGTCATGATGTTCACCTGAAAAATCTATCGGTTTCGTGGGCGATTGATGAAAATGTATCAACATACGGACCGGTTAAGGATGTCACGGTTGAAAATTGCCTTATAGCGGAAGCTCTGCATGATTCTCTTCATCCAAAGGGTCCTCACAGTATGGGGGTCTTGGTAGGAGAGACAGCTCGTGGAATCGTATTTAGAAATAATCTTCTCGCTGCCAATAGAGATAGAAACATTCGATGGAAGTTTAATACTCATGGAGAGATGATTAATAATGTCATTTATGGATGGGGTGGAACATCCTCTTGGAATACGACAAACATATCTGATGTCAGTAATGAGGATATTCCAACGTATCTTGATGTAATTGGCAATCACTACATTCCTGGTCCCGATGGCTTACAGACTGCGTATGCAGTGTATTCACAAAATACGCCGAGTGATTCAAAGGTATTTTTGCAAGACAATATAGTCCCTAGGTTGACAAATATCGAATCTAAATACTTGGTATCAAGCCGTATATTTAGTGGATATACACCAATTGCATCATCTAAGGTCTATGCGGCTGTGACCGCGGGGGTCGGGTCTCGACCATGGGATAGAAACGCAGATGACAAGCGTATTTTGCGTGGGGTCGCTGACCGGTCACTTCGTATTCGCGATGCCGTGGGGACTTGGCCAAATTTTGGGAGTGCTTCGAGAAAAATTTCGCTTTCTAGCACGTTGTCTTCGGCAGGAGTTGATAGTTTGCTTGCAGCGTATGAGGGTGGTGGTGATGTAACTACTCCGACAGCTACGCCTACTGCTACAAAAACACCTACTCCAACGCCTACGCGAACTGCGACTCCAACTCCAACGAGTACTGCCACACCTACGGCGAGTGCTACTCCGACATGGACGTATACTCCTAGTTATACACCGACGGTTGAGAGCACGCCGACTGCTGTTGTGACACCTGAGGTAACACTAACTCCTGTAGTATTACCAACAGGAACTCCTAGTGTGGTCGGACAGACGGTCTATAAGATAATTCGGGTGACAAATCTGAATGACTCTGGAGAAGGAAGTTTGCGAGCATGTGCTTTGAGTGCTGGCCCACGAGTATGTGTCTTTGAAGTTTCCGGCCGGATTGCTCTAAGCGATACAATTGTAGTTGAGGAACCTGAGCTTGTTATTGCAGGTCAAACGGCTCCTTCGCCGGGGATTTTGATCACAAACAGTGGGATTTCTATCAGGACGCATCATGTAACTATTGAACACGTTGCGATAAGAACTGGAGATGAAAAACTGGGCGTTGTTCCGCAGTATCGAAGAAGCATAAGTGTCAAGGGAGCGAATGCACATGACATTACGCTTAAAAATCTCTCGATGTCATGGGGGATTGATTCGAATCTTAAGACATTCGGTAGGGTAAAAAATGTTTTGGTACAAGACAGTATCATCTCGGAAGCCTTATATCGGTCGATCCATCCGAAGGGTTCACGAGGTAATGGAGTTCTGGTACTTCAAAAGGCTCGAAATGTAATCTTCCAGGGGAATCTTCTAGCGGCAAACCACAACTGGAATATTCGTTGGAAGTATGACACGAGGGGAGAGATGCTGAACAATGTTATTTTCGGATGGGGTGGTACTTCATCGTGGAATACAACGAATATCTCTGATCTTGAAGACACTCGTAAGCCGATATACCTTGATGTTATTGGGAACGTTTATATGCCTGGATTAGACGGACAAAAGGATGCATATGCGGTGTATTCCAAGAATGTCCCCGCTTCAAAAACCCGGGTGTACCTTGCTGATAATATCGCTTCCCGACTGACGAATGTCTCCAGTCGGTACCAAACGAGTTCGCTTCGTAAGAGCTCGAAAAAGAAAAGGACTCGAAAGCAACGCCGACGTGCTCGTCGGAGTAGTAAGCGAGTTGTCGCCAAGCAGCGGCTCTTTGATGGTCCTGGCGTGATTGGTTCGGCGTATACCGAGGAATATGTGTATGCCAACGCCGGGTCTCGACCTTGGGATCGGAATGAAGATGATGCCCGAGTTATTGCGGGAGTCAAGAATGGATCTCTTCGGATCCGAGATGTTGTTGGTGCATGGCCAAAATACTCTGAGTACTATCGAGCGATTGAATTCGATGGAGAGTATATCGGAAGTGAGCAATTGCGAGAGGCTTTGAGTGGGTTTGAACGTTAGTTGAAACTAAAAGAGGAGATGGAGGGGTAACTCCACCTCCTTGCCAACCCATTTTTTAGAGACCACGAGAGGATTTTCTATAGAGATTCTTTCGTGGTCTCGCTTTTATGAGTCCTCGGGGCCAACAAGGTTAACACGTTTTGCTTTTTTTGGTCGCTTTTGGACGAATGTTAACAACTAGCTTTGCAAGTTCCCTTGATACATCTACTGAGGCTCTTTGAGAGACCTTTCGTTAAGTAACCTCGGTATTTTGGTAGTGTAGTGTCATTCGAGAATGTTCTCTTTTCTTCCCTTCTGGCTTGGCCATATTATGGTGTGGGAGGTACCTGTTGCTCGGGAACTTCAGGGATTTTTGGTTGGTTTCGTGCGGCACCTCCGCGCCTACCGATGCGAGCCATGTGCTTTCTGTCTTTGCTTACTGCCTTACCGCCTTTGCGTCCCGCCTCTCGGGCCTCTTCAGGAGTAAATTCGTGAGCGTTGCCCCTGAGGTGAGCGATTTTTCCACCTTTGCTGGCGATCTCACGTTGCTTTTCTGGATCCATAGCAGCGAACCCGCGGAGTTTTTTTGGATTAGATTTAGATTTGTTCTTATTCATGGCAGTTCTCCTCTTGGTAGTATCCTTAGTTTGGTAGCCATGTGCACGAGCGCTACCGAATCGGATTAATTGAATTCTAGGCTATATCTAGGGGGGGACTTGTATGACGTCGATTTCGCATCGTGGCTAAAGTAAATTTGGATGATAAAAATCTAGTAGTGATGCCACGAGGCGTGTGTTACAACCGATCTCGGTAGGGCAACTGATTAAAGAGGTTTAGATATGAGCGAAGCAAAAGTTATCATAACTGTTAAAAACAACGGGCCTTTGCGTGTGGAAGGAGAGGGGTTTGAGATTCGAGATGCCTCTGGGAATCCTTTTAATCTCAATGGGCGTTCTGCCGTTTCTATTTGTCGTTGTGGAGCTTCCAAGAAGCAGCCGTTTTGTGATGGAGCTCACAATGACTGCCAATTTGCATCTGAGGTAACGGCATATGAGTTGCCAGCTAAGTAGCGAATGCTTCTAGCTGTTGGGCTCAACTCGCCACAGTTTTCCCTCGTTGGAGGCGAGATAAATCCTTCCACGGCCATCGAATCCGACAGCGCTAAGGGTACTATTCGGAAGTTGCGCAAGTTCTACTGGCGATTGTTTAACATCTCTCGAGGATCGAGATGGCTGGATGGCGAATATTTTTCCGGTGAGAGAATCCCCGTAGATGACCATCCCGTTTAACTCTGGAAAATCTCTGCCGGTGTAGATTCCGGCTACGATTGGTGGTGTGGATGGTTGGTGAGAGATTCTTGTCGAAGGCAGAGTTCTCTGGGAGCTCCGGCTTGAGCAGGTAGATGAAGAGGCTTGATACACAGTGGTTACGCCGAGAAAGTCGTCGTCAGCGACAAAGAGTTTTGCTGTATTTGGATCGTGCCAGAGTGCGAGCGGGTTGTGAATGCCGATTCTCCACACTTCAGGTTTGATGGTAGTTGAATTTTTGCACGGACTTCGCTTGGGGATAGTATAACCTGTTGTTTTGCCAGGTCTAATTCTTAAGATGGCGCCGTCGAAAGGGTGTGGTGGGGGAAGGACTGATTTTGGCCGAGTGGGGCTACTTCGCTCTTTGCCTGTGGCAACATAGAGATTTTCGTATTTATCGACTGAAAGAGTTACGTGAGTAGTATTAGGAGCAAGTCTGGCTATTTTTAGAATGCCGTAGAGCTCCCGTTCTCCGGATGTGCCGTCTTTTTTGGGGATTAAACGGGCAACGATGACGTCACCATGGTTTTCTTTGTATGCGATAAAGAATGTCGGCGGCTTGCCGGGTTGAGGATTACTTGCTTGGATGTCGATGAGTCCGTAGGTTGGCCGCCCCTCAAAGAGTTCCTCTATATCCAGCAATGGCCGATAGTTGAGGCGTTTTCCATCAAAAACTTCGATGGTCCCACCGCGCTCTGCAATTAGAAGGCCGGATGTGTCTGATGGATTTGGAATGATTCGGACAGGATGTTCCAGAGCATTACTTAGAAATCGTAGAAGCGTTCTGGGCGGATTGCTCGGTTCAGCATATGCTTCTGTCGCCAGTGCGGAACTGAGCCATGCAACGACAAGAATGCCCAGTGCAAGGTTGTTATGTATTAAGTACTTTTGCAATCGACTCACATACATAGTGTATGTTCTGCTGGTTTAAGGCCGCAATGCATATTCTACCACTTTTAAGTGCATAAATGTGATGATCTTCGCGGAGTTTGTTGACCGCTTTCTCTGGTAGCCCCGAATATGAGAACATGCCCCGCTGATTTTTAATAAATGAAAAGTCTCTGTTTGGAGCAACCTCGGCAAGAGTGGTAGTGAATAGCTCTCTCATTTCAAGGATTCGAAGACGCATCTCATCAAGCTCTTGAATCCACATAGAGCGAAGCTCAGGAGTCGAGAGTACGAGTGAGACGATTTGAGCTCCAAAGGATGGAGGGCTTGAATACATTGTACGAATGATACGCTTAAGTTGCGAGGTAACTGCTTGCGCTTCTTCTTGCGAAGAAGTTACGACAGAGAGGGCTCCGCAACGCTCCCGATACATGGAAAGAGACTTTGCGTACGAGTTCGCCACCAGAAAAGTTAGCCCGGAATCTGCAAATAGTTTGATTGGATAGGCGTCTTCTTCAATGCCCTCAGCAAACCCTTGATAGGCGCAATCAATAAATGGAATAAGAGAGCGCTCTCGGCATATGTCGACTACCTGTTTCCAGGTGTCGTTATCGAGGTCTACGCCCGTTGGATTGTGGCAACAGGCGTGTAGAAGAATGATGCTCTGCGCTGGAGCTTCGGAGAGTGTTGTTAACATCGCGTGACGGTTTAGGCCGTGTTCTTCGGATGAATAGTAGGGGTATTCTTTAACAGGTATACCCACGGAGGTGGCGATGACTTGATGGTTCCCCCAGCTAGGAGCACTGATGTAAATTGTAGCATCCGGATAGAAATCCTTGAGAAATTGCATGCCGATGCGAAGTGCGCCGCTTCCTCCAACGGTTTGAACGGTAGCAACGGCTCCTTCAGTCACGACTGTATTATCCGAGCCAAACAAGAGATGTTGTGTCTCCGAATTATAAGAGGCTAAGCCATCAATCGGAAGATAAGCCTTGGTATCTTCAAGAGATGTGTAGAGAGTGGTGGCCTTCTGAACTGCTTTTAAGATAGGAACATTGCCGTGGGCGTCTTGATATATACCTACTCCTAGATTTACTTTCGTTGATGAGGAATCTTTTTTGAAAGCTTCCGTTAGGCCTAGAATCGGATCAACTGGAGCGGATGGAATTGTGGAGAACGAAGACATCTGAAACCTCTTGGTCTTTGGCGTGTATAAAAAATCCCGTATCGTATGCTGTATGGCACTAAGAGGTGTATGGAGGATTGAATGCCATTCCTACCTACAGCCTTTGGTATCACGTAGCGGCATATGCCAAGCTAATTGGCGCACAGAAATTAGCACACCACCTGTCGTCTTGCCACCCCGGTATCTATTTTTCATGGGTAGTTGATGGGCATCCTCTTATGATCGCTCTTATGGTCGATTTTCCACCGTGAGCTTAGGATGAGCTTTCCGTTACAGAAATCATCGACCCGCCCCGGAGGAAATAGATATGAGAGCAGTAGTTTTAAGTAATAACAGAGGGTTAGCGTTGCTTGCTCCATCTCCTTCACCAAAAGAATCGGGGCCATGGCAATCCCGATTTGAGGTATGTGGTGAATTGTGTCCGGATGAGTACCTGCAGAGGTGGCGGCAGATAACAGCATCTCGGCCTTTTGCAGAGCCTTTTTATCAACCGGAGTGGTTTCATGCCGGTTTTGAAACACACGCTCGATATAAGCCTCGCTATCTAGTTTCAGCCTGGGAGGGGGATAATCTAAGAGGGATTCTACCCCTGATGTATGACAATCAAATATCTCGCGGCATACCAGCGAGGGTGTTTCGTAGTATGTCATGGATACACTCCTGTAGGTTTGACCTAATACACGATGGAGTAGCACCTCAACAGAGCGCTGAATATATGTGGAAAGCTTTCCTTGATAATAAAGATTGGGATGTCTTGGAGTTTTTGGACGTTCCCTCGAACGGCGCGCTTAATTACCTCATTGCAGCGGCGTTAGATGATGATTTCCATGTTTTTGTCTGGCCAACGAGAAAGAGTCCTGCGCTCAACCTTCCAAATGGCGGAGATCCTTATGCACATTGCCCGCGAGAATGGCGACGATTCCGGAACCGAATTAAAAGTAAAAAGAGAAAATTATCTGAGGCAGGAGACCTGACCTTCGGAGCGGAGCTAGATAGGCCGCAGAGGTCGTTTGAGGAGTTTGTTCGACTTGAATCAAAGGGATGGAAGGGTAAAAACGGGAGCTCGATAGATTCAAATCCGACAGTACTTCATTTTTATCACAGTCTCATGCGGGGATTTTCGAGTAAGGGAGCCTTTTTACCCTACGCATTGCGATTAAATGGACGAATAATCGCCATGCATTTTGGTATTTACCTAAATGGTATCTACTACACCCCGAAGGTCGCCTACGATGAAAGCTACTCTAAGTTCTCTCCGGGTCAGGTGCTTATGTACGAAGTAATCTCTGATCTGGTCGATCGAGGAGCCAGAAAAATTGATTTTCTTGGACCAATCGCCCCGTGGAAGAGTGTATGGACCGATGAATTTCAGGCACATTCTTCGATCTACATTATCCGACCGAGTCTCTATGCGCGCTTGGCCTGTCTAACTCCTCTTCGATGCTTAAGGGGTGTTCGTTCGATACGTGATTTCATCTGGGGAGATCCTCAGGAGCGGAGATTATGAAACAAAAGGTAGATTGTGTAGGAGGGGAGGGTGCTGGCATCGATTCGTAGTGGCAACGTATCCCGTGGGATTATTCGTCAAGTTTATCATGAGTGGATATCATATGGATTACTATACGATCTCGGTGGTATTCGCGAGCTGGAAAAACAAGATTCTCGTTTCATCGTTCGGCCATTCGAAATGCGCGACACGGCAGAGCTTTTGACGGGTGATTTGGTTAATGCAGGCTGCGATGAGAGGCGAGAAGTTCTTCGTCGGTATGCGTTATTAGCTGAGAATATTCCCTCTTGTTATGTTGTGGAAGATAGTGTGGAGGGGGAACCTGTATTTATGCAGTGGTTGATAACGAATGAATACAACGACGCAATGCAAAAATTCTTTATGGGACGATTCCCCAGGTTAAGTGCCGGAGAGGCTTTATTAGAGAATGCCTACATACCTCGCCGTCACCGTGGCAAGGGAATTATGTCTCGTGCTTTATGCGCTGTTGTTGCACACGCAAAAAAAATTGAAGACCTTAGGTGGTTAGTGACATTTGTTGATAAGCATAACGCGGCATCTCTCAAGGGCTGTTTGAAAGCGGGTTTTTACCCTTTTGCGACTCGTCGAGATGTTCATATGTGTTTCCATCGACTTCGCTGGCGTGAGTTTTTTTAAAACGGAGGCATGCAACTGGTGGCTGAAAAAAGGCTTCCGGTGGACACGTGATCCAAATTCATGCCGGAGAGTTTGATGGCATATCAGTTGCTTATCTCTGCTTGATAGGCTTTACACAGTGCATGATTACCAAGTTCTGGATATTGAGCGACAAGTTTCTCAAAAAGCGCAGTAACTGCCTGTGTTGCAGGGAGTGAGGCCTCGCCCTTTTCTGATAGTGCTATGCGAAGGTCTTTTAGCATGTGCGAGGCTTTAAATCCTGGTGCAAGATCGCCTTCAACAATTCGAGGTGCGTAGTTAGCGAGTGCCCACGATCCAGCGGCGCCACCTTGGAGGACTTCGATCGTAAGATTCCGATCGATGGCGAGCTCATCTGCTAGTAAAAGAGCCTCTGTCATAGCGACGATTCCCAACGCCACAGCGACCTGATTAATCGCTTTCATTTTCTGTCCCGAACTCGGCGGGCCAACGTGGATGATGTTTTTACCGACCGATGACAAGATGACGTGAGCTCTTCGCCATGCGGTAGCCTCTCCACCTACCATACACGTAAGGGTGCCGTTCTTGGCTCCAATATCTCCACCCGAGACAGGACTATCCACGAAATCCACTCCAAGTTCTCTGCACTGTGTATAAATTGCAAGCGACTCTTGTGGCGCGATGGTAGTGGTATCGATAATAAGAGAGCCAGAAGGAAGTGCTGATGCCAGACCTGTCAGGAGGTTAGAGTTTGACTGCGGCTCAAAGAGAATTGATGACACAGTAGGGCCATCTGTTAGTGCTAAGAGAACGGTTTCACATGACTCGGCAATCGTTTCTAGTGAAGCTGAGATAATTCCTTCGGAAGCTTTTTCTTCAACCTTCGCTTGAGTCCGTGAATAGCCGAGTACTGTGTAGCCCTTCTTTGCCAGATTTACGGCCATTTGGGCACCCATAATGCCGAAGCCGATCACGCCGATAGTTTTCTGATTGTGAGTACTCATGCCGAGAGTGTATGGCTATTGCTCGGGGATTCCAAGATTAATTTTTCGTATGGGATTCTGATAGAAGTAAAATGTGTCGACCCCGGCGGTTTGTGTTGCATGATAGGGCGCCGAGATTCGGGGCGCTGGTATGCCAGCTCTGATGCAGTGAGGCGCTATGCATACCCGCGCTTCATCCCAGAGCTGCTGTTCAATCAGCTTCTCTAGAGTATAACGACCACCTTCTACAAAGAGTGACAGTATGCCTCTCTGATACAATTGGCTCATTATGATTGGGAGTAACTGCGTATCTTTGGGAAGCGGTATTACGGTTACCCACTCCGGCATATCAAGAAGCGCAGAGGAGAATAGAAGAGAGGGTGCTTCCGAGTTAAAGATTGCACTACTACGAACTAGTTTCTGCGCATCTCCAATGACGACTCTGAGAGGATTAATCGGCGGGAGGTTTTCTGGAGAATAGCATGAAGTATCTCGTACCGTTAACTTAGGATTGTCGGTTTGCACCGTGGTAGTTCCGACAGCAATCGCCATCTCCTCTCCCCGCCAAAGGTGTACGAGGGATTTTGCTTCAGGCCCGCTGATGGAGAGTTTGCCGCGATCGATCGGCGCGATAAATCCATCGCTGGTTTGAGCCCATTTGAGCGTTATATAGGGTCGCCTGAGCCTGTGGGCCAAGATGAATCGCTTGTTTAGCTCAATACAATCTTCGACAAGGCAATTTTCTATGACTTCAATGCCTGCTGCACGGAGCTTGGCAACTCCTTGTCCCCGCACATGTTCGAAAGGGTCTCGGCATCCAATCACAACTCTCGGGATCTTGGCCTTAATGATTGCATCCGCGCAAGGAGGCGTTTTCCCGACGTGTGCGCAGGGCTCTAGTGTCACATAGAGAGTTGATCGAGAGAGGAGGTTGCGATTTGTAACAGATTGAAGCGCTTCTATCTCAGCGTGAGGTCCTCCGAATACTTTGTGGTATCCACGGCCGATAATGGTCCCATCGTGCACAATGACAGCGCCAACACTGGGATTAGGGAGCGTTTTACGAGTAGATATACGAGCCAGTTTGAGGGCTTCGAGCATGAAATGAGTGTGGCTGTTTGTGGTGCTACGAGAATTAGACATATATCCGGAACGGTATCACAGTGTTTTGATTGTGCCTATATTTCGCCTTGGTGGATACTCGTTAGACTAGTACACTGGTAGGTATGAAAAACAACGATATGAATATTGTCTGGGAGCCTTCAGAAGAGCTTATTGCCACGTGTTCTTTAACGCGCTTTATTGAGAGCCTACACGCGAGGAGTGTGGTTTCGTGCCAGTCATATGAGGAGCTGTACCGCTGGTCTGTGGAGTCTCCATTGGTTTTTTGGGATGAATTAGCAAGGTATGTAGGAGTTTTCGGAGAGGGGGACTTCTCACCGGCATATACATCTGATGCATCTCTTCCTACGCCACTATCGAGGGAATGGTTTCCTAATTTTCGCCTTAACTTCGCCCAAAATATGTTGCAAGGCAATGATGATGATGTGGTGATAATTTCGTGGAGCGAAAGTGCAATTCGACGATCGCTTTCTCGGAAAGTAGTGCGGGAAGAGGTGTTTTCTCTCGCCGCTCATTTAAAGGGGTGTGGCGTGACTCCGACTAGTCGAGTGTTTGCGTACATGCCGCATATTCCGGAGGCTACAACCTGTATGCTCGCCACTGCGACCCTTGGGGGGGTATGGTCTAGTTGTGGAACTGATTACAAGGTTGATGGAATCATTTTGCGCATGGAGCAGATTCAGCCTTCTTTTTTTGTGGCAGTGCGGAGGTACCGGTGGCGTGGCCAATGGATAGATGTTTCAAGTGTAGTAGAGCAGATAGTTAATCGAATCGAGAGCATAACTGATGTTGTTATCGTAGACTACTGTGATGATGAGAGTGCTCTTCGGGAGCTTTCATTTTCTCGAGAAGTTGGTGTGCATTTATATCAAGATATTGCGCGTACGAAGTGCGCTACAACGTGGGAATTTGAACAGTTTTCATTTATGCACCCACTGTATGTCATGTTTTCATCAGGGACTACCGGTAAGCCAAAGGCAATTGTACATACGGCGGGAGGAACGTTGTTGGAGCACAAAAAGGAATTGCTGCTTCACGGCGATGTACGGACCGGTGATAGAGTATTTTATCAAACATCTACTAGTTGGATGATGTGGAATTGGGTTGTCAGTGCGTTGGCATGCGATGCATGCGTTGTCATGTATGATGGAGACCCGATGCTCGACAACGGTGGAATTCTTTGGAAGCTTGCAGAAGAGGTCAGTGTCACACATTTTGGAACTAGTGCGGCTTATTTGGGAGTGCTGGAGAAGAAAAAAGTTTATCCGAATACTATTGGAGCTTTTGAATCTCTCAGGGCGCTTTTTTCGACAGGATCGACTTTATACTCGAGTCAGTTTGATTTTATAGCCTCAACGATTAAGCCGTTGTGGATTCAAAGCATCTCAGGGGGGACTGACATTATCGGGTGCTTCGGTCTGGGATGCCCCTTAAAGCCTGTTATTAGAGGCGAGGTACAAGCGAAGAGTCTTGGGTATGATGTACAGGTCTTTGATACAGAGGGAGCGCGTATAATCGATCGTGAAGGGGAGCTTGTTTGTGCTTCGCCAGCGCCTTCGATGCCCGTAGGGTTTTTAAACGATGCCGATGGGGCACTGTATCGAAAGGCCTATTTTGAGGATTTTAAGGGGGTGTGGCGACACGGAGATTTTCTAATTGAAACTAAGGAAGGTGGCTTAGTGTTCTTAGGAAGGTCTGATGCAACGCTAAAACCTGCTGGTGTAAGAGTAGCAACTGCAGATATCTATAGTGGTTTATCTGGGATAGCTGAGATAAAGGAATCTTTAGCGGTTGGATACACCCCTCAAGGTGAGAGCGCTGAACGAATCGTTCTCTTCGTAGTTTTAGAGAAAGAGTGTGCTTTTGATGTCACTCTGGAACAGAGGATCTGCGAGACGCTGAAGCAACGAAATTCATTTTATGTGCCTTCGGTGGTTGTTGTTGCGCCTGAGATTCCTAAAACCTCGAATGGAAAGGTGTCCGAACTCACCGTGAAGCGAATATTGCGTGGAGATGATCTAGGGAATCGTTCAGCACTCGCAAATCCCGAGTGTTTGTTGTTCTTCGAAGGAGAGGGGCGGCGAATGGTTAGAGAGCGTTTGGGATAGTAATCTACTTTCCCCTTCCCTAACAGTGTTTGCTTCTAGGCTTGTTTTGTTGGCTCCGAGGTCAAAAATTCGCGGGCGGTTTCGTTAAAATTGGGGCTTTCTCTGATCGACCATCAATCTCTTGAGAATGAGTGCATCGTTAGCTAACTATTTAGAATCTAACGGATTGAGTAGTTTGTTTATCCTATAAGGTAGAACTCATGACTACAGGGCACCTAATTCTCGTCTCTTCAATCTTAGCAGCATTTGTCGGTGCGTGTGTGGCGTTGGGGTTGGCCCGTAGGCGGAGGCATCATCAGGATTCTGGAGCAGCTAATCTAATTGATCTTCAGGAGAGCTACACAGCCGCCGTGGCTAGCAAAGCAGCAAGTGAGCAATTGGTGGCAGAGCTACGAGGGCGATTACATGATGCCGAGTGTCAGAGGCAGGAGCTATCGAAGAATCTTCACAGTGTTCACAGTCGGAGTGTAGAGCTTGAAACTCTGTTAAGGAATGAGCGTGAGCTTCATTCATCTACGTCCGCAAAACTTACAGAGTATAAGCATGAGCGCGACGTATTACGGGAGCAGAACAATGTAGTTTTTCGAGAAAAAGCCCTGCTTGAGGCGGATGTTTCATCAATGAGAGCACTTGTTGAGCAACAGCAGGAAGCCCGAATAGTTCTTCAGCGTGAGATGCAGGAGCGCTTCGAGGCGATCTCAAATAAACTTCTTAATTCGACAGCGAGTGACTTCCGTAAACACTCTCGGGATGATTTAGAGGGCCTTTTGAAGCCATTTAAGGAGGCTCTGGAGGCTACTCGGGGCGCGTTGTTTGAGACGAAAGGAGAAACAGCCAAGAACTCTGATATTTTAAAGCAGGAGATTGCTCGAATCAGTCAGGAAGCTGATAACCTTTGTCGCGTTCTGAAAGGAGACATGAAAGCCCTTGGAACGTGGGGGGAGCATATGCTTGAGCAAATTCTGGATCGTTCCGGTCTCCAGCAGGGGATTCATTACAGCAGGGAGGTTTCGTTAAGTAGCAACGAGGGTGATCTACGCCGAGTTGATGTAATTGTGCACTTGCCTGAAGAGAGGCATTTGATTATCGACTCGAAGATTTCATTGGGGAATTATCGTAGTGCTATGAACACGCAGGATGCAAAGGAGCAGGCGCGTTATATGGCGGCCCATGTCGTCGACATACGGAATCACATTAAGGGTCTCAAGAATAAACATTATTCTCGCTTGCAGGGGGTGACGACTCCAGATCTTGTTTTGATGTATGTGCCGGTTGAGCAAGCGTACTCAATAGCCGTGCAATACGATGCCGAACTTTTTATGGATGCGCTTGACGCTAAGATTGTTTTAATTACTAATTCGACGTTGCTGGCAACACTCTATACCGTATCGCATGTATGGCGAATGGCTGAGCAGGAGAAGAATGCGCAGGAGATAGCCAGGCGAGGGGCCATTCTTTACGATAAATTTTGTGGCTTCGTTGAGGAGATTCAGGGAATTGGAGTGGCGCTGGAGAGATCTCAAGACGCGTGGCAGTCGGCAGTCAATAAACTCAAGACCGGTAAAGGTAATCTAATTGGCCAAGCTGAGAAACTAGTCCGGCTAGGAGTAAAGCCGACAAAATCTCTACCAGACAGTATGGTCGATGCCGGTCGATAAGGCTTAATAAGGGTAGCAGTAGTTATTTCTCTGACTCAGATGGTTCATCGGCCGTAGCATCGAGCTCATCAAGACCTCCTAATGCATCAGCAATCTCCTCTGACGGCGCTTGAAGGTCTGCATCACTCTCACTTTCAGGTGAATCTACAACCTTTTCTGGTGTTTCATTTTCGGGAAGACTTGTGGATTCGGAATCATCTGACTGGCTTGGCTCGGTCTCATTCGAAACAAGACTTTCTTGATGCGATTTGTTTGTTTCGTGTTCTTGTTCGCCAACCTTATCGTCGGATGATGTTTGTTCGGACTCTTGTGCAGGTGTTTCCCCGATAAATAGTTCCGGGGTAGATTCTGGAGAGATATCGTTTGGTACTTTGCTTAGCCACTCAATTCGGTCTTTGTCGGCGAATACTTTGTTGAGTGTGGCAAGTAAGTTGGCGCGTGTCTCAGTGGCAAGGTCGAGTTTTATTCCGACCCATGATGGGGTAGTAGTTGGAATATCTTGCCCCTCCATATAGGCCTCTACCAAACATTCAGCGAGTCTAAATGGAACGCCGTATGACTCGTTGGGTTTAATTGAAGCGCTGCGTTCGGCCGCTGCCATGTATTGAAGTGCGATTCCTTGTGAAAAACCTATTCGCTCCAAAAGAAGCCCAGCAATCTGAATGCTAGTACATTGCCAAACGTCTTGTTCGAATGCAGAGTCAAATGGTTTGTCGATTGACTTTAAATGTCTCCGATAATTTTTAAACTCCTTTCGATTCTCGTGTAAAAATGGTGCGTATGCTAAATAGCGCAGGCCTCTACCTATCAAGCCCAATCCGAGACCGATTTCTGGAATGCAAAGTCCTGCACCTCCACCGGTGCAAAGGGCCTCATACAGAGGTGTTTGAACGAATTCCCATTCGTCTTTTTCGATTTTTCGGCTCAGTGTCTTAAAAAGATAGCAAAATGAAATGATGGCTGCATGCTCGAGGGGCGTGTATGCCTTTAAAAAATCCTTTGCTGCTAGATGCTTTCTTTCGGCAAACAGGCTTGGCTTGAACTGCTTTGAGAAATGATAATAGGTGATTTTTATCGCATCGGTGCGAAGTAGACGTTCAACCTGATTTGATCCTGTTGCAGAGATCCTAGAGTCCCCCTTTTCATGGTACGTCATGAGAGTTCGCACCGCTTCACTAAAATTTGATGCGACTGCTCCAAACGGAGCGAGTAGCTCATGCGCCGTGTTCCACCCGAGGCCGCTGTCGAGTGAGGAAGGAGTAGGGGTGCCTTCAGCCAATTCTTGCGTTTCTGTCATGATGGTTAGCTCATTGTTGCTTGGTTTCCTTTAGTATATCGGATAGAGGAATAGATACCCAGAGTAGAATTTTGCGAGAGCTGTGTGTGTATCTTGCTGTATTCGCATTATTGCGCTGAATCTGCTCAACTATGCCTCATGTCGAGAACTCGGGGATCAAAGTGAAAGCTAAATACAAATCAAAAGGGGACAGGAGAAAACAGTAATCCTGTGCCGCTGTGGTTGTAGTGTCGCATCATGGAAGCAAACCGCCGTTTTGGAGTGGGCTCTTTGTAGAGGAATTGCGTAGAGATTTCTATGATTGAAGTAGCCCAGCGCGTTCAAGCAGTGGTTTAATTTGTGCTTTACGCCCTCTAAACTCTGTATAGAGAGTTTCGGCATCTTGGGAATCCCCCTGGCTAAGAATCTTTTTGCGGAAGGCTGTCCCGGTTGCTTGATTAAAGATGCCATCTTCCCTGAATTTGGAAAAAGCATCCGCATCGAGCACCTCAGACCATTGATACGAGTAATAGCCGGCGGCATACCCAACTGGTGAGCTAAATAAATGCGTGAAGGTCAATATCATACTGTAATCTTCTGGTAGAGGGAGAGGCGAAAACCTCTGGGTGATAGCGCGAGCATACTCTGTTACATCACCATCTTTTGTCGGTTCGTAGTTCCGATGAAGTGCAAGATCCACCGTCGAGAATCCCACCTGACGCATAATGTGTGATGCATTTCTAAATGTTCTCGCTTTGAGAAGTTTCTCAAATAGTGTGTCAGGGAGTGCTTCGCCGGATTCATGGTGCTTCGCAAACGTGTTGAGCGACTCCCTTTCCCAACACCAATTCTCAAGTATCTGAGAAGGAAGTTCTATAAAGTCCCAAGCGACTGCCGACATCGACTGACTGCGTAGTTCGGTAGTGTTACACAAAAGGTGTAGTAGGTGTCCAAACTCGTGAAAGAGTGTTGTGACTTCATTGTGGGTCAGTAAGGCGGGAGTTGACTCAGAGGGTGGAGTAAAATTGCCAGCGATGAGACCTACGTGCGGAAATTCAGCGCCATCTGATGCAGCATGTGTCACCATGCTATTCATCCAAGCCCCACCTCTTTTGTTTTCTCGTGGGAATAGATCTGAATAAAAATGACCCAAGAGTGTGTTGTCTTTGGTATCGTATGCCGAGTAGGCACGAACGTGTTCATCCCAACATTCAAGAGAGTTGTTTTCCTCAAATCTGATTCCAAAGAGCCTTTCCACGAGAGTAAAGAGCCCCTTCATAACTGTAGGGAGCGGGAAATAAGGCCTTAGCGCTTCTTCATCAAAATCATACAAAGCTTTGCGAAGTTTTTCCGTATAAAAACCGATGTCCCATGGTCGCAGATCTGTTGGATCTATATCAAATGTTTCTTTGACAAACCGCTCTAGTTCTTCGTTCTCTCGATAAAAATGAGGTTCAACGTGTTCTCTAAGTTGCTCCACAAAATTTGATGCCGAGGTTCCGCTTTTTGCCATGCGGTCTGCTAAGACAAGATCTGAAAAATCAGAAAAGCCTAACAGCGCAGCTTTCTCTGCTCGAAGAGTTAGTATGCTCAGTAAATGCTTTCTATTAGATAGCTCTCCGGAGGCGCAACGGGCATTGTAGGCCTTGTAAAAGGTTTCACGTAGAGTTCTGTTCTCAGCATACGTTAGAATTGCGATAACACTGGGAGCTTGTAAGGTGTAGCGCCAGCCGTCGACGTTTTTTGATTTTGCAGATACCTTACCCATCATGAGAGCACTTGCAGGTAGACCCGCGAGTTCGGCTTCATCTGTGGTGACGTATTCAAATGCATTTGTTGCATCTAGTGTATTTTGAGAAAACGTTGTCGTGATCTTCGCCAGATCATTGTTGATACGAGTTAGTGTTACTTTGTCTTCCTCAGATAACTCAGCCCCGTGTCTTCGGAAGGAATCTAATGTTTTCTCGAGAAACCTTTTTCGGTGGGGTGGTAGTGTGCTAGCTTCCTGAGAGTTGGAGTATTCACGCAGGGCGTGCCATAGCTCTCTATCCAAGGTTATTTCTGAATGAAATTGTGTGACGAGCGGTAATACTTCGTTATATGCGGCACGCCACTCTGGTGTAGTGGCAACAGACTCTAGGTGGGAGATGATACCCATTGTGAAATCAAGAGAGAGTCCGAGTTCATCGAGTGCAAGCATCGTGTTTTCGAAGGTTCGCTCATTTCGTGGCTGCTTAATGGCCGCAAGTTGTTGCTTGGCCTCAGCAAGCACGGTATCGATCGCTGGTTGAATGTCAGCCGCCGAAAAATGTTTAAATGGAATCGTCGAGGTGCGAAGTGTTAACGGGTTGTTTTTGTTCATAAGTCTTATCGATATAGAGTCTTTATGATTTCACTGCTATGGTGGACGATAGACTTCCAACAGGCAACCCACAAAGCATTCATTTCATTACGGATCGTTAATGCGAGAGTTTGATTTTTTAGTAATAGGCGGTGGAATAGCTGGTTTAACGTACGCTTTGCGTGTGGCTGATTATGGTTCGGTGGCTGTGTTGTGCAAGCAAGACCCTCAGGTGTCATCAACTAGGTGGGCCCAGGGTGGTATTGCGGCAGTAAGCAGCGGAGACGATAGTTTTGAGCTGCACGTTGAGGATACGCTACGATGTGGTTGTGGACTTAGCGATGAGCAGATTGCATCTACGGTAGTGCGAGAAGGTCCGGCGCTTGTAGAAGGATTGGTGAAGAGGGGTGTTAGTTTTGATGTTGATAAACATGGGGGGTACCACCTCCATCGTGAAGGGGGGCACTCACGTCGTCGTATTTTTCATGTAGCTGATGCCACGGGGTTTCAGATTCAAGATGCATTACTTAACGCTGTTGAAGCACATCCCCAGATAGACTTAATAAGTAGAGCGAGTGCTATTGATCTCATCACCACACGCAAGCTTGGAGTTTTTCAGGATGCCCCAAATAAGGTGTTAGGAGCGTATGTTCTGATGCCTAGTGGTGCAATAGAGACATTTCGAGCCGATAAGGTTCTGATGGCAACAGGAGGAGCGGGAAAAGTGTATCTCTACACTTCAAATCCTGACGTGGCTTCAGGAGATGGCATTGCGATGTGTTACCGAGCTGGATGTCGAGTATCTAATTTGGAATTTATGCAGTTTCATCCTACGTGCTTATTCCATCCTGAGGCAAAGAATTTTTTAATTACTGAGGCGATGCGGGGGGAAGGGGCGCTGTTGCGGC
Organism: Pseudomonadota bacterium; assembly: GCA_038134595.1. Classification (GTDB taxonomy): domain Bacteria; phylum Bdellovibrionota_C; class UBA2361; order UBA2361; family OMII01; genus OMII01. Next base: position 63,241 of record JAYPVM010000010.1, on the reverse strand, counting down.
GAAAAAATGGTGATTTATTCATGCATTCATATCACTCGCAAGGTGAGTTGGCGCCCCGAGATGTTGTTGCTCGTGCAATCGACGCTGAAATGAAGAAATCTGGAGATGAATTTGTGTTGCTTGATATTTCTCATCGAGAGAAGGATTTTATCCAGAATCATTTCCCGACGATATATCAACGATGCTTGGCGTTTGGTTTTGATATCACAAAAGAGGCGATTCCAGTTGTGCCAGCGGCGCACTACATGTGCGGTGGAGTGGTAAGTGATGAATTTGGCTGTACTGATATCGTTGATCTTTATGTAGCGGGAGAATGTGCATGTACAGGATTGCACGGCGCTAATCGCTTAGCCTCAAACTCTCTTCTTGAGGGATTGGTGTTTGGCAACCGTGCGGCAGAGCATTCACTAACAACGAACAGTTCGGATAAAGTTCAGGTCGAGATTCCTTGTTGGGATGCAGGCGATGCTGTTGATAGTGATGAGCAGGTGGTTATTACCCATAACTGGGATGAGATTCGTAGAACGATGTGGAACTATGTAGGCGTTGTCAGAACAACAAAACGACTTGAGCGAGCTCGCCACAGAATTGATCTTATTGGACGAGAGATTTTGGAGTATTACCATACTTCCACCGTTACAGCAGACCTTGTGGAGCTGCGAAATCTCCATTTGACAGCGCAGCTGATCATTGATTGTGCGTTACGTCGAAAAGAGAGTAGGGGACTCCACTTTACATTGGATTATCCCGAGACGAGCAACGAGCAGAGGTGTAGCACCGTTGTAGATCCCCCGAGTTGTTGTGTGTAGATGTCTGTGCAGTGTGCGGGTAGAGCAGGAGCGCAACTCATCAAAGAATTTTAACTAAAGAGTCGTGCTGGGAGGCCGTTTTTTAGAGAGGTGCTTGGCCTCGTGTATGCCGAGGAGGCGACGTATGTGCGAGAGCGTTATATGATTTCGGTTTTTGTTCTGTGGCTTTTGATAGTTTTCATTGAGGTTCTTTTTCAAGGTAGGGTCTACGAGATGCTTGATTGGTATTGAAGCTCGAGGTACTCGGCTATGCCGTACGCACCTCCTTCTCTGCCAAAGCCAGATTGTTTGATTCCTCCGAATGGAGCGCGCGCATTTGATATAGCAGTATCGTTTACTCCTACCATGCCAAAATCTAGTTCGAGCGCAATGTTGTGACCGGTCTTGAGGTCGCTTGAGTACACATATGCGGCGAGCCCATAATCGGTGTTATTTGCGAGGGTGATTGCTTCATCGATGTTGGAAAACGTGGCTATTGATACTATCGGCCCGAATACCTCTTCGTGCCAGATCGCCATTGAGGGCGAGATGTCTGAAAGCACGCACGGCTTTACCAATGTAGATTGTGGGTTCAGTGAGGGAAGAGGGCCATAACATAATGATGCCCCTTTCTGTTTGGCATCGCTCGTTAATCGAACGATTTTTTCTACCGCTGCTTGATTTATCAGTGGCCCAATGTCGTAGGCCGCATCCTCTCTCTCATAGAGAGTGAGTTTGGATATTTCAGAGATAAGTTTCTCGGTAAATCGCTGAGCGATATTCTCGTGAATTAAGAGGCGATTTATCGCTATGCATACTTGCCCAGCATTTCGAAATTTACCCAAGATAACCCCTTGAACTGCTTTTTCGATATCAGCATCCTGGCAGATAATGCAGGGAGCGTTTCCGCCGAGTTCCAGAGTGAGTTTCTTTACGGTATCGGAAGATTGTTTGATGAGGAGCTTCCCAACCTCCGTGGAACCAGTAAAGCTCACCCCCCGTACTGTTTTTGATTTCATAAACTCTTTTCCGAGGATTTCGGCATCGCCAGTTACGATCTGAACAACATCGATAGGGACTCCAACAGCGCAACACGCTTCACCGAGTGCCAGAGCTGAGAGGGGAGTTTCAGGTGCCGGTTTGGCGATAAAAGTACAGCCCGCGGCGAGCGCAGCCGCCATTTTTCGAGTAAGCATTGCAAGTGGAAAGTTCCATGGGGTTATCGCCACGACTACGCCAAGCGGTCGGCGTGTTACCGTCAACTGTTTGGAGGGGTTCGGATCTTGTATGGAATCTCTGGTGATTCGCAAGGCTTCTTCGGCGTAGCATTGAAGGTAGTCTGCACTGTAGTGCACTTCACCCACGGCTTCACGATGAGGTTTGCCCTGCTCTAGGGATATGATTGCGGCTAATCTGTCGCAGTGTTCGATGAGGTATGCTCCGAGTTTCGTGAGTATTTCGGCGCGAAATTGAGGGGTAGAGTGCCTCCATTTTTGGAATGCACGCTGGCTGTGCGAGATTGTCGCTCGGATTTCCTCGGCTGTGAGCATTGGAACGCGCCCGATAATGTGCCGTGTTTTGGGTGAGATAATGGCATGGCTCTCGCCGGTGGCCGATTGAAACCACCCTCCCTGGGCGAGGCATGACGCTTGTTCAATTTTCATGGCTCTCACTGTAGGCGATTGTGGCGAATAACTCGATAAGAAAACGATGTTTATCCTCCTCAGGATATTCCATTTTTTTTATTTCTGAGATAGAACCCTCTCCGGAGAAGTTTTTTTGCTTCGTAGTGCTCATTAACACGAGGATAGGACGGAAAGAAGAAAAGTTAGTTAGCTACTTTCCTGAATCTCTTTAATGTTTTATTACGAAATGGAAAAATTGTTTGTCTTGTAAGTTGTAGGTGTAGAGGGTTGCTGTAGTAAAGCTCAAGGGGTGTAAGTTTCAAGCTCTGGGCAATGTAAGTATCGGCGGTTTGGGGGGGTAGCTACGTGGCTTTAGTCTCAACAGCTTAAATACTTGAAAGATTCACGACTCGCACACTCATTTTCTTTTTATTCCATGGTTAAGAAATCAAGATTTGTGGTCGTAGCGGTCGGTATCACAGCCGTTCTAGCGTTCTTTCAGTTTCAGTCTGTTGAAAACGGACATGCAACACCCGATTACCCAGCGGTCGGTGTGCGAACAGGGGTGTACAATGATGGTCAAGCAGCATTGTGGGACCTTAATATTACCGACCATTTTCATTACTTCGGCCCTGAACAGCGAGCGCGTGGCTATAAGCCTCAACAGCCAATAAACTTCAGTCACGTGATTCACGTTCAGCAGAATAAGATGGAGTGTCAGTATTGCCACTGGTCGGTTAATAAGTCGGCGTATGCTGCAATTCCAGAGGAAGAAACCTGCATGGGTTGTCACGGGGCATTGGTTGCTGGGAAAAGCGAGCAGGGTAAGAAAGATATTGAGAAGCTCAAGGATTACTACAATCGGGGAGAGCCAATACCGTGGGTGAAGGTTCATGTGATGCCAGATTATCTAAAGTTTAATCATAAGCGGCACGGTAAAGCGGGTGTGGCGTGTCAGGAGTGTCACGGTCAAATTCCGGAGATGGCGCAGGTAGAGAGAGTTTCTTCGATGAAGATGGGATGGTGTATCAGTTGTCACCGTGAGCGGGGCGCGAGCATCGATTGTTTAACCTGCCATAGTCATCGTTAGGGACGTAGGTACTGGTAGGATTTTATTAAGTTTAATCAGCACGCAGTTTGGTCAGTCGTACAGAGGTTGGGACATGAAAGACGATTTGGTTCAATTGAACAAGGGTCAGAATAGGGCACAAAAGAATAGTAATTCATCTGGGTTAGTTCAGATATCTCGGCGTAGGTTCCTACAGGGTCTTGGAGCAACAACAGCTCTAAGTGCTGCCGCCTGCGCGAACCCAGCTGAGCAGAAGATATTTCCCTATGTTAAGCCCGATCCTGAGCAGATACCGGGAGTAGCCGTTTGGTATAGTTCAACGTGTAATGAATGCTCTGCGGGTTGTGGTATTCGGGTGCGAACCCGCGAAGGACGAGCGGTCAAGATAGAAGGTAATCCTTTAAATCCTGTAAATCGGGGGAGTTTGTGTGCCTTAGGCCAGTCTGCTCTACAGTCTCTTTATGATCCAGATAGGGTAAGAGGTCCAAAAAAGAGAAAGCTTGGCTCTATTCCGGACGATCGGTTAAGGGAGAAGTCTCGTCCTGTCTTCTTGGACGCATCGTGGAATGAGGTTTACGGTAAGATCACAGAGGCTGTCTCGAAGTCGAACAAGAAGAAGGTACTCTTGACCGGGGAGCTCCCATCCTCTCAAAAAGAGATAGTGGAGAAATTTGCTACCACAATGGGATTTTCGCATGTGGTTTGGGATCCAATGCAGCCGGTAGCTGTTGCGAAGGCTTCAGAGTTAGTTTTCGGAACGTTTGGCGTGCCAACTTTCTCGTTAGACAAAGCTTCCTTGATTGTAAATTTTGGAGCTGATTTCCTCGAAACATGGGCTAATCCGGTTGGCTACGCCAGGCAGTGGGCGGACTCGAGGAGGTCTAAGCATCCGTTGCGATTTGTTCATGTGGAGCCAAGACTGTCGCTGACAGGTGCAAATGCTGATACGTGGCTAAAGGCAAATGTGGGCAGTGAGCTCGAAATAGCGTTGTTTTTGATAAAAGATCTTATGCAACGTGGCCGAGTAAAAGGCCTTAACGGTGAGGTGCTCGCGTATGTAGAGCGGGCGGTTCGGCATGTGACTCTTGAGGGAACTTCGGAACGTACGGGAGTTTCCGTAGAAAAGCTTGCAGCAGTCGCGCAGCATTTGGGAGAGGCTAAGCAGTCTTTGATTTTGGCAGGGGGTACGGCCACCCAGACAGAGGATCCAATGCCGCTTTTGGTTGCAGTTAATATCTTAAATGTCATGCTTGGCAATGTTGGGCACACGGTCAATGTTGCTGAAATGACCGTTCCGAACACTTCGGCTGAGAAGATGGTCGAACTTATTGAAGATATGCAAGGTGGAAACGTTGATGTCTTGCTTACCTATAATACGAATCCTCAGTTTTCGTTTCCTGCCGCGTTCGGCTACGCATACGGTTCTCGAGAGGTGGGAGTAGTAGGCGGAGCTTCCGGTAAAAAGGCAGGGCTTGTTGTGGCGTTGTCGAGTCATGAGGACGAGACCGCTGTTTTAGCTGACTATATTCTACCTGTTCACACTAGTCTTGAGGACTGGGGTTACAACAAGCAGGTAAATGGCTCGATTAGCCTCCAGCAACCGTCTATGAGGCCTATCTTCGAAACGAAGAGTTTTGGAGATGTGTTGATTACTATCGCAAGTAATACCTCTCGGGCGATTTCGGACAATGGAAAATCGTACGCTGACTTTGTCAAAGCTGGCTATCTCAAAGCCTGTAGTGGAAGGTTCTCGGGTGACGAGAAACGCTTTTGGATGAGCAGTTTAGAGGATGGAGGAAACTTCAAGTCGGGTTCAACAGGCTCATCATCGATAAGTGTATCATCGCAAGTCCTCAAGGTTGCACTAAAAGCTCACGGCGCTAAGCGAGCTAAGGGGGCCTTGATGTTGTACCCTTATCCTTCGGTTAAGTCGTTTGATGGACGTGCAGCTAATAGGCCTTGGATGCAGGAGCTTGCCGATCCTATTACGCAGGCTGTATGGGGCACCTGGGTAGAAATGCACCCTGATACAGCGAAGTCATATGGTATTGCACAAGGAGATCAAGTACGACTTAAGACAGATGACGGTGAGGTGAGGGCGCCTGCCTATATTACCGAACACGTTCACAAGGATATTGTGGCAGTGCCAGTTGGTCAGGGACATTCTGCGTACGGTCGATATGCGGAGAGTGCTGCTGAAGGAAGTGGAAGTGTTTTTGGATTGCTTCCGAAAAAGTTGGCCAAGGTATCGGGATCGATCGTCTTGGCTGGTGCGCCAGTAACGGTGTCGAGGGCTCCGGGAGCAGGTAACTTGGTAACCGTTCAGGACTTTAGTTCTCAGGAGAATCGAGAGCTTGCTCGAACCACTATGATTGCTGGTGGGGGCGGAGATCATCATGATGGAGCTGATCATCACGGTGACGATGCATCGCACGGACACCATGAGCCGAAGCAGATGTATGAGCAAAGAGAGCATCCGCTTTATCAGTGGGGAATGACCGTTGATCTCGCGGCCTGCACTGGTTGTTCTGCATGTGTGGTGGCGTGCTACGCGGAGAACAACATTCCTGTAGTGGGTAAGAAGATTGTCGCTCAGGGACGCGAGATGACCTGGATTCGTATCGAGCGTTATTATGATCAGAACCCTAATAGTGGAGAAGAGCTCAAGGTGAGCTTCCTTCCTATGATGTGTCAACACTGTCAAAATGCTCCGTGTGAGCCGGTTTGTCCTGTGTATGCGACGTATCACAATGAGGAAGGAATGAATGCAATGGTTTATAACCGCTGCGTCGGCACACGGTATTGTTCCAATAACTGCTCGTACAAAGTGCGGCGCTTTAACTGGTTCCAATACGAGTGGCCTGAACTTTTGGATTGGCAGGTCAACCCAGATGTGACCAAGAGAACAGTGGGTGTGATGGAGAAGTGTACGTTCTGTATGCAGAGAGTTGCTGAGGCTAAGGACGTGGCGAAGGACTTAGGGAGATTGGTGGAAGATGGTGATGTAACACCGGCGTGTGTGCAGACCTGTCCAACGCAGGCGCTGACGTTTGGTAACTTAAATGATCCAAACAGTAAGGTAAGCAAAGCGGCTCGAAGTGAGCGTGCCTATAAGGTTTTGGATCATCACCTCAATACGCAACCTTCAGTGAGCTATCTAAACGACATCCGATATAAGGCGTAATTCGAAGAGATCGACGTTATGAAACACATCCATAATGAACATGAATCAGAAAGTGAAGCTCCGGTAACATATGCCGAGGTAAATGATACGGTTTTGAAGATGCTAGAGCCTCCTGGAACGGGATGGTTCCTGCTTCTCTTTACGTGCATATTTTTCTTGGTTATTGGTGCCTCAAGTTGGTTCTACCAGATGTGGAGTGGTTACGGTGAATCAGGAAACAGTATTCCTATCGGTTGGGGAACGTATATCACAAACTTTGTATTCTGGGTTGGTATCGCGCACTCTGGCACGTTGATTTCAGCGGTGCTGTATCTTTTTAGAGCCGCATTTCGGCAGCCGATTTATCGGCTCGCTGAGGCTATGACGGTATTTGCTGTTATGACGGCGGGCTTGTTTCCAGTGATTCACGTTGGCCGGCCTTGGTATGCTCTTTGGCTTATACCGTATCCGAATGAGCGAGCCTTATGGCCAAACTTTAGGTCGCCACTTCTCTGGGATGTATTTGCTGTATCTACATACTTTACCATCTCGGCTACTTTCTTTTTTGTTGGTTTGATTCCAGATATCGCGGCGGCACGAGATAGAGCGACAACGAAATTTCGAAAGGCTCTATACGGTGTAACTTGTTTGGGGTGGCGCGGTAGCCACACGCAGTGGAAGCATTACCAAGCCGCGTACCTGATTTTTGCAGCGCTTGCTACGCCGCTTGTGGTTTCGGTTCACTCGGTCGTATCGTGGGACTTTGCCATGAGTATCGTTCCCGGATGGCATGCAACGATATTTCCGCCATACTTTGTTGCAGGTGCGATATTTTCGGGAGTAGCAATGGTCATTACCTTGGCAATCCCACTGCGAAAAGCATTTAATCTTCATCGACTAATTACGCCGGTGCATTTTGATGCGATGAGTAAGTTAATCTTACTGACTTCCGGGGTCGTCTCATATTCGTATATTACCGAGTTTTATACAGCTTGGTTTAGTAACAATCCATTCGAGAGGTTTCAGTTCTGGTTTCGGCCATTTGGTGAGTATTGGTTGCCATTTTGGGGGATGACTTTTTGTAACTGTATAGCTCCACAGCTTCTGTGGATTAAGTCTTTGAGAACCAATATTGCCTTTCTGTTTGTCCTTTCTATCATCATCAATATTGGTATGTGGTTGGAGCGATTCAATATTATCTTCCAGTCTCTTACACGAGAGTTTATCCCTGCCGCGTGGGGCGGATACAATTTCTCATGGGTAGAGGTTGGGATTACGGTTGGCGCCTTCGGGTGGTTCGGTATGTGGATGACGTTGTTTATCAAATTCTTTCCGTCAGTTGCGATTACCGAGATCAAGGAGATATTGCCGCCGCCGATGCGTCGTGCCAAACACGATCATGGGCAGGTATCTGCAGTTAATAGTCATTAGGAGTTAAAGAGGTCGTTGCTATGGTTGAGTCATCAAGTAGAGCAGTTGTAGGCATATTCACCTATTTAGATGATGCCTTGGAAGCTGTGAAAAAGGTGAAGGAATCAAATTTGGATTACCGGATGTATTCGCCGGTACCTCGTCACGAGATTGAAGAGGTTACGTATCCGGAAAAGAGTCCAGTACGCACCGTCTCCCTCATTGCCGCTATGACTGGGTGTATGTGTGGATTTACGTTGGCGATTATGTGCTCGTTGGATTGGCCGATGCGCACAAGTGCAAAAAACATCGCATCAATACCCGCATTTTTTGTGCCTGGTTATGAGTGGACGATTTTGTTCGGTGGGCTTGGAACACTGCTGGCTATCCTCATATTTTGCCGCATTCCAACGGTGGTAAGAGCCGCAGGGTACGATCCGAGGTTTTCGCATGATAAATTCGGTGTTGTTGTTGCTTGTATGGGAAGTCAAGTTGACGCGGTGAAGCAACAGCTCTCGGATTCAGGTGCGGATGAGGTTGATATTCAGGATAGTTTGTAAAAAGAAATAAGGGGTGAGGGGCTCATGAGAGTTACTCGATATGTATTAGGTACGTTGAGTTTCGCAGTGGTGTTGATGACGGGGCTTGAAAACTTGCAAGCTCTTCCGTTTAACGATGATATGGTGGCAGTTCAGAAGCGCACTGGAGTAATTATGAGACAAAAAGCTCCAGGCACCGTTGCGATTGGAATGTCAAAGTATTACGTGGAGGATCGGGAGGCCGCTGAAGCTCTTCAGAATCCTCTCAAGGGCAACAAGCAATCGACCCTTAACGGCAAGCGTTTGTTCGCAGTTAACTGCTTACCGTGTCACGGAGATATTAGTAAGAAGCCGTACGCTCCAGGAAACGTGGGTGCAAAGGCTCTTCAAACGCCGCCAGATTTGACTCACGAGATGTATAAAACTCGTACTGACGGAAGCATTTATGCAACGATTCATTTCGGCCTTCGGCTAATGCCGGGCCATGGTTGGAAGCTTTCTCCAACAGAGCATTGGGACATTGTGAATTATGTCCGAAGTCAGCAGGGTGTAAATTAGAAAAGGTTAAGAGAGATGTCACACGTACATATACTTCCAGTTAACATTGAAGAGGTGGTTGATGCTGGCCCAATAGAGGTAAAGGCATCCACGTATTCAAAACTATGGCTCATGGTGTTTTTAGGTGTTTTCGTATTCTCTTACGGATTGATATTCGGAGATGCCGCTACGACCTGGGGAGCGTTTTTTGTTAATGTCGTTTACTTTCAAGGCTTGGCACTTGGAGGTGTCATGACTGCGGTTATTATGCAAATTGTTCGAGCAACTTGGGGAGCTCCAGTTCGAAGATTAGCAGAAGCAAACGTCGCATTTTTTCCGGTGGCGTTTGTACTTTTTTTAACGACCTATTTTGGCCGTGAGTATTTGTTTTACTGGGGAACAAAGCCGATGCCAGGGCGAGAATTCTGGATGCAGCCTGGTTTTGTTTATACTCGCTTCGCAATTTTGTTCTTTGTCACGTATTTATTGATGTCTCGTTTTGTGGGTATGTCTTTGCGTGGAGATGTGGGTCTTGCCCGAGAGCGCTCTGGCAATAAGAGTTTCTGGCGGCTCCCAATCCATGACTATCTTTTGCGAGGATGGAAGGGTGCTGAACGTGAGGTAATACCTCTTCAGCGGAAGATGTCGGTAAACGGCCCTGTAGTTGTCTTCTTTTATGTGGTAACGACGTCGCTTTTTGCCTTTGAGATGATAATGGGACAAAATCCGACGTGGTACTCCAATCTTTTTGGTGCCTTCATTTTTGTCAGTCAAATTTATATTGGATGGGCTGGCTTGGCTTTGATGACGATGTTCTTTTCTTCACGAAAGAAGGAATTTGGGGCACTTATAACCTCACAGCAGTTTTGGGATCTCGGTAAGTTGAATCTGGGATTCTGTATGCTCTGGGGATACATGTTTTGGTCTCAGTTCTTGACACAGTGGTACGGTAACCTGCCGGAGGAGACGCAGTGGTTGATTCTTCGTACCCGGGAGTTTCCGTGGAAGGGGCTTGCTTGGGTAGTATTTCCAATGTGTTTCGTAGTTCCGTTCATCTCTTTACTTAGCCGGGATGTTAAGAAGAACAGAATTACGTATGCTACGGTTTGCATAATTCTTATGACCGGGGTCTGGTTGGATAGGTATTTGATAATTATGCCGGAGATTAGTCCAAATAGCATTCCCTTAGGACTTACAGAAGTAGGCGTTTTTATTGGGTTTTTAGGTGCATATCTGTTATGTATCCGGAATTTTTTGAGTAAACATCCATTTATTCCAGTTTTACATCCGTTAACACACGGAAGTGATAAGTGGTAGAGTTGAGTTTTACTACCGAACCGTGGTAGAATTCCGGGGTTATTTTTGATTTCATATTGGTATTTTTATGGCAGTTCCAAAGAAAAGAACATCTCGTTCAAAGCGAAACATGAGAAGGTCTCATCACTCTCTAGAACGTTCACATTCAATAGTATGTCCGAAATGTGCTGAACCAGTACTCCCTCACCGAGCGTGTGGAAGTTGTGGCACGTACAGGGGTAAAGAGATAACAGCTGGTAAAGCTGCGTAAGGTTCCATAGTTAGAGAATCGGTTTTTCGTGAATTCTTCAGATTCAACTAGACAGGGAGATTCCCTACCCATAGCAGTCGATGTCATGGGGGGAGATCATGGCCCTCAAGTGGTTGTTGAAGGCGCTGTGTGCGCGGCACGTGAATTTGGAATCTCGTCGATTCTTGTAGGAGCCAAAGACGAGATAAATACACACCTCGATCGTTTTTCAGATAGAGATTCACTTCCTATCGAAGTGTACCACGCCTCGCAAGTGGTTGGTATGGAGGAGTCGCCCGGCCTTGCCATACGAGGTAAGCAGGACTCATCGGTGAGGATTGCATTCGACCTGGTCAAGCAGCAGAAGGCAAGTGCAGTTGTCAGTCTGGGTAATACAGGCGCATTGATGGCAGCTGGTGTGTTTGTTGCGGGCACGTTGCCTGGGATAGCTCGTCCAGCAATTGCGTCGATTATCCCCAAAGGAAATTCCACTATTCCAACGATACTGCTTGATGCGGGCGCTAATATTGGATGCCATGCATACCAGCTTGTTCAATTTGCCTTGATGGGACATCACTATGCAGTTTCGGCCCTAGGCTGTGAGAAGCCGAGAGTAGCGCTTCTCTCAAACGGCACCGAACTCGCTAAGGGAACAGATGTGATTCGTTCGGCGGCGATGATGCTCGGCGAGTTGGAAGATATAAACTTTATCGGATATGTCGAGGGAAGAGATATCGCTCAAGATGTTGTTGACGTTGTTGTATGCGATGGGTTTGTTGGAAATATCGTTCTTAAAGCGGTTGAGGGCTGTGTCGGATTAGTTGTCGATTCTTTAAAGGAGGTCGCTTCGAGCAGTATTCGAGGCAAGCTGGGCATGTGGTTAGCACGAACTTCGTTAAAGGGTGTGTTGCGAAACAAGCTTGACCCGAGTGCCTACGGAGGAGCTCCATTGTTGGGGTTAGGAGAGGTCGCAATTAAGTGCCACGGTTCATCGAAGGAGAGAGCCGTGATGAACGGGATCAAGGTTGCGCATCATTTTATTGAGCAACGTGTGCTTGATAGTCTTCGCACTTCGCTAAGTGTCCTGGATACTAAGATCAGTTCTGTGGATATGGGAGGCTCCAATGGGGTGGCAGGAGCACTCGACAAGAAATCAAACCAAACGAAGATGGTGAACAGAGAGCAACGGTTAACGGGAGAGGGAAATGGAAGAACAAAGTAAGAGCATCGCATTAGTAACGGGGGCTTCTCGGGGAATTGGACGAGCTATTGCTGTCGACCTGGCTCGACATGGTTCATATGTGTTGGTCAATTATTCTTCTTCTCCTGAGGCCGCTCAGGAGACGCTCAATCAAATTCGAGAAGTCGGATCTGATGGAGAGGTCGTGAAGTTTTCTGTGCAGGACAGTCAAGCTGTAGAGGATGCATTTGATGGCATTAAGTCACGACATGGGCGACTCGATATTCTTGTTAACAATGCTGGAATATCAAGAGATGGTCTTGTGCTTCGCATGAAAGATGAGGAGTGGTTGGCAACGTTGGATGTAAATTTGAATGGAGCCTTTTTCTGCTCGAGAGCAGCGGCCAGATTGATGCTTAAGGCTAAGAAGGGTCGTATTGTAAATATTTCTTCCGTTGTTGGTGAAATGGGTAATGCGGGGCAAGTTCCCTACGTATCCTCAAAGGCAGGTTTGCTAGGAATGACTAAAGCTTTGGCCAAAGAGCTTGCAAGCCGAGGTGTGACGGTAAATGCCGTCACTCCGGGATTTATTGAGACCGATATGACATCAGCGCTTGATGAAAAGCTCCGTGAGGAGCACATGAAGGCAATACCGCTAGGTCGTTATGGACAAGCAGATGAAGTGGCTAGTCTCGTGAGTTTTCTTGCGTCAGAACAAGCGGCATATATCACCGGTCAAGTCATCGGAATAAACGGTGGCATGTATATGTAAATCTCTCATGAGATTGTGTCCGTTTGCCCTCAAAAAAGATCAGAGATATTCACTTCGAAGAGGATCGGCAGTAAGGGAATTTGAAAAAGCCTTCAATACGAGAAGAAGTTTTATCAAGGTGAGTCTAATACCTGCCTTGCGATTGCCACTATTCGGTTTGTGGTTGGGAGCTTTATGCATGATGTCTCTCCACCATTGTCATTAAAAAATTAAGTACTTATTTTTCCGCCAATACTCAGCTGTTATTGTGCGAAAATTCTGAATATGTGGTGCGTTTTTCTGTGATACTGGGAGTATATAACACCCTGAAATATAGAAATTTTTGGATGCTCGAGGGAGAAAAGCGCTCTTTTTGCAGTAAAGTTGTCGTAGAACCTCTTGACTATTTATGCATTGTCTAATTAGATCTGGGGGTTGTATTTTGCTCGAGGTAACGCGGGCATCGCTGTTTAAACTGTAGATACATTGAGAAAGTGGGATTTGCAGAGACAGCTTTAAGTGATGCGTTTGCCTAGCTTTGCAGAAGTGCAAAGGCTATCTGGTTGATAGGGTGCAGTGTGCCCGTGATCGAGCTTTTTATTGTAAATTTAATTAACGTTTAGGAGACGTGAGCTTCATGGCAACACCTGAGGAGATATCAGAGCGAGTTAAATCGATTATTGTAGAGCAGCTGGGTGTCAGCTTGGAGGAAGTTACTCCTCAGGCTTCATTTATTGAGGATTTGGGCGCAGATTCTCTAGACATCGTTGAACTTATCATGGCCCTCGAAGAGGAGTATGATATGGAGATTCCAGACGAGGATGCTGAGAAGATCCAGACTGTAGAGGATGTAACGAAATACATTCAGTCAAAGAAAGCATAACATTTGTAGATTAATTCTCTCACGGCTAGTGAGAGGATCTGCTATGCTTAAAGGACCTTTAGGGGTCCTTTTTTATTTGCTCAAGATAGATTATTCTTTTTGAAAAGCGATTAAAGGGATACGGTGCTGGAAGAGTTTATTTAGGTGGCGAGAGGAAAAGATATGACAACACCCGGATATGAAGAGCGAACGAGAGATTTACTTGAAGTTGATCCTGAAATCTACGCACTCATTCAAAATGAAACTTCACGGCAGGAATTCGGTTTGGAGATGATTCCAAGTGAGAATTTTGTAAGCGAGGCAGTCTTGGAAGCGATGGGATCTGTGCTTACGAATAAGTATGCCGAAGGACAACCTCGGCGACGCTACTATGGAGGTTGTCATGTAGTGGATGAAGTGGAGGAGATTGCAAGTGCTCGGGCGTGCCAGGTATTTGGAGCGGAATTTGCTAACGTGCAGCCCCATTCAGGCGTACAGGCTAATCAAGCCGTATTTGAGGCTTTTTTAAAGCCGGGTGATACGTTTATGGGGCTTCGTCTAGACCACGGGGGACATCTCTCACACGGAAGTCCGGTGAACTTTACAGGGAAGCACTACAATGTTGTGGGATATGGAGTGCGCGATGTTGATAGTTTAATTGATCCAGAGCAGGTTCGTGCCTTAGCATTAGAGCACAGGCCAAAGCTTATCATCGCGGGGGCTTCAGCGTATTCGCGTACTATAGATTGGAAGCTATTTCGGGAAGTGGCGGATGAGATAGGTGCTATATTCATGGCGGATGTGGCTCATTACGCAGGTTTGATAGCTGGCGGTTCCTATCCATCGCCCGTTCCATATGCAGATATTGTCACAACAACGACGCATAAAACATTACGAGGACCTCGTTCCGGGATGATTTTAGGCCGCGAGCAACACCGAAAAGCAATTAACAAGGCTGTGTTTCCTGGACTTCAAGGGGGACCGCATATGCACACGATAGCTGCCAAAGCGGTTATGCTTCGTGAGGCAGCAACGGAATCATTTAAGCAGTACGCACACCAAGTTGTAGTAAATGCTCGGGCATTATCGAGTGAATTAATTTCGCAGGGATTGGAGATTGTCTCGGGTGGTACGGATAGTCATTTGCTACTTGTAGACCTTCGGCCGATAGAAGTATCCGGCAAGGTCGCAGAGCACGTTCTTGATTCCGTTGGAATCACGGGAAATAAAAATACTATTCCCTTCGATCCACAGCCGCCGACTGTTTGTAGTGGTATTCGTCTTGGAACTCCAGCATTAACTACTCGTGGTATGGGTGAGGCTGAGATGAAGGAAATAGCTGGATTGATAGTAAGGGCGATACAAGCAAGAGATTCCGAATCAGAGCTCAATACGATTCGAAGCGAAGTTGAGTCGCTTAGTAAAAATTTCCCTTTATATAAACATCGACTCGTCGCGTAGCATCTATGTTGTGTCCAAAGTGTAGCTCAGGTGATACGTCAGTAACGGATTCTCGAAGTGATGCGGGAGCTATCCGCCGCCGTCGAGAATGCAATGTCTGCGGGGTGCGTTTTACTACATATGAGCGGATCGAGTACGCTCTCCCAGTAATTGTGAAGAAAGACGGTGCTCGGGAGCCCTTTGATAGAGAAAAGATACGCAATGGCTTGAGAAGGGCTTGTGAGAAGCGTCCGGTAAGCATGCAATCGATTGATGTTGCTGTTGAACGGATGGAGAAGAAGCTTCATGAATTATTTCAAAAAGAGGTGGAGAGTCAGTATATCGGTGAGCTTGTGATGGATGAGTTGCGCAATATGGATAAGATAGCGTATGTCCGATTTGCTTCAGTCTATCGAGAGTTTTCTGATGTAAGTCAGTTTGTTGATACCCTTGAGAGTTTGGGTGGAAATGATTCAGAGGCTGACACTCCGGCTAAATAACATTGATGCAAGAGATGATGAGTAGCACGGAAGCCGATACCTCTTCAGCCCTTGTTGAAGATCCCTTTGAGAGGATCTTGGAGTCTGTTGCTGAAGGGCGCCCTGTGGTGGTGATAGATGACTCCGATCGAGAGAATGAGGGTGATGTCATTGTCGCGGCTCAGTTTGCCACTCCTGAGATTATTGCCTTTATGATGCGGGAGGCTAGGGGGCTGATATGCGTTGCGATTTCTACTGATGCGGCACGACGCCTTAATTTGCCATATCAAGTATCTACCAATAATTCTCCGTTTCAAACCCCATTTGCTGTCAGTGTCGACCATCGAGATGTGGTTGATCGGGGCGTTACTGCTACGGCTCGTTCAGAGACCATTCGCAGGATGATTTCAGAGGATGCTCAGGCCGAAGACCTAGTTGTACCGGGATATGTTTTTCCTTTAATTGCAAACGACGCGGGTGTTTTGGGTCGTCGGGGGCATACCGAAGGTGCGCTGGATTTGGCAAGATTAGCTGGGTTAGAGCCTTCGGGTGTTCTGTGTGAGGTGCTCAATGTCGACGGTACTATGGCCCGTGGGAATCAATTGAAAGATTTTGCCAAAAAGCATGATCTGCCGATAACTTCCATTCAGTCGATTATCGACTATCGAAATCGAAATGAGACATCGGTTCGGTTGCGCTCGGTAGAGGATGTAAAGACTGATTATGGAGAGTTTGTAATGCATGTTTTTGCAGATGATGCTGGAAATAAAGAGCATTTTGCATTGGTACGGGGAAATATAAGAGAACTGCCCGCATCGTATGTTCCTCCAGTTCGTATCCATTCAGAGTGTTTGACGGGGGATGTATTTGGTAGTCGTCGCTGCGATTGTGGTCCCCAATTAGATGGTGCAATGCACATTATTCAAGAGGAAGGCACGGGGGTACTTTTGTATTTGCGCCAGGAAGGAAGGGGGATTGGATTAGAGAATAAGTTACGGGCCTATGCACTTCAAGATCAGGGAAGAGATACCGTCGAAGCGAATATTGAGCTCGGATTTCAAGCAGATGAGAGAGATTTTGCGGTTGCGGCGCACATGTTACAGCTTCTCAAAGTTTCCAAGGTTCGATTGATTACTAATAATCCAAACAAGAGTCGCTCCTTGGAGGAAAACGGTATTGAAGTTAGTGACCGAATCCCGATGATAGTTCCTTCGGATCCCTGCAATAGAGAGTATTTAGATACGAAGCGAGAGAAATTGGGACATTTGCTGTAGATAAAGTGATTGCGGAAATCTGACCACGCTAAATTTATATTGTTTAATTCAACGCGCCTCGTTGCCAAGGTATCTTAGCCTATTGATACAGTTTTATCTTGGTGACCGACCAATCAACAGAGGCTTTTCCAGTCTGTCGTACATAGAGACAGGTGACGGTATGCTCTTTAGGAAAGACTACCGTCACGTTATGCGGCACGTCGTAGAATGGTAGCCCCATCGGAGTAATGCGCAAAGGACCATGCCACTTCCTGATAGTTGTAATATGGGTAATGGATTTTGAGGAGCAATCACCTCCTGATATGTCAAGACCTCTTGGGTAATCGCTAAAGTAACTGCCTGGATCGAGCTCTACCGCAGTTATGGTCATGGGACGTGGGAGCGCAATTGTGAGCAGCTCTCGTCCAGTTTGTCGACCTGTTCTGGGAGACCATCTTCCTTGAGAGTCCGTGCGGCGAGATGCTTGTAGAGCCTCTATTGTTGGTGCCGGATGAATCGAGATTGTCGCACCGATCTTTGCGGCATTGAGCGGCTCTTGGGATAATATCTTTTCAGTGTGTTGCAGATGTGAAAGTAGGAGAGACGAGTTTTCTTTAAATCGCCTTATAAGAGTGGCAGATGGAGATAAGAGTGCTGGTGCAAGAGGAGCAGATGCCTCCGCGATTGATTGATACAAAAGTGGCGCGATGTTGTTTGTGCTTAGCAGTGTCGTTATAACTCCAAAGCCAAGTGTTAGAGAGCTAGCTATGAGTGAGCGACTTTGGATGCTTAATGCAAGGCCGACAAAAAGCGAGATAATACCGAGGAGGATAGCTGGTAGGGCATAGAATGAAGCCCATGGGATAATCCTAGAGAGACTGATAAGAGGGCTGATAGCTACCCATTGGTCTGGAATCAGCGGAGTGCATCGAAGAATAGTTAGTAGTACTATAACCCTCAGCAAGACCCTCTTCCATAAAGCTCGTTGTTCAATAGTACCGAGTAGCAAAAGCGCCCCTGATAGTCCTAAAAGTAGGGCTGAGATCGGTGCGATTTGGTTGTAGAGATTTTGATAGTCGATAATTGGAAATAGCGGCGCGCGGCCTATCATCGGAAGATAGACGTTGTCATTCGATGGGTCTAAAGAGAGGATGTGGGCTGTCTTTGGCAGGTCAAAGAAGGGAGGTGCTGGAAGAGTCACTAGAATCCAAGCAGACGGAAGAAAAAGAGTCAAAAGAGCCCAGTTGCGGCGCGAGGTGCGGTGTGAAGAGCGTTCGGTTGCGTGCTCAGCTATCGTGAGAAGTGCAAGACACACCAGCAAAGCTAGAAATGCGGTGCTATTGGCTGTAGATGCTAGTTCTACGCTTGTGAGAGCAAAAGCCACGGCGGTTTGCCAGTTTGGAGCTGTGTGTATAACACGATAAAGCAGTAGAGCGCATAGTGGGCTCCATCCGATGGTTGCCAGGATCAGGGGATCTATTCCTGAGGTATAAAGAACTAGGGCTATAGGTATAAGACTCATGGTGATGAGCTGAAAGCCACTTTTCTTACATACAAGATTTATATAGCCAGATAGTCCTACTAGTAGGGGAAAAAGTAGTACTAAGGGGCGTTCAGCTAAGGTGCTTACTGACGTGAGATAATTTATAATTTGACTGATGTGATCTTGTCGTAAGCTTACGTAACTATTGTTGTGAAGATTGACTACGTAAAACCATGATTCCAATGGATGGGATACTGCAAGAGATGTGCTGGTGAAAAACATACATGCGAAAGTACACATGAGGGCAAGGGATACAAACTGCACTAATAGATTTAATCGCATCATGGAGGCTACATTATCAATCGGTTAAGGGGAGAGGCACTTTGTACCGTTATGCGCTCGCCGAGTGAATATCCAGACACCGAGATATAGGTGTCTCCGTATGTAGTAGGAACAGCTGTAATGTGTCCTGATGACGCCCTTAAAAAGGGGTAATATGTATAGTTGAGTGTTACTGATGGAGTCGTTGGAATAAAAGAGATTGCATTGGTAGATCTTACCAGTTCTCTCAGATCTCCCTCAACAACCAGATTGGGCGTGTAGAATTTTCTCCTAAAGAGCACGAATTTTCCATGTTCGCTAATTCGTTCGTACAGCTTTTTATTTTTCTTAAGAAAGGAAATCCATACAGGCTCATGTGCTGTTATTAACGATACGTCTCGCGAGTGAAGATACGCTTCAATGGCAGGAATGCCGCCCTCTAAAACATCTTTGGGAAATGGTTGTGTGTAGTTCCAGATGTTATGAGCGTAGCTTGTTGCAATCATCTCAGCGTCCGCCCATAGTGGAAGGGGCGCCAAGTGGCCACCATCGAGTTCATGTAGGACACACCCTGTAAAGAACACACGGCCTTTGGAGGTGTTTGCCTTAATTGCCTGAATGAGCTCGTCTGAGCTAGGCGATAAAAATGAATATGCTTCGTCGGAGCGATTTAGCACAATCGCTGAGGTGGTAAATGGTCCTATTAATAGGAAGGCTCCTACGACAGAACCTGCTAATTGGTGTGCGGATGAGCGAGAGGCCTTCAAGAATAGCCTTGTAAGAGCCCGACCTACGGGGATACAAATAAGCACAGAGGCCATGACTATCATTCTATCTAGCTCTAGTTGTGGTTTTATTGGGACGAGGATAGTGCCCATGAAAAGCATCCAAGCGACTAATGTTCCAAATAACAAGCGCTCCTTTCTGGCCAGAAGTAAAATACTCGGAATACCTAGAATGACGAGGATCGGATTGAGAGCGTGAGCATTTTTATGCCACTGATTGATCGCCTCTTTCAGATTAAGTGAACCAGAACGGTGTCGATATGTCGAGCGCTTCGATTTAATGGCGCCCGCACCCTCGACCACCGAATGAGGGTCTGTAATGCTTGAGGAGGTGTGTGCCTGCTCTGTATTGAGAAATTTTCCTACGCTAGAAACTTTCCACATCATACTCATCCACGGAAGATTCATCGCTACGAGTAAGAGGACCGTAACTACGTGCTTTTTTGACACGATGAGGCGGGGAAGTGAATGGACCACGAAAAAGCCTATGGGTAGCGTTGCCAGCGCAGAGGGAGACCATAAGCACATCAGAGTTGTCGTTACAATCAGGAAGAATCTAATCCATAGGGAGGGAGACTTCTTTTTGATAAATCTGTGCCATAGGACAACCACTATCGGAAGAAGGATCGAGCTGGTAATAAATCCGAGGGTCCCATATTTTAGAGCCCAACGATACCAAAATAGTCCTGTGGAGAGCGCGACAGTGGAGGCTATGAAGCCATACGTTTTTGGATAATGCAGTAGCCGTGAGCTAATATAAATGCTGCAAGGAAGACATATCCAGAGCAATATGGCGATGAGATATGGATATACGTGTTCAATTGAGAAGGCATAAAGTATCGGCGAAAAGACAAAGAAAAAGTTTAAAGCTCCTGTTGCAAAGTAATCCCTGGCATCGAAACCGGAGTTCCATAAAGGAGACCAAAACGGAATCATAGGAAAATTCTCAACGAGCATTTTGAGTCGAAATAGAAACATTGCATGATCATCTGAAAACAGTAGCCGACCATCCGCTTCGGTAGTAAATGACCATATGAGTAGTCCAACAGAGAGTACAGGAAGAACAATAGCGTAGTGCTTCCATGTGTGTCTTAGGAGTACATATGAGAGAATAGCTCCTAAAAATAGCTCGCCGCGAATCGTTGGCCCCTGATAGAGGCTCCATGGACGCTCTATCCAGTCCGAAGCAAAAACGGCTATGAGGCCAGTTGCCCATGTGGCGAAGTGTGCAAAATCTCGAAACGTAGGGATTCTCCGCTTGATTGCGAGCGAGTAAGATATGCCAAGAGTGATAAGAATTCCACCTGCTAGAGCCGTAAAACGCCCCGCTGGGCTAATGATAGGGCCTGCGACAGACCATAGTCTCCATGTTCCAGAGGAGATTCCTAGGAGGATGCAAAGGCTTCCCAACGAGAGCATTGGAGCAATCAGAGATGCTGAAAGGATCTTTTTGCTGCTGAATGTGATTGATTTCAACTTTAGAAAACTCATCGAATATCACACCAAAGACTATCACCTGAGTTTTGGATTACTTGTAACTTTTAGAAGATATGGAGTCTCGACAACGATACTGGCCAAGTCTTTTAGCAAAGCGCCTGAGCACAGTATAATGATGGCTGAACCTCGTGTAAAACGGTAGCTGATAAAGTGGGTATCAAGAGTTCGAATTCAGAAAAACAATTGGCGTACTGGTACCGTAAGGTACTGACGCACTGCCGTAATATCGTGTTATAACAAATACTTAGACCGTTTTCTTAATGCCAAGCTCTTGATAGAAATTATCAAAGCAGTAGATAGCATCTGAAAATGATCGGAGTGCAGTGTCGTTATCTTTTCGATTTAACGCATCCAGACCCTCTTCTAAATGGGTTTTGACTACCTCAATATTGTTGGGCGTGAAGTGAAGATAGTGTGATTTGTCTTGGTTTTTACGAGCCTCATAACATTGAAGGCTTGAAACAAGACTGGCTACAGCTCCTAGAGTTTCCCCCTGTGCTTCGTGGATAAATCCTTGAAGTGCAAAATAGCGAGGACTTTCTTCTAATTTTTCGCTACATGTAAGGCATTCGAGGGCGATCTCAGGTTGATTGAGTCGCAAGAATAGGGCCGTTAGGGTGTGAAAGGCTGTAGCCGCGCTTTCTTCACTGTACATAGCCCAATTGTGTTGAGGGAACAACTCTTCGATGTTCATCTCGTCTACAGCGACTTTTAAACATCTTGCTCGAGCTGCGTCTGATAAACGACTTGTTTCCTCGGCTCGAGTTAAACTTATCGCAGGAGAAATACTCTCGATGACACGAACGGAATCACCGTCAGCGATTGATTTGATGAGAGCTTGAAGAACTAATTCATTTGGGGATTCGATATTCTCGCTCCAAACGCCACTTAGAGCCCTCCTTGTGGTGGCAATACATGTCAACGGCCACATACACTCTTCTCCAAGAGCCGCAACGATATTCTCTGGGGAGATCTCAGGGAGATTTATTGTGCCTACTTCAGTTGTTGGGGCAACGATGAGATGCTCAAGCGTTCTTATATCCCCAATTTCGGCGACAATTTTAGAAAGGTCTGTTGAATTAAATGCCAGTGATGAGCTGACCAATAATATCTGCTTACTAGCAGCGTGGCCGATTGCTTGGGTGAGCCCAGTCATGAGGTCAGGGGCGGTTACCCACATTCCTAAGGAGAAGTCTTTGGGGCTTGGCGACGTGCTGACAATAATCGTATCGGCAAACGCGCTGACGTCGTTTAACAGCTGTGCTGTATCAAGAACAGATGATTGGGAGATCGATTCGTCTAGAACTATTGCAGTATGCATAAAAACCTCGACTAACCTTGATATGCCTGTACTATCGGCTTTAAACGTTAAACATAAAGCACCCGCAGTGTGCCCATTGTTTGATAGGATGCGTGATAGACAGAAAGAGTTCCTGAATTTTTTTAGACGCGCATTGAAGCTAATCGCAGTATTTTCAGGCGGTTAGGTTTGACTGAAACCTGAGACGGGTATTTTTTTTGCTTCAACTTTGCAGTAATGCAGCAAAACAGGAGCCAATATCATTCCGGGGACCCCCCCAATTCGCTCTCCCACAAGAAGTCCTAACAGGGTAAGCCACATCGGATTTTTTATTTTGCCGCCTATAATCTTACTATTTAAGAAATACTCGAATTTATGTAGCACAATAAGATAGGACAAGGCGAGTAGACCTAAGTAGATAGACTGTGAAACCCCGATAAGAAAAATAATTGTATTACTAATCAGATTGCCGATGATCGGTAGAAGTCCACATAAGAAAGTAACTACTACGATAACAAATGAGTAGGGAAGGGGCATTTTCAGGAGGTGAAGAATAATAAGAAACATTCCGGTGAAGAAGGTATTAATCAGAGATATAACTACCTGAGCGCCCATAACTGTCCGAAAGCTCTCGAAGAAGGAGTAAAAGCGACTTGCTAATGCCACGGTGAAGGAGCGATATGTGTTAGGACTTTCCTTTTCTCGTATAGCCTCGAGATCAAATTGGGGCTGAAGAAAGAGTCCTGCGGTTATTACGAGGCTGATAATTATGTATACAAACTCTTTTGTGAAAATTTGAGCGAATTTTGCTAGATGGGCAATTTGAGAGCGAAAACCGTCGACCAGAAACGATTTTAAGGTCAACGCATCACTGAATGGAACTTCGAAGCCGTTCTTGTGGGCAAACTCGACGATAATTGGAATGGCTTTCTCTACGGTTTCTGGAAGTGCCCTGATGGCTTCACCGATAAAGTGAATAAAGAGATAGAAAAGAATTACCGACAAAATACCAAATGTCAGGATAGTAAGGAGTGAGCCAAGGCGTTTGCCAAGCGACTTGATAATCAAGTAGCCAAACAGGATGGTTATAAGAGGCGTGCTTAAGCTGAAGTAAAAGATCGAAAAGATAAAACCAGCCATCGCAAAAAATGAGGCCTTCTCGATCGAATTGTCTGAAATATGAAGGTCAGTGCTCATGGCCAATCTGTTTCTTCTGTATGTAGTATCTCTAGATAGATTCTAGAGAACAAGATGCTGTAACATGAGGATTAGATCTTAAAAAATAACATGGAAAGACCTTTTGTTAAGTGAGATCAAATTCTCTGAGTCTACTGTACTAAGAGAGTAGGAATCTGACAATTAACGAACTCCTCTCTATTGGAAAAGGCATGTTCTTGCGAGTTCGATGGACCTAGCTATGCTCCATTGAAAAATTGCCATATATTACCAGCATGCGGCGGCTATTGAGCGACTGTTCTCTAAAACCAAACATCTTTATGTTTGCCAGTTGAGATGTAATGCTCTTCCCTAAAACATGCTGCCCACAGAGAAATGTAGTCGCACCGAGGGTTCACCAGGTTTTTCGTCGAGAGGATGTCCGATATCAAAGCCAATAGGTCCAATAGGCGATAGATACTGGAAGCCTGCACCGATACTCTTTCTCAGACCATACTCATTTTCATCATATCCTCGGAGAAAAACATTACCGACATCGAAAAAAATATGAGTGCTCAGGGAGTCTAGAGTTCTATGTTGAAGCTCTAGCTTCGATGAGAGCAAGGCATTTCCTCCTAATACGGATCCGTTAGCTCCCCGCGGTCCAAGGGAGTTCTCTCTGAATCCACGAACCGAGGTTCTTCCTCCTAAATAAAATCGCTGTGTAATTGGAATCTCATCTGTGGAGCCTAGAGCTTGAGCAATACCGCCGTTTAGGCTTGCACCTAGAGAGTATCTGTGACTAATCGGTATTATGGCCGATGAACGAGCTAAGAGCGAAAGAAAAGACGCTTCTGAGCCAAGTAAACTTGATGCTATCTTTGGCTCGAGGGTAAATGTATATCCTCTTGAGGGAATCAGTGGATCGTCTCGCTCATCGAGTTTTAAAACACCAGAGACGAAGCTAAGCCGGATTGCTTTATCATCTAGATCGGAGATGATAGCATCCGGGGAAACATCTTGGGGGTTGTCGAAGAGAAAGGAATGGCCGGCACTTAGGGTAAAACTTGGATCAAATCGGCGTAGTACGTACGAGCCGAATAGTAGTCGATCGAGGTTAAACTCTTGAGTCGAGAGCTCTTGTCGTTGGTATCGAAGCTCTTCTGTTAAAGTATATTGCGAATCAATGAGTGTGGGATCGACAAATCGAAGGCTTGTAAAACCTTGACTGATTAATCCAGAGCCACTGGGATTAATTCTCGATTGATCAAAATACGTATCAACTCGCAGTGTAAGCGTGCGCCCATCTGCAAACAAAGATTTATCAGAAGCTTCGCCGAAGGTATGCAGTCCAAATTCTGAGTTGGCACCGAGCCCAACCTCAAGAGTTTCTAGTGGTTTTTCCAATAGTCGTATGGTTACACCCTCTTGCCGATCGTCAAAACTTCCATCAGTTGGTAAGATGTCGATTCTTGAAAACAAGCCTGTCCGAAGTAATGCACGTTTCGTGTCTTCAATGTTTTTTTGTCGAAGGGGAGCTCCTTCTTGAAGGGTAACATTATCTCGAATGGTCTGCGGCTTAATTTCTCCCAACCCTTCAATGCTTATATGTGAGATGAACGTTTGTACGCCAGGTTCAACTGTAACGTTCAGAGTTCTTGATTCCGGATCCATTTGACTGATCAACGCGGGGCTTAGGTATCCCGTGTCTATAAGAGACGATAGGAGACCCTGAAGGTAGTCATTAACGGTAGGTAAAGCAGCAGGCATATCAGGGTGTGCCAGAGTGGGGGTGTCGTGAGGAACGCCGAGGATCTTGATGTGGTTCACCTGTATGTGAGGCCCCTCAGAGATATCAAAGACAATCTCTAGGTTGTTTGCTGCAATAGAGGGAAGGATTTGATAATGGATTTCGGCAGATGGAAAACCCGCATTTAGGTATACGTCGAGCAGTATTTTTTTGAGGGAATCAAGTTGATCGGGAATGGCATACTGTGGAGTTAACATGCGTATGTATTCTTCGAAGCCGAGTTTTTCCATCATATGTTGAATCTGTTTTTTGGATAATGAGGAATTTCCGCGAAGCTTTAGGGTCTGTACGCTGATGGGCATATCTTCTTGGATAGTGATTAGATATGTAATTCTTCCTGAATCGTCTCGTTCTGCTGTGTGTTGAACTTGAACGAACAGATGCCCTCGGGAGAGATACATCTGCTCGATGTTTTGTACGAGATGATTGATGGTATTGGTGCCGAAAGCACGTTTGCGGGTGAAAAGATTAATTGAAGAGAGAAAGTCTTCAGGAGAGAAGACGGTGTTGCCCTTAAATACAAATGAAATTGGCTGTTGTAAATCGGTGCTAATCCGAAGGATGCATGTGTCTTTGGCAGGATCGTCGATATAAATTGCTGTAACCCTGGCAGAAATATATCCCTCGTTGCGTAGCGCGACAATTGTTTTCTGTTCGATTTCTTCCAGGATATTTTTAGTGGCAGGTGCGGCTATCGGAGCCGAGCGTTTGATCGAATTAATCAAGTTTTTTGGGAGCGGGTCTCCATCAAATGCAATTCCTAAGATCGTAGAGGGGGAATGCTCTTCCACCGAAATCAGCAATTCTTCGCAAAATGCCTGTCCACGAATACAGCGGACGTTGCTTGAGCCTCTCCGATATCCTCTGTCTTGCATGTACGAAACAAGTTGTTTTTCAATTAGCAAGAGTGTGGAGGGGGAGTTTTCAATTCTCGAATTTGTATTGAGTCGAGCCGCAGATAGCAAATCAGAGCGATGTAGTGCCCGGTTTCCAGCTACATTGAGCGTGACAAATTGTGCCTGCTTGGAGAGTACGGTGAACGTTACATCGCTGCTTAGAATGGAATTCTTTTGAGTGCTTACTGTTTGGATAAATGCGTTAATATCGATAGAAGGAGTTAGCGCAAAAACGCCCCCGGCTTTGGAGTTGCTAACGGAACTAAATAAACTCTCACCAACTAAGTTAAATCGAGGGGAGATGTTTTTGCGAGCGATTATTGCGGGTTCGATTGCACCAGAAAATTGATTGTAAGCTGGTTCGAATGATAGGACATCGAGTCTCGTAAGGCTTCTAAAGAAAGAGCGGAACTGGGCTAGCATGCCGCCTGTCGCAATGTAGCCACGAGTGCTTTCATACTGAGAATTCATCCTCGCTCTGAGAGAGCTTTCACCTATTGGCCTTGATGACGTTATAAGATAGAGAAGATCGTTTTGAGAAAGACCTCGATCCGAAGATAAGGTGATTTTAGGCGCCGGAAGTTGCCCTGAGGCTTCGAGGATTACAGTTATACTCTCGCCTGTCGTTGCTCTGAGTGTTCCTTCGCTTACGAGAGAAATTTCAGGTGTTAACGAGCTTGGCGTAAAGTTCAGTTTTCCTGAATTAATATCAAATCGGTTGCCTTTAAGGCCTATCCAACCAGTTAAAAACTGCATGGTGCCTGTCAGTGTTGGAGAGGATGTCGTGCCGGCAGCACGTAGATCAGCATTTAATTCAGCACTCAGAAAAGGCGTGATGATAAACAAGTTGCGTGGAGCCGTAATATTTATATTAAGGCCCATATCTAGGGAACTACTAGCACCCGAGGGGCGCATGCGGGCCGGAAGAAAATAGCCAGAGAGAGTCTTTAAAACGATCTTATTGATGTCGAATTCCTTGGCTACCTCCGCGAAGATAATTTCAATATCACCCGATAGCGTTTGTTTTTTAAGGGTTGATGCTCCTAGCGTGAGCTCTCCAGAAAACGTGATTGAAGTATCATCTTCGGGCTCGATGGAAACCTCTTCCAGAGACACCTTAAGGGCTGAATCCTTCCAATCAAATGGCCGTACCGTTCCTTGTAGATTGAAGAGACCTCCATTAATGGATCCATGCATTCCATCGACTAGGATTTCGTCATTCTCAAATGTAAACTTTCCTTCTACTTCATGGGCTTCAATGTCCGGGGAAGAAAATCCGAATCGAGCTTGCGATAAGTCCGCTGTTCCAAGTAGGG
Organism: Pseudomonadota bacterium; assembly: GCA_038134595.1. GTDB lineage: Bacteria > Bdellovibrionota_C > UBA2361 > UBA2361 > OMII01 > OMII01. Next base: position 36,036 of record JAYPVM010000010.1, on the reverse strand, counting down.
AGGGTGACGTGGGTGAGCCGGTCGCTGTGGCTTTAATCCGGACATTGCCTTGAAGATTATCGATGTTGGGGATTACGTTACTAATGCTTTCAAGATCGAGGTCGCCGACGAGAGACAGATTGAACCCGCGTTCGAGTCCCAATGTTCCACCGATCTGTAATGAGCTCTGTCGACCTGTTAGAGATATATTATCGAAGGCGATAGCTCCCTCGGCGATCGATAAATTTGCGGGTTTCGCTATCGCCAAGGAGTGAGGCGCGCATCCCACGGAGAGGTTTTCGAGGGAAAGCGTTCCGTTACCACGTTGTGGATTTGCCAGCATGAAGAAGTAGTCTAATGTACCGCCCAGTGTGCCACAGGTGTCATCGTTGCCAAGAGCCTGATGAAGAGGAGAGGTGGGTAGTACAACGCGTAGGGAGCTCGGTTTCAAAGGGCTAAATTCTAGCTTTAGCGAGGATCTCGCTCCCGAGGTCGAATTAGCTAGTTCAGCTATAAGGTGACCCTTGTCTAGCTGTGTTTTGCCGATGAGATTTATGGGGCTCTTTGTATTGGGAAAATTGAGCGATAGATCTCCATGACCACGCAAAGACTCAATATTTAAGGGGCCTTCCAATGAGATATCCTTTGCCGTGAGCGCCATCAGACTGGGAATGCGTTCTTTCGGCGACGAAAGGTAGTGGTAGTTTTCTAACGATAGGTGTCCATTTGCAAGATACGGTTCTGGAGATCGTAGGTCGACGGTACCACGCCACGACAATGTTCCTTGAGATTTGTTCGCGATCTTTGCTTTGATCTTAGCTTGCTCTGAGGTAAGACTGATTTCTATCGTCGACGGGCCTAACGCAATTCCTTCTAAGGAAGTACCCTCTGCTTTGATCTTTATCTCTGTCCGGATCTCCTGATTGTCATTCTTGGCCTCTATATGGGCTATCATTGAACGAAGGTTAAATGGGCCATACGAAAATTCTGGTAGCCGGGCTTCAAAGGAGGCTTCAAAACCTTTTTGAGAGAATACTAAGGGGGAGCGTGAACGGAGCTCAGTGGATAGTGATGTGGCTACGATGTTAGAGACTTTTACAAGGGGCTTGCCGTGATTTACATCCACCAAAAGTTCGCCGGAGACATCTTGTAGTGGGACAGGAGATGCATTGGGTAGTGCGAGTGTCAATGGCGCCGTTGAATCAGTAGAAAGGGTGCTGTGAATGACTGGGCTTCCTAGCGTACCATTTAGGCGCCCATCTCCTTGCAGTAAGCCATGAAGCCAGCTGGGGAGTCCGATATAGCTAGGCTCGATTTGAATCTTTGTGGATCCTGTCAAAAGATGGTTTTTTTGTGCCTCTGAGGTTCCGCGAGCAGTGATAGATGAATTTGCACGACCGAGTGAAATGGAGTTAAAAGTCGTAATGGAGTTTTGAATTTGTAGTGTTGCTTTAAGATCTCCTAAATGGAGTTCTTCGGCAGAGCTTAGGCGATCTGTTGCATATGTTGTGTAACGAAAATCACGTATTGATGGTTGTAGAATGAAAGCTCCATCTTCACGATTAAGCTCCATGGAAACGCCCGAGCCCGAGAGCTCACTACTTCCGAAGGGTTCTCGGAGAAATGAATCCTTGATGAAAAGAGAATCAAGGATAATGCGCCAACGATTGGGCCGCTGTTTCTCGGCAGGGAGCGGCGTTGTAAGTTGATCGATAAATTTAAACGTTACAGAATCAGGCCCTACACCGTCAGCGATGCCTCTTGAGAGTGTTAGATTTTTTAAGTGAATTCGACGCGCTTCTATCTCCGATAGGTCTACATCGGTAGTAATCTTTTTAAATGAGAGACGAGCCTTGCCATTTTCAATGATTCGAATATTACGGGCCTTGGCCGATAATGTAAAAAAGGAAAGAGAGAATGAATCAAAAGCCAAGGAACAGTCGCATGAGGCCGAAACTTCATCTTCGAGAGCGATCACGATTTGATTTACAAGCCACTGCTTGGCCATGAGAATTGCTACACCAACGAACAGACCACAGAAGAGACCCAGTAGGGCTAAAATTTGAGGTCTAATGAAGTGTTTCATACTCATGCGAGGATGTTGTTATGCCGAACTTTTTGTGGTTCGTCGCGTTACGTTCACTGGAGCCCGAGTGTAGCATATTCAAATGGCTAGCTCCATTGAACTTTGGGCAGAGTTTGGTTCTTGCTAAAAAGCGCGCTAAGAGGGAAGTGCGGTAAAGGGAGTTGGGTTGGGGTGTCTCTACAAGCCACTAGCCAAAAGAAACACGGCAGGGGCCTTTCGTAGAGTAGTTTCGCTCCGATTCCAATCTTCGATGCATTTCGTTTGGATTAATTCTTGGGGCGTCGTTAGATCTTGGGCTATGCAAAGAAAGGTTGAAGGATTGCACGTTGCTTTAATTTGCTCAAAAAGCTTTTGATTTCGGTAGGGGGTTTCCATAAATATTTGAGTCTCTTGTTCCTTCTGGGATCGTATTTCTAGCTGATTGAGCATTTTACTTCGAGTCTCCACGTCAATCGGAAGATAGCCCCGAAAACACCAACGCTGCCCGTATAAACCAGAAGCCATGAGCGCTAAGAGCATGGAGCATGGGCCGATAAGCGGTTTTACACTGATACCGTGTTGATGGGCATACATTACTGCCCGCGAGCCAGGGTCGGCGACAGCCGGACATCCCGCATCGGAGATGATTCCCATCGAGTGACCGACAATGGCCGGTTTCATAAGCGTTGTTAGTTCGTCATCTGTAGTGTTTTTGTTGAGAGTCTCGATTGCAATGCTTTGTAAGTTTAGCTGAGGACAGGTTGTTTTTAGTAGTCGTCGAGCTTCTTTGGGATTTTCAGCTAAAAAGAAGCGCACGTTTTGAAGTACAGAGATGTTATAGGATGGAAATATGGTTTCCGATGCCGCCTCTCCGAGAAAATTAGGAATTAGATATAAGGATTGCGAGCGGTGAGCCATGGGTGCTTGAAGTTCTATGCCACTCTAGGAGGGATGGATTCTGTGTGTTTCCACGCATGGTAAGAACTTCGCACAAAAGGGCCAGATTCAACGAATGAGAATCCTCGACGCAGGCCTTCTTGTTCGTACTCTTTGAATTCATCGGGAGTTATATAGGCTTTTACGGGTAGTTGTCTTTCTGATGGACGGAGGTACTGACCGATGGTCATAACGTCGATGCCACAACTACGCATGTCATCCATAACCTGTAAGACCTCGTCTTTGGTTTCGCCGAGTCCAACCATAATGCCTGATTTTGTAATAATATCCGGGTCGATTTCTTTAGCCCAGCGATGGATTGAAAGAGAGCGTATGTAGCCTGCTCCAGGACGAACCTTTTTGTAAAGTCGCGGTATGGTTTCGATGTTGTGGTTCAGCACGTCAACGTGAGCAGATAAGATTGTTAGTAAATCTCTTCGAGAGCCCTTTAGATCCGGAATGAGGAGCTCGATTTTACACCCAGGAGCATGCTTTCGTATGGCTTGAACAGTTTTACAGAAATGCTGTGCGCCGTTGTCTGCCACATCGTCTCGGTCTACCGATGTTACAACGGCATGCTTGAGTCCTAGCTCTTTGACTGCATTTCCGACTCGTTCCGGTTCCAGAGGATCAAGAGCTACGAGAGTTTCACTCGTCCCTTTTTTGACCGAGCAGAAGTGGCACTTGCGAGTGCATAATTCACCCATAATCATGAACGTCGCGGTATGATGTGACCAGCATTCTCCGATGTTAGGGCACATCGCTTCTTCACAAACGGTGTGAAGCTTGAGATCCTTGACGATTTTGCGTGTTTCCAAATACTCTGGCGAGCCTGGTGCGCGAACCTTTAACCATGAAGGTTTTACAAGGCCAGAGCTATTTCTTGGAACATCAACTGCCATCGTTTCTCCTCTAAGACTTGGCTACATCAATAACGCTGGAAGCTCCAATGCTTCTTTGAAGTGCTTGAGAAAAGAGCTCGCCATGATGCCATCAATTATCCGGTGATCAACCGATACAGTGGCTTTCATGAGTGCCCCTGGAATGATGTTCCCATTTTTGACGATGGGTTGTTCTTTGATGGCGCTAACCGCCAAAATCCCACCCTGCCCAGGGTTAATGATAGCCGTAAAGTTTTCAACATCAAACATCCCCATGTTCGAGATGCTAAATGTCCCACCCGAGAGGTCACTAGCGCTCGGTCGACCTGCACGAACTCGGTCGATGGCGGCTCGGGCTTCAAAAACAAGATCTTTTAACGGGAGGGAATCGGCATTCCTGAGCACCGGGATGAGTAATCCATCCTCAATGGCAGTAATGATGCCTATATTTATACCCTCAGGTTGAAAAATTTGCCCATCTCGCATCGCCGCATTGACCCTGGGCTCCCGTTTGAGAGCATAGCCAACTGCTTTGATTACGAGGTGATTCATCGATATTCCCTTGTACTCCTCTCGTTCTTTGAGTGCGAGCCGTAGTCGGGTGGCTTCACCCATGTCAACCGTCGTTGTGACGTAGAAGTGTGGGGCTGTTGTAACGCTCTCTTGCATTCGACGAGCGATAGTCTCACGCATCTTTGATAGTGGCGTTAAGGTCCCTCCGTTGCCGGTCGATGGTGAGACCGTAGGAGCTAGTTGAGGAGGATACTCTTGTCTGGCTAACTGTCCACCGTCGCATTGTGGAGTGGAGCTTAGTGCCGCTTCTACATCTCGTCGGACAATTCGACCGTTAGGACCTGTTCCTTGGACCCCCGATAGGTTTACTTGATGGTGCTCCGCTACTTTTTTGGCCAGAGGGCTGGCTTTAATTCGCGAAGACCCATGTTCGACAACACTTAAACCCTTTGAGGTGTGGGCTACTGGCGTAACCGTCTCGGATACGGCCGTGGGTTGCTGAGGAGCGGCGGTTATGGTTTCAGTTTCTAGTGAGGGGGTTGCGTCTCCTTTTGCCGAAGAACTGGTTTGTACTGATTCCCCTGGCTCTCCAATAACTGCAATGATCTCTCCGACGTTCGCGGTCGAGCCTGCAGGAGTCATGATTTTGAGGAGGGTTCCGTTGAAGAACGATTCAATCTCTAAGTTTGCTTTGTCTGTTTCAACCTCAGCGAGGATATCGCCCCGGCTAACAGCCGTACCCTCAGGAACCTTCCACTCCAATATCTTACCGGAGTCCATCGTGTCGCTTAATTGGGGCATTTTAATTTCAGTGGCCATGCGTTTCCTGATTCAAATGATTGTCGTCACTCTCTTCGACGTTTACGTTAAGACTTAGGAGTTATAATCCAAAAAGCCTTGGTTTTACAATTGAGGGAGCCATAAGAAGGGAAAGTTTCTTTTAAACGACTTGAAACAAACCCTGAAAACGATGTAGAAAGACATGCTGTTTTGGCGTTAGGGAAAAGATGTGATAGCGCGCAAATCACAACTAACAATCTGATAATACATGGTTTGTTGTGTTTGTTTGCCTGTCGTATGATGAGCCGCTAAAGCTATTACAAAGTGTTAGGACGGTTATGAAACGTTACTGACAAATAGGCGTGCGCCCTAAGGGTTCGTGTTGATTCGAGGTTTGTAGCAAGTTTGCATAGAGCCTCATGCTTTCACGGAATTACAAGTCGCTATTTTGTATCGAATTTAAAAGATTGAGTTTATTAGACGTAGTTATAAGGTGGGATTTTACCAGAAGGACGATTCAGAAAGGTTTTGTTTTCGAGGCCGTTACACAACTGCTTGCTACCTTTAAGGGGGGAAGCTCTGTGGAAACGGCACAGGGATAAAATTTTTGTAGGATATAAGCTACGAGATGGGTTTTGTCGTAGGCAGTAAGAGTAGTATTTCGGGATGTAGTTAATAGAAATGAGTGCAGTTGGTAAGGAATCTTCGATAGAGGGTATAGATGAAGTACTGGAGCATGAGACCGGTACAGTGCGAAGGGTGGCGAATCGTCATGGTGGTTTATACGAGACCTCCAAGGTCAATCTCTTGCCAGCATATCAATTGCAATCTCAGTTTGGCTCTAGTGAAAAGAGGCGGATTTTAGGCCAGTTTTCTGGCGACTTAGAAACATTTGTTGCGCCACTAGAGGCAAAGATTCGACAGAGTCAGCGCTTTCGGGCGAGAAAGTTTAAGACAAAGATAAAAGTTCAGGCGCGAGTTGCTGAGCTTGTACTAGAGGTGGTGCGGCAAGTTGCGCAAAGAGAAACGGGTGTTTTCAGTATTGAAGCTCCGATTGCGCAGTGTCTGAGCCTTCTTTGTGCGGGTGCTGTTGAAGGTGGCATTGTAACGGGCTTGGTACGCAGGGCAACAAAGGCGCTTAGTAAACGAGATAGCGTTGAACGGGAGCGGATTCGCTCTGACCAGAAGTCATCAGCGCAGCAGCGTGGATTGTCGTATGATGTGTCTCGAGAGCTTGATGAGCTAGAGATGTTTCTCAAGTGGTATGTGCGACGCAAAATGAGTCTGGCTAGACTCGAAGTGGCAGCTGGAGAGGCTGCATCATGGGCTTCATTAACCGGTGAAGCGTTGAGTGATGAGGAAGATGTCGTGTTTGGACTTGAAGTCATGCACGACCACCAAATGTTTGGCGTGAAGGGTTGCTTGCTGTCGTGTGGATTACGGCTTGTGGGGCGTGACGGGCAATCATTGTGGTTGCGGGTTTCGGTAGAACAAAATGGAAAATCTGTCCCTGTACGCACTGCGTGGAGTAGTTGGAGCGATCCCGTCACTGGAGGTGATATGGAAGTGCTGCCAGCAAAGCTCTCTTTTTGTTCACTTGTTCCGATTCGACCCCATGCGCAACGTTTGGTTATCGATGAGATACGTGCATTTGTGCCGTATGCAGCCTTGGAAATGGAAGAGGGACGCCAAGAAGTTGATATCGTGATGTCAATTTTGGGTGAAGATGGCAACGCTATCATGCAGGTTACTCGACATGAGAGTGTATGTATTCCGAATTCGACGAGCACAGGCGCAGTCGTTCAATCTCCCCATTCGCTAGGGATGTGGCCACACGATGTTGTCTCGGGTGATAAGATTACAGAGTTTGCCGTTTCGTCTGCCTTTAAGATGGTGGCAGGATGGGAGCGGAACTCGATTTCGGTCAGTTTCGATCTCTCCTTATTCATGCATGCAGGAGAGAGTGTCACGCTAGAATGTCGATTTGTAAATGAACATGGGGATGTTGTTGAGCTCTCTTCGTTGGGAGTTCCCTATGTGGCGTCTGAATTAAATGTTGCAGTCGAATCTGTCTCATCGTATCGGTATCGACGTGTCTTGAACCCGAAAAGTGCATGGGCTACGTACGAAGGGCTCTTAATTGATGTGCCCGTTGAGTTTTTGCAGTTGGATACGGGCGATCATGAGATAACATGCGAGTTGGTAATTGTTGCCGAGGATGAACGTATCCTATGTGGTGATATGGGAAGAGTTACTGTTACTGTGCCGGCGGCTCGCGATGAAGTGGATGAGGAGAGGGCTTTAGGAAAGGGGGAAGTTGAGCTTGAATCAATAGAAGTAGACTCAGCTTGGATCTATGATAATAACGAGCATATCAGGGTTCAGGCAACGTTTTGCCCGCAAAATGCTAGCCATCAAATAGCTGAATTAGCGGCCGGGAGAGTAGGAGAACTTTTTTCACCTTATCGTGTCTTGTTAAGCTTAGAGCGAGAGGATGGACATGTTTTGTTACAGGCTTTCAGTGATCCATTAGGTATGAGTTTCAAACCGGTGACGCGCGCTGTCTGTGTCGAGGGGCACTCTGAGGGAGTGGAGCACAGCGTTGTGGCAAATTTTTCCAAGCAAGAAGTTTTGGGGTGGTCTTTTTCTTCAAATTCGAATCGCGCTGGGAGTAAGGTCCGTCTGTTTTGTCGAGTTACAGCACTCACTGCTCGAGGGCAGGTAATTACATCCGACAAAAAGGAATTCTTCGTGAAGGTTCCATCGATCGAAGGAAGGGAAGTTGTTGCGATCGATGAAGCGTGCGCTTCGATTTCGGATGTTGTTGCACAGACTAATGTTGAGGGCGGCATACTATCGATACGAACATTAATAAATGTTCCGGCTAATGATCTGTTTGATGAGTCTTTTTCAGTTGTTTTTTCGGTGGTTAGTGGAGATGGCGAAGAGAGTCTTATTGAGCAAAAGTGCGTACCGAGCAAAAGTGCAAGTTTGTGGACACGACAGCAAATGGGGATGACGCAAGTACCGGTCGAGCTTGAAACTAACTTAGTATCTGGTAAAGATTTTCGAGATGTTGCAGTGAAAGTACGTTTGACTTCATCTGATGGCGTGGAGCTAGATTCTATTCAACAGTTGATTCGAGAAACCGGGGTGCTTTCCGAGGCGCACAATTCTGATGAACAAAGAGTTGAGGCCTTTGCGAGCAAGTCTTTGCAAGAGATCGGAGACGCAGAATCCATTTCAGAATCTAAAAATCTTTGGAAACGACTGTTTCGATAAGATATTTACCCTTCCCCAAAGAGCTGTTTTGCAAGATTCGTATTACAGCTAGGACAGCTCTGGTAACTCACAAAAGCGATGGGAACTGTTCTCTGACAGTTTGGGCATGCTCCAAGGTAGAATTCTTGTTTGGGTTTTAGTAACAATAAAAACAGAGCGCTTCCAAGAATATAGCCGTATGATGGAAGAGAGAGTAGGGCGAAGTTAGTTGCTAGGATAGCAAAAAAACTTATGCCCCGTGCCATTAGTAATGGAAATAGATTCAAGTATACAACCTGACGCTCCCACAGGAGGATGCTCTCATACAGATAGTCGTTGGTTTGGTGTAATTTGGCCCGTTGTATTCGCCAATGATGATTTATCAGTAGCCCCGCCCACAGAAGAATGCAAGTACAGAAAATAAGGGCATTGATTGGGTGCAGTGAGCCGATTCCGTTTAGCTTGATCGCTACAGCAATGACACCCCCTATGAGGGCTAGATGTGAATAAAAGCGCCTTATTGTGGTATGATTTTTCCGTTGTAGTGTACGAGAAACAGCTAAGTAAGACGCGACTCCCTTCTGATTAAGGAATGGCAATACGAGCAGAGCACAGAGAATGGAGTAGGTGCCTGTGGGATCATAGATTACTGGTGAATCCAGGAGGAAAATCACCACAGCGTCTACTGTTAATGATAGAAAAATCACATTCCATGAAAGTGTCAGAAAGGTAAAGGGACCCATTTTTCGACGTGTTATCGCCCTACTGTTTCTTGAGGAGAAAGTATTATTGCCTTTATTTCTGTCCACAGTGTTACTACCAGCTAAAAAATCGTTGTAGACTTTCAAAGGTTGCAACCTAACTTATCTGGAGGCTCCTGCCCGGTTTTAAAAATTGAGACAATCGTAATGCTTACGCTCGTTTTTTATAGAAGTATGTTGCAATAAGCCTCTGTACCTTTATTGTGAGCCTGACGGGAGGTTTGTGGCAACATGTTCTTGTATAAAATGCTGAGGTCGGATTTTTCGCGCGGGGATAAGATTTTACCTTTATTTTGAATAGGAGGCAGGGGGCTTTCTTGGTATACCTTTTGTCATACGGCAAAGACACTGAGATGTAGGAGTTTGGAAATGTTAGATGAAAGGTATCTATCGGTTCAGGATGTCATGCGTATGTTAAATGAACTCCTGGAGGTAGAGTACCCACAGGTTTTATTTACAGGGGAGATATCGCAACTGACCGTTGCACAGAGTGGCCATATCTATTTTACCGTCAAAGATGCCAAGGCGCAGGTTTCGTGTGCGTTGTGGGCAGGGGTGGCGCGTTCCTCAAAATGTCGCCCAAAGGTTGGGATGACGGTCAAATGTCGAGGGCGGCCGAGTCTATACGGGCAAACAGGACGTTTTCAGATTATTGTCAATCAAATTGTTGAGGATGGTGAAGGAGAGCTTCAGCGTCGCTTTATAGAGTTAAAGGAAAAGCTTGAGAGAGAGGGGTTGTTCGCTGTTGAGCGCAAAAGGGCCTTGCCGTTTTTACCCCGAGGGATTGGAATCGTTACTTCACGAACAGGCGCGGTGATTCACGATATAATGGTGAAGCTCCGAGAGAGATTTCCCTCCGTACCGGTCTATCTCTCTGATACAAGGGTTCAAGGAGAAGGGGTGGCAAGAGAGATCGCCGGTGCTATTAAACGGGCGGAGTCTTCAGGGTATGTGGATGTGATTATCGTTGCTCGAGGAGGGGGATCTTTGGAGGACCTGTGGCAATTTAATGAGGAGGATGTCGTGCGAGCTGTGTTTGCTTGTAGCAAACCAGTAATTTCTGGTGTGGGCCACGAGGTCGATGTGACGCTATGTGATCTTGTGGCAGATGTTAGAGCTCCAACACCCACAGCAGCTGCTGAAATGGTAGTTCCCCAACGGACTGAGCTGGTACAACGTGTCAATGATTTTGAAAGAAGATTGATCGATATCGATAAGTGGTTTCAGCCTTTGGTTCAAATTGTTGATGACTCGTCTGCAAGGTTGCAGAGCCGGTTCAAGGGAGTATGCCAGGAATATCGGTTGCGAGTGCACGCTGCGACATCAAGCCTTGCAAAAATCCAGCCTAGGACAGTGCTAGAGCTGCTTCGATTGAAGCTCGGTGGTTTTGAGCGGGAACTTAGAGTGATGGTGCAGAGGCGATGTTTGAACCTCGAGCAGGTAACATCTGTGTGCCAAGCAAGACTTATTCAAAGTTTTGGGCTCGATGATTTGACACTTATGGGTAGGATGGCACAAACGTTACACGACCGCCTTGAAAGGGCTATAACGCGGAGGTTTGAAGTGAAGAATCAGGCGCTAGGCAATCTTAGTGGGCGGTTAGAAGCAATTAGCCCCAAAGCGGTACTGAAGAGGGGATATGGCTTGGTTTCAAAAGGAGGAGAATATATATCGTCGTCAAAGGGAGTTTGGGAGGGTGATAGTATTACCATTACGATGAGAGATGGGGTACTCACTGCAGAGGTTAATGATTGTCATCAAATGGAAGGGCAGGGAAATGACTAAAAAGAAGAGCAACGATATGACCATATCGTTAGAAAGCATCATGAACGGAGAAGTTGGTATTGAGCAAATTCAGGAGCTTCGCTTTGAAGAGGCGTTGGAACTGTTAGAATCGGTGGTAAGTTCCGTGGAGTCCGGTAATCTGCCTCTTGATCAATCGATAGGTGCGTACGAGAAAGGCACTGAGCTCGTTGGACATCTCAGAGCCCTTTTATCTAAGGCAGAGGAGAAATTGCGAGTGCTGGGTGAGGATGCATAGTTTTGCGAAGTCAAATAGCGAGCAGTAAATACGGATTGACGTGAGTCAGTTAGATGTATTCGGTCTGTATGATGATGTTACTGATGACTTTGCACGCGTGTCCCAACATGCTTAGTTGTCAGTATTTGTCCGGAATGCCACCGTGGTATCTTAGGCAATTTAGAAATTATTCGATTGATAAAAGATATGCGCGCGTAACGTACCGACGCGCACGCGTAGATTGGCAGAAGACAGGATGCTGCCAGAGTATCTAGAGCAAAAAACGTATCTAGAACAAAAAAATTGATTCACTAAGTTCACAATGTGTAGATAATTCAGGAAGGGAGAGTGGAGGCCCGAGCCGGACTCGAACCGGCGAATGACGGTTTTGCAAACCGTTGCCTTAGCCAACTTGGCGATCGGGCCATAGATGTTGTGCTCCCGTAAAAACCCTTGCTTCGATAGTTACTCCGATAAAGTTCCTCCGATAAGGGGAGGGCTGTGTGAACTCTAGACCCTAATCTAAGTAGACGTCTTGCCTTACCTAGTCATTGATCCAGAGGTGCAGGAGCTCCATACGCACACACCCAGACTTCGGTTGTACCTTGAGTGCTGTAAAATATCAACTAGTTCGCTCATATATATGGAAGATAAAAGCAGGTTCTCTTGCTAATTAAGGCATAATCAGAGGGGCCTATGGCTCCAGTAGTTTCGGGCGTGTCTTTAGTAAATTGCAGGAGGGCTGAGGGTGAGTTTTTGTATTCGATATGGGCCACTTAGTCTTTCTGTTTGACCAAATTTGGTATAGGGTCTAGATTTCTTAGGCTCAATGCAAAAAGAGAGACAAGGCAGTAGATAACAACTCTGTTTTCTTTCTATTTCTCATCTCTCTTGTTTAGTCTGTATTGACAGTGGATTAATTGTTAGCAGGATTAATTGTTAGCAGCATAGTGGAATATATTCAATGGCTTACGTAGTTACTTTAAACTGTCTTGGAACAAAAGATCGGTCCTGTGTAGAGGTGTGTCCTGTAGATTGCTTCTACAATATTACCAAGAAGGAGTACAATGACCGGTTTGGTCGTGAGGCCAAAGGGGAAGATGTCGGAATGCTTATGATACATCCCGACGAATGTATTCATTGCGGTGCTTGTGAAACAGAGTGCCCTGTAGAAGCTATTTTCGAAGATTCGGGTGTTCCTGATAAAATGAAGGATTTCATCGAAATCAACGCCAACGAGACCTCTAATCTCTCGGATGAGGATCTTGACTCACTTCGGTGTACATCAAAATAAAGTCTTTTCTCACCGTTATTTCAAGCGTGCCTTGCCTTAGAAGTTGTGCACAAGTGATTGTGGTTCTTGGTAAGGCGTGTAAATCTAAATGCCAAGACGTGCATGCTTTCGAGGATGCTACAGGTCTACAGGAGCTCTGCGTCGTTGGTGGGGCATCTGTTAGCTGATCCGATTAATTTTATGGTGAAACTTGACGATCCCCCATCGAGGCTCGATTGCAGCTATTTTGATTTTGAGTCCGAGATAGGGAATCAAGGTGGGTAATCCGGCGTCTTAAATGAAGGAAGTCGCTAATTAAGGAAGATGGCGTGTAGCGAGAGTGACAGAATCAGGTATGAAATCACTAAGAGATAACTTACCAAAGATGTATCTGGCGATGGTGATAGTGGTAGCGCTGTCGGTCTCTTTTTGTTCTTTAGCGGTGTCTGCTCCATCTGAGGTTAGCGAAAGTTATGGTAACGATTCGATAGGGAGCGAGTTTCGGGTGAGCTCGACATTGCGCGCCCGGGTTGATTTTTGGAAAGATATTTTCACTCGGTACGGTTCGGGGCAGATGGTGGTACATCATCGCGATTTTCCGCAGATAGTTTTTGGCGTAATTGATCTTTCGAAAGAAAAGGCAGAGATGTCGAAGCAGGTGTTTGAGAAACACCGTAGTAAAGTCAGTAAATCTACTATCAAAGAGATTGGAGAGCAGTTAGAAGAGTTAGCTCGAGGAGGAAGGGCAAAAAGCGCATTTCAGAGTAGAGTTCTTGATGAGCTTAAGCAACGAAAGCTCTCGGTAAGCATTTTATCTCGATGGGTAAAAGATGACTTAATTCGAACTCAAACCGGAATTAAGGAGCGGTATGCAGAAGCAGTTCAACGAGCCTGGCGGTATATGCCGTCGATGGAGCGAATTTTTGTGAAAGAATTCAGTCTGCCCAAAGAGCTCACGAGGCTACCATTTATTGAGTCTTCATTTGATTACACCGCACATAGTAGTGTGGGCGCGGCTGGTATTTGGCAATTTATGCCTAGGACGGCTCGAGTCTATAAGATGGCAGTTGGACGATATGTAGACGAACGCAGAGATCCGATTAAAGCAACGAGAGCTGCCGCCAAGTATTTACAAACTGCATATGAAGCTCTTGGTTCATGGCCCCTAGCTATTATCAGCTATAACCACGGTGTGGGTGGAGTTCGATCGAAGCTTAGAAAAGCTGGGAATAGGGATTTAGAGTCTATTATAGAAGATCCGAAGGAGAGATTTTTTGGGTTTGCTTCAACAAATTTTTATCCAGAATTTTTAGCTGCGGTTGAAGTTTATAATAACCACAGGAGCTATTTTCCTGATGTAAAGCAAGTCCGACCGCTGGAAGTTGTTTCGTACCGGCTCCCCCGGGCTGTTTCAGTACGGTCTGTTGCCCAAAGTCTGGGCGTCGCCACTGAAGAATTGCGAGAAGCGAATTATGGATTATTAGATCCTATTTGGCGGGGCAAGGCCTACATTCCTGCTGGTTATACATTTCATATTCCAGCTAAATACAAGGAGCGAGGTGATGCAGTTCTTCCAAAGCTAAAAGTAAAGAGATCTACAAGTACGAAGACGCAGATTATTCCGGTTGCGGGCACCATCGCTCACAATGGCGTCTATCGTGTTCGTCGAGGTGATTCGCTTTCTTCAATTGCCCGGAGATACGGAATAACCGTGAGTGACTTAAGGAAGCGAAACGGATTAAAGTCGAATCGAATATACTCGGGACAGACGTTACGAGTGTCTGAGACTTCTTCGATAACGAGCAAGGTAAGGTATCGCAAGGTAAAGGTGCGAAAGGGCGATTCCTTAGGTAAGTTGTCAAAGCGGTATGGGGTAACGGTCCGGCGAATCCAAGAAGCAAATGCCCTCAGGTCAAATGTAATTCGGATTGGAGAGATTCTTAAAGTTCCGTATCGCTAAAGTCAGCAGGTTCGACAGTCGACAACGAATCGCCGCTCTCTTCGGTGTATCGCGTGGTTAGGTGTGTAGACGTAGCGAGAACTTCTTGCTCTAGGTCTTGTGTGAGGAGTCCGTTCCGACGAGCTCCTGCTATTAGAGAGCCAAGGGTGTTGGCACGCTTTGAGAGTGATACACATGATTTATGCGGGGCTCGAACAATTGAAAGAAGAGCGATACGGGGCCATGGTTCGGAGACAGCTCGAGGAAGGAGGCGACTTGTTAAGAGGTCAAACGTCTGCAGATCCAGAGCAGATGTTTGTTGTAGTTCTTTAAAGTCGCGCGCGAGTAAACGTTGTACAAACGAGTGGCCATTGTCTTGAATTATCTTCTCGATTAGAAGGCGAGAGGAGGTGGGCGCTGTAGGATTTGATGAAATGTTTCTCGATGCTTGCTGGCCTTGATGGTTTGAGTGCCCAGTTAGGTAGACTTTTGCTGCATACGTTTTTAGCCTAACCATCTCTGGAGATGGATGAGAGATGCCGCGGGCTATCTTTAGAACCTCACCTGCAAAAGTCCGGTGAGTTTGTATCGAACCTAGAGCGCCATTGCATAAAAGAATTGTCGTTAAATCACTCGTCGTACTACTTAAATGCGGGGCTTCGAGGCATCGAAGCAATGTAAATCTATCGCGGCCCGCCAGTTCTCTGAAGCCCTCTGTATGTGGCTTAAAGTCTGTGGCAATCCTTTTAAGCAGGGCATTTGCAAATGAGATTCGAGAGGGGCTGTCGTATTGCCGTTTTTCCGCGAGAATCTTTATAATTTGCGCCCCAAAACTTATTGCTTCGGGGTGTGATGCGTTGCGGCTGTTTAGATTCAGAAGAATATCTTCGTATGAAGTTGTAACATCATCCGGGCTTTGGATAATGGCATTCAGTAGTAGTTGGGTTACGATCAAAACCTCTGACTCAGAAAGATCGGTAAGACTTGGAATGATATTTTCTATCAGCCCCGTTTTCGTTTCCCCAGTGCTTTGGTCTATCGTGTCCGCGAGCTCTTGAATAGATAGCGGAACCTCACCTCTAATTGCAATGCGAGTTGGCTCGAGAGTGTTTGCATTGGGAATCCTAGTTAGACGTATCCCTTGGGATATTGTCTCGGGAGAAGCCATAAAATAACCTTCTGACGCATATGTACAAAAACCTTAACTATGGAATGGGTTATAGAAGGCAAGGGAAATGATGTGCGGTAGCAGGCTGATTTTATTACTTAAAAGAGCCTAGGTAGGTAATTTTCTTAGAGGTTTTTCTGATATTTAAATTCTCTTTGTCGTTTGATGCATGGCTACGCGAGGAGCTGTTGTATGATACACTTGAAGTATCGCCGATCGCAGGGGGTATGTAGGGATGAGTTCCAATCGTTTTCTAAATAAAGGTTTATCTGGATTGCCTGAAAGTAGGTGGTCTAATCCTGCAAGTAGAGCAGGAACAGCGAGGCCTTCCGGGGACGGAGGAGGAGGAAACAGTTTTGTAATGGGCGGGGCGGGGGCGAGTAGCCGTTACAAAAATCGACAATCTCAGTCGAAAGTGGATGCTTCTGACAGATACGACCGCGGAAAGTATGGCAAGGATAAATACAAGAGCCAAAAAGGGGATGAAAAGGCTAGCGAACGTTCTTTATTGGCATATCTCAATTCAAAAGAGGGAAACAAAATTGTAGTTGCAGTTGCTTTGTATGGTGTGGCAATTTTATTGATAATTATTCTTCTCTCCGCGTTCTTTACAGGGGATCCCAATGAAGGGTTTTACACGGCTGGTGGGGGAGTTCCACCAGATTTTTGGGAATAGAGAGAGAGAGAGTAGCCTGTGCTATGAACGCTCATTTGAGATGCTTTCTATGAAGCTTTTGATCTGGTTGATAAGCTTGGAACCCCCGATGGTGAGGCTATCTGTATGACCTGCCGCTGGTACGGTGATTAGTTTTGCTGAAGCGGCAGCCGTTAGGTGTAGCTGGTGCGCCATATGTACAGGGACCTGTGTGTCCTCTGTTCCATGTATTAATAGGTGCGGGATGGAAAGAGAGGAGACCTTGGATTTGTTGTTAAATTTTGGTGTCAGTAGAGAATGGATTGGAAGCCATGGATAGAGATGCATTGCCATGTCAGTTGTATTGGTGAAGGTGCTCTCCGTGATGAGACAGGACGCTTGTGCATACTGTGCTAATTCGATTGCGACAGCTCCTCCGAGAGAACATCCATAGATAATGATGTCTTTTGAATCAAAGCAAAGTTTGTGCAAAACGTATTCATAGGCGGCATGAGCACTTGCATATACACTTGCCTCTGAGGGCTTGCCGTCACTTTTGCCGTACCCTGGAAAGTCAAAGGTAAAACACGAATATCCCAAAGCCCGGCAGAGGTTATAGTGCTCACCAAAGCGAGTTATGTTGTGTTTATTGCCGTGAATAAATAGTACGATTCTGTTCGAACTGCTACTGGGGATGACGGCCCCATCAAGCAATAAGCCATGCGATTCTCCAAATGAAATCCTCTCGTGTTCGAATCGAGAGAGCTCACCATGATCAATTTTATTAGGTTTGAATGTAAGCCACTGTTCGATGGTTGCTAGCATTGGCACGAGAAGAACAATGAATGGAGTCTGTTGAGCGAAAGAGCTCGCGGTGCGAGCTCTTTCGCTCCTGCTGTTTAATCAGTCGGCTTTCGATTTACGCAGTTGCCTGCTCAGTAGATTCCTCAGAAGATTGTGCGTCCTCGGAGGGCTGCTCGACAGTGTTGTCGGTTTTGAGGCCTTCAAGCGTCTTTGGCCAGAGGCAAATAACATCTTCTCCAGGCACTTGAAATATGTCGAGCTCATCTCCGTCACGCCTAAAGCCGTATCGAACCGCTCCACCGTTATCTCGTAGTAAATCTCTGCACGCCTTATCTTGTCCGCTAAACCAGAGTTGTTGGTAGCGCTCTAGGAGAGCGTTATCATCCAAGAGTTCTCGGTCAAGCATTGCGATACACCGTGTGTCTACATTGATATCGCCCAAAGAGTCCGTTGCATCCTTGACGATCTCTGGACCTTTGTTAACCTGTTCTTCCTCCGGATGAACTACGATGGTGTATGCGAATGGATCTCGCTCGATTCTGTATGTTCCGCAAGAGACAGTGATAACTTTACCACCGTATTCACGGATAAGCTCACACTTTACATCCGCAGATTCATCCAACGCAGCGTTCATCTTTTCAATAAACTGTGGGTTGGCGAGCATAAACTGATCAATAAGGACCAGATCTCCACTCTCGACAGCGATACGCTCTCGTTGATTACCACTTTCTGCGCTTTGACGTGGATGTCTTCTTCCATGCCTATGTCCTCTACCTCGCTGTCCTCGACCGCGAGGGGAGCGTCCTCCGTTACCACCTCTTCCAGAGCGTCTTTGACTTCCTCTTTCTCTTTGCATAGTTTCTTAGTTCCTGATTGAATAATTAATCACTGGTCTCTGCTATCTAGCGCTTTTCGCTGAGAATCTCTACGTTGTACACCTCATCAGTGGCGCAGCAATCGAGGGTCTTGTACCCCTGTGAGCTATCCCTCTTTTTGATAGTTCGACTCGAAAGGGAATGCGTGCACACTGTGCTCGCTTCCTTTAATAATAGCAGGAGCATAGCAGAAACCCAGGATTGTGTCACACTCTACAAGGGGCAATCGGCTGCGGAGAGCAGAATTGACACGGGAGTCGTAAGGTATTGATAATACGAAGTAGTTATGGACCTGGAAGGTTTTTTTTCTGAGCTATTAAGGAATCATTCTGACGAGTCGATAGGTTTTTTGGGGCTCGAGCTCTGTTAAAATTGATAGAGGCTACAGCAAGTTTAGGAGGCGATTATCCCCTGAAAGCCTCTCTGATAAATGGAATCAACGCAAGGAAGACCATGATGGACCAAACCACCGGAGTAAGCTCTTCAACGAGAAAATCGGAACGATTACTTGGTTTATGGTACGATCCCGATCGTCTAATGTTAGAGGGAGTTTACAACGATGAGGTTACGGCCTATCGAGCGAGAAAGCGTTGGATTGAGGCACTTGAGCGACATTTTTTATTGGAAGACTCGTTGGATTTTCATCTATGCGTTAAAAACGCTGCAGATAAGTCCTACTACAAGGTGCGATGCGATTTCTTGACAGCATGTGGCCGCTACGCATTTTGGCGCCTGACCCATCATCAAGCTCCAGAGGTTCAGTGTCTGCTGGAAACTGCACACCTTGTGAGTTCCCCGTTTGAGAGCTCGGGAAGACCTGATACGTTTTGTGGCATTGATGACCGAACGTTATCGGACCTCTGCAATCAATCAGTTGCAGAGAAAAAGCGAGATGACTCTTCCTGGTTGGATGCCATACGTTTGATTCAGTCTGCAGCGGGCCGACTGTTTGTGAAAAGAGACTGGTTTAAGAAATAGGATCGCCGCTGGGAGCTTGTTTTGATCCGTCTGCTATAATTGAAGGGCTCGCAAACGCTCTCCCTGAGAGGTGCCATGTACGGTTTGCGAGATGATTTTATAAATTAGATTTTTTAAAACTGAGAAAAGAATAGTTCTTAGGGGTAAGTTGTGGCAAGAAGAAATCCCCAGGGAGGATACATTATAGCTGCTGGTGAAGTAGCTGCATTTTCAGTTTGTCCGCAGTCTTGGGATTTGTTGTGGAACAAGAGTTCGAAGCGGTCTCTACCGCTAGTACACGAACACTCCGAAAGCGCGCAAGGTCAATTGCTCCATGAGGAATGGGCGAGTTTTTTTGAGCAGTCTTTGGAATTATCCGGATTGATTCGATATCTCGCAGTCCTTATTTGCATAGTATCTGTATTTTTTATTTTTCTGCCATCTGAGCGTCAGCCACTTTCCAATCTCTTTTCATTATCGCTTTCAAGTAAAGGGCTTCAACTTATTGTACTCGTTTCGATTGCGTTTTGGTTGGTAAGAAAGTTTATCCGAGAGGGTTCAAAAAAGCGTCGACAGGCCGGTTTTGAAAGTCAAGAAATTGCGGTGGCGATGGAGGGTAGCACCTTTCTGCCGGAGCGAGAATATATCTCTGAGCAGCAAGGTTTGGCGGGTCGTCCTGATGCCCTACTTAAAGAGGGAGAGCTGACTATCCCCGTTGAGCGCAAGCCGTTGGCAAAAAAACTTCGAGATCGATATGTTGTGCAGCTGCTCATATATATGAGATTGGTGGAGGAGTTCGAGGGTCAACGCCCTCCGTATGGATATTTGTTTCTTGGTAAGAATTGTCGGAGAGTAAAGGTTGTTAACTCAGAGAAACGACAAGCTTGGGTAGATGATATGTTAGTGCAGATGCGGGGGATTCTTGATGGTGGTGTGCCTAGTCCAACTCCGCATCCTATGAAATGCTCTAAATGTAAAGCACGAGATAGATGCTCTAGTCGTCTTGATGTGACTAGTACGGACGTCTCGCCGTAAGATATGTTAGGGCGGGTTTTTATTGTAGTGTCAAACCATGGGGGACTACAGTCCCTCGTAGGAATTCTGAGGTATCCATCTCTCGTTTTCCCTCGAGCTTTACGCGCTCAATGCGCAATTGCCCTTCTCCGCAGAGTACAAGCAACCGATCGTTGTCAGATTCTATAACGCTTCCGGGGATATTTGAGCTAAGGAGGGAGTGCGGAGAGAGATTGCTGTCGATTGGTGAAGCCTGTAGTATTTTGAGGCGTTTGTTTTGGAATTGCGTGTGGCAACCGGGAAATGGATAAAACGCCCGAATTTTGTTAGAGATCGTTTGATTTGATTGAGTCCAGTCAATCTTTGCTTCCTCAGAAGATACTTTTTTAGCGTATGTGATGCCGGCAGTATTTTGTTGTACTGCTGATATCGAACCAGTGACTATCGAGGGAAGATCTCGTTGAAGCAGAGCGCTTCCCATAGAGGAGAGTGTCTCTTGAAGCTGTAGGGTTGTAGTGTTAGGACCAATTGGAGTTATTGCGGTTGAATATACCGCACCGGTGTCGAGCCCTTCATCCATTTGCATGAGGCAGACCCCAGTCTCCCTGTCACCTGCTTCTATCGCACGGTGAATCGGCGCTGCTCCACGCCAGCGGGGCAAGAGTGATGCGTGGATGTTAACGCATCCCTTGTCAGGATAGGAAAGCACTTCAGCAGGTAAGAGCTGTCCAAAGGCTATGACTATTCCAACGGTAAATGGTCCATACTGGTCTAAGGATTTTCGTATTTCGGAGAATTCTTTTTTGAGCGATGTTGGTTGGAAGACGGGGATTGAGTGTGCTTCTGCGATTTGTTTGATAGGTGGAGGCGTGAGTGTTCTACCACGTCCCACCGGTCTATCGGGCTGGGTTATGACGGCTGAAACCTTAATGTTCGGCGCTTCGATAAGGCCTTTAAGTGTCGGTGCTGAAAATTCTGGAGTCCCAAAGAAAAGAACGCGTATCACTAGAATATATTCTCCCCAATGTGTTTCGTGCACCATTTTCGAAAAAGACTCTTTTTTAGTCGACTGAGGTGATCGGTGAAGAGTGTTCCATGAAGATGATCGACTTCGTGTTGAACGACGAAGGCAAGGAAATCTTCTGCCTCGAAGGAAAACGGCTGACCGAGACGGTCGTGGGCATTGACTGTAATTGAATAGGAGCGACGAATTGTATCTCTGTACTCCGGAATGCTTAGGCATCCCTCATCTGAAGATGCTTTTTGAGAACCAAGTTCGATGGTTGGATTGATTAATTCCAGGCGATTGTTTTTGAGATGAATTTCTTCCGGAGAGCAATTAGTGGAGTTAATGACAGGTTTTTGTATGTATTCTCCTGATATGTCAATTACTGTTATGCTTTGAGTTGAGCCTATTTGCGGCGCGGCAAGGCCGACACCGTTATGATGGATCATGGTTTCGTACATATCATCGAGAAGTACGTGAAGGACTGAATCGAAAGAGGTGACTGTTTCGCACGTCTGTCGCAGAATCGGGTTAGGAACTAGCACTAAATCAAGTATCGTCATGGCCTAATTAGAGCAGAAAAACTCCGATATGTCGATAATTCTGAGCAGGATGAGAGAGAGTATGAAAGTTATTTCCGAGCCTGTCCTGATAGTTATTCTTTGGGAAAGAATCAATGTGATATACCATGTAGCCAGACCCGTCAGAAATGGAGCGCAGCTAATGCCTTTGGCTCTGGTGAATTGAGGAAGGTGCTATGATTGAGATGTCCCTAGGGGAGGCGCAGCTTTTTAGGATGCTACGAAGTTTCTTTGGAGAAGAACGAGTTTTATGGAACATGAGTGTGAGGTCTGTGTGTCGGAGTGAGGATTCTGAAGATTCACCGCTTTTGATAGACCACGATGATGTTGTAACACGGCTAGGGACATGCCTCTTTACTGTGGTAGACGAGTCCGATGCCCCCAAAATGGTGATCGAGTTGGCGCCGGACTTTTCTGATGTAGTGGACACCTACCTTCTTGAAAGGCAGCAGTTTTTACCAAAGCTTCTGATGGAAAAGGGGATAAAATATGTGGTGTTCTCTAAAGAGGAATTTAGAGATATTCTCGATCCTAATGATTCTTTAGGATTGCTTGATGTGCTCAAGGATAGGTTCGGTATTGAGGGAGAATAGACCCTCTTTCAAGCTCTTAATAGAGCACGATTCCGGTTCTGATTGTAGGTGTTTGTTTCAGTAGTTTGTAACGATGGAGAAGGCAAGGATTATCATACTTGCAATGACCGCTCTTGGTAGTCTTTTCGTGGATGAGGCTACAAGAGGGTCTTTGCAGCTTGTCATTGTTGTACTGTGCATTCTAGGAGTGCTGACCCATGGTGTTGCACGGCGTGCGGTACCAAGAGTTGTTTTGCTGCTTGCCACTGCCGGTACTACTGGAGGAGCTCTTTTCCATTATTCTAGTATAAATCTCAGCCTTAATAGCTTTTTGGTGGCTACTCGTACAGATTCCGATCTTCGTGAAGACGTAAAGATTTATCGAGATAGGCTTCGCAGTAGTGTTCGCCACAAAGAAACGGGCAGATTCAGCTTATCTCCTTCCACTGTTGCAACGCAGGCTGAGGCTGAGATGATACTCAAGAATAACCCCACTTTGGGCGGAATCGTATGGGGGGATGCTCGCTGGAGAAACGTAAGCTTGCAACATCTCGTGCCGATTTCAGTCAGAGCTCTTGGTGCGCAAACTGTGGGGCGAGATCTTTTGGACGCCAAGCATATTGGAGATTTATTGGTTATTCGCTCAATTCCTTCATTTGGTCTTTCAGATGGAGATACCCAACCGAGTGTTGATTTTATCGCAACATTTGCGGCTCTTTGGGGGCGCTATGCCGATACTACAGTGGGAATGAATACGAATCGAGACTTTGATGGTGCGATTAGGTCACTTGCTAGAAGTCGCTCTGGTTGGACTTCGCGGGTGCATTTGGGCGTTCCGTTTTGGATGGAGGGTAATTTCTATTTGGTTCAAGCGCTGCGCTCTGAGATTCCCGAGTATGGTGTTCTTGACTGCGCAATTAGGAGTTTTCGGCTCGCCTTAAAGCAAGCCAGACCTACGGATAATCCTGCGCTGATTGGAGCGATTAAGAATAACCTCTCTGTAGCGTTGCATCTGCGAGCGCATATTCAGGGTAGGGGAAATAAGACTCGCAAGATGGCCACGAAAAACATGCGGAGAGCTAAAAAAGTTAAGTTTATGGATGTGCGGACAAAGGCAGTTATTTCACATAACTTCTCAGCATTAAAGTTTACAAGTCATAAAAGGAGAAAACGTGGAAAACGAGGTTGATTCCCCTGTGGATAGAGTGCCGCCTGTGTTATCCCAAACTGATTTCGCTTGGTTGGGAGAACCTATCAGAGGCAAGGTTCGAGATAGTTATGTAGTTGGTTCAAAGCGTATTTTAATTGCAACCGATCGCCTGAGTGCGTTCGATAGAATTGTGACAAGTGTCCCGGGAAAGGGACAAGTCTTGACACAAATGGCGCGATATTGGTTTGAAAAGACCTGTGAAATAGTTCCGAACCATATGATAAGTATGCCTGATCCAAATGTGATAGTAGGGCATGAGATGAATATAATCCCTATTGAGGTCGTTGTGCGGGGATACTTAGCTGGCAGTGGTTGGAGAGACTATGCTAAGCATGGAACAGTGAGTGGAGTGGTGCTTCCGAAAGGTCTTTTGGAGTTCGATAAACTACCAGAGCCGATTATTACTCCGAGCACGAAAGCCCCTCAGGGAGATCACGATGAGCCGATTGCCGAAGAGCAGATAGTGCAAGCTGGGATAGTGGATAGAGAGGTTTGGCGATATATCCGTGAGAAGGCTCTTGAGCTCTTTGAGTTTGGCTCGCTGGACGTTTCGTCCCGAGGGTTAGTCCTTGTGGATACAAAGTACGAATTTGGACTTCTTGATGGAAAGGTTGTTTTGGCCGATGAGATTCATACGCTTGACTCCTCGCGGTTTTGGGTCGCAGGGTCTTTGAATGAGAGGAAGCGGGAAGGGTCGCCTCCAGCGATGTTGGACAAGGAGCCGGTAAGGCGGTGGCTGGTGGAGAGAGGATTTAGTGGTGAAGGAGATATCCCCGAGATAGGGGAGGACTACAGCCAGTGGTTAATGGAGCATTATCGCTCGTGTGCTGAGCAAATTATCGGAGAAGAGGTGTCATTTAATCTCGCAGAACCGGCTTCAAGAATAGAGAGTGCATTGAGGGCGTTTCTCTGAGGTACCGCAAACGTTCTCGTGGATAGATATCACGCCACCGACCCCTGCGGTGGGTGAGACTGTGTTTTGCCCGGGTGGTTACCGGAATGAAAAATGGAATTAGTTCATACCTTTTAGGACTTTTAGAGTGTTGTATAGTCTAGATACTGCGTTGTCGCTTGAAGCTCTGACAGAAAACAGGTCTCTGGTGCATCCAAAGTGATTGCTGCCTATTGGTTAAAGGTTTTCGGAGAGATGTCCGACGATAACCGTCAGTGCGTGTTCTGACGATAGATAAGGCTAAGGTGCGTATGCTAATTTTATTATGGATTTTGATTGCAGTTTTGGTTGGCACCAATGTAACGGGACCTATTACCGATCCGGATTTATGGTGGCACATCACTGTTGGACGCTGGATTCTATCTCATCAAACGATCCCCTATGTTGATTATTGGAATGTGTTTGGCCACGGACTTCCCTGGCGTGCATACTCGTGGAGCAGTGAGGTGCTATATGCTGGGGTGGAGGCTGTGTGGGGGCTTGTTGGAATTGCGTGGCTTAAGATGGTTGTTGCCATCTTTGTGGTACTCGCTCTGCAGTATCTCTTTTCTGCTATGAGTGGCAGCTATTTTTTGGGCTGTCTTCTGGGGATCCTCACCACTGCGGGATTTGCGAACCATTTTACATTGCGCCCGCAATTACTGGCGTGGGTATTGTTTGGGTCTGTCTTGTTCTTGGTAGATCGATGTTGTAGTCACAAGGTGACGAGGTCTCGGTGTGTCTTGTTGGTCTTACTCGGGTGTTGTTGGACCAATACCCATCTTTCCGCAATTATCGGCGTGATTGGGGCATTTTTGTGGGCTCGGCAAGATAAATGGGGGGAAGAGTCTTATAGACGTCCATTGATTGTGACGGGAAGTTTCGTGTTGGGCACTCTTATTTCTCCCTATTTCGGAGGTGAGTGGATTACTCTATTTTCAAAATCAGATCATGTCTTCCAGTTTAGTGAGATCGTTGAGTTTGGTGCACTTACCATTAAAGATAGATGCGCAGGTATTCTGCTTATTCAGATAGTTTTATTGGTGGTTCTTAGTTACAACAATCGGTTGCTTCCGAGTTTTAGCCGTATTGTTTTGGCTCTAGGGTGTGTTTTGGTGGGTGCCCTCATTGTAAAATTTATTCCTTTCGCAGTCGTATGTTTGAGTGCCATTTTAGCAAGATGGTTTCGCGACTATGAGCAGGGGCCAGAAAAAGAGAGTTCCAGTGATAGAATACTAGCGGGCGTAAAGCTTTTGCAAACGAGAGTGTGCTCATTGCAGATCAAGACCATGCAGGCCGTTGGGTTCTTTATGGTGTGTCTCATAATTTTTAATTGTGTGCAGTTTCATCGAAATCCGATGAACAGGGAGATGTATCCATGGAATGCAGTTGATTTCATTCGCAAAAAGAATCTACATTTTCCGATTGCACATGGCTTCGGTCAGGGTGGGTTTATGATGTATCAATTCAGTGACTCTGACGGCACACCCATTGAGCGAGTGGTTATTGACGGTCGCACTAATGTAAATCCTCCCGCAATATGGACGGCCTTCCAGGGTGCTCAATACGGAAGAAGAGAGTGGGAAGATTATCTTGAAAAGACGAAGGCTAAGACTGTGGTGTGGAAGGAGAGTTTTGCTCTTTCATCGTTGTTGCGATTATCGACGGATTGGTGCGAAGTTGTTGATGGCGCCTCTAACCCCGATAAGTTTTCTGTTTTTATTTCACGCGATGAGTTCGAATCGCGTCGAGACGAATTTGTTTCAACTGATTGTGGCGCGTAAAAATCCGGATAATTGTGCTAAGAATACACTAGCGCGCTACATGCTCGTTTGTGTTTTCAATGAGAGTTCTATTTAAGGCCCTAATTAAGGATAGAGCTCGTTCGCGCAGTGCGAGTCTTAGAGCTTCTTAGTCCACGGAGTGCATTGTCAGCGAGAACTTTCACTTCCGGCAGAGTTAGACCGAGACGATCGGCGATAGCTTCATGCGATTCTGGAGCACCTGAAAGTGGAAAGAGAGCCGAGATGACCTCTTTTTCAAGTAGGCTCAGTTGCTCCTTTGCAGAATCAACGCGTTGCTCAGTGGTTTGAGAGAGGGACGCTACTAGTTCGGATGAAATTCCTAGCTGAAGAGTTTTAAAGAAGGGGTCCTTTATTTTACTAGAAGATCCTGTTTGGCTCGTGGTCGTTGGTGAAGATGTGGAGTTAGAAGAAACGTCGGAGAGAGTGAGATCTGGAGAACACGAAGTCTGTTGCTCTGAATTCGGTGTCCCTTTATTGAGCAACGATTTTCGCCGTAGCCCCATGTAGCCTCCATATTCGTGTCCTAGTGCTCTTTTTTACCTTAGCAATAGCTACAGCATAAAGTCAAACAGTGGACAAAATAATATTCGGGAAGGAAAGAGGCAAATTAGTTCTTACTAAATTGATTTCATTGCACATTATGAGTGGCGTGGTGGGAAGGAGAAAGAGAGCTAGTGTATATTTCCTGCCTTTCAAGGACACTCAAGTATCGCCGGGCGTTTTTGTGGCTACCTAGTTTGACGTCTTGGTACTTGTCGTTTGTCCACCTTTCTCTCTTTCGAGATAGACCCGCGAAAAGGGGGGTACGCTACTGATAAGCCAGACGTTTCCGCCGATAATTGAATTTGCTCCTATTTTCGTTTCGCCACCTAGAATTGTGGCGTTGGCATAAATTACCACATTTTCTTCGATCGTCGGATGACGCTTAGTATCACGAAGATCCTTGCTAACACTAAGCGCGCCAAGTGTAACACCTTGGTACAGTTTGACGTTTTTCTTTATCTCAGTCGATTCACCTATTACTATTCCTGTTCCGTGATCGATCACAAATGGAGATCCAATAGTTGCGGCTGGATGAATGTCGATTCCCGTTTTAGAGTGTGCGATTTCGGTCAGAAGGCGAGGAATTAGGGGAATATTTCGCTGATCGAACCAGTGGGCAATTCGATATACCGAGATGGCGAAAAACCCAGGATATGTCAGGATTACCTCATCCAAACTTGCCGAAGCCGGATCGCCTGCGCAAATGGCATGCGCATCTTCTAGGAGGGTGTCATGGAGTGTGGGTAGAAAATCGATAAAATCGGTTATGATGATGTTTGGGTTTGACGGTAGTTCTTGGAGTGTGTCGAACATGGTAGATGTAAGTGACGCGATTGTTCCTAGGAGATCGAGCAAAGAGTCCGCATCGTCAACACCTTGATAGGTGAAGTGAGGAAATAAGGCTGTGAGGGTAGCAGATAAGAACGATTCTACGGTGTCGGGATTGGGATAGGCGGAATGAAATCTTTTGCGGCACTCCCAGAGTTTTGTCGCAATCGTTGAGTTTTCTACAATCATTTTCTTAGCCATGACTTAAACCTTAGGTGAGAAGTGTATCTATTTTTATCGTAAAACCGTTCATACAGATAGGTAATGTGTGCAATGTCGGACGGGCTCTGACCCTCTGTATCGCCGATACAACAGGATTGCTAAAACCGTGAAGTATCTCGTACATAAACGACTCTTCTAGGTTTTTCTGTGCGACCCTACTTATAGTAGGCGTGATAGTTTGTTATATATAATCGTAACGTATTGACTCTATGGCATAAAGAGCCTTTAAAGCGGAATTTAAAAATGATTGTTTGGGATTTGATGCTTTAATTGTCTCAAAGAGATGAGGGATATAATTATGAATTGTCTTGTTATAGAGGACCGGGGGGGCCGGGAAGTATACCGAGTTTGTAATGAGGCGGTTTATAGAGTCTTTGGAGGGCAAGCAAAGAACCTTTGTCCAGGAAAAGAAATTGCAGTAGCTTTTTTGGGCGGGGGTCGAGGAAAAGCTCGTATCGTAGTCGTCACACAGGAATGGATCGACATTGAAATCCTTTCGAGAGAGCCCTCGCTTGCCCTTCAGCCGATCGATCTATTAGTGGGATTGTCCAGACCACAAACGAGCCGGAAAGTACTCCAAGCTGCGGTCATGGCGGGGGTGAGATCACTACATTTTATCAAAACGATTAGGGGAGAGAAAAGCTATGTTGATGCTACGCTCTTTCTGGAGGATTCGATGCGCAAAGAGACAATTAAGGCTCTTGAACAGGTTGGACAGGGGCTCCATCCAGAAATACGAGTGCATCGAAACTTTGACTATTTTGTGAAACATCATCTCTCTAGTTTTTCTTCATGTGAGAGTAAATTTATTGCAGTACCAAACAACGCTGTGATTCAAGAGAGGGGGCGGAGGGGTCATAGCCATCGCTTTGTTCTTGCTATCGGACCTGAAGCTGGATGGAGTAGCGAGGAGGTTTCGGTCTTTGAATCTGCAGGATTTTCAAAAATTGGTCTAGGAGAGCGGGTAGTACGCGTCGAGGTGGCGGTTTCGATGCTGCTTGGTCAAGTTATGATGCTCAATGATTACCAGAGGCCCGATGGTAATTCTTAGCAGTAATCGCCGTATTCTCGAGGAAGAAGAGCTTCGATGTTTGTTACTGTTTTTTGTACTGTGATTGGAGACACACATCGTAAGATATTGTCAGAGCTAGTTGTCGCCAAGAAAAACAGGCAGACTTTTATCGATACTATTGTTGTAAGTATATGTAAATACGTTGCTTTGGGCGGCATAAATAACTTAACTTTTTTTGACAACCCGTCGACCTAACTTAGTAGATGGAGGGAGATTTGCTCCCTTGCGTGAGGAGAACTCGATAGCACACAGAGCATCGCTATTGGTCAGAGGGTGGACTTGCAGTAGGTAACCAGGTTTAGATTAATCGGTTGGTATTTCATGGCGCTTGGAGGAAAAAATTTTTACAGTCGGAAACGGCGGCGTAAGGCAAAGGCGCAATCACCGTTGCTTTCTGGAGTAATTGGTGCAGCGATATTTTTGGTATCAGTCGGCGGTGCGATCCATTTTTTGAGTGCTCCGAGCGATGCAGGTACGGCTCCAAGGGTAAAAAAAATAGATGCAAATCTCGTTGAGATACTTGTGCCTATCGATACGCTTGCTGTCGGGACTGGGTTTCAGCCTCCGATGTTTCGAAAACAATTGAAAGCTTATAACAAAG
This sequence comes from Pseudomonadota bacterium, assembly GCA_038134595.1. GTDB lineage: Bacteria > Bdellovibrionota_C > UBA2361 > UBA2361 > OMII01 > OMII01. The sequence goes on along the minus strand of JAYPVM010000010.1, from coordinate 6,805 downwards.
TTACAGGTGACATGATACGCTCCTTCGAGGATTTGAAGGGGCAGTATGCTAAGTCTGTTCTCGTCTCGGGACAACCAATACTGAAGGCGGCGTTAACTAACCGGCAGCCAATTCACGTCCTAACGGCGATGCTGCCACCTGGATATCGGGCCGTTGCGTTGCAGGTTCAGCGACCGTTACTCGATAACGTAGACGGATGGGCGCAGCCAGGAACAGATGTCGATGTTATTTGGCTTACGTCTGCATTTGGACAAGAAGCAGCTGCCGTTCTAGCAGGTCCGGTTAAGATACTAGCTGCGAATAGGGCTACAGAGTGGACACCAGAGAAAAAAGATTTAAACGACAAGTTTATGACAGTGACGCTTCTGTTAAATAGTAACGATGCGGTTAGAGTCATGCTTGCAAGTTTACACGGAGAGATAACGCTCGGATTGCGGGGGCTTGGTGACAAGAAACCCCTCGGTGGAGACCGCCCTGTATCTGCTGTTGTCGAAGATGCGGTGGAAAGTTTTAAACCACGCTCGCTAGTTTCTGTAACTATTAAAGATCCTCTATCCAGAGACGTTGAATTACGTACCTATGATACCTGGGGGCGGCGTGTTTCGGAGTAGGCAGGATTGAGCTGAGAATGCCTACAGCGCTTGGATTGCTTTGCTTATCGTGTTTTTCATACGACTAGTTAATGCTACGCCATGACTGGGGTGCATGTTGTATGTGAAGAATATTCAGATCTTAATGGTGCTTTTTGTTTCAAGGCAGGTGAATCCACTCTCGAAGTCCCTTGACAGAGAATTCCTCCCGATATGTAGTTCTCATATGAAGATACACTATGCGCTTGCTTGTCTAATGAGAAAACCTTTTCTTTCTAATTTTCTCGTGATTATCTCTCTTAATCTTTTCGCGTGTGCGCCTCGAAACGGAGATGCAGGCAGAGAGGTGAGGAGGCGGATTGCGAGTGCTGATAGTTTGCTTGCACTTGGGAAGCCCAGTTCTGGGCATCACGTACTAGAGAGACTCAGAGGAGATTGGGCCGTAACGATAAAAGGGGGGCAGGACTCTTCGGCCGGACATTCACGAATAAAGATGATATTCGGCGGGCGGTACGTTGTAGAGGACTTTGAAGGTGTTTTGGGATCTGCTCCATATGAAGGCAGAAATACTATCGGATTTAACAATGCAGCGGGTTTATACGAAGCCACATGGATAGATTCTCTCAATACCGGTATGATGAATAGTAAGGGCCGCTTTGATGCTGCAACTGATACGTTGCTTTTTGTAGGATCGATTTATAACCCTGTTAATGGGCTCGTGGAGCGAGTCCATTCAAAGCTTGTCTTTACTGGAAATGACTCATTTGTCCTCTTTGTAAAGTCTCCATCAAATCAGCTGTTGATGGAGCTTGTGTATGTGAGACAGGGTGGCTGATAGCGTGTAAGTTGTTACGTACTCCTAAAAAACGCCGACATTGTTACTGTCTTTGTTCCCAATCAGGTCTTTTCGTCGTCCCGGTTTCATAATCTCCTAGCTGATAAGCTTGGAAGCGCTCGCAACTACTGACGTTGATATTTCTTACGTATCAAGACAACCAACAGGGGAGGCCTGTCCGTTCTAAGTGTTTGGCCGAGATCGTTTTTTCCCCGATGTTGAACCAAATGAGGGGTGTACCTTATTTTGACACTCAATTCAGCACACTTTTGCGACCTGTCAGGAAACTGTCGCATCTAATGGAGAATAGAGTGCAGAGAGAGTGGAGGAAAGATTTCTAGCTTGATTTTCTCTAGAAGTTGAACACTACACTATTCTCTTGCGGATAGAGCGGCCTAACTACTTGGTTTTATTATGCACAATCCAAATCAACGGTATATATTGCAACCTCGAGCAGAAGCTCTTTTTTCAGACTTTGAGCAGGATAGTCCACCTCGGTATGGGGTGGGAGTTGGAGTTGCTAGTCTTATACTGATAGCGGTCTTGCTGTTTCTTGTTGGTGTGAGTGGGTCTTCCCAAACGTATCTTAACGTTCAAGGTATTGGAGTTGTGATCGGTGGAACGCTCATAAGTGCTCTTGTGCAGTGTTCTTGGAGAGATCTTGTTGATGTAATTACAGTTCTGAGGCGAACGACGGAATACACCAGTGAAGACGTAGGAGATAGGGTTCGTTTGATGCTCTCATTTTCCCGAAGAGTGCAAGAGTCCGGAATTCTGGCGCTAGAGGACGTCTCATGGAAGGTAAGTGATAGGTTTCTAAGGCTTGGATTAACTGCTGTCGTCGATGGATACCAGTACGAGGATATTCGAAAAATACTCTCTAATGAGATTGAAATTAAAGAAGCGCAGACGATACAGGCTATTCATACGCTTGAGAGTATGGCGAGCTTTGCTCCTGCTATGGGACTTATTGGAACAATTATTGGACTTATTGAGATGCTCAGTATGTTGCAGACTCCCGATGCTGTGGGGCCGGCTATGGCACTCGCATTGGTGTCAACGCTCTATGGATCCGTGTTGGCAAATGTCTTTCTGTTTCCGCTTGCTGGACGTTTAAAAAACTGCCTCCAAAAAGATGTGATGATAAAGCGGACAACTCTTGAGGGTCTATTGAGTATCACGAGGCTTGAGAATCCTCAGGTGCTTGAGCAAAGAATGCAAAGCTTCTCACAGATTGCTTCAGGAGAGTAGTCGCTATGAGGCAACAAGATCAATCAACGAGAGAGATGAGTCCGTGGGCAATTTTTCAGGGCCAGTATGTCTCACTGTTACTAATTGTTCTTGTTTTCACTGTGATGGGAGTGAGACGGACGGCGCATTCAGGAGCCGTAGCTGATGTTTCATCTGAATTGGCGATTGTTGGTTCGATGAAGCTTCTCGATGATCCATTTGTAGAGGGAGAACTCTCGACAGATGCCAAGGCATATCTTGAAGCCGTACGACATGTTGTGAAGAATCATGATGTTTCCGTCTCTCTTAATCTTTTGATGCCACAAGAAAAGTATGGACAACACCGAATAGAGCCCCAGCGTGCGTTGCAGTACCTTGTAAGGCTACACGAATTCTTTTCTAACGTTCCTGAGAGTGCGACATATCTCTCGTTTCATGAAGATTATGGCACAGTTCCGAGGCTTCTAGTGGAGCTTCAAAGGCAGGAGAGGGCAGATGCGTAGTTTTCTATCACGTAGTCGATCTAAATCCTTTGTGTGGCAAATTACCTTTGGCGATCTTTTGACACTCTTGGTGTGTTTCTTCTTAGTTTTGACGCAAGAGACATCTGCAAAGAGATATATAGGTCAATATAAACAGGCTGTTAGAGGTGTTAGCGAGAGCAGCGCTGCGTATGGCACCGACCTTGCTTCTCTCGGAGAGAATCAGAGTGCCACAACTGTGGGGACACTCGTTGTTTCACGGGCCGCTCTGAGAGATGGAACCTTTGTAAGTGGTGTTCGCCGCAAGTTGAGAGATTGTTCGGCTTCAGTAAACGCTTACAAAGTTGAGGCTAAGGTTTCTTTATGTCGTTCATTCTTACAGGGGAGGTCTGAAGACTCGGTAGTTGTGCAGGATGTTTACGCTGCTATCTCATCTGCAACTGAGTGCATTCGTGAGGTAGAAATTGGATTTGATGGGACGTGTGCAGTAGAGAGTTTGGTGGATCAATCCTCTATTGGTGACGTCACACTAGTAAGGACGGAAGTAGTGTAATGGCAGAGGATTCTGAAAATCAAGAAGTTCAGGAGCAGGAGAGTAAGAAGCTCTTGGGGAACAAATATGTTCTAGCGACAGCCGTATTTCTTCTGTGCGTTGGTATTGGTGCACCCATAGGATATTTTTTGGTTCCGCACGCTCCCGAGGATATCTCTCAAGATCAAGAGGTGTTGCCTGTCGAAGAAGAGCATGAAGAGCCGATGCATACCTCTCTCGTCGCTGAGTCAGATTATGATGAAATCACTTTGATGGAAGGGGAGGAAGCTCCGGGAGCAATAGCGCCGTTTGACACGTTTCTAGCAAATTTAGTGGGTGGGAAATACATCCGACTTCAAGTCCAAATAGAGTTTACTACTCCAGATGTTCCATCGCGACTTAATTATAAGTTAGTGGCAATACGGGATTCAATACTTACACATCTAACGGAGCAAAGTGCCGAAGAGCTTTATTTGCCATCGGGTAAGAAAAGGTTAAAGGAGGAGATCCGTAAGACTATCGATGGAGAGATGAGGGGAGAGGTTGTACGCAATGTTTTCTTTACTCAGTTTGTAATTCAGTAGAGGCAAAATGAATCAGGTTTTAAGTCAAGAAGAGATAAATACCCTCCTTAAAGGGCTCTCTGAAGGAGATATCGAGGATGGGAGCGTAGAGGCTACGAGTCAGCAGAATGTCAAGAAATTTGACCTTGCTAGCCAAGAGCGGATTATTCGCGGCAGAATGCCTACTCTTGAACTAATTCATGAGCGCTTCGCCCGGCAGTTTCGAACAGGCCTTTCTCGATTTATTGGTAGAACCTGTTTTACGAATGTGGGCGGCTTCGAAATGGTGAAGTTTGGTTCCTTCATGAAGAAATTACCGTTACCGTCTTCTCTCCACATCGTAAAAATGAGCCCCTTGAGTGGACAGGCGCTCATTGTTGTCTCTGCTCCATTAGTTTTTGGCGTGATTGATGGACTTTTCGGAGGGCGTGGACAGGGACGAGTTAAGGTAGAGGGGCGTGAGTACACGCCTATTGAGAGTCGGTTGATCGGAAAGGTTGTTAAAATTGCTCTTGAGGTCCTAAAGGAGGCTTGGGGCCCAGTTGCGCCGATTGATTTCGAATATCTGCGAGCAGAGGTAAACCCTTTTGCCGTAACGATTGCACCCCCATCTGACGTCGTAATTGTAGTCAATATTGAGATCGAACTCGAGCAGGAGTGCACGACTCTTACGATGTGTATTCCATATTCAACCCTTGAACCTTTACGAGCAAAACTTTCAACGAGCATTCAGAGCACGCGTCTAGAGGTTGATGGAATGCTGTTAGAGCGGATGCGGGCAAATGTATTGCAAACTATGTGTTCTGTAAGCGTGCAGTTAGCGCGGGGTTCTCTGAAGACAAAGGAACTATTGGCGCTCAGTAAAGGGGATGTTTTGACACTCGATACAAATCCGAGCGAGGAGGCCCGAGTATTGGTGGAAGGAGCTCCTAAGTTCTACGGGAGTATAGGAAGTATTCGTGGTGCAAGAGCAGTTAGGATTTCGCGAGATATTCCAAGAAACGATTTGATTAACATTCGAAACAGAGAGGACGTGTTATGAACGATACTGAAATAGAGCAGGGTCTTAAAGGAGTTGCTCAAGCTGCAGAAGGAGTGGAGGCGGCGTCCGCTGCGACCGCTAATCAGCAGACGCCAAAGCGGCAAGTGGGTAGGACTTTGGAGTTCATTCTCGATGTAGCACTTCAGGTGACTGTGGAAGTGGGACGAACTCGGATGACTATTCAGGATCTGCTGCAACTGGGACAGGGTTCAGTAATAGAGCTTGAAAAATTAGCGGGAGAACCGCTTGATATCTACATCAACGGAAAAGCGGTCGCACGCGGTGAAGCGGTGATTGTAAACGATAAGTTCGGTGTGCGTTTAACTGATATCGTGTCTCCAGAAGATCGTATCGAAGGGTTAGAGGGATAGCCGTCATGAACACGAGGACTTATTGTATTCTGCTCTTGGTAGCACTGATGGCGATGGTACTTCTACCGGCCGATACGCAGGCGGGCGAAGTGCTGACTGCAACAAATCAACTCGGTCTAGCGCAAAATACATCCAGCGATGTGCCACAGGGATTTGTTCTTGGCATGTTTAGAATGATAGGTGGTCTTTTACTTTGTCTTGGACTCTTTGCGGCAGGTATCTACGCTGCCCGGCGGTATATGCCACAGTCTAGCCGAGTAGGAAAACGTCGCAGGCTTCAGTTGCGCGAAAAACTGCATATCTCCTCGAAAATGTCGGCAACGTTGATTGCGGTCGACAATCGTGAGTTCTTGATTGCCACCTCGGGAGATTCGGTAACAGTGGTTCCGACCTATTCGCTTAACTCAGGATCCTTCGAAGACTCTTTAGAAGATGCGTATGGTGCATCTGAGGTGCAGCATGGATAGTAGATGTATTGGATGGTTATTTGCGCGTAGAACCCGGACTTTGATTGCGGGCGCCGCTATGGTTGCCCCATTTTTTGATCTTTCTCTGGCATATTCTCAACAGGCCGTTCTGCCAGACCTTTCGCTGTCCGTTGGCGGTTCTCAGCTAGCAGGTGATGGAGGTATTTCAAGTAGCATTAAGATAATGCTCCTTCTGACGCTGCTTACATTTGCACCAGCAATGGTGCTCTGTATGACCTGTTTTACGCGAATAGCTGTCGTGTTGGGAATGACCAGAACGGCAATAGGAACTGCATCTCTCCCACCTAATATGGTTATCACAGGGTTAGCCTTATTTCTTACCGTAGCAATAATGGGCCCAGTTTTCCAAAAGAGTTATAACGACGGCGTGCAACCCTATCTCGAGGGACAAATGGGGCAAGAAGAAGCACTTCGTAAAGCGTCGGCTCCCCTTAAGTCTTTCCTTGTTCAACACGCCCGAGAAAAGGATCTGGCGTTGTTTCTCCAAATTACTCGTTCGGAATTTCCAGACGATCCAGCAGATGTCCCGTTTTTTGTAGCGGTGCCAGGATTTATTCTGAGTGAGTTAAATACTGCTTTTCAGATTGGATTTTTGATAGCTCTTCCGTTCCTGGTTCTGGATATGGTGGTCTCTTCGGTATTAACGTCAATGAGTATGATTACGTTACCACC
>JAYPVM010000009.1:105864-113237 GCA_038134595.1 Pseudomonadota bacterium | reverse complement strand
ATGCTCCTGTAATGGCTTGTACCTGACCCCATAATACGCCGTGGTGGGTAATGAGTAGATCAACGTTCTGCTCCACTGCTTTCGTGATTACTGATAATCCGGCATCAACGGCAAGCCCAACACGCGTTATGTTGTGCTGTGAACTTTCAATTTGGAGTCCATTGAGCGCAATGTCTGTATAGTTTTCAGTGTGGAGGATAGTGTTAAGAAAATCGGTTAATGCTGTCAGCTTTGTTGTCATTGGTCTCTGGAATCCCCATCTGATTCTGATAATACTTGGTTTTTAGTGCTTAACTAACTAACTAACGCTCGGTATCTTCTCATGGAGCTTGGTTTGGTGGAAGTCAGAAACTGAGTAAAAGCCTCATGGGAGTTTGTTTGCCCGACAGTAACGCAGGAAAGAAGTGAGTGTGGATAAAAACACGGGTATTACCAGATGGTTATCGGGAATTGCCACCTATAAGTGATATCTGATACCCTACCCCGACGAGTATCACACGTGGTGAGATGTTTTGATTCCTGTATTGTGCAACTAACGAAGCGCTGGGGTCTCACGTGTCGTGTGTGGCAAGGATTGTTGTAACGTTCAGAGAGATTCCTATGGGCTGGTTTAGTCGCAGTAAAGCACCAAAGCAAACTGTTGAAGCCGCGGAGCCATTGCAGCTCCCCGATGATATTTGGACTAAGTGTCCTAAGTGCGAGGCTATTCTGTACACTAAGGATTTGCGGAGGGCGTTTGGAGTGTGTCCAAAATGCACACATCATTTTCGCTTGAATGCCAGGCAGCGTATTCCTATCTTAGTGGACCGCCATTCGTTTGTCGAAATCGATGCGGGGCTGCGGTCTGTTGACCCATTATCATTTCGAGATAAAAAACGTTACAAGGATAAACTCAAGGATGCTGAACGCAAGACTGGCTCGGTGGAAGCGGTTGTAACTGGGCGTGCGAGGATATTAAATATCCCGGTCATGCTGGGTGTTTTTGATTCGTCCTTCATCGGTGGCAGTATGGGTGCTGTTGTTGGAGAGAAGCTGACGAGACTAATTGAGCTTGGCTGTTCAGAAAAGCGCCCAGTCTTAATTATATCTGCATCCGGTGGGGCTCGGATGCAGGAGGGTTTTTTCTCTTTGATGCAGATGGCTAAGGTAAGTGCTGCGCTTGCTAAGTTGGGCCAGGAGCATATTCCTTACATTTCAATTCTGACTGATCCTACTACGGGTGGCGTTGCGGCATCGTTGGCTATGTTGGGTGACATTATCTTAGCGGAGCCAGATGCGCTCATTGGTTTTGCGGGACCTCGTGTGATCGAGGGGACAATCAGACAGAAATTGCCCGAAGGGTTCCAACGATCGGAGTTTCTTCTAGAACACGGGATGGTTGATCGAATTGTTGCACGAACGGCTATGCGAGATGAGCTTGGAGTGTTGCTTAGAAACCTAGGATTTGGAATCTAGAGATTTGTGCTGGGGTGTCTGCGCGAAGCTTCGATTAAGTGAGAGCGATAACTACTTCACGGCTTTTATTCGAGTAGGGAAATTTTGGTGAGAGGATTTCGTTGCGCAAGCGGTGGTTTGTTGGTGTTTTGGCATGTGTTTGTGCGCGGACTCGTTGTTGTGTTCGCGTTGACTTTGTGGGGTGACTCCGATGCTTTTGGACAGTCGCAGCGGAATCAGGACGTTTTTTCGGAAGATAAGCCAGCCGCGAAGCGCGTGGTTGAACAACTAACTCGCTCAGCTCTTCAGCCGAAGGGTTTGGGAACCCCTGCTCCAGGATTAGATTTTCAAGCGCCAAAGATTGAGTTTCAAAAGGAGAAATCACTCATTGTTGGTAGCGGTGGAGTAGTAATTTCTGAGAAAGGGGTGCAGGTTCAAGCTGAGCGGGGAGCTTTTAATACCGAGACTAAAGTTGGCGATGTGTCGGGTGAGGTGGTGATGACCACCGCTTCTGGGGTTCTTACTGCACAATCCGGTAGTGTCAATATAGAGACAGAAACAGGCGAGTTTTTAGGATTGTCATTTGACGTTGAGGAGGGTGGCTATCATGTCAACGCGCAACGTGCGCTCAAATTGTCTGAGTTTGAATTCGAGCTTTTTGATAGTCGCCTGACAACCTGTCAGTGTCTCGATGGAAGTACGCCTTGGGAGATAGTATCTGGAAGGTGCCATTTAACTCAGGGTGGATATGCTCACTCGTATAGCTCAACGTTGTACTTTGAGGGGCTTCCTGTTTTGTACAGCCCCTATATGGTTTTCCCAGTAAAGACGGACCGAGCTTCTGGACTCCTCCCTGCTACGTTTGGCTCCAGTAGTCGAGATGGATTTCAATACGTGCAACCTATATTTGCGACATTAGGCGAGTCAGCTGGCGCTAAGATCACACCGTTTGTTTTTGCTAAGACTCGAGTGGGGATGGATGTCGAGTACGAACGTTTGTTTTCGAGATACAACAAGGTTGATCTTGGTCTGTTGTATTCTAATGAGAGTCTTAGAGATGGCGCTCTGCGAGGTTTGAATGTGTCTGGCGTTGATGACCCCTCTATCGATACAAATCGATTTGGTGGCTATTATAAGCAGCGATGGACAACCGATAGTCACAGCTCTATTCCCACGCAATTTGTGGTAGATGGGCACTATGCGAGTGACAATCTTTTGGTTCGAGAAATTTCTGTTCCTAAAATTGGCCAGCAACAAGCACAGTTCCTGACCTCAACTGCTCTTATAAGGACAAGTCCATTGCCAGCGTTGTCATTTGAAGGCCGTGGAGAGTTCAATCAGATGCTCTTGTCTCCTCAAGAGGCTCAGTTTCAACGATTGCCTGAGTTAGCTATTTCGGGAGGTTCTGCATTTCGGCCATTTGGAAGCAATCCGTTCGGCCTAAAGCTGTTGGCGAATGCAAATGTGGTTGCTACTGATTTTTACCGCGAAGAGGGTTATCAGGGTTGGAGAACGGATATAAATCCAAAACTTGCTGTTCCCTTTCACGTTGAGAATTATGTGCGTGGGAAGCTCTCGGGGGAGTTTCACCAGACGGCATATAATCTTAGTGATACGTTGATTCCAGAGGCAAATCGAGACCGCTTTGATGGGCGTGAGTCTCTAGAGGCCGCGTCTGAGCGTTTCGTGCCGATTTTACGATATGATATGACAACAGCATTGGAGCGAGTTTATGATTTGGACCGCAATAGCTGGCTGGTTGATGTAGCGAGTTACGGGGCCAAAAACGAGGGTATGGAATTAACTCGACTTAAGCACACAATTGAGCCAGTGGTCGGATATTCATATGTTCCGTATGTTGACCAAACCGATACCCCCTTGTTTGATCAGCTTGATCGCTTCCGGGAACGGAGTTTGCTCTCCTATGGGGTTGTTTCAAGGTTATATGGACGCTTTTATGAGCCATATGAACAAGTCCGTGAGATTGAGGATCTTGCAATGCACGAAGATACCCTCCCCGTCTTTGATGTCAATCAGTCTCTTTTTGACTTTGGTAGGGGAGTTGTTCTTACTCCACAGCGATTGAGAGATGTTCGAGAAGGGCGGATCAGAGAGTTGGCGCGATTTAGTTTGCGCCAGGGGTATGACTACGTAGAGGCTCGTAAAGATCTCGACCCGTCTCGAAATGGTTTCACTGATATTAACATTGGCGCTCTTGTGGCACCTACTGATTATTTTTCAGCAGCAGTAGATTCCAATTATAACCAAGAGCAAGGGGAATTCTCTAGCCATAATATTACCGTCGGATTTCACGACGATAGAAGTGATGCGCTTCGAGTTCGATATAGTTTTGTAGATGGGGTGGTTAATCAAATCGAGAGTAATGTGGAGGTCGCACTGACTGACCGTCTCAGGGCTGGATTGTACGGTAGATACGACGCTCGACAACGAGAATTTCTAGAGTCCCAGAGTTTGTTTCGATTTGTTAATAGCTGTAATTGCTGGAGTATTGACGTGGGACTTAGCCAGCGAATTAATCCGGATAGGCGTCAATTTTTGGTTAGTTTGTCATTTGGCGGTATTGGCAGCCTACAGCAGGGAATCGGGCTAGCTCAGTAGGGTAAATATCTCTGATGCTGGAGTTTTTAGTTGTAGTGGGCTAGCATTTAAACGCGGCCATTAGTGTATTCGTTCATGGTGGCTATGTACGAGGATTTAGAGGATAACGGAGGATTGGGATGAACGTTTTGGTGACAGGAGCGGCTGGTTTTATCGGTAGTAATCTTGTGCACTACATAACCAAGCAGAGGCCCACGTGGAATATTACCGCACTCGATGCTCTTACGTATGCCGGCAATCTTAAGAACATCCAACCGCTCTTGGATTCTAACGAGAGAGTTGCTTTTGCACGGGCAAACATAACCAGTCGGCAGGCTATAGAGACAGTATTTGATGCCGGGAGCTTTGACGTTGTTTTCCATCTTGCCGCTGAAAGCCACGTTGACCGTTCGATAATCTCCTCGGAGGAGTTTGTGACCACAAATGTTTACGGTACTCAGGTTCTCGTTGATGTTGCGCGTTCTCGGGGCGTGGAGCGGTTTGTGCATATTTCTACCGATGAGGTGTATGGTTCACTAGGACCGTCGGGAGCTTTTGTTGAGACGACGCCACTTGATCCAACGAGTCCTTATGCTGCATCGAAAGCCGCATCTGATCTAATGGCGCTCGCTGCCTATAAGACCCACGGTTACAATATATCGGTCACGCGGTGTACTAACAATTACGGCCCATACCATTTTCCGGAAAAACTCATTCCGTTGTTTATAACAAATGCAATGGAAAACAAGCCGTTACCTCTTTATGGAGATGGATTGAATGTGCGGAGTTGGGTCTACGTAGTAGATCATTGCGAGGCGCTGGTGCTTGTTGCAGAGAAGGGAAGAGCGGGTGAGGTATATAACATTGGTGGTGGTACTGATGCGGAGCTAACTAATAAGCGAGTGACAGAGATGATTTTGGCTGCGTTAGAGAAGCCCGCAACGCTCGTTCAACGTGTTGGTGATAGACCCGCCCATGATCGTCGGTATGCAATTGACCACGCCAAGATTACCGAAGAGCTTGGATGGTCACCGAGAACTACATTTGAGCAGGGGCTTCGGCAGACGATATCTTGGTATCTTGAGAACGAATCTTGGTGGCGGGATATTAAGAGTGGAGAGTACCTCTCCTTTTATGAAAAAAATTATGGAGCTCGTGAGGTGGTTGGGTGAGGATTGCGCTGTTTGGAGGTAGTGGGCAGCTAGGCACTGAGCTGAAAGGTCGAGCAAAGGCTCTTGCTTTTGAGCTTTTTTCACCGGTGCGAAACGAAGTTGATGTCGTTGAGGCAGAGCAGGTACGAGGGGTCTTAGAGAGCCTACAACCTGATGTTGTTGTCAATGCGGCTGCGTACACTGCGGTGGATAAAGCAGAAGAGGAACGGGACCTTGTATTTGCAATCAATTCAGACGGAGCTCGTAATATAGCGGACGGATGTCGTGTTGTTGGCGCTCGTTTAATACATATCTCTACGGATTATGTCTTCGATGGGTCACTAGGAAGGCCTTTATCGGAAAAAGATTCGGTCAATCCGTTATCAGTTTATGGCGCGTCCAAGCTGGCCGGTGAACAAGCGGTCTCGGAGAGCTTGAGTGGGCAATCCGTTATTTTGAGAACTCAGGCGCTCTATGGTCGTGGAGGACCTAATTTTGTTGCTACCATGTTATCTCTATTTAAGGAACGTGAGCTCATAAAGGTAGTCAACGACCAATTCGTTTCACCGACATGGGCAGGATGGCTAGCTGAGGTTGTGCTTGATCTAATGCGAATTGATTGTGCTGGTATACTTCATGCTTCGTGCGGTGGTACAGTCTCGTGGTTTGATTTTGCAAAAACGATACAAGCAAAGTCGAGAGATATTTTGGGACTTGATAGTCAAACTGTGATCGAGCCGATTGGATCTAATGATTTTCAGCGACCGGCAAAGCGACCGAAATTCTCGGCGTTTGACACGGGTTTATTGGAAGCGACCCTAAAACGGCCAGTCGCTAGTTGGGAGGCTAGTCTCGATTGCTTCCTAGAGGAACTACGACAACAGAAGGAGGCACCGAGAGCGTGATGGTAGATAGTGATGTTATTGTTGTCATCCTTGGGGGCGGACAGGGAACAAGGTTTTGGCCTCTTAGTCGAACTGCTAAGCCAAAACAGTTTCTCTCGTTGGGAAATGGGGATGAGAGTTTAATTCAAGCAACGGTAAGGCGAGTTAGGCCGCTAGTGTCTGAGGGAAACATTGCCGTTGTTGCCAATGAAAGTTTGGCTGAGTTGATCGAGCAGCATGTTCCTGACGCCGGACGTATTGTGGAACCTGAGGCTAGAAATACCGCAGCGTGTATAGGGCTTGCTGCTGTGCATTCTATGGTTTCTTCGGGAGCTGATCCCGTTCTTGTTGTTTTACCCGCGGACCATTCGGTAAGTGACGAGGAGAGCTTGCGAAAAGCACTAAGGGAGGCGATACAGGTTGCCAAAGAACATGATGTTCTTGTGACGATTGGAATCGCACCGACTTCTCCTCACACCGGTTACGGATATATCAAGCGTGGTAAATGTGTGTCGGGGCGAGTGTATGCTGTGGAAAGATTTTTCGAAAAACCGAGTTTACAGCGGGCGCAAAAGTATATCGAACATGGGGGATTCAGCTGGAATTCAGGGATGTTCGCTTGGAGAGCAAGTGTTCTTTTAGAGGCATTTAAAGCACATATGCCCGACATGTATAGTGGCCTCTGTGATATCAAGACAGCGCTTGAGAGCGATGGCTTGGAGAGAGCGTCAGATGCAGTGCAACGGATTTTTTCGACGTTTGAGTCTATTTCGATTGACTTTGGGGTGTTAGAACACGCTAGAAATTGTGTTGTTTTAGATTCTGAGCCATTTGGATGGAATGACGTGGGTTCTTGGGACCAGTGGGCAGAGAAATTTGACGTTGATGGAAATTCAAATCTGCTTCAAGGTGACGTGTTAGCTTTGGATTGCTCGGGATGTGTGGTTAAGGCTCAGGGGAAGCACATTGCTGCTGTTGGATTAAAGGATGTTGTTATTGTTGATTCTGGGGATGCATTGTTGGTAGTGTCTCGAGAGCATGTGCAGGATGTCCGACGGGTAGTCGCGGAGCTAAAAGAGCGAGGCCGCACGGAATTAGTGTAATCGTTACGTTGAGATTTGAAGCGTTGTTTAGTGGGGGAAATGTATGTCAAAGAAGGTTGCTTTAATCACCGGAATTACAGGTCAGGATGGGTCGTATTTAGCGGAGTTTTTACTTGATAAGGGTTATAAGGTTTGTGGAATGGTTCGACGTGCCTCTGTCGAAAAGTACGATCGAATCGAACATATCCGAGATCAGATTGAGC
>JAYPVM010000009.1:58211-105854 GCA_038134595.1 Pseudomonadota bacterium | reverse complement strand
GTATTCGCTCATATCGGTCCTAAAGCAGGTGCGGCCGTCTGAAGTATACAATTTGGCAGCGCAGAGCTTTGTGCCAACCAGTTGGGCACAACCGGTATTGACGTCAGAATTCACGGCAATAGGAGTAACACGGATGCTCGAGTCTATTCGCCTCGTTGATCCGTCAATTCGGTTCTATCAAGCGTCTAGTTCCGAGATGTATGGTCGAGTTCGCGAAACCCCACAGAGTGAGTTGACTCCGTTTTATCCGCGTAGTCCTTACGGGGTCGCCAAAGTTTATGGCCACTATATCACGGTGAATTACAGAGAAAGTTACGATTTATTTGCGGTTTCTGGCATTCTTTTTAATCACGAGTCGCCGAGAAGGGGCTTGGAGTTCGTTACGAGAAAGGTTACCGATGGGGTGGCGCGAATCAAACTTGGTTTAGCAAAGGAACTGCGTTTAGGCAATCTCGATGCTCGTAGAGATTGGGGTTTTGCGGGAGATTATGTGGAGGCTATGTGGTTAATGCTTCAACAGGATGCTCCGGATGATTTTGTTATTGCTACAGGCGAAACCCATACAGTGGAGAAACTCGTGGATGTTGCTTTCTCGCATGCAGGGCTAAAATGGAAGGATTATGTGCGACAGGATCCAGCGTTCTTGAGGCCGGCAGAGGTTGATCTGTTGATTGGCGATCCTTCGAAAGCTCAGCAGCAGTTAGGATGGAAGCCTCGAGTTTCATTTGAGCAGATGATTCAAATGATGGTCGACTCTGATATAGAGCGTCTCTCGAAACACTAGTTCTGAACAAGACGGGAGTTGTTATATGCGATCACTCGTACTCGGGGCCGGTGGTTTTGTAGGCAGGCACCTTGTTAGACATTTAAGAGACAACAGCGATGAGGTTGCTTGTGGGGTGTTGTCGCCGGACGATGAAGTGGCCGGCTGTCTAAACGTAATTGCCGATATTACCATTGCGGATACGATACGGGATGCTTTTGACCAGTTTCAGCCCGAAGTAGTGTATCTTCTAGCAGGAATGGCGTTTGTGCCAGAAGCGGAGAAGAATCTTGAGAGTGCGATACGTGTTAATGTGCTAGGAGCTGCCAACGTTGCTCGAATCTGCGCAGAGAAGTTGCCGTCTGATGGTGCGCTGGTGTTTGCAAGTTCCGCCGAGGTATACGGTGCGATTAGTGCGACTGACTTACCTATTACTGAAGAAACCCCTGTGCGACCGGCGAACAATTATAGTCTGTCCAAAAGAATGGGGGAGCTAGCAGTAGAGAGATATTGCAGGCCCCGTAGTGATATGCGGCACGTCATCGTAAGGCCGTTTAATCACATTGGAGCTGGACAGGACGCCAGGTTTGTTTCGGCTAATTTTGCTCGTCAGCTCGCTATAATAGCCCATGGTTTCCATGAGCCAATTATTAGCGTTGGTAATTTGGAGGCGAAGCGAGACTTTTCGGATGTGCGTGATGTTGTTCGAGCGTATCGTCTTCTTGCCGAGGGAGGGTCTGGGATTTTTAACGTAGGCTCCGGAGCGTGTGTAAGTATCAGTGATATACTTGCTAATCTGGTTGCGATTTCGGGTCTAAATGTTTCGATACAAAAAGACCCTACGCGTATGCGGCCATCCGAGGTGCCAGAAATATATGGGACGACTGCAAAAATAGCCAAAGCATGTGATTGGAAGGTGCAAATACCACTAAGAGAGACGCTACAAGAGCTTTATGACTTCTGGTACGAGAAGATAAAGAATGAAAAAGTCGTTACCGCTATTTGAATAAATCCTGCTACTTGAACAAATCTTCGAGCGCTTTTAAAGACTCCTTACTAGTAGTCTTCGGTTCTTGGCTTGAGGTGGCTAGTCGAAAATATTCACATCGATTGCTTGTCTCTTTGTTCTTGACATACTCTGCCGAGGACTCTCGACATTCATGGTGTGAACTTTGGTCGTAAAAAGAGCAGTTCAAACAGACGTGCATGTCCGAGCTACACCTTTCACAGGTCTCTCGGAATGAGATGTTAGACAACAGGATTTTGCTATTGCAGTGAAAACAGGTTGCAGCCATGGTGAACACTTTCGATTATCTGCCAGGGTGATCTCCTAGCCATATGATAACATAGAGGCGCAAGAAGGGCGAGGAGGTATTAATGCAAACACCGTTCTGTGGTGCGTTGTGCCCGTCTTTATCAAGTTCATTGCTTCTTACCTACGTGGATTGAAAAACAGCCTTGCTTTTTCGGTTTGGCTCGGTGGCTAGGAATAAGGGGCTTTTCGTGCGCTCAGTTGGCTTGTGTCTGGCCGTGATAAGCCATTTGCTATCAGTTAGTTGGGGGGTAAAGGGGGAGGCCCGCAGATAATAGTTTGCAGAATGTCTTGGAGCTTTGTGTGGCTTTCTCTTGTTCTATATCGTTTGGTTTACATGCGTCAAAGTACTGACGAAAGAATAGGTTGGATGGAAGCGTGGCTTTCATAATCACGCCAGTAAAATTGATGGCATGGCGTATGGAAAGTTATAAAGAGACTTGGAACTTTATCGCATCCTATTTCTAGTATGTTTATCATCTTCAGGAGAAGACGTGCTGTGTTTAGTGAAATATATTGGCAAGTAGGTTGAGATTTTGGGATATTGGCGCAATTATTAGCCAGATGTCAGCAGCTATGAAAAGTGAGTTTCCGAGAAAGTTTATAAAAGGACAGGCCATGCTCGATGAAGCGGAGCGACGGTTACGCTTTTCATTGGGTGAGTTTCGGTGGCTTGTCAGAGTTGTTGTTTCGTCTGCTGATCGATTTTATTGGGACAACGGCTTTTCCAGAGCTGCCTCTTTAGCTTATTCATCGCTTCTTTCACTGGTGCCACTAACTGCCCTTTGTTTTGGAATCATGGCGGTATTTGTCAGCGCAGGTGATAATATAAGCCAAATAAAGGAGTTTCTATTCCGACAGTTTGTTCCCGGAACTACAGCACTCGATGCGTTACTTCCGTGGTTAGAAGAGCTGAGCGAGAAGCTTATACGGTTAAACTATTTGGTGATTGCGGCGTTGGTTACTACGTCACTTTTACTACTTAACTCTATCGAGTATACGTTAAACCAGGTTTGGCAGGTGTACGAGACAAGGAAGATTACAGACCGATTAGCGATTTTCTGTGCAATTATCGTTCTTATTCCTGCGTTTGCGTTGTCGGGTTATTATACAAGTACGAAAGTTGAGCCTTATTTTGCCGGATTTGGTTTATTGAGTGGTTTGTATCATGACTTTCTTCCCTTTGTAATCGATTCCATTGCGTTCATAGCGCTGTACTTTCTTGTGCCTAAGGCGCCAGTTAGATTTGTTCCAGCGGTATTTGGGGGAGTGATTGCTTCGATATTATTCGGTTTTGCGAAGCATTGGTTTGCATTCTATATAGTACAATTTTCTACCTACCAACGAGTTTATGAATCATTAGCACTTGTCCCTATATTTCTTATCTGGCTTTATGTTTCCTGGTCGATTGTCCTTTTTGGCGCAGAGGTTTCCTATCAGGCTCAGCATTTACCTCGATCGGGTCGGTTGTGGAAGCGTTCATTTATGTCAGTAGGTGATGGAGCGATGTTGCTCGCAGTTCAAAGTTTGGTTTTGACGGCGCGAGCATTTTGCGAAGGGGATAGAGCCCCGAATGAGCTTGAGATTGCAGAATCCTTGGGGTGTAGCTCGGTAGTTCTGAAGTCGAGTCTTGATGGTCTAGAGCAGGCTGGCATAATCATGCGAGGCGATGGTCGAGATATGCCGATTTTGCTCATGCGAGCTCCCGAGACGGTTACAATAGCGGATATTCAGGAAGCGGTATTTAAGAAGAGGGAGT
Source organism: Pseudomonadota bacterium (assembly GCA_038134595.1). Classification (GTDB taxonomy): domain Bacteria; phylum Bdellovibrionota_C; class UBA2361; order UBA2361; family OMII01; genus OMII01. Next base: position 102,020 of record JAYPVM010000009.1, on the reverse strand, counting down.
CGATGTTTTTGGGTAGAGCTATTTCCTGCATGTACCAATGTTTCATAGGTCAGCGAGATGCTGATAGTGTCAGTCTAAAGGATCTAGTTTCAGAATATGACAGGAGTTAATAGTGACTTTTTTTAACAAAGTGTTGCCGAATGGTCTTACGATACTCGTAGAGGAGATGGAGCATGTTGAGTCGGTATCATACGAATTCTCAGTGCCCGGAGGGTTTATAGCTGACGGTGAGGAAAGGCTAGGTCAGGCCGTTTTGTTGGCGGATGTTTTGTGTAAAGGGGCTGGACAGTACGATTCTCGCCAACTCTCAAATGAGTTTGATCAATACGGCATTCGGCATGGCGAAGGATGCGGTCTTGATCGGTTCACATTGGCGGGATCTGCCGTAGGGGCGAATTACAAAAAGGGTCTTGAGCTTACATCGAGCATGATTAGGGCCCCTCAGATACCGGAGGATGATATTGGGGCACTAAAGAGTATTTTGCTACAGGACCTAGCCTCACTGAGAGACAATCCGGCAAGGCGGGCAATGGTGGAACTTACAAAGAGGTTTCATCCCGCGCCGTTCAATAGAACGTCACTTGGTAGCCAGGAGGGTATAGAAAAAACGGATCGGCAGCAACTTGCGATTTTACACAGTCGGTATTTTCGTCCTCAGGGAAGTATAGTTTCTGTGGCGGGTAATGTGAAAGCCCAGGAAGTTTTTGATGTAGTTGAGGAGTTGTTCGAGGGTTGGGATGGTGAAGCCCCTTCGCCAGTCGGCTATGGACTCGAGCCACGCGAAGAGTATTACCACATAGACGACGATTCTGCGCAATTACAGATTGTGATGGCGAACCGCTCGGTACCTTTTGGAGCTCCGCTCTATTACGAGGGAAAATTAGTTGCGAGTTTGCTCGGATCGTCGATGTTTGGTCGGCTGTTTATGGAAGTACGAGAGAAACGAGGGTTATGCTACTCGGTATACGCTCGTCATGGTTCTAGAAAGGAATATGGCACTATTACGGCATATGTTGGAACAACTGCGGATAGAGCTCAGGAGAGCCTCGATGTAATGCTTGGTGAATTTCGACGGCTGCGAGGTAGCATAGAGGAGTTTGAGCTTGAGCGAGCGAGGACAAATCTCAAGGCAAGTTTGATCATGGGAGAAGAGGCACCATCATCGAGAGCCTCATCAAATGCTTCAGATTGGTGGTTGCTTTCACGTGTAAGGCCGCTTGTGGAGATTCATGATGCTATTGACCGAGTATCGCTAGAAAGTATTGAGAGTTTTCTGGAGCAGTACCCTTTTACACCGTGTTCAATACTGACACTTGGGTCAAAGCGGTTAGATGTTGATGGCGATGTCGTAGCCATGGAGGTAAAGAAATGACACAAGAGTTCAAAACTGAAACGCTTGGCAATGGTTTAAAGATTATCGCTGAAGTTAATCCGGCTAACGTAACTTCGACGATAGGTTTTTTTGTGAAAACTGGTGCGCGCGATGAGCAGTCAGAGGAATCTGGGATTTCGCACTTTTTAGAGCACATGATGTTTAAGGGCACCGCCACGAGAAGTGCCCTAGACATTAACATGCACCTTGGAGCTCTTGGTGCTCATGCAAATGCATTCACCTCTGAAGAGAACACAGTATACTATTCAGCGGTAATTCCGGAGAAGTTTTCTGAAATGCAGGAGCTTTTAAGTGATATGCTTCGTCCTTCTCTTGATCCGAAAGAATTCGATACCGAGAAGAAGGTTATACTTGAAGAGATTGCGCTTTACCAAGACCGACCTCACTTCTATCTCATCGAACAGGCTAGTAGAGATTATTTCGGCTCTAACCCTCTGGGAAATTCAGTTTTGGGTACTGTTGACAGTGTCTCAGCGATTTCGCGCGAGCAGATGCTAGGTTATTTCAATCGGCGATATGCGCCATCGAACATTACTCTTGTTGCTACTGGAAAGGTTTGTTGGGATAGTTTTTTCGAAAAGGCACAAGAATTGTGTGGCGATTGGGCCGATCACTCTGTTGATCGAGAGTATATCTCTCACACTAATCCGACAGTCTCTCGCACATTTTTCAAGCCCAAGTTAGTGCAGGGGCACGCGTATCTTCTCTCCTCCGGACCGAGCGCTCAGGATAAAGATCGCTATCCGATGGCTATCTTGTCCACGATTCTGGGAGAAGTTGCTGGGTCTTCATTGTATTGGGATTTGGTGCATACAGGCTTAGCGGAGTCGGCAAGTGTCGATGTAGATGAGAGAGATGGTAGCGGCTGTATGGGTGTGTATGTATGCTGTCCACAAGATAGATTAGACCAAGTCATAGGTGTTGCCCGCAAAGTAGTTAGCACCCCAACAGCATTTTCTGAAAACGATTTAGAGAGAGCTAAGGCCAAGGTGATGTCGCGTGTCGTAATGGATGGCGAGTTGCCTATGGGAAGATTGATGTCGCTTGGAATGGAGTGGACCTACCGAAAGACGAGTACTCCTTTACAGGCCAAGCTTGAGAGAATTAAAATGGTATCCAAAAAAGACATCGAGCGGGCAGTTGAGCGTTTCCCTCTTCAAGACTGGTCAGAGTATCGGCTTGTGTCTGGGTGAAGAAACATCTAATTGTGGCTAGCAAATAGTGACAGCCAAGAAGTAGAGATAAGCTTGGTAAATAGAAATACTCTTCTAACACAAATGAGTAGCAGGCTTTTTGTAATTGGCCGCGGTTCTTTAAGCCTACCTAATACAAACTTATCCGCAGATTTAAAAGGAAGCGTGCGCTAGCTTTTTTCGACGCTGCAACTAACAACGGTGCCGAGATGGTGATAAAGGAAGAAGATAATTGCTATCGAAAATATGATTGCTTTGGAACGAAAGTGTGCGTCTGAGGTTAGTCAGGCGCACACGTAATGGACGCGAGATTTCTAGTCGTCGTCCTCCTCCTCATCATCATCTTCTTCTTCTTCGTACTCGTAATCATCGTCGTCTTCGTCTAAATCGATTTCGTCGTCATCATCATCTTCATCCTCATAATAGGAATCCTCTTCCTCGCTGTCTTGTTCTGCTTGAACAAACACTTCGGGCGCGACTTCTTCTAATGCGTCGGTTAGCGCAGAGATAACTGTTGCAATGTCTTCAGGAGCGCAATCTTCATTCTCGATAACTGCCTCAACCGAAGCGCGAACCTCTGTAAGAAGAGCTTCCTGAAACTCTTCCGATGAATCATCAGATGCCGCATCTTCAGACTCTTCGTCGTCGATTTGAAAATCCTCTTCGAGCTGCTCTTGTAATTCTGCAAACCCCTCTACTAGTTGAGTTAGTGCGTCAATAATTTTCTCTGCTGCTTTCGTACTCATAGTTTTTATCTTTCGTTAAATAACTCTCACCTTCATGAGTTTTGATGGCTTGTTTTGTCTGCCCAAAAAGTAAACCCGATCTGCTCAAGAGATCAAGAGGCAAGTTGGATGCATCGCAAGTTTTTAGTCACAAATTTTGCGTCTCATGGAGAAGTTTCCAGGCCTTGCTCAATAGGTGCGGGGAGAGCGTATTTGATTGAAATGAGCATTTGTGAGATCGAGGGGGTAATCTCGCGACCCTCTTCAATTTGTCCCCTTGGGGCGTAGTAAGGAGTGGAGAGGAAAAGCTAGATTGAAATTCCACGGAAGAATAGGTAGTGTTTTGGCTTGTGTGAGGCCAGAGATGTGATTTTGCATTGGTTGTGTTAGAACAGTTGGTTAGTTCTTGTTTTATTATGATAGGGGGAGCCGAGATGAAGCTTGCATGGGTTCTTGTTGGGGTCGTTTCTTTTAGCTTAGTCTCACTGCTGGGTTGCTTTAGGCACTCTGGAGAAGAGGTTGGGCCATTAGTAAGTAATCAACACAGCGATCCTCGATTGGCAACGGTTGTTTCTAATCCAATGCGGCTACGGGGGGTCCAGTCCGTTTTGGTGGCCTATCCTACTAGTAGTGCTGGTGTTGAGAGGTTGGCTGTGCCCGAATCGGAGGCGTATGGGGTTTTTTTTCGGGCTGTGCAAGAGGTGTTGTCTGTAAAAACGTATGAGGACCCGCTTGTTGCTGGTAAAAGAGGTGCTACGGCACGGGAAGAACCCAGTGATGCCGTGCTTTCTCTTGATTTAATTAGAATGAGGGAGCGAGAGGGCTCTAAGCTAGGCGGGCAACCTGCCGTTGTGTCATTTAGGATGGTTCTCTCGTCCTCCCAGTCAGGAGAGGTTCTTTGGAAGACTCAGTTTTTTTACCGACAGGTTCAGGCAAGTGAGGATGTGTTGTCATGGGGGCGCGGTGGCGCGCCGTCTACCGCATCCATCAATGGATTTAAGAGTGCGATCGATATTTTTAGAGAGGGCGTTCATATAGCCTTAGCAGACCTAAGCGCTAGGCGGGAGGAGCAGTTTCTTAAGAACAGCTAATATTGCGTCTATTTTTAGGAGAAATCTGCCCCGAAAGATCCGACCAAACGGCAAGTGTGGCTTCGTTCAGAGATCTGGTTTTTTATCGGAGGCGGTCGCAAGCTGATGAGTGCCCAGGTGGCTCTCGAAGCTTAGTTTGGATCCGCCAATTTCGGATTTTTTCTAGTTCTAAGGCTCGATTATTAATTTGTCTGAGTCCCTTGAATGTCTTAATCCATCGAATATATAGGGCTTTTGATTGTGTAAGGCTCCCTGGGGATGGACGTTTTCATTTACGGATAGCCAAAAGTCTACTGGAGGAATGGAATCTTCCGACCATATGCGCGAAGCCTGGAAATAAAACAAAGATTTGGTCTGGGGCAAATCGTAGCTTCTTGGTACTATTTAGCTGCCGACTAGAGCTATTTCGTAGAAGTTTGCGGTGGCGCTCGGTTTGGCAGGTTATGTCAGTAAAGTTGAGAAAGTTAATGGCTAAGGCAAAGAAAAGACGGGTTGCCAACAGGACTTCTAAGAAGCAGGGGGCGAGCAGAGCTGGAAAGCGGGCGACGGAGGGGGCTAAAGAGGTCCTTCGAGCGAGAGCCTGGGTGCGAGATGCCTTTTCGGTTCTAGTGATAGGGGTCGGAATATTTATCTTATTAGGTATCGGTTCTCACGTACAGCAGTTGCTTTTTGGGGAGGTACCTGCGGCGCGCGGCAACTTGATGGGCTTTACCGGTCACGTGATTGCGACTGTACTTTTCGGTGTTCTCGGAGTCTCTGCGTTTCTCCCCATGATTGGGATAGTTTGGTTTGCATTTTATCGAATTGGTACGGAAAGAGGCGACGAGGGATTATATCCAAAGACGGTTGTTTTTTTAGCCGGCGTATCTTTTATCGTTAGCGTTGCTTCACTTAGCGCAATGGCGCTCAGTTCTTCTTATGCTGGGGACTTAGGATGTCTTGTGACTGACTTACTTCGTCGAGGCCTGGGACGTGGAGGCGCGGTCGTGGCCCTCGTATTTGGTTGCCTGGTTAGTATGGCCCTTGTTTCCCAAACCTCCATCGGGGATCTTTCCCGGGCCCTGCAGAGCCTCGGCCGATGGTTTATGCACGTTTGCTTCGTACGCATTCCCGTTGCAGCTGCGCGGGTGTCGCTGATTTCATTGGGACTTTTTGGGTCTATGTGCCATCGGGGGATTGTTAATCTTGGGCGATTGTTCGTTCTCAAAGACACACAGCAGGAACGTGTAGGTAGTGACGATAGGGAATTTTCAATCGACGAAGAGCAAATATCCGAAGATTTGTCGCAGTCACGAGAGTTTACGATAAGTGACGATGATTCTCATGTTGATGAAGAAGAGGACGAGGAAGATTTTGAGGATGATGATGATGGTGAATATGACGATGACTCCGAACCTGATCGTTTTGAGCCTATTATCGTCAAACCAAAACCGCGAATTGCCAAGGGCGCCTCGGTCTTACGAGCTCGCAATGATGTTGAAGCCGGTCCGTGTTCATTGCCGCAATTTGAGTCTTACCGAGCTCCGGAGCTTGATCTTCTGACCCCTGAGACAGAACAAGAGGTGGGAGATGACGATAACGAGCTTCGTCAGAAAGCCGAGCAGATTGAAACTAAGTTAAAGGATTTTAATATTGCAGGAAGGGTTACCCAGGTACATCCTGGACCTGTTATTACATTATTTGAATTCGAGCCAGCTCCCGGCGTTAAAGTGGGGCGTATCGCAGCACTCCAAGATGATCTTGCGATGAGTTTGCGTGCTAGTAGCATACGAATTATTGCTCCGTTGCCGAAACGGGGAACGGTTGGAATAGAAGTTCCCAATAAGTCTCGAGCAATGGTGCGGTTGAGAGATTGTTTGGAGAGTCAGTCGTTTGCATCTGCTGATTCTATCCTCAGTGTGCCACTTGGAAAGGATACGTATGGGGATGCGGTTGTCGTTGATGTTGCTACAATGCCGCATTTACTAATGGCAGGTGCCACTGGGACAGGAAAATCGGTTTGCATAAATGCCCTGTTATTGAGCTTGCTTTACAGAGCGCATCCATCAGAGCTCGGCCTGATACTGATAGATCCAAAGGTGTTGGAGCTCAGTATATACGATGGTGTGCCTCATTTACGAGTTCCTGTTGTTACCGATCCTCGGCAGGCAAAAGGAGTTCTTCTCTGGGCCGTGAAGGAAATGGACCGTCGCTATCGGTACATGCAAAAGTTTGGAGTTAGAAATATAGATGGCTATAACCGAATAGTTTCCGGTTCTGATGAGGATGGTGATGGTTTTATGAAGGCTCCCGACCCGGCTAATCAAATTCAAATGTTTAGGGATATCGATGCTCAGGCTGTACCTGAAGAAGCTTCAACTGAGGGAGAGGAGAGTGAAGAGGATAAGGTTGCTCCTGAGGTGCTTCAACCAATGCCCAAATTGGTCATAGTTATCGATGAGCTTGCAGATTTAATGCTCAGTGTGGGGCGGGAGATTGAGGAGCTCATAACTCGGCTTGCTCAGAAAGCGCGAGCTGCAGGAATTCATCTCATTGTGGCGACCCAACGCCCCTCGGTTGATGTGATTACTGGACTGATAAAAGCGAATTTTCCGGCCCGGCTTTCATTTCGGGTTTCGAGCCGGATAGATTCACGGACCATTCTTGACTCAATGGGAGCTGAAAAATTGTTGGGTAAGGGGGATATGTTGTTCATGCTTCCAGGGGCTGTTCCACTCAAGCGAGTGCATGGGGCGTATGTGTCAGACAATGAGGTTCAAAGGGTTGTCGCCTCGCTCAAATCGGACTGCGCTCCTCAATATGACGAAGCCATATTGGAAGCTTGTGAAAAGGCACTCAAAGAAGGCAGTGAAGATTCCGGTGGAAGCTCTCGCGGGGAAGCTGCCGAGGATGAGTTTGATCCCTATTACGACCGAGCTGTCGAGCTGGTTGTGGAAAAGGGACAGGCCTCAACCTCCATGATACAACGTACTTTTAGGATAGGTTACAATAGGGCAGCACGAATTATTGAGATGATGGAAAGAGAAGGAGTGGTTGGAAAGATGGATGGCGTTCGGCCTCGTGAGGTTCTCGCACCGGCAGCTCGCGCAAGCGAGGTGTAATGTCGTGTCTGTAGCCCTTTGGCGGGTTGATTTTATTCGGTTTTTGGGAGTTCTTGATGTCCGGTGGTTTGATCCGATACAATGGAGGGAGAGAGAGGTTGTATGACTGATTCTGAAGGCACAAGTAAAAATCCCTCTGCAATAGAGAAGATTAAGCAGATTTTGGCGGCCACACCTGCGGAGCGTTGGGAGCAGGGAGGGGAGCCACTTGACTCAGAAAAGAAGCACCAGCGACCTCAGGAGTGTTGGGAGGAGCTGTTCTGTACTGACACCAAGGCGGGAGTTTTGGTGCTGCGAAGGTCAACTGCAATAACAAGTAATTTTTTTGGCGGCGGGTATGTTTTTGTCGCTTCATCCGAACCTCGATACTTAGTTGAACTCCGTGGACGTGGATGGGCACCAAAAATGCTTGTTGATCCGAACTACCGGTCATCCCCCTCTGCTAATAAGAATTGTCAGTTGCTCGCTGAGGGAAAAATCGCCCGCGAACTTTATAAAGAGATAGCACATCTGGTAGCGAGTTTTCGAGAGGAACAAAGGAGAGATTTCAATGATGCGGTTTCCCGATTACTTGCTAACCTTACTGAGCAGATTAAAGAAACATCGCCCGAAGACTGGCAGGAGGCAGAATCAACTGAGCCTGGATTTAGTGGCTACCGCGGTGAGGTTGCAGGTCTGATAGTCGATGTGTCATCTGTTGTTCGAGATAGAACGGCCGGTTATTATATGTCTTTTTCTAAAGTTGGTCTCCGTTGGCAGTGTCGGGATTCTGCCTTATGTCGAGAGATTTATACACTCGTGGACGACTCAGTTAAGAGCGCTGGCCTTGAGCAGCTGGGAAAGGTTTTAGAGGATATGCTATAATTTGTTACTGGTGTAATCACCAGCTAGGCCCAAATACGTCGCGCGACTCGTTTTGGTCAGGCTCTAGCCCAGCAACTGCTTTTCTACCAGGCCTGAATATTCGTTTTCAAGTTCGACAAACCTAGACTGCAGTGTCGAGAGGCGCTCATGGGCATTTTCGTAGTCAACGATTACATTGCGAAGCTGGCCACTTGCTGATGTTAATGCATTTGAAAGCTCTTCAAACATCGCTTTTTGAGGCTCGGTCATAGAAATTTCGCTGTACATCGCATCCAGGGTCTGCAGAGAGTCGGCAAGACGATGTTCAAGAGACATGCATTCAGAGGAGGCTTCATTAAATCGGGAGAGAGCTGTTGTTACTAGCTCGCGATCGTCCTGAGTAACGGAGCGAAGCGACTGGTGTTCTTCCTCTCTTGATACAACTGCACTGTGCGCCTCTGTTATCTTCTTTTGAATAACGAGATGTTGTTCCTTTATCTTTACAGTGTTGGTAGAAAGCCTATCGATAGACTCTGAAAGAGAGGCGAACTGCTTAGCCGAGGTGTACTTTTTCGCATCTGCCAGCGTTTTAACTAGTGTATCCTCAAGCTCGTAAGCCTCTTGTCGAAGGGCTGCTATTGATTCATCGGTCGCATGAGAGCCGCTTTTCTTCCCAGCATGTACGGCGCCAGCGCCTACAATGAGGGAAGTCAGAATGAATAAAAGTGTGATAACATAAATCATTACCAATCAGAATACCTTGGAAGATGTGTCGCGTGCAATTGGTTTATTGGCGCAGCGGTAATTATAGCGGGTTAGACAAACTGAGCATTATGGCTAGTTGGACGTTTTCGGGCTGTTAGTAAGATAAAACGCCCGGTTGATATGCAGACCGAGACTAGCGACAGCTATATTTAATGCAACGGGATGGGGTAATCTGTAGACCAGGATCCTTATCTCTGCACGATGTTGGCCTGAGAGTACATGCAAAAGAATTTCGGTCAGCAGATACCCGACCGTTTGTCACTAAAGGAAGCCAGCCTCTAATCTTATCGCTATCGCTTCCATCCATGGTAATTAAAAATTTTCCGGCAAATTCATCTATCTGCAGACTTGAATTCACTCGAGCCCTACCCTTGCCACTGATCGACAGGAGATTTGAGCGGGCAGAGAGTGAAGAAATATTGATAACCCGATGTTCTTCGAAACTGCCCGAGGTTTTAAGCTCATATATCTCTAGCAGTTGTAGTCCAAGAATTGGCGGGATGAATGTACTAGTGGAAAGGGAGATGTCTGAAAGGTCCAGAGTGACGTCGCCAGAGGAAGGCAGAGCGGGCGATGCTTTAATGTTAGAAAGTGAGGCGTTCAGGATGCCACGTAAAAGACCGAAGCTGCGAAACAGTGGGGGGGTGGAGAGGTCCAGGTTGTTTATATACCCGTTTAAGGTCGTTTGGGCTGTCGTCGAATAGGCGACTATTTTAATATCTCCGTTCCATAGCCTTGCTGTGGTTTCGATTGGAGGTATAAGCGAGCGAGAGAGGGATGCTTTTAGAGAGGATCTTACGTTCTCAAGCGGAACAAGCAGAGGAATAGCTGCTGGAAATCTCCTGCCGGTTGCAATTGGAACGTTTACTGAAACCGAATCTGCGGCTATCCCCGGGAAAAATCCGCGCACGTTATCTGCAGAAATGGAGAGCCCGCTGCTACGAAGTCTGGTTAAGCCAGTACGAGCCGCATACTCTAATAACGTTGGAACTAACAGCAGAACCGCCAGGGGGACAAGGAGGACGGTATATACCAGAATCTTTCTCGGCTTCGCCATTCAAATTACCTAACTGGAAACTAATTGGAACCCACTAACATGCACTTCTACTTCAAGAGAGCCTTTACCGAATCGGGACCGATTGAGTTTTAAGTACGCAATGAGCATGGGACGAGAACCGTTTGTAACTGCGTCCAAAAATGCTACGAGATTAGGATAGCTATCAGTTTTAAAATTCACTTTGAATATCTTGTGAATGTATTTACCTTCCGGTTTTTGGCCGCCCTCGCGAGGGGTTACGTTATAAGAAGAGTCTGCACGGGCTGTGTCCCGTAATAGCTTCTCTAAGTGTGTAAGGGGATCGGTCGATAAATCAGCATTCTTATAATACGCTTCAAGCTCCCGTCGTTTTCCGGATAGTTGGGCGTAAGCTTTAAGTATCTTCGGTGTTGCCTCGTATGTTTTCTTTAGCTTTGAGAGGGTAGCACTTTGCTCGGCGAAAATCTGGACTACGGGATTTATGAACATGGGTAAAATAAACCCTACGCTTACCATTGCAATCGTGATCGAGAGTATTATTCGCTCTCGAGGTGTTCTTTTCGCCCAGAAATCTAAAACTTGGTCTTTAAGCATGGGTGCATTTGCCTCTATTCGGGAAGTTGAATGTCTATCGAAAATGAAAAACCGCCCCGTGAAGATTTTTGAGGCTTGTAATCAAGTTTACGAAAAAGATCGGTATGAGCCCCCAGTTTTTGCGTAAATTCCTCGATCGTGGACAACGCAGGTGCTGTTCCATCTATGCGGATGACGGTAGACTTGATGACGAGGCTTGTTAGCTCGATGGTTCCTGAGGAAGGTAATGCCTCTAGTATTTTGGTCAGGTATGTTGAGGGCAGCGCTGTTGAGTACGTACCAAACGATGCAAGTTCATCTGTGAGAAGTTGGCGCCGTTTCATGAGTTCTTGTGCGATTGCCGATTTGTCGACTGCGGTGAAGTTGGGAATGACAGTTCTGATCTGCGATGTAAGTGAATCGGCAATATTAGAAATGTGATACTGTCGTGTTGCATAAATAAATAGGAGCGAGAGTCCGAAAGCTATGGCCACGCGAAAAGCGACCTTTTTGACCCCGAGTAGTGCTCTAAAAAATTCCGAGAGTTTCGGCGTAAAGGAAAATTGCCGTGATCTAAAATTAGATAGTGGGCTCGACGTTGCTTCTTCATGGGCATAGATAGCGGCTAAGGGCGCCACTGTTGTGCTAGATGCGTGCGAGCCTAGTAGCTCGGTAAAAGACAAGCCCTCCAACGGCCTATGAAACGGGCTGTTAACTTGCATGGCTTTAACTTCTCGGCCGAGGAGGTATATTTTTTCTATTCTCGTAGCGTATTTTCTCTCGGCAGAGGCAATCATAATTCGAATAGTTGTAAATATCTGCTCCAAAGCAGATTCCTTGCTCTCTCCATCAGCCATGACGATATTGCGAGAGGCCATGAGTGATTTTTCTACGCGCAATGTGCCTTCAATGCAGATTGCCAGCGCATAATAATCCCCCCGGTTAAATAAGATGGCAGAATTCGTCCGAGACAGCTTTGGATGTATATGATACACCGCTCCAATTGCAGTTGATGGAACTGTGATGATACTTGGTTCAACGCCAGCTTGCTTGCAGATTTCCAAGATAGCTCCGACGGTGTTGCGAGGGAGTATCCCAACATGAACATCATGGGAATCCTCACTGCTAACCTTAGCGAGTCCTCCTTTTGCACCGACTATATCATCGTCTGGCGCGTCGGCACTGAAACCCTCCTTTGAGGGTACCGAATATTGGATGAAAAATTCATCAAGCTCAAATGGAACAACATCCTGTACTTCGAGGTCTACAATTGGCTCTAGCCTCTTGGAGTCGTTAAACGGGAGGTCTAGGTTTATAGAGAGAAAATCATCTGGTGGAACAACTACGACACATGAGCTCCATGTTGGCTCTAACGTTTTTATCGAGTCTCTCAATACCTCTATCGTTTCTTGAACTGTAACCCCGAGGGGCGTTGCGGCCTCAAGGGTATCATTAGCGACCCGCTTTCGAGTGCGAAGCTCTGCCAGAGTTGCTAAGAGTTCGTCGGAGGAAAGGAGCGAGGCAACCTCAGAAGCTTGAGTTGCTAACGGTAATTGACATGTCGTCGAATCGACAATATGTACTTCCGTATCGTCTATCCGCGAAACGGTTAGTTCGCATGGGGAGCAACTGAAATCTATAGATAGAACTGACGACATATACCTACGTTACAGTGACTTACGAGAGTCGGCAAGAGTGTTTGCGAGGTAATTAAAGTCGTAGGGATCTACGGTAAAAACCTCGACCAAAAGCTCTCAGTTTGATGTTCTCTGTCGTGGTCGGTATCTGGGTGTACTGAGCACTCCCGGGGGGCAGTGCCTTGAACAAACACTTCGTTATTGATCCGATCTTCGGGACAGTTGGGAGTCGCTTTCCCTCCCGTCGACCTATCAATATTGTGAAATTGCACTGAGCGAGGCGGTATGAAATCGTCGTCGTCAATAAAAGGCGCTCCACAGGACATAAAACCCTCCCATATTGGTGCAGCTGCGCCACCACCAGAGAGCCCCATGGGCGTGTTGTCATCAAATCCGACCCACACACCGACTGCCAAATTGGGAGTGTAGCCTACAAACCAGGCATCACGACTTTCATCTGAGGTCCCTGTCTTACCCGCTGCATGGCCCCGATAGCCTCGTTGTCTGATAACAGAAGCTGTTCCACGATCGATTACACCCTGTAGGATGTTTGTTAACACATATGTTGGCCCCTCATTGGCGACCCGTCTCTCTGATATTTCAGGAATGACCAGGGCCTCGCCTTGGTTATCACTCGCCACGATGTATAGCCTAGGATTAACGTGAATACCTCCATTCGCAAGCGCTCCGTAGGCGCTAGTTAGTCGCAAGAGGTTGGTGTCCAGAGCCCCAAGTGCGAGTGATGGTAAGGGAGCAATGGTCTCTGCTAGTCGCACGCTGGATGCCAGCCTGCGAATGGCTGGGATCCCTACGCGTTGAGCAATATAAAGAGCGGGGAGATTCAATGACTTCTCCAGTGCATAGCGAAGGGTGACGTCACCGCGATAATTATGGTCGTAGTTTTCAGGTGACCAGGTTGAGTGGTTCGATAAATTAAAGGTAATTGGCTCGTCCTCGATAATGCTCGAAGCGGTTGCGACTTTGTAAGAATTAAGAGAGCCGTCGAGAGCGGTTAAATAGACAAATGGCTTAATAGTTGAGCCGATTTGTCGAGAAGCTTGAGAAACTCTATCGAATTGGCTCTTGTTAAAGTCTCGCCCACCCACCCACGCCTTTATCAAGCCAGAGAAGGGTTCGATTGCAACAATAGCTGCCTGTAATGGACGGGATCGACCTTTAATCTGCGGCTTGCTCTTTTCGATTCGAGAAAGCCCTTCGGATATTGCCAACGATGCACATCGCTGTAAATCTAGATCTAAGCCGGTCATCACGGCTAATCCGGTCGAAGAGGCGCTTTGGAGATCGATAAGGGAATTGAGCTCTCGTTCGATTGCTGAGGTGAAAAATGGTGCCAGTCGGTTTCGATGTCTCGGTGCAATAGTGCTTACCGGTTGTGATAGGGCATGGTGCAACTGACCCGGTGTAATAAATCCTTGATCGGCCATTTTTCGAAGGACTATATTTCGACGTGTTTGGGCGCGTGTTGGCGAGCGTCTCGGGTTGTAGAAGCTCGGCGCTTTGATCATTCCCGCCAAGAGTGCGGCCTCGTGTATCTCTAGTCCATCCAAGCTTTTGCCAAAAAAGCTTCTTGCCGCCGATGGAATTCCATGGATTGCAACCGATCCTTCTTGTCCCAAGTAGACTTCGTTAAGGTATAATTCGAGAATTTGGTCTTTGGTCAGGTGCCGCTCGATACTCAATGCTGTTGGTATCTCCTTTAGCTTTCGCCTGATTGTTTTTTTAGGAGATAGAAACAAGTTTTTTGCAAGCTGTTGCGTTAGAGTACTTCCTCCTTGGGCAAAGCTAAGCGAGATAAGATTGGTAAAAGCCGCCCGAGCGATGCTTATAAAATCGATGCCCATGTGATTATAAAAGCGCTCGTCTTCAATGGAGATGACAGCTCGTTGGGCAAATAGGGGTATTCTACCGAGGGGGGTTCTAGATGAGGCCCGCATGTTTTCGGAGCCTATGAGCGATACCACCTGCGGCTCAATGAGTATGTCATTCCCCGTGTTGGGGCGAGTTAACTCTAGCGAAGCTAAGGTAGCAGCTACTACCTGTCCCGAATTGTCTTTATGCTCTCGTGTTATTATTGATAGCAAACCTTCTTCTAGTTGAAACTCGCCGGGTCGGGAAGGAGCGCCCGTTGATTCTCTATAACCGCGATTTCGTAATGATAGACGGATAGTACGGTGCTGCTCAGCAAGCGAAAGGCTCTGCTGTCGGCGCACGTAGCTTGTAAGGTTAAAGGGCGCAGAATAAACGGCGGGAACGTTTGTCGTGCGCTCGCTGTGGAGCCGCGAGGTTACCTGCTTGTCTATCTGTTTATACTCCCAGAACACGGATATGATCGTCACGAGAGCCAAGACTGCGAATAGTTTTACGAGAAAAGTAAGAATGGACGAGTATGTCTTTTGTGGCCTCTTGACTTGCCGTTTGGTCACTCGCTGTCCGCCGCTTTTGGTGCCGGACCGGTTTCGCCTGGAGCTCTTAATTTTTGAGCTTTTTGTCTCGGAGGTTGTTTTACGCGCGCGCTGCGGCCGGATTTTATTATTTCTGGGCTTTCGGGTCATTACGGAGATACAGTACATTTACTGTGCGAGAACCGAAAGAGGGTAAGGTTTTAAAATATACGGTTAAATTACTACTCTGCTAAGGAAATATAGTGGTATCGCATTTGTTGCGGCTTTATTGATCGCGGTTTGTATCGTAGATGTAGAATGGTGTAGTTGGCGTGTTGGCAATGAAAAGCGGGCTTGATTTATAATAACTGTGCGACCCGCCCTGTGGAGGAATATCTTATGATTAGCCGTTTGAAAGGTTTGGTTGTAGAAATCGATGGCGACCTTGTGATTTTGGATGTACATGGGGTCGGCTATTCTGTCACATGCACCGCTTCGCTGTTGGCCATGCTAGCAATAGATGTCGAGGCGTGCATCACTACACATACTGATGTTAAAGAGGATGCAATTCGAATTTTTGGTTTTGAATCAAAGTCTGAGAGGCGTGTATTTCAGTTGTTAACGAAAGTCTCTGGCATGGGACCCAGGTCTGCAGTTGATGTACTGTCCAATGTTCCGGCACGGGATTTGTTGCGAGCAATTGGAGTTGGCGATGTGCAAGCACTAATGAAAATTAAAGGGGTTGGTAAGAAAAAAGCTGAACGAATAGTGGTTGAACTGAAAGATTTGGTCGTTTCGCTAGGCGGTGAATGTAGGCATGATAGCGCCTCGCTGGAGAGCGAGGCGTCTTTTGCCGCGTCCAATGACGACTCGCATATCGATGCAATCGTTACCTTGGAGGTTCTTGGCTTTTCACGTCGTGACGCGGAGGCTGCGGTTGGCCGTGCAATGGCTTCTTTTCCCAATATCAATACTGCTGGAGAGGTGGTCCGGGAGGCGCTAAAATTTGTTTGATCCTTGTGAGCGTGTGCATATAGAAGAGTACACGGCTCAAATACGAGGACGCATCTAGTCATTTTGAAACGTGATATTAGCTGGTTAGGTTTGGGGATGGTAGATGCTGTTTAATTTTGCTAGACATAACTAAGAGATCTGCAACTGTGTTTTGATATGAGCGAAGACGACCGAACATTTAATCAGGATGATGATTCAATAGAACTGTGGGTGGGTTCACAGCCTTTTGATAGCAAAGCAACGGCCGATAGTTCGGGATCCTCCGAGGTGGACCCAGAGGAGTGTCTTGTAAACTCTCTTCGGCCGAGTCGTTTCGATGAGTACGTTGGACAAGAACACGTTAAGGAGAACTTGCAAATTGCCTGTGGAGCAGCAAAGAGGCGGGGTGATTCCTTAGATCATGTTCTTTTGCATGGCCCACCTGGCTTAGGTAAAACCTCGTTAGCGCGAATTATCGCGGGTGAACTCGGGGTTGGTTTTAAGAGCACTTCTGGTCCGGCTATCGAAAGGCCGGGTGACCTAGCGGCTATTTTGACCTCCTTGGAGGATAGGGATGTTCTCTTCATAGATGAAATACATCGACTCTCCCGGTCGATAGAGGAGATACTATACCCAGCAATGGAGGATTTTGAACTTGACATCATTATTGGACAGGGGCCCGGTGCTCGCTCAGTAAAGATACCTCTTAGGCCGTTTACTTTAGTTGGTGCGACCACTCGTTCGGGTCTGTTGACCTCTCCGCTCCGAGATCGCTTTGGTATAGTGCACAGATTGGATTTTTATAATCGTGAGCAATTGTCGCAAATTGTTCAACGATCTGCATCTATACTCGATTGCCCTTGTGTTCCGTTGGCAACCGCTGAAATTGCACGACGCTCCCGAGGAACCCCCCGTATAGCAAATAGGTTGCTGAAGCGGGTTCGCGATTATGCTGAGGAGCGCGGCGATGGTGAAATCACAAAGAATATTGCAATTGAAGCTCTTGCTCTTTTAGAGATTGATGGTGAAGGCTTAGATCGGATCGATCGCTCCCTGTTGACCTTAATAGTTGAGAAATTTGATGGTGGGCCAGTTGGAGTTGAGACAATTGCCGCGGCGCTTGGTGAGGATCGAGATACTGTCGAGGATGTGTATGAACCCTATCTCTTGCAAGAGGGGTTTATCGCTCGCACGAAGCGAGGCAGAGAGGTTACTAATAGAGGATATAAGCATTTAGGGATTTTGCCAGCCAACAAGCGAATCCAAGATGAATTATTTGAAGACACCGACTCTTCGCCGGCTCACCGGGAAGACTAAGTTTGTGTTTAAGGGGGCGGGGTAAGGTGTTTTCGCTAGTTTTTGTTTTTGGGGTCCTGTTTTCTAGTTTGGACGTTCGGTGGTCTTCGCCGATTCAAGAGTCGATTTCTATCGTCGCGGGGAATCGGGAGGGGATAGCGAAGAGGTGTTTAAACGAGTCTCATCAAGCGAGGCTTCGGTTCGAAGTGCAGTTATGTAGAAAGCGTTCGGGATGGTTTGATTATTGCGAAGAGCCCCGAGCTGAATTGCACACCGCGATGTTCGATCCAGTAACGGAGAGCTATCGAGTTGTGTCTGATCGATTGGGGGATACGTTAGAACCAACTGCTGTAGGAATTCCAATTCGTTCTGAATCCATTCGCTCCCTTGTCACTGTCAGTAAGTTTCCCATCGACTTTTTGCTCAGAGAAGAGATGGATCTGGCGTCGCATCCTGGCGCGTACTTGCGAATCAGAACTGTATTTAAGTGTAGAGAGGGAGGGGTGCGAGCGTTTGCGCACTTATCCCGTTTTCTAACGCTCGGGCTTGTCAATACGGTCGAAGATGTTTCTGAGTGGAGTGAGTTTAAATTGGTATCGACTGAGCAGATGTAATGGAACCTGATTTAAATGAATAAAAGCTCTAACAACTTCGGGCGACGATTGTTGGTGGCGCTCCTTGTGGTGATTGTCTTTCTGACAATTCTGTCCATGGTACGGTGGGGTTCGGAAGACGAGTCTTTGACGAGCAACGTGGTGCTGTTCTCGGTTATCAATCTCAATGTGATTGGATTGCTGATTCTCGTTGTTCTGGTGTCAAGAAATCTGATAAAGCTTTTTTTTGAAAGGCGTCGAGGAATCCTTGGTTCAAAGCTCAGGGCGCGGCTAATGGGCTCGTTTGTTTTAATCTCGATTATTCCCATGACGCTATCTTTTGTTGTGGCTAGCGGACTTATTAATCAGGCAGTCCAAAGTTGGTTTAATATGCGAGTGGAGTCGATTGTAGCAAGCTCTCTTACGATGGCTAAGGACTCGATCTCTGCTACTAAGATGGCGGCGGTTAATTCCTCAGAGGCTATAAGTGGCGCTCTTGATAGTCTTGACGCTACTGCTACTCCGCAGTTGCTGGAGAACTTAAGACAGAAGCATGAGCTGTTTTCAATTAAAGTATATAACCTTGAGGGCGAGGTGTTGTCCGAGGCAAATCATCCAACGGCAAGTGTAGAGTCGTTTGCCGAACCCCCACTTGATACAACAGCGATGGCTAAGAGTCTTGCCGGGCCGCGAATTGTTCGAATTGAGGAGAGAGGGGCGAGTCAATTCGTACGCGTCTATACAGGACTAAAGGGCGCTGTGCTTGTTGTGAGTTTTAGAGTGGCTCCGGAGTTAGTGCAGGCTCGGAACATAATTACGGATGCAGTCGCAGACTATAAGGAGTCTAAGGGGTTGAAAGACCCGATTAGAACCAATTTTTTTCTGGTGTTGGCTCTGTTTAACTTGTTAACCCTGTTTGGGGCGATTTGGGTTGCTTTTTTCATCTCAAAACAGATTACAGGTCCTATTCAGCTTCTCATACAGGGTGCTCATCGTGTTGCGCAGGGAAACTATGATTTCTCGGTGAAAGCAGTTCGCGATGATGAGCTCGGATATTTAGTCAACTCGTTCAATCATATGACTGAGCAGCTACACGCCTCCAAGCGACAACTTGAGCAGCGGCGATTGCTCCTCGATACGATAATTTCGAATTTAGGTGTGGGAGTTGTCTCCCTCAATCAAGATCTTGAGATAACGACTATTAATGATGCTGCGCGGAACATGCTCGACTTAGAGCTCGCAACGGGTAAGAGTATTCCCCTAGCTGAATTTTTAGAGCAGCAGCAATATGCGCCGCTTGGTGTCATACTTGACGGACTACAAAAGCATGCGCCCACTGCAATGGCCGAGGAGATTCGATTGCGTACAGAGGGACGCGAACTTTTGATTGTGTGTACCGGGGGGCGTATATCTTCTGCTAACGGGGAGACGCTTGGATATGTGCTGTTGCTGGACGATATTACGGATCTTAGTCGTAGTCAGCATCTTGCTGCATGGAGAGACGTGGCTCGTAGAATCGCCCATGAAATAAAAAACCCTCTCACGCCTCTTCAGCTCTCTGCCCAACGCTTAGAGAAGCTAGCGTTAAAAGATGCTCAGTCTCAGGCCATCGTTGATTCTACCCGCTCCATTGTAGAACACGTGGAGATAATAAAGCGCCTTGCCAATGAATTTTCCGAGTATGGTCGGATGCCTGTAGCTACGTTTGCGCCTACACGGCTTGATATATTACTTGAGAATGTTGTCAATCGAGCACGTACTGATAATCCGGATATAGCCTTTTCATTCGCCTTGAACGGTAAAATACCGGAAATGCTTCTTGATCCAGATCAAATTCGAGGGGTGTTTTTGAATTTAATTGCAAACTCAGTGGCTGCCATGGAAGCTGTTGACGAAGAGGCCCCTAAGGATCTTTGTATTAGCGTTTCATATGATAGCCAAGCAGCTAAAGCGACGATTGAGGTCTCGGACACGGGTATAGGGGTGTCAGCCGAAGATAAGAATCGAATTTTTGAGCCATATTTCACCCGTAAGAAAGGGGGAACGGGCCTTGGTCTGGCGATTGTAAGCTCTATTATCTCGGACCACTGCGGAGAGATTCGGGTGTTCGATAACACGCCGATCGGGGTGAAATTTGTAGTGACACTTCCTCAACATCCCCAGTCAGGAGCAAGCCGGCGAATATAGGTAAGTGACGGCACCCTAAGGTTGATGCTTTTAAGCTTCGCTCCGTGAATCGTTTCATTGGATTTGTTGGTTAGTTTTATCCGCCTTGGCTATAAACACAGCCGTGATTCCAGGTTGCGTACTATGTTGCATTTCTTCAGTGGTTCTGTAGGGATACGCTCCATACTCAGCGCCGGCAATTTTTCCTATTATTGTCGGTTGCCCTTAAAGAAGTTTGTTGCCTCGCAGGGGTGTTGATATACTGATTAAGAGGCTTTTAGGGTTCGCTATATGATGTGGGCTGTTGTCTCACTTGAGCGTTTTTTGTTTAACAGCCAGCAGGTAGAGCCAGTCGGATTTGACTTTTGATAGGTGCACTTGCTTAGACCTGCTTCTAATAGGCTGAGGTCGGAGTGGTATCGGTAAGAATTCATGGGTCGGTGTTAAACTGGAATGTGGGTGATTAGTTTGGTTTTTCAAGAGAAGCTCAAGCTCTTTTAACGTAACGGTTGTTTATGGAGGCGCTTTATGGGCATACCTACCCAGACCCTTAGTAGATTTATTCACGTTCAAAGCCGCAAGTATCCCGAGAGTACTGGAGAGCTAAATGACCTTATTGTATCTATTTCTTTAGGGGTAAAACTAATAGCGCAAATGGTCGCGACGGCTGGTTTTAAGGGACTGCACGGTTATACTGGTGGTAAAAACGTGCATGGGGATGAGGTGAAGCAGTTAGATGTTGAAGCTGATGAGGTCCTTGTAGAGTTATTAAGTTCATCACATCACTTTGGGCTTTTGGTTTCGGAGGAACGAGATAGCGTAGTGAGAACTGATGCCACTTTGAGTGAGGGGAAGTATGTAATCGCATTCGATCCTTTAGATGGATCGTCTAATATAGGCTCTAATATTCCAACGGGAACTATTTTTTGTATATTTAAAAAGCGAGACCAAGAAGGACTGCCAAGCGAAGCGGATTTTTGTCAAAAGGGGGATGAAATCGTTGCCGCCGGCTATTCTATTTATGGTGCAAAGACTTCGTTTGTCTATTCTGCTGGAAATGGGGTGCATGGCTTCACTCTCGATCCAACCATCGGAGAGTTCGTGCTCACTGAGCCTCATATTGTCATACCAGCTGATGGGGCTATCTATAGCATCAACGAGGCAAATCATGCATGGTGGTCTGATGGTACAAAAAACTACCTAAAGCAGCTAAAGGATCAAAACCCCTCTCGAGAGGTTCCATTTACAGCCCGATATGTTGGCTCTTTAGTCGCCGATTTCGATAGAACACTAAGAAAGGGCGGGATATTTCTCTATCCTCTAGATTCACGTAGACCCAACGGGCGGCTCCGTTTGCTTTATGAGTGTATGCCACTTGCATTTATAATGGAGCAAGCTGGCGGGAGCGCCACGAATGGTACAAAGCGTATAATGGAGGTACTCCCGATGGATATTCATGAGCGCTCGGCATTTATCTCAGGAAGTATTAATGAAGTTGCTCGATACATGTCGTTTTTTGCGACGGATACGTAATGCGGTTTCGTTTTGTCTGGCGCCAGAACTGAGCGATTTTAGAATAGAGGGACGAGAAGCCCTGGGCCTAACTGAAAGAAATTAATGTGGATATACTTGTACTAGCAGATTAATGAATTTCAAGCATCCGAGAGAGGGCACTTCTAGCCCGTGTTGCGATGGTTTCGCAGACCTCGATGTTTTGTTCTCCATATCTTAGGGCCTTTAGGGTGTCTTCAAGTGTTATTTCGTTCATGTGTTGGCATCGAATACTGCACATTCGAAGGATATTTTTGTCGGGATTTTTTGCAATGATATTGTCGGCCATACTGCATTCGGTGAGAATTAAAAAATGTGGAGCAGAGGAGCTCTCAACAAAGTCGACCATTTTTGACGTGCTCTGGGATAGGTCGGCATGAGCTACTACCTCTGGTGAGCATTCTGGATGAGCAAGTACAGCAACATCCTTAAATTGATTGCGAATCGTCACTATGTCGCTGACGGTAAACTGCTCATGAACCTCGCAGACTCCTCGCCATCCGATAATTGCATTTGAGGGGATTGATTCGGCGTTAACATCAGAAAAAACAAATGGTCTACCGAGCTCTTTTGCTACGTTTTCCGCTAGGAACTTATCGGGCAAGAAAAGTACTTTTGTATCAGGAAAAGAGCGAACGACAGCGGAGGCGTTTCCAGAGGTACAAATGACATCCGACTCTGCTTTCACATCCGCGTATGTGTTTATGTATGAGATTACTGGAGCTCCTGGAAATCGATCTCGTAGGTTTTGCACATCGGATGCGGATATGCTAGCGGCCAATGAGCATCCGGCAACCTTGGCTGGCAAAAGAACGGTCTTATTGGGGTTTAATATCTTTGCGGTTTCAGCCATAAATCGTACACCGCAAAACACAATTATTGACTTTTCCGTGAGTGCGGCCTGTCGCGAAAGTTCAAGAGAGTCTCCTACGACGTCTGCTACCATATGGTATAACACGGGCTCCATATAGTTGTGACCGAGGATTAAAGCGTCTTTTTCTTGTTTTATTCGATTTATCTCGTCGACCAGCTGAGCTTTAATTTTTAATTCCACGTCCGGTATGAGATGCCCTAGGCGATCTCGCATAGTGGATAGAGTTCGATTTGGTTTGCCTGTATTGTTGTTCATGCTGTTTTAATTTACTGCGTACTTTAAACGCCTTATTTATAATCCTTTACTATAGAAATGACCATCGATGAAAGCTCATTCAGTGAAGTTGACTGAGTCTGTTGTCCGTACTTTATTGATTCGAGCTTATCGAGCACTAGTACTATTTCTGGCAGGATTCGATTTTCTGCGAGCCTGTCTTTTGCATATGCCCGTAGATCATTGTAAGTGCAGCCCGCTGGATCTACCTTGAGTATTTCCTTTAGCCAATCGAAAAAGTGTTCTTGCACTTCATCGAGTGTTGCCGAGTTATGGAGATTCTTTATCATCCGGCGATTGTCTGTTCCTTTAATCCATTTAGTAACTGATACAAATATGCCACCTACTATTATTGCAAGCAGGCCGAACACTGCCAGTACAAGACGGGGGTTCAGGACGCCGTTTACTTTTGTTGCAAGAGAGTCTGGTTGATAAGATAGCTTCGGAGCGGTTATAATAGGCGGTAGGGTCGGAATCGTAGTTATTGTGTTAGGCAATGCTTCCTTACCCTTACTGACTTGTGAGTGTGACTGATTGAAAGCACTGTTTGCGCTTACTACAAGAGCGATGTCCTCACCGGAGAGGAGTTCGTATTGCTCTGTTAGGGTATTAAAGTGTGATAGTTTCGGGCTCGGCACTCTGAGTAGGCCTGATTTTAGAGGAACGACGGTATAATGAAACTTCTTCATCATTATCAGCTCTCCCCCGACAAGATTTTGTGTCTCGCTAATGTCGCCTGGATAAACTTTAAAGTCTAAATTGGATTCAAAAAGCAGAGTCTTGAGAGGTTTCAGATTTCCAGAGCTGGTAATCGTTATCGAGAGTTCTTTGCTCTCACCCGCTTTAAGTGGCACGCCGGAGTATTCGATGTTCATGTTGGTTTGTCCAACGATCGGAACGACCGGAGAGTATTTCCTTAAAGCGGTGGGCTGCTCGGCTAGCGGTTTTACGTTCACTTGAATTGGATCGGCGCGCAATGTGCGGTGAGTTACCCGAGACGACCCAAAGAAGTCTTGAAAGAATTTGTCACTAAAAGGATCCAGCATGCTTGAGAGGCTTGGGCGTCGAGATTCAACTACATCACACGAGATGCTTCTCTCGGGGATCGTTAATACCCCCGGTTTCAGGGGATATAGAGAGCGAGAGATGTCAATGACTGAGTATCTCAAACCTCCAAGAGACCGTTCGTGATTGTTGCTGCCCGATATCTTTTCCTGCCAAAAGCCTTCAAGAGCACTGTCGTCGAGTTTTATTCGGCGCAGATTATTTCGGGTGTATAGCGATAGAGTATTGAGTATTTGCTGTCCTACAAAAACTGAGTTTGGTTGGCCGGTGTGTTTGAGAAAAGTGTTGCTAAGCGGTGCATCGTCTAACCCCTCTATTGTAGTATCAGTGATGGTGATTTCTATTGGATTAGCAGTTAGTAGGGCTCCATTCATCTCGACCTGCACTTCAGGTGTTCGGAGCGCCCCGCTTCGGGTGGGGGTTAAGCTATAGATAAATGAAAGCTGTGTTCGAATTTTTCCATTGTTCATTTCTATAACCGTTTTAGGTCCGAGGTAGGAGACTTGGAAGTCTCCCCCCGCTGACAATTGAGGAACGACTTGTTGATCGGAGCCCTCAAAAGTAACGGTAAATAGAAAAGTGTCAGAGACCTGTCCTGTACGACTCGATACCGAGCTTGTGAGTCTAGGTTGAGAATGAGCATACGAAACTAAGCAAAGCCATACCACTACACACACAAGCTTCGAGGCAAGGCCAGAAAATAACGACACACCTTTCAATCGAGCGAGCTTGAATCCCCCAGCGCCTTTGCTACTACGCTTTATTACGTCAGAATAGTGCTTGTTCCAAATAGGTGTCTCTACCATGGCTGACCCCGTGTTGAATTAGAAGAAGTTTTTCGTCGAATCAGAAGAGGAGAATCTGGTAAGGATTCGAGCCAAGCATTAGTTTCATTTGATTCTAACGAAGTAGGTGGCGCTGTAGGGGTGAGAGAGGGAGGCATATCTTGTTGGAAATCCTGATTTTCAATTCTTTGAGTTGGTGTCGTGGCTCCGGACGGGCTTGGAGTGGAGGATTGTTGGGAAGTAGCTTCTTTTGTGCGATCGTTTTGCGCCGTTGGTTCAGATTCTTGTCTGTTGGGTGTTGGATTTAAATCGTTAACTTCACTGTTTTGGTCTGCGGTATTTGGAGTCGAATCGCTCGGAGTTGATTGAGTAAGCTCCTGCTGGGGAGAATCTGTTTGAGCTGTGCCTTTATCCAATTGATTGTCGTTTTGTTCTTCCGGCTTGTTAGCAGCGCTTGAATTATCATTTGATGCTGAAGATGGCTGTGATGTAGGAGAGACCCTCAATTTTCGGGCGATATTTCTATTGTGTATGGCCTGTTTGTCATCCGGTTTTACCTCAAGTGCACGATTATAGGCATCAATAGCCTCGGTGTAGTTCTTTAGGGCAAGTAGAGAGTTGCCCTCATTAAAGGAATTTTCGAAGTAATCCTTGCCGGTATATTGATCGTCAGCGAGTTCATGAAAGAGCTGTTTACTCTCAGAGTACTTACCCTGCTTGAATAGCGCACTAGCGAGGCCCCGCTTTGCTATACGGTCTTGAGGGTTGGTTGCTAATCTATCTCGATAAAGTTTTTCTGCTTGGGAGAAGTCTCCTCCTTCGTAGCGCTCTTTAGCTTGATCTGGTTTGAAGAAATTGATTGGTTCGGCGTGCGCCGTGTTGAGTAAATATGGGGTGGCTAGTACCCAAACTACTGCAGAGAGAAAGATACCAGTGAGTCTTCTGAGGAACATGAAGGTAAGCCCCAAGGCAAGAATGATTGGCCCAAGTTCATTAAAGACTCTTAGTTTTTCTGTTGTCTCTTGCGATATTGCTGATTTGGTTTGTAGACGATTCAGAATGCGAGTTATGTCTTTGTCGTCGAAGGTTGCCCGGGTATACGTACCGTTATTTTTATCTGCAAGTGCTCTCAGGTACATTTCATCCAACTTGCTTATAACAACTTTTCCGGTCTTGTCTCGTTGATAGGAGCCGTCAGGTAGGCGAATAGCCGAGCCCTTCGGTGTGCCGAATCCAATAACGTGGATGGGAATGGAGTCTGAAAACCGTACTCCCTCTGCCTTTTCATTGCCAGGCTCCCCGTCAGTTAGCAATACAATGGAGGTCGAGTTTGTTTTTGGTGAAATACGCTCGAGGCTCGCTTCGATGCCTGCCTGTATGTTAGAGCCCCGGCTTGTAACGAGTTCTGGAGAGAGAATTTGGGTGAATTGCTTAACGACTGCGGCGTCGGTTGTAAGGGGACAGATTGTATAGCCGTCTCCTGCAAAGACAGTAATGCCAAAACGCATGGTTAGTCCGGACTGTTTCGTATAGTTAATAGCATCGATAATCTTTCGCTTTGCCCCCTCGATTCGAGACGGTTTTAGATCATCTGCAAGCATACTTGCGCTGATATCAACTACAAACATAAGATTCGAACTTTGTTGTTTTACTGGCAGATCCGTGTATCCGCTGTAGGGTCGGGTAAGCGCTACGATAATCAATGAAAGCGTGAGCAAGAGGCCATAAAAGCAACTCGGTGGGGTCTTTCTTGCGTCAATACCAAACTCTTTGCAGTTATTGTGTCGGATGCGGAAGGAAACGACTACGCCAAATAATAAAATTATTGTTCCTATAAATGTGATGAAAACTACTGGATCTTTCACCCCGAAGTCGCGAAGAAATGGCGTCATGGCACCTCTCGTAAGATGATAAATTCCAGCAGAATCAAGATAAATAAGAGGCCTAAACTAATCCATGCCCAGGGAGCAAAGAGCTCTTGCACAATGAGCTTTGATGGTTGCTCAAATTCCTTTTCCTGGAGCTGTTGGATCTGATCGTAGACTTGTTTGAATTCATCCAGACTGTTGGCATTAAAGTATACTCCTCCAGTTGTTGAGGCTATTTTTCGAAGCGTTTCTTCGTCGATATCGACAGTCATTCTTCTAGAGCGGGCTAGTAGATCGAGCACTCCCGAGGAGCCTAGTGCAACAGCTCCTGAACCTATTCCGATGGAATGCACTTTAATATTGAGTGAACGGGCGACAGCAGCTGCCTTTAAAGGGCTGACCTGGCCGGCTGTATTAACGCCGTCGGTCATCAGAATAATTGCTTTTGAGTCCCCATCCATTTCTCGAAGTCGTTTGAGTGCTAATCCCAGACCATCTCCGATAGCAGTGCCGTCGCCCGCGATTCTTGGAGTTAAGTCCGTGACAAGCTTTTCAACAAGCGATATGTCTGTTGTTAACGGGCTTTGTAAGTATGCACTGTTGCCAAAAACAATTAAGCCGACACGATCGTTTTGACGTGACCGGACATACTCTGCCACGACTGCTTTGACTCCCTCCATCCTCGTTGTCATGCCAAGAGTTGTGGGAAAATCGCGGCCGGACATGCTGTTAGAGGTGTCAATTACGAGCATGATGTTTCGGGCGTGTTGGTCCTCGTCTAATCGAAGGATTTTTTGAGGACGGGCGACGGCAATGGAGAGCGTAAGCACTACGCCTATCTCAAGCAGATTGAGTAGAGGTTGTCTGATTCGGAGTCGAAGAGATGGAGTAATTCTTGATAGAACCGATGCGCTGAAGTAAGGAACTGACCGCGTATTCCTATGTTTACACAATAGTTTAACAGCACCGAAGGCAAAGGGGACTATCAGCACCCAAGGATAGAGGAATGTCATGCCCCCCCCTTTTCGTTGAGAAGAGCCTCTAGGGTCTGTTGAAGTAAGAGTTTTAGTTCAGAGAGATTAAAGTCGTTGCGGTCGTTTCCCCGATAAGCCAGGTCTTCAAGGGTAATGAGAAGGGTTATGAGTTGGACCTCTGTGGGTTTTTTCTTTGGTACTTCCGTTAGTTCTTGGTGTGAGAGGATAGTGCGAAGCTCCTCAGATGTTTTGGCTGTAAGGTCTTCCGAAAGGTAATAGCCAGCCGCGCGGCGAAGGAGTCTTGATATACTTGAGGTGTGTTGTGCGATATATCCCCCGTCCGCAGTTTCAATCTCTTTTGTAAGTTGGGCTAACAGTTTTGGAAGGCTTGACCCCCGATGTTTTAGTTTGATTCGAGATAGTAGGGCACCAATGAGCACAAGAGCGATTAACAAAACCCATAGGCCTGTATCTGGAACGAGCGGCCCTCGTTGAGGTGGTAAAATATCATACGGAACGTCCTGAGAGGTCGCGATAGGAGTCATCGGGCAATCCTTTTACTTCGTACGTTCATGAGCTCCTGTAAGGGCCGAAGGATGTCGTTGTTGATAGTTATATGAGCGGCTCCTTCTTTCGCGGCCATCAACGCGAGCTCTTGGCGATCATCATGGATTGACTGTATCCAGGCATTGCGAGTTTTTTTATTTGAGGTGTCAACTTTACAAACTTCTCCTGTCTCTGGATCTATGAGGTTTACGATACCTAAGGGTTTATCCGGGGGGATTGGAGGTTGCATTTGCACGAGAATAATGTCGTGCCGGCTTGCTGCTTTTCGTAGAGCTTCTCGTGGGTACTGAGTTGCGAAGTCTGAGACGATAAATACGACGGTAGATTTTCGTACTGTATCCGAGAGGTGTGTTAGAACGCCACTTAGATCGGTACCACCCCGGGGCGTCTCCGCAGAGGCTAGCAATGTCGCTAAAGCCTGGCTGTATGCTTTTGGACCTGATCGTGTAGGAGTGCAGGATTCAATTCTGTCTGAGAATGTCATCAACCCAAGCAGGTCGTTCGATCGAAGTGTCAAGGCTCCAATGAGGGAGCAGAACTCAACCGCAAGAGCCCATGAGCGTCCCTGGGCGGGAAGGCGCATGGACGCGCTGGTATCGACAGCAAGTAGCACTCTAAGTTGTCGCTCTTCGCGATAGGATTTGACAAATGCCGAAGTGGAGCGAGCCGTAGCCTTCCAGTGAATATGCTTTACGTCGTCGCCGGGATTGTATTCGCGAAGGTCAGCATATTCCATTCCAGACCCACGAAACGCTGAACGGTATCTGCCCAGGAGATTGCCGGAGACGAGCTTAGATGATCGTAGTTCAAGCCTCTTTATGTTGTATCGATGGATCGTGGAGGCAGTCATAGGAGATTGTGCTAAGGAACTGCTATTGAGTCTAAAAGAGTAGTGATAATATCGTCGCTTGTAACCCCCCGCGCCTCGGCTTCGAAAGAAACCAGTATTCGATGACGTAGGACGTCTGGGGCAAGCGCCTTGACGTCATCGGGCGAGATGAAATCGTTATCACGCAGATACGCATGTGCTCTAGCGCACTGCTTGAGCGCGATACTAGCCCGAGGTGATGCTCCCCACTCAACCATACCCTCTAAACCATACGCGTTTGGAGTTCGTGTGGCATGAACGAGTGACACAATATATCTGTCTATTTTCTCATCGGCATAGATGGTTTGCATTTCCTTGCGATACTTTGGGATGTCCTCTGTTGTTATGACTTTTTTTAAAGGTGAAGAAGCATCGTTTTGAGGAGAGTCGAGGTTGATGATTTTTATTTCCTCGTCAAAAGAGGGGTATTTAACGACGACCTTCATTAAAAATCTATCAACCTGCGCCTCGGGTAACGTATAGGTTCCCTCTTGCTCAATAGGATTTTGAGTTGCAAGGACCATAAAGGGAGATGGAAGTGTATATGTTTCGTGTCCGATGGTGACTGCTCTCTCTTGCATTGCTTGCAACAAAGCGGATTGGACCTTTGCGGGCGCTCTGTTGATCTCGTCGGCCAATAACAGGTTTGTAAAAATCGGTCCGGTTCTAGTGGAAAACGAACCTGTTTGGGGTTGATACACCTCGGTTCCGATAATATCCGAGGGAAGGAGATCAGGTGTAAATTGAATTCGCGCCATTTTCGCTTCGATGCTCTCGGTAATGGCTAATAGGGTTCTCGTTTTAGCGAGACCAGGAACGCCCTCTAGTAGAACATGTCCATCGGCAAGTAGTGCGATTAAAATACGATCGATCAGTACCTCTTGTCCTATAATTCTCTTGTGAACGGAGTCTTTGATTTCCTGAAAGACGCGAGGTTCACTGCCATTGCTTTGCTGATTGAGCTCTGTTTCCATGGTATCACTAGCCCTTAACTGTTATTTTCAAACCACCCAGCGATTTCTGCCCGCGTAAGCTTGTATCATCTAAAGAAGTGGTCATCACTGCACAAGTTTGTTAAGCGAGGGGCGACCGGGGCGCTTTGTTTTTCTTTTGTATCACGCAACCTCATGCCTAGACGTCACAAAGGCTAGGTTCGGAGCTGTATTATCCGATACCACTATTGGCCGCCTACCACATTACACCCAAAGGATAGAGATAGAGGTCTCATATTGTCAATAACTTACGTTGTCCTACGATACCCTAACGGGACAATTGTGATAGTGAAATAACTGCGCTGGTTTGATTTCGGATAGTTTAGGTGGGTTGCTAAACTAATTTTATTGGTTAACATTTACTTATTGCTCAAAACTTGACCGAGTTGACAAGAGGGTTTTGGTGGCAGACCACATTTATTTTGAAAAATAATTAATTTACAAATTGAACAGGCAGATCATGGCTATTAAAATCAATGTGCCTATCGGCGATCCTTCGATGGGGCCTTTATGGATCAGGATGAGTGTTGGCGCATATTTTTTGATGGCGGGCCTAAGTAAGCTTCAGATCTTGGCAGGCTTTCTCGCCCACGTTAAGGCGTTTGGAATTCTTCCTGATAACGGAGCGTATCTTTACGGGGTTACGCTTCCTTACTTAGAGTTGTTTGTTGGGGGGTGCTTGATCCTTGGTCTCTGGACTACCTTGTCGTCGATCGTAGGTGGATTGATGATAGTTTCTTTTATTTGGGCATTCGGCTTGTTTCCGGGGTCGTCCGATATTTTCAACAAAGATATAGTCGTACTCGGGGCTTTGGCCGGCTTGGCGTTTACGGGTCCTGGTGCTTTTAGTCTAGACAACCTCCGTAGAGTACCGACGGACGGGTAGAGAAGAGATTATTGAAATAAGAGAGAAGCTCTGTGTCTAAGCGTCGTAAGTCGATAAGAGGGGCGTTGCAGAGTCGTATTCCCGAAGGCTCCTCTTTGCTGTTAGCTGTGTCTGGCGGCAAGGACTCGATGGCTATGCTTCATAGTTTAGCAAGTAATCAACGTTTGTTTAAGACGCATATTGAGGTGTGTCACGTTGATCATGGTCTTCGGGTCGATAGTGCCAATCATGCAAAGTTTGTCGTTGAGGAGTGCAACAAGCTCTCCGTGAGGTGTCATGGTGTTAAATTACCCAGAAAACCGCGACGCCAGAATATCGAAGGATGGGCACGAGAACTTCGCTATGCTGCGTTAACCGAGTGCCGAACTGCCAATGATCTGGAATATATGGTGACGGCCCATACTGCCAATGATGTGGCGGAAACGCTTCTGATGAGGTTGATCGCTAATAAAGAGCTGTCGGGGATTCGAGAATTCGATGAAGAGAGGCGACTGATACGACCCTTGATAGAAATTAGTCGTGAGCAAATCGAGGAGTATATTTCTCGGTATGACATACCTTGGGTGGAAGATGATTCAAACGCCGATGTTTCGTTTGTCCGAAATCGGATACGACATGAGGTTATTCCCCCGTTGCAGCAATTGTTTGGGGAGTCGGTGGTGTGGAGCCTCGCTGAGCGTGGTCAGGCCCTGAACGCCGACTACGCTGGATTCCGAGAGGTTGTTAAAGATTACGTAAGTGCCATTGGGTGTGTCGAAGCGGAATCGGAGCCGTGGTACGAAGGTTTTATAGGGGTCGTTAAGAGGGTGCCCAAATCCTTGCAGTGGAGAATCGTTCAAGAGTTGTTTCGTGTATATGTGCCTCGTGGCATTAGTGAGCAAAAGGCGAAGGATGTGCTTAATATGCTCCTGCTCGGAAGGGGTAAAGTGCAGCTTTCAAGAAATTTATTCGTGGTCCTATCGAAGCGAGGAGTTTCTTTTCGCTCTAAATAGCTTTGGGAATTGGCATCTGTTCTATGATTTCGATCTGCGGGATATTTGGCCCAGCTAGCTCGTTGTCGTATGGCCCTAGCGGGTATAAAAGGTTTTTTTGCGTTTATTTTTTACCGTGTTAGACTCCATAAGTGCCCAAGCTATCTACTTTTCCTGTTGGTACTTGTGATCTAGGATTGAGTTGGATTGGGACGTAACTTCCTAGAAATGCCCGATGGTCTGTTGACCCTCGATCGTTTATGGTTAGGGTGGTGTTTGAGGGTAAGGCGGCGTTTATATTCGGCGGCGGTCTGAACCTTTCGTCGAAGTGTGTGTGACTCCTAGAGCTCTAGTGTAGTGTTTGAAAGACACGGTATTCGAAGGCTTCTAAGAGTTTGGCGGTTGAATTTAGTCTAAGGTGAATCAAGTGAGCAAGAACGGTCTTTTTTGGGTTGGATTAGTGTTAGTGGTGCTCATGGGGTTTAGCCTCATTAAAGGTAACACCGAGCATCCACGGCCACTTACATACAGCGATTTTCTTCATGAGGTTGAAAACGGACGAGTGCGAACCGTCCGCATAGAAGGGCCCGCGGTAATCGGTGAATTTCGCTCCAAGGAGGGGGGATTTGAAAAGTTTCGCACGACGATTCCAAATGACGATCAGATGATTCCTCTCCTTCGGAAGCAGGGGGTTGATATTGAGGTCTCCGATCCTGGCGATCAGTCGTCCTACATGTTGTTTTTGTTAAACGCGTTGCCGATATTGCTATTTCTCGGGATATGGTTCCTGTTCTGGCGTCAGGTTCAGATGGGCGCTGGAAAAGGTATGAGTTTTGGTAAGTCTCGAGCGAAGCTTCTAACTGAGAGTCAGGCGAAGGTGACGTTTGCCGATGTGGCTGGAATCGATGAAGCTCGTTCGGAGCTAGAGGAAATCATCGCGTTTCTGAAGGACCCTAAGAAGTTTACTAGGCTCGGCGGCCGGATTCCCAAGGGAGTTCTTTTGGTGGGGTCGCCAGGAACTGGAAAGACGCTATTGGCTAAGGCAATTGCTGGCGAAGCTGGAGTCCCCTTTTTCAGTATCTCTGGCTCGGATTTCGTCGAGATGTTTGTTGGAGTTGGAGCCTCTCGAGTACGGGATTTGTTCATTCAGGGGAAGAAAAATGCTCCGTGTATTATTTTCATAGACGAAATTGATGCTGTTGGTCGCCACAGGGGAGCCGGCATGGGTGGTGGTCATGATGAACGGGAGCAGACACTCAATCAATTGCTAGTTGAAATGGATGGTTTTGAGAGCAACGAAGGAGTCATTCTAATCGCTGCAACCAATCGCCCAGACGTGCTTGATCCGGCACTGCTTCGGCCCGGACGGTTTGATAGGAGGGTTGTGGTCCCTCGGCCGGATTTAAACGGCCGTCTTGGTATCTTAAATGTTCATGCCAAGAAGGTGCCTATCGGAGAAGATGTCGATCTCTCAGTAGTAGCTCGGGGCACGCCTGGTTTCTCCGGCGCGGATTTGGAGATACTTGTCAACGAGGCCGCGCTGTATGCTGCCCGCAACAACAAGAGTGTGGTTGAACGAGATGATTTCGAGTATGCCAAAGACAAGGTAATGATGGGTGCCGAACGGCGGTCGATGCTCTTATCGGAAAAAGAGAAGCTCACGACAGCTTATCACGAGTCTGGCCATGCGCTTGTTGCAAAGAAATTGCCTCATGCAGACCCTGTCCATAAGCTCACTATTGTTCCTCGTGGTATGGCTCTTGGGCTCATGCAACAGTTGCCAGAGACTGACAAGCATACGTATTCACGTTCGTACTGGATGGACCAGCTAGCAGTATTTTTCGGTGGACGAGTGGCGGAGGAGCTGGTTTTTGACGAAATGAACACTGGGGCAAGCTCGGACATTCAACGCGCTACTGAGATTGCACGTCGTATGGTTTGTGAGTGGGGAATGAGCTCATCGGTTGGGCCAGTCCACTACGATACGAAGGATGAGCACGTTTTTCTCGGTCGTGACATCGGTAAGCCGAGGGAGCATTCTGAGGCAATTCAGCTTGAGATAGATCAGGAGGTGAAACGCATCCTAGAGGCGCAGTACAATATCGCAAGGAAAATAGTCTCAGAGAACCTGGAGGTTCTTCACAATCTTGCCAAGGCTGTGATGGAGCGTGAGACCCTTGATGCCGAGGAGATTGACAAGATTCTTAAAGGTGAAAGCTTGCCGCCGTGTCCTCCGGACGGGGGAGACAAGTCATCGAGTGTATCGGTTGCTGCCTAGGTGCGTCAGTTCTATGCAAACTAAGAGTCTTTAAGAGGAGCCATGAGTTTATCTGCGATCAAAGGGATGGCACCGATCATTTCCTGGGTAGTGGATCTCGGGATAGTCTGGTTTTTAGTATACCGGGCATTAATGGTAATACGTGGGACTCGGGCAATGCCCATGATGGTCGGCTTGCTGGCGATAGCCACCATTTACTTTGTCGCGCAACCCTTGGGATTGGTTGCTCTGGGATGGCTCATTGATAATTTTTTGAGCTCTATCATCCTTGTTATTGTCGTAATTTTTCAGGATGAAATTCGACGCACCTTAACAAAGGTGGGAGCCCATCCATTGCTTTTCTCAGGCGGGCGAATGGAGCAGATGTCACACTTCGATGAAATTGGAGTTGCAGTTGGAAAGCTTTCAAGAGCCCGGGTGGGAGCTCTTATCGTTTTAGAGCGTGATGTGGGCCTAGATGAACTTATTGAGGATAGTGTTAAGCTTGACGCCAGGCTTAGTAGAAAACTTTTGTTTAGCATTTTTGTCAAAGAGAGTGCGCTCCATGACGGCGCTGTTATCATTGAGGGAGGGATAATTCGAGCAGCGGGGGTGGTATTACCTCTGAGTTCGAATCCGGACATTGATCCTAGTTTCGGTACTAGACATCGTGCTGCGTTAGGGATTACGGAGCGAAGCGATGCCGTGGTTATTGTTGTTTCAGAGGAATCTGGCTCGGTTACATTGCTCGCTGATGGAGCGATATTCCGGAATGTTGAAACATCAAAGGTGGCAGGAATGCTTGAGCAGTTTGAGCGAGGTGAGACGACTGAGCAGTCTCGCAAGAGTAAGGGTAAAGCATGATTGCAAAAAACCTGGGATTAAAAATTGCATCTTTGTTCATCGCGCTCGTGTTAGCCTATGCAGTCCATAGTACCGGAAACGCGAGTGTTGTTAGTATTTTTGTTCCTGTGGAGCTTAAAAATATTCCATACG
This sequence comes from Pseudomonadota bacterium, assembly GCA_038134595.1. Taxonomy (GTDB): domain Bacteria; phylum Bdellovibrionota_C; class UBA2361; order UBA2361; family OMII01; genus OMII01. The sequence goes on along the minus strand of JAYPVM010000009.1, from coordinate 67,286 downwards.
ATCGAGTTGTTGTGTCCCCCGCTCAGCGCTCTGTTCAGATTACCATTAGGGGCCCTTCGTTCTTGATTGGCCCACTAGCTTCCTCGCCACCAACCCTCAGAGCCCGGCTGCCAGATCAGACACGAGACCGGGCGCGCGTTAATTTTCAGATTGCTGACCTTAACTTGCCCCCTTCAATTGAAGTGTTGTCTATTGAACCGGCGCAAATGGAGTTTGGACTTGAGGCAGTTGAGCAGTATGAAGTGCCTGTAAGGGTGGTTACAACGGGTCAGCTATCTAATGGGTTGATTCTTGAGGGGATCGATACAAAGCCGAAGGGGCTTTCGATTCATGGGCCTCGTCCTGATGTCAAGAAGGTTAAGTTTGTAGAGACCGAGCCACTTAACCTCTCTGAGATAGTATCGCCCGGGGATATTATTCTGAAAATTCACACGGGGAATCCGAGAGTAGTGCCCTCTCTGAGCTCGATAGTTGCGCATGTTCGGGTTAGCAAGCCACCCACCGACCGGGAGTTCAACTCCTTACCCGTTGAGCTCCGAGCATCAGTTCGCCTGCCCAGCTTGAAGATTATGCCTGAATCGGTGAATGTTTCGATCTCGGGCCCAGCGGGTTTGGTCGGAGATGTTGATTCAAATACAATAGTGCCGTACGTACGCATATCTGATGCAGAACAGGTCAATACTGACATGCCGGTTCGAATAGATGTTCCTGAAGGGATTAAGGTGTTATCTGTTATGCCCGCGCGAGTTCGCTTGTCGAGTGAGTAGAAAGACCGCTAGTTAGAAGTAGAAAAAAGGGGCTTTTATGGATCGAGAGAAAAAATACTTTGGAACCGATGGTATCCGGGGCGTCGCGGGAAGGTTCCCATTGAACCCTGATTGTCTCGTGCGACTTGGACAGGCCATCGCTAAAATATCTGAGAGTCGACGGGCGACGGGGCGTGCCCGCATTTTGATTGGTAAGGATACACGATTGTCCGGGTATATGATTGAGAGCTCACTGGCGTCAGGCATTACTTCAATGGGAGCAGATGTGCTGCTGTGTGGCCCTATTCCCACGCCTGGTGTGGCGTATTTAACCAAGAGTATGCGAGTAGACGCGGGTATCGTAATATCTGCTTCGCATAATCCATTTGAGGATAACGGAATAAAGATTTTTGCTGGTGATGGTTTTAAGCTGCCCGATAGTCTAGAGGCGGAGATTGAGGACTTGGTCGACTCCAACCAATTGGAGGAATTAGTCGTCGACGCTGGCAAGATCGGAAGGGCCTCTAGGATAGATGATGCGGTCGGCCGATACACGGTGTTTTTGAAGGAAAACTTTCCTAGGGAGTTGTCGCTTGAGGATTTAAAAATCGGTGTTGATTGCGCTCACGGCGCAGGATATGTCGTCGCACCTCAAACGCTGAGTGAATTGGGCGCTGAAGTTGTATCTCGTGGGGTTAGCCCCAGTGGGAAAAACATAAACTCTGGTTTTGGTAGTTTGTTTCCAGATGTTGTGGGGAAGCTTGTAGTTGAGCAAAATTTGAATTTGGGGATTGCCCTGGATGGAGATGGTGATCGGTGCATCTTGGTTGATGAGAAAGGAGTGGTTTTGGATGGCGACGTAATCCTTGCAATATGTGCTTTAGATAGAAAACGCCGGGGACTGTTGAGAAACGACACAGTCGTAGCAACGGTTATGACAAATATTGGTTTCGATATGGTCATGGGAGAGCATGGAATCAAAGTTGCGCGCACCAGAGTTGGTGACCGTGCCGTACTGGAGGAGATGATTCGACAGGGTTCCGTTCTTGGGGGGGAGCAATCAGGCCATACGATCTTTGGTGATGTTGCCACTACTGGCGATGGGCTTCTTACAGCTCTCATGGTAATGAGTATCATGGAAAGGGAGGGAAAGACTCTTTCGGAGTTAGCATCAGCGTGTATAACGTTCCCGCAAAAATTAATAAATATTCGAGTGTCCCAGAAACCGGAATTGGATGACATCGACGGTTTGCAGGATGTGATTCGTAAGAAAGAGGTAGAGATGGGATCGAAGGGGCGAATACTGGTTCGATACTCAGGAACGGAAGATAAGATTCGCGTAATGGTTGAGTGTGAAGATGAGGAATCCTGTAAGAAGCATGCTCAGGATATCGCAGAGATTCTGGAGCGTGAGATTGGGGTCATGTAGCCGTGGTTGGACTCTATGAGTGCTTTTTGGAACACCACGTGGCCAGATGATTTGGCGAGCGCGGAGGAGATGCGCTGCTATGATCGACAGGCTATTGACCGTGGCATCTCCAGTCTCGAGTTGATGGAACGGGCTGGCGATGGTATCGCTCGTGAAATGTGCGAGCTGATTTCTCCAAACAGCTCGGTTGTAGTCTTTTGTGGGCCTGGAAACAATGGCGGCGATGGGCTTGTAGTAGGCCAGCGCTTGAAGGAAAGCGGCTTTTCTGTCACGACGGTGGTGTGTTGTGATGGTAAGCTTACCGAGGAAACAGCGCATCAAATAAAAAAATCAACCGATGTCCATGTTTTTGGAAATCTTCCAGCTGGTATTGAGTCGTCAGAAGTCAGTTTTGTAGATACAAGCGACGTTGAAAGGATAGCTAGGTCTGCCGATGTTATTGTTGATGCGCTTCTAGGAATTGGGCAAGAGGGTGAGCCAAGGCGAACAATTGGTAGGGTATTGGAGGTTTTATCTTCATCGATTCCCGACGGCGTCTTTTTTTCGGTCGATGTTCCAACTGGGGTGAATGCAGATACGGGAGTGGTTTATCCACGTGCAATTCATGCTACCCGAACGTATGCAATTGAATGTGTAAAAAAGGGGCTTTCTCAGTTTCCTGCTCGCCAATTCTGTGGCTGTCTTTCTGTGATTCCAATCGGAATTGCTCTAAAACCTCGTGCAGGGAGCCAAGCACTCCACCGAGACTCTTTTCGAGCGGGTCCACGTCGAGCGGGAGATGCGCATAAAGGCGATCTGGGAAGGGTTTTGATAATTGGAGGAAGTCGGAGTATGCCGGGGGCTGGTATGTTAGCGGCGCTTGGAGCACTACGAGCAGGAGCTGGTGTTGTATCGCGTGTTGTTCGAGCTAGTTGGCCGTTTGTTCCCCCGCTTCCGGAGTGCATGTTTGAGGTGCTCGAGGGGGAGGATTCTAGTTTTAACGAGCTTGATGTCGAGGCTGTTTTGGCTGCATGTCAGCGATACGATAGTCTAGTGATGGGTCCTGGAACTGGACATTCAGTACATACGGTGGAGTTTTTTGATAAACTTCTAAAGGGATTGTTAAACTTCAAGGGAAAGGTTGTTTTTGATGCTGATGCGCTAAATTGCATGGCAGGCCGCTTGCCTGAATGTAGACTGGGTTCCAACGTCGTGATTACGCCGCATCCGGGAGAAGCGGCTCGACTACTTGGAGTAACAGTGGAGCAAGTTCAGGTTAATAGGTTTGCTGCTATCGAGGGTCTAGTCGCTAAGACGGGTTGTACAGTTGTTCTTAAAGGGCCTGGCACTCTCGTTTCAGACGGTAATGGTATTCATGTTGTAACTGCGGGAAACCCCGTACTTGCCACGCCGGGCAGTGGCGATGTCTTAGCTGGCGTTATTGCCACTACGATTGTTCAGACTGGGCAGGTGATAGACGGTGCTCGTTTTGGAGCTTGGCTTCATGCGTCGGCCGGCGACCTTCTGGCGGAGGAGGGGCGGATTACGGTTCTAGCATCCGAGCTGGGAGAGGCTCTTAGTCGAGTTTTATAGGTTTCTATGAGCGGCGGTTCCCACTACCAGCAGGCTGTCGGACTAGCTGAAATCCTCTTTTGCTCCGGTCTCAGCTGTGGTAAATTGCCGAAAATGGGTTGGCACCAGAGGTGTGGTCATTCCCGTATGTCTAAACGTAAATTCTTTGTAGGATTTTTCATGAATACAAATGTAAAAAAAATCTCGGCTCTAGCAATAGCTGGTCTAATGATGGGGCTAACTGCTGCGCCTGTGTATGCAGATCATCAAGAGGGTGCTGATAAGTCTCATGATGGAGCGCACGACACTGATGCGGGTTCCGAAGAGAGCTGCAGCGGACATGAGGGTTGCAATGGCGATGATGCTAGTTGCGCTGGCGAAGAAGGATAGAGTTTTTGTCCTCAAGCAGAGCTTGCCCCAAGGAGCAAGCTCTGCGGTTTTTCCCTCCTTGTAATCTCGAGGGTCTCTGATAGGTTACAAAAGTTATTTTTCCCTCGCATCGTGTTCCTTCTGCAAGGTGCCCCTAGCGGTATGGAGCAATAAAAAATTGAAGGCTCCGATAAATGCCTGCTAATCGATACAATAATTTCTCGCGACTTGGGGTGGGCCTCGGTTTACGTAAGCCGCATCACAAATACATTCTTGCGAATTATCCGGAGGTTGAATGGTTCGAGATTATTGCCGAGAACTTTCTCTCTGAAGGTGGCAAATCGTATGAGGTTCTAGAGAAGATCATCGCTCGTTATAATGTGGTACTGCACGGGGTTTCTCTTTACTTTGGTTCGCCTGAGATGCCGCCTCGTGATCACTTGGTTCAGTTGAAACGTCTTGTTCGACGAACGAGGACTCCGTGGCTAACAGACCATTTATGCTGGGGTAGCGTGGATGGGACCTATTCTCACGATCTCCTTCCGATGCCGTATACAAAAGAGGTGGCCCGTTATACGGCGCAGAAAATTCGCGCGGTGCGCGATTTCCTAGAGGTTCCGATAGCGGTCGAGAATGTTAGTAGCTATGCCGAGTACACAATGAGCTCCATGACAGAGTGGGAGTTTTTAAATGAGGTAGCTGACCAGGCAGATTGCGGAATACTACTCGATGTCAACAATGTTTATGTCTCTTCAAGAAACCACGGATTTGATGCCCATAGGTATCTAGACACGATCGATCCCAATCGAGTCGTTCAGATACACATCGCCGGGCACTGCGATAAGGGCAGGTTTATTATCGACACGCACGACGGACCGCCTATTAGCCCAGTGTGGGACCTCTACGCGCGTGCAATCGAGCTGTGCGGACATACTCCAACGCTATTAGAGTGGGACTCAAAAATTCCAAGTTTTGAGACTGTCTATGCTGAAGCAATGAAGGCACAGCGTTGGTTGGATCGATTCTCTGGTAAGGACTTAGATGTGCCTCAGCTGGCAGATGAGGTTGGGCTATGACCGACCATAAGGTGGTGGATACTGCAGATGGATTAGACGATCTCATCCCGCTTCGCATTGAAACGATCGATGACTTGCAAGCTATGCAGCGTGAATTCCTTCGACTTATTAGGCGGCCCTTAGAGAGAGGGCGGCATATGCGACCTGTAAGGGGGCTTGAGCACCTTATAACAGCTAGTGCAACGTTAAGTAACCATGAGCGCTTGGAATTGTATGCGCAGCAATACTGGTGGCGGTTGCTGAGAGTTATGCGCGCTGATTTTCCGAAGACTCGAAAGTTTCTATCTGATCGGATTTTTGCCGACGTTATTGTGGAATATTTAGATAAGTATCCTTCGAAGTATCCAAGACTAAAGCGACTTGGAATAGAGTTTGCCTCTTTTCTTTCTAACTGTGCAACACTTACGCCGTATCAGCGAAGCGTTTCGGAAAACATCGCTCAGGTTGAGTTGGCTTCACTCGGTGTGCAACAGGTGCCTGCTCTTTCCCCATTAACTTTGCAGACGGTGGAGATGGGCGGTGAGGCGACTAAAATCCAAATCCAGCCATTTGTTGCACTAGTGGAGCTGAATCGGGCAGTTGATGTATTGTTCGAAAGCGATTTGGAGGAAGAGGTCTCGTGCGAGTTAAGTAATTCTGAGGATCTTCGAGAAGAGGATGCTGCTTCAGGAGAGCTAGTAAATCATGAGGAAATTAAGGTTTGCGATTACGCTCTCGCAGTGTACCGACATAGAGATGTAGTTAGGGTGGCTCGCTTAAATAGCATGGAAGTCTGTCTTTATCGTGTGGCCAAAGAGCCAGCTGAATTGCGATCGGTACTTGCTGAAATTATTTCGTGGTATGACGGTGAGCTAGTTGGCGAGGTCGACGGATTTAGAGATGTTTTTGCAACGTTTGCTAAGCGGGGCTGGTTAGCACATTTAGGAGGATAAATAGGTGTTTAGACGATATCATATAATTAGGACTAAGTCGTTGCCGTATCTTCAAGATCTTTTTTTGTTAGCGATACGAGTTCATTGGGGATGGGGATTTTTTCAGGCGGGCCTCGGAAAATTTACTCACTTTGATCGTAGTGTTAACTATTTTGAAAGCCTCGGTCTGCCATTACCCTATCTACAGGTTGTTATGGCAGGTGGCGTAGAGTTGCTTGGAGGATTGTTGCTAATGTTCGGATTGGGGACGTCGTGGGTTTCGGTCCCTTTGTTATTTACGATGGCGGTGGCTTTTTTCCTGGCGCATTACGAGGCTCTTCGCGCCCTAATGTCATATCCTAAGATTAAACCGTTTTTAAGAGCCGAGCCGTTTCTATACATGTTTTCAACGATGATTGTATTTTTGTTTGGTCCGGGCGGCATCTCTTTTGATGCGCTACGTTCAAGATATTCTAAGAGCGGTACTCGGTGATATCTCTGATCAGTAACCCGAAATTGGTGCCGTTGCATAACCTGTAGTTAGGGGAATATTTCGCATGGTGGTACTTCAGATTATCGCACAAATCGCAAGTATGACAGGGCACCTCTAGGGCGTCTCTTGCAGTAGAAGCGGATTGTTTGTGGAACCGGTGTTCCGGTCGAGCACTCCCAATTGTCGTTTCCAAGTTCGTTTAGTGTGTCTGCTACGGCTGGTGCTGAGAGTAATATGTCGAGGTCTATAACCTTGTACTCCCATCGAAATAGCTTTGTGACCTCTTCTTTTGTCGTTTCTTCGAGGGACTCGGCGTGTGGAGCGAGGGCATCGCTGGCACTGCTTATTGAATTCAAAATGCTCTGAAAAGAGAGATTCGAGGAGTTCGACTCGTCGGGTGTGGGAGCGCCCAGTGCCTGATGTGAACTATCAGATTTTTTGCAACCGCCCAATATAGCTAAGAAAATAGCCGCGCAGGCAATTGGCATGATTGCCTTTTGGGGGATAAAACAATTATAGTAGCTACGGTTCATGTAAACTCCTAACTGGATGAAATTACACAGAGGTGCAGAGGGTGTCTACGCAAAAATATACCGAGTTTAAACCAAGCATACCAGAGCAGTTCTCTGAAGTTTATCCGGCAGCTGATATTCAAGAGCGCATTGCGTCAATGGCCTCCGAGATTGGAGAATGGTGTCGGGGAATATGGCTAGATTCCCATACCGATGTGCTCGTTCTTCCTGTATTACGGGGAGGGATATTTTTCTTTGCCGATCTGGCCAAGAGGATTGATGCCTCAATAGAGATTGCGCCTATTAGAGCCCAAAGCTATGAATCTGGCAACAACGGCGTTCGCAGGGGTGAGATATCTATCGAATTGGGACAACTGGCCGTTAAGGGTCGCGTGGTGATGATAGTTGATGATGTTTGCGACTCCGGAAAAACCCTCGAAGCGCTAGAAAAGCAACTTGTAGAAATGGGAGCTCGTGAGGTCCGCTCCGTGGTATTAGTTCGGAGGCTTCTCGACACGCCAAGCTTTGTTCCGTGCTGGGTTGGCTTTCAATATGAAGGCCCAGAATGGTTCGTCGGTTTTGGCATGGATGATAATGAACGTTGGCGCAACTTGCCATCGATATATGTTGTGAAGCGAGGGAGCTAGACTGATGCAACCAGTGCCGAGTTTAGACACCGCTACGGAAGAGGATAATCAAGGGGTCGACCGAGTTGAATATGTGGTTGACATTGTTAACCTTCGCAAGGCTTTTTGCAGACGCCGTAGCTCGTCGTACTCTACGCTAAAGACGACCCTTCTATCGTGGTTCTCAAAGGGCCCTGAGATGGTAAGTGGTCAGGCTGATCAGACGGTAGCGATTCAAGACCTCACGATGCGAATACCGAAAGGTTCCTCGATCGGATTAATTGGCAGGAACGGTTCGGGTAAATCGACATTCCTTAAGTTGCTTACTGGTATTTATAAACCGACCAGCGGTCGGGTGAATGTGAACGGGAGTATTGCAGCGCTGATAGAGCTTGGAGCAGGTTTTCATCCGGATTTTACAGGGAGGGAAAATCTCTTTTTAGCTGGTGCTATGCATGGTCTCAAACGGCAGGAGATTGAGGGGAAGTTCGATGAAATTGTCGCCTTTGCTGAGCTCTCCGAGGTGATCGATGAGCCGGTGAGAACATATTCATCCGGGATGTTTATGCGATTGGGTTTTAGCATAGCAGTACATACCGATCCCGACATACTGTTGATTGACGAAGTGCTGGCAGTTGGTGATGCAGGATTTGTGGCTAAGTGTAAGGATCGAATTGGACAGCTACAGAAAGCAGGAAAGACTCTTATCATGGTGACACACGACCTAGACTCTGTGGAGCGTTGGTGTGACGAGGTTATTTGGTTGGATAAGGGGGTTGTTAAAGATAGAGGACATCCTCGTCGTGTGATAGATGCATACCGATTCTTTATAGAGAAAGAAGAGGAGGCGGGACGGATAGAAAGTGAGAAGGTGCAAGTCGCCCAGGATTGCCCCACTGAGGAAAAGAGCGGAGAGACTCTAGAGAGGGAACGGTGGGGTAGTCGAGAGATTGAAGTAACGCGGGTTGATATTACCGCCGACGAGGGCAGAGTGGCGAGAGTGCTACACCCCGATGATGAGGTGACGGTTGAGATGGACTTCTCGGTGAATTCACCTGAGATCGATTTAGATGACGTTGTTTTCGGCGTTGGATTGGTTCGAGCAGACGGACTTCAGGTTTTCGGCTCGAACACAGATATCGATCGGGTTGAGTTTGGTATGCCAAAAGACAGTGGACGGGTCTGCTTTCAGCTGAACCGGTTGGGGCTTGTTGATGGGGTATACGGTGTTGATGTCGCCGTTCATTCGAAGACAGGGTATCCTTTCGATTATCACAAAGGGGCGATTCAGTTTTCGGTCCGCTCGGATGGTAAGGTTGTAGGTGTTTGCTCGCCTGAGCGGAGGTGGCAAATTGTCGGTAA
>JAYPVM010000009.1:0-58111 GCA_038134595.1 Pseudomonadota bacterium | reverse complement strand
TGCCATTTGTTAGTATCGTTTCTTCAATGCTTCATTTTATGTTTGCCTTGCCGATACTTGTGGTTTTCATGGTGGTATCGGGCGTAGGTATTAGTTGGTCATGGCTAGTATTACCTCCAGTTGTGTTTGTTCATTTTATCCTTCTTTGGGGTGTCGTATTGGCCTTAAGCGCCCTTAATGTCTTTTATCGTGATGTCCAGCATCTGTTGGGAAATATTCTTACATTCGTTTTCTTTTTGTGTCCCATTATCTATCCACGTAGCCTGATTCCATCAGAATTGCGGTTCTGGGTTGAGCTTAATCCGTTAGCGCTCTTGACATCCACGTATCAAATGATTTTGGTTGAAGGTGTTTTGCCGCCAGTTCAGTGGGGAGTGTATATGACCGGAATATCATGTTTTACCTTTGTGGTCGGAGTGGTAATTCACAACTCAGGACGCGAGAGGTTTGCCGAGGTGTTATGATGACCGTACCGACTATGCACCAGTTGGTGCACACGCTTAGTTATGGCGATGCAATCTCCACAGAGGTTTTGGCTCTTCAGGAGGCACTTCAAGCTTTAGGGTACGATAGCGAGATCTATGCACTGCACGAGCACCCGAATTATAGGGGACGGACGCGTTCGGCTGAGAGTTTATCTTTGAGCACAGATGCACACCTTATCCTTCACTATTCGCTGGGATCCTCGCTTAATGATCTTTATGCTAATTGGACGCATGGTGGTAGGATTCTTGTTTATCACAACATCACCCCCGCCAGCTGGTATAAAGAAATAAACACGAGAGTCTCTAAAGACATTCTTCGCGGTGTGGAAGAACTACCAGCTCTGTGTGCATTGAGCGATCAAATCTGGGCCGATTCTGAATTTAATGCGCGCGAACTCGATAAGTACGGTGCCTTTGATGTGGCAGTACTTGATTTGCTTGTTAGTGATTCTCGATGGAAGGTTGCTAGGGATGAGAGGATCTTCGCAGCGGTAAAGGGTTCTCAGGGTCTTCAGGTGCTTCATGTTGGCAGACTCGCCCCAAACAAATGCCTTGAAGACGTAATCAAAGTCTTTTATTTCCTTGTTCGTTACGCAGACACCGATAGCCGGTTGCGGCTTGTCGGTATTGATACCGACACGGAGATGTACGCGTTTGCCTTGCGTGATTTAGCGGACAGTTTGGGCATTGGAAGTTCAGTGGAGTTTACAGGGGCTCTGTCAGATTCTGAGGTCCGAGCTCTATATGAAGCTAGCGATGTTTATTTGTGCATGAGTGAGCATGAAGGGTTTTGCTTGCCTCTGATTGAGTCAATGCATTTTAGTCTTCCAGTTGTTGCATTCTCGGCTGCAGCGGTACCGGAGACCCTTGGAGACGCCGGTGTTTTGGTTCGTGATAAAAGACACGCTGAGATAGCAAAAGTGGTGGCGTCTATTAGTCGCGATGTTGGGCTCCGCCAACGATTGATAGATAAGGGAAGAAAGAGGGTGGCGAAATATTCGGCGAAGGAATTCGCTAGTCGGGTGAAGTGTCTTACAGAGGATTTTCTAAACTCTATAGCTTTAAAAGGGGCAGGAAATGCACGTCGCATTTGATATAAGCGCTCTTGATCCGACGTTTAAGTCGCATTCCTATCGGGGAATTGGGCGATACGTTGAAAGGCTACGAGCCGCGTTGGAGTCCTTGAAGACGGACCATCTGTCTTTGTCCTGGTTCGATCATAACGAGCTTCTTTCGAGTGGTATTGCGTCGAAACTAATTAACGCGATGCCCTTTGGTCGAACTACAATTAGACAACAAGCGCTCTATCCATGGCGTCTTTCGGGTGGTGGAACGAAAGGAGCTGATTTTGTTCATTTTCCGGCTCATATGGACGGTCCTGCCTGGAGCAACAAGCCATACGTTCTTACTCTCTTAGATCTAATTCCGTTAATACTAGAGGATCTTTATCGTGCTAATCGACCGAATTGGAGGTACTGCTTTGCAAGGTGGCTGGAGAAGACGTCGATACTTAACGCATCGTACATCTTGACCATTAGCGAAACGACTGCCTGTGACGCGGAGCGGATTCTCGGTATTCCTAGGGAACGGATAGCAGTAACACCGTGCGGTGTTGATAGCCGGTTTGCGGATGCGTTTGGCCATCGTCTAGCGAGAGTGCCCGATGAGAGTCGACGGCTAAGGGTAAAGCTCGGGTTGCCCTTAGAGCGGCCGATTATACTGTATGTAGGGGGGCACGATGAGCGAAAGAATACACAAAAAATTATCGAAATCGCCAGAGAGGTAATTGATCAAGCGACAGCACGAAGTTTGCCAGTACCTATAGTGGTCTTTGCCGGAAAGATAGCTGAAGGTCTCGAGACGGAAAACATTACCACAGCATTAAGAGACTTTGCGATGGCGGCCGATACGTTTCTTCTAGGATATGTTGAGGATCAGGACCTGTTAAGTCTCTACTGTGAAGCTGCAGTGTTTCTTTTTCCCAGTCTCTATGAAGGATTTGGTCTCCCTCCCCTTGAAGCGATGGCCACTGGTTTGCCGGTTGTAAGTTCTGATGCGGGTGCATTGCCAGAAGTGTTGGGTAGCGCTGCCCTCTACATTAAGCCTAACGATGTATTTGAAGGTGCTAGGCATGTGATTTCCATTTTGTCTGATGACAATCTTGCCCGAAGTTTGTCGGAGCGCGGATTTGAGCGATCAAAGCTATTTTCTTGGAGACGAACAGCGGAGACGACACTACGCGCATATGAGGAGGTCTATAGGGTGCTTAATGATAAAAACCAGCCCCGAAGGATCGCACAGCTCCTGAAAACCAAGGGAGAACGAAAGCGAGCGATCGAAATAAAGACGATTTCCAACCGCGCGTAGTTGAAGAAAGCAGAGGTGCGTTGTGACGACTAGAGGAACAAAGGTGTTTTTAGTAGCCATTCTGTTGGTTGCGTTGGCTACGCGTCTTGTGTTCTTGCTTGATTACCGGTTCGTGATCGATGCTGACGAGGCGATTGTAGGCCTAATGGCTAAGCATATTGCTGAGGGTAAGCACTTCCCCTTGTTTTACTACGGGCAGCACTATATGGGGGCCTTGGAGGCGTATATTGCATCGGCTCTGTTTTTGCTTATTGGAAGTACACCGCTCGCTCTTCAGGTCGTTCCTATGGGTTGCTCATTGATTGTAGTGGTTTTGCTGTTTTTTCTTGGCCGAGCCATCGCTGGAGAGCGGGCTGGATTGTTATCAGCGGCTTTTGCGGCGATACCACCCCCGGCGTTTTTAATTTGGAATCTTAAGGCTCGGGGTGGATTTATCGAGGTGTTACTCTTAGGAGCTGTAGCTTTACTACTTGCTCATCGATGGCTCTCCTCGGAAAGCTACCGCCTCCGACTAGTAGCGCTATTAGGCTTGGTATGCGGCATCGGGTGGTGGGTAAATAATCAAATGTTGTATTTTATGGTCGCGATTGCGATTAGTGCGACGATCTATCATGTAAAGCTTTTTAGTAATGCCATGGTTGCCAAAGAGTCGCCTATCTCAATGTTTCTCTGCCGAACCATTACGGTAGTCTTGGTAGGGTTAGTGGGGTTTTTTGTTGGAGGTGCCGGCTTTTGGTTCTACAACATAACGAAGAATTTCCCTTCTTTTTCCATGTTTCAATCTGTGGATACTGTTCGATTTGGTATGCAATTAAAAGGGGTGTTTTCGCAAGCGCTTCCAGCTCTAATGGGAGCTCGCCGCTTTTGGCATACAAACGAAGCTTTTAGCGGAGCTACCGTTATTGCTATCAGTATTATGGTTAGCTTGTTTGTGTGTGTCTTCTTGGTTAGAAGGGACAAGGCCTTCTTATCGAGAAGCGGTAAAGAGCTACTGGATACTTTAATTCTTCTATTTCTTTGCTGCTGTATAATTTTTTCCAAAAGCTCCTATGGATGGTTCGTTTCCGCACCCCGATACTTGCTGCCAATATATGTGGCTATATTCGTTTTGTTGGGAGTGTGCGTTCATTATGTAATGGCTCGTCATCGGAGCATCGGGGTGTTCTGCGCTATAAGCCTATTAGTTTTTAACGGGGCGTGCCTGTTTGCGGGTGGTAAGGCGATACCAGGGCAGCCCCTTGTTTTTGGGCGTGGGCGAGTTCCTGTAAGCAATGAAGAAGCTATCAGAGAGCTTGTTAAGAGGGGGATTCGCGAGGTTAGAGCGAGTTATTGGGTTGGTTACCGACTAGCATTTGAGTCTCAGGAGCGAGTCACATTTCGGATGATCGGCTCGCCGTATCAGATACGAATCCAAGATTATGAGCGTGGCTCAGATATGAACTTGGTGCCAATTCTACTTGTTGGTCGAGAGGCCGCTGTGGTCGTTCCAGCACTTTCGAGGTTGGGATACTCGTTTAATAGAGAAAGACTGGGAGGTTACGTACTGGTTTCTGATATTAAGCCCGTATTTGGGACGTCTCAACGCTTGAGGGATGTGTCGATGCGTGCGGCTTCAAATCTGGACACAGCGTTGTCTCCCAATTTTGCTATAGACGGACGCGAGGATACTAGATGGGGCACTGGAGAGCCTCAACGAGCGGGGCAAGTGCTTTTAATAAACTTTGTCGATGCGCGCACCATTGATGGAATTACTATTCGTAATGGTCGTTGGAGGGAGGACTATCCGAGAAGCCTTAGTGTTCAAGTTGTGTTGGGCTCCGGGGAGGTTGTGGAGGTATTGTCAGGGAGAGAATCTGAGGGCGTTCATTTTTTACACCCGCGCTCTGATTTTACAGTTAGGTTCGAACCGCAGTCAGTGGTTGGTGTTCGATTGGTTCAGAATGGAAGTCACGATGTATTTGACTGGTCTGTAGCTGAGGTCGAATTCCTTGGTGTAGGATAGTGAGGGGACTATGAGGCTTGCTATTGCCGATATTGCTAGGTTTTTGCCCGTTCTGCTCTCAGTGCTTCTGTTGTATTTTGTCGTTCCGGTAAAGGATCTCCTCGAGGCTCTTCGCTCTGTTTCGGCGCAGGATGTGCTCCTTTTAGCCGGGATTTCGGTAGCATTGATCACAGTTAGCGCTGTTAAATGGCAAGCATTTTTACGAAACCTTGGGATTCAGCGACGTTTTGCTGAGTTGTTTTCGCTCTATTTGGTTGGCTATTTCGTGAACACGTTTTCGCCGAGTTTTATTGGCGGCGACGTTGTCCGAAGTCTTATGGCAGGGCGACAGCTCGACCGTGCACGTTCACTCGCTGGCACATTTCTCGAACGATATACAGGAATACTTTCTATGCTCTTGATGGCATTGTATGCCAGTTTTACCGGAGCTGCTGTTACTGACCAAGTGTTAAGCCTTATTATGATGGCAGTACTTGGCTTTATATGCCTAACTATTAGTATCGCCACTGGTTGGCATATGGTGTTGGTAAGGCGAGTACCGCTATCGAACCGCATGCTTAATTCGTTAGAGATTTTTCAGGATGGGTTGTGTCTCGGGTTGCGAAATAAAGCGCTCTTTGTAAATTCAATGTGGCTTTCTTTAGTCTTCCATTTACTAACAATCATTAATACCGCAGTGGTCGCTGAGGCTATCGGATGGTCTAGCTATACGTGGTCTGGATTAGCTACAGTCGTGCCGCTTATATTGATCGTTGGGGCTATCCCAATCAGCCCGCAAGGTCTCGGGATTCAAGAAGGAGCCTTTGTTTATTTCCTGGGACAGGTTGGAGCTAGTCCCGCGCAGGCGCTCGCCGTAGCGATGATATTGCGAGCTAAATCCTTAGTACTGGCGGTGCTTGGCTGGTTAGTGGTGCTGCGAAGACCGGCAGACTATTCCAAACACAATACCTGATCAGTTTGCACCTATACAGGTAGTAAGCCTTGCTGCCTTGTCTTCGATGTTGACGGACCCTTTCTCGTTAACTCTCTGCTTTGACGGGAGAGGATATTACTGTAAACCTCCTTGCTGTTGAACAAAGGTAACGGTCAACGCTGTCTTGAAGGGTTCGACCAATCCTCCATCTAAGGGTTTCGTCCATCGAACCGCGACACTTGCGACAGGAAAATGATTCCCAGTCTAATGCAACGGCAACCTCCAGGCATTTGTCGTAATTAGTGCAGTTAACGTTTCTCTTTGGACCCTCTTGGGGTATTCGAGAGTTATGTAGTGTGGCCGGCTCGTTATAGTCGAGTGTGTCAGGAAACTTGAAGGGCCCCCTATCTTCGTCGGCGACCGACACTTGATTAGCACAGCTTTGATTTATTTGGTTTCGCTTATCCCGTGTCATGTTTCGGTTAGATAAATACCCAATCGTAAAATGGCAATCCAGTTGTGCCAACTAAACGCAGTTGTCTCACACTCCTTGGTGAATATCAAACAGGCCGTTTGGGACTTTGAGATTCGTGGTGGGGCGGTGGTGGCAACAAGTCACTTAAGGAGGTATTAATACCCCACGCATTATAAAGAACATGTCTTAATGCGCTGATATTTCAAGAGTCTTGGTGGTTTGTAGACTAAGATTTTTTTATGCTGTAGGGTGCTAGAGTTGATTGTTTGTAATAAAGAAAGCGGTGAAAGAATGAATAGTGCGGCAGCAATTTCTATTGTTTCAGATGTTGGTTCAGGTCGACCATCTGTACTGCTTGTCGAGAACGAGGAATACGCTAATTTCGCAGATGTCATTGCATCAAAATTGCAGGCACGTTGTCGGGTAATCGTACTTAGTTCTCCGGAAGTCCTTCCAGAGAACTACGAACTCATTACCGCTGAGATATTCCAGGTCCTTTCAAATCTTGACGTTCGGCATGGGCAGTTTGTAGGGTTAGGGTCAGCTGCAGCGCTCGTACAGAATTTAGCGCTACACAATCCAAGATTGGTTCGGTCTATGGTTATCGTCGATGCCTCAATGAGACCTCATCCAACTAGAGCAGAGAGAGTTTTGGACAGACTGGAGCGGGGCCTTCCATTTGGATTGCCGTTGAGGCTTACTCCGATTGGTTTTAATGTTCGCGCATTTGCACATCGACTTAGATGTCCAATCCTTCTGATTGCTAGCAAATACAGTAACGCGTTTGTGAGGAGAGAGCTCAGAGAGTTAAGCTACAAGGCGCCTACGGCGTGGTATATGGATATATCGGAAGCAAATGAACAGGCCAAGGAGGTCGTTTCGCTTATCGATGCTTTTCAGGGGATTCCAGCAAAGAGCCCCCAAAAAAACCTCCAGGTTGCATTATAGAAATTAGGCTTATCAGGTATGGAGTCAAGCGAATATTTAGGTCGTTCGGATTTGTCAGCCTTATTAGGTCTTTTATCAGAGGACTCCACCATACGTGAGAAGAGACGCTGGCGAATTGCGGAGGTGCTGGATCTTTTGATTGAAGCAGGCCAGTTTCGAAGAGCGCTTGCGATGTCGAGAGAAGCATCCCAGAGGGTCGAGCCGAACGAGGCCAAACGCCTTTTTTATGCATACACGTGCTTTTGTGAACTGATAGTTGAAGGTAGCGTCAACGAAAGTCTCTCAGGGCTCAATCGATACTATGAATTGATCAACGGATGTGATCACTCAAGTGCAGACAAGACACGAGTGGGACTGCTTCTTGCTCGCGCCCTGTTTTATGGAGCGGTTACTAATGCCTTGACGGAGCAAAGTGTTCTAAGTGCTCGAGGTGTTCTCTTAGATGGCATCTCCAGAACGAAGAATCAAAGGGAGCGAGCATTGCTGCTAATTGAGTTATGCAAGAGCTATTTGTTGTGCGCTCCAATCGATACGATGGCAGCTAAAGGAGTATTGGGAACACTCGATAGTGGCGATGGATTGTGTGGGTTGCATGATGATATTCTATTGGAGGTCGCCAGGCTTGAATATCTCATCGAATCAAAATCGATTGCACCAGAGCGAAGCGTGCAGTTAGCGTTTAGGGCTCGCCTCGGGGATGCCGGCGTGATTGATAAACGGTTGTTTGATTTGGTGTCCGAACGGCTCCAGCCAGACGGTAAGCGTAACGAAGATACGTTACGCCGATGTGGCTCTGAGCTTGAAAGAGAAGGATTTTTAAGTGGTGCATTCGAGGCCGTTTTTTCGCTCGCGCGTGATTTATGTTTAAGCAGAAAAAACGTCCCAGCCCTTCTACTGGCGCAGGATGCGTTACGGATTGCTAGGGAGTCGGGGTACTTGTACGGAGAGGTGTCGGTGCTGTTGTTGATTCATGAAATCTATCGGATTGAGAGGGATGAACAGCAGATGGATTCGGTTCGCGTTGCTTTAGCCCGCGACTACAATAGTCAACATACTTTAGCTGGACAGGGGGCGCAAATTGCCCGGCTTCTACTGGAGTTTAAGAAGCCAAAGGAAGTTCTAGCATACCTACGGATGGTTGCTACAAAAAGGGGTTCTAATGGCGTTGGAGTCAATGTTGACGGCGCATTACTTTCAATTGAAGCGATAGCTCTTGGATTGGACAATTCGTGGGATAAGGCGGCTCGATTGTGGAGAGAAGTCTCGAACATGGAAGAGAGGAATGGAGCAATTCTACTGTCGTATGGCAGCGCCCTTCAGGCTTATGAGTGTATGTATCGTGAGCAAGTAGAGCGAGAATCAGCAGAGCTCACGGATAGCAATGATCTTGAGCGTAGTCTTAATAAATTGAGTGGTTTGGTGGAAGCCTTCATGCCGCTTGAAGATGCGAAAATTATTCTTGGCGAAACCGAACTCCTACGAGCACAGTTTTTGGGGCGTGGAGAGAAGAGAATAGAGGCGCTTAAGTGTCTTTCGACCGCACGGAATCTTTTTGAGACCGTAGGGCATTACCAGGGCCTTGCTATTGTCGAGGTGCTCACTGGGTGGCATCTTTTCCATATCGGTAAAGACAGCGACGTTGGTATTCTTGAAAGTGCCGTTCTTTCATTCAATCGTGCAGAAGAGTTCTTCTCTACTGTTGGGGATATTCAGATGCGCTGGCGCCTTCTGTACTACATAGCATCTACAGCGGAAAAGTTGGCGATTCTTACAAAAGCTGGAGTTGGAAGAGTTCGCTGGCACAAGCTTGCGTTGCGCTCAATAATCAGGTCTGAGCGTTGCTATCGTGAATGTATGCGTTCTGAGGGTGGAGCACGTCGGAAAATTCCGGTTGGCTTTGCTCGGAAATTAGGGTTAAGCGATGTTCGTGCGTTGCGAAGAGTGCTTTCGGGCATTAGAGGGCGCTCTGTAAAAAAAGCGACCAAACGGTTCGATAGTGTTGGCGCGGGGTCTAATCTTTTGCACTAGGTATTCTTGAGGCGACCAGTTGTGTCGTCTGCTAGTTTCTTCAACCCCCTAATTTAAAAGAGATATTTAAGACTTGAGCCGCGTTCCCGGTCGGTCTTTCTGCAGTTTTGACTACCCTAGCACTTTTTTTGTGAGCCTGTTATGGTAGCCCCGTATTTTAGAGCATTAGGTATGGGATTGGTTCGCTACTATCTTAAAATTGTGACCTTTTTTGGGGCTTTCTCTGCTTCATTGCTGGCTTCGGTCTGTGTATGTGCGGCGGATAAAAATAGTGAAGTTGCCGTCGTCGATGTTCAACGAGTGATCAATGAGTCAATCATTGGGCGAGCCGCTCGCAAGAATGTGGAGGTCCTGGTTTCTGAATCTAAGCTGAAATTGGCTTCGCTGAAGGGTTCACTTGAGAATCAGGCGTTGGACCTCAAGAAGCAAGGAGCGGTCTTATCGAAGTCGGCGATGGACGAAAAGACGGCAGCACTAGAGAAGCAACAGCTAGACCTTCAACGAAAATACCAGGATTTGCAAGAGGAGATTGCCCGCCGCAACAGCGAAGAGCTGTCAAAGGTTGTTCGCGAAGTGGCAACAACAGTTGAAGAGCTTGCAGAAGCTCATCGGTATATCGCTGTATTTGAGAAGGATCGGAGAGTTGTGGTTTACCACTCCCCTCGGTTGGATATAACTAATCAGGTTATAGAAATTTTAGATAAGAAAAAGATTGCTTTGTAGGGTATCGGTATGAATGGAGCGGTTATGAGTGATCAAGAGCGAGAAAAAGTGGAAATGGATATCATGGAGATACAAAAATGGTTGCCACATCGGTATCCCTTTTTGTTGATTGATTCGATTCTCGATATCGTTCCTGATAGTTTTATTATCGCAAAAAAAAATGTGACGATGAACGAGGAGTTTTTTAAAGGACATTTTCCTGAAAAGCCTGTAATGCCAGGAGTTCTGATCTGTGAAGCCATGGCTCAAGCAGCAGCGGTGTTTGCCCGTTATTCTGAGCCGGAGTTGTTAGCCTCTAAGAATCTCTATCTGGTAGGGGCGGATAGTTTTAAATGGAAAAGAATGGTTGTTCCCGGTGACACGCTTGTAATTACCATGAGGAGCGTTCGAAAACGTAATCCTATGTGGGTTATGGAAGGCGATGTTACCGTAGATGGTGTTGTCGTTGCGACAGGGACTATTACGGCTGCTGCGGCTTAAGACGATGATCTCAATACATCCAACTGCCATCGTGGATAAGAACGCTGTGATAGGCGAAGGTTCTCAGATCGGGGCATATTCGATTATAGGGCCGCACGTTACGTTGGGTGAGAGAACCTGTATTGCTTCGCACGTTATCGTAGAAGGACATACGACTTTAGGCGCGGATAATAAGATATTCCAGTTTGCCTCGATAGGCTCGGAGCCTCAGGATCTTAAGTATCGAGGTGAGCCGAGTGAGCTAATAGTTGGAAATGGTAATATTATTAGAGAATACGTAACTCTTCAGCCCGGAACGGAGGGTGGTGGCATGCGTACGGTCATTGGCGACCGTAACCTGTTTATGGCCAATACGCATGTGGGTCATGATTCAATTGTTGGCAATAGGTGTGTGATAGCAAACGGCGCTGCCTTAGCAGGTCACGTTGTTGTTGCTGACGGAGTCATTATCGGGGGATTGAGTGGAATTCATCAGTTTGTACGACTCGGAAGTGTCTCCATGATTGGGGCGGGTGCGATGGTTGCTCAAGACGTACCGCCGTATTGCATGGCGCAGGGTGACAGGGCAACAATTCAGGGCTTGAATCGCGTGGGGTTGGAACGAAATGGCGGTACAAAAGAGGATTTGGCTCTCTTGAGAGAGGTATATAGAACGGTTTTTACTACTGCAGCAGGGCGGGTTTTTAAGCAGAGGGTTTCTGATGCAAGGGCGTTAATTGGTGAAAACCCCAGAGGTGTTGATTTTATTACGTTTTTAGAGACTTCAGAGCGAGGCGTAGCGCCACATCACAGGGCGTAGGTACGGTGCTTTGACAATTAGGCTTCTCGCTGATAATCTCCACTTCGAATACTGTAGAGGTATAGAGCAAACTGGAGAGAGTCGCGGCGTAAATGGCCGATATCTTCGGATTTAATATTTGTAGGAGTTAAGATGGATTCAGACAACACTACTGTTGTTAAAGAGAAAGGCGTTCAGGTTGATCTACTCAATCAAAGTAGCCAAGACGTTATCAAGTCGTTTCAGATTCACTCTCAAGATTGTGGTTCGCCGGAGGTGCAGGTAGCGCTTCTGACGCAGCGATTGCAGAAGCTTTCAAAGCATTTCACGAAGTCTCCCAAGGACAATCATTCTAAGAAAGGAATGCTAGATCTTATTTCGCGTAGAAAGCGATTGTTGCAGTATCTACGAGAAGAGGATGTGTCTCGCTACAGAAAGACTATTGCGGCTCTCGGCCTAAGAAAGTAGTTATTACATTAATATAACGGCAGAACCGCGTGCGGATTGCTCTTAGCAAGAGTGTTTAGCTAGGATTAAATGGTGGGCCGCACTTTGTATATATGCGCGCTTCATTAGCGTTGTCAGCCTTAGAGGTATATTCACTGCCGATTCTTAAATAAAGGTATAGTAAAATGTTTAAAGTCGAACGAGATTTTCACGGAAAAAGACTAACAATAGAAGCCGGTAGAATTGCGAAACAAGCTGCCGGCTCTGTGCTAGTAACGTACGGAGAGACGGTAGTGCTTGTTACAGCATGCTATGGCGCAGACAAGGATGCCGACTTTTTTCCGCTCACTGTAGATTACGTGGAGAAGACGTACGCCGCGGGCAAAATACCAGGCGGCTTCTTCAAGCGCGAAGGAAAGTTAACTGAAAAGGAAACGCTGGTTTCTCGTTTAATAGACCGGCCGTGCCGTCCACTCTTTCCCGAAGGGTTTACCCGTGAGGTTCAGGTGGTTGCAACAGTTCTCTCGTCGGACGGTGAGAATGACGCGGACGTGCTTGCGATGTGTGGGGCCTCAGCCGCTCTCACCATCTCGGATCTACCATTTGAAGGCCCTATAGCCGGGGTGCGAGTTGGTCGTATCGGTGAGGAGTTGATTATAAACCCCACACAGTCGCAGCTCGACAAGTTGGACTTAAACTTCATAGTTGCAGGCTCTGAGGATGCGATTGTGATGGTAGAGGGTGGAGCAAAAGAGGTTCCTGAGGCCGGAGTCCTCGAGGCGCTATTCTTTGCTCACGATCAGTTGCAGATAGTTATCGAAATGCAGCGGGAATTAAAGGAGAAGCTTGGTAAGCTTACTATGGAGGTTGTGGCTAAGGAGTTCGATAAGGCTGCATATGATTCTATGGTCGCTTTTGTTTGGCCTCTTATTTGTGTAGCTGTTGGGAATGTTTAGAAGCTGGCTCGAAAAGAAGCGCTCGGGGGCGCGAAGCAGCCGTTGATTGAAAAAATTGTTGATGCGGAGTCAGCCGAAGCGACGCAACAGGCAAAGCTTGCTGGTAGAGCTTTTGAGGATGCCCATTACGACACCGTCCGGGAGATGGCATTAAATGATGGCAAGCGGCTTGACGGTCGAGATACAAAAACAGTTAGACCAATATCAATAGAAGTGGGCTGGCTGCCTCGTACTCACGGGTCTGCATTGTTTACGAGGGGTGAAACACAATCGATAGTGACTGCGACCTTGGGAACGGAAGCAGAAGCTCAGAGGATTGATAATATTATGGGAGAAACGTCAAAGACGTTCATGCTCCACTATAACTTCCCTCCTTTCTCCGTTGGAGAGGCAAGGCCGATGCGAGGCCCAGGTAGGCGCGAAATAGGTCACGGAGCTCTCGCAGAGCGAGCTGTGAAGATTGTAATGCCAAGTATTTCAGAATTCCCGTATGTCATTCGTGTAGTCTCAGAGATTACAGAGAGCAACGGCTCTAGCTCGATGGCGACTGTGTGTGGCGCTAGCTTGTCTCTCATGGATGCCGGCGTGCCGATAAAGGCGCCAGTGGCAGGCGTGGCGATGGGGCTTATCAAGTCAGGGGATAATTATGTTGTTCTAACTGACATCCTGGGAGACGAAGACCATTTAGGTGATATGGACTTTAAGGTCTGCGGGACTGAGGCGGGAATTACCGCTTTGCAGATGGACATAAAGATTAAGGGCTTAAGCCGAGAGATTATGGATGCTGCAATGGTCCAAGCTCGGGAGGGAAGGCTCCACATTCTTTCGGAAATGGCGAAGGTTATCTCAACTAAGAGAGATGACCTGAGTCAGCATGCTCCAAGAATCGTTCAGCTAAAGATTAATCCGGATAAGATTCGAGATATAATCGGCCCTGGTGGAAAGACTATCCGCTCGATCACAGAATCGTGCGGTGTCAAGATGGAGGTTACGGATGACGGAACGGTTAGTATCGCAAGTAACGACTCGCAAGGTGTTAAGAACGCAATCAGTATCATAGAGAGCCTTACGCAAGAGGCTACCGTCGGAAAAGTATACAAAGGCATAGTGAAGCGAATAGCAGACTTTGGAGCATTTGTTGAAATCCTGCCTGGTACCGATGGTTTGGTACATATATCTCAGATTGCCGAGGAAAAAATCCGCCGAGTTGATGATGTTCTCTCGGAAGGAGACGAGGTCACTGTGAAAGTTCTTGAAATCGACCGTCAGGGCAAGATTCGCCTAACGATGAAAGACGCTGTGCAGGAAGCCGTTTAGGAGTCGTTTAGGCGGACGGTCCGAGGGTCGGGTCCGCGCCTGATGGGAGGAAAGAGGGTTTTTGCTCCCATCAGGCTATCAAAGTTAATAAGCTCACCGTTCGTGATCGTTAATAGCGGTAGGTGGATCGTTGAGAGTGGCGAAGAACGCTCTTTTGGGGTGTACGGTTCTGGATGTGTAGATTCTTTTCACATCGGGTTGCTTTTTTGGCGGTCCTCTCACTGCTCTATCTATCTCTTTGTGGTAGCGGTAGAGCCGATGATGTTTCATTTTCGCCCCGATTCGATTCGATTCCTTCAGATGAAACTGGCATTGACAAGGCTGGTAATAGCTCTCAGCACATCTATTCATTCTCAAGGTTTTCTTCCCTCATAAAACTTGTCTGTAATGGATTGGCGGCTGACCAGAGGGATGCTCTCATCCGCGAGGTGGCGAGCAAAAGCTCCAGAAAAGAGGCTAGCTGTGCAACGTGCCGAGCTCTATTAAATGAGTTTGCCTCGGCTTGTCGCCCATCTACACAGAGGCAAGGGCAGGTAGGAGGTTTGATGAATGTTCCCTATCCCCGAAGAATCCCTTCCACCCCGACAATTGACGGTGTTAGTAGGCTTGGACAGGAGATGTTTGAGCTAGATCGTGATAGCGGCCAGGTTTTCGCTGCTGTTTCGCGTTTTGCGTCGATTGTTCTTAGCCAAAGGGGGCTCAGTAGAGGAGAGCTGGACTATTTCCGCACCCTTTTTACTTTTTTCAAAAGTCCTTGGATAGGCCGTGCTGACACGGAACGTTATTTTCGTCGCGCCCAGGACGAGGAATCGAGGGCGCTATTTGACCAGTAAGAGTGCGGGGCTCCTATAACCCTGTAATTATTCACATGTCTTGGTGTTTAACCAGGGCGCTTGCTTGACGTTTTGACTTAATTTCGACATACTTGCGGGATTCAGTGTGCTGTCAGATTTCGCAAAGGTCGATGCTTTAGGGTTCGAGTATCTACTAGAAATTTAGGCGGTGTTGTTTTGTTTAACGAGAACCGTGAGAGTTAGAAGAAGTATAATGGCAAGTTCAGTATCAGCGGGTTCCTTTGGTAGCGGCGATTCAACAGCTAGTGGTTCGTTTGCAGCAGAGTTCGAGGCGTTATTTGGAGAGAAGCTCGACAGTATTAAGCCAGGCAAAGTGGTGTCCGGTGTGGTTACCGCTGTGGGTAAAGAAATGGTTTCGGTCGATATCGGTTTTAAGTCCGAGGGCGTAGTTCCCACAGAGCAATTTCAAAATGGTGAGGGTAAAGTACTTGTCAGCGTTGGCGATGAGGTTAGCGTGTTGATTCTCGCTCTGGAGAACGAGTCCGGCCAAGTGTCCCTTTCTAAGGAGAAAGCCGACCAGAAACGAGTTTGGGAAAGCGTAGAGAAGGCTTTCAAGAACTCCGAAAAGATTAAAGGTCTCGTTACTCAGAAAGTAAAGGGAGGTCTTCAAGTTGATATTGGAATTCCGGCATTCCTGCCAGGATCTCAGATTGATATCCGACCGCACCGAAATCTCGATAAGTTCTTAGATCAAGAATACGAGTTTAAAGTTTTAAAGATCACCCGTGATAAGGGAAACATCGTTCTTTCCAGACGGGCTGTACTACTTACAGAGAGAGACGAGCTCCGAGAAGCGACGCTTAAGGTTCTACAAGAAGGCGTTGTTATGGAGGGAGTTGTTAAGAATGTCACTGACTATGGGGCGTTTATTGACTTAGGTGGTATCGACGGACTCCTGCATATTACTGACATCTCTTGGGGACGTATAAACCATCCGTCGGAAAAACTCTCTGTTGGACAGACCGTTCCAGTGGTTGTACTCAAATACGATCAGGAAAAGGAGAGGGTGAGTCTCGGAATGAAGCAGCTTTCTGAGGATCCATGGATAACAGCTCATGAGCGGTTCCCGATTGGTGGTAAGGTCACTGGTAAGGTTAAGTCCGTTACAGACTATGGAGCATTCATTGAGCTTGAAGAGGGAGTTGAGGGTCTTATCCACGTCAGTGAGATGAGCTGGACTAAGAAGGTCAGGCATCCATCTAAAATTGTATCTGAAGGGGATAGCGTTGAAGCTGTTATTCTCGGCATTGACTCAGAGCAGCAAAGGATTAGCCTGGGTCTGAAGCAACTTACACAGAATCCATGGGATGAGCTGCAACAGCTTCACCCAATTGGATCGAAAGTTAACGGTAAGGTTCGGTCGATTACAGAGTTCGGTATCTTTGTGGGAATTGAGGATGGAATTGATGGGCTCGTGCACATCTCTGACTTCTCATGGACTAAGAGAATAAAGGATCCAAAGGAGATCGGAGAGTTGTTCAAGAAGGGTGACGATGTCGAGGCGGTGATTCTTGATATCGATGCGGCCAATGAGCGATTGAGTCTGGGAATTAAGCAACTAACAGAAGATCCTTGGGGTAATATCGCACAGCGGCACCCAGTCGGTACTAAGGTTAAGGGTGCAGTAACAGCCGTTACTGAGTTTGGAGTGTTCATTGAGATTGAGAATGGGGTGGAAGGATTGATCCACAATTCTCAACTTGGTTTAGAGCGAGAGCAAGATGTCGCTGAGATATTCCCGCTTGGTAGCGAAGTAGAGGCTGAAGTTACGAGCGTGGACACTACGGAGCGTCGGATTAGCCTAAGTTCTCGGTCTATCAAGGAGCGAGCTGGCAAGGATTACGATGGCCAGATGCTTGGCTCAGATGAGGGCGCAAGGGTTACATTTGGAGACCTGATTCGCGAGCAGATGAAGGGAGGCGACAAAGAGTAAAGCCTCTTTTAGGTATGTAATACAAAAGAGCACCTCGAGCTTACCGCTTGAGGTGCTCTTTTCTCATTTCTGGGTTGGTGCTCGGGATCGCTGGAAGACTCCCTTTAGGGATCCTCGAGTTGCGCAGGCTGGCTAATCGCGGCTCATTGTAGTCAGGAGAATTACCAGTTTGTGCGTTTCATTGGTGACACAGCTGTGGTCGGCTTAACCGTCTCGCGCTAGAGATACGGAAGCGCGATTTCCATAAATTGACTTGCATTGAATGGCTTTGTTAGGAATCCTGCGATGACCTGTGGGATTAAATATTGGATATCATCATTGGTGGCATGGCCAGACATTAGAATAATGTGGCTTTCAGGCTTCGCCTCTTTAAGCGCTATGGCGAGGCGGTCGCCTGTAAGGTCTGGCATTCTGAGATCGGTAAGGGCGAGTAGTCGCCCCGGTTGGTGGGAAAGCTCAGCAAGTGCCTGTAGCGGGCAGTTGAATGTTATGGGCTTTATTCCGAGTACGTTAAGAGTCAGCTCTAAGGAGCGTAATACTGCCTTGTTATCGTCTACTATTGCTATTGTGGTAAGAATACTCATTGAGACCTTTAAGTCCATCTCTCTAATCTAGATGCCACTACAGCCCAAAATGATTGGCCATTATTTCAAGAACTTCTAATTGCAATCCAAGTCTTAGCGTGGTTAATTTATACTCTGTTTCGTGTCTTTGTCGGACTTTCGATACTCTAACGTTGGTTTAGCTTGGAGGAACAACGTGGGCTTTCCTGTCGATAAAACGGGCCTTCCGCCTATGATGGTGCAGTATGTTGAGTATAAAGAGAGATACTCGGATGCATTGCTTTTTTTTCAGGTGGGCGATTTTTACGAGTTGTTTTATGACGACGCTGTTACCGTATCTAGTTCGCTCAATCTGACGCTAACGTCACGAGATAAAAATAGCGCAAATCCGATACCAATGTGCGGGGTGCCGCTATCAGTGCTCGATTCTTATATTGATAGGTTGTTGCCGTTGGGTTTCTCTGTGGCGGTCGTCAGTCAGACTGGTTCTGGACAGGGCGTTAGTAGGGCACTAGAGCGTTTTGTTACCCCTGGTATGAGGCTTTTTACCGATTCCTGCTCGGATCAAGGTGAGAATTATATAGTCGCCGCATCGTTAAGTCTCGATGCATCGATTGCATCCTTTGCTTTTACAGACCCGCAGACCGGGGTTATTTATGTTCGCGAGGATCTGGAGCTATCGGAAGCTGGTCGCGAGATTGGTGGATTGTCGGCCCGGGAATTAATACTTCCACAGCGTGTAGAGGGTGTCAAACTTGACGGTCGGTCGATTGTTGCGCGTACCTTGGGTTCTCATGTTGGCAACAGCATTGCGCTGCGCTTCCGTGATCTTGACGCACTTAGCTCAGGTGCAATCTCTGAGGTGCTATCAGGTGTTCGTAGCGATATACAGTCCCTGAGTCCGACCACAAAAAATGCGGTAAAGCTTCTCGTAGGCTACCTTGACGAGATTTCGATCGGTAACGTTGTACCAATCGTTGCTATTTCAATATCTAAAGAGGTTGATACTGTGGTTATCGATGCGGCAACACGGGACAATCTCGAACTGTTTGCAAACTCGAGAGATGGTAGCAGTATCGGGTCTCTGTTCCATAGTATAAATCGAACATCTACTGGTGGTGGGCGACGTTTGCTTCGCCGTTGGCTCTCTAATCCACAAAAAGATGTTTCGGAGTTGCTGCGTCGTCAACAAGGTGTTGAGATCTTGCGAGACCTGCATAGTGATGTAGCTGCTTTGTGTACGTCTATGTCTGATCTCGAAAGAATTGCCGCAAGGCTTCAGTTGGGACTTGCGTCACCCAAAGATCTGGGGGCCTTAAGAGACACCTTAGAACGAGTTGTTAGACTGCAAGACCTGCTCGCGCATTGTCGAGAAGATATTGTGAAAAAGGCAGTCGATGAGCTTGTTATACCAAAAGGACTTTTACGCCCGTTACAAGACTCGTTGGTTGATAGTCCTCCGCATAAAATTACAGATGGCGGGATAGTTAAAGGGGGTTTTAATCCCGAGCTTGATCGTATACTCGCCCTAAGGGACAGTG
This sequence comes from Pseudomonadota bacterium, assembly GCA_038134595.1. Lineage (GTDB taxonomy): Bacteria > Bdellovibrionota_C > UBA2361 > UBA2361 > OMII01 > OMII01. The sequence continues at coordinate 39,301 of JAYPVM010000009.1, read as the reverse complement.
CGGAAGCGTGGAGAGACTCATTCGAACTTCAGGAGAGGAGTAAATCTGGGATTTCTGCGTTGAAGGTCAAGTCAAATGGTGTCCTTGGCTACTTTATCGAAATATCTAAAGCGCAGTCTTCCAAAGCTCCGTCGCACTACCAACGGAGGCAGAGCACAGCGAACACTGAGCGGTTTGTTGTGCCGGAGCTTCAGAAGTTTGAGGAAGAGATTACGAATGCAATTAATAAGCAGAGTGATCTCGAAATGGAGATTTTTCTCGAACTGCGGGAGGGCTTGAAAAGCTACGTAGGTGATATTAGAAGAATTGCTAGTTCGCTATCTCTCCTCGATGTTTTATCTTGCCTGGCGTGTTTGGCCGATGAGAATAATTGGATTAAGCCGGATTTGTATTCGGATCGGCGATTACGCATCCAGGATGGCAGACACCCAGTAATTGAGAAAATAATCGGCGGAGCCTTCATTCCCAATTCGATCACGTTTAAGAGCGACACCGATCACTGTTGCTGCATAGTGACGGGACCTAATATGGGGGGGAAGTCGACATTTCTTCGGCAGGTTGCGCTCATCACTATTCTGGCACAGATAGGGAGCAACGTTCCGGCACGCTCAGCGGAGGTAGGAGTGGTCGACCGGATCTTTGCTAGACTGGGAGCGGCTGACAATTTGCACGAGGGTGAGTCTACGTTCATGGTCGAGATGAGAGAAGCTTCGTATATCATAAACCACGCTACGGACAAATCTCTTGTGTTGATTGATGAGTTAGGGCGTGGAACCGCGACAAGTGATGGGCAATCTCTGGCCCAAGCCATTTTAGAAGAATTAAGTGAAAAAATTTGTAGTCGTACACTCTTCGCCACTCATTACCATGATTTGACGGCACTTGCAGAGACAGGCTCTGCAATCCGAAACCTTTCGGTTGGCTCGGTAGATGATGGGGATCGAATTGTGTTTACTCACTCCATTGAAGCTGGACCGGCCCGAAAGTCGTATGGACTCGAAGTTGCAAAACTCTCAGGGCTTCCTGCACGGATTCTTGACCGAGCGAGTTCTCTTCTAGATAGCTTCTCTAGTAATGATGTAACAAATGGGGTGCGACAGAGGTCTTTGTTTGATCAGAACCGGCCGGTTGTAGTTGAAAAGTGTGTTCGTGATAAACAGGATGATGCGATTCGAGCTGCCCTACGAGCTCTTACTCCGGATAACATGACACCCCGTCAAGCACTAGAAAGTGTGTATTCGCTAAAGGCGCTTATTTCTAGCAAGGATTAACGCTCTATGAGTTTTCGATTACACTCGAGTTGTAATGTACCCACACTTTTCGTGGCTATAATAATCTGGTTGTCGTCGTTCTTTCCCTCAACCGTCATTGGTGAAGAGACGTTAGGAAGTGAGCAATTTATCTCTCAATTTATGCGGCTTAGAAATCTTGATCCTACTGGCGCTCGAGTTGAGTATGCTTCTAAGTGGCAGGACTTAGCGGCAGTTGGTCCTAGTTCTCTTCGCTCTGGACAAAGTGATCTAGGAAACGTGTTTGCAGCGCAGGTCGAGCTGCGCTTGTATCGAAATAATCGAGATGAGAGCCATCTACTGAGAGCTGAGCGCTATCTTTCACGGTATAGACCGGATTTGCTCGATCGAAGGTTTAGGTATTCGAGCGCTCAGCATGAAGCGTTTCTATTAAAAGGAGACTTGAAATTATATCAGGGCAAGCCCTATCTTGCGCGACTTATATTTCAGAAGCTCTGGGCGCTAAACCTCGGAGGTAAGCTTAGGGAGAAACTTCGAGGTAGACTCCAGGGCCTGATGAATCAAACCTTTCAGCGCTTTGTTCCCAGTGATTTTTTGGAAACTCCGAGGTTAAGGCATCGAGTGCGGGACTTTTCCGATCGTGTTCAGCATAGACTGGTTGTGCTGGATCCGGGGCATGGAGGGGAAGATTCAGGGGCCCGTTCCAGGGGGCAGTTGGTTGAAAAGGTTGTAACTCTCGACTTAGCGAGACGGATTAAAGGTATCCTTGAGTCGTCGGGTTTGTATTCCGTATATGTCACTCGCGAATCCGATGCATTTCTTCCACTTAGCCGTCGAACTGCGCTCGCGAATTTGAAAGCTGCCGATATCTTTGTTAGCTTGCACGTAAATGCATCGGAGCGACATACGCAGCGAGGATTTGAAGTCTACTACTTAGACAATACTGACGACGAATCGAGTCGAAAGCTTGCGGAGCGTGAAAACGGAGTTTCCTTAGGTGGAACGACCGATGACCTGTCGTTTATTTTAAGCGACCTCATTCAGAGTGGGAAGCTAGAGGATTCGATAGTTCTTGCTCATACTATTGAACAGTCGGTTCATAATACAGTAATACGTAAAAATAAAAAACTAAGATCATTAGGGGTAAAGAAGGCACCCTTTTATGTTCTGGTAGGAGCGCATATGCCCTGCGTATTACTCGAGGCTTTTTTTATCGATCATCCCTACGAGGGAGGTCTTCTGTCGAGGGAATCGTTTCGCCAGTCCCTGGCCGAGAGTATCGCTGATGGAATAAAGGGGTACTTTAGCGCCGCCGGATAATTTGTGAACCCTAGGAGGTTTTATGTTGGAGATTCAAACTTTACAGGTAACAGCTTTTGAACAGAATTGTAGGATTCTTATTGATACCGCCAGTAGTGAGGGGGTAGTTGTGGATCCGGGTGGAGACAGCGAAAGTATAATTTCTGCTATCGAAGAAGCAGGTTGTACTATTAGCGGAGTATGGCTAACACACTCTCACCTTGATCACTGTGGGGCAGTCGCGCCCCTCCTTGCACGCTATCCGGTATCTCTTGTTGGCACTGAGGGCGAGCGTGAAATGCGAAGGTCTGTGTGTGTAATTGCGTCTATGTATGGACTTGACTCTGAAGAGTGGCCCAACTGTCCCGAGCCAGACCGGTATGTGATCGATGGAGATGAGGTGTTTGTGGGTAAGCATCGCGCTAAGGTATTATTTACCCCGGGCCATTCTCCGGGGCATATTAGCTTTTATTTCGGAGATGATGGGATTGTCTTGGCCGGGGATGCCTTATTTCGTGAATCGATAGGAAGAACCGACCTGCCAGGAGGGGATCAAGAGCAGCTCCTTGGTAGTATTAGAGAGAAGTTGCTTACGTTGCCAGATGATACCAGAGTTTTATCCGGTCATGGACCTGAGACAACGATCGGGCACGAGCGGCTATACAATCCGTTCTTTACCTAACTGCCTGATGGTAAATAGGTTTTTTTGTAGCGTGGCGGTTTTACTAGGGGTTGTAATCCATGTATCGTGAGGGCATGGGGAAGCTAAGACGACGTAACATTGTTGTTGGAGTGTGTGGTTCAATCGCGGCATATAAGGCGGCTGAGCTCGTACGACTTCTGATCAAGCGGGGCTTCAAGGTTCGGGTAGTCATGACTCCGTCCGCGTGTAAATTTATATCCCCGATTACATTTCAGGCTCTTTCCTCGAATCCGGTATTGGTTAGTTTGTGGGAAGAGGGCAATGGCGATGGCATCGGTCATATCGAGCTTGCCGACTGGGCCGATGCGGTTATCGTTGCACCGTTATCTGCCAATACGCTCGCAAAACTAGCCCATGGCATATGCGATAACTCACTTTTAGCCGTATCGCTTGCTACAAAGGCTCCTGTTCTTGTTGCCCCTGCTATGAATGTTAATATGTGGGAGAATCAAGTAACTCAGGATAACATACGGCGCCTTTCGGATCGCGGTGTGGAGGTTGTATCACCTGAAACGGGTTCTCTCGCCTGCGGATGGGTCGGATCGGGTCGCTTGGCGGGCAATCAGGAGATTTTTTGGAGGATAGCGAGAGCGACTTCGCATCGAGACTTGGAGGGGAAGCGAGTGGTTATCACTGCTGGGCCGACTCGAGAAGATATTGATCCTGTGCGGTATTTAACCAATCGCTCATCAGGGCGCATGGGTATTGCGCTTGCTCGCGACGCCTATAGAAGGGGCGCAAAAGTCGTTTTGGTAACTGGCCCACTTGGATATAATCCATTTATCCCCCGTGATATTGAACGTATTTCGGTGGTAAGTGCAACTGACATGCATCGCGCCGTGTTGGCGCAGTTTACCACCGCAGATGTGCTGATCATGGCAGCAGCAGTATCGGATTTTAGACCGGCCTCTAAGGCAGAGCATAAGCTTAAAAAATCTACTGGCTTCTCACGAGTTGAGTTGGCGCATAATAGTGACATTATCGCTGATCTCGGCTCTCGGCGTAAGGGCGGGCATCCATTTCTTGTGGCATTTTCAGTTGAAACAAACGATGATGTTCTCGAGCAAGAGGCTGGACGAAAGCTTCGAGATAAGGGCGTCGACATGCTCGTGGCAAATTCGGCAAGTGAGGCCTTTGATAAGAAAACAAATCAGGTGCTGATAGTCTCGAACACGACCAACCGCCGCTGTCCTCACGCACACAAGTCCGTTATTGCGCGAGCTATATTTGATGAGATTATTGATAAGTCTGTGATGGGCATGTCGTAGAGTATGAAACTATCTAACACGATGCTGACAATTTTCTTGGATAAACTGGTAGCGTCCTACCCCCGTGGTATAGCAAAGAATTCTCTCGTTGCCTCTGTTTCGCGGCAATCTGCAGCTACAGACCAGATTCGCTGTATAGTGTTTGTAGATGGCGAAACGAAGCCTGGTGGAACGGAATATGAATTTGTCAAGGCTGTTTGCGAAAAGGGCTTAGAGCTAGATGCCGACGATTATCGGCTTCAATGCGGGGGTGAAATTGGCGGAGATATTCAGACGTGGCTGAAAGCGACGAGTGCGTCTATTGTTATTTCATTTCAAAATGGTCATCGGGATGTGCGAGGAGAAACATACGGCAGTACTACCCATATTCAGGCGCCGGGGATAAAAACCGTAAGTGCGTCTGTGGAGCAAAAAAGGCTACTTTGGGAGCACTTAAAACCACTTCGTTTATCCCGAAGTGTCGAGAGTTCTGTTAATCGAGTATAAACTAAAGTATGCTTACGGCTGCCCATCTGCTTTGATAGAGATTATGTCCAACAGAAATGCTCTGTCATTTAGAGGTGCTTGGATGTTCGTCTGATCGTGATACTTTTGAAAGTTGTCGCTGTTACATAACTAGTAAAGATGCAATGGTTTTCTGGACTCTTGTTTGTTTAAGTGCGTGTGTTCTGTTGCTTCTTTTTTACCTTTGGAGGATAAAAAGTAGCGTGGGTAATCGGCACCGGATTGAATTGCTGGGGCTAGAGGGGATAGCTCAAGAGGCGTTTGTTCGAGAAGGTTTCGTGCTCATACGCGGGGAGCTTTGGCGGGCGCGTTCCGAAAAGGGTGTGATACGAAAGGGGGACCGAGTGCTTGTAACAGGGGTTGGCGACGGGCTATCTGTTCATATTGTTAAGAAATCTCTAGATGGGGGACTGTAGATGCAGGGAATAATTTTTTTAGGACTAGTAGCATTTCTAGCTCTTGCGTACATGAGCGCCTTTTCGATTAAGGAATACGAGCGCGGAATAATCCTTCGATTCGGAGTGTTCAGTGGAGTGCGGTCGCCGGGTTTGCGCTTTATAATCCCACTAGTGGATGAACTGATTCGAGTTGATCAACGGATAGTGGCGATGGATATTCCACCACAAGATATAATTACGCGAGACAATGTATCGATTAAAGTTAATGCGGTGCTGTATTTTAGGGTCGTAGATCCAAAGGAGGCGGTGTTAACCGTAGAGAATTATTTATATGCCACAAGTCAGATTGCTCAAACCACCCTTCGAAGTGTATGTGGAGAAGCGGAATTAGATGACTTATTAGCGCAGCGCGAACAGATAAATATCCGACTTCAGGAAATTCTTGACCGACATACCGACCCGTGGGGAATAAAGATAACAAGCGTAGAGGTAAAAGACATAGACCTGCCACAGGAGATGCAAAGGGCTATGGCTCGCCAAGCTGAGGCGGAGCGTGAACGGCGGGCAAAGATTATACAGGCGGAAGGGGAGTTTCAAGCAGCCGAGAAGTTGACTGCAGCAGCGCATATAATGGGTCAAGAAGATATGTCATTGCAGCTTCGATATCTCGAAACACTGAAACAGATTTCAGCTGAGAACAATTCAACTATTCTGTTCCCAATGCCCATCGAATTTCTGAGAGCTTTTAAAAGCAATTCTTAGGCTCTACAATGACTTGCGGACCTTTTACGTACGAACTAAGTGCGGAGCGGATTGCTCAACGTCCCATTTATCCGCCAGAAGCGGCCAAAATGTTGGTTTACAGTCGTGAGGACGGTAGTATACAGCACCTTCATTTTCACGATTTTCCGTCGATTGTGACTTCGATAGACTCATTGGTTTTTAACGACACGAGAGTCATTCCCGCTAGATTATACGGCCATTTGGATTCCGTCACTGGACCTAAGGTTGAGGTGTTATTGTTAGAGTCTAAGGGAGGACAGGAATGGACTGCGATCGGATATCCGATGAAAAAGATTCGCAGGAGTAAGCGAATAGTGTTCTCTGAGGATCTGTCCGCGCTTGTTCGATGTGATTCAGCGTCTCCGGAAGTGTCGCTGACATTTGCAAGTAGTTCTTCTATGGAGACCAGATCGGCCGTTGAGAAGTATGGCACTATGCCTATTCCCCCCTATATACGTGCAGGACGCTCAGATGATCAAGATCGGCATGACTACCAGAGTGTATTTGCTAAACACGATGGGTCGGTGGCCGCACCGACAGCAAGTCTTCATTTTTCACAAGGCTTGGTGGATCGGTTGCGGGTTGAGTCTCGGTGTGATTTTGAGCAGGTGACCCTCCACGTCGGCGCCGCAAGTTTTCAGCCTGTTCTAATCGAAGGTAATTTGCGGGAGCCTGGCTGTGAGGTGGTGAGATTTTCGTCTGAAGTTGGGAGACGGTTAGCCGAGCGAAGGAAATCTGGTTCTCGAATAATGGCTATTGGCACGACAGTTGCCAGAGCTCTTGAGTCAGCGGAAAGACTCGAGGATGGCTTTTGTGAGGACACCTCTCTCTTTATACGACCGGGATATCGATTTAAAAACATCGACTGCCTTGTCACAAATTTTCATCAATCGGGTACAACGCACCTTCTGCTGCTGGAAGCTCTTGTTGGTCGAGAAGCGTTGGAGATGATTTATCAGAGTGCGATAGATAACCAGTATAGATTCCTAAGTTATGGTGATGGGATGGTGGTATTGTGAGTACTAAGTATGAATTAAAGATGAAGGATGGAACCGCGCGCCGAGGAGCGTTTCGAGCTCGTTCGGGTGTTTTCGAGACTCCGACGTTTATGCCGGTGGGTACTCGAGCCTCCGTCAAGGGGGTTGATGTGCAGAGATTAGCAGAGTGCGGAGCCAGCGTAATGTTAGTCAATACCTATCATTTGTGGCTTAGGCCGGGCGAGCAGCGCATAAAGACACTAGGTGGTATTCACCGGTTTACGGGATGGAGAGGTCCGATTCTGAGTGATTCTGGTGGCTTTCAGATTTTTAGCCTTAAGGGAATACGAAAGATATCAGAGCAAGGAGTTGAATTTCGATCCCATCTTGATGGATCAAAGCGATTTTTGTCTCCTGAGATATCTATCGGAGTTCAGCAAGACTTGGGAGTAGATATCGCCATGGCTCTGGACGAATGTCCTTCTAGCACTCTTGATAAAGTAGCACTCGAGAAGTCATTGGACATGACGCTGCGTTGGGCTAAGCGTTCACTAGACGCTCGAACAGACGAATCAATGTGCCTCTTTGGAATAACGCAAGGTGGATGCCATCGAGATTTGCGTACAAAATCGGCGGAATTGATCTCACAAATTTCCTTTGATGGCTATGCGGTAGGTGGACTGAGCGTGGGAGAGCCGAAAGAATCGATGTATGGGGTACTTGAATATCATGTAGATCAATTACCTGAGGCGCAAATCCGTTATCTTATGGGTGTTGGAACGCCGGAGGATATTATAGAGGGAGTATTAAGGGGTGTAGATATATTTGATTGCGTAATGCCAACGAGGTCAGGACGCTTTGGACGCATTTTCGTTAATGATACCCCCCCTTTCTACAATATTAAAAACAGTAAGTATTGCGAAGATCTACAACCTCTTGATCCGACCTGCGATTGTTTCGCATGTAGAACGTATTCACGAGCATACGTTCATCATCTCTTCAAAGTAGGAGAGATGCTGGGGCCTCAGCTAGCAAGCATACATAACTTAACGCACTACTTAACATTGATGAGTGAGATAAGGGCCGCAATTGAAGGCGGTGTTTTTAACGCATTGTATCGAACAGTTAAGCACCGGTGGCAGTGCCACGATTTCCACGCACAAAAAGCGGGCTAATAATAATATCATATAACGAGGTTCTGTGCTTTTTTGTTGCTTTTGGATCTACTAGCTGATAAACGTACAGCCCCGACTTTTTCAGATCGGGATGTTTGAGGGGGATTCTCTTTGTAGTTTGTTGCTAGCCTTGCTTCTGACATACTAAGAGAGTTGGTCGTGTTTTTTGGTACTTAAATCATCTTTGAGGCCGAAATTAGAGAGGTGCCCCGGATTTAATTGTTCTGATTTTTTTAGCGGAGACACTATGGAGTCTGAAACTTTCCGCAGTAGGGTTGTAGCGCTGATTCAAAAGAGTCGGCGTGCTCTTCGTTTGTACAGTCATGCGGGAGGTCACGGCTTGAGTCGGGTGGAAGGATTAACACCTGAACTGTCATCGAACCAAGTAGCAGAATGGCGGGACGTAAATGGGATGTTACTCAAAAAGCTCTCGGAGTCTGCTGAGTCACCAAGTACCAAAAAGCTGGTTTATGATGTTTTCTCGCTTCGTAATGAATTTCAAACATTATGGCGGACGAGCGAATCTGAGTTAACACAGCAACAGGGAGAGCTGATAGCCGCATCTGAGCGAGGGGATTTTATCAAGGCGAGCAGTTTAGCCGTTTCTCTTGTCAGCTTAAAGGCGCGGGTGCAAGCCGGTCAGGCAGCGCATCATGAACTAGACGTACTTATTCGTCGAAGTCGGGTGGTACGTCCTGCGGGTGCGTTAAGCGATGAGAATAAAACAGTGCTATCTACGATAGAACTTCTTGACGAGCAGAGTGTTGATGATGTTGCTGCTGCGCCAGAGAGGATGAAGGCCGCAGGTGGTGGAAAAGTTATCCCGTTGAAACCACGCTAATTGATTTGAGTCTCCCTGCTATAGACTAACCGGAGCTGGCCCAGCTTTCTTAGTAGGAGGGCGGTCTAGAAGGGATGCTTGGTCTCTTTTGGCAAGAGGTCATCTATGAGGCGTCTCGGGATGGGCGTATCAGCTGATTGGGGTCACTAGATAGTCGGAATATTCCTCATTGAATGTATTTGAAGTGGTTTATTGAGCCGGCGAGCACGATAGCAAGAGAGCTACAGTAGGCGAAGTGTAATTCGACAGCCTTCCGTCGGATTATCCAACTTGGGTAAGAACTCGAACCGAAGCGCCAGTATAGGCAGATACGACCGAGACGGGGCCGGGACCGAACGTTCTGTCGATTAGTGTTGCCCAGCACAAGACTGGTATGCCCCGGAGGGTGGCTTTCGTATGAGCCTCAAGACTGGAGCGAGCAGTTGTAATCACATCGGTTACGAGTATCGCTGAGCAGCCCTTGTATTTTTCCCCGTGACCATTGGACAGCTTGCTCTCAAGGTACTGCTCTAAGGGGATTTCACGACCTCCATTAAAGAGCTCCGAATATACAGCGCATAGCCGCTCTGCAAAAAATGAATACCCCCCGGGTAGTTTTAAGAACAGTTCCGGCGAGGATGGGGCCGTGACGTTCTTGATGCGCTCGGCTACATATTCCGCACATAAATTCAGGTCTGAGTCGCTAAGATCCTCTGTTCGATAGAATGTCGTACTCTCGCAGCGCCCTCCTATTGGTACCGGCTCATCGTAGCGCTCGGTAATCCGCTGAAATATATCCTCTAAATCATCCATGTGAACTGACATAAAAATCCTACGGTAAATACGCTTAATGACCTAATCTTCGTCGAGCTATAGCGAAGGCCTGTGATAACGATGCATCCTTACCCTCGGCTTGCTCAAAAAGAGAATCGAGCTCTGCAACAACTCTATCTGCAGATAAGCCGCCGGCTCGATAAATATTTTGAATTTTCTCTAACCCTGTAAGAGCTTGGTCGGGATGTTCCCGGACATACTCAAGTACAATTTGAGTAACATCTTCAGCTCCGTCAAGAGCATAAAGATAGCCTGAGATGAACTGCTTTTTGTCATGTGCGCTCAGAAGGCGCCACATGGGTCGGAATGCAGTCGATTCATCTGCGACAGCTGATTTTGGCGGAAAAGCGCAATTAACTGCAAAAAACCCCAGTATTGCCAGTATCCTAGTCGTGTTTCTCATGGTATATCTCGACCTATATATATTCCAATAATAAAAACTTAACGGCCCCTTAAATTGTTGATTATAGGCCAATTTGATATGCTTTCGGTAGTCGAAATTTGCAGGTAAAGAGTATTTCTAGAGTGAGAGAGAACGGGAGGCCGATGTAAATGGTAGTTGGTGGTAAAGGAAGACAGGAAATAGCCAAACGTCACACGAGAGTAGTGCGGGTCCGAGATCTCTGCATAGGTGGAGGGCACGACATCTCGGTACAGAGTATGTGCGCAACAAAGACTCAGGATCTTGATGCAACGATCGCGCAGATAAAATTGCTGGCAGATAATGGAGCCGATATCATAAGGATTGCTATTGACAGCAAGCGTGATGTTGCGGCTTTGGCAGAGATACGGCAGAAAACAGACGCGCGGCTTGTTGTTGACCTACAGGAAAGCTACAAGCTTGCCAGGCTGGTCGCTCCATACGTTCAAAAGATTCGCTATAATCCCGGTCATCTCTATCATCATGATAAAAACGTTCCTGTTCAAGAAAAGGTCCGATTTATTGTAGAAACTGCAAAGGAATACGACCTGGCTGTGCGGATTGGCGTAAATTTTGGCTCTCTAGATCCCGCACAGGCTTCTGCTGATAACGATCCCATCGAAGCGGCGCTTTCCTCGGCCGCTGAGCATGTAGGTTATTTAGAGGATTTGAACTTTACCAATTTTGTAGTTTCTCTAAAAAGCTCGGACCCGAATGACGTTGTGGAGATTAATCAAAAGTTCGCTGAAAGATTTCCACAGATTCCTCTACATCTCGGAGTGACAGAGGCGGGGATGTTGCCCTTAGGTGAGGTGAAAACTCGTGTTGCATTTGAGAACCTGCTGGTTCGGGGAATCGGTGAAACTATGCGGGTGTCCCTGACTCTACCCCATTCGGAAAAGCATATCGAAGTCTTAACGGCTCGAAAGATAATCGAAGATGTTCGAAGTGGCCGTTTTCGATCAGTTCCGCGCTTTGAGCATGAGGGTTTAAATATTATATCATGCCCGTCTTGTTCTCGAGTTGAAAATGAAGCTTTTGTTGATCTTGCACATAAAGTTAGAGAAATGACGAAGGAGTATGCGAATAAGAATCTTACGATTGCAGTCATGGGATGTCGTGTTAACGGTCCTGGTGAGACCGATGATGCAGACCTAGGCTTATGGTGCGCGCCAAATCATGTTAACCTAAAGAAGGGAACAAACTTGCTGGGGCAATTTTCGTACGAAGAGATCGTTGATAGGCTACGAGCAGAGATGGAGCAGATTGTTGCGGAGCGTGAACTTTAGCTGCTCGATTTTGGTTTGCTAGTTTAATGCGATGAGTAAATTGAGGAATTCTTAGCGTGAAGCTCGTTTCGCCGGAGTCATTAGACCAAGAGAGAAGGGCTGTGTTGGAACGGTATGTGCCACACTTACCCTCTGGTGCTGTGTGTATAAATGTGGTTCTTGGTGAGGCTCATTGGGATGTTCGCCCACTTTTTTTAGCCGGTGAGGATGTTTTTCTCGGACGTTTTTCCGATGTTCTTGATTCGCAGCTTCTCTCTCAAACTGCCTCGGAGATTGAGGCATTTAGCCTGGTATTTGATAAGGAAACCAAAGTATCCATCGTAGGGGAGCTTGCAAGATTGCTTATTACCCGACCGTTTTTTGAGCACACCCTCAGCGACCAAATCGAACAAGGCTTGATGAGGAATCCTGCTGAATTGCAAGATGTCGTGAGTCAGTTGATAACGATCGCTGGTAAGTTGTCTCAACGGAGCGTTGTGCACGGCCATATTTCACCGGCAAATATTGTGCTTCGAGGCGACCGGGTTGGATTGGTAGATCCATGCCTTGATGCACTGCGGGGAGGAAGCGACGTATTTTCTGCTCCCGAAATCCAAGCCGGACAAATACCCCCAGCAACAGCCGACATATATTCCCTTGGAAAGATTATACGCTCATTAAAAGGAGATGCGTTAAGCGAAAGACAAAGGACGTTGCTCGATCAACTTGAGTTGACCGATCCGCGTCATAGAGCCTCCCTTCTTGAGGTTAGTCTTGCATTTGGTTCTCCAGGGCCGGTTAGCCCAGAGACTAACAGTGCTAGAGAAGTGACTAGCAAAGAGATAGCAGAAACCAGTGATTTTGAAAGGAGAAAAGAGGCTAATGCTATCGGAGACAAGACTTCTAGACGTGCCTCTTCTGTAGTCACGCTGATAGTTCTTATTTTTTTGCTACTGTATGCCTTTTATCGGTTGGAGCCATTTACGTATCACAAAGTTTCGGCTTGGATTCCTTTTCTTGGACCTACGTATTCGCCAGAGTTTGAGAGTGCGTGGGCATCAAGAGAGCGGGCCCGGATGGCTGTCGTTGCAAGAGCTGCAATTGTGCGGGGAGACCCGGCCGCTATTAGAACCATTTTAGATGACATTGATTCAGGGGAGAATCCTCAGGGAATTCGGACCCGATTTCTGAGAATAGCTTGCAATAACGATTGGAGAAGAGATCTTTCCGCAACGGATCTTCAGGTGGCATTGGCGTTAGGACTCGATAACTTGCTTCCGCAGGGCACAGTGAGACTTCCAGCTCTTGAAACACTGCATCCCGGGGTTTTACTGGCGATTGTAGCGGAAACAAAACATAATCAAATCAGCAAAGAGCTTTTGGATATACCTCTGTCAGTCCTTCATAGTTTGTCTGAGCCCTTTAGAAGTGTATTTGCTGCTCTTGAGGCAATTGGTGTAACAGCACTTGGGGATCCAAAGGTTGTAGGGATTGCGTCAATCATAACAGGCAATCAATCTTTAGGGGCGGTATCTTATGCATTTCCTGAAGATTTACCAGAGGCAAAGACTCGAGTGATGCTACAGGCGCTTTCGCCGCTCATTGAGACAAGCCCTCGTCTTGGGGAGAATATACTAAAGGTGCTCTCGGGTAGAAATGATTCGCTGTCAGCCGCTGTAAAGTGGTTTGATGCCTCGGAATTGGCAGATTGGAAGGGCGTTGTAGCTTCTGATAAGTTGGCATTACTCAGTGGCCTTTTCATCGAGAATGGATCATTTACTCAGTTGTCGGATCTATTAATGTTTCCAATACAAGACGCAAGAGTAACGGCGGCAAATAAACTTGAAGGGCAGCTCGCACAGTTAAAAAGAGGTGAAAAGAACCTACTGGATGTCTTAGTCGCAACCCAGTACAATTTGAGCCGTGAACAGGTAATTTCACTTCTTGCTCTTCTGAGGGTGCCTGAGGAAGCTAGACTTCCGTATGTTACTGCGTGGTTTGATATGAAGCCCCCAGCACAATTCGTTCTCTTGGCTCTTGTTGCACGCAATAAGGTCTCGGGCGGCGATGTATTTAACTTAGAGGCCGCACGTTATGTTCGAAAGCTAACCTGGGATTCTTCCGTTGAGGTCTTAACCCTTCTATCGACACACCCGGAGCCTCTTGCAAGGATGTTGGCATATACGAAGCTAAATCCGTTGGATAAAGCACAACGTAAGATGTTAGAAGATAGGCTTGCTATTGAAGAACAAGAGGCGTGTAAGAAATTCCTAATTAGTAAGCTGGGTGTCTCAAGCTCTCAAAAGCTGAGGTAACGGCCGCGCGTCGAATCAGTTCTCGAGGTCTGGGAATATCAATTCGGGATTTAATGGCTTGCCATTTCGCCTTATCTCAAAGTGCAGGTGGGGGCCAGTTGAATGACCCGTACTTCCAACAGTAGCTACAATGTGCCCGGCTCTTAGGCGCTGTCCAACACGGACTTTAATGCTTTGGCAATGACCGTAGTGGCTTGTAATTCCATTGGAATGCTTGACTGCGACAAAGTTTCCATATCCACCGTGTGGGTCGGCGTAAATCACTACCCCATCGGAAATAGACCGAATAGCTGTGCTTTTGGGTGCAGCTAAGTCAATGCCGTGATGGTGGATTCGTCGCTTCTTGATAGGATGTTTTCTCATTCCATATCGGCTTGATGTTCTTGCCCCTTGTATTGGATACACAAGATTCTTACTTCCGGTGGTAAAGGATACTGTTGTAATGCTTTGCGCCTCCGCCGATCCAGTGCACAGTTGTACCGAGATACTTGCGATGAGAACGCTAAGGACTAATTTGCGAAAATTACTTCTTCTCATTGTAACCTCGCGTGGTGACTGCGCTGCCATCATTTAGAGTTTGAGAACCGTTGCCGAAGGAAACTAGCGATCCATGAATCCAGGCCCGTTGACCGTTTGGAGCAAACACCCGGTACCATTCCCCCTGGCGAGTTTCAACGGCTAGGCGGGATCCTTTTCGTAATGTCATAAGCCTAGAGTGTTCAGTGCTTGGGCCGAGTCTTAAATGTGCTTTAGTGGACGAGATGGTAGCTACCTGCATATCAACTACCGGTGCGCTTCTAGTGATAGTTGCATGTGCGGGACGAACAAAATTTGAGGCCCTAGTTTTACTTGAAACTTTCGGCGTCATTGCTCGGGTATTGGAAGGATGTCCTTTCAATGTTGAAAATGATTTTGACTGTACAATATCTGATAGTCGTGAAACTTCAAGTTCAGCTACGGCAAGGTCCTGTTTTAGCTGGGACAGCTCGGCTTGAAGTCGCTTTATCTCGCTGTCTTTTGAGGTGTTGTTCTTGCTCGTTTTCGAAGAGGGCTTTTGTGAAGTAGGGGAAGAAGACTTAATAGCGCGACCGTGTAATTTATTAGCGGAGGTCGATGGTCTTCTCTCTTTCTGCTCTTTTTTCGTTGGAGGAGCATACGAGGTTAGTTGCGAAAGGGGATTTGGTAAAGATTTCTTTGCTAGTTGCGGATTAGTTGGCTTTGTCTTAACCACGCTCTCTTTGCTTAAGTCCTCGCTTGCCTTAGCCTTTGTAAGGCCACGTCGGAGTGCCTCGCCAGCCCGATTGAACGCATCCATAGATGTCCCCTGTGCAAACATAGCATTGGAAGTCTGCGCCACAGCAGAGTACGGATATGAGCCACTGCCTAGTAACACGAGCATGCTAGCTGCGGAGTTCAGAAGGTATGCGTGGTAGCTTGGAATCTTTTTGTTCATCGTGGGCTCTCGTTAATGATCTTAGAATGACCGATTCGCACCGTTGCCAATCGTTGTGTCTCTAATAAACACATATCTACCATTGATGAACCATTGCTTCACAAAAAAAGCACGAGATATGGAATTTTTACGTAAAGATTCTAAGCTGTTAGGATTAGTTCAGTCCAAGAGATTTTCGTATATCACTAAAAGAATCGCTATTTGAGCGCGTTTCACGTTCTTTTTCCGCCAATAATTGCCGCTCGTACTGGCCTGTAACTATGTCGTCTATCAAGGGATCTGTATGCTCTAAATTCGAAGGTTTCGCACCCGTAGGGGAGGTGGTAGCAGATTCCTTTAGAAAATTTAGTAGGGCTTGATTTCTCTCTGTACGCTCTTTCCGAACGCTTGCTTTGTACGGAGCGGAATTTTCCAGGGAACCGGAGCTGCTCCACCGGATCATGAGTACAAGGAGTGCCAGAATAACTACCGCGCCTATCTGGAATTTACTGCGGAGGGGGGCAGACAAGTGTCGGATGTTAATGAGACTCATGACAATTAGCTAGTGATTACTCTACTGTTTTTTGCGTTTTTGATATTTCCAACGCCCCTGTCGTATCTCTACAACTTCTTGGTGCCCTGGCCGATAGTAGTGGCCTTCAGGATCTAGACCCGGTGGGACATCAACAACGTCTACCATTGGCTCTTCCCATACGTATTCAACGGCACCGGGAACTTCCTGAACGCGATATTCCACAACACGCTCGGGCGTTATCTCAGGCTCAGCCGAAAAGCATCCGGAACTCAACAATACTACTACCAATCCTAATTTGCACCTCATTATTTCATCTCCTTGTTATGCTCCAGAATCTCTAAACCCAGAATCCATTATTGCACTCACAGCGCCATCAACTCCCATATGTTCGTTATGGTCGATATTTCCACCCATCATCCTGGCTTGAAGGTCCTTGGCGCCGTGCGGCGCAAGCATTACTACTTCTTCGAGGGCCTTGGAAAAATCGTCATTATGGCGGGTTAACATATCGGCAAATAATTGATTGTCATCACCATTATTTGTACTTACCCAATAAAAGGCTGGTTCTACCGGTAGGACTAATGCCCCTTCGCCTATGTCTGAGAGAAGGTAAAATTGGGATTCGACCCCTTTAACGGTTCTGAGTCGCATTATTACGTCGGCCTGTTGTGGGGTTAAATTAAAGGCTTCGGCTGTAAGGTGGAATTTATTGGGGTCCTGCCTGAGGAATATTTTGTGCGCACTGTTCTGCACGATAGCTTGTCCACCCGAGCCGGCATAGAAATCCTCTCCTGATTGTGAAGCCGCAATTACTATTCCTTTTCTCTTTCGGTACAGTCTAAACGCGGTTTCAATCGTGCCCGACTGAGTCTTTCCGATTAATTCGTGAGCCTCATCAAAGACGAGAACCTTACGGGTGTCGAGCTCTTTAGGATCGTTCATGACCGTATCGGCCCACACCATAGCAATTTTGAGAAATACTCGTTGCAAATCGGGATTCCGACTGAGAGCTTTTAAGTCAAATACAATAAATCGCTCCTTGAGTTTCAATGAGCCGGGTCGATCAAAGAAACGCGCATAGGTTCCTTCACCGTAGTAGTCCGCGATGAGCAATGATATTCTCTGCCGACGACGAGCCGCATCATCTGTCTCGTCAACGCGCTTTGGTGCGCGAAGAACTGAGACTACATCACTAAGAATGAACTCTCTGCGCATAGGTCCCGAACGGTATATGCGATGAGCCTCAATAAGTGATTCTCCGACACTTCCTCTTTCAAGTCTGTCGGGTGTGGTGTTCCCGTCTGTTGCCATGTCACATATGACGTCAGCACAGAGGTCAACTAGATCCTTATAGTCGTCGTTTTGGTTGTCCGGTGGTATCTCTCCAAGGCGGCCTAAAAAGTTCATAGCTGGCGCGCGAGATGGCGTTGCCTCGTATATCCTCCCACCAAAAAGCTTTGCCACCTTTTCAAATCCACAGGGCTGGCCGACCATTCCTTTGTCGAAGATAAACGTGATGGGGTTACGCTCAACGATTCTACCGTCGGTGAGAGTAGAGTAGTGCCCTCTATTAAGCATTGTAATTAGATAGCACATAAGATAACTCTTACCTGCACCAGATACCCCGCTGATAAGGACGTTTGGTGCGATATTTGAATCGTACAGGTCGAATCCGACCAGTTCGCGGTTCCAGAGACTTGGCAAGAGGATTTGACTACCGGCACTACCCCGCCAGTTGCCCCACAGTGGAAACATTCTAACAGCACGAGAGCTTTGAATGGTATTCGTCCATCCAGCGCCATCGGTCTGTGGATCGTAAGCACCTGGCAGGGAATTGATGAGAACAGCCATGTCCGAGATTTCATGAACCATCCCACGGGCACCGTTTAGCTGAGGAAATGCGGCTATAGCCTCTGATGTTGCACGGATGGCCTCATCTGGTGTTTGGCATATAAAGGTTTGATGAACTCCGACATCGACAATTTGCTCTCTAGAATTATAGAGTTCTTCTCGTGCGCTTCTGATAGCCGAGATTTGGTGTCGTACTTTTTGATTTGACCGTCCACCCCAACCCCGCTCTCGCATTCCTAGGGTGCTATCAAGTTTATCGAGTCGCTCTAATTGAGCTTCCTTTGGTGTCTTTGAGAACGTTACACTTAGTATATTCTCGTACGGGGTACTCTGTAGTGGAGCGATCATAAGCGGAAGGCAGGTCTTTGGTGGCTTGACCATTGAAACTGAGCGGAAGATTCGACCATCTTTTTTAATGATACCATCCTCTGGGTGTTCAACGTGTGTCTCTGATACTTGATTTGCAAGTAGGTCATCCGGGTCGTATTCGGGTACGGGAACGGCGGTGCCTCGTCCTCGGCGGTGTTTACCTGGCTTAACGCTTCGCCGGTTTAAAATTGGATAGAGCAGGTTAATAAGTCCCTGACCATCGAGTCTGCGTGGATAGAAACCCATATCAGCTAGCTTTGCCGCAGTGCCGTCCATGATTCCCTTAAACTTATTCGCAAATCCCATATATTCGGTATAGCGCTGTTCTGCGCTCAGCCCCACTGCTCCGTAGAAGAACATCTTCATGGTTCTCGCAAGCTGCTGGGAGAGCCCTTTACCCTCCCATGGCGGGTCGTAGCGAAAACAGGCAAATAACCTTAATTTTCTCGGCCGACGATGCAGTGACTTGCTTTGACTGGCCAATCTGATCGAACGGACCCAGCGACGAGCCATCCATCCAGCGGGACCCGTTAGTGGATATCGATTGAGGCTATCCTGAAGTAAGTCCTCGACATCAAAGGTGGTGACCCAGCAAAACTGAGCAGATAGAGTGTGATCCATCGCGTCCATCATTTCCTGAACTCTTTCGCATAACTGAAATGCCTCGACGTCAGACACTTGCGTTATCCACTTTGGCTGTAGTTCGAATATCTGCCACAATGATGCGTCAGCGTGAATGAAGAATTGATTGTCGTCGTCATATCGAGCGAAGGGAAGCAGCTTATTAAAAAGCTCTTCGTCCTGATAGAGTCGTTGTCTGGTTAGTCTATTTATACTCATCTAAAACCTACTCATTGTAAAACCGAGGCGCCTGCGCGTGCGCTTCTAGAAAACGTACCTCCTTATGCTCATGATCGACTACAACATGGATCTCGGCGATTGCAGCAATTTTATCAGCCAACTCGTCGATAGTGCCGATATCCTGAATGGTAACTTTTTGCTTCGATATGGATGTCGCGGTATAGCTGGAATACCGAGCAGTCGCCGCTAAAACTCTAGCCGCCTCGCTCAATGAAACCTTTTTTAGCGAGAGGCTAAAAATCGGTCGAACAGATGGTGCCTGTCGCACTTCCTTACGTTCCCTTCCCGGTAAATCCCGTTGAGGGAGTATCTCAGGGGGTCGAACCCAACGTGTCCTTGAATATGTTGGAGGAGGGGGGAGTTTTGTTAGTTTTGTTTCATAGAGTCTTAGTTCCTCATTAGGTTCGGTCGTAGCGTGTAGACTACATGCGGAGAGAGTAGGTAGAATTAAACAGGCTGTCACCACTGCAAAAATACTCCGAATCATCTAATATCCTCTGGATTTACAAAACCTATAGACGATGCGTTTCCAGTGCTTGCTCCCAGTTGAGATTCTAACTCAAAGGCGTCGGTAACCGCCCAGGAATCCCGTTTTACCTTGAGGTAATAATAGTGCGCAGGCACGAGATCCCCGTGGGAGTTTAAGTGATCTGGAATCCACATTAGTCGGACAACGGCCGGTTGAATAACTGGATTGACCGGTTGAGGCGCAGATGCACGTTGATAGGAAGCCATAGCTTCGAGGGCCTCCCTTGCTTTAGCCCCCTTTCCACCGGAACCCTCCTCGGTCAACGCAGCGTCTGAGCGCTCCCCTAATAAGGCCCTGGGAGAGGGGGGTTCGTAGAATGGGTTAAAAACATTTCCAATTCGAGAGCACCCAGCTAGGGTGAGAGACGTTAGTAAGATTGGTAAAACAAAGTGTTTCATATGCGCATTCCTAATCCAATGTCGTAAAAGCCACTGAAGGGTCTTCATCAACTTGCTCTAGCAGATCGGGTATCGCAAGAGATTGAGAAAACACGACGGTGGCTTCCCGTCCTGATAGTACCTGTACGACAGGAACAAGAGCATCGAGCCGCTTGGTTATTATTTTTTGCCATTCACTTGCTGCTCCTGCTAATCCTTCACCCACCGCATATTCAGGGATTTTACCACGGTCCACAGTTCGACTCTGACTCCCAGTAGCTCCGAACGTCTGTATATTAGTGTTCGCTGCTGCTATCCCTTCACCGACCCCACCGATTGCGCCGGCAAAGCCTTGGCCAGCTATAGCTTTACCTATTGGGTCTATTAGGATTCCCTCCATTCCGCGTAAGCCATCCTCTCCAACAACCCAGCCATCGGCTGGGAATTCTTTCCGACGTCCATTAGGTAACCGAACACTGAGACGGGTGATTCTCATTAACACTCGCGAATCGGTAAGAGACCCTTGAGCTGCTGCAAGCAAGCGAGCTTCGCCAAGGGGGATGCTGTTTCCATCAGGTCCTATAACATTTCCAATGAGCTTTAGGACGAGTGGAAAAGGTGTGCCATCGGTCGGGGCGTTCACGCCAGCTAGAAGTTTAACTCGTACAGAATCGCCAGGCATGATAGCAGCTAGTCGTGCTTCTTTCGGTTGTGGCGGTGGTTGAATGGCTATAGGGTCATCTCCACCAATAGATTCGAGTTCCTCTGGGTCGGTTTGAATGATATCTGGACTTGCTAGGTCTCCCATTTGAGTTGGACCGCTGTTGGTAACCACTGGACTGTTGTTTGTATCCTGTATGGTAGCTAAGCGCTCAAGTATCTTTTTAAAGATCTCTGCTGTGGTTGCTTCGTATTCCTGGAGAGCCTTCTTCTGGCTCGAGACCTCCTCTTGAAGGGTGTTTGTGGTTGTTGTGAGGGTGTTAAGCTGTCCGTTAAAGCGCTCTACAAGATCGCGCCATCGCTCGTTAGGATCGTTTGCACCTACTGAAACTTCTGGCTTTGGCTTTGAAGTTCTCCGTCTTCGATTGCTTGGTCCATCACTTAGAGCTAGAAAAAGGATAGTGCCAACCGATATAAGCGCGATGACTTGCGTCTTTCTGTCGCTCTTAAGCCGTAGTCCGATATCCTTTAATGCCTGACTCATAGCTTTTCCTATCTTGCTCGCGTAACGATATAAACTTTAGCGTTGTGAGCGCCAGCTACCTGATGCTCGACGGTCATGGGGCGTGCACTAAGCTCCCAGCGAGAAGCTGATATCGCTCGAGTCCCGTCTATTCGAAAGGTAGCCGGGTTTAATCTCTGGGATTGATCCAATAGGTTTGAAGCGTCTAGGACATATCCCCAGAGGTTTGCTCCAATAAATATACGATCAATCGTAGCCAAGAGACTGCCGTCACTTATTACTGTTTGTCCGGTAAACTTATTACTGACCTGGTAGCCTGGAATAGTCGATTTGCCAAACTCGGCTACTAATGCCATCTCTCGCATCAAACCCGAAACCTTACTTGCTGGCGCATAATCGTAATTTCTCTCTTCATAAGGCGGCGGAGCCTCCTCTTCAGCGCCCATCGCTCCCTTTCCGTCTCCGACTACAACCTGCGCATCCCTCGGGTTGTCGGAGGTGGCAAGACGAATGCGTATTGGGTAGCTTTGCCCGTTCTCTAAGCGAACAAGGAGGGCTTCTCCTGCATCTTTGTTAAGATTGGCTTTTCCAAATATTATCAGAGATGAACCTTTTCGTTCGAGAGCGAGGCCAGCTTTTGAGTTTTTAAATCCGTCCTTTATCCGACCACCTTCAAATATGATCTCTGTTGGTTCGCCCTCATTCACCCACACCGGTATTTCACCATTTCCTGCCGAATACTCAACGTCGCGTGCACGTGCAGTGGAAGCTAGTGTGCCAGTGCTTACGATAAACAGTGCGCTCACAATTATAAATCTTAAGATGCCGAATCTTGTCATCATCGTTGGAGCTCCTTGTCGATATCTATGATGCGCTCACCTTTAGTATTGGCCTTAAAGGTTACGCTTGTTATTACAATACCGTACGGGTTTAATTTATTTCTGGGAAGTGTAGTCATAGTGACTCGATAACGGCTCGATAGGGTCGGAAGTTCGGCTCCCGCGATGACCTTCCATCGATCGCCTTCGACTGTTACCGTTACATTATTGCCTTGGCGGTGAGTTCGGGTTTTGAGAGGATCGATAAAGAATACTTGTGTTCTCGACGAGTTCTCAATAGCCGGCAGCTCCGAATTCATCATGTCTAGTTTGAATTTACTCAGTAATGGCTCGTGCAGCATGCTCATTGCCTCTTCAAATTGTCTCCGAGCAGTCCGTGGTTGATAGGTGCCTACAAGGTTAATGTAGTCTAGCGCTACATTGACAAACTCATTGTCAGGTATGTCCTGGGCGGCATAGATGCCGGGTAGGGGCTTCGACGGTACCGTCAATGTCACCTCTCGTGTAGACCACATTAAGACGGCAAAGAGGATTGCGACAAAAGTTGTCGGTAGCTGTAGAAGTGCGATTGCTCGCCACATAAGAGACTGGTCTTTGTAGTTCTCCCACAATCGGATCGTATCGTTCCCATCGCGACCCGTAGAGAGCCGAGTCTCCGATATTTTTTGTTTGACCGCCTCGCCCGCAGTTTTCTTATTTTGCATCTCTTTGTTACCTTTGGGGGTCAAACTCTGGGTTGTTGATGATCGAATCGAGCTTTAGCTCGACAAAAAGGCATCGCTCAGGGAGCTCGCTTATCCGGCCTCCGCTCCACCTAGGTTGTAGTTTAGCAGGAGCGGGGATTCCAATCGGTTGAAAACCTAAGGACGTCATTACTAGGTTCATCACTCCGCGTTCCTCGTCGGGAAAACGCTTTCTTAAATTTGAAAGAGACAGAGTCGTACCGATCAGAATAATTACCAACAGTGGCATGGCTGTCGCTGGTTTTTCAATAAGAGTGCTCACTAGAAAAGCAGTCGTGACGCCGGTCATCCACTCCATAAGTTTGGCCCCAGCAAACGACCACTCCTCGTTTAATCCCGGTATTACCTGTCCGTCGTCCATATCCTTCCCTTAAAAAAACCTATCCCCCTGAGTTACCTCTTTGCTTCAGGTAAAAGTCTCGAATCTGCCTCAAAATATATGCCGCCACGCGTCACACGCGGTTGAGGGTCGAGAACCTTTTCAAGATCCTCAGCTCTGTCTATCAACGTATTTCTCCATTTGGTGGCGTCTAGAAGCTCATCGGGCTTGGCAAGTGAGCGAGCTTTGTCAAACTCACTAATTGCCTTGACTAGTAGTGCTCTTGACCGCGCATAGTGGGCAACGGCTTCGGCTTTGATTGACGGATGTGCTGCGCGAAGATTCTCCCCCGCTGGAGCCCCTATGGAGGTGGCGTTCGTTACGGTTATTGAAAGAACACCCCATATGAAGAGAGTTACAACTCTGCCAGATCTAAATAGCCGGTTACTTGAAATTTTTGTCATTTAGCCCCCTCTGACCAATAGCACTATCGACTTCGTTCGGCGTTTGGCTTTAATCATTTTGCTCAAATTCGCTATGAATCAACCAGATCACACGATTGGATGCCTGTTGATGTAGGATATGCATCGAACAATTCAGGATGTTTCCTAAGAACTGGTTGCTAAATACCATTGACCGGAATAGAAAATTTTTTGTGTCTATCAGGCCTGTTAATTGCGGTCAGCGAAGTAGAAAAACAGCCTAGTTTTAACTAGCTAAGACCTAACATGCTGTTCTGAGGTCATTTGCTAGGCGGTTTTGGAGTGTTTAGTAAGACCATAAGCCATCCGATAACTCCATAGTAACGGCTTGTTAGCTTCGGTATTCATAGCAATCGAGTATGTTGCAGAAATAGTATTGGGGTGCATATACTCCTTATATGGTTAGGTTTTTGTCCGAACGGTCGATGTGTGACCTAAGGACATAGGAAGCAAAATTAACATGTCTCATGGGATCTCAGCCCCAACCGATAAGGATTTTGAGGTTTTACGAACCTCTCGCTCTCAAAAGCTACGGAGACTTCTTATAGGTTTTTGCCTTGTAGCCTTTGCCCTCTATGGTTCTTTTCTTATTGGAGTGTTCCTCTGGGGGGTGCGTAATCACTCTGGTCAAGAAATTTCACGAAATTACAGTCGACTATTGGCGCTTCAGCACGAGTGGTCAGATACCGCTTCCGATGAGTGGATGAGTTATCGCCATTGGCTAATCGCTCACGGCACAGAGTCTGAAAGACTGGTCTTTGACGTCACCACCTCTGCAATAGCTGGCTCGATTCTAAACTCCAATGCAGCTAGTTTTCCAATGGCTTCAATGGGATTAGGGTCTCGAATGTTGATCAAACTGCACCTTTTAAGCATAAGAGCACTTTTTATGGTGCTTGCGGGGTTCAGGCTTATAATTGCTGTGGCTCTCTTGTCTGCGCTTTCGGGAGCTCGAGGGCTTCGAGTTCGCAGAAAGGCTTGGCTTTTAGGTTCGACAGGTAATGGACGTCTCTTTTATTCCGGAGCTCGGGCAAGCTTAGAGAGGGTCAATGACGACGGCTCTCCGAGCCTCTCAGTTCAGGGTCTCGCTTGTCCGAACCAGAGCAAGATTTCGGATGTGGAAAAGAGTCGCCTGGGACAACACCTCGCAGAGCTTGGCGTGGCTAACGCTCCAAACATGCATTTGGCTGCAATAATTCTGCATTATAAACAGACTCCCGCTTACATTAACGACTCCGATTTAAGCGAGCCGTTTAGACCAAACGGTTCTGCAAACGAGCCTCTCTTAGAAAACGCATGCACTATGGTTCGAGAAGTTTGGCTGGCTCATCAACATCTTGTCAGTGGGGTTTTTCTTGGGGGCGAAGCAGCATTAGCTCAGTGTCTGGTGCGAGCTGCTTGTCAGGACTCAAAAGTGGCGATGCAGTCTGTGCCAGTAGAGGAGGTTGTCACCCTGGCTTTATCCCTTGAGGCCGCGAAGGTCTTTACGCATTCCTTTGAGGGTGAGAGGTGGATAAGGAGGTCTTCGCTGCCGCACTTAAGCGCAAGGGCGATTCTTCACAGCCTGAGTTGTTATTCTGAAGATTATTCGCATGTTTCGCGAACTCGCATTCGGCAGGGGCTAATCTACTCACTCCGATATAGTCCTTTTTCTGAGGTTCGCGTTCCTCATAACATGCGCGACGATTGCTGGGCCCTTCGGCAATGGGCTGAGGTGTTGCTCTCCAATCCATTAAATCGGTCAGTCGTCTCTGATGAGGTGGAATTGTCCGGATTATTTCGTGTGGTGCATGCGCGGTTGTGCCGACAATTACCGGAGATAATAACAAATCTTTGCAGTAGCGGAGCTATTCGGACCGGGACCAATTTGGTTTTCATACCGCTTGTGGCGTTGATGGAAGAATTACAAAAATTGCTAACACAAGCTGAGCAAGACCAGCTGCAATCTGCTTGCGCACGTGTTGCGGAGGTTCAGAAGAAGAAGAGAGAGGCTCTCTCCGAAGAGGATGCTGATGAGGCGCGTGTGCAAAATTTCAACTTGGTGAAGTTCTTTGACTGTGTTTCGGAGGCTCGTTCTGTTGCGGATACGTGCTCGCTGGAGGAGGAAGCTGTTCGCGATTGGATATCGCTTCGCTTTGTTTTGTCTAGTTATGGTTGGTTAGCTAGCAGGATTGGCGAGTATGGCGTGCCGAGTACCTCGGTAATCTCGGCGGTGTTTAGGCCAGTGCCAAGGGATAGTGGCGGTAACGAGCATGAGCGCCTTGGACTTAAAGGGGTGGTTGCGTTCCGACAGAGTCAGTTCTCTGAGGTGCTTGGCGATAAATGGAAGTCCAAGATGCGTTTTATTGAGCGAGCAACGATGGCAGAGTCAGAATACCTTTACGAACGCCTGCTTAGAGGTGAGTCTAGAGATGCTATTGAGGGTTTTGACGATTTATCCGTGGATGCCAGCTCCAATGTTGGGGAGGGTAATCATGGCTAGAGATTATCAGCGGGATGACCGGACGCTAGCAGATAACGAAAGCCAAGGTGATATCTTGGTTAAGGCAGGTGCTTTAGCTATCACGGCGCTGACTATTGCCGGATCTCCTCTAGGAGAGGCTTTATCCAGTTCGATGTTATTTGCACTCAGCTTACTTCCGAGCTACTCACTCGGCCGAGGTGCCTACGGATGGGGAAGGTCTCTAGCTCTTGAACAGGAGCGAAAGAAGGAGTCGCAGCTTCGCGGAGGAAAGCCTGTACTAGGCCAGCCTCCAGACCGAAATTGCTTTGACCACGCGATACGGCACGCTCAACAAAAAGATAAAAAGATGATCGATCGCTATCTGGTTGGGTTCGAACTCGACTCGGGAAAGCCTCTTTGGGTTGATGATGATGAGATATGCACCCACGCCGCTGTATTTGCCAAAACAGGCGTCGGTAAGACCCTCTGGCTTGAGTCTCTTATCTTTCAGCAAATGGCCCGCGGCAGGGCGAGTGGATGTACCTTTATCGATGCCAAGCGTGATTCGGCTACCCTTGCGCATATAATTTTAATGGCCCAGATAACAGGTCGAATCGAAGATTTAATCATAATTGATCCGTTCGACACCGTTCACGCCTATAATTTTGTCCTTACCAATCAGCGAGCAGACGTAAAGGCTCGCAAGGTCTTACGAGCTGGTTTACCACCCACCTCTGATCAGAGCACTACAAAGCACTATGACCGTCTGGCGGCAGATTCGATCTATCGAATGGTACGGGCCATGGAAAGCTTTGGCTTAGCCTGGTCGATTAGAGATATCGCAGTTGCCCTGTCGGCTTTTCAGCTCGCGTATCCACAGTTACGCGGGATGTTGCATAAGATCGGAGCTCGCCAAGCGATGGTTGAGCTTGGTCATTTAGCATCGAGCTATAGAAGTGTGAAGGGGGTGCTCGACACAGCTCGAATTACAGATAATCTTCGCGGAATAGCATCCGAGCTCCATGCTATCGCGGGCAGCGCTGCCGGAGAAGTTTTTTGTACCAAATACACCGATCTTGTTTTGACGGATGCTATCCTTCGCGGAAAAATTATATATTTCATGCTTCCCAGACTTGAAGAGGCTGAGAGCGCTGCGCGAATGGTGAAGGTGTTTCGAGAAGATCTCGAAGTTTCAATCGGGGAAATTACATCATCCCGTCATCACAACTTGGAGGATCCTCATCTGGTTATCATCGATGAGGGATCCTCGACTTTCGGGCCAACCTGGGCAAATTTATTTGAACTGGCTCGGAGAGGGCGGTTCGCTCTGCTATTTGGAGCGCAATCAACGGGAGGACTCACAGATTCTGCGATGGGGCTAAGTGAAGCCTTCTACGAACGGGTCATGGCTAACGTCAATCTGAAAGTCATGATGAGAATCGGAGACAACCGGACCGCGGCGGATATGACCGAATGGTTTGGAAAAATCACCTCGACGAAAAAATCTGTAGGCGCCGGAGTCACTACAGGGCTTTCCTCACATGTTCTTCGTGGGTCACTTGATATTAGTGCGCGCAAAACTGGTGGAGAATCTCAGAGTATAAGTTACTCAGAGTCAGAGGAGGACCTAGTCAGTGCAGAGGAGTTAAAACATGAGATGTCAGCTGAGAAGGGTCTTGCATGGTTCGATCTTGGCACTGGTAGAATCGTTAAGGGCAGGTCATTCTGGTTCAATGCCGAGTTACCCGATACCTGGGAGGGAAGAGAATTTCTCATTCATCCAGAACGATTTGAGCGGGACGAGCTTGGTTTAGCTGACTGGGTGGATGAGCAGATATATGCTCAGGAGCAGGATGACTCTGAAGATAAAAAAGCAGCACATCTCACTCCAAAACAACCGCAAGGTATCCCTGCTTCTAGCGTCGATAAAAAAGCCGTTGTTGATCCAAAGCCGTCTACTGAGTCTCAGGATCCGCCTCCACAGTCAGCTTTTAAAATATCCCTAACAGCTAAGGACCGCCGGAGTCGGGGAACCGTTACTGCGGTTAAAAAAAATCTCCCTGATGAGCCGAAAAATAAAGCGGATAAAGAGAAAACAAGAGCTGGCTTTAAATTAGGTAAACGAAAAAACCAGGCAGGTGCAACGACGGTAAAAGTCAATAAGACTCAAGTTAAAAAGGGCAGTTAGAGGATATTTGTTGCACAACTTTGAGAGCCAGAGTATTGTCACACCTGCTATCAGGCCTTTGCGACTAAGGTGTAAAGATCTTGTGCGTTTATTCCGAGTTTTTTAATGACACGGAAAGTAGTGTGTAGAGATCAGGAAAGGATAGTCCTCGTGTCGTAACGGTTAGCGGTAGCTGGGACTAGTAGCGTGTGAGATTGTAAGGTTTTTTCTGGGGGGAGGTTGTTATGTACACTGGTGGTATCACATTTTCTATTACAAAATCATTCGGGCGTTTACAGCTTATCCCTGAACCAGTGGGCTTGCGTTTTTGCTATATTCCAATCAACAACAACGAAGAGACCCCTGGAGCGCCCGGCTCACTTGATATGCTATTGCCAATCGATGCTATTGGCGGGTTATGGGCAACGGCTAGAGCTTTTCTCTACGGGGTTGAATCGCTCGATGAAAATATTATTCTTCAGGGCGCTGATGACGGCGATTCCGAATCTGATACCCTGGTAAAGCTCTATCGCGACAAACCGAGGGGGCAGCAAGGAAAGCTAAGTGGAGACGAGACCTGTTGGCTTCGCATCGTTACTGGTAGAACTGAAGAGGAGCGACGAAGAATTAAGCTTGGACCAAGAGACCTTCTGTGCATCGAGCTAGCTTGCAATTCCGTTATGATATTAGTCGGCGAAGCAGGGACTCATAGACCAAAGACACACGAATACGCGTAGTTTTTCACACTCAAGGCTGCGAAAGGGCCTCTACCAGCCCCCTGATATTTTGACCGATAAGTAAAGTTATCGGTCAAAATGACGATTGGTAATTCTAATGCTTCGGTTTCTAACGACGATTGTCTTCCGTCGTCTATTAGTTGCCCCAAGGGGATCTCGTACTGTTAATGTGACACTATATCTACCGGAAGATTTGAAACGCTTTTTAATTGACCTGCCTTTCAAGCGGGTTCCATCTGAGAACAGCCATCGGTAACTAAGATCTGCACCCTCCGGGTCCAACGAGCTTGCTGCATCTAGCCTAATTACTCTTTTTCTGGCATTTGCTCCAAGCTTCTTAAAGAGAGCCCGTGGACGTAGGTTTCGATAAACCGCGGCAAGAGAGTGCTTTCCAGCCTCCGCAACAAACCGGCGGGATAAACTAAGTGTTCCATCTGACCATCCCAAGAAGCTTCTTCCGTTGTACGTAGGTTGCGCCTTTAGTGTTTGTTGAGAACCAACGATTGGATGTATTGCATAAGGCGTTTCTCGTTCGCTTTCCTCGTCGATATACGAAATTACTGCGCCGCTTGGCTTGCTCTGAAGCAGGTATTCAGCGCTTTTTGCTTTTAAATCAACGCACTCATTATCTTCGTTTCCTTCTGAGACTCTCATCCGCAGACAGACTCTATAGGAGGTGTTATCGGTGTGTTCAGTCGGGTAAAAACTGCCGGTACGGCCAGGAATCTCTGAAACAAGGTGGAGATGCTCGTTATGCACCTGCAAAATATTCCAATCGAATTGGACATCCGAATAGCGGCCCGTCGCGTCGGCCGCCTCCAACTTAACGGGCTGCCCAATCTCAAAAAATTCCCCACTTTTTGGTTGGACAATATTGGCTTCGGCCTGTATTTCACCGACTCGAATTAAGAATGTTTCGCTTGAAGAGAGTTGCTCGGGAGTCCTTTCAGTTACGGTTAGTTTTACCGAGTACAAGCCGGGTATTTCATATGTAAAAGCGACATCTGCTGTATTCAATATTCGGCCATCATCTAAGTCCCATTTAAATTCGAGAGGAGATCCATTAGGATCAAAACTTGCCGATGAAAAACCCGTGACTGCAAGGGGAGGTTCGCCAACTTTTGGTTCGACGGACGCTCTTATGGTGGGTGGTAGGTTCCCGCCGTTTACAGGGAGAAAGCGACGAACCTGACTCGTCCGTGTCTCGAGATCGATATAGACTCCGTATATATTCTCATCTGGACCCTGTAGTAATTCCACAGCACCGAGCCCCGTACCGACTTCTGTAGCGAAATCATGCGGCACGGGACGGCCTACAGAATCAAATGTAATGTACCGGATCCATCGCTGAGCATAATCAGCAAAGAATAATGCTCCGCGATATCGAGACGGATATGTCTCACCGCTGTAGAATGATAAACCCGTTATCGAAGCACCTAAATCCTTGCCTGTCTCATCATAAGGATGACGATAGTTAAAAAGAGGTTTCTTCACGTATCCCTGCCCATTAGCATACATCGCGTTACAAAAATCGACAGTTCTGTCGTAACGGCGGTAGCCTACCTGTTCTATGCTCGCAGTAGCCTCCCCCTCTTGCTGACTTCGCTCAAGAAAGCCGCCCTCGTAGCATGGCCAACCGAAATTCCGGCCTTTTCCTGTATTTATTTCCTCATAATACGAGGTGCCAACGTCTCCAACGAAAGGCTCGTCGTCTAAAGGATTGAGGGTAATCCGGAACGGATTTCTAAATCCGTAGGACCATGTTCGAGAACGATTCGATGAAGGGACGGCAGCATTATACCAGGGGTTTCCAGCAATACCCTCTCCCGTATCCGGATTGATGCGTAGCACCCGCCCGGATAGGGAGTCTAGATTTTGTGTCCTCAGACCGACGCGAGTAGGACCATTATAATCAGCACCATCTCCAATAGAGATAAAAAGCTCTCTAGAGCGTCCAAAAACGAGTGTACCCGCAGTATGCGAAAGGGCATCACACCCGATACAATCCTGAATCGGTTCACCGTCCATAGTCAATCCGGTCATGCATGAAGCTCGCTCGGGCACATTATCATCACCCTCTGGCACTGGAGGTGCAATATGTGCGGGAATACCGTTCGCCCCGACCAATACTTTCAAGCTGTTCGGAACTGCCGTTTTGAAGTCAGCATTGGCGTCTGCCGTAAGCCTAGCGACACGGATAACACGAGGATCTGAGCTATCCCTTGAAAAACCAGGAGGATCATATACGTAGGATATATACAGATAAGGCCGCTCTGGAAAATCGGGGTCCACTGCCAATCCGAGAAGCCCCCGATCTGTATGTTTATTAATTATATCAGAAAGGTCGATAAACGGAGTTTTCATCACAACTCCCTCATCGACCGTCAGAATCTGTCCAATTTTAATAGCTAGATAAGCTCTTGTTGGAGAGGCAAACGAAATAGCGGTAGAGATCGGTAGATCTTTTAAGACTATCTCCTCTGAAAAGCGCTCGCCGGCGGCAAAAACTGAATCGGCCCAACAAGATTGGGAGTTCCCTCCAAACAAAAAAAATGCAAAAAAAAATTGAAGACCAACTAACTGTCGAAGATACATAAAAAAGGCTCTGGTGCAGAAACGTTTTACATCACAAGGGGATTTGAGCCCCAAGAGAGAATATGAGCGTTATGCATGCCACAGAATGCGACATTCAAATATGACGGTGAATACATCCGGCGGTGCGCCCTTAGGAGCGGCGCCTACTGTCCGTAGGGGAATTTTTTAAAATCAATTACCTCCGAGAACCGAATATCTCGGGTCGCTTCGGCATAAAGCTTTACTACTTTCAGAGCGTAGGTCAGTCTTTCTGCTACATTATTAGTCTCACTTTCACAAGCAGATTCAAAACCGGTAAATTGCTCGACATGTCGGATAATAACGTGTTCTGGAATGAACATGATTCTATTGTTCTTATAGCCCAAGGACCGGAGCTCTGCCACTGGATATGCCCCGCCCTCCCCGGCTGATATCGACACTATAAGGGCTGGTTTATGTCCAACCTCTTTGGGCGAACATAGTAGGAGAAAGTTTTTAAGTCCTGGTGGCACCATCCCGCCCCATTCGGGTGTAATGAATACGAACCCATCAGCAGCTTTTAATCGAGAGGAGATCGGCTGCCAGATAGCCTTCCAGTTCTCGTCACCCCCAAAGACTCCCTCGCTCCACAGCGGAATAGGGTTCCCTGACAAAGAAATAAGTCCAGCCTCAACACCCTCCATTTGAAGGGCACTGGAAACCCACTCACCTACTTTGTCTGATTGAGAATTCAACCTGTGGCTGCCGATTATAATTTCAATCTTCACGATATCTCTTCCTCCTATCCTCCCGACCTCTTTACCGCCATGCCTCGCTCACGCAGCGCTTTGATGGCGAATTCAGCGAAGTCACCCTGCAGCTCAACTGTAGATCCTTTGATCGTTCCACCGCAACCAAGTTTCCCCCTAAAATACGAGAGTAGCTCCCGTATCTGATCGTTAGGCATTGTTAGGCCAGTAACCACAGTCACAACTTTACCGCCTCTTCGCTTGGTCTCCCTGCGGACGCGTACTGTACCGTCCCCTTCAGCAAGAAGTTCTTTATCACTGGCGCATACACATTTGTGCAGTTTTTTTTGGCACGTAGCGCATTCAGTTGGTCCGTCTGTCGAGTAGACCGTTCTATAATTATCTACCATGAAGAGTCTCCTGCTTCTATGATAACCCGGTCAATCATGGACTGTACAGATAACGATTCCACGATGAACACTTACAATTGCTGGACCATCGAGAAAGCGGTTTGAGACCCCTTGGCTACCAGCTGAGAGAGTCTCTCGGGTTAAACACCATTTTGTGTTTTTAAGCGAAATCTCTGCGTCCATGCCCCACGGGATGATGGAGAGGATTCGATTTGATGCGGTATTTGGAATCTCTATCTCCCTAGCGCCGTGTGCTATACTAGAAAAAACGAATGAGCGGGACAACTCATGATAGAGCACGATCTCCAACCTTTGGTGATACTTAACCATCAGGGATAAGGTTGTTAGGGTATGGTCTAGCCTGCCTCCGATGGCTCCCATAATGGCTAGGCTAGTCGCACCCTGAGATAGTGCATATTCAATACATTTCTCCAGATCGTTACTATTTTGCTCCCCTTTTTCTATCTTAGTGAAGCTTTCAAATGTGTTTTCGGACGATTCTTCGTACGAATCAAAATCACCAACCCAGTGCACTTTGCCGCACAATCCTTTGATTTTTTCCAGAGCGCCGTCTGCGACTATAACAAAGCTTGCTTCCAAAACAAGCTGACGCTCATCTTCAGACAGGTTTCCAGGAGCGTTTGCGATAATTAAAGCAGTATGAGCCGATTGTGTATTGATCATCATCCGCAGGCCCTCTTGTCATCTGTAGGGATTAGCCGTTTGAAGTGTACGCTACCAATCGACCTAGAATCAACCAAGGACTATATACTTAACAACCGAGAAGACCTGTTCTTAAGGCTTGTTAGGGCGTATCCTTGGACTTAGGAACTAATGCTCCAACCTCCATTAATACGGACGCCGCTATCTCATAGAGCTCAGCGGGTATAGCTTCATCGAGATCTAAATCGCTTACCGCATCACAAAGCTCCTGTTTCTCTATCACTGGAACGCCATAAGCCTTGGCGCATTGAACGATATACTTTGCAATCTCATGCTCTCCAACCGCTGACAGTGTAGGCGCAGATGAGGATTCTTCAGCTAAAGAAAGCGCTGCTGCTCTAAAGTATCTTATGTCCATATTTCCTCCGCCGATGTGTCACAGTATGCCGTTCCTAAAGATATTTACCCCGCCTCACCCAAGCCTAGGTTGCCGAAGTACCATACCCTATAATCGAGAGCTTCGAGAAATAGTTTCGTTAACTATTAGAACTGCTGTCTAAGCGAATAAAATCCTTCAATGACCACATAGAGACCGGTTTGGTGCGAATAAATATTCTCTTTTCTGGATAGGCTTCCGGCTTAACGGTCTCTCCAATAATAAGAACCCGGGCCCTCGGATTAGCGGCTAATACCGTATCAACAACCCCATCTGTTCTGTCGCCGTATACGTCAGCATCAATTATCACGCGGTACAGACGTTTTGATTGATCCGCCAGTATTTCAAGCACTTGGGAGACGTCAAATGTTCCTCGAGAAGGAATCTGCAGCGATTCAACGGCGGATAAAATGGAACCGTATACCGATGGATGAAGATTAAGGAGTATAACCTCCTGTTGGTCGACAGCAATTTGGGCCAGCGCCGCCTCTTGTTCAACGGGCGAATCATCTTTATGTGCCACAGGAAGATAGATACTACTGATGGTGCCAGCGCCAGCGCCGCTACGGATAGTCATTATTCCACCGTGGGCTTTTACAATTTGATATGAGGTGGCAAGGCCTAGGCCTGCTCCCGTCAAACCAACTCCCGAGTTTGGGTCGACTCTCTTTGTTGTATAGAAAGGTTCAAAACACCTCGATCTCTGTTCGTGAGTCATTCCAGTTCCGTTATCTGCTACATCTATCCTAACATATCTGCCGGCCTCGAGCTCGGCTCCTAGCTGACCCACCTTAATCTCGACCTCCTGCGCTGACATTTGAATCCGCCTATCCGTCTGTAAGGCAGTAAAAGCTTCTTGTGCATTCTGAACAAGGTTTTTCACTACATGTTGCAGCTGTTGCGCGTTCGCTAGAAGGATTGTGGAGGGAGCGACTGTTGAATGGTATGAACCAGTAATCGTTTCTGATTTCTCCACAAGTGAATCTCTAACTAGCGTTTTTATGAGCTCTTCAGCGTTATATTGAGACTTTCGACTAGGGGTTTGAGAAGCAATATTTGCCAATTGTTCAACAAGAGTAGCTCCCTTTTGGGCTGCCTGAGCAATGGTTTTATTTGCGTCATTGATTGCAGGGTTTTGTCCTGAATTCATCTCTATCACGGAGGATTGACCAAGAATAACCTGCAAGAGGTTGTTGAAATTATGGGCAACACCTGCCGATAGAAGCGATGCCATCCTCATTTTGTGAGATTCTGCAATCCTAACTTCATACCGACCTAAAAGAATTGCGGTAGCGAGCTCGTTGGTAATATTTGTTAAGAGTCGGATGCGCTCCTTGCTTCGAAGCGTTGCGATAGATGAGGGTTCGAGGATTACCACGCCGACTACCTTGCCTAGGGATATCATCGGAACAAGGATTAAGCAGCGCGCCTCTTGCATAATCTCAGCGTGGAACTTAGCTCCGTTCGAGCTTCTCCAGAAAACAGGTCGCCGCTCAACTATTGCACGACTAAGTGGCGGAACCTCGCCATTTATCCGTAACCGTATCTCAATAGACTCGCGACCATTGAAGGACCTACCCACCGCGGCGCGCCCGAGAACTCCTGCACCCTGCTCTTCAACGAGCCCCATCCATGCGCTTTTAATCGCAAACTCCCTCTCTAAGATCGGAAAAAGCACTTGAATCATTTCCGTGATCGGGAGTGCTGTCGACAGGTTTTTCGTCACCTCTAAAAGAGTTTCTACTGACTGACGTTGGCGACTGTGCTGCTCAATTAGCTCCGATTGTTTGAGTCCAATCCCCACCTGCATTGAACCTGCGAGAAACATGTCAAAATCATCTTGCTTAAAGTCCGTCCCTCGCTTGCAAGCAACGAGTGCACCAAAAACCTCTCCGCCTATGACCATGGGGGAAATGATAACGGATCGCAAACCCTCAAGCCTCGCTATTCCCTTTTCTGCTCTCTTGTCGTTTTGAATATCTTCAACCAAGAGTGCCTGTTTATCTCGTATCGCCTGCCGAAGCAAACTATCGCCCTTACACACGACTTGTAGCCGAGAAACAAACTCTTCAGAAAACCCGCGAGTTGCAACAATTTCCAGCTCATCGCTCGGAGCATTCAGGATACATGCGTATCCGCCATCGGCATCAACAGCTGACAATAGCTTCTTGAGGCCCGTTAAAAGCATCCCAGTCGAGTCCCGGCTTTCAACCAGTATATGAGACAGATCAATTAGGGCCTCTAACCGCTTCGACTTCTCGATTGTAGCTAGTTGGGCCTCGCGCCGTTCGGTAACGTCAACCCCAAAACCCTCCCAGCCGAGAAATTCGTTGTCTGAAGAAAATTGAGGTAACGCGCGCAGATGAAGCCATCTGATACGGCCAGTCTTAGCGTGAACGATTCGAAGTTCTTCGCAAAGCTCTCCTTTTTTAACTCGCATCTGACGAATTCGCTGGCGAAGTAAAGCTCGATCTCGACGATCAACAATCTTGTCCCATACTCCAGCGTCACCTATTAAGTCCCCCCTCGGAAGGCCGACCAGAGCCTGCGAGTTTCCAAATATATCAACAACCCTAAATCGATTGTCCGTATGGAGCATTACAATATTCCCATGCCCAGCCAGACGCTGGTATTCGGAAAGCTTGGCACCAAGAACCGCGGACTCAACATTCTTGGCTATCTTACTTGTCCGCGAATTGTTAGGCGCTTCCTGACCGAACTTTGCCAGTTCAGATATCTCATCAGATCTCCATCTGTGAAAGTGTCCTACGAAAGCACATACCGTAAAGCCAATAGTCTTTCCCTTGGACTTGGATAAAAACACACCCAGGCTCTTCACTCCGAGACCTAATAGGGTATGAGTCATAGTTTTGGGAAGACGTGCTCGTTCGACGTCATTTACGACTATATTTGAATGAACCTGGGCAACATCGTGATACCAAAGCGATCCATTTAATTTGAGCGTGAAGAGATTTTTAAGGTCGGTTCTTCTTGTAAGAAATGATGGTGCACAGTGCTCTCCATCCTCTGATAACGCAGCACTATTAAGAAAGCTTACCCATACAAAGTCAGCGCCTAATGATTGGGCGACGGCATCACAGTACGACTGCGCAAAGTCATCACCATTATGAGCGACTCGCGTATCGAGGAAGGTTTCAGTGCTAAACTTTTGGAATACTTTCTTCATTAAAGTTTCTACCGATGCGAATTATCTCATCTTACTAACTACAACAACCGATGATGCACGCACTCGCTTGCGAATCTCGGAAAACAATAGAGCTCGGTGCTCCTGCTTTTGCGCCGCACGAAAATGAGGATCCCCCTCTGTTTCCTTAAACTCATCTTTTAACTCTTGTAGAGTCATTCTATTCTTTCGCATAAATCTCCATCGCGCTAAACCATAGGCACACGCGGCTAAAGCAATTAGACAGATTCCACATCGGAACACAAGAAGTTCGATACTCTGCTGAAGTATCGCTAGTCCATTCGCGTCAAGTCCCGAAGGAACAATGGTTGAAAAGCACATTAGAGGAGGGAGGAGAACGACAGCGAGTACCATAACTCTTATCAATCCCAAGAACACCCCAACAGCACTCTGTTGCACCCTTCCCCAATAACTTCCAGGCTTAAGGCTTTCGAGTCCCTTAGCTATCTGTCCTATCGACATGAACCATTTGGTCTGAAGCAACGTGCTCCCAATCCCTAAGACAGCTAGCGAAGCAACACAAACCAGTATCACCTGCAACGAAATCATGGACGCCCCCAGGAGCGCATCCTCGGGTTGCCATCTATGATACCTCGCCCATTGTAACAGGGTTCCAACCCTCACCCAAGAAAGACATGTTGAAATCAGTATGATAAGTCCCCACCAAGAAGCACAAACGCTAACAACCTGACTTTTAACGACATTTCCCCGCTTTCTGGCTTTTCTCAACTTCTGAATAGAGGGAGGAAACTGCTTGTCGCTCATAAGGCTATGGTCCTAAAACGCTTATTAATCCAATTCCTCTGTCTACGGCAGCGTTTAGTACGGTGTATACCTCCATTGGGGACCGAGCTAGATTAATAAGAAGTACCGCCGTAACAACGGACTTTAGCCAGACTGACACGCTAGAGAAAGAAAACCCTTGAGAGACCCGAGCGATTGCCGCTAGGAAAGTGTCGACGAGTAGGAAACTGGCTAACCAGGCGGCTGATAGAGATAGCGTGGTAGCAACGAAATGTACCCCGCTGCGCAACAGATATCGAGCGCCATCTGTTTGCTGTGCTGAAGAAGCCATCGGAATCCATGTAACGCTTGCACCGACCGCCTCAATGAGGCGCTCAAGCCCCTCAATTTGCATGAACAGGCATAAAGCTCCGATTCGAAATACCTTTGCGAGTTCGGATCCTTGCTGCCCATTTAAAGGATCCATTACCGAGCCGATCGTCTGACCACGTCCCGTATCGATTAACTCGCCGAACATCTCAGCTGACTCGACCAATATGCGGATGGGAGATCCAACAAGGAAACCAATGAGCAGCTCGCGACATAGTATTCCAGCCGAAAAATCAATTTCCGCAGCGTCTTTGCTGACAAACGGCACGGCAAAACAGATTGCCAAAAAAACCCTGCGGCCCACGTTAATGCTGGAGTCAAATGGCAGGACCGTAAGCAGAGCAAAAATGCGGGCCGAGACAAGTCCAATGATTGCGAGATTGTCCTGCAACACAGCTATCCTACATAGTCACGATCGTGTTCAAAATTTGGACGAAGATTTGTTTAAGCAGCCCAAATGCCTGCTCTCCACCGACATAAAGAACAGCTGCGATCACTACAACTCTCGCCAGGTGCGTTAAACTCTGTTCCTGTATCTGAGTGATTGCTTGAAGAAAAGCAACCAATCCAGCTCCAAGCGAGATACTCATCATCGGGATGAGAGAAATGTATAAAACAAGAAGTAGCGAATCGAGGATTAGAGGAGTCATTGTATTCCTATAAATACGCCTGAATTAGGTTTTTACTTAAAAGCAACCATCCGTCCGTTGATATAAACAAAAGAAGCTTAATTGGGAGACTCACGATGATAGGGCTCATCATGGTGAGGCCCATAGCCACTAGTAGATTCGCCACAATGATATCGATCATAAAGAACGGAATGAGAAGGAAGAAAGAAAGTACGAAGGCTTTTTTGATTTCAGTGAGGACAAAGCTTGCTAACAAGACAGACAGGCTGGGCTCATTAATATCGCCTGTCCTGTTCGCCAATTTTGCAAACACGGCTGTTTCTCGCTCTCCAGCGTGCGCAGCCAAAAACTGCTGCCAGGGTTCCGAGACGTCCTTTAAGAGCTTAATATACCCATTAACAGTTGTGATGTTGTTTATGTGGATTTCATCACCATCAACCAATCGGTAGGTTTTATCGATGACCGGCTGCATAACGACAAGCGACATTATAAGAGACAGCGCGGTGATTAGCGCGCCACTGGGAGCCTGTTGCGTACCAAACCCGCTTCTCATAAGACTAAGCACAATTGTGACTTTTTGAGAACAAGTGCGTACGGCAAGACGCCGTGGCCCCGCCGCATGACCGATAGTGAGCTCCAGGAGATTTTCAGGAGGCAGCGT
>JAYPVM010000008.1:114110-124280 GCA_038134595.1 Pseudomonadota bacterium | reverse complement strand
AAGGTGGTGATGGTGCCCACGCCTTGACTCGAACAAGGGACCTCAGAATTATGAGTTCTGCGCTCTAACCAGCTGAGCTACGTGGGCCTACCGACTGCTACACCTTTCTAGCAGTCGCAAGACTCTGCCAAACTGAAGGAAAAAGATCAAGCTCTGCCCCCCAGAAAACACCTTAACTACCTAAGTTTACGTCATTTTACCCCGTGGTCTATTTCCTGCTCCTACTTCTTGCCGGTAAGCATCTAAAAATACATGTCCAAGGATGAGACAATCGACGTAAAAGGCTCCACGGTGGCGGCCCAAATCTTAAGCGCATTGCCGGTAGAAGACCGCAATAGGCTTGTTGCGGCCATACGTGAAACCGAGCCAGAGGTCGCCCAGAAAGTTGAGAAGATTCTAGCGGATGAAGAGCACCGACAAAGTGCCGCAATCGCTAAAACCCTCGGAGATCTCGCCACACGAAGCAACCGCGAAGTACAACGAGTACTTCGAGAGGTACCCGTTCAAGATATCGCCCTATCTGTAAAAGATGTAGCACCAGAAACAAAAGAAAAGATCCTTTCAAATATCTCCGATGCTAGAAAAGAAGCCGTAGCAGAGGCCAGTGTTGATCTCAAACAAGCATCTGGTGAACAGATAAAAGCCGCACAGCACAGACTTGCGAAACGGCTTGAAGATGCGTATCCGGAATTAGAGCAAGTACCTGTTGAAACGAGCAGAAAGGTTCGTGGGACAAAGGCCTAAAACACCCTGTTACATTAAAACCGCTAATTATCTTCTACGAAATCGCTTTGGCTTCCTCGGGGCTTCTTTCTTGTTACCATAGAGCTTAGTTGACACCCACGGATGAAGCTTTCCTTTGCCTGTCGGATCTGTATCGTAGTTTTTAAGGGCGTTTACTCCGGTATCGTGGTAGTAGGCATTCGCCGTCTTTCTGGTTCTGTAGGGAATACATGGCACCTGATAGATCTCCATCCGAATAAGTGCCCCTTTGCCATTTTGTGGATTATAACCGTGCACCCTCACCTTTGAGCCGTAAACCTCAACTGGATCCAGCGGAATGAAATCTTCATAAACAAAAAGCACATCCCAATAGATCTGCTTAGGGTCTCTCTCTGGCGAATGAATTTCTACCTCTGTCTTGCTTTCTCTGCAACGGTTAGGCTTCTGCCACGGTGTCGAAGTTGGCAAAGGGGTTTCAGTAGCTTCTGGTGTAGGAGTAGCCGTAAATGCGTCACTCTCAGAAATTGAAGCCGGGTCAGGAAATGGCACACCATCTCGCCCCCGAATAATCACAAATTTCTGCGAAATTTCTCCGCCCTTCTCGATGTGACTTTCAAACTCATCGACACGCATTTTCTCAGCATCGCTAACCCCCTCCTTTGCCTTTAGATCCTTGATAAAATTTACATAACTTTGTCGAAACTCATCGGAATCAATCACCGGAGCTTCGGTTGTAGACACTGGAGTTTCTGGCAAAGAACTCGGCGTCGTATCAGCCCATACAATTTGCACCGCAACAAGCGAGAAACTAATAGCGACAACAAAATACCGCCAATAAGTAAATTGAAAATAGCACCTAGGCTCACTGCGTCTCAATTAAAACTCCTTTAATTCGCCGTTAAAACCATCCGTGCTACCATACTCCACGTCCATACCAACAGGAGGAACAAATACACCATCTGTCGTAAAAAAACGCTCCGGTTCGTAGAATCCCTCTATGATATAGTTTTCTACGCCCGTAGTTACCATCCAAGCAGGAGATACTGTAACAGGAATCTGCTTTGGAATCTCCCGAAAGGGTACAATCCGAATTCCAGCTTGCGACAACTGCTCCCTTTGCTTTTCAGAGATATTTTGATGGCTACCCATATGCCCTAACGAAACAATCCGCATTCGTCCCGCTCTGTGTAGGCTCAATACCTTCTGGCAAACCACATCAAAATGCTCTTTATCAACAGAATTGACGATAACTTGAGCGAAGAGACCTGCCTTGTTCTCAGATAGATTCATAGCGGCACTGAAATCGACTTGTTCGCTATCTAGCGGCGGAGGCCCTGCCTGACTTGGTGTAGTATGCTTAGCGGAAGCCCCTTGCACAAAATCTTTTGGGAAAAAGCTTCTTGGGTCTTCTTGCTGAGCCTCTACAACAAGAGTATCCACCACAATGGTGGCCATAAGACCTAACAAGAAAAATACTCCTCGCATACCTAATACACAGATGAAAATTACTTACCTGTCGGACTACCAAAATTTTCCTCGCCACAAAATGTGGCCAAGTTCGCTTTCAAATTCATGTTATGCTCATCATCCGGCGGGTCCCATCGAACAAAACCCGCTGGACACGTTGCAAACTTTCTAAAAGCCGCCGCATAATTGTGCGCATCTTTATCGACACCTTTTTTGGAGATTGTTTTTTTACCACTACCTGTTGCCCATTCCTGAACATATTTGTCAAACGCATCTTTTGTGTTCACATTGACAATCGGCTCTTGCGTAAAAGCTTGGTGAGTAAAATTACTTATAAACAACTGATCCGATGTATCCTGGCCCTGGTAGTTCCTACCACTGTAACTCTTGCAACCCATTAGCAGCTCATTCGAACCTCCACCCGCCCATCTCTTGCCTTTAAATATGCGCTCTG
The DNA here is from genome assembly GCA_038134595.1 of Pseudomonadota bacterium. Lineage (GTDB taxonomy): Bacteria > Bdellovibrionota_C > UBA2361 > UBA2361 > OMII01 > OMII01. The sequence continues at coordinate 121,636 of JAYPVM010000008.1, read as the reverse complement.
TGCTCTGCCAGGAGTACGGTCTAGGCTCAAATCGCTTGTAGTAAGATTGATTACCCTCCCTCATTAGCTCCGACATTCCACCGGCAATCAAAAAACCTAAGACATGATCTGAGATTGCGGTTCGCCGCTCGACTGCAGCGTGGCGATAGAGAGAGACGGGAACCATACCGCCATTTAGCTTTCCGTTTTGAGAGCAGGTGTAGCCAACCTCTGCGGCAGTTCTTCCCCTGCCAGGGCTCTTATCGATAACGTCTTTTATCTTTGTAATAGCCATATTTTCATTAGCTTGAGAGTTAATGCGCTGGCAATAAAGCGGGTCTTGCTCCCAGGCCGCCATTCCCTTGGTAAAATCCGTATCCGTATCATCTATGTTTACCATATAGCTTAGAGACGGATTGGTCATCAATTCAACGCCCTTCTCACAGTAGTTTGACCATATTGGGATTCGCTTAAGCTTGTTAACGCCGCCTCCCTTAAGTTGCAGTGGGTCGGCTGTGCCTAACAGCTTATGAAACTGTTTGGGATGCATACAGAAATGCTCTGCCAGCTTTGTTCGTTCCCCCATCTCCATAGAAGGAAAATTAATTCGAAGCGTTAATCCCTCACCCTGCAGGCTATCTGAGAATCGCAGAGCTTTATCCTTAGGCCGAACATCTTTGATGTCCTCTTGTACCTTACTTCGAACCGTGCTGCCCGTTACACCCGCTGGCGATTCGCCTGCCGCCATCTTTTGATTTCGCTCTATGGCTTTGCTTACCCAATCAACTGCCTTAGTTCCCTCCATCAACGAATCCACATCACCGATACACTTCTTGACTTCGTCCTTAGAAGCTATCATCGTCGAAGTGCGCTCATTCTCCCAACCTAAAGCGTTTGTCGGATAGTAGTACTCAAATAAACCAGCCCAGCCATCACCCCGGGGATGCTTGCAGGCGACCTTTTCCTCATCATCCTCCTTGTCTGCAATCCGAACACAGCACGTTTTAAAATTACTGTCTTCGACAAACTTTTCATATTTACGCGTTCCTCTGCCCAAGGTCGTGCAGCACTCTAGACTTAAGTGCTTATCTGGCCAGCCGATATTGCATTCGTTGGCCGTATTTTGACAACCATCCATTTTACATGCGGTCAATGGAACGTCGAAGCCATTTAAACACCGTATTCCAACAACGATACTACCCACTAGACACGGCTCTATTCGCTTCACCCCTGCCTCAGATCGAAGCTTGGCCTGCTTCTGCCGATTGCTTTGATTAATGCGAGTATCGCGTAAATGCGGGCTGTACCACTTATCGATGGCTCCGCCAGCGCCCGACATAATCGGCTCAAAGAGCTTCTTCATGTTTCCATCTACATCATCGGCACCTCCCCGATATTGGTTTTGGGCAGCTTGAGGATTATCTACACCTTGTTGTAGACGCTCAGCGATATTTTGAGCACAAGCCACCTGCGCCAGTGATATGGCTATCAAATAAGCACAAACAACAGAGCCCCACAGCGCTCTGCGCCAACGGCAGGCTACTTCAGTAACTGGTTGAAAATTCAATATCTGCTCCCGTCTAACCCTCTCTTACAGACCATCATGGTCAAACAACGGCCGTCATGCAATCTATCTTTAGGGTCTTACCCCAAGAATTCTCTGCTTAAATCCGATATGGGAAGTTCTCGTATCCACGTGGCATTGAACTACAAAGGAAAACGTTATTTGAACACTCTTTTAATCGCTCATTTCTCAAGATATTCTCTATTCGTGACGAAGAATTATCTAAATAATTCGCGCCAAAAACAAAGGCATGTTGGGAGCTAACGGCATCATTATCATGATGAACAACACAATTACGAGTTGTTTTGTAGCGCTATTGCTATGGCTTGGGCCTCTATTGTACGCAATTCAGAGCTCATGGGCTCAACACGCTATCCGTCAAGTGGAGCCCGATCAGGCGCCCACTGAGCAATGCACTGCTGGTTCATGTTCAATTAATAATTCCCAGGGCTTCGGCGGTCAAGGCTTCGGCGGTCAAAGCTTCAGCGGTTTCGAAAATCTTAGCACTAGTAGTTTCGGTAACATCGCTCAAACAGCAGGTGGAGCCATAGCGAATACAGTGACAAACATCGGATCCGGGTTTAATGTCGCAGGAGGTTTGTCTCAACTTACCGGCGGACTTAGTGGGCTTCAATCGCTCTGGCAAAGCACCTTAAGCGGGCTTGTGACTGCCGGAGCGCTCGGAGGCAACCTTGCCACAGGAGCTATAGGCGGACTGGTAGGTGGAGCTATCGGTGGCCAAGCAGGAGGCCTCATCGGCGGACTTGTTGGCGGTGGAGCCATCGGCCAACTCACTGGGGGTCTTAGCTCCCTTCAAAACATCTTTCAGGGATCTATCAGCGCACTCCCTGGTCTCGGTGGAGTCCCTGGTGGCTTGGGAAGCACTCTTGGAATACCTCCGGGTCTTAACTCGATCGGAGGGCTCAATCAACTATCTGGGGGGCTCCGCAATATGGGAGGCCTTTTTCAGAACTCGCTTCTTTCGTCTCTTGGTAATCTCCAAGGAGGCGCGGGCCAACTACTCCAAAACGGTGCGACTGGTGCACTACTAGGCAATCTTTCGGGTGGCAATACCATGGGCGGAGCTATCGGCGGAATCGTAGGCGGTTCTGTAGGCGGTCAGCAGGGTGCCGCAATCGGTGGGCTTATTGGTGGGGCGATAAGAGACAACGGGAGAACCGAAAATCAAACTCCTCCCACTCCAATACCAGTTGAACAACTAGAAACAATGGAATCATTTTAAGGGTAATCAAGCTATGCGAAATACCATTCTAAGACAAACGTATTCAATCCTAAAGTGGCTCGAGATTCCAACACTCACGATGCTTGTGTGCTGTGCTATTATATCGGTCGCACATGCATTAGGAATATCTGCTCAGCAATTAAGCTCCCCGGCATTTCGAAATCAACTAAGCCAAACCTCAAGTCAATTCGGCACCGCGCTAAACTCTATGGTGTACGGCCGAGATGGAGTATGCACAGCATTTGCCCACCGAGCACAGCAGTCGTTTGAGGCTCTGGGGGTGCCATCTAGAATCGTCTGGGCCGATACAACCGCTGGATACCACGCCTTCAATGAGGTCTACACCTCAGATAGAGGCTGGCAGATCTACGAGCCACAAAGCGCAAACGGCCAGCCATTTTTTAGCGTCAATAACGTACAACACGTATGGGACCGTGCGGCTGATGCACCCCTTCCTGGTCAGGGAAGCTCGTATGCTGGAAACGGCTTGGGCGGGCAACTCAATAACGTGGCCCCAGGACTCACCGAGATACTGGCGTTTATTCTGCTGTTTCAGCAATTAAAAAACATAGCCAGCCAAGCAAAAAAAAATAATGAGCTTAAAGAAAAACAAAGAGATAGATACGAAGATGCCGCCGGAAATCTGGCTGCAGCAACGTTATAGACATGAATTTGAAGATACGGAATTAAGGAGAACAACATGAAGAAATTGGCATGCTTTTTACTAGCACTATCAGTAATAATACCGCTTCAATCAAGCAGCGCCCTCGATGATGCATCTAAATCAGCAATCATCAAAACAATTGGCGGCTATATCTGCCAGGGCGATACTTCATGGGTGGCTTGTACAGACAAGGCAGATACGGGGTGTCAGGATCTGGCAAATGCCGTATTAGAGACCTGCCTTACCTCGTATAGCCAAGCCATTGATGGTCTGCAAAAGCCCGAACAAACTGCAAGCGTCTCCGTTCAGCTGACAGTCTGCGTGCACAATCAAATAAAGACTCGGTACAAATCAAGCTCCGGCACTTGCGGCAAACTTCCACCGCACTTAAGCCAGTAACGGGGTTGATTTAATACAACGTAACAGGAGGCTTCTCACCTAATCTGTAGCAAATATGCTGAACTGGAAATCTAGAGAATCAAATCCCATAAAAAACCTAGCTCCGTAGGCTACATACTACGAAAATCTCTCATATCTTATAGAGAACAGGGATTAACAAAAGGTTTACATGAAGACTCTCTCCATATCCGCTAAGCCATTTTGGAGAACACTGCGATTTTTATGCATAGGGTTACTCACCTTAACGGTATTGTTTGGCGCTCAGATTGCCCCAATAAACTCTGGCTTCATAACCTCGGCGTTAGCGCAAGAAACACCCGACTCAGAGCCTCCGGAGCATGATGAAGATACGGCCGATGATGAGGATCATAACAGGGAAAAGCAGGACGAAACTGATACTCCAGTTCCCGAGGAAGAAGAGAAGACCTTTGAGGAGAAGTTAGATGAAGCACTTGATGCGATTAAAAATCCAAAAAGCAATGAGGACTTAAGTCAGTATTTTCCACCGGGGTTAAAGAGAAAGTTTGCAGAGATGGAGTCTGAGGCTGCTAAGGCTGGAAAGCAAATCGACCTTGTTTCAAACCGCTATATAAACAATGAAAATCTCTCCACCGCATACAACAACCTAGAGTCCACAATAAGAGATCAAATCATGAAAAATCCCAGTCTGATGACTGAAGGCCTTGAAACCCTCGCACTCGCTCAAACTGGCATGAGAGGATACAACGCTGGAGGCGCTGCTCGTGATTTTTACGGCACATCTGGCGCTGGAAGACCAGGACTAAGCCAATCACAACAATTTAGCGCAAACGCTCTTAACAATCTCAATCGATTACTCTCAGATGACACGTCCCTTGCAGTAAATACAGGAGATATCTCTCGATTAAATATCGCTAAACAGCAAGCATACCAATGGGCCGACTACACCTCTATCACTCAGGGAAACTGGGGAAGTTGTTGGACGTGCACCGCAAATGCCTACCTTTGGGCCGAAAGACCTGATATCCCCTCAGACGTCATCAATCAGATGTTGTTTACTAATCAGTATCGAGCGGGTAACGGGCAGTTGTATAATAATTGGCCGATAGGAAACGAACCCTCGAAATCAAATACTTCTTACAATTTTAGTGAAGGCGGAGAGCAAAGTTACGCCGGAAGACTGATGCAACAAGCTATCGGCACAGTATCAAATGACCCGTATGCGTGGGGCGGAGGGAATCCCGGGGCAGCCAGTAAAGCCGTTGGCAACATGATTGGAGACTCAAGTTACTACGTCCCCAATCTCAATCGAATTGGAGGTATCGCTGGGCTAACAAACGGCATCAATGACGGTAGATATCGCACAGTGCAATACATACCATTTCGAGGTCACTCTGCAACGCAATCTGGTTATTTGCTACCAACAACAGATGGCGGCTTTTTAGGCATGGGCATAAACGACAACAGCTGGGGGACTCGAAACGAACATGCGTTTCTTGCAACCGCGGAGAACGCCGGTAAATGGGTATTCCCTGGCGGCGGCGGATCGAGATTTGGGGGTCCCGGGTTCGGAGAGGCCATGAATGGACTCTTAAACGGTTTCCAAAATTTAGGGAATCAACAGAATCAAAACGCCGTGCAACTCCAACAAATGAATCAAGAGAAAGCTAATGATACCTACAGTAAGCTGACCAAAGAGCAGAAAACGCTTGTACGAAATATCTGTATACAAACAATTCGGCCCGGCACAAGACCACCAAATCTCTGCAAGCCTGCTGTCAAAGACAAGTCACTCCCGCCACTGATTGCGCAAAACACAACAAGTAGCGGGAGTTCGTCCATAAAGAGCTCGAGTGTTATTTCATCGTTTTAATGAGAGATGCCAATTATGATTTTTATGCAGAAGAGATTAGTTACTATGAAATCAAACCTAACATTTGTCTCTCTTACCGACTCGGTTGTTCTGGCCTGTGGTCTTCTTCTCGGTGGGCATGAGAGTTGGGGGGAAGAGACTTATTGCATCGGTGACCGATGCTATGGGGACCTTACTGCTGCAGTTAATGCTATCACTAACAGCCAATTGAGCGGAGAGCTGTCCCGGCAGCAAATTGATAGTGCTCTCCAGAAATATCCACAACTCAAGCAAGCCTTAAACCCTACCACGACTCTTCCATCAAGCCCGTCAATTGACGACCTCGCCGCGCTACCTCCCTCTGAGAGTTTAAAGCGTATTAACGATATAGCGCAGAGTTATCCCGGTAACGAATACAACGCTATCAATGGCGCTTTAGAACAGGGAGTTATTAGCAAGCAAGATTATGTCGATTGGATGAACGACGGGCTTGGTGGCAAGCCACTAAAGCATCTGATCGGTCCAAACGAAACTCTTCAATCCGTTGTTGACGGGGGTAATATATCTCAAGAAAAAGCAGATACAATCGCAAAAGCTCTGGGAAAAGAAAGCCCTGCCGATGTGACACCAGAAGACATTGCAGAATATGAAAAGAAAGCAGAGGAAGAGGAAAAAGAGAAAAAGAAAAGTAAGTCTGGTCAAACGCACGGAGACCGCCAAGAAGACAAAGATAAAAAAGACGACAAGAAACCAAACAACGGTGGCTGCGGACCCGGCGGTTGCAAGCCCGGGGGGGGTGGCGGTGGCCTTGGTGGTGGCGGCGGAGGCGGCGGCCTTCTAGCTGGCCTTGGACAGGCTGCAATGCAGATGTTACCGCAACTCTTGCAGGGGATGCTCCAAAACCAAGGAAATCAACAGGGTCTCGAGAACCAAGTCGATCAACTTACACAAGAGCAGCTTGATCAAAATTTTCTCAATCAATTTGTGTTTCCAACTCAAACAGCTATCGCCCAAGCAACTGCTTTTGCAGAGACTGCGACAGCTATAGCCGAGGAAACTGCAGGGGCGGAGGATACTTCGACTTCAAATTCCGAAGAGGAGACTTCAGAAGAGAGCGAGGCCACTCCAGCGCCGACCCCTATTCCGACTCCTAACCCGTACCAATTCTAAACTACTAGGAGAATGTTTCATGAATACAATTAGCCCAATCTATCAAAAACAAAGCCTATCATCATCCTACCTCCTAATTGGTGTGCTCACACTCTATGTCTGGGTGGCAGGAGCGTGCTCTGCATTTGCTCAAGGGCCATTTGAGAAGTTCACAGCGACACTTGTATCAAAAATATGTCAGGGAGATACCAGCTGGCTCCGATGTTTTGGAGAAGATACATTTAGCTGTAACAAAGTAAGTACAAAGATAGTAAATAAGTGTGTTACCTCAGAGATTACCCTTAGGCTTGATTCAGAAACTACAATGGCTGATGCATATCCACTGGCAACAAACCTCAATGACTGCATCAAAGATGAATTTAATAAAACACTCGGGTCAAAACGCCGTGATTCCAGGGAATGTCGGAACGTGCACTTCTAACAAGGCAACGAAATTATGTGTATTTTCACTCTGCAATTATCCTGCCTCCAAATTCTAAACGTTACATGTTGTATAAAATTCCAACTTGCAAGTCTTATTTCAAACGTATACCAACACCTAAAAGAAATTTTTTGTTCTCATAGCACACTTAAGTATGGATTAATGCCATAACCCTTCTAGGAGAGAACTAGTATGTCACAAGCACCATCAGAACGACCGTTGTCATCACTAAAAAGAGCGGCTACCTGCCTTACT
>JAYPVM010000008.1:0-114010 GCA_038134595.1 Pseudomonadota bacterium | reverse complement strand
CCTTTTAGAACGCTCGACGCAACTGATGCGATCTATTTGAAGCTGCAACTTATCTAACCCCGAATTTTTCACCAAGCTTGCTCCGCTCGCCGATAAAAACTATTCGGAGCAAGACGTTTTCTACTACTTACATCACATCTACGAACTTTTCGTACACAACTCTTAGTAAGAGCCTCAAAAGTAGGCTCCAAGTGATTGATATAGCAAGTAGGCGCCTATGAAACTTTCTCAATACATTCTCTCTAGTCTGGTGATAGTATCTCTACTTATCACAGCACTTATCCCTATCCGTGTTGCCTCTATCGCCCCGTTTAAGCTCTCTACAACTGCGATAGCCCAACAAGAGCAAAACCCCATGCAGTTAATGATGCTTATCATGATGATGCAACATATGAATCAGAATAATGAATTACAAGGCGCACAACGAGAGCGCGCAAATGATGCTACCGAAAATCTTTTGACCCAGCTAAATGGCTTAGGGGCGAATCAGCTTAATAATCAATTACCTAATCCCGCTACTCCTTAAGATTCAGTAGAGCTAAACCGTCGCTTAATCCCCTTCCAACAATCCCAGTAGTCTTCTTGAAGACATGCTAACGACTGCGCATAAGCCGTCACGTGTTGCGGAAAACGTGTTTCAAACATAAACGCTAACGTATTCTCTAGCTTTTGAGGGGCAAGTTCTTGTGTGGTTGCCTTTTGAAACGCCTCTGCATCGGGCCCATGCGGGAGCATACAGTTATGAAGGCTTACTCCCCCTGGCACAAAGCCCTCTGCCTTTGCATCGTAGCGCCCGTATATAAGCCCCATAAACTCAGACATGATGTTCATATGGTACCACGGCGGTCTAAAGGTGTGCTCTGCTATCTGCCACCGTTCGGGGAATATGACAAAATCGATGTTTGCAGTCCCCTCCTCTCCGCTCGGTGCCGTAAGCACGGTAAATATCGAGGGGTCAGGGTGGTCAAACAACAAAGCTCCCACTGGAGAGAACGTTTTTAGGTCATACTTGTACGGAGCATAGTTTCCGTGCCACGCCACTACATCAAGTGGGGAATGCTCAAGGTGTGTTTGATAGAATTTTCCACACCACTTAACCGTAAGCGTGCTTGGCGCTGTCTTGTCCTCAAAAGCGGCAACTGGTGTCTTAAAGTCTCTGGGATTTGCCAGACAGTTTGCTCCGATTGGCCCCCGATTAGGCAGGGTAAACTTTGCTCCGTAATTCTCACACAGATACCCCCGTGCAGGCTTATCTGAGGCAAGCTCTACTAAAAACTTTACTCCCCGAGGGATTATCACTATCTCTGAAGGCACTGCATCGATAACACCAAACTCTGTGCGAAATCGAATACCTCCTTCTTGTGGCACAATAAGCATCTCAGCATCTGCGTTGTAGAAGTATTCGTCTTTCATCGAGCGAGATACGAAGAAAAAACTCGCCGCCATACCGACGTGTGTATGCACATCTCCTGCTACTGTAATGGTTCGTATACCGTCGATAAAAGACAGCGGCTCTGAGGGAAACGGCGGAGGGCCCCACCTAAACTGTGCTATCGGAAATGTTTGATCATCAAAGTTAGGGGCTGTTTTCCAGTGCTCGTAGGTTTTTGGAGCAAATGTTCCTGAGTGTTTCACTGAAGGTAGTATTCGGTACAGCCACGAGCGTTCATTTGTTCCCCGAGGGGCTGTAAACGGTGAGCCAGAGAGCTGTTCTGCGTAGAGTCCGTAGGGGCAGTCTTGGGGAGAGTTTTGCCCCTTGGGGAGTGCTCCTTGGAGAGCTTCTGTTTCAAAGTCGTTTCCAAAGCCTGGCATGTAGCCTGGGATAATTGCGCTATCCATGAAACGCTCCTCCTTATGTGGTGTAATTTTGTACTCCGCTTTCTCTATTGTACCGTGATGTTCGTTGTTGGGTCACGAAGAAATGCTAGGAGGACTTTAGTTTACTCGCTTGAATACGCACTGTATTCAATAGATTAGAGCGAGATTTACGTCTACAAGGCGTTTAAACTAAACACTAGACCACGTTTTAAACGCCCCACTGACGTTACAACAGCTAAATCCTCTCTGTGACAAGATACAACACGCATTGTACGAGCGTTGTCCTGAGTGGCAGTAGACTATGAGTGTTTTATCTTTCGGAAGCTCTGATAATCTACTACGAAGGCTATTTAAGGGAATATGAATACTGTTTGGCATAGCGCCTTTTGCTACCTCTGCTTCATCACGAACATCAAGGATCTGGTAGGCACTATCACGGCTTAGGGCTTCAATATCGCTCCACTGTTTGTATGAGACTCTTCCTGCCCGAATATTTTGCGCAACCATTCCAAGCATATTCACAGGATCTTTTGCGGAGCCAAATGGAGGGGCATAACAAAGCTCTAACTCCGCTAGCTCTTCTACTGGCACCCCTGCCTGCATGGCTACCGCGATAACATCAATTCGCTTATCAACGCTATCTTTTCCTACACCTTGCGCTCCTAGAATCTTTCCTGTTTCAGGGCAAAAGAGCACCTTTAGTGCGGTGGGATGCGCTCCTGGGTAGTAGCCTGCATGGCTTGCTGGGTGCACATGGATAGCCTGATAGCTAATATTGTTTCTCTGTAAGAGCTTTTCATTTGCACCGGTGCAAGCGGCAGTTTGCGAAAACACTCGTACGATGGCTGTGCCGAATGTAGCCTTATAGGTAGAGCGAATACCTGCGATATTATCCGCAGCGATGCGCCCCTGCCTGTTTGCTGGCCCCGCAAGAGGAATGACTGCCGGAGTATGTGTCACACCGTGTGTAACCTCGATACAATCTCCTACCGCATAGATATCTGGGTCAGAGGTTTGAAGGTATTGGTTTACCTTGATGCCACCTGATGCACCGAGAGTGAGCCCCGCATCAACAGCAAGGGTTGTCTCGGGGCGAACGCCGATAGACCAAATGACTGCCTCTGCTTGGCATGTAACACCACTTTTACTCGAGACAAGAAGCAGACCCTCCCCGTTTGACTCAATCTTTGCTACTGGGTCAGCTAAATGCAGAGCAACTCCGTTGTCTCTCATCTCGCTTTCAATTGGCGCTACCATCTCCTTATCTAAGGGGGTAAGAATCTGCGGATTTGATTCAAAGAGCGTGACTGCTATCTGCCTGTGATGGAGTTGCTCCATCATCTCTAAGCCGATGAATCCTCCTCCTGCTATCGCTACTTGTTTTACCTGCCGCTCTGAGAGCCATGCGATAATTCGGTCCATGTCAGGGACATCTCGCAGGGTGAACACCCCTTCTAAGTCAAGCCCCGGTACAGGTGGCTTAAATGGTGCCGCTCCTGGAGAGAGTATCAGAGTGTCATACGATTCTTGATAGGTTGTGTTCTTTGCAAGGTCTTTAACCGTTACCTGCTTGGCAGTGCGATCGATAGACATAACTTCATTTAGTACACGCACATCGATAGCAAAGCGAGCTCGCAGAGTCTCTGGCGTGTGTTGTAGAAGCTTCTCTCGCTTCTCTATCTCACCACCTATATGGTACGGGAGTCCGCAGTTGGCAAATGACACATAGGGTCCACGCTCAAAGATAACAATCTCTGCATCTTCATCTAGCCTACGTAACCGTGTCGCCGCGTTTGCACCACCGGCTACGCCGCCTACTATAAGAACTTTGCGAGACGTCATGTGCCTTCCCCGGAATCAATCTATGCAAAAAAACTGTGAGTTGTTATGCCCCAACCACACTCTGCATCTTCGCCCCAATCTCGTGTGGCGAGCGCACAACATGTATGCCAGCTTTCTCCATAGCGGCAAACTTAGCTTCGGCAGTGTCATCACCTCCACTGATAATGGCTCCAGCGTGCCCCATTCGTCGTCCCGGAGGAGCTGTAGCTCCTGCGATAAAACCTACGACTGGTTTCTTCATATTATCTTTGACCCACTGAGCGGCTTCAACTTCAGCGCTTCCTCCGATCTCACCTATCATGACAACGGCGTCGGTGTCTTCATCTGCGTTAAAAAGCTCAAGGCAGTCGATAAAGTTTGTTCCGTTTAACGGGTCTCCGCCTATACCGATACACGTTGATTGCCCCATACCGAGTGCAGAGAGTTGAAACACTGCTTCATAGGTAAGCGTGCCACTTCGTGATACGACACCGATACGACCTGGCTTATGGATAAAGCCTGGCATGATACCTATCTTTGCCTCACCTGGAGTGATTATTCCGGGGCAATTTGGTCCAAGAAGCCGAGTGCGTTTACCTTCCATGTAGGTGGAGACTTTAAGCATATCTAATACAGGTATGCCTTCAGTGATGCATATCACTAGGTCTAAGTCTGCATCTACAGCTTCCATGATTGCGTCTGCGGCAAATGGAGGTGGAACGTAGATAATAGAAACTGTGGCATCGGTTGCTTTCTTTGCTTGGTGCACGGTATCAAAGAGAGGGATTCCCTCAAACTCTTGTCCACCTTTGCCAGGTGTTACACCTGCTACCATCTGTGTGCCGTATTCCTTGCACTGTCTGGTGTGGAATGCTCCGGTTTTTCCGGTAATTCCCTGTGTGATGATTCGTGTGTTTTTATCGACTAAAACGCTCATATCTTTCCTTCTCTTGAAACTACCTACTTAGCAAGTGATACGATCTTTTGTGCGGCATCATCCATTGTATCTGCGGCTGTGATTGCAAGCCCCGATTCTGCCAACATCTTTCGACCTATCTCTACGTTTGTTCCCTGTAGTCGCACTACAAGTGGAACCTCAAGTCCTACTTCTTTGGCAGCTTCAATAACACCTGTCGCGATTACATCGCACTTCATGATTCCACCGAAGATATTTACCAAAATACCCTTAACGTTTGGATCCGAGAGCAAGATTCGAAATGCTTCCGTTACATTTTCTTTTGTGGCTCCACCACCTACATCAAGAAAGTTTGCAGGCTCTCCACCAAAGGACTTAATGATGTCCATGGTGGCCATGGCAAGCCCGGCTCCGTTTACAAGACAACCGATATTACCATCAAGACCTATGTAGCTTAAGCCGTACTTCTGCGCTCGTAAGTCTCGTGGATCCTCTTCGTCGTAATCCATCATGTCGTGGATGCTTTTTTGACGAAATGCAGCGTTGTCTTCAAGAGCTACTTTGGCATCAAGGACCACAAATGTATTATCCTTTGTGAGAACGAGTGGATTAATCTCTAAGAGCGCAAGGTCTGATTCAACAAACGCTTTGTAGAGCCCTCGAACGACACTTCCGAAGTGTTTCCTAGCCTCAACTGGAATACCTAAATCGATCGCAAGTTTTGATGCTTGAAAACCTTGAAGCCCAACTTTGCTATCTACTTGCACGTTTAGAATCTTCTCCGGTGTCTTTTCAGCAACCTCTTCTATCTCCATGCCTCCTTCAGTAGATGCGATGATAGAAACACATCGGCTCGCTCTATCAACAAGGATACTTAAGTAGTACTCCTTGGCGATATCACATCCAGCCTCTACGTACACCTTGCGTACAAGCTTTCCTGCCTCGCCTGTCTGTGGCGTTACAAGATTCATCCCTAAGATACTCTCAGCGTGTGCGCGAGCTTCAGCGGTATTTTTAGCAAGCTTGACTCCTCCACCTTTTCCTCGGCCACCGGCGTGCACCTGTGCTTTTACAACACAGATACCACCACCGAGACGGTCAGCCGCGGCCTCTGCCTCTCCTGGAGTGTAACAGAGGTGCCCCTCAAGAACAGGCAACCCAAACCGTTGCAATACTCGCTTTGCTTGATACTCATGTAGATTCATACTGTTGTTCCTAGTTGTTTGCTTGGTGTTGTTTGCTTGATTCTTAAAGAATAGCTAAAAGTTGTTTTACTCGCTCTGCAGACTCGTTTAGAAGAGACTTCTCAGAGTCGGTTAAGTCGATCTCGACTATCTTTTCAACGCCTCCCTTGCCGATAATGACAGGAACGCCGATATAGATTCCCTCTAAGCCGTATTCTCCTTGCATCATTGCGGCAGCGGCTAGCACACGCCGTTGATCAAAGAGGTAGCTTTCTACCATCTGAATAGCAGATGCTGCTGGCGAGTAAAATGCTGAGCCGGTCTTTAGAAGTGCTACGACTTCTCCCCCTGCTCCGCGAACTCGCTTCTCGATTGCATCAAGTCTCTCTGAGGGTATTAGCTTCTCAACGGGGATACCGTTACATGTCGTAAACGATCTGACTGGCACCATGTCATCGCCGTGACCACCTAGTACAAATGCAGATACTGACGACACAGATACGTTTAGCTCCTCAGCTAAAAATGCTTGATAACGAGCGGTATCTAAAACCCCTGCCATTCCGACAACTCGGCTTGCAGGAAATCCGGTTTCTTTCTGCATCAGGTACACCATAGCATCGAGCGGATTGGTGATAACGATGACAAATGCATTCGGCGCATGTTCACGGATGCCGCTTGCAACTTTTTTGATAATCTCAGCATTGGTTTTTACGAGGTCATCTCGGCTCATGCCGGGTTTTCTCGGGAGTCCTGAAGTGACAACACACACATCAGCACCTGCGATGTCTGCGATATCGTTTGTTCCTGTCACCTTAAAGTCGAGTCCAAAGACAGGAGCGAGATGAGAGAGGTCTAGGGCTTTGCCCTGTGGCATTCCGTCTACAACGTCAAACAGCACTACATCGCCGATATTTCTCTGCCCACAAAGAAGTGCCAGCGTGCCTCCAATCTGTCCGGCTCCGATAAGCGCTACCTTCTTTCTACGTACTTCACTCGTCATGGTTTCTTCCTCTCTCTAGTAGGATGTTATTACTCGGGTTATTATTACTCGTCTGTAAGGATTACAAAGACCCCTAAAACGGTGCGCGCTGGTGTATCTGAGGGCGCATCATGAGTCTACTACCCTGACGGGAAATGGCAATCCCCCAAGTATCTAGGATTTTACTGTTTTTTGAACACTTTGGAGCGCCCCGAACTCCCAAATCTGGCTCTAAGTGGGCGCTAGGAACTAAATCAACAGACTCGCGGTTTTTCAAGCTGTGGGGCCATGCTATGCTGGGCGGCTCGGGTAGAAGAATATCTCTTTCAAAAAGAGAAGTTGAGCGAAAACACAGAGAGTAAAGGTTTTCTGTGCTCCTCCGTAACGCACTATCTAGAGGCGTTAGGACGGAGCACGGATATGTAATCTTAATGTGAGGTTTACCTGCTTCGCTTCTTTAGAGACTGAAAGGAACAGTATGGCAACAACACGTACTGGCAAAACCAGATTTGTGGATGTCCTACGACGAGAGATCACCCAAAGACCTTGCTTGACCTTTAACGATCTAGCAACGCTTGTGGCTTACCACGACGTTGGGACTTTGGAAAACGTAGCTCACGAAGACAATTATGGGCCGATGCTAGGAGAACGCTCTCCAAGACTAGAGGACATCTCTGGTTTTGTAGGCTTGCTCCAAGAGCAGACCGAACTTGTCGACGCCTCGGCAAATTTGCTCACGGTAGCAGTTCGGCTCATCGCTCAAATCAAAGGGCTGCCCGACGGTCGTTGGCGCCACTCAGTTGCCGTGGCAACTGAACAGCTCATCAATCTGATTGATGGGAACACGAATCCGTCAGACATCGGCATTGCTCTCCGAATCTGTCGAGAAGAACTGAACCAAATTAAATAATCCGGTTCATAAGAAGCAGAATTAAGGACAAAACGTGTTTAGTTCAGCTTCTCTGTTTGAAAGAGTTTGTTTAAAAACAAGGGCAACTCTCCTTACCCGTGCCAGGGCTAATCTGCAACCCTTGCCGTTACGGCTTCTGTCCTTGATTTCTGGCAATCCCCTCTAGCAATCCGAGCTGCTGGATAAGATCATTTACATCGGTCTTAGAAACTTCCACCCCTGTGCCTTGAGAATTAGGACTTACGGCTATGAATTTCGGATCCCCTTTGGTGAGCTGTTTGGCAACCTCTAGGCGCACCATGTTCTTGCCACCTGCACCCGAGAGTGCTGCAATGCGTTGTTTGAGCCCCTCAACCTCAGCCTTTCCTTCGGCTTCAATCGCTTTTGCCTCATTGACCTTTGCCTGGTAGTAACTATCTCCTAGATACGTTGACTGCTGCTTGTAGCCGTTTGCCTCGGCTATCTGCGCGTTGTATGCGCTCTCTGCTTGCGAGTATTCGGCGTGTTTTTTCGCTCGCACGGTCTCTATCCGCGTGCGTTCTCCCTGAATATCCTGCTCCTTCTCTTGAATGTCACGAAGCCTATCTTGATAACTTGTGTCCTCTTTGCCGTCTTTTAGTAATCTTACAAAACGATACTGCTTTAAGTTTATCGATTCCACCTCGATTCCAAGTGGTGAGAGCCTTGCTCTTGTAGCAGAGAGTGCCTCATCGACTGTATCGTTTCTTTTCTTATCATCGCGAAACTCAGCCGTGCGGAGTTTGTTCATATGGGTACGAATCTCCGAGCGAATCACTGCAATCACAAGAACTTTCACCTCATCATTAGACGTGGCAACCTCTTGAGCAAGTGTGGTCAACATTTGAGGCTCTGGATTAATGCGATACCGAACTGTAATTTTGAGCGCGGCTTCATTGCCGTCTTTTGCGCGTGTGTAGACATCTTCAGCCTGCACGAGCTGATCCGCCTCTCCCGCGATATCAGCTCCCCACGTTAGATACTGAGGCGATGTGTCAAAGCGCACAAGCTTCTCCCACGGAAGAACCACCACTGATTCTAAGGGAGCGGCGATAGAGGCCGCACTTCCAACTCCACCGCCAAGCAGTGGGGGAAGCGCGCGAAATCGAACCCCGTACTCTGTGGCACCCATATCCTGAATACCCGCATCACATCCGGTCACTAGAAAAACGCCGCAAACAGACAGCATCAACCGTGCGATATAGCGCAGACTATTTACCATTACTTCCTCCTGCTGGCTTCATGCTTTTCAAGGCTCTCTTCACCGGACAACTTCTTTACCCATTCATCGAGATTGTACGGATCAACATCAGCGATGACTCCGCCTTTAAGTGTTCCAAGCACACGAGCTAATTGAAGCGCCACGTAGACATCACTTCCAGCATGTGCCAAGACTTCGTTTCGCCTCTTGTCGACGGCAGCTTTTGCTTCTGCTACCAGTAGATCGCCTTCGGCTATTTTAGTACGGCGATAGAGGTCTCCTTCAGAGCGGATGCGTTGCGATTCTCCCTCTCCCCGCTTAGCCAAATTCTTGATAGAGACATCCCCGTCAGCAGATACTTTATTCACATCTCGCTGGGCCTCAGCAAATTCACCAGCTACTTTATTAAAGGCAGATTCTAGCTCCTGAAGATTTTTCTTGAAGATAGCCTGATCTATCTCCTCTCGATACGTATAACGGCGAAGAAGCACCGCCTCCAAATCTATACCGACCTTAGAAAAGACCTCCTGCATCGATTCGAACGCCTCTTGGACTCGCTGTTCTCTTAACTTCGGGTCATAGAAATCTACCGTCGATAGGGCACCCAAGGCACGTTTTAATTCATTGTCAGCTATCTGTGCGATGTACTTTGACCACTGCGTCTCACTAGCACCGACTTTCCTAATCAGATCGGAAGCTCCTCCGTGCTTATTCCCTTCATCAGAGGCAAAGAACCTGTAGAGGAGAGATACATCGATATCTACCGTAGTTCCATCTGTGGTAGGCACATCAAGGGGGCCAAAATGTGCACTCGCCGCAGTCTCTGTTTGCGACACAGTCTCTGTTTGCGACACAGTCTCTGTTTGCGATACAGTCTTATCTCGAGAGAAATCTATAAGTCGTACTGTTTGTGGAATCTGGTACACGGTAGAATAGCCAGGAACCGTCCAATGGAATCCCGGCGAAAGAGACTTCTGTAATAACCCCTGCCCGGGGCCAAAGGCTATCCGCCTCACCCCTACCGTTCCAACGGGGACAACAGTGCCAAAAACGAAAGAAACGGCTATACCGATAACAACGAGCAATACCAACCCAATCATCAAAGATGAAAATACAGAACCGTTTTCGGGGTGACGCGATCGACGTAGGGTGCTTCTTAATTGCATTCGCATACGAAGTGTTGCCTCCTAGGAATCTTTTTTGAAAGTGTTGTTCGCAGACACTATAAACTGCTTGTGCCTAAAGGGCGAGTGGTTAGAGGGTTTTTTATCTTGAAAATACAACCCAGTATCACTACACTCTGCGTGTGTTTTTATTCGACATAATGCACAGTTAAAACGTAGTCCGCTGTGATGAACCCCAGCATGCAGCGCCCACACATTTAGTTTTGATATTGTTACAAGAGACCTCAAACACAAACGGAGTAGGAATGAAAGCAGACAAAATATCACTCTTTATGGAACTCGCTGGCCAATCGACAAGAGAGAAGCTACAAAGTGGAGATCCAAAACAGCGCGCCTTGGGGGCACAGCTTTTACTATCTGAAGTCTTAGAATACGTCATCAAAGGCCTCGGAGTGATCCCTGAGTTTGAAGGGACAAAAATTACAGCTCCTGATGCTCTTTCATACCATCCAACCAGCGAGCCAAATCACGAAGAGATGCTTGATGGCTTGGCAGATGTTGCATACACAATGTACTGGAACGCATGCGCGTTCGGCATTCCACTTGAAGAGGCGTTTGAGTTGGTGTGCGACAACAATTTAGAGAAGTTTGTGACACTTCCCGATTGGTCGGATGGCGAACGCACCCTCTCAAACCAAGAGTGGGACTGCGGCAAGAGCGTCTCATGGCCACCAGAGGTCGTAGTAGTCGATGTCATCAAGGTTAGAGGCGCTTTTTACGCTGTCGGAAAGGATGCGCGGGGCAAGGTTCGAAAACCCTCCACGTATGCGTCAGTAGACCTACAACCTCTCGTTGCGGCGTACCAGGCAAGCCCTGCGTAACCGGCTATGACCTCTGCTAGCTTCACTGCTCCACACACAGTGCTCGTGCACGGGCTCGGGCGGTCTCGATTCGACATGTTTCTACTAAAGCCACGGCTTGAGAAACTTATTCCATCGACTTCTGTGCATGCCTTTGACTACCAATCCAGAAAACTAACAATCAGAGAGATCGCAAAACAACTAGCTGCCTTCACCGATCACTATACCAAGGGAGCGCCAGTATCGTTTGTAGGCCACTCTCTTGGCGGGCTTATTGTTCGCGCCCTTGATAAAGAACACCTCTGCTCTAGCTCCCTCCATAGGCTTGTCACTCTCGGTACGCCACACAATGGGGCTGCAATCGCCAGATTTTTGGTGCAATTCGGTCTTTCTCATAAGGTCTTTGGTCCGGTTCTTCGCGAGATAGGCACCTTTGACGGCAGCTTTCCACCCAACAGCTTACAGGTTGGATGTATCCTCGGCGGCACAAAAACACGAGTAGGATTCTATCCCTTTGCCGGACAAGATAACGATGGGATTGTTCTTGCTAGCGAGGCACTTCTTGCCCAAGCTGATGATTCGATAACGATCCCTGTGCTCCATGCGCTCATGCCCTTTAGCTCCTCTGCGGCTACATTAAGTGCCTCATTTCTTACACGAGGCTCCTTTCGCCGCTAAGAGCACCCGTAGTCAGAGCACCCGTCTTTTGTTATAATGAAGGCTTAGCTAAAAGGTTCTACTACGGGCGGATACTGTCATGACAGCGAGTGGATTGGTCACTACCTCTGAATACATCCCAAAGCGCGAGGCGCTTTTGGTCAAGATAGATATGTCCGACTACCTCATCGATTACTACCTCCACAGAAAAGATCATGCGCCAAACACACTTCACGAGCATGACGAAAAACTTAAAACGCTACTGGCTTGTTTTGCGATTCACCTCTCTGCTCGCACAGCTCGCGAAACACACGCATGGACTGCACATATAGCAGAACCTAATCCCTACTCTCTTTTCGTCACGGGAAATACTGGGGAGATAGATGACTCCGGTGTGGCCAAAGGATTTATAGTGGGCCACGTTCTGACTGAAAACATTCGATTAGCAGAAACGCACTCACTGCATGCTCAAGTAAGTAACCGCGGCAAAACCTACAACTCGATGGTTCAGTGTGACTCCTCTGAGATAGCTTCAATGGTGACACAATTCTACGAGCAGAGTGAAGGGTATCCCATACGGCTCATTCTCTCAAAAACAAGCGACACTGCACTTGGTCTTGTCGCTCTACCTGAGTACGATGCCGAGTGGTGCGCGACCGTTGATATTGAGGAGCTAGCTACCACTACAACTGTAGAGCGAAGCTTTATGCGAACATGTCAATTTAGTTTTCAGTGTGACTGCTCTCCCGATAAACTACTGCCGTTTTTTCGCTCCATGGACATAGACTCTCTCGAGGAACTCTACGGCGAAGACACGGAGCTACACATCTCGTGCCCACGGTGCGGAAAACAATTCTCGGTCAATCGGAGTGAAGTTGCCAATTAAAGATAGTTAGGCACTCTGCTCACTTACAGCTAATATCTGTGACAAGGTATCTGCCAACGCAACAAATGGGGCAGGATTACGCGTCCGTCCCTTGTAGCGAACTTCATAGTGTACGTGCGGCCCCGTAGAGCGTCCCGTTGAACCACACAATCCAAGTACGTCTCCTCGTGCTAGGACATCTCCCTTCTTCACCATCGACTTTCGAAGATGTGCATATCGGGTAACGAGCCCCGCTGAGTGCTCGATGTCAACGTAATGTCCGTATGTACGATTGTACATTGATTTAACTACCGTACCCCCACCTGTTGCCCTTACAGGATTTCCTGTCGGCAGAGCGAGATCAAGGCCGTAATGAAATGTCCGCTTACGCGAAAATGGAGACCGCCTATACCCGTATCCAGACGACACTCGGGCCGAAACGGGGGCGCCAATCGGTAACGTTCGAAGCACATCAACAAATCGCTCCGCGCGCTCGTGTGCCACAGCCATCGAAACTACTACGGGATCCGAATTAGCCTGCTTAGCATCGACTACCGGTGACAAGCCGATGTGTTCAACACAATCATCCTCGCATAGCCCCTCGGCACCACCGATGGCACTTGTGTCATTTGAAGCAACTATCTTTCTTAACTCCTCCGACTCAAGAATCGCGGCTAATTTTCCGCTTACATTTTTCTTGATCTGTTTGTTTCTCGATTCAAAGAGATCGAGATGCGTGGCTTCTTCAATTGCCTTCTCGACGAGATCTATTTTTTCAACCAACTCAAGCTCTATCTTTCGCGTGCTTGTCTGACGCGTGCGAAGCGCTACGATCTCTCGCATCATCCGCTCATTGACCTTTTCTAAATGGTCATGCTCAAGCTCTGCTAGATACAATTGGTAGGGACTAACAAAAAACGACTCTACATATTCTCGAGCCTGCCCTAGTAAGGGGTCGGTAACGTTGACAGCCACAGCTAAGGCCAACAGGGCGTAGAGCCCAGGTCGAGCATATCTTGCAAAGAAGCGCTTTTTACTGTTACTCACTACGTTCATATGACTCTAGAGAGCCCGCTGCACATCGTGTGCCAATCAAAACTCTCTCCCCGCTTTTAAAGAGGCACGAGATTACGCCCTCGGCAGGCTGGGGTCAACTTAGACCCTAAACAATGGCTAAAAACCGATACAAACGGCCAATATCAGCTCGATTCGATCAGCTCCTTTGCAGAAGCCCTTGAAGCATCTGTTATGGTAAATCCTGCCAACATTCTAGCAATTTCATCTACCTTCTCGGTCTCACTCAGCGAGCGTACCACCGTCAGCGCCCTATCCCCCACCTGCTTCTGAACCAAGAAATGCTTATCTGACAGTGAGGCTACCTGCGGCAAGTGAGTTATACACAAAACCTGCGACTGCTCTGCTATGCTCTTCAACATTCGTCCAACCGAACGGGCGACCCCTCCCGAGATTCCAGTATCAACCTCATCAAAGATCAATACGTTAACACCCGACTGCTCTCGGAGGATTTTTTTAAGTACCAACATGACCCGCGACAGCTCCCCGCCTGAAGCTATCTTCGAGAGTGCACCATGAGAGTCTCCCTTGTTTGTTGCAATGAGGAAATCAATCTTATCAAGCCCTCCAGCACTCGGTTCAATCGGAGAAAACTCAACTGCAAGGGTTGCATCAGGCATCGCTAGCTCTTGCAACTCGTTGTTGACTGCATCTGTAAGATTTTTTGCGGCCTTCTTTCGATGCTTCCGCAATCCTTCTCCGAGATGCCGAACTTGTTCCTCTAACTTTCGGACGGCCTCTCGGGCATCTTTTAGCCCCTGATTGCTATCATACTGCTCCCGCTCCTCTCGGGCTGTGTTAAGCAGCTCTGCGAGTCCTGCATCATCGGTGCGATACTTTCTCTCAAGCCTGGCTAGTTCTGAGAGATCATGGCGCATCGCCTCGAGTGTCGAGGCATCAACATCAAGGTTCGTAACGTATCGACCGAGTGCTATCTCACACTCAGCGAGCCCATCTATTGAACGCTCAAAGTTCTCAACGATACTTTTCACCCCAGGATCTAACCGTTGCATCTCTCCCAAGGTGTGGTGCAACTCTTTTAACACCATCGAGAGGCCTGCCTCACCGCCACACAGTTCTAGCGATTGCTGACTAACTTCAATGAGCTTCTCTGAATTTGATATTCGTCCGATCTCTGCCTCCAGCTCCGCCCTTCGTCCTCCTCTAAGATCTGAAACAACCTCTAAATCTTCAACTATCGAATCAAGCTCTCCGAGGCGTTCTTCACGTTTGGCGGCATGCACCTCCAACGACGCAACGTGTCGCTTCGCTTTTTGCCACTCGGCATACGCTGCACTCATTCTAAAGCTTTCATCCTCTAGGCCTGCATAACCATCGAGAAGCTGTAGGTGATACCGACTATCAAGGAGTTTAGTCTGATGGTGCTGACTACAGATATTTACAAGCTTTCTGACGATCTCTTCCAAAAGTGCAACCGTACCGAGGCGGCCATTTATAAGCACCTTTCCCCTTCCCTCTCGAGGCTGTGTTCGCGAGACGACAAGCTCATCACCATCCCCGACTATCTCTGGAAGCTCGCTTCGAATGCTTGTGGCAATCTGGGAGAGATCAAAAAGCGCCTGGACCTCCATCATGTCAGATCCGCTTCGCACTAAACTAGCGGAGCCCTTTCCACCCAAGATAAACTCAAGTGCGTGGAGAATGATTGATTTCCCTGCGCCAGTTTCTCCGCTGATGACATTAAACTGAGAATGAAACGATAACGACTGCTTCTCAATGATGGCAAAGTTACTGATTGTTAATTCTGAAAGCATGGGAATCTCACTTGTCAAAAATGTGCTATCCAGCTGGGGAACCACACAGGTATTTAACGTCAGTTACCCTGAAACCGCAAGGATTTTGCAACAATGTTTGGCAGTCTCTTCCCCGCCTAATCGGGTTGATTTGGCGCTCCCCAATTGAGCTTGGTCCGAAGAATATCGAAGTACCCCTTCTTAGGCGACAAAACAAACTTTACAGTCTGTTTTGCTTGTACAACTTTTATTGAGTCACCGGGTTGTAGCCGCTCTGATACCTGCCCATCCACGGTCACCAGAACCTCTTCCTGTACCGAAGGGATATTGACCTCAATGGCCGCATCTCCCGGCAAAATAATCGGTCTATTAGTAAGCGAATGCGGACACACTGGGGTGACAAGTATCACACTCAAAGACGGGTGTGCGATAGATCCACCAGCCGCAAGGGAATATGCTGTTGAGCCTGTTGGGGTTGCAAAGATTATCCCGTCGGCTCGGATCCTTGCCACACTTTGCTCATCGACCAGTAAATCAAGGTCCGGTAGCGGGGCAGTGGCTCCTTTCTGCACTACGACATCATTTACCGCCTGCGACTCAAAGTACACTTTATCATCTCGAATCACTTGAACATGCAAAAGAACCCGTTCTGCACAGGTAGCCGTACCCGCAAGGGCATCGTCTAGAACCTTGCACACCTCATCTGGACTAACCTCTGTAAGAAAACCCAAGTTACCGAAATTAACCCCAACAAAAACCGGACTCTTCCCCCGAACGTACCGTGCAACACCGATAAGGGTTCCATCCCCGCCGAGAGTAAGAATCGGATCGGCTTTTTCAACCAACTCTTCTGCCTCATAGCTCGGGCCAGCAAGACCCAAAAGCGGTGCAGTCTGAGCCTCTGGCAATACGGTTACGTTCCGCTGCTGGCACCATGCGAGAACTTCGTGCGCCTTCTCGATAACCTTCTCGTTTCCTGGACGGATCACCAACCCAATCGACCTACTCATTGCTCTGCTTCTTCCTCTGTTTGTTTTGCCTGTTCAATCTCGGCAAAGATTCTCTGTAACTTCTGTTCCTTTACCGCCTCCGATCGAAACTCATGCCCTGCCATAGCAGCAACAACACGTCCTGGGCCTGATGCGATAGTATCATACGTTTTGCCCCATGCTTTGCCAGCCTTCTTAGGGAGTAACGTAGAAGGTGTTATCGTTTCGTATCCTGTGAGCGCAAGTACGGCATTTCCAACAAGATATATCGCATAGGGTGGAAACGCTACAACAGCTCCGACATTGAGAGCCGTATCTCCAATACCAGTGCCATAGGCGTAATTTTTGCTAAGCTCTGAGAGTACATTCTTTGCCTGCTCCGGTGGTATCGGCTCGCCAATCAGATCCACTGCCGTCTTCTTAGCTGGAGGGCGTTTCTTCAATACACCACTACAACCTACCAGCAAACTACAACATGCAAGCAAACTCACCGCAGACACCAAAAGACGACCTCCTCTGGTGGCATCTCGCTTCATAAAGATAGCGCGCAAAGGATCCGACCAATTATCGTTTAATGAATCGGCGTGTTGGTATCTCATACCCGTATGTTGCTATAGAAGCCATGATACCAAAAGATAAAAAACGGTCTCTTTGCATCACTGCCTGCTTCCACAATCTCAAGTAGCTGGCTTCTGGCCTCTATACTGAGCAAGTACCATCATCAAAAGACCACAACCACACAAAAGGACACCTATTACCTGAGCCTCGCTTAACCTCCACCACACAACTGGATTAATACGAAACACTTCAATAACAATCCGCTCAATTGAAAGTAGTGCTAAATACAGGCCAAAACGTTGTAGGGGCTTTGCAAGAATGTGCTCTGTCCGTTCAACCGCGAGCAATACCCACAACATTCCAAGACTAATAAGAGATTCAAAGAAAGGCGTTGGATACGCTCGTTCGCCAATTGCAGTAGGAACAATACCAGTACTGTACGACATTCCCCAAAAGCCTGCGGTAAGAGAGCCATAATCGCCATCTCCTGCAAGCTGACACCCTAATCGACCTATTGCATACCCAAGTGCCAATGTGGGACCTAACGCATCACAGAACCTCGCTATCGGCACGCCGTCTCGTCTAGCCATCACATACACCACCAGCGTAGCAACCAAAAAACCGCCGTAAAACGTAAACCCAGCACTAGAAAACAGCGCACCCAACAGATCGTGCTGCACGTATGCCCAATTCTCGGCAATAAACCACAACCTCGCCCCCAGTAATCCTGAGATTCCTGCGGCCGTAACGTATCTTTCTGCTATGCTCGGATCGATTCCGTAACGAGCAAGGCTCATACCCAAACGAATCACCCCGGCAAACAACGCCAGGGCGATCATGAGACCAAAACTACGGATAGGAAGTGGTCCGATTTCAAGGAGTGTTGGAATCATGCGGTGTAGCCTCTTTCTTTAAGTTGGAAAACAACGTAACCACGTCGGGGTGCGCCCAATCTCGTGGCCCGACAATCTTGGCAACGGGAACACCGACTCCGGGGTCTGGAACCATCAGCACTCTACGTTTGTTATCTAGTACAAAGGATTCAGGGAAGCCGCGCAACTCATATTTACGTTTGCTCTTTCCATCTTCATCTAAAAGAATCGGGAACGTTATATTGTACCGCTCAAGAGCTTCAGCTACGAGAGGGCGCGCATCGTTTACAGCAACCCCTATCACTGTTACCCCCATCGTTTTTACCTGCTCATAGAAACGCTGTAGCGCTGGAAGCTCTTGCATACAAGGAGTGCACCAGGTAGCCCAGAAGTTGACCAAGACAATGTCACCTGCGACATCGTGTAATGCTATCTTTTCACCAGAGATCGGATCAACTCCGATGATGTTTGGAGCCACTTCTCCGGGATAAATACCCGAGCGTTCAACGTTACAGCCCCAGAGAGAGCATACAGCTACAATGAAAAACGCCACCACTGTCTTACCGACAAGTGCTGGCGCTCGATTCTTCCTCATATGCATGGGAGAATACTACTCGGCTTTCTTAGAAAGCGATGGAAAGCTACCGTACTTCTTCTTAAACCGATCTACACGGCCTTCAGCATCTACGAGTTTTTGTTGCCCGGTGTAAAAGGGGTGACACTTCGAACACACACCTACTCGTATCTCTGGCACTGTGGCGCCGATTTGAAAGGTAGTTCCACAACCACCGCAATGAACGGAGGCATCGTAATAAGTTGGATGAATTTCGTCTTTCATAGTGCAGGGAAAGGTACTGTAGGGCGCTGGTGGTGTCAATATCAGCGGGGGGTTTTTAGGCCATTAAAGGCATTGCCGAGCACATTTTTACGGATTTAGAGCGGTATTAGCTGGTTATGCCGCCTGCTGGCCTATCTTCCACCTGTTGTAGAAGCTAGATAGAGCACCTGGATATGCTTGCTCAACTTGGTCGATAACCAAGCCCAACACACACTGCTGTTCCTCAAGTAGTAAGGCTGGATTGGGTAGTTGGGCCACAATTGCCATGGCTATCTCTTGCTCGTGCACGAGATTTTTTGTGGCATCGGAGAATTTTGCCGCTACTTCTAGGACGTTAAACACAACGTTATGTTCTATCGCCATGTGAAAAGAAGATCCCAACTCTCTGATGATACGATGAAGAACCGGCGCGGAAACCTCTCCCGGATAATTCGTGAGACCAAAGACCCATCCATCTATCTCGATATCAAATACTTCGTCATATCTGTCTTTTACGGGAAACATCGCTACCTACCCTTCAGAAAGCTTTTTCATTACATCCTCAGGGTCAAAATCAACCAGAGGGATCTCATAAAACGGACTACTAATAGATCGGGGCAACTGCGGCATTTGCTTCATCTCTTCTTCATTTTCAAGCTCTCTTTTTAGTCGCTCAATCGTCACAAAGGCTACATAACCTGCCGCCATAGTTCGAATATCCTCAAAGATCTTGGTAACAGCTTCAGGGCTTAGCGAAGCAGGCAATTTTGATAAAAGTTCTAGCTTGGAATACTTTTTTGCCTCATTTTTAATAAGAAATACTCGTATATCGTTAAATTCATCAGGCTCTAGTCCGAGTCGCTCTAAATCTGTTTGAAGAAGCTGAGAGAGCATCCAAATCCATGCCTGCTGTGTCACCTCAACTTGCGGCTCGGCATCTCTGACAGCAGTTTTTGATTTCTGCGTTGCCTCCTTAAAGCGAACACCCTTCGGTGGAGAGAGCTTCTTCTCAGTTGGAGACGTTCTATCCTGAAGGGTTGCAGAACCATCGAGCTCTCTATCAATCGGGGATGCAAAGGCGCCACCATTACTTGTAGCACCACCCAAAGAAGGAGAATTACCTATATCGGAGGTATCTGGAGTCTCGTCAGATGAGCCGGTTCTGTCCTGAATTTGGCTGTTTGCCTTTCTCTTGGCAGGGTCGATCTCCTCTCCAAGCTCCGCGTAGAGCTTACCTAACCGCTCCTCTATAAGCGCACCCAACTTAGAACGTGGGGGGGCTATTACCCTCAGAGCTAAGAGTTGCTGCGTTCTAAGATGCTGAAAGTCATCTCGTTCGTCTAATTGCGCAGCATTTTGAGCGTTAGTGGCCATTACACCCTATTCGTTTACTACTATTAACTACTTCTTCGTACTCTATTCCTCGTATCGCCTCACTTTGCTTCACAATAAAACGATCCGTATAAAAACAGTTATGGACGAACTGATTCAAACTGATTCATAACAGCTGTTGCCAATAAGTATCTAACCAGCTGTACTTATGTGTGTTTTCTGGCGACTTCGATTTTTGACTACAAAAAACTCTATTCCGTCCCTCGCCACGGCACAGAGCTCTAGAGGATTTCACCACTCATTTCATGACTTAAGAAACGAAACAACACTGTAAGGAAACAACACTGTGACGAAACAACGCTGTGAGAAGAGAACTAGCCTGCAAAAACAAAGCTACTCAACGAAGATAAAAAGCTCTTGAGAAGGCAGGAGGAAAATAGAGATGTGGAGCGGGTGAAGGGATTCGAACCCTCGACCTCTTCCTTGGCAAGGAAGCGCTCTAGCCAGCTGAGCTACACCCGCATCTCTAACAGGCTAAGAGAAGTACCCTGCCCCGAGAGAAAAGTCAACTAGTACGCAACCCTCTCCCTAAGAAGCCTTATCCCCCAAGGCTTAAACACCTCCATTTGGCACTTTTTCCCCTGCTTACGTGTTGTCGACTGGCCACAACTCTGAGTACAATTTATCTGTATTTTAACCAAATGGAGAGGTTGTCATGAGTGATGCATGGGATGATAGAAGGAAGGCTCAAGAGGAAAGTTACTTTGATAACCTCAACAAGCAAGCACTCGCACGACTAGCGGCCAAGAAGGAGCAACCGGCAAGACCCAGTCCAGTAACTGGCAACCCGATGGAGATCGTTACTGTTATGGGAACGGTGCTTGATAGATGTGTTGACTCAGGTGGCATCTGGCTCGATGCTGGTGAGCTTGAGCAACTCCTTGTTGCCTCAAAAGACAATTCAGCATCACTTAAAGACCTTATCGACCAATTTCCCTCACTAACGCCGAAGGATGCGAGCTCAGTAACAGGCGGTAAAAACAGTCCGATCACCGGAAAACCGATGAATCAAGAAAAGGTCCTAGGAGTCTCTATCGACAGGTGTCCTGATTCAGGGGGCATTTGGCTCGATGCCGCAGAGCTCAAGCGGCTTTTAAGCTCATCTCATCAAACCTTAACAAGTGGCATCAAAGATTTCTTTTCGCTTGTATTGGGGCGACAAGGATAACTGTTTCACCACAATCTGCTTGCACGTAAAGAGCTAGGCTGGTTCATGGCCGTTAGTCTTGTTTTCTGAGCTTATTAGCGAACCGAACTCAGTAATCTTAAATACAACCACGTTTACCAAACGATGTTCTCGCAGATACTGGGGCACTCCTCCCCTCTTATAGGAAACAACCTACTCAAAAGATAATGTTTATTATCAAAATCTAATCACCACCTACCCCCTCTCCCTTTCAAGCAAACAGGCAACGTAACGCCTGAGCATAGAACGAGCATTGCAAGCGGAGCACTCCTTTTTCTATTCTCAAAGTGTTTTAAGCCGCCAGGATCTGTGCGATTTGGACTATCTGTGTCGGAACAACGTACTGTTTCTGACGTAGAGAAACAGTATGGTCTGATACGTAGTCATCCAGCGGCTCCCATATGTGGCGAAGGCCGGAAAAACCTTCTTTTTCGCCACTCGCTGGCTCAACAACTCAATATACAACGACACAGTCATACTTTATAATTTTTGCCGAACCATCGACGATATCGCAGATAAAGCTCCGATCACACCTAAGCGAGAACAGGCTCTTACGCATGTTCTCGAAGCTCTCAATTTCGACCACATCTCGCACCCGATTGTCGATCCCTTGCGCCACATCTTAAAAAGATTTCCAGAGATTCGACGGCCTTTAATAGCACTTGTCGTAGCATGCCGAGGCGATACTCCGACACTACACATTGAGGATAAAGAGGATCTCGAGCATTACGCACACGGAGTAGCCGGTAACGTAGGCTTACTTATGTATCCCCTACTCGGAGGCAAGGATCCGGCAGGAAGGACATATGCGGCTCGCTTAGGCATTGCAATGCAGTACACAAACATCGCACGAGATATCATAGAGGATCTAACACGGGGCCGCGTATATCTACCATCAACATGGCTGGCAAACAGCTCAAAGAGTCTCACGATTGAGTCCTTCAATGCACATGAAGCCAGGATAGCAACAGCGGTTGCGATGCTCTTAGAACGAGCAAATCATCACTACGCGTATGGACTACGTGGCCTTTCATATCTGGACTCCCGCAATCGATTTGCAATAACCGTTGCTGCCCGCTGCTATCAAGCAATTGGAAGTCGGGTTCTGCAGAATCAAAAACTATCGCGTTCCCGTGCCGTGGTGCCACTATCTCAAAAACTCCTCCTAACCGCCAAGATAGCTCTTGGATGGAGCCCTGTTTGTGCACCGTGCTCCACTACCACTACCCCTCGACTCCAGAACTCAAACGAGCCACTGGCCATTAACGAATGAATACTCCAAAACATATCGGTATCGTTGGAGCAGGTGTAGCTGGCTTATCGGTAGCTCGAGAGTTGTTGGAGCTAAAGCCACAAACGTCAATTACAATCTTTGATTCTCGTCCCCGATTACCACATCCCCAAAGAACATTCTGCTTCTTTAAACCTAGAGAGGTATTTACTCTTCCAGAGGCAACAACATCTTGGAACGCTATCAGTTTTAAGAGCTCAACATTTACTCGCAAGATAGACGTTTCAGACACCCCCTACACCCTAATTCACGGAGATGAGTTCTTTGCCTACACTCTCAAACTTCTAGAATCTGGCGGAGTGATATTTCATTGGGAGTCTCCTGTTGCGGCTATTGATTCCCAACGCATCCAGAGCACTCATGGGTATCACACATTTGATTGTGTTATAGACGCGTCTTTTGAGAAAGAGTCTCTTGCTCCGCTACTCTGGCAATCTTTTGCAGGCTTATGGATAGAGACCCCAGCTCCGACATTCGAAGCATCGACTGCGCTCATCATGGATATTGGACCAAGCTCATCCGAAGCTCCAGTAAGTTTCTTCTATGTACTACCGACATCACCCCAAACAGCGCTTGTAGAGCATACTACTTTTAGTCCAAGGATTCTAGAAGAGGAATACCATCTTACTCGTTGTCATACATGGTTAGAGCAAAACATCTCTACGCCGATACTCCTTAAACGCACTGAGCGTGGTGCAATACCAATGGGACTCCCACCTCAGAAGCACGCAGACCTCTTCCACATAGGAAGTAACTCCGGCGCTGTTCGAACAGCAACTGGATATGCCTTTATCAAGATACAGAAACAAGCTCGGGCTCTCGCTCGTCATATCGTACAAGATGGCTTGCCTTCAAAGGTAGCATATCCTCGCTGGCTTGATATGGGAGACAGGTTGTTTCTTCAGGCTCTTTCTTCAAGCCCCGCCTCCGGTGCAGACTTCATGGAGAGTCTACTTTCTCGTGCATCAAACAAAAACCTTGTGGCTTTTCTCTCAGATGAAAGTTCTTTTCTTCAAACACTTCCTGTTTGGCTCACAGTCCCCAAACGAAAAATGTTACGAGCTTTGCTATGCGGATAAACTTTAGTACAACATTGGTCATATCCCTGCTTTTAATCCTATCGATTCTGACGGTTATCAACGCACACTGGGCCGAATGGCTTGCACTCCTCCTCATAATCCTTGCAGGAATTCCTCACGGCTCCTTCGACCTGCGGGTAGCCCGCGAAAGATGGCGCTCACATGCTCTATCACTTTGTAGTATCTCTTTAGTATACCTTACATGCGTTTTTAGCATGACTGCTCTGTGTGTTTTCGCTCCACCGATTGGCCTCTCTATATTCCTCGTGCTCTCGGTGCTCCATTTCGCCGAAGGCGAGGGGTTCTTGGCAAAACAGGGACGCTCTTGGATTGGTTTATGGATTGGTAGCGCTGCAATACTTCTGCCAATCGGCCTTCATGCTGATCAATCAAAAAGATACATTGAATTTTTTATATCTCCAGCAATCTTTGAACAAATCAGCGCGCCCCTTACTATTGTGTCGAGCGTAGTATTTGTCGCACTGAGCATCCTCTTAATAGTTGAGACTCTTCGCAACACCAGAGGCTCTCGGATAACAACCTTCGAGCGCGCTCTCTGTTTAGTTGGCTGGGCTATACTGCCTCCTCTTTCAGGATTTGCAGTCTGGTTTATCGGAAGACACTCAAGGATTCATTTAGAACACTGCATGAAGCACTGCGAGAAGCCAGGTGCACTTCCAATTGATTTTGTGATTATATCTGCTATCGCTATCGTAGGACTGTTGCCTTTTACTCTCTTATTTAATCTCGCAGAGATTAGTGACCTCTTTGCGGCTTCAATCTGCTTAATAGCTGGGTTAACCCTTCCGCATATGATTGTATCACACGGAATGTACAGAAAATCGGCAGCCTCTCAATAGAGGCCCTACATACTCCCCTTATGCCTTTCTCTTACTGAGTAAATTAGTAAGTTCAAGGGCTCGAGAGGCTTCCATCAGCGAGAGTATTTGGCCGATGCGCTTCTCCGGCATCCGCTCAACGAGCGACAGAGCTACATGAATATCCAATTGCTCCAGCAAGTGTGCGGCTTCTGGCGGATTCATAGAGCCATATACATTTGCCAACTGATCGAGTTGCGTGTTTTTCTTTTTATCACTCTTTTCTCGCTCGAGTTTCAAACGCTCTGTGAGATCTTTAAGTTCGGTAAGTCGAACAACAAGCTCTCGTTCCTGAAGAGCAAACTCCTGCTCCCGTTTCTCAAGGCGTTGTCCCCGCTCCTCTAATTCTACTCTTCGAGCATCGAGCCCTTTGAGGACTTCCACTTCCTGCTTAGTCCACTGTGGGCCTACGGGTCGAGGAGCGACTACCACGGCTTGCGCGGGCTCAACTGGGGCTATACCACTGGCGACTACGGCAGAGAGTCCTATCTTGAGCATTCCCAGCGCCGCAATACCTATAATAGCAACGCCTTGACCGTCGAGTCGAGTTCGTCGTCCCATACGATCCCGCACCTTCTTCAATCCTCCACCAAACGCACCTCGGCGAGATTGCGTGCTCGAAGCAGTAGAAGTACCGTAAGCTGCAGCTCCTGTGACCTTCTGAGCGGCAACAGTTTTTTTCATCGCACCCCCGGGCTTCTCCTGGCCCTCAACAAATGTGCCGTTTTTAACCATTTTTTTCATCGCACTGTGCATTGAATCATACAGTGCGTGGGCTTGCTCTTTGGTCAGTTTCTTATCACTCATAATTACTTTCCTAGTTGACCTCTCCGCCAAACTTCTGAAGCGCTATCTCATCTAAAACAGCCGCTTCGCTTTTTAGCACTTCTTCCTTAAACTCAAGGAGTTTTTTCTCCCGAAGCATCTCAATCGCTTTAGCTTCCTTACTCGCCTCGATATATGCATCAAGGGCTTCCTCCGCTTTTGCAATGGCCTCCTGGACTACAACCTGCTGGTGCTCTATTGCCTTTTCAAGCCGCTCGCTATAAACGCCTTTTGCCAACAGATCAGTAGCAGAATATGTGCCACCGTCTACTAGCGCGTTGTTCAGATATTCCTGCTCTAAGTACGCCAAAATAGATAGTTCATGGTCTCGTTCATTGTTTCGACGGACAAGTTCTTGACGCGCTTCGTCACGGATCTGGGCACGGACATCTAAGACTCTCTGTAGCCGAAACTTAAATCGCTTCATAGAGCTATTCCGTTAGAATGGCGTTCATTGCTTGCCACGTTTCTTCGATCGAAATAGGTTCATCTACGGCTTGCCGCAGAAACTGGTGTACGGCTTCGATTCGCTCTACTGCCCTATCAACCCTTGGATTTTGCCCCTGTTTATACGCTCCGATAGTAATGAGATCCTCGGCGTCCTGATACGATGCTAAAATCTCTCGGATCTCACTTGCCGCATGCATAATCTCTTTGGAAACGATATCACTCATCGATCGAGAGATACTTTGCAAGACGTCAATTGCGGGATAGTGGCCTCGCCCTGCAAGTCTACGACTTAGAACTATGTGGCCATCAAGAATACCCCTTACGGTGTCTGCCACCGGCTCATTCATATCATCACCCTCGACGAGTACAGTGTAGAGTCCGGTGATGCTACCAGCTCCTGCACTCGTACCGGCTCGTTCAAGTAGCCGTGGTAACATCGCAAATACCGAAGGTGTATAACCCCGAGTTGCTGGCGGTTCCCCTGAGGCTAATCCGACCTCACGCTGGGCCATTGCTAAACGGGTAACTGAATCAACCATAAGATTGACTGTCTTTCCTTGGTCACGAAAATACTCAGCAATGGCAGTTGCGGTAAATGCCGCTCTAATCCTGAGTAAGGCTGGCTGATCCCCTGTTGCGACAACCACAACAGAACGTTGAACTCCCTCTGGTCCAAGGTCTCGCTCCAAAAACTCTCGGACTTCTCTTCCTCGTTCTCCCACGAGAGCAATAACATTCACATCGGCGCTAGAAGTCCTTGCTATCATTCCCAGAAGCGTTGACTTTCCTACACCCGATCCCGCCATAATCGCAACACGTTGCCCTTGACCAACAGTCAGAAGCCCATTCATTGCGCGAATACCAAGGTCAAGGCATTTCGATATCCTAGTTCGAGTCACCGGATTCGGAGGGTCTCGGTAAAGCGGCACGGTCTCACTCATTATTGGAAGCGGCTTGCCATCAAGAGGATTACCAAGAGCGTCTAGTACCCGCCCCTGCAATGCCGGCGAAACATGCACCCGAGAGTCGCCTTGTGCGGCAGTAATTGTTGTGCCAGGGGCGATACCGTGCACATCAGCAAACGGCATCAGCAAAACTCTATCATTTCGAAACCCAACTACTTGTGCCGGAACTGAATCTGTACTCGTTGCTATCTTCACGTGAGCCCCAACGGGCAATAGTGGGCCAGTTCCTTCGATAAGAACTCCTCGCACATCGGACACTACACCTCGGTGCTCGCCGACAGGCTCCTTCTCAGCTAAATGCTCAGCAGCCTCAAATCCTCCCTGAAAGCTCACATCACTACTCATAACTCTGAACTCCCGGTGACCTTGGCATACATTCGCTGCCATGCTCTATCAAGATCAAAATCACTCTCGCCCGCCGCAGTCTCAACGATACACCCGGCCCGAATGGACTCATCTGGTTTAAATGTTAATTTCTGATCCCCATGAATCTTTACCTGCTCCCCGTACTCATCAAGACCAAGAAGTTCAAATGACTGGGGGCTTACTCGAATACCGTTAATGGTGGCCTTACCGACACTAGTCAGGGCCTCTCGAATGACATCGATTACATACTCCTTGTGGTCGTTTACAACACTTCCCACTAACTTATTTGCCACACGCATCGCTAGTTCTACGGCTCGCGTCTCATGCTCCTGCTTCAGTTCATCAAGCTGCACCTGCATATCTTCCCACAAAAGCGTATACTGCTCCTGCATCATAACCTGCATAAGGCTCCGATCCTCTTTTGCCTGCTCGATGCCTTTGGCGTATCCCTCCTCAAATGAGGCATTCGCTACATCAACTTCTGGAACAGCTTGCTCTTCAAATTCCTCCTGACTAGTACTATCGACGGCTCTCTCTTCATCGGAGTCAGCACTTAATCCCTCATCTACAATAGATTCACTCCCATTTTGAGGCTCGTTTTCATCTTGAGGCTCGAAACCTTCACGCTCTATCTCAGCGGACTCTTCTATAGCCGATGTACCATCAGGATCAACGAAAGAAGCTTCAGTTAGTAGATCTGGAGATTCCTGTTCTTGGTCTTTATCCACGATGAAATCTGGTTGGAAATCATCTTTCTCTTGGCTTTCTTTCACTACATGAGATGAAAATTCATCCAAGGAGTCAGTCTTCCGCTCATCAGGTTTCCCTTTTGAATCTCCAAACGAATCTGCTACAAACTCAGGGGAAGCAAAATCAGCAAACATCGGGTCTACTGAGTAACTCGAGTCTTCGAGCGTCTCGAATTCCATGGGTTGAAAGTCATCAGATGGAGCAGGCTCTGCTTCTACCACCTCCCACGACTCTTCCTTATATTCCGCCGGCACATAGGTATGCATTGTTTGCGCAGTTTGCTCCGATTCGTCGTGTGTTTGTGGAGTAGTCATACTAACCTCTATCTACTACCGCTTAGATCTTTCCATCATTTAGCCAATACCGGATGAGAAGCGCTGCTTGTTGTGGATTTTCATTCACAAGACGAACATTCTCCGCAATAATTTCTTCAAACTGCTCTAAGTCTGCCGTGGGATCAACACCTTCAATTTTTGACTTCTTCTCTCCATCCCCAGCTGTACCTGGTTGGTTTTCTCCCGATTTCATATCCCCACCTGCTTGTTGATGCTCTAAAGCTGCTCGCTTCTGCTCTGCAATCTCATCCGCACTGACAAAATCACTCGGCAGAAGCTTTGCTAAATCAATCTCCTGTTGTGTTGGAGTGGTTAAGAATTTAACCAATGGTCGTAATACAAAAAGAATAAATAGTAATAGGGCTACTACGGGAACCAATAGGCCTCCGTATTTCAAATACTG
This sequence comes from Pseudomonadota bacterium, assembly GCA_038134595.1. Classification (GTDB taxonomy): domain Bacteria; phylum Bdellovibrionota_C; class UBA2361; order UBA2361; family OMII01; genus OMII01. The sequence goes on along the minus strand of JAYPVM010000008.1, from coordinate 85,673 downwards.
ATCTGTCTGGTGCGCTTTTGCCAGTTCTTCACGAAGCCCTGCATCCGGCTCAAAAAACGGAACATTTTCTACTGTAACTACGTCTCCTCGCGTGGAATCGAACCCAATTGCCGATTTTACGATTCCCTCAACCTGTGCCAAGACCTCCGGAGATAATGAGGCGTATTGCTTAGCGCTATTATCTTCGCTTTCTGTGGCAGGAACTACTTCTATGGACTTACCATCTACAAGCACGGCGGCAGACAGTCGTAGAAGCTTACCGCGAGCTTGACTACTTCTCGTAATTGCCCGAGAGATCTCATAGTTCTTTACACTCTCTCTTCGAGAATTCTCATCACTCGGATTCTCTGGTGCTGTAGTAGCTCTAGGGTCGTTTGTGAGATTACTTACTACCCCTGGCACACCGCCCCGTTGCGTAGTGGCTGTTCCCTCCTCAATGCTTCGCTCTGAACGCATTACCTTTCCACCCGGATCGTAGCTCTCTTCTTCACGCTCATTCGATGAAAAATCGAGATCCGCCGTAACTCGAGCAATCACTTTTCCTGGGCCAAGAACCTTTGCCAACATGGATTCAATACGAGAGGCATATCCTCTTTCTACCTCTCGGATGTACTGCAACCGCGTAGTTTCTTCACCGAGAGCATCTCCCTCATCATTTTTAAAGGTAAGTAAGTTGCCGTACTCATCTATTATGGTGACATTGTCGGGGGTCAAACCTTCAACACCAGAGGACACAAAGAATGCAATTCCTTTGATCTGTTTTTTATCTAATTCAGTACCTGGTCGAAGCTTCAGAAAAACTGATGCTCCTGCTTTTGGCGCGTCCTTGGTAAAGATCGTCTTCTCGGGTTGAGAGATATGCACTCGAGCCGCCATGACAGCGTCAAGTGACATGATTGTCCTCTCAAGCTCTCCCTGTGTGGCCCGCTGTTTCTTTACCATCTCACCGAGCGTCGTAGTGGCAAAGTTAGTACCATCAAAAAGCTCAAAACCTACCGACCCAGTTTTTGGCAAGCCTTCTGAAGCAAGCGACAGACGCAACTCATGAACCTGAGATGGTGGTGACACCGATACAGAGTTACCATCGAGCCTATAGGCGATTTTCATCTCCTTTAAGCGCCCAACAACAGCACCGGCATCGGCTGTCGATAGATCTGAATACAACACAGAATATTCAGGTCGGGTCGCCACTTGAGATGTGTATACAATCGCCCAAACGCAAAAAATAAGAAGCACTGGTAGTGCCACTTTTTGTGCGACAGGTAATTTCACATAACGGTCAACAAGTTGCGTAAAGATTTCCTTCGGATCTAACGATGCAGCCACAATAATCCCCTAGTAGTACTTGTATGTATTAAACTTGTGTTCGGACGATCTCTTCGTACGCCCTAACGATCTTACTGCGAATAGCAGACATCATTTGAAAGGCAACGTCTGCCTTCTCAAGTGCAATCATCGCTGAATGCGGTGTTACTCCCTCGCTCTTAAGCACAAGACCTTCTATCTGTTTATCTGCTGTAGTTTGCAGTTGATTAACCTCTTGCAGGGCATTTTCGAACATCTCGCCAAATCCTCCGCCCGTAGTTTTGCCCTGCTCCTGTGGAGCGACACGGGGCTCAGAGGGTTTAATTGCGGGGATATTGGGCAACCGGGGGTCTATACCGTTAATCGACATATCTACTCCTTACCTCATATCATAGTTAAAATTTTACGGGCCTCACCAGCCATACTTCTAGCCTCCTGCAGAGCCGTGGCATTTGCTTGATACAGTCTGCTTGCAGACATCATGTCAGTCATAGTCTCAACGATGTTGATATTCGGAAGAGCCACATATCCTTTCTCGTCTGCCTGCGGATGATTTGGTCGATACTCCATCCGTGCAGGGGAGTCATCTTCTAGCACGGCGTATACCATCGGCTTTGAAAGTGTGTTGCGGTCCAAAATCGATGAGAAACTCCCCTGCGCAGGCATCGACACCGCAGTTTGAAACACGTCACGACGCTTGTAACCCGGAGTTTCCATGTTGGCCAAATTGGCTGCCCCTACATCGAGACGATACCTACTCGCAGAAAGTCCCGCGGCCGCGATAGTAGTAGCATCAAATGCTCCTTTAAGATCCTTTGAGATAGCCATTATTGTCTACTCTCCCGTATGGCAGTTCGAACAAGTCCGATCTGACGTTTAATAAGTTGTGCTGCAGTAGCAAACTCTCCACTAGTCTTTGCTAACTGCGCCATCTGAATGTCGATATCCACGTTGTTACCGTCAGCCTTAGTCGCACCCGCTAGGTCCTCGATAATTTTTGCACTACTATTTCTCGTAAGATCGAGGTGAGAGCTTTGGGTTCTTGCTAACTGTTGCGCGTTCTTTGTGTGAAAAGCCTCTTCGAGCTCGCGACCAAACTGCAGGTCGACAGCTCGATACTGCGGGGTCTCAGCGTTAGCAATGTTACTGGTAAGCACCTTATTTCGTCGCCACGAAAGGTCGAGAGCTTTGGTGAGCCCAGAAACTGTGTGATTAAACATTGAGTCAAGAATTCGCATATCTAGTCCTCCGTAGAGGTAGAAGTGCAAGAAGCGCGCCGATCGATACGATAATACTATCAGGTAGTTAGAATGCTTTAGGATGTCAGTTCTCTGACAGAGCCCAGAAATACGCCAACAAATCGTTGAACAGTCCAAAAGCAAGCTATTGAAAAATCTGTAACACTATGTTTTTTATCGCTATTCTTCGTATTAACAAAAGCTTTCACATGAAATTAAAACGTTTTTCTACAATAGAGTTGAATACGATTGAGTGTTTACGGTATCATAAGAGTAAGGTGTAGTTCGCAACTCCCCTTCGTAAGTGGTCAAAACGTCTGCGCCATTGGTCCCTTACGAAGTGGAGAACGTTCTGTGTCATAAGGATACAGAAGGTTTCTTACATCAGGTTGCTCGAGAGGTTTTAGTTTAGAAGTGCCCACTCAAGTTGTTTGTTGATGGTATAGTTACCAGATATGGCAGAGAGTTTGGGCGGGTACTTTTAAGCAATAGTTTTCTTTTTTTTCTAGCTGTTTTTTTTTAAGGTTCTTTCAACAGAGCGTTCTCACTTCACCACATTTTCCAAACAGATTACTTCTGTTATTCCTCGTTTTTTCCTCTCAGTTTACAGTCCCAGCGGATAGAAGCCCCCGCAGATACAGGCACTACCAGTTTTGCTCTACCAGGTAATAACTGCATCTCTGCACTCAAAATACCTCACAACCCATTTGTTGATTTCATCCACAACATCATCAATACAAACGCCGCAACAAAGAGCCTGTAGTACGCAAATGGTCGCAAGCTCCACGATCCTACAAGAGCGACAAACCACTTCATTGCAACAAGCGCGGAAAAGAACGAGACCACAAATCCGATCGCTACTAACTGCAACTCTTCGAATGAAAACACCCGCACTACTTCTACAAGATCATATACCGCGGCGGCGGTTAATATCGGAACTGCCGCCAAAAATGAAAATTCTGTGGCCGCCGTGCGGGAGAGTCCTACGCAAAGCCCGCCAATAATCGCAGAGGCAGAACGTGACATTCCAGGCCACAGCGCCAAACACTGCACAATTCCAATTCCAAGGCTCTGCTGCCAAGTTAGCTCTTCAATGCCGTGTCCTGACTGCTTCCGCTCTATCCGTCGCTCCATAAACAGTATCAACAATCCTCCTACACCCAATGCCAATGCAACGGGTAATGGCGCGAAGAGATATTGCTTTATGTGGTGCCGTGCAATAAAGGCCAAGAGTAACGCAGGACCTGTGACGAGCGCCAATTTGCATATTCCAGCGAGCCCAAAAATTCCCGGCTCACAAGCCTTCATTGGATCTCGAAGGTCTTCTCTTAGAGAAAATACGATATCAGAGAATCTCTCCCGATAGAGCACAAAGACACTTGCTATCGCACCAAGCTGAATTACAACATCGAAGCTCTTTGCTTTCTCTCCCGTAAACTGCAGAGCTTCTCCAAATAGAATAAGATGTCCCGTGCTAGAGATAGGCAGGTACTCGGTAACACCCTCGACTAAGCCTAAGATGATTGCTATCCACAACTCTGATACCACTGATTTTCTCCATTGTTACATCTGCTCTACACCAATGCTTCTCTACCGTACTAAGCGTTACCACAATGCGCAACGGACAAACCCCAGAGCCACTATGCTAAAGCCATCTGCTTGACACCGAGTATGATCTACTCCCCTGACTATCCCCCGCTCTGACATCATGGTAGCGTACACGTGATGACTCGCGCACAATACTCCTCTACCTACGATGTCTTAATTCTCGGGTCTGGCCTAGCCGGTAGCTCGGTTGCACATGCCCTAGCGACAAGAGGGGGATCCTCCTTAATCCTCGAGGCAGGTAGTGCCATTGCTCCCAAGGCGTCTGGAAATCCGATAGCGCTCATTACCCCCTATCTGACTGATAGGCCTTCTCCAAGAGAGTTGCTCTACGCAAGTGGATATAACTTTTCTCTTCAACTGCTCCTGAAATCCAATTTATGTGACTCGGTTTTCAACCAATGTGGCGCTCTTCAATTGCCATCTACAAAACGATTAACAACGCTCCTACAATCTTCGCAGCCAATTCTTGGAACGGCCAAAACAAGGCGAGTGTCAGCACAAGAGGCTAATGCTATTAGCGGTATTCCGATAAACTCGGAGGCCTTCTTTACAGAAACTGCAGGGTGTCTCGATCCACGTGCTTTTATTCAACAGTACTTCTTATCCGATTCGAAACGCATTCACATCCGCTTTGATTCTACGGTATGCGACCTACGATATAGTAATAACCTCTGGCAAGCACAAACACGTGATGGAGCAACCTTTTCTGCTCCAATCGCCATTCTCTGCGGAGCATATGAGACTAGCTCGCTAAAGCCGACCTCGTGGATACCCCTTGAGGCAATTCGGGGTCAAACCGAGCTGGTTCCCACCACGCCGTTACTATCCTCACTAAAGACCGCCGTATGCTACGGAGGATATATTACTCCGCCCCATAATGGTCATACCCTGATAGGCGCGTTATATCGGCATTCCGATTATTCTGAATTGCCGGACATCAATGATACCAGAGCTATCCTGGCCGAAGCTTCGGAAGCAGTTGCATCACTTACACTCTCACCTGCCGACTCAGATCCCCGAGTGTGTTTTAGGACCTCAACCATTGATCGCATTCCCTACATCGGAGATGTGCCCGACTTTAATCTCATGTTCCAAGCGGCTTCGGCACTCCGTTCGGGCTCAAATCTACCGAAGAACATCCCAATTCAATGCCTACCGAGGCTTTACATCTCAGCTGGACACGGAAGTCGTGGAGTCCTCTCCTGTCCTATCGGAGCTGAATTGATCGCTAGGCTTATTACGAAAGAACCTCTAGGGGAGCTTTCCGCGCTGTACGATATTGTTTCTCCCTCTAGGCTTCCGTATCGAGTTATACGGTCAAGACTATCGGATCACTGACCTCGGTTTATCTCGGTTAATACAGACGCCACCGCCGCTCCAACGTTGAGACTCTCCAGTATGCCTTTGCGAGGGATAACAACTCGATTAGTGATTTGCTCTAAAAGCACCGGGCTTAATCCGTCTCGCTCAGCCCCAAAAAACACCGCTGTTTTTGAAGGCCACGTAATTGAATACAATGAAGTAGCCTCATGCGGCGTCGTGGCATAGAGCGCGTAACCAGCATCTTGTAATGCCCGCATTACTGAAAGCGCATCAGATTCTGCAACCACTGAAATCTGTTCAAGCGCTCCCTCTGCAATTCGATACGCAGCACTCGAAAGTGCAGAAGCCTCGCTATCGACAACAACAATACCAGTTGCTCCAAAAAAGCATGCCGTTCTTACAATTGCCCCGATGTTATGTGGGTTCTCAACACCTTCTAACACAACGATGCATGATGGCTTATTCAATTGTTGCGTCGATTTAAGCATCTTCTCCAGAGTCGTTTGTGGCTTGGGCTTGATATCAAATACAACTCCTTCATGGTGCTCACTACCAGCGATGCGGCGCAACTCGTCTACCTTGACTTCCTTAAAAGCACGTCGATTCTTTCGACACCATAGGCTCACATCATGAAATTCTTCCAGCCTCTCGCGTAGCACACATACGCGATTAATAGCTTGTGGACGCTGCTCAAACACCGCTCGACAGGCTTTAATGCCAAAGAGTATTATACTTTTCGCACCCTGTTTGGATTCCTTATTTGTTTTTTTAGCTTGCGGCTTGCCGACGCCTCGCTGTTTTTTTGAGGCTGTGCTAACCTTCTTTTGTCTATATCGTTCTGCCATGGTCTCTACATCTCAAAAAACATCTCATATATGCGTTACTCGTCCCGGACAGGAGGAGTACATCGTACAAGAAATAGCCTTGAGGACTCCTACCGCTTCCTGCTCTGTACTCGCTTCGCAGGTCGTTTCAATCCCAAGTGTACACGATGGTAAGATCTTCGCAATTCCGCTGTGCTTTGCTCGTCAAATCCTTCCCTCCTCTATTCTCATTCAGGAACACAGCATCTCTCAGTGGTCAGAAACAATCGTTCGACACCTTGTGGAGCATGAACAAACTTTAGTAAAGGGATGGAAACTACATGTCTTTTCTCCCAAGAGCTCTGAAACAGGTGAGCAATACGGGCGTGCGAGACTTATCGAAGAACGGGTCATCAGCACCCTAAAAGCCAAGCGCAGAAGCCTCCTTCGCTCTCTTCAAGAAGAGAATGGTTCTGCGCAGTCTATTGTCCAAGTTTTATGCATCTCTGATGAGAAAGGTTTCATGTCCGTTACAACCGAGGAAGAACGGAATATCTACGGTGCCGCACTGTCTACACACAGAGCTGGATACGTGGCTATTGACGACAATAAGAGTCCCCCCTCACGTGCATTTAAGAAATTAGAAGAAGCGATATGCACATTTGGACTTACATTCTCAAGGGGCCAAACAGCCGTAGATCTCGGAGCCTCTCCGGGAGGATGGACATACGTTCTCCAAAAGGCTGGATTACAGGTTACCGCACTCGATCGGAGCCCCCTCGATCCCTCACTAATGAAAAGCTCCGCAATTAGCTGGATCAAAGGGAACGCGCTAACGTGGTCTCCACCTTCGCCAGTCTCATGGCTTGTGTGTGATGTTATCACCACCCCTCAAAACACACAGTCTATTCTAACTTCCTGGGTTACAAACTCGTGGTGTCAGAACTTCTGTGTAACAATTAAGTGCCAAGGCACTCCAGATTTTCAAACAATCAACGAAACATTGACCTTTCTCTCCAAACACACTGCATGGTTTGACGCGAAACAGCTAACTCACAATAAAAACGAACTTACTGTCTGCGGTATACGCGCTCACTGACGGCACTCCCGCTACGAGAAACCTGCACTTCTGCAACACTCCCACCGATTTTGCCTCGCGTGTTTCTCACGATAAGCGTACTATGAGCAGTATGAACAAATTTCCTCAGGCAAGAGCTCACCCTTGGCATGGCATCTCTGTCGGTGATGATGCTCCGGAGGTTATCACCTGCTATATCGAAATCGTTCCTACCGATACCGTGAAATTTGAGATAGATAAGTCTTCCGGCATCCTCACCGTTGATAGACCGCAAAAATACTCGAATCACTGCCCTTCGCTCTATGGCTTTATTCCTCAGACGTATTCTGGCGATGGTGTTGGAACATTGTGTTCCAACTCACTCCCATCCCCCCGAAAGATCAAGGGAGATGGAGATCCCATCGACATCTGCGTGCTCGCTGATTGCGTCATCGCTCAGGGCGATATTCTCGTTCGAGCGCGGCCTCTCGGTGGATTTCAACTCATTGATGGCACTGAAGCAGACGATAAGATAATCGCTGTCTTGGAGGGAGATGGCGTCTACGGTGGCATGAGAGACATTTCAGATCTCCCACAGACTGTCATCGATAGGCTACTACACTACTTTCTTACCTACAAAGAAATCCCCGGAACTCAAAAAGCTCCTCCCGTCGAGGTCGCACAAACCTACGACAAGGCGATGGCACATCGAGTTATTAGGACAGGGATGAAAGATTATAAAGTCTTTATCAAACAACTCTAATGCCAATTGCTACCGCTAATAGCTCGCGCGATAAAGCAATCCTAGCATACCGCCATAGATTACAAACGCCGAGAAACCCGAGGCGATAAGTACAGTTGCAAGAACCGCAATCTTCGCATGTTTATAGAACCGCTTCGCAAAAATCGTGGCGGCTGGAAATGGGGCAAGCAAACACAATACACCCCACATCCAACGGATACGCAAGCTCAGCAACGTCAACAAAAGTTGAGGAAGTAGCAATACACACAGAGGCAAAACTTCGCCAAATTTAAATGCCTGTGGCACATACAAAGAACGAAGTAGAGCACGCAGGATAGCTAATTCCGTTACTGCCATGAACAATGTCAACACGAGAAGCACCGATAACTTCATTCTTTCATAAAAAGCCACGGTAGCAATAAAAATACTCGGAAACGGCATTAGCAAGCAACAGAAACCCCACTTCCAGCTTACAGTGAAAGAATCCCTAATAAAACAAATCCATGAAACGACCATGGAAAGCATCCAAAGAGCAACAACAACAAAAGCACCAAAGGAGCCCGTAAATGACATCACGATCTCATCGAGAATCTCCATATGGCGCCCCTCCAGAATCACCAACTAAACCAGCTTTATTGCAAGCCAAGGTTTTTTGTCTAACTTGGTTCATGAAAAACCTCCATATCCGCTGAAGCCGATTGAGCTTCTAAGGCAAGAAACGCTTGATACTGCTCAGGGGAGAGTGAATCTTTCACCAATTCTGCACGTAGTTGCCTTCGCTTCTTGTTTTCTTGAATCATCAGCGTCACCCGCTCAGCAGGGGTTTGTGCCGCGGCTATCAGCGCTCTAAATTCACCCTTTAGAGCCATTTCGACATCGGCAAAAGCGGCTTGAAGTGCTCGCTCCTGGTCTTCATTAAGCGAGAGCTTTCGCGAAGTCCACAGCACCTCTTTCTCTAGCTCCTCATTTTGAACTCGTTCAAAAGCCGCCTTAACTTGGGTGCGATATGTCGTTGCACTTTCAACTCCAAGAATATCATCAAGGGTCTCAGCATCGCTTTCTCTATCCTCCGAGCGTGCCTGCTGCTCCTCGGTATACTTTTGCTCCAGACGCTCTTTTTGTTCGTCTGTTAGGGGAAGAAATTTTTCAATCGAAGAGATCCTCCACGCAATCGCTTGTGCATGCATGACCGAATCAGCTTCCGCGGAATGGGATTGAACCTCCCGAGCAGGGTGCTCACTCGTTGGAACAGCACATTCAGTTGGAGCATGAACGGCCGATTGCGTCAGAGAAACAATTGTCCGCTCCTGCTCGACTAACTTTGTCTGACAAGACGCTAACGACGTCGCCAGTTCCTCCGATGGTTTTCTACGAGTGTCTTCTGAAAAATCCGCCAAATAAAAACTCGCCGCTCCTCCGATAAGAGCACCAAGGCTTATCAATAAAATACTTCGTATCATACACCATTCTCTCGACTTATCCCCTTAAGTAGCGCTAGTATAAAATACTCACGTGGAGGTGAAACCCCCAACTTTTTAGGGTTTTACAGATTGTAATAAACACTAATTGTCATAAACACTAAGGCACTGAAAATAAAATCAGAGGAGCTTAAGATGAAACGATATTTTGGCGCTCACGTGTCATGTGCTGGCGGTTTGGTCAATGCGGCCAAAGCTGCGATTGATTTATCCATTAACACCATTCAGATACACCCCTCTCCTCCTCAACGGTGGAACACAAACCCCTTTGCAGAAGGGGTAGAAGATGCGTTTCTGGCCACAAAGGAAGGCTCATGCCTAGAGCACGTATTCTTTCACGCAATCTATCTTATCAATATGGCTACCCCAGATCCCCGCAAGTTTCAGCTCGCCAAAAACTCTCTTAGCCACTACCTGGACTTAAGTGCCAGAATTAACGGCTCTGGAGTCATTTTTCACGTGGGAAGTATGAAAGACCAGCCAGACGAGGAGTCAGGATATGACCGCGTGGTATCGGGTTTAAATGCCATCTTGGAAAAAGCCCCCGCAAACAGTCGCCTGATAATGGAGGTAGCCGCAGGCGCAGGTAGTATCATTGGTGATGAACTAGAGGAACTCTCACTCATATACAGTCAGATAGAGCGAAAGGAGCTCGTAGGCTTTGGATTAGACACCCAGCACATGTGGGCCAGTGGTTATGACCTCGCAAACAACTTAGAGGGTGTCATCGACAATATCGAACAGGCATTTGGATTTGAAAAAGTGTGGTCTATCCACTTAAACGACAGCAAAACTGAGTGCGGTAGCAAGAGAGACCGGCACGAGAATATAGGTCATGGGCTTATAGGGCGTGAGGCATTGCAAGCGGTATTTACCCATCCAAAGCTTGCTCCAATTCCATTTATCCTAGAGACCCCTGCCCTTGCTACTCCCGAGGGAGCTCGAAGTGAGATAGATACGTTGATTGGGTTCTTGGGATAGAAGCGCGCTAGCAATTTACTAAAACACCTTGTAGTTTTAGGCGTTTAGCTCTTACTAGACATCCTTTGCCGTTATGCTATCATCTGCCCTCGCTAGTAGATACCAAGGAGGTTGGCTTTTTCAGCAGAAATGTCTTAGTATCGCGTGGTTAGGCTCGTTGTTATCGTCACGGGCCCGCAGAACAAATTTACGACGATAAGCAACAGAAGTTGATAATACGTAGTACACAGATTTTTTATTATGGCAAAGAAAAGCGTATCTAATAGAAACGATAAACGAATTAAAATGGCTGCAAAGCAGTATGAGCTTCGTAAAGAGCTTAGAGAGAAAGCCATTGACCCACAACTTTCAGATGAGGATCGCTACAGGGCTAGACTAAAGCTTCAAGCTCTTCCAAGAAATGGAGCTAAAGAGCGAGTTCGAAACCGGTGTCAACTTACAGGGCGTGGACGTGGTATCTACAAGCGCTTTATGCTTTCTAGGATCACGTTCCGAGAGATGGCTCACAAAGGGCTCATACCTGGAGTGACCAAGTCAAGCTGGTAATCTAACACTACATAGCTTTGATAAAAACCGAGCCATTGAATGCTCGGTTTTTTTGTGTCTTATTTATACACCCTCACAGCCAGCTATCCACTCCTCCTAATCACAACACTATCAAGGTTAACGATTGTAGGTGCTGTGTATAACCTACCCCTCAACCATTTTCCCAATTTTCTTGAATACCTCTTCAGAGCTACAGTCAGAGGTTGTTTCTAACTCTAATCGCCACCTGACTACCCCCTCGAGAGAACAGGCATGTTCACACTCCATAGCATGCAAGACTTCTAACATAAGTACTCCTGGACAAATCTCCTCCCACGCCTCTGCCCTATCCGAGTATCGCAAGACCTGAGCTCCAAGACGCTCCACAGCTCTCAAAATCGCCTTTTTGTTTGCTGGATATTGCTCATGTAACGTCTTAATCAATAGAGCGCGTTCTGACTCCGTTATATATCCGGGCAAATTTTCAATTGGAGAAGGGATATTCTTAAGAGACGCCCCGATCGTTTGAAGAAATAACTTCATTCCCTCCCGAACAGTCCACGCAAATGAAGTGTACTTTCCTCCAATTAGAGAAAACATCTGCTGGCGCACATCCCATATGTGCTTTCGTGAGAGTGCGCCCACTCGTTTTGTCCGATCTCGCATCGGTAGAATCCTAACTCCGGCGAAGGAGGAGACCAAACAATCTTTTGTTAGTCCATGGTGAGGCAGGTCTTTTTGCAGGCGGTCTAAAATCTCTTGCTCTTCATCCTTCGATGGCACTGGATCGCTATCGAGCACCTTCACCTCACGCTCAGTTGTTCCTACCATCGTGCCCCGCACATGCGGCCAAACAAAATAGTACCGGCCCTTTTCTGACAGCGGCAAAAACAGTGATGGAAAGTTCCAGGGCTTTGAAAATATCAGGTGGGATCCCCTACTATATTTCACCGGATATCCATTGCCCTTTGCCTCACTTTCTTGAATGTGTGGCGCCCACGGCCCCGCGCAATTAAATACGACGCTTGCAGTAGATGAATAGGTCTCTGCTGTCAAATTATCCCTCCACTGTACTCTTGCTCGCCGACATTGGTCATCTTGGTCTATACGAACGACCTCGGCATGATTGAGCGCACAACACCCGCGCTGTTCCGCAGCAACCAGCAGCTCAAACACTAAACGCGCATCCTTCATCAAGCCATCGGTGTATTCAAATGCGCCCCTTAACTTCTGATGTGCTTGCCCAAAGAGCTCTGAATCAAGTCCAACCTCTGGAATCCAACGATGCCTTCGCTCTGGACTTTTCACCATACGATCGTACAACCACAACCCGATATGAAGTTTCAACCGAAACCACCAATCGCCTTTGTAGACTGGAATCAAAAACTTCTCGGGCCGCACAAGATGTGGTGCCTTCACAAAGAGATCTTCCCTACATGCAATCCCCTCAAAGACCTGCTGAAAATCAAACATCTCTAAATAGCGCAAGCCACCATGCGCCATCTTAGAGCTTCTACTTGATGTTGCGCTGGCATAATCGTTTCGCTCCAAAAGAAGCGTCTTGTAGCCCATTTGTGAAGAAAGAACGGCAAGGGCCATGCCGTGGATACCACCGCCGATTATGATCATATCCCAATCTTGGGTTATAGCTCTTTGAACACGCTTAGCCCGCGCGATATTGTGCACCAATTGACTCTTATCACTCTCACCCATGGAAACAGGGTATCACCTAGCTCTTTAGGTGCAAATGAGGATTTATCTATACTAGCGTAATGCCGTTATCTCTAAAACGACCCGTTCCTTCTTCGGTTTCTCTACACCGCTACGATACGACAAGACCTCGCGAAAGACATACGGATGCTCCCTTTGTAGGTTCTCGATGTGCCGCCGCTGTGTAAATACCACATCCCCTACTAACGCATTCTTTCCTTCAATTCGCTGAAATGGTCTATGAAGATAGAAGCTTGCTCCGTACATCTCAATCCCGTACGAGAACCAACTCCGCGAGGGGTTAACCTCTTCGAGCGCTGTAATAGCGGCATCTCTATACCAACTCTTAGGCGACATCACTCGAGCTACCGTATCGTAAACAGCGAAGCTAGCGAGGGCCACCGCTCCGATCATGCTCAGTGCAAGTCGTATAGAAGCGGTTTGAAAAACTGCTTCAGACCGGAACATCCGAATCAATAGTAATCCCGCGCCAACACAAACGCTCACCTTTAGAGGACTTAAGGTCTCGTACAAATCCCGAAGCTTTACTGAGAAGCCACTAATTGTATACCACTCAGAGCCAAGTGCGATAATACAGGTACAAATCACAGCAACTCCAATCACCCTACGGGTCCAGTGCATAACCGAAGTGACACGTGCATCGATCGCTAACAACACTCTACAGATAAGAAACGCGATAAAAGGATATGCTGGAAGCAAATATACACTCCGCTTGCTCGACGGGATACAAAAAAACGAAACTACACAAAGAACACTTAGAAGTGAGAATTGAAAAAATGAGTCTTGTCTATTCCACCACTGGCGCAGGTCCCGAATACTACTCAAACAAGGCTTCTTAAATCGAATACAATGCGACAAAAGGGGAACTGTCCATGGTAGAACTCCTAAAAGAAGCATACCAAACAGATACCACATCGAATGCTGATGGGGCTTATCGGCCATCGTGCTCATAAAACGGGCGAAATTTTCATAGAGGACTTTTGCAACAAAGACATTTCCCCTTTGTTGGTAACCTAAAAGATACCATACAGAGCTGACTACCATCGTGGGTAAGCCGATCAGGATGCAACGAAAAAAAAGTCTTCGAAGATTTTCTCGAGAGCACCCATCTTGTAGCAACGAGAACAGCGCAAGTATTCCCAGGGGCAGAACAAATCCTACAGGCCCCTTTGTGAGGGTCGCACAACTTGCCAAACCAATCGCCACCCACGGTACGCCCCGGTATCTTTTTTCCCACCACGCATACAATGCAAGCAGGCATCCGGACATGCTGACCGCAAGAAGCGTATCCACTCTGCAGGTGACTGCCCCGCGAAACCACTCAAAGCAACTCAGTAATATTAATGATGTAGCACACGCTTCAAAACTCGATGTTCGTTTTACTAAAAACTGGAAAAATAACGCACTAAACAGGATGAACGAGATCGCAGATGGCAATCGACATGTAGCTTCCGTAACCTCTCCTCCTGGAAGAGAGCACATCGTTATCAACCAGTGCAAAAAGGGAGGTTTTGATGGTACGGCCCCATCATATGCCTGCGGAGATATCCAATCTCCTGTATCAAGCATTGCTTGAGCCACAAGAGCCTCTCGAGGCTCACCTCGAGTATGAAAAGGACGATCAATCCACGGCAGAGTAAGAATTATTGAACACAGTAAGACAACAAAAAATTCCTTCCGAAACCAGGTGCTATTTGTGACACGTAATGTATTCATACAATCTGTTTCTCTCTCGTATATACTGACAAACACGACAACAAGCATGCGCTCCTTAAGAAGGTAACACCCAAATGTCCGGCAAGCCGTATCGAAGCACGCGTGAGCACAATATACGATCTGACTACGGATTCAAACACCTGTACAAATGCTTACTCACGTCACTTTCTGCCGCTGGTCCTGCCTGTTTCTCTTTTTTTTATTCTTTGTTTTCGCTCTTGTACCACCTAGCGCACTCGACCACCCCATACAGATCAAACTTTGTTTATTCACAATTCCAACGTGGTGCGGCTCATAGAGATTTATTAGCAACAGAAAAACAGGTACTTACACTACATTCAAAGGGTTTGCATATCGTAATTTCGTGTCAATTATTTGCCTCACCGAATCAAACGAATCTCTCTATTACGCAGACAAGCTAGTCCATTCTTCCTCGTTTTCACAACCTCTCGAAGCTACTGGCCCTCAACCTGCATCTATACTTGATACATGATTGAGCTAAACGCATTTCTCAACTCCGCTGGTATTAAGGTAAGGATGCAATAGCACAAACCCCGTAGAGATGCGCGGGGAGTTAAAGAGAACAGACGGATACGCGGTTTTTGTCGATTAAAATTTACTAGGTTGCCGGAGCGCTTTTTCCATGATGACAACAGATTCAAGCACCAAGACAGGTCAAAAAGCTACTATTGAAAAGCTACTCGATGATGAGCAAGTTCTGGTACATCTCAATCCATCGTATGGTCAGGTTTCACTGCCTGAATACCTAATGGACAACCGTACTGTTACGTTGCGACTTAGCCGATTTTTCAAGGGAAGTATGAAAACCTCAGAGGCAGGTATCGAAGCAGAGCTTCTATTTGGCCCTGAGTATTTCCTCTGTTGTATTCCATGGGATTGTGTCTGGGGAGCCTCCTCCGTTAGAGGCGAGGAGTTTGTATGGGCTGAGGCCGCGCCACCTGAAATCCTTCACATGGTTCTCTCCCAAGAGAGTGACGAGCTACCACCTAGCCAACAGTTACGTCGTCCAAGAAAAACAACGGCTCGAGAGAGACCATCATATTTGCGGCGCGTAAAGTAACGCTTCAATCATCGAGTACAACAAGCTTATTGAACGACTCGCATGATCTGAACATGAACTTTTGTCTCGCCCGGCGCAACTGCTTGAGGCTCAATCACACAACCTGATTCCACACAGATCATTGAAGTATACTCGTGGTCCGCCATGTCCGGAATCTCGCGCGCGCCCTCTAATCCCGGGTTCCAAATCACCGCATCCGGAAACCCCTCCTTGACTAGAGTGTGTTTGAACGGAACCGCCTTATCAGAAATAGTAATTACCTGAGAGGAGCCGTTGTATACCCGATCCACGGCACCATCGATAACAACACGCTCTCGCTCCTCAATAAATCGATTGTTACCATCGAGAAAGTCCTCAACAACAAATCCCTTTAGCCCAGTAATGCTTGTCTGCGAGATGTCGTTTACTCGTAAATAAGTGTGCAGTGCATTGGAGTATGAAAATGAATCTTCGCCCCTATTTTCAACCCGCATCGCTAACAAAAGGACGTCACTTAAGACGATATCCAATTCAAGTACGAAGTCATGGGGCCACAACGCTCGAATATCTGCATCAGGTTCAAGTCTTAATGTAACCGATACTGCATCGGCATTCGATACGGTCTGGCGAACGATGCTCCATGGTTTTGTTCGAGCAAAGCCGTGTCGAGGGAGACTGCCTCGCTGATTGAATTGAGGAAAAACTATAGGAATCCCTCCCCGAATCGGATGTCCATCTTCAAAGATAGCATTTTCACTCAGAAACAAAACTTCCCGTCCCGCAGGGCTAACCCACGATAAAACTTGCGCACCGTACTCACTGACGACAACCTCGCCGCCTAAAGGATGTACGAGCCGAACACACCGCATTCCTCCCCTACCAAGAAAGTGCTCAATCTTATTTTGCTTTGCGGTAGTTGACATACACCGATTCTCACTTCAAAAATCCACGGGAAAGTATATCCCAACCACACTATGATTTAAAAGAAATAAAGCTCGCTGGGTCAAAATCAGCCAAAACTGTCTTACTATCCTCGGCACCGCACAATGATACATGTTCGGTATTTACCGCGATCCTCCAGCCTTGGATAGAAGTAACAATCTGCCCAACAATGAGTGGCCCCCTGTCCTTGCCGCTACCAACAACACCAAGAACTCCCATACGAAACCTACGAAATGCGCCGCTTATTGAATAACTTGTCGCATAAACTGGCAAATTAGACTCTTTATCAAAATAGATAACTTGTTGTGCATCGTTTGAGTATGGATCAAGAGTTCCCAACTCTACTTTCCAAACTTCTCGCTCGTAGAACTTCACACTATTCGGAAGCCAGTTACTACTATGATGATAACGACTAAAATCATCTCCAAAATCATAGGCTCGACAGTTCACATCACCAGATCCCTTTTTTACCTCTCCCTCATATACCGGCACTAAAACCCTTGCTGTCTCAACCGCAAGCGGCTTTACACCTTCAACCTTACCAGACCAGACGAGAAAATCATTTGGGGCAAGCATTGCTTCAAACATAGGGTCATCCCTATTACTGCCAGTTATCTGCCGAATTTTTTTAATCGCGGGAGAACTCACCCATACATAGTCCTCGCTCGAGCCAAAAAAACGAAGTGTCAACCACGACAGAGTAGACAGGGCTTGGGGCTTTACAAGCTGTATCTTTTCACGAAATATCGGTACCAACGTGCCCGGCGTATCTGGATAAAGCGATGGATGTATCCGTTCAAGCCGAACCACCAGCCGGTTAGGTTCCTCATCCCCTGCTCGGTGCATATACACTGAACTCTCAAGGGATATCCTTGGATGATGCCACAATGCAGAACTTGCGTTCCATAAAATCTGATATCCCCGAGCCTCAAGACTACCTCGATCGAGATTAGCTGAGGCAAACACCGCGTGTGAAAACGACACCTTTTCCGGTGCCGAAAAAACACCTTCTTCAGAGAGCTCATATTTTATCGGGGCAGCAGCTTTTGAACTGGTATAGGATGCTTTGGGAACAGAAGTCTTACCGATAGCAAAAGATGCCTTGTCTCGCTTCACCTGAACGTAGAGCTCGTGAGGAAGTCTATCTCGATATCGATCCACAGAGACAGCATCAAGCCTGTCTACTAAGGAACCATCAGACTCCGACTGCTCTGCTGCTACCGATGACACCCCTAAGCAATGTGTAATGACTCCGCAGAGAAAAAGGAGCGCAAACCGCACACCCATCATCAAAGCGTGACCTTCTCAAGCTCCTGCATCCGCTTCATATGCAGATCGTAGAGCCGCTCAGCTCCCTGTTCATCAAGAACTCGCGAACGCTCCATTAGAGTTTCCTTGTCTTCTATAAATAAACGCGGATCGGGGGGATACACCTCTGGGTGGAGCCCTGTATCCATTCTTATTGCATCAACTGGACACGCCTCTACACAGTAGCCACAGTAGATACACAGAAGGGTGTCTATCTCATAGCGCTTAGGAAGCTTTTCAACCTCAGGATCTGCATGCTCTTGGGGCTCAATGTAAATACACTTTGCAGGACACGCCGTAGCACACAAGAAACAAGACGTGCATTTAACATCTCCATTTGGATAGAGGGTCAATCGATGTCGCCCCCGATAGCGTTCAGGATACGCTCGTCGCTCATTCGGATATTGAATCGCGGCTGATGGCGATTCATCAGTAGCAACTCCAAAGGCACGCAAAACGTGCAACCAGAAGTTTCTAAATAATTTCCCGAACGTGACCTTTAATCCCCGCGCGATTTCAACCACGTAGATCTTTTCCAGCAAGGTCATCTCTTCTCGTCGCTTCATCAGTCCGTGCTCCTATACTCTCACCTATAACGTTCCTATCCATGACGATAGCCGATTGCACAGCTCTATCGCAAGCTTTGGAGAGCCTCCACTTATGACGTGAAATCCCCGCACATATGGCCTCACTCGGTCAGCTATCCCCATAGCCAAATCAGCAGAATACTTTGGAACATCTTCATCCGCCAATGTGGCTACCTTATCTAAAACCTGTTCGGGAACGCGGATGCCCGGAATACTCGCCATTGCTTGAAACGCTCTTGCCGTCCCACAGGGCAAGAGCCCAACAAAGAGACCGATATCGGCGGCCTGCGCTTCTCTAAAGAAACTTTCGGCCTGGTCTGCATCAAAAACTGGCTGACTAAGGGCGTACCTTCCTCCCGCTTCGCGCTTTCTCGTAAGTCGCCTAATTTCAGCGTTGTGATTTCTTGCATTTGGGTTCACAACAACTCCCGGCACAAAATCAGTTGCCCCCTTTAGCTTGGCACCAGCAAGGTCTACACCTCGATTCAACCCATCGATGAGATTTAAAAGTCCAATTGAGTTGACCTCGAAAACACCCTTAGCATCGGGCAAATCACCCACAGTAACGGCATCACCAGTCAAAGCAACTATCGACCTCACTCCAAGCGCCCATGCGCCCAAAAGATCGCCCTGAAGAGCAATCACATTTCTATCTCGACATGATACGTTTACAACTGGCTCGGTCCCAAGACGCTCCTTGAGCAACGCCCCAAATGCCAATCCCGAAAGCTTCATTTTAGCCAATGCAGAATCAGTGACATTAAAGAAATCGACCCCTTCAGCCTGCTCACAGCGGGCCAAGACTGGCTCAACATCGACACCTCGTGGTGGGTTAACCTCAAGGCACAACAACGGCTTACTATCCCCGTGTTTATCTGCGCCGTTCTTACCCAAAAGTCCTACAATCGACACCTTACACTCCGTTTATCTGCATCCCTCAGGGCACTCGTCCAGCTAAGTCTATTAATCACCTAAATAACTGATACTGCACGACGTTTTTTCTCAGCCTATCAGATAACTAGCCTTGCGACTACTCATGACAAGCGTGCCCCCGAAATATTACCAATCTATCCTTGCAAACTTCTCCCAGAAGGACTACCTTTCATTACAGTTTCGATGGTTTACACCACACCTTGGGTGCCCTTTCTGCCAGATGCTGTCTGATTTTAGATGGCATGACCTTGGAGCAGTTAGCCCGCGACCGCCTCAACGCCAAGCCGATTGATGCAGCCAGTGATGTGCGGGGGCACAGGTGCGTGTGCACGGCTGTAAACCACTGATAGATAATGTGTTACTGAGAATTTATTATGACCGTTAACGTAGAGATATTCTATTCATTCCAAAGTCCTTATTCATACCTTGCACTCGATCCGCTCTATGAGATCCAGGACAAGTACGATGTAGATCTATTGTGGCAACCCTTCTCGGCAAAAGCTTCGGGCAATCCCGTACCGCAGATGGGCGTATTGCCAGACAAGCTCTCGTATCTTTACGAAGACACCAAGCGCATAGCCGCAGACCGGGGCTTAGCACTAACATACCCTGATACGTGGCCAGAGGTTGAGTTCGATCCAGCACGAATCACGCGGGGCGCACTCATTGCAAACGATCTCGGCGTGCTTATGGAGTACAACGTTAAGGTATTTGATAAATGGTGGGGTCTTGGAGAGAATCCAAACGAGGACACCTTTATGACCGAGCTTTGCGAAGACCTCGATATTGATCTCGGAGACTTCCTGAGTAAAGTTTCATCCTCTGACACGCGAGAGCGCGTCAAGGGCCTCTACAAACGTGGACGCAAGCTCGGCGTATTCGATACTCCAACGTTTGTGTTCGAAAGCGGTGAGCGAATCGTTGGATATGACAAGATTCCTTACCTTGCAGAACGCCTTGATCAGCTCGGCCTCAAAAAGAAATAAAGTAGAAAAAGACAACTATGTCTCTTCGCGCCCCTCAAAAGCAACGGTTGTTTTTGAGGGGCGTTTTTTTTCGTTTTGACGATACAAATCCTCAGATAATCCCACTCCCACCAGAAGACGCTCACCATCTTCTAAACGTCCTGCGACTTCCGTATGACACATCTCTTGACGTAGTATGTGCCGACACAAGCGAACTGGCAGAGGGGATACTGTGTAACCACAACAACATCGCATCAATTAAACTCCTACGCCCCCTCGAAAATACTCGTAGCAATATTGCCATCGATGTACGACTTCTCATCGCTCTTTGCAAAGGACAAAAAAACGAATTAATAGTGGATTGGGCAACAGAACTCGGCTGTTCTCAGATACTATTCTGGCAGTCGAGTCGGAGTGTGCTTCGCTTAAAAAACAGTATTGATGCAAAACGAAAAGAAGAGCGCTATCAGAAGATAGCTCAAAGCGCGGCCCAACAGAGCAAACAAACCATTCTTCCCTCCGTATCAGTGCACCTATCTCTTGCAGAGGCACTCACCTCAATAGAAGCCTCCATACCTGACACCCGCCTAATCTGCTCTCTTGAATCACATGCAAGCACACTGCAGAGCGCTATTGCCGACCCTACAGGACTCCAAGCGGCCATAATTGCCGTTGGCCCTGAAGGTGACTTCGCTCCGGAAGAATCTCAAGCTTTAATTGACGAAAAGGGGTTCACTCCCCTCTCACTCGGTAGCGCAACACTGCGGTCGGAGTTGGCCGTCGTAAGTGCGATTCTCAGCGTGCGACACCGAGCGGCACCACACTAATCCACGCCAATTTCTTCCTACATTACTATACGAGGAACTCTTTGATTGAGAGAAACTAAAATTTCATGAGGCGTTGTATCGAGCAAATCAGCGAGATCATTTACCGTAATATCACTCTCACCCTGCCTACCAATAAGAACCACCTCATCTCCATTGTACGCCTCACCACACGGCCCTAGATCAACCATCAACTGATCCATACATATCTTACCAATAATGGGGCACCGCTTGCCCCCAACTAGAATATGCCCCTTGTTCGACAGCGCTCGCAAAAATCCATCTCCATATCCGATCGGAATCGTTACTACCCGAGTATCATGAGGAGCATGCCAGCTGTGGTCGTAGCTAACGCCAGCTCCCTGCAAAACAACTTTAAAATACACCACGTGACTTTTAAGGCAGAGGGTTGGCAAAACATCTAATCGACACGTTGGATCTTTATGTGGCGTCACCCCGTACAAAAGAAGCCCCGGCCGCACCATATCCAAACAACTATCGGGCATCTCCAAAATGGCAGAGGAATTAGCAATGTGTCTTACAAATGGAGCCCGTGCACGCTCTGAATAAAAGTACATGCATTCTAGGAATCGCTCCAGCTGTAGCCTTGCCAGAGAATTGTCCGATGAGTTGACGTCTGCAAAATGAGAGTAAACACCAACAATATCACAACCTGTAGCTCGTAGTGCCGATTCAAAGAGCGGTTTTGCAGAATAATAGTGAGTTCCAATCCTCTCTAAGCCCGTATCGATTTTAAGATGAACTCGAGCTCGCCTACCAGCTTGAAGCGCTGATTGCTCTATCTGCTCTAATTTACTGACAGAAGAGGCTGTTACATCTACATCATACTGAAGGTATAAATCTAATTGATCCTGCATCAGCCCGCCAAACACAAGGATGGGAAGAGTCACTCCCGATTTACGAAGCTCTATTGCCTCTTCAATACATGCAACACCAAATGAATCCACACCAGCACAAGCGAGTATCGAGGCCGCCGAGACAAGCCCATGGCCATAGCCATTGGCTTTCACAACCGCCATAATTTTGGCAGAGCCAACGTGATTACGAATGACATTCACATTGTTTGTCAAAGATTCTCTATACACCTCTATTCGGGTAGGTCGGTGCACAAACTCAGGTGATTCTCGATGGTTCATGTCTCTTATCATAGTCAGCAAAACAACTATTCACCACACTTTCAGAGGGTAAAAAATGAAACAGGTGCTGGAGTCTGCCATACTCTTAGCACTCGTCTAAAGAGATGAAACATCATTTGCACACCCAGTTTTGAGCAAAAACAACCACCAAGCATTCGTAGCTTCAGGCACTTATACACCTCAAAATCGATGCAATCTCCCTCCCCCCCTTCCTCCTCCTAACCTATCGGTTTTAACAACCAAGTCCTTGGATGATTTTTGGCCACTTAATTTTATGACAGGTATGCTAACTTACTCGGAACGTACAAGAAATCCGGAGCATCTATCTTAGAGTAGAAGAGCTAGCAACACCCACAAGCATACCGTGACAGATGAGAATCACAACAATAGACCTCTCCGGCGTGAGCCTCTTGCTCACTCGGCGGCCAACGTGGGTCAACGGTCTCACAAAGTCATTCGTCGGCTGATCCCGGTAACACTGCTAGGCTTGATGCTCACTTGCTCAATTGGATATGAGATAAAAACATCTCGGGTGCAATCATACCTCCTTCACAACCTCGCAAAGAAAAGCACCTTCTCGGTACAACACCAGGCTAGTTCAGATACATGGTATCCATCGCACGGTCCTTACGACCAGAGATTAGGGTATACAAAAATCCCCGCTCTCATTGACTACCTAACGCACACAGATTTCACCATCGAGAAACAAGCTTCCCTCTCTCCAGAGATGCTCACACTCATTCAAAACGGCATCTATCCTCCGTACCAAGAAAAAACAAAAACAGGAATCACTATCCTCGATAGAAACAATACAACAATTTACTCTGCGTATCGTCCAGAGAGAATCTATGAGCGCTTTGAGGATATTCCAAGAATTATTTTACAGTCGTTACTCTTTATTGAAAACAAGGAGGCTCTTAATGCTCGATACGCCTATAAGAATCCTGCCATTGAATGGGATAGATTCATAAAAGCGATCCTTGAGAAGGCAAAACAGCTCTTTGATCCGAGCATTAATGCTCCCGGAGGGAGTACGATCGCCACCCAACTACAAAAATACAGACATTCACTCGAGGGGCGAACTCATGGAGTGCAAGACAAACTCCGCCAGATAGCCTCCGCGAGCATTCGATCCTATCTTAATGGACGCAATACATCGAACGCTCGAAAAGGTCTCATCCTAGATTATATAAACTCAATACCACTTGCTGCCGTAAAACAGTACGGCGAGGTGCACGGACTTGGCGATGGACTGTGGGCGTGGTACGGCACGAGCTTTGAGCGAACAAATCGGTTAGTTCGAAAGATCAAACCCTCCTCTCGTGTGATTTCGGATACACAAGCGAGACACTTCAAACAAATATTAAGTCTCTTTCTGGCTCATCGAAGACCTAGCTTCTATCTTCTAAAGGGAATCTCCGAACTCAACACACTGACCAATACGTACCTTACCCTCTTAGCTCAGGAGAATGTTATTCCTGAAGCCTTACAAAAGAAAGCGCAAGGCTTTCCCCTCTCGTTACGAACCTCAGCACCTCAACGAGCCCGTTATTCCTTTATTCAACGAAAGGCCGCGAATGCAATTCGCACCCGACTCTTGCCCCTCCTAAAGATGCGAAGTCTCTATGACCTTGACCAGGTCGATATGACGGTAAAAAGCACCATTGATAATCAAGCTACAAGCCGTGTTACTCGGATATTAAACCAATTAGGTGACCCACAAATAATCAAACAACTCGGATTACACGGGTACCGAAACCTGGCTAAGGGGGATCCCTCAAAGGTTATATACAGTCTCACCATCTTCGAGAAAAAAGGAACAGCAAACCTGCTTCGCGTTCAGACGGATAATTTTGATAATCCATTTAACATAAACGAGGGCTCCCGACTTGATCTAGGATCAACTGCAAAGTTACGAACCGTAACAACATATCTTGATATAGTTAGTGAAATTCACAAAGAGCTCTCTAAGAAATCATCTGCGGAGCTACAAGCTCTCGTAAAAAGTGATTCATTCGATCCAATATCACGATTTGTAGCATACATATTTATTCGAAACAAAAACGTACCCCTCGACAGCCTACTTGAAGCAGCACTTGATAGACGGTATTCAGCAAATCCGGCTGAAACATTTTTCACAGGTGGTGGTATTCATCGATTTGAAAACTTCGATGATAAAGACGATTCTCGTCGCCCGACTGTACGAGATTCATTAGTTCATTCGATAAACCTTCCCCTCGTACGGCTCATGCGGGATATCTCACGGTACTATGCCCACAAAATCCAAAGTTCATTCTCTACGCAGTCTGAGGATGGAGAACGAGCAATGCGAACTCATTTTCTCTCGCAATTTGCCGATAAAGAGGGCAAGACTTTTTTAAGGAGATTCTACGAGAAATACCGCTCTCACCCGCCAAAAAACCGCCTCTATTATTTTGCAACTAGCTCCCGAGCAACGCCTCGTCGAGCCGCTGCCCTGTTTCGCTTTGTCCATCCGAAAGAATCCATCACGCATCTGAAGGATTTTCTATCAAAGATAAATCCCAACTCAGAAATCCCAGAAAAGCTTTTGGAAAAGTGGTATGAGGAATTAAAACCAGATGCCTACTCCTTAAACGACCGAGCTTTTATTGCTCGTGTTCATCCCTTGGAGCTCTGGATTGTTCGACACCTGACTAAAAAGCCCCGCGCAAACCTCAAATCTGTCCTGACTGAGAGCGCAAAAATTCGCCAGCATGTATATATGTGGCTGTTCAACACACCACAAACAAGAGCACAAGACATTAGAATACAAACGCTCATCGAGCATGAGTCCTTCACGCACGTGTTAGAACAGTGGCGAAAAACAGGGTATCCCTTTGACTATATGGTTCCCTCCCTCGCATCAGCGCTCGGTAGCTCAGGAGATCGTCCTATCGCACTCGCTGACCTCGTTGGAATCATTATGAACGACGGAGTCAAATATCCATTAGTCCGATTAGAGGAGGTTCATCTTGCTTCCGAAACTCCCTTCGAGGTTTCTCTGACACGTAACGACTCGAATGAAGGGGTGCGTGTCTTACGCCCCGAGGTCGCAAGAGCACTACGGCACGTAATGCACGACGTTGTACGATCTGGAACTGGTCGTCGTGTCTTTCATGCCTTCAAACGCTCAGACGGAACACCTCTCCTAGTTGGCGGTAAGACAGGAACAGGGGATCATCGCTTTGAAACATACGGCCCTGGTGGAAAAGTCCTCACATCTCGTGTCGTTAATCGAACTGCTACCTTTACATTTTGGATAGGTGATAGATTCTTCGGCGTGTTGTCGGCACATGTTCCCGGAGAAGAGGCGAAAAACTATGACTTTACCAGCTCACTGGCAACACAACTCCTTAAAATCCTCTCTCCTGCCCTCATGCCGATGTTTGAGCAATCTGGCACACAACCAGCTCCGTTTGATACAATAAGCGATGAAAGGTCAACTAAGCTGTATGTCGGGCACATACCTCAAGGGACTACGAGCAAAGCAATTTCTCCATCAACTAAGTCGCTGAGCCAAATCGTAGTTCTCCCGCCTGCCCTGTAGCAGAGCTTTAAACACTTGAGCAAAGACCGCGCACCCTTGATCGCATAACTAGCTAATTTCTCTAAAATATTTCCGTATAATTTACTACCAAAGCCTTGTTATTTATCTCTTCTCGTGATACCCATTGGGGAGCCAAAAAACTTGGTTTGCCCAGATAGCTCAGTTGGTAGAGCAGCGGACTGAAAATCCGCGTGTCGCTGGTTCGATCCCGGCTCTGGGCACACAAACTATCCTTCTCAATATACCATTAATACTCTAACCAATCCCCTCATCACCCTAACCTAGGCAGTGTTAACTAACTAATTAATGTATTACTGAAAGCCAGGCCGTGCCAAGCTTAGTCTTTCGGTACGTGGAGAGTAGCTCTCTTTAGGCTCCCTGTTGTTAAGAAGCAACTTCTCCGATCAAACGTCGATAGACAATACAAACGTATGTGCTATTCGGGAGCGTGGCATTAACTCTCTCCCTTTACACGCACATGCCTCAAAAAAACCCGTACAGCACACACACCAAAGACCCCCATTAGGCATTTGGAATGTGTTGATTGGAGACTGTATACAATCTAATAGAGGAGCAGACATGGAAGGAATCTCTAGCGTCGATTCATCAGGCTATACAGCCAACGCTACATCAACCGAAACTACCACCGAGACTGTCAGTACTACTTCGACAGTTTCGACCACGACAACAAAAACTACCACGCAAAGCAACTCTCTCGAGACAGAGTATAAAGCGTTAGCCGGTCAAGATTCCAATTCTGACAAAACAAATCAAACTAGCGAGCGATGTCTCAGTGATGGACATCAAGAAGCCAATCCAGCCGAGACTCAATCATGCCAACACGATCACCACGGAGCTCTCAAAGGTAGGTGGGCTTGGCTCAATGATTGGGGCTGGGGCATTATCACCCGCATTCCTGACTTAAAGAATCTACAATATTCGGCCCGCCCTAAAAAAGAAGAGCCCGCACAACCTGTGGAACAGCCAAAGCCGGCGGCCGAGTCCCAACCAAGCCAGCCAACCAAACAAATCAATATCGGTACAAAGATGAAATTCACAAAGGATTTTCTCTGGAAGCCTGTATCAGATAAGGACGGAAACCTGGCTATTATCTTACCGGAGCGACTCACTGGAAAGGTCACAGGCGTTAAGATCGTCTCCAAAGATCAATCAAAGAGAGTTGGTAAGGGCACATACTCCGGCATCGGAAACGGAAACCGAGAACACTTCCGATTCAACCGCCCCGGAAGTGCGTTCCCCAAGGGTTCAATCGTAGTAATAACACTCGACAGCGGGAAAATAATTCACGTACCGATCAAACATACCGATAAACGTGTTGAGAAATAGAACCATCTGACTAGCCGGAGGGTTTTTGCACAAAAAACCTTCCGGCTCCTAGCAGGGTGGTTACCGCTCTTCTGAAAGGACTGCGTGCAAGGCATCCGGAGCAACGTCCCAAGCAACTATCTGCCACGCTTCATCAGAAAAATCTACAATACAAGCATGCCCAGTTTTGACTTTTGCACCGCTACTATCCTCTCCCTCAATCAGCCGAGCATACTCTCGCAAACGACCGTTACTACTCACTATGATACCGGTGCCCTGTACCTGAGAAAACTCATCGAGAACACTCGCTGTTTCTTCCGCCAACTGCTTTTCGCTTGGCTTAAAAACAATGCCGCTGGGGCGCTTTCCATGAATTTGCCAATTTTCGAGAGCCTCCTGACCAGAGAGCGTGATGATCTCTTCATTAGAAAGCCCACCCCACGCCCCGTAATCAAGCTCAATCAAGCGAGGATCTACAGTGCAATCAGCTAAAATCCCCGACACAGATTGAAGCCTATGGGCAAACTGTACCGTTCTCAAAAGTGGTCCAGCTAAAAGTGTAGTCACTGTCTGAGCGACAGGCCGCAGAGCTTCTCCCATCGCTGTAGCTTGCTCCAATCCTTTCGCCGTCAACGGAAGATCCTCATTGGCTCCTACCATGACAACCTTATCACCATCAGAAAACGTATTGCCATGTCGCAACAAGATTAATCGAGAACTCACACCAATTCTCCTTCCGCTGTGATAATCTCCTCAACCCTCGCAACATCCTCTGGATTGTCGATAGACCACATGGTTCTTCCCTTCAGCGATACCTCAACAACTCGAATTGGAATATCGTTCTCAAGCGCACGCAATTGTTCTAATTGCTCCACATATTCCAAATCTCCCATCGGCAAATGAATGTATCGTTTTAGCGATTCGTAGGTATAGGCATACACACCAATGTGTTGCATCACCGGCACTGACCGATTAAGAGGCCACTCTCGAATGTGGGGAATCACTGTCTTTGAAAAATACAGGGCATTGCCGCTTTTTGAAGTGGTAACGGTTGTGCCTGAAACGATACCACTGCCCTTCATAGCAGTCATCGAATCGTATTGGTCCTTTGAGAGCCTAGAAGCTGGCGTTGCAATCTGAATGGAGCCGTCTTTGCTCATTTCATCAACAAGTGCTTGAATTATCCAGGGCGGCATCAGCACCGCATCTCCCTGCACATTGATGATTGTTTTAGGTTTTTCCTCTAAGGTGTTAACCGCCTCCCACACCCGTTCCGAGCCATTTCGGCACTGCTCAGACGTCATAATGACCCTACCCCCTAATGCCTCTACGTGTTCAGCAATTTCAGAGCTGTCTGTCGCTACGAAGACCCCATCCACACCGGGTACAGATTGAGACAATCGAAGAACTCTCGCAATCAGACTTATCCCGGCCACCTCAACAAGCGGCTTACCGGGAAAACGTGAGGAAGCGAATCGGGCTGGAATAACAATAATCGTGTTCATAATGGCAACACTCTATCATCTCTTCGCCATAAAAAAGAAGGTGGCATTTATTGGATAGTAAAGGCTCCAACTTATTTGGGAGGTGCGCCAATAGCTATCTACACAAATACGTTTCTACAAATTATAGATATCGTCTGGGGCGGAGCAGACCTAATTTTCGCATTCTCTCTATCGAACACGCTCTAAAAGCATCGATTCATGAAAACTACGATTGTAGGCCCAGCATAGCACAACCTTTGACAGGCCAACGATACAGCCACACGACGAAAAGCGTCGTGAATTAAAATCGTTATTGACCCGATTCAACAGCCTTCAAGCACTTCAATCAACACTCCGCATCATATAAAACAAAAAAAAAGAGCGACATGGAGTCGCTCTTTTTTCTGCTTCTCCCTGGGAATTTCCAAAGGAGAATGAATACTGGGAAACGATTAACGCTTCGAGAACTGTGGTCGCTTCCGAGCTTTGTGCCGACCGTACTTCTTACGCTCGACCTCTCGTGCATCACGAGTGAGAGCCCCAATAGCCTTTACCGTAGGGCGCATCTCAGAATCAACCTGACAAAGCACACGACCAAGAGCCATCTTAAGAGCGCCAGCCTGTCCACTCAAACCACCGCCAGTGCAATTGGCTAATATATCAAACTTCTCGATTGTATCTGTCGCAACAAGCGGACTCTTGAGAATGAGTTCAAGGCTCAAACGACCAAAATATTCTGATGTGTTCTTACCATTTACAACGAACTTACCTGTACCTGGGCGAACATATACCCGAGCGACTGCTGTCTTTCGGCGTCCTACTGCGTGAAAACCACCACCCTTAATCATGACTCTCCTTATCCTTGCTAATGCTATAACCAAAAACTATTTCGTAATCGTGTACTGCTGAGGAGTTTGCGCCACGTGTGGATGCTCACTGCCCTTGTACACTTTTAACTTACCGTTGAGCCTGTGTCCGAGAACTCCTTCAGGAAGCATGCCTTTAACTGCACGCTCAACAACCCGCTCAGGATGAGTTTCGAGCATCTTACGAGCCGGTATCTCTTTAAGTCCTCCGATATATCCTGTCACATGTCGATATACCTTATTCTGAAGCTTCGCACCTGTTAGCTTAACCTTCTCAGCGTTGACAACAACAACAAAATCACCCCCATCTACATTTGGCGTAAATGTCGGCTTGTGTTTTCCTCGAATCAATCGAGCAGCTTCTGTAGCCAAACGTCCGACTGGAACGTCTGTGGCATCTATTACCCACCATGCGGCTCCTTCGCGAGCGGCTTCTGCTGAAACAAATTTGGTACTCATAACTTCTTCTACCAGTGTGTTTACACTATTTTAAACGATTATCGCTAGGAACATCCGCTTCTAGTTTGAAGCTTATTACATCGCTAGCTCACTGGCCAAACTTCTAGAATCTAGCCCTCTCAAATCCGGTGTTGGGCTTCGGTTGAGGTTAAATCGATCCAGTCACTTGTACGGCAAACTCCCGCACAACACCTTGTCGCCAATCTCCCAACGAAAAGCCAACGGGCAAAGCCCGATTACACAAGAACACGGAGGTTATCACAACCACATTTGTGGTCAAGAGCTCGGAATCTCAAAGCTTTTAGGAAAAACCATGCTGTCGATTTGTGATGTAAATTCAACATATTGAGCGACTAAACACCCCAATCGTTTTGAAACGCCAACAGCGTCTGAAGCAAGTCGGACAAGTGTCTCTTTAGATTGATGAAGTCCCTCCCCTTTCTCGCCCCCTACAATGACGTCATACCAGAGGCATCGAGCCGCCTGTGCTCGTCCCCAAATATCGACTACATCCTCTCTAACACCACCCACTGCGCCTCGCTCATCGTGCGCCAGCCTCTTAATGGCAAGGCCAGCGGCAGCAACGGTGATATCAAGCGCCAACAACAAAACCAAACTCTCAGATGTTGCCAGAGCACAATCTCGAAAAGCTTCTTGCCGCGGTGCCGCATGTGTTTTTGCCACCTCGACCACGGCCTCAAGGGGAAACAGACTCTCGTCAGCAAACGTGAGGTCAGCCTGCAACGCATCAAGTAGCTCCTCAAAAGTATTTCTATTCATCACTTGCATCTCCATAACCACACCCTATCCGTCAACACCACGCACGTGCGCACCTCACTTACAATTCATCATCAACGCTTATGCCATCTGTCTCTGCAACCAACCCCTCTCGAAGCATCTCTATCTCAAACTCTTGTTGATCCGGATTGCTTGGCGTGTGGGTTCGTGTTTCTGGGCGCGGATTCCCACCCCCAAACTCTAAGCCCTGCCACTCATACCGCCACAATCCAACATAACGCAAGCCACGTGAGTAGGAGTTTACCATTAAGTCTCGAAGCTGTGCCGCCGCCAGGCCGTTTCCACTTCCATCTGGATATGAGAATCCCAAGCCATCCAACGAATAAGCATCTCCACGCTTGAGAATGTTATATCGCTCAAGCTTATGCTCCTCTCGGGGATCTCCCAAAGTAATGTCATCATTGCCTTCATAACATCCCAGACATGGATTACGGATAAAGCCCGCAAGTGAGCCGATCTCTGCTGACGCAATCTCTCTCATCGCTCGATATGCAAAACTATCGAGATTATCCTCTAGCATAACAATCGCAACGTTATTGTTTCCCGAATTCAAACTGATGTTAAACTCAAAAACATCTTTTGCTTGAAGCACTACGGCCAAAAATTGCGCTTGGAGCTGCTGTTCTCGCCTGATTCGCTGACGAAAATCAGAGGGATTAATCCTCGAAAAGAGTGCATCAATTGGGGTCTCGCGCCATTTGCGCATCGTGGGTCCATTCGTTAAATATAGTGCTAGTGTCAGCGCTCTTCCATCGCCAGACAATCGCTCGATAACATCTTTTAGATACGTAAAGTCCCGACCAAAGGTGCCATCAATCAGCACGCCGATATATGGCTCCCTTATTTTCGCCGAAAGGAGCGTCTCAACCTGCGTCTCGACAACAACCCGTGCTTCCGGTTGCATCGCAGACAGCATCGTGTACCCCCTTGCCTGCCCTCTCACCCACGGGCGTCCCGTTTGAGGGGTTACTTGCGGTGTCACGACAGCCTGTAGCCCAGTGTTGTTACTAACCATAATCCCGCCGAGAAAATCGAGAGGATCTTCGTTTGAAACATCGTCGTCCTTTGACGTTCGTTCTTGCGTCCCGGCAGTTCCCTTCACAGACGCCACATCGTCACTCAGCGCCCCTGTAGAGCTTTGATCCTGAGTCGACCTACCTATAATTTCACTGATTGGCCCATTAGAACCACCTTGAGAGCCCGCCTCAGAGTCGGCAACTCCAACCTCTCCTGACTTAAGCGCTCTAAGTTGCTGCTCGAACGAAGCATCTCGCCGCGCGCTACGTTTCTTTGCCCTGCGCCCCGACGGGGTATGTTGCGGGGCAGGAACTACCACGCCACTTTGTACCGCTGGAGATTCCGATGTAACTGGAAACATCTCAACGACACTCTCTCTCGGACCAAAAACACTCTCAGCGCCAAAAAGCCCGACAATCACCAATACGGCAATAATAACGATGTAAACAATAATCCTTGATTTCGATGAAACGTTCATTAGAACCAGTATGCCATAACCTTCTGTTAATCTCCTAGCAGGGTGGTGAAAAATGATTTCCTGTTGCGCATTTCGATAGTTCGACTGCAACTTCGTTGGAGCCGCCGAAAAAATCCTCAACGTATCTCAGTGGATACGCCTCCGGTTTTTTCGTCGTCTCCGCCTCGTTTCGTCAAAACTCTCAAAATGCTCACGACGGAACCTTTTTTCACCACCCTGCTAGCGCCCAAAAATTACCGCGACGTGCGCAGCAACTCGGACATCCGCCTCCAAACCGCTTCGGTTAACGTGTCATCGTACTCAAAGAGCCCGTGGTCCCCAGCCATTGTAACAAGCTCGACATGAGGACACATCTCTACATAGAGTTTGCTTTGCTCAATCGGCACCACCTCATCCTGCTCCCCGTGAAACAACGTAACTGCTATGTCATTGTCGATTTGAACCATCGGATACCGTCGCAACTCGCGCAAAAAATTAACACGAACCGGCACCATCTGTGGAGGCTCTCCTGAGGGCAGTTCAAGCACTCCATCGGCTATCCATTGCCGTTCTAACTTAGGAGATATCAATCCGTACTGCTCATGCCACGGATATAATAAAGGTGCAAAAAAGAACATCGCCTTAATTGACTGTCGTTCAGATGGAGATAGCTGTTCAACACTCTGAATTCCCAGAAACGCGCCATAACTACTCCCTAGCACAATAACATCGTTCTCACGACCTAGGTCTATCAGTCGGTCCACAATGAGACGCACCGCTGTATCAACCGAAAGATTCTCAAAACTTGGGATCGTCAAATTAGGAACTTCAACTCTGTGCCCTCGCTCCGAAAAAAAAGAGCGAAAAACTGTCGCCTTATGAGCCTCAGGAGAGGATCCTAGTCCATGCAGGTATATGATCACCGGCATCCTCTCTACTCTCAGGTCTTTCCCATTCCTTTTTGACATTACTTGAATATTCCTTTCGGGTTGTCGTCTTTCATGGTACACGATCGCAAAGGTGTATTATATCCTTAAACTTTTACAAAACCTATGAAAAGCAAAGAACAGACCCCGACTCAATCAGACTTATCAGCTAACCTTCAAATAACTCCTTCCAACGTTGGAGCTCCATCTTATAGTCGAACCTTAAGATGTATTCCACAATTGAAACGAAGCGTTACCCTAGCTTTTGCTCTGCTCGTCGGAACAGGCTTCGTCTTGCGCCCGACTACAATTACCGCCGAAGAGACCGCTGTAATTCCAGGCGCGCGGGTCGCTGAAGAGCTTTCACAGGCCTTTGAACGGGTAGCGGAAAATATCACTCCCTCAGTGGTAACAATTTCGACCGAGAGCTCCCCCAAGAAACGCAAAAACAAGAAGGGGCGCGATCCATTACGAGAGTTTTTTGGCGATGACTTTGTAGACAAAATGGCCCCTACTCCCCAACGAGGGCTTGGGACCGGTGTGATCGTCGACGAAAGTGGCCACATTCTGACCAACAACCACGTTCTTGGAGACGCTGATGAAGTCACGGTCCGGTTAGCCAACGAAAAAACGGTGAAGGCTAAAGTGGTTGGTACCGACCCAAGAACGGATCTTGCCGTCATAAAAATCAAGGTACGCGAGGAACTTGCCAAACCAGCTCAGCTCGGCGACTCCGATGGGCTCAAAATAGGTGAATGGGTTGTGGCAGCAGGTGCTAGCTTTGGATTAGACAACACAATTACAGCAGGTATCGTCTCTGCAAAAGGACGGGCGCTATCCGGTGGTGCTCAATATGAGGATTTCATCCAAACTGATGCCGCCATTAACCCTGGAAACAGTGGCGGCCCCCTCGTCAACCTCCGTGGAGAAGTGGTGGGCATTAACACTGCTATCGTCTCTAAATCCGGCGGGTACATGGGCATTGGATTTGCAATCCCGATCAACATGGCAAAACAAGTACTAACAAGTCTTATCTCTAACGGAAAGGTAACACGCGGTTGGCTCGGTGTTGGTATTCAAAATCTAACCGAAGATCTCTCAGAGTCTTTCAACTACTCCTCGACAGATGGCGCATTAGTGGGCCACGTTGATCCAGACGGGCCAGCCAAATCTGCGGGATTTAAACAGGGTGATATCATCATCAAAGTTGAATCATCACGAATTAAGAACGTAAACCAACTACGAAACTTAATAGCGGGCATCAAACCCAACACTCGTGCATCTATCTTAGTGGTAAGAAACGGCAAAAAGCTTACTCGAACGGTAACAATCGGCGAGCTTCCATCGCAAACGCTAGAAACAGAGCAGGAACCAGATGGTGCAGTAGATGACGTAGGCGTAACAGTCGAAGAGTTTACGAGCGCTTCGCCCCGTAAACCTCGAACAGAGAGAAGCCGTGGTATATTCATATCAGGAATCGATCCTCGTGGACCTGCCGCAAATGCCGAGCTTCAACCGGGCGATGTGATAATCAGTGTCGACGGAAAGGATGTGAATTCAATTGATGAATTTAGAGATGCAATCAGCAAAGGGGACCTTACTAAAGGGTTACGCTTCGTCGTAGAGTCTCGTGGCATGCAACGCTTTGCAATAGTGCGAGATGACAACGGGCACGGCGACGAGGACGAGACTGAAGAATAAAGATCCTCTCTTGTAGCCTCAGGCAGGCGGAGCTCTCCACAAAAAGAGATGTAGTTCGTGTCAGGATGGAACAACGCTGCACGCACCACCGTATCACAACAACTCGGCTCTTTTTTATTGAGCCGAAACTAAGAGAATGAGGCGTAAGAATCCGCCCCCGAATGAGCTCCAAAAACAGAGTAGACACGGGATCACCACACAGGTTTTTCTACCAGAGATGTATTACTTACTTTCTGTAAGAATCTCACAACCATCTTCAGTGACCACTAGGGTGTGCTCCCACTGAGCTGACAGCGAGCCATCAGCAGTACGGACTGTCCATCCATCGACCTGCGAAAGCACCGTCTTGTACGAGCCTGCATTAATCATTGGCTCAATTGTAAAAGTCATCCCTGGTTTCATAACCGGTCCAGTTCCCTTTCTGGCAACGTGTACCACTTGAGGAGCCTCGTGGAATTGGCGCCCTAGGCCGTGTCCTGTGTACTCTCTCACAATTCCATACTCAGGATGATTCGACTGAATAAACGCTTGAATTGCCGCGCCGATATCTCCTATTCGGTTGCCTGGGGCCACAGCCTTAATACCCACATAGAGAGATTCTCGCGCTGCATCAACTAGTCTTTGCGACTCATCAGAGCACGCGTCTCTTCCACCGACAAAAAACATTCGGCTAGAATCTCCATGGAAACCGTTTTTGTAAGAGGTCACATCAACGTTGACGATGTCTCCCGCTTGAAGAATTACAAACGGCGCTGGAATACCGTGACAGATAACATCGTTGGGAGAAACACACACCGACTTCGGAAATCCTCGATAGTTTAACGGCGAGGGGGTCGCCCCTAGCTCTGTCGTGCGTTGGTGTACGAATGTATTAATCTGCTCGGTGCTTATTCCCGGTCGAATAATATCACCGACCTCATCAAGGATAGTGGTTGTGACTGCACATGCCCCGCGCATTAACTCTAACTCTTCGGGTGTCTTTAAATGTATCCTCTCAATCACAAATCTTCTTAACCTCTTTATAAAACTCGCGTGCTAGCAGCTGGCTTCTGCTAACGAAAGTATAGTGGTAAAATGTTTCTCTTCTACTGGAATAACACTGAGTCGAGATCCCCGTTGTAAAAGCAACAGATCTTTTAACGAACGATCCTCCCGAAGTTCATCAAGTGAGACCATCGTCCTAAACGCTTGCACAAAACGGATATCCGGACAAAACCATCTCGGTTTCTCTCGAGTAGCCTTCGGATCGTAGTACTCTCCCTTCTCCTCAAATTGAGTCTCGTCCGGTACCGCTTTGGATTTAATAACACCAACACCAACGACTCCGGGAGGCTTGGCATTGGAATGATAAATCAGAACCTTATCGCCTACCTTCATCGCAGTGAGGAAATTTCTGGCCTGATAGTTTCGAACACCTGTCCATGCCGTAAATTTATCGCGCCTCAGATCCTCGATAGAGTACACATCAGGCTCAGTTTTTACTAACCAATAATTCATAGCGCCCTCATTCTGTATTACTTCCATAATCACCGCAAGACAAGCCCCATACACTATCGATAATAACACGGGATTAATAGCTTTTTGGAAGATCTCTAGATGCTTTACAATCTTTCCTTTGCGCCCATGATACGTCATTGCTAGAGTTTCCTCATGACGACACCACACCACGACTCTACTTGCCCCTCTTCCCATTTTTCAAGCTCACCGTTCCTCTCGTGGGCAATAATCCTAGGTCTTATCACTGGCCTGATCTGCGGCGAAGCTCTCTTTAGATACTTTCAGGGAGTGGTTCCGAGTGAAATTACGAGCACGTGCGAATTTATCGGGAATACACTTTTCATCAATCTATTGAAGATGATTCTCGTTCCCCTCGTTGCGTCGTCGGTTGTCGTTGGAATTTGCTCAATTGGCTCTCCCTCAGAACTAGGGAAAATCGGCATCCTTGCCTCAGTGTTCTACATCTCTACGATGCTCATGGCTGCGACAGTTGGCGTTCTGCTCGTAGTGACAATTGCTCCTGGGGTCGGTATCGGAGACACAGCAGGCTCTTCGTCCGTATCCAGCCACATACAGTCAGCGGGCGAACACGCTACTGGTGGACTGTGGATGGCGTTGCAAAACATCTCAAGCCACCTTATTCCGGCAAACCCTCTCAAAGCTGCCACCGAAGGAGACCTACTCTCAGTAATATCGGTCAGCATACTGCTGGGCACAGCGCTTCTTGTCCTCGGCGATTCGGGACGCTCAGTCCGAAACCTATTCGAATCATTGTTTGCTATCTCCATGCTTGTAATCTCTTGGATCCTCCATCTCGCTCCCGTCGGCATATTCTTTCTTGTAACGTGGACAGTAGCTCGTATCGGATTAGCATCTCTGCTTGGGCCCTTAAGTAAGTACGTAATGACGGTAACGTTAGGCCTTGGCATTCACGGACTACTGCTTCTTCCACTATTATACTTCTTAGCGACACAAACAAATCCATTTGCCTTCTTGGCAAAGATGCGAAACGCTCTTCTTACCGCATTTACAACCGATTCCTCTTCAGCAACGTTACCGGTCTCCATTCGGACGGCAGAAGACAAGGGAGGTGTTTCCTCATATGTGGCTCGATTTATCCTACCGTTGGGAGCAACAATCAACATGGATGGCACAGCACTCTATGAAGCAGTTGCGGTGATATTTTTATTTCAATGTTACGGGATTGAGCTTCATACCCTTCAACTTGCGATAATTGTCATTACCGCTACCCTTGCCGCTGTCGGAGCGGCCGGTATTCCCTCAGCCGGACTAGTGACGATGGCAATTGTCATCGAAGCGGTCAATCAATCTCTCGGCCTTCAAGGTGATGCTGCGCTTCCGCTTTCCGCTGCCGCACTTATCCTCGGAATCGATCGAATTATGGATATGATGCGCACAACTGTTAACGTATGGGGAGACCTTGTAGGGGCAAAGATAATCGATACCCTTCTCTATCGAAGGGTATCTGTGCAACCTAAAGAGATTGTCTAGCAACTATCTCTCTGACTCCATCGAAACCGGGGGCCGCCATTTTCACACGAGCGGAACGGCTACCTATCTGAGCCAATCCATATGCATCAGAAAACGAAAACAAACTAAACTTTAGCTTTGGCCAGCGCTGTTTAAACATACGTGCCGTATCGGCATAGGCAAGATCAAATGCTCGGAAACCATACGTTTCAACTAGATCGCCAAGGGCGCTTAATCGGTGGGGAGTTTTATCAACACGGGTTGGGATAGCAACCCCCTGCTTTGAGTCAAGGACATGCAGGATGGAATCAAGTGGATGAGATACAATATATGAAGGGCTTTGCGCAGCGTCTGTTGGGATATCTAGCTCATTCAAAAACTCTCTAATCTGGTCACTGGTTGTAGTTTCCGGAAACAGGCACGACAAAATAACATCTGTACACGACCCAACCGAACAACGGACACTGACTCCAGGAATAACCGTTAAACGACTCCCCTTTGCAGCGGATACGAGTGGGTCAACGAAGTCACCACTGTAGAGGTCGGTTATTGCTATTACATCGAGCCCCTTAACCTTAGACAAGCGTACCATAGCAGGTGCAGATTCAAGTCCGTCGATACTTAAGTAATCAAGTGAAGCTGGGCTGTTTACCTTCAGATCAAGAACATAATTATTTGCTTTGGATGATGTTGTTTTCTCAATTCGTGCTGTGAGCGTTTTTTCCCCTTTCTTAGTTTTCTGGGAGGCTTGTTTGGCCATATGGAATCTCCTCTCGTATCTTGTCCTTGGACGCTTCCTCATAGAGCAAAAGCTGATCATGCTACAGGGCTCTCTATCCTCAAACCCTTTGGGGCGACTACTCCCGAAACAAATCCAGTCGCTTTTAGCCGACTTGCAAATACCAATATTTATGAAACGCTCGTTGATTGAGACCTCACCTACAAACTGGTGTCGACAGTTTGGGGGGCTCTATAAGACTTATGATGCGAAGAATCTGCCAACCGATTCAACCGACAGACTTTATGGGACGAAAACCTACGAAATCTTACAGTCACTTAGCTCTTCATATATCCGCCAACTGCCTTGGTTTCCTCGATATCTTCCCGAGATGCACGAGGAGCGATAGAGAGACGAACGATCCGGTGGCGATGCACCTCAAGTACGACAAAGGTCATATCAGAAGCACTAAACGAATCTCCTAAGACAGGGATGCGTCCGAGGCTCTCATGCACAAAACCTCCCGCTGAATGAAAGTTTCCATCCGGAAAAGACAGTCCATACTCCTCCTCCAGGACCTCTATTGTTACGGCCGCATCAAGATAAAGAACTCCGTTCTCAACAGCGACAGGAGGATTTTCCAGACTCGGATTATCAAACTCGTCAAAAATCTCTCCTACGATCTCCTCTACAAGATCCTCAAGCGTAACCAGTCCTACAACCTCTCCGTGCTCATTGAGGACAACAGAAAAGTGTACTCTTTTCTGTCGAAGCTCTACTAGGAGATCCTTAACGATCTTTGTATCTGGTATTCTGTATACAGGACGTATGAACCGTCGCCATGAACCGGGTTGAAATGGTTGCCCTGCAAAGTTGAGTAAATCCTTGATCAGCAACATACCTCGCACATCATCGAGCTCACTGCCACAAACCAAGAGACGAGACACCGACTCCTTATTAGCCACCGCCACAACCTCCGCAGAACTAGCTGACTCTCGAACCCATATGATGTTGCTTCTGGTAGTCATAACATCACGAGCTGTCCGCTCAGATAGCTCCGCAACACCCTCTAAAATATGACTCTCTTCGCTTTCGAGTGTTCCTGCTTCAGAGCTACTCTTTGCAATTTTACCCAGCTCTGCAGCCGATATCGTCAGCTCTCGTTCGTTGGTCAACCGCACTCCCCAGCGCTCTAAAATTCGAAGCACACACCGATGAGGATAGATGAGTATCGGAGCAAAAAGCTTTCCGTAGAGCTTTAATGGCCCAGCAGTCGTGCACAACACTTTCTCAGGATATTGGAGGGTGATGTTTTTAACAATCTGAACCAACACGAGCAGAAAGAGTGCACACCCCGCGTAAAAAGTAATCACTAGACCCATCCAGACAGCAAAAGAAAGATGTACTGAAGCATCCGCTACCGCACGTGCTCCGTAATAGCTACACACGGCAAGTAAGATACCCACTCCTAGCGAAGCAAGTACTCGTCCGAATTGAACACACAATAAAAACGTATCCGCCTGCGCTAAGACGAATTCAGCTGACTTGCTCCCCCACCACTCTTCTTCTCTGAGCTCTCTCAACACACTCCCACGACATCGTGCAAGTGCTATCGACGAAGAGATAAAAAAGACATAAAAAATAAGTGATGCGGCAACAAAAACAACACTTACAAGAAACGGGATTAAAGACGTCGCAGGGTCAGGTTCCATGAATTAGTACTAACAAAAAGGCACTCATACTTGTTGATACGAAAGCTAGGCACAATAGTATGATGCTTCCAAGATGCAGAAGCGAATCATTCCAGACGACTGATAAAGGTTTCCGTCGTTGTCCAAGAGCTTTTTCGATAAGGAGAGGGTCAGGGTGGCAACAGTTAGATAACACCACCTTACAATGCGACCCATCACAAAGAGTAGTCATATCTACCAGTGTGCAGTCGAGACGACAACGATGTCAATCAATCTTTCAAAAATCATTTAAAATTAGGCATATAGCCAGCCAGCTCCTTTAAGTTCTAAGACAAAACTAATCGGACACTAGAATTTGGGACATACTCGTCAAACCAGAAAAAATGTAAACAATTATGACGACCTACGCATCGTACTTAGGTAACAAACACTTGGATCAAACGCCGGACTAAAAAGGGAAATAAACTACTGTTTTTCCTTGATAAATTACACTAGTGAAGACACCGCCTACCCGATATTCTTAAAAGTATGAATGCAACTCGAGAAATAATGTGGAATCTCAACACGCTTCCTAACGTTATAGGACTTTATGGTCTCTTATTCGTTAGCATAGCGATTGGTTTTAACGGTGTCCTACAGCGGTGTAAATTGTGGAAAAGCGGTGCGAACGCCGATGAATATCTCGGTCACTGGCTCATGCGCCTCGATGATCTTATTCAATGCGGACTCTTCCAAAAGAAAGTAGCTCGAGGCAAGAGTGGATCCGCGGCAGCACACATATTGGTGTATCTAGGATTTCTCGTTTTACTGTTTACCACGACAATGGTCTTCATTCATCACGACCTGGGAATTAAGATTTATCAGGGACAATTTTACCTCTGGGTGACTGTTTTTAGCGACATCTTTGGTGTTTTACTTCTTGGTGGCATCCTGTTTTTCGGCTACCGAAGACACGTCCTACAGGCAGATGCGGCACACTTATCACGCAATGAGGATTTCATTCTCATCATGCTCGGGCTCCTTGTCGTACAAGGATATTTACTCGAGGGATTTCGAATACACGCAACCGACGATCCATGGGCACTCTATTCTCCCGTTGGCTGGCTTGTGGCACAAGGCTCATGGTTTCTAAGTGAGCAGACTACAAAAACTCTACATTTTTACACGTGGTGGTTCCACACCTTAACCGTATACGCTTTTGTGGCACTCTTTCCCTATACAAAATTCTTTCACATACTGGCTAGCCCGTTAAACCTATTTTTCTCCCGGACGGCCCGTCCGAAAGGCGCCCTGCCCTTCATAGGCGATATTGAACAACTTATGGAATCAGGAGAGGAGTTCTCACTGGGACTTGGCACGATCAAAGACTATTCGTGGAAACAACTGCTCGACCTTGATGCCTGCACGCAATGTGGGAGATGCCAAGAAGTATGTCCAGCTTACATCTCGGGGAAACCACTCTCTCCGAAGTGGATGATCCTAGACACACGAAATCACATGCATGCCCTACACGTTAACAAGCAGGCGGAGTATGCACCCCAAACTCCAGCACAAAAAATAGACGCCCTCCTCTCTCAAGAAATAATGTTACCCTTTAACGGCCTGCGAAAAGAAGATGCCGGCTATAAGGCAGACGACCCTCACCGCGCCCAAAACAAATTGGTGCAGGATTCCGTTCGAACACTCGGTAAAAGCTCCGAGGCGACGATTGCTGGCGATGTAATGGATCCAAACGTTTTCTGGACGTGTAATACCTGTATGGCGTGTGTTCAGGCGTGTCCAGTAGGAATTAACCATGTTGATCAGATCGTTGGAGCTCGGCGTCACCTAACGATGATGGAAGGACAAATTCCCCACGAGGCACAGGCCACGCTCCGTTCACTTGAGAGCCGTGGCAACCCATACGCTCCTCCCGAGGAACGGGTGCGTTGGTTAGAGGGCCTGGATGTTCCAATGCTAGAAGCCGGCGATTCGGTTGACTACCTATATTGGGTGGGTTGCGTCTCTGCATTCGATCCTCGGAAACAAAAGATCGCCAAGGCACTCGTCTCTATAATGCAAAAAGCAGGATTGAAGTTTGGTGTACTTGGTTCAGTAGAAGGTTGTTCAGGAGATCCTGCTCGTCGGTTGGGCGAAGAAAACCTCTTTCAAACATTAGCAAAACAAAACATAGAACTCTTAAAATCGGTCTCGTTCAAGACACTCGTGGCAAATTGCCCACACTGTTTTAACACGATCAAAAACGAATACCCTCAGTTCGGCAACCTCGGGGAAGGTCGCGAACCTGAGATTATTCACCACTCCGTACTCTTAAAACGGCTCCTTGATGAGGAAAAAATCTCACCAAAGGATGGTGGATTTCAGGATGTCACATTTCACGACCCGTGCTACCTCGGTCGATACAACGACGAATACGATGCTCCCCGCTCTGGACTCCGGGCGATAAAGGGTCTTCGTATACTCGAGATGGATCGTAATAAAGAAAAGGGCTTATGCTGTGGCGCTGGCGGCGGTCATTTTTGGATGGATCTTAAGATAGGAGAACGAGTTAACTCAATCAGAGCCCAAGAGGCCGCCGAGACCGGCGCTTCAACCGTAGCCACGGCATGCCCATTTTGCATGCATATGATGGAAGATGGAGTTAAACTAACTAATAACGAAGAGAAACTAGACGTTCGTGATATAGCGGAAATTATAGCTGAGAGGCTTTAGATGACCAGCCCCACATACTACGCAGAGGATGAGTCTTTCATCGACTCGGTTCGTAAATATACGGCAAAAGAAATTATGCCTCATATATCGGAATGGGAACGTGCGGGAAATTTCCCAGACAGCGCAATCGAGGGGCTTGGGAGCCAAGGCTTTTTGGGAATCCTGCTATCAGAGCAGTATGGTGGCGTGGGTGGCGATTACAAATTAGCTGGTGCTTGGTGCGAGGCCTTCGGAGAGATACCCTCAGTCGGCTTCACTGTTGCTGTTAATATGCACTCTTTAGTTATCAGTCATGCCTTGGAGAAATTCGGCACCACCGACGCAAAAGACTACTGGCTACCGAAAGCAGTTCAAGGAAAAGCCATCGGAGCCTATGCCTTTACAGAACCAGGTGCTGGAAGCGATCTCGCTCGTATTAGAACAGTTGCAACGAAGCATGGTACGAAATGGAAGATCAACGGATCAAAAACATTTATCACCAACGGAGCACGGGCGGATTTTATCCTCGTGCTTACCAAAACAGATTCAAGCGCAGGGTATGGTGGCTTTACTACCTTTGTCGTTGACGCAAATACTCCGGGGTTTTCAGTATCTCGCAAACTCGACAAGCTCGGATGGCATGCCTCAGATACAGCAGAACTTGTTTTTGAAGATGTTGAAGTAGATGATAGTGCCGTGCTCGGCAAGGTAGGCGACGGCTGGAATCAAGCTGCTACTAATTTAAATTGGGAGCGGCTTATGTTGACACTGACGTCACTTGCAGGGGCTAAGATGTGCCTAGAAAGCTCCCTTGTCTA
Source organism: Pseudomonadota bacterium (assembly GCA_038134595.1). GTDB lineage: Bacteria > Bdellovibrionota_C > UBA2361 > UBA2361 > OMII01 > OMII01. Next base: position 41,882 of record JAYPVM010000008.1, on the reverse strand, counting down.
CGGAGAGCAACGGGAAGCGTTCGGCAAAAAGATCAACCAATTTGATTCAATTGCGCACTATATAGCGGAAATGAAGCGTAAAATTGCACTTGGAGAGTCACTTGCACATTACGCCCTCGATCTTCTCTCGGATGGTAAAGACTGTAGAACATTTGTCGCCATGGCAAAGCGTATGGTGTGTGATGATGCCGTATGGATAGCTGACAGAGCTATCCAAATTCATGGTGGCTACGGCTACACCACTGAGTTTCTGCCAGAACGCTGGTGGCGCGACTTGCGACTCATGCCAATTGGAGGCGGCACAAGTGAGATAATGGCAAATATCGTCAGTAAAGAGCTCGCTCGATGAGACACACTGTCAATCAAAGTTGCTTTACAAGCTCCTCTACTGCTTGAAGGGCATTTTTCTTTCTATCAAATACCGCGCGAGCAAGTGTTTCTATAACTTGCTCCTTGCCCTCCAGTGCTCGTGTAGCGATCCGTTCAGCCGCTAGTTCACGTAATACATGCGTTAATACTTTCACCCGTCGCGCATGTCCACTAACGGACTCCTCTAGCCATGTCGCGTGCAAAGATGCCGATTCTACTACCTCAACAACACCTGTTCCCTGAGTTGCTACGGTCTTTACAACGCTGGGATTCCACTGCCCTGCTTCGTGGTCCACAAGTGATAAAAGCGTAAACAAATCTTTTTCGAGGGTGAGAGCACCATCTCGATCGGCCTTGTTTATAACAAACACATCGGCAATCTCCATCAATCCTGCCTTAATAATCTGAACGCTGTCTCCCATGCCAGGGACAAGAACGACCACACACGTATCGGCAGAACGAACGATATCAACTTCTGCTTGTCCAACTCCCACAGTTTCAATCAGAATTACATCAAATCCGGCACAATCTAGGACGTGTATCGACTCGAATGTAGCCTTAGCAAGCCCGCCTAGAGAGCCCCGTGTTGCCATGCTTCGGATAAATATATTCGGATCATTGGCCGCACGATTCATCCGTATCCGATCCCCTAGGATAGCGCCTCCACTAAAGGGACTCGACGGGTCAACAGCGAGCACCGCCACCTGTTTCCCCTGCGCTCGATAGGATTCAGCAAGTAGATCGACCAGCGTTGATTTACCCGCACCAGGAGAACCTGTGATACCTACTACATGAGCTCTTCCCGGAGAGGTGCGATGCATCGATGCCGCCAAACGCCGTGCAGAGTCAGAACCATCTTCGAGTCGGGTAATCATCCGGGCAATCGCCCGAAAATCACGCGCCTCAATCCCACTGATTAGTTCCGAGTTAGAAAACTTCATACCTCGATGGTATAGCGTTGTGACCCGTTACGCCAACTGAATAATTTCATTTAGAAGTTGGTTAATGGTGGTAATAATCCTTGAACTCGCCTGGAATCCACGTTGAAGAGTAATAATTTTAACGAATTCTGACGCAATATCTACGGTAGACAACTCAAGTGTTCCAGATTGAATACTTCCAAACGATCCGGACTCAGCTTTACCGATAACAGCTACACCTGACGAGGTTGATTCTGCCAGTAGATTACCACTAAGGCGCGCTAGCCCCTCCTGATTTGCAAACGTGGCCAAGGCGAGTTGCCCGAGGTTGCTATTTTGTCCATTAGTCAAGAGTGCGGTGATTGTTCCATCTGTGCCTACTGAAATCGTCTCAACAGCGCCGACACCCACTCCATCCTGCGAGACAGATAGGATATTTGACTGTGCGGAAAACTGTGTCAGTGGCGAGAAGAGAAAATCTACATCACTATCATCGGCTCCATTATTCCAGGTGATAACAGAGTTAAAATCAACGTCTCCCGCGATCGGAAGAGGACTCCGTTGTCCATCTCCAGCAAAGGCAACTGTAGCCTCTCCTACAAATCGAGGATATCCGGTCAAACTATCTACTGCATCCACGTCCTCGTTATTTACGTATCCTCGGACTGTGTATTCATTTACGTCAGTGTGATAAAAGAAAAAAGTCAGAGAGTGTCGACTACCCAAGCTGTCAAAAACGTCCACTACCGTTGAGTACTCGGCTAATTGATTCAAATCAGTGTAGGTAACGGTCGGAGGAACAGCCAAACCGGGATCGGGAATAGAAGCCACATCTATCATAGTAGCTGATGCATTTACGTTTCCTGAAATGACGACCTCGGTGGTTTCAACGGCATCTTGCTCAATTGAGTTTATGTTGATTGGCTCAAGGGCGCCATTTCCATTCGCCGGAAAGCCTAGAACTGCTAATCCTGACTGATCAACGATAAAACCAGCGGAATCAATTTTAAAATTGCCGGCGCGGGAGTAATATCGAGACTGATCTCGCGCGAGCATAAAGTATCCATTACCGCTGATTCCAAGGTCGAGTGGTCGACCAGTGAACTCCAGCGTCCCCTGCTCAAACAGGGTTGAAACTGCTGATACCGATGCTCCACTACCAAACTGCCGACCCAAGACGCCATCACCAGCTATCAAACTCTGAAACTCCGCCCGAGTAGTCTTAAAGCCAGGCGTACTTGCATTAGAGATGTTATCACCAGCTACAGAGATAGCGTTACCATGACTTGAGATACCTGCACGACCAGCGAATAATCCATTAATGATACTTGGCACGGGAACCTTCCATTAAAAAATTTAGGCGTTCTTACAACCAAAAAACCTTTGTAGGTAGTGCGCATGCAACTCGCAAACAACCTACCACTCTAACTGGATACTACAAAATTTATGCGTTACCATCCGAGGAAATCGTTGTTACCTCACGAACATCTGTTAGGCTCACTTCCTTACCATCAACAATCAACATTGGATTTAGACCGGGAATAAAACCAGAAACCAACCCTACCGTCGAAGCTGGAGGCGAAAACGTCTGACCTCCAAACGGACTACTTGCAACTACCTGTGTAGCATACGCACCATCAGGAACAGTTAGTCCATCTAGAGAAAGCGTGTGCTTACCAGAGCCGAGATCGGTAAACTCTTTTTCACCGATGACAGTACCCTGACTATTGAGCAATTGAACCTTAAGTGAACCTGCATCCTGCGCCAAATCCACCTGCATTGAGCTACCGGTACCATCGCGTACGAGGACATCTTGCGAGTTGAGTACAACGTGATGCCCGAGATATCCTGCCATCGAAGCCATCGAACTCGCTTCATTTTGAGCCTTCATTTGCTCGTCGATAGATATGAGTTTCTCAACCTGCGTAAACTGCGCCAACTGAACCGCAAACTCTTTGCTATCCATGGGCGCTTCAGGGTCTTGATTCTTTAACTGCGTCACCAGGAGCGTTAAAAACTCATTCTTCCCGATCTCTTCATTCTTGCTCGTGGAGGTCAGGGAAATCCCCTGAGTCGAAGCACCTCCCGCAATGCTGTTTATCGTATCATTAGCCATAACAATCTCAATTCCTTACGCTATCCAGTGGTCTAATTCTGGAGTCGAGCTAGCTTCACTGCTCCCAGCTGCTGTGTTACTTGCAATATCATTGCCAAACATATTTTCAGGTACTTGGCCCTCCTCAAACGGCAGGTTATGCCCCTCATCTTGGAAAGTACTGCCGCTATGCAAGTTTTGGGAGTTTCCCTCCTCCTCAAAACGCTCAAAGCCAATCGACACGCTAACCGAATCTACAGCCAAACCAAGTTTGCGAAGCGATGCTTGCAAATCATGGGCATTTTCTCGTAACGATTGCATAACCTCCTGATTATCTGGCGTTATTTTAGCATGCAGTCGGCCCTCACGAAGACTAACGTCAACTCGAACCTTACCTAAGTCTACCGGGTCAAGCTTTAACGTAATTGACTTGCCATCTCTGGAGCGTGCAGCTTCTTTAAGCGTCTCACTGACCCTTTGAAGCATCCGCGCCATATTCGAGCGCTGATTAGGTCGAGAGGTTTTTGAAGTTTCCTCACCTTTTTCAGTAGGCGTATACGAAGACGCCATTGGCGATTGCATAACCGAGGCGCTCGAATCAGCGCTCTTCTGCATCTTGGGAGCCATATTTGCCATGGCCTGCACCTGCTCAAAAGCCTGTCTTAAAAGCGCTGTGGTAATCGACGTTACACTACTTGCTTGCGTTGCAGGCCGCACTCGCTCCTGCACAACCTGCGAAGCTGCTGGGACCTCGGCAAACTGTTTACGCAGTGCCTCATCTCCGATGCGTACAGCCTTTTTACTACCTGCTCCGTCTGATTGAGTCATGTTTTCAATCTCGCCTTCAGACCCTGCCCCATCCATAGCACCACGAGTATCGTGATGAACTCCTCCCTGCTCGGTCGAATCCTTCGCAGAGTGGGTCGAATGTTCATTTTTAGTTGTGTGAGAATCGTTTGAGACCCTGATTTTAGCGGTTTTTAGGTGGTTTTGTAGTCCACTCTCCTCGTCAGCCAGCTCCTCAAATCCTTCTCCAAGCAAAACGTCCTCTTCAACCTCTTCCTCTCCATCCTGAGACTCCCTCTTGTCAAGAACTGCGCGGACCTTAACCGCAATATCTGCGGCACCTTCAGAATCTAACAAGCGCTCAGACGTGACGTGATTTTCCACTGCCGCTGATACCTCTTCACCCGCGCTGGCCTCCACATTGACATCCACTCCCTCAGCCGAAACCTCTTGTCCTAACAACTCAGAAGCCTCTTGATTGACAACCTCTCGGGTAGCGTTAGCACGCTCGGTTTGTTCGGTTTTTTGAGCTGATTTTGATTCGCGCTCTGAGACCTGATCATGCGACTGGTCGTTGACAGACCCTTGATCACTCATAACATCAAACGAATCCTCGGAATCAGGGCTTTCTTCTCTGAATCTTTCTTCGCTTTGCTCTGAATTGACCCGTGCTTCTACAGTCTGTTTGACTTGTTGAGTCGACTGGGCGAGTGCAAACCCTAGAGCCACTGTCTGGTCGGGTTGTTCTCCATAGTGTGTAGATATTTTAGAAAGTAAGCTCTTAAACTCAGAGGCAAGAGCTTCAAATTCTCCATCATCACGGGCTTCGTTTTGCTCTTTGGCACGTGTAATGGCGATGGCGGAGCTCTGTTGAGCTTCCTCGGGGTGCAGGCTTCGTATCATAAAGATTTCTCTCTACGGTTCTCTTTTTACGTGGGTCGCTTATTCGTAAGCTCTAGTAGTTGCGTCCTGCACCATCCCACAAATCTGTTTTGTGCTCTCAGCAGAGCAATTCTTTTGCCACGGTGGGAAGTTGGTCTTTTAAGGGAGTTAGCTTAGATATCCCCGCCTCCAGTCGGCAATATCGGCCAGAAGGGGGGCAAAATTGTACTGTCATCCCTTTCGCCTTGACCCTCAAACAAGTGGTATTGTAAGAAGCATTTTGATAACCTCATGCGGGAGATATTCAGTTAATTGACAGATAATCGTTATGAAAAACCCATCTCTTAAGACTTGTAGACACGTGACAACTTTCTGCTGTTTCGTCGTATTTTTACTGTCAGGGGTAGAAAAAGCTTTTTCTCAATGCACTACAGATGAGAACCTCCCCGACCGAAACTGCGACGGAGTCGTTACGGTCGTAGCATTAGGAGATAGTTTTGTAACGGGCTTCGGAGATAGAAAGCTTCGTGGTAATGGGGGCTATGTAGTTCGAGCTCAAGCCCGGCTTCCTACAAGTACACTTAAGGCACACGGTGTAGCCGGACTGCGTACGGGTGCTCTCTTAAAGCGCATTCGCTCGGCATTTAATGGCTCCGGTTATGAAGATATGCTTGCCGATATACTCACGGCAGATCTTGTTACGATAGATATCGGTCGAAACGACCGCTGGTTATTCGGGCCTCCCCAAAAAGCATACAGAAACTTAAAGCGCATTCAGCGCCTCCTAGCCAATACAGTCTCAGAGCTTCAAGGCACATCGCCCGTTGTAACGATAGCAGTCCTGGTGTTACCAAATCGAGGTTCTCAAGGTCCGTGGGTCGCAGAGCTTAATGAATTTATTAAGGCCTCTCATTCGACATCATCCCCCGCCGATTTGCGATTCGACAGGGTGAGCAAGAGACTTCTCTCCTCTGACAATTTACATCCCTCATCAAAGGGCTACAGAGCACTTGCAAAGGCTTACGCTCGATACATCACGAGACAATACCCAAGACACGCCGCTCCTTTCTAGTACTTACCTGGATTCATTGATAATAATCCATATTCATTAAGTACCATCACGTAAAAAACACGCCATACCGTAGATATAACTTCCGCGGACGTTACAAATTCATTGGCTTTGTTGGTATCTTATCTATGGCATCACACCCCTCTCCATCACAAGCACCTGATGCGCCATCAAAACAAACGGACACCGATACCGCTTCATCAAGCTCATTGGAAACTATCAGCACCGCTGGAGGTCTTGTAGACTACGGCGCTATTAGAATTGAGCTACTCAAAGCAGTGCTTGATAGAGTTGTACTGGGTCGTGAGCTTGTATCGATTGAACATCCAACTACCGCTTCACCACACCATTACCGACCACTAAACAACGCGGGGGCTACAACTCCAGGACTTGTACATTCCCAACATTTGGACTCTCACAGAGAAATACAACAACACACAGCACTCAATCGATCTCGCGGCAATCCTTGGGGCGATTCAGCTCCAAAGCTACTGCAGAAGGAAGCAACCCAAGGCGACCAAAAGAGCGTATCGGAGATATCACACAAAGCAGAGCCTACCTCTGACATGAAACAAAAACGGCCCTCTGAATCAAGATCTCCTGTCGACGAAAAAACATTCCCAGCAGAGAAAGGAGAGGCTCCCGTAATAGTGCGTGATTCAAAAGAAACCCTCGCCGTTTCAACAGACCGCGACACCCAGGTCTCGCCAACCCACGACTCTCACTCCCTTACGCCTGCACATTCTACACGTGAGGCAGAGCCTGTAGTAACAGCGACCACTAATACTGATGCCACGCAAGACAGCTCAAACGTGTTTGCGACAGATACAACACCTATCGAACGCCAAGTAGAAACGCATCAACAAAACACCGAACAAGCACAAGACTTACGAGCTGAACAAAGGCTTGATCACATTCGCCTTCTTCAGCAGATACATGGGTCATTTCACGATGACCAAGCACCACATACCTTTACCTATCCGACTCAAGACAGGACAAGCAATGACTTGACACTTGCACCACAAAACTATGCTCTCCATCAGCCATCTCAAGAGGTAACAACGGCACGACAGAGTCTCTTTGATAATCTAACTCTTCTCGAGAACCAAATCATACAGGTCTCTCCAGTCACTCGAGCAGTCACTTCTGAGCAGCACCAGCATCCTCTCAATATTCAGGGACGCCAAGAGCTATCTAAGAATCCGGCTCCGAGGGGCCAAACACAATCAACGAGTCCAGATTTACAACACAACGATCGGAGCTCATCGAATCCAATCCCTCCACGGAGCATCAAGGCAATCACAAATTCAGCTGTTGAAGCATCGAAATACGACCCCTGTCGCGACGTCACGCCTCGAACCGAGCAACTAGAACAACATAAAGTCTCTTCAATTCTGACAAAGGGCATCCCTGAGATAATCGCTTCGCTACGAAGATACGCGGGAAGCTCGGGCGATATCTCCCTACTTCGTTCCTTAGATAGCTCTATCGAAAATGTCTGTCTTACTATCGCAACAGGGTTAGCGATTGGTATCATTGGTCCAGCTTTAGCCGTGCGAACATCTGCTCGACTAGCGGCACAGCTGCAGGCTCAGTTACTCTCAAGAGATCTCGAAGATCTCGATTTCAACGAGTCCGAACACGAGGAACTTGCAAAAGCTCTCGAGGATGCGCTCAATGAATTTTCTCCATCCACTATCGCAACAGACTTATCATCTACAGGCCTCGTTGCAGATGTCGCTGGCATCGTATTTTTTGCCGATTCTATGAAACCTGCTCACAATGCAAAGCTAACCAGCTCCGAGCTCGGCGAGTGTACTACCACAGAGGATGGAATCTTCATCTTTCAAAACATTCCTCTCGGCGTCTCGTACTCTATCACCATACAAGATCCACGAGCACAAGACAGAACTCACACCGTCTCAGGCACCTCCTCTGAGGTCTCATACCTCCGAATAGCCCTTACGTGATGTGATAGCGCGCTGGAGAATGGCTATCTTAAAGCACCGCTCGAATCTTTGCTTCAACAGCAGATGGGGTAAACCCAAACTTTTCTGCTAACACATCACCTGGAGCTGACGCACCGTAATGATCGATTCCGATTGCTTCCACTCGTCTATCGAGTAGAGAGCCCCATCCTACGGTAGTGCCTGCCTCTATGACGACTGTCTTTACATCGCGCGGCAAAATTGCTTCCTGGTACTGACTATCCTGTGCATTGAACAGTTCAACACAAGGCATTGAGACAACCCGAGTCGCGACACCTGAGGCTTCTAGTAAAGCGGCCGCCTCTACAGCGAGACCAACTTCTGAGCCAGTGGCAACGATCTGCACTGAAGGACGGTCAGCATCTTTGAGGACGTAACCTCCTCGTAGCACCTCATCTGGCGACCATCCCTCGGGCCTCTCCAAAACTGGTACATTCTGTCTACTAAAGATAAGAGAGCTTGGGCCATTCTTTCGCTCAAGCGCCGCATAGTAGCTCATCGCAACTTCTATTCCGTCAGCAGGTCTAAACACGTACATATTTGGAATAAGTCGAAGACTCATAACGTGCTCAATAGGCTCATGCGTCGGACCATCTTCCCCAACCCAGAAACTATCGTGAGTGAATATGTATAACGCCTGCAGATGAGATATTGCCCCCACCCTCATCGCCGGACGCATGTAGTCAGAGAACACCAAGAACGTTGCGGTATACGGTATCCACGACTGTGTGTATGCGAGTCCGTTTGCCATTGAACCCATGGCGTGCTCACGAACCCCAAAATGAATATTCTTACCAGCAAAGCTACCCGCCGCGACGTTACCGCCATCCTTGATAGCCGTCTTCGTCGACGGATCAAGATCAGCCGATCCCCCAACAAATCCTGGTAAGTGCTTAGCTATGACCTGAATAGCCTTACCTGACAGATTTCTCGTAGCATCGCTCTTAGGTTCACTAAAAACACCTAAGAGATCTGCTTTAAGAGCTCCTGGAATCTCGCGACGCAACTGTTGGTCTAACTGCTCCGCCAACGAAGGCGAACCTGTCTTCCATTGCGCAAACGCTTCCTGCCATGCACTATATCCAACAAGTTTCTGCTCAACATTATCAGCAATAAAACCCTGCACATCCTCTGGCACCAAGAATTGTGCATCCTCAGGCCATCCGAGCGCTTTCTTGGTAGCTTTAATTTCATCAGCTCCTAGAGGAGCACCGTGGGCATCGTGCGTGTTTTTCTTGTTCGGGCTTCCATATCCCAAAACAGTTCGACAACAGATAATGCTTGGCTTATCAGACTGCGCAAGCGCCTTATCGAGACACGCTTCCACAGCGGCAGGATCGTGACCATCACACGACTGCACAAACCAGCCATACGACTCGTACCTATCTGCTACAGATTCGGAAAAACACAGGTCAGTGTTCCCCGCAAGCGATATCTGGTTATCATCATAGAGATAGACGAGGTTATTGAGCTTTAAGTGACCAGCAAGCGATGCCGCCTCAGCCGCAACTCCTTCCATTAAGTCTCCATCACTCACGAGTGCAAAAACTCGATAGTTAAAGATATCTTCACCGTATCGAGCGCCGAGCATCTTGCTCGACAAGGCTAATCCAACACTATTTGCCGCGCCCTGTCCAAGTGGGCCAGTGGTACTCTCAACCCCTGCCGTATATCCAAATTCCGGATGACCCGGTGTCTGACTCTCCCACTGCCGAAACTTCTGAATCTCGGACATAGGCAAGTCGTAGCCATATAGGTGCAACATGGAGTAAAGAACCATACATCCGTGTCCTGCAGAGAGAACAAACCTGTCTCTATTTATCCATTGAGGATCTTTTGGATTAATCCTCAAATACTTCGACCACAAAACAGAGGTAAAATCTGCAGCACCCAACGGCAATCCCGGATGTCCGCTGTTGGCTTTCTGAATCGCATCTATTGAGAGGGTGCGAACAGTCGTTGCTAATCGATTAATCTTATCTAGTTCTAACGTCATGTGTTTACTCCTTATACTGAAAGCTCGTCGGTCTCAGCCCCATTAAAATGTATCCCTCTATTTCCATTTTATGGAACAACCAAGTGGATGAACAAACTGAGGGTCAGGCGTTTGCCCTTCCAAGACAGAGGCGATCGCCTCCGACAGATAATCCTTTGAAACGCTCGTTGGGTCTCGCGGGCTGTCATTGATAGTGCCGTGGTAGACAAGTGTCTTCGTAGCATCAAAGAGATAGAATTCGGGGGTACATGCGGCATCAAACAATCTCGCAACATCCTGCGTCTCATCATAAAGATACGGATACGGCAGTTCCATCTGCGCATGTTTTTCCTTCATCTTTTCAAAACTATCCTCAGGATACTTCACGGCATCGTTGCTGTTAATCGCAACTGTCTTGAGTCCGTCTGCTTCAAATGTACGAACAACATCAATAAGCATCTCCTCGCTTCCCTTTACATAGGGACAATGGTTGCACAAAAAAGCTACCAGCATGGCTTTGCCCGATGCTAAGTATGCCGACCCAAGCATCTCTCCATCCACATTTCGCAACTCAAACTGCGGTAGCGTACTCCCTAATGAAAAACTCTGACTCGATTCCGTTCGCTCCATGGTTGATTCTCCCTGCTTGACTCTAAAACGTATCATCAGGGGCTACCCGACAAACAACGCCTTCCCCGACTCCACGGCCTAAAAACGTAATAATACTAACGGTCTTATGCTCCGAAATCCAGAGTCAAAGCAGGTAAAACAACAAAATCCCGTCAGATACAGGCATTTTGATAGCCCTTCAGAGTAGATCAATGCCCCACTGAATGTCTGGAATGCTTGGCCAAAAACTTCTGCACCTCTTCGGAGAACCACTCTGGGTGCTCTATCATAGGGGCATGTCCGCAGTTCTTGATGCTGACAAGCTCTGAATTAGGAATGAGCTTATGAAACTGCTCCGCCACATCCATCGTTGTAACGAGATCATCCTCTCCCCACAACAACAGTGTAGGCACATTAATTTCACCCAAAAGATCTTTCAAATTATCTTTTTTAGCGCTGCGTGCCGCATGGATAAGGTTTAGGACGTTTGTTTTCTTCTCCAAAATCGAGACGATTTCACCGATCGCCTCCTCCGTGACAAACTCCTGATTGAAGAAGACCTTTTCCATGTGCTCTCGCACAAACTTGTATCCGGGTCGAACTGGAAGAGAGTCAACAGAGTGCTCATACAAACCACTCGTTGCTGTCAGAATCAAGCAATCAACCAATTCTGGCGCGGCTAAACACATACGAAGCGCAACATGCCCCCCCAATGAGTTTCCACAAAGCGACACCGGCGCAAAGTCACGAGAACGAACAAAATACTCTGCATACAGCGACAATGCCTTCACTCGCACCTCAGAACGATGCGATCCCAAAAGCGGGAGGCTTAGCGCAATAGGTTTTGCATACTGCGCCATTAGCGGTTGTACAGTATCCCAGTTCGAGAGTGCCCCAAAGAGTCCGTGCAAAAGTACGAGTTCAGGGCCCTGCGTACCCATTTCAACCGTTCTAAAATCAGGCTCTTGCTCCTGTTTAAGCCACAAGGGATCCTCAGAGCCACCCTTTAGCAGAGACTGCCTTACAAACTTAAAAATCCCTTTCGCCATGAACTGCCTAGATACCAACTCTTCTGTGAGCATACTACTTTTATCCTCCCGTGTTAGCAACGTGACTGAAAAATCGCTGGGTATCTGGGGGATAGCATCTCACAACACTTAAACCTTTGAGATACATAGTACATTCTCTGGGGTAGTGTAAATAGCATGAAAAATAAAGGCATTACATATGCCTTAGCTCCCCACTACCCACACACAGAGCGCCGCATAATACACTCTGGCAACTAGCCAGGGAGAAGCTACCGTTCTCCCATAACCATCTAAATATCCCTAAGTGCCCGAAGCAACGTAAGGTTTCCAAAGAGGCTACTCCACCAGTACAAAAACCAGCTCTTACAACCACCCCAAACCAACCCGTTTCACAAACCAAACAGGCACCGGTTAGTAGGTGTTACAATTTCTGGGTGTATCACAATCGGAATAAAAGAGCCTGTTAGACTTCTGTTACAACGACGGTATTTACCAAAAACGTAAATTCACCCGCAATTACATGTCGTTATAAGAAAAGAAGCACTAAACATCCACTTCTAAGCGGTGTGCATTCTCTTGAATAAGTCTGTATCGATCCGAGGAATCCTTCCCCAAGAGGCTCTGTAACATCTCTTCGACCTCACTTGCCTCCTCTATGGTAATCTGCAAAAGCTTGCGAGTTTTGGGATTAAGGGTTGTCTCCCACAACGTATCAGGGTTCATCTCTCCTAATCCTTTAAATCTTGTAATATGCACCTTGCTCCGCGCGGCTTTATCTTTCAGCACCCGCTCCTTCTCTTCATCGGAATAGACCCAGGTAACTTTTTCCTTGGAGCCCCCGCCAAATTTGAGCCGATAGAGAGGCGAAATACCGATATACAAATGACCCGCCTCTACTAAGGGGCGCATAAACTTAAAGAAAAACGCCATCAACAACGCCGAGATATGCATACCATCTGCATCCGCATCGGTAAGGATAATAACCTTTGAATAACGCAATTTTTCTAGGCGAATGTTTTTACCCATTCCACAACCAAGAGCCGACACTAAATCAAGGAGCTCCTTATTGTCATTTAGCTTAGCCTGCGTTGTAGCTACTGAGTTTAATATCTTACCCCGTAACGGCAATACAGCTTGCGTTGATCGATCTCTACCCTGCTTGGCACTTCCACCTGCAGAATCTCCCTCTACGATAAACACTTCAGACTTATCGGGTTTCGTTGACGAACAATCAGCAAGCTTACCCGGCAGATTAAGCCTATGACTGATACCAACCTTTCGACTAACACTCTGCGAAGCTGACCGCGCCGCCGCCCTTGCCTTAGCCGCCAACGTAATCCGCTCGAGAAGCGCGTTGGCAACGCTAGGCTTGCTGTTCAAGATATTTTCGAACGTTTTAACCAATGCATCTACGGGAGACTCAATCTCAGGATTATTAAGCCTGTCTTTTGTTTGGCCTTGAAACTGCAACTGGCTAACCGAACCTGGCACACTAACTGATATAACAGCAACCAAGCCCTCTCGTATGTCATCCGCTGAAATCTTTACTCCCTTTGGCAATGCATTGTGCACCGATATATAGTTTCGAATCGCCTTTGAGAGCCCGGACTTAAATCCATCTTCGTGAGTACCGCCGCCTTTGGTGTGAATGCCGTTGACATACGAATACATCTTCTCATGCGTCGCCTCGGTCCAACAAAATGCCACCTCTACCTTGATGCCATTTGCCCTATCCATATCGAAACATTCGCCGCCGATAGGCTTAGTCTTCGAGGCTTCTAACATCGACTGTAGATACGACTTAATTCCATCTGGATAAAGAAACGTTTTCTTCGAACCTGCCTGCTCATCGACAAAGACAAGCTTTAATCCCTTGTAGAGAAAAGCCTTCTCTTCGATTATCTTTTCTAATCGCTCGGCAGAGAACTCAATGGAACGAAATATCTCTGAATCAGGCCGAAAAAATATCGAGGTGCCAGTCTTCTTTGTAGCTGGTCCCTTCTTTATTTTCGCAACCGTCTTACCCCTTGCAAATGCCTGTGTCCACTCGCGACCGTCTCGATGCACAGTAGCTTCAAGTTTTTCAGAGAGTGCATTTACAACCGAAGCACCGACACCATGCAAACCCCCAGCAGTTATGTAATTGTGGTCACTGAATTTACCACCCGCATGCAATGTCGTAAGGATAAGCTCCAACGCCGACTTCTTAAACTTCGGGTGAATATCTACCGGAATTCCTCGTCCGTTATCTGATACAGTGACACTCTCAGAATCTTTGTGGAGCGTAATTGTGATTGTATCGGCATGACCGTTCATCGCCTCGTCGACAGAGTTGTCGAGAATCTCTTTTACAAGATGATGTAAACCAGTAGGGCCGTCGGTACCCCCAATATACATACCAGGACGTTTTCGAACGGGCTCTAGACCCTCCAAAACTTCGATATCAACCGCACTGTATGAAGCTTTCTTTGCCATATCTATAATCCGTATAACCGACTGCTAGCTCTTTACCGTATACGCCGAAACAACTTGATCTCGTCCCGCAATCTTAGTTCCCTTAAGACCTCGATGCCCCTTGGTGATATCCTTTGTTGTTACCGACCGAGTCTTACCTGAATCTACGACTATCTCAATTACTTCCTTCGAGCGCACCGAGTTCACACCACAGCAAGCAACTAACCTATCGTTTTCGCGCACACCCATCAACGCAACACCCACTGCAGCAGTGTCTCTTACCGGAATCTCTTTAGCATCTACCAACAAGGCAGAGCCTCCGTTTGTGATAAACACCATGGCACCATCAAGCCGTGCAGTGGCACCCAAGCTGTCTCCATCTCGAAGTTTTATAACTCGGCGGCCATTGCGCTTTGTTTCAGCTATCGTTGAAAGCGACAGAGCGTATCCCGTCCCTTTTTCGGAGACGAGCACAAACGTGTCACCTTCTGCTATCAATTCCGCAGGCTCCTGTGCAGCTTCGCTACGCTCCCCACCAAACGCAAGTTCTCCTTGCCCAGACGAGGCGGTTTCGTTCACCGAGCCGCCCTGTCGCAATCCATACGACGAAACAATTCGCTCGCCATCCTTAAACTTCAGCAATTTCTGCACAGGAGTTCCGTATCCACTCGATGCTGGGAAATCAGATACTTTCACCACAAACAGGCTACCCATATTTGTAAACAACACAACAGAATCTAACGTTGTAAGCGGATGTGCCGCTAAAATAGAATCTCCCTCACGAAGACGGGTTCCAGAGAGATCATTCGTCTGACGAATTCGCTTCAGCCATCCGTCGGCAGATACAATTGCATATACATCTTCTTGCACTACGTACTGCGTCTCATCAAACTCAAGCTCAACGGAGTCTTTGATAATCCGAGAGCGTCGCTTGTCCCCGTACTTGGTTACGACTTCTTCAAGATCGGCCTGCACAAGTTGCTGTATCTTCTTCTTGCTCTTGAGTATCTTGTCTATCTCATCAACTCGCTTTTTCTTCTCTGAGAATTCCTTTTTGATATCATCTATATTCGTTTTGGAGAGTTGATATATTCGCATATCAACGACAGCAAACGACTGAATCTCTGTGAGTTTAAATCGCTTTTGTAAGCGCTGCGCTGCATCACTTCTTCCATCACTTTGGCGAACTATCTTGATAGCCTCATCAAGCGCATCATAAATAATCATCAAACCTTCTAGGATATGCAGCCGCTCCAGAAGTTGTTTGCGTTCAAAGACAAGTCTCTTCTCAGTGACTTCTTCTCGAAACGTCAAGAACTCCTGCAAACAGCCCTTCAACGAGAGCAACTCTGGCCTCGTTGAAATACCGTCACCAGGCACAAGTGCTGTCAAGTTTACCGAGAAGTTTGATTCAAGAGGTGTATGCTTGAAGAGATACGCCATCGCGATCTCAGGATCGGCTCCTGAGGTAAGTTCTAGAACGATACGAACCGTGTCCGTAGATTCGTCTCTTACATCGTTTAATTGAGGCACTTTTCTATCGATGATAAGCCCAGCAATCCGCTCAACGAGAGATGATTTATTAATCGCATACGGAACCGAGGTAATTACTATCGCTTGTTTTCTGCGAGCCTGCTCCTCAACACTCCATTCACCTCTCATGCGAACAGAGCCACGCCCCGACTCATACATTTTCACGAGCTCTTTCTGAGTATTTAAAATAGCGCATCCCGTCGGAAAATCTGGGCCTTTGATTATACTGGTAAGCTTTGAAATAGACATATCCGGATCGTTGAGCAATTCAATCAACGCTCTAACGGTATCTTTGATATTATGAGGCGGAATGCTTGTAGCCATACCCACAGCAATACCGGTTGCTCCATTAATGAGGAGATTAGGAACTTTACTCGGCAAAACAATCGGCTCTTCAACCGTGGCATCAAAATTATCTCTGAATGCAACGGTTTCTTGACCTATCTCGCCAATCACATCAAGAGCTAACTCTCGCAACTTGGCTTCAGTGTATCGATATGCCGCAGCGTTATCGCCGTCTAGCGATCCGAAGTTACCCTGCCCATCAACAAGCGGATAGCGGAGTGAGAAATCCTGCGCCATCCGGACCATTGCCTCATAACACGCTACATCACCGTGCGGATGAAATCTCGCCAACACCTCTCCGACAACTGCGGCAGACTTTCTATGGGTGTGTGATGGCTTCAGGTTCAAATTTTGAAGCATGGCGTATAAAATACGTCTCTGTACAGGTTTTAACCCGTCACGAACATCAGGCAACGCCCGACCTGACACTACACTTAACGCATACGTTAAATACCTATCTCGTGATTCTTGGGTAAGACTTGTCGTGATCGTTGCCATTAACTTCCTCTGCAAAACCCCAGTCTGTACATCGTACTGTTTACGTCTCTATCCCTTCCTTTACTACGCCAAGCCAGAGAAGGAAAATGCGTAACGTTACAAAACTCGTTATAAAAAACTAAAAGCTATGTATTTCTAGCATGTTATCAATGATATAAAAATCCCCTTTCAAGGGTGTACAAGCACCGCCAAGTTTGCAAAGCTCGCACATCTTGCTAAAAAGTACCGATATGATTATCGATCCAACCCAGTATAAGCGCTCTACTCCCAGCCCGTTTATTGTCTTTGAGGGCATAAACGGCTGTGGGAAAACTACGTTACGCAACAACCTAGCGACACACCTTACCGAGATCAATCAACACCATGTAATCACTAGAGAACCGGGTGGTAGTGCGCTCGGTCAGGAGATACGAAAGCTACTTTTAGCTTGGGATGGAGAGCCAAAAAGCATACGAGCAGAACTTCTTCTCTTTGCGGCAGATAGAGCTGAGCACATCGAAAAAGTCATCCATCCCGCCAGAGAATCGGGCGCATGGGTGTTATGCGATAGATTTATCTACTCAACGATAGCCTTTCAGGGATTCGGTCGTGGCATCTCCCGCACGCTAATTGATCAGGCTAATGAACTTGCCATCGGGAACACCACCCCCGACCTGGTAGTTCTTCTGGACCTCGATCCAAGCGTTGCCGCAACACGGATGGCCGCGCGGACCGATGGCGATCAAGACAACTTCGAAGATGAGGCTCTCGCATTCCACACTCGAATTCGCGAAGGGTTTCTAGAGATAGCAAAAACGTCTCCCACACCCTTTCTCGTTCTCGATGCAGAGCAAAGTCCTGAACACTTACTAACAACTCTCAAAACGGCATTACAAATATAATGCAATAGCCAGTTACGCATCTAATGTCCTGCGTACTATTTCCTGTATCGCGCTCTCAGCATCGTGCCGATCTCGTAGTAAGACCACGTAGCAGAATCCCTTACCATCACAAGATGCCTGAGGAGAAAGGCAACACATTTCATATACCTCCTATCCTCTCTCAACACCCCTCCTTATAAGCACTTGTAGAGCGCTCTTTCATCACACTGTGAGACAAATACTATAGTGACCAGCAGGTACCTGCTATAATAGAACAGTGAATACCGACGAATCCGCTTTGCCTCGGTTTGTAGGGATATGATAGGGTGCGAAGACGAAACGCGGAGTAACGATATATGTCACAATTTTCCCTTGAAGAGCACGGTATCTCAGTCAAACAGGTATACAGGAATCTTGCTCCATGCCGCCTATACGAGCTTGCCATACTAAGCGAGCCCGACACCCGCATTGCAGACAGTGGAGCATTAGTTGCGTACTCAGGAGCAAAGACAGGTCGCTCTCCAAAAGACAAACGGATCGTGAAACACCCTGAATCGGAAGGCAACATCTGGTGGGGTGCGGTAAACGTTCCGCTTGAGTCCAAAGTCTATGACATCAACAGAGAACGCGCAGTCGATTATCTTAACACACGAGAAGCCCTCTACTGCTTCGATGGATTTGCTGGTTGGGATCCGACTACTCGAATCAAGGTCCGTGTGATTTGTTCGCGTCCCTATCACGCACTCTTTATGCACACGATGTTGATTCGACCAACACATAAGGAACTCGTAGAATTTGGAAAGCCTGATTTTGTAATACTCAATGCGGGACAATTTCCAGCGAATCGACACACCCCCGGCATGACCTCAAAAACAAGCATTGACCTCAATTTTGAAAGCGGCGAACTCGTGATTCTCGGCACCGAGTATGCAGGCGAGATGAAAAAAGGTGTATTCACCGTTATGAATTACCTCATGCCCAAAACCGAGATTCTTTCAATGCACTGCTCAGCAACAGCAGATAAAGAAACGCTACGTTCAAGTGTTCTGTTTGGACTCTCGGGAACGGGCAAAACAACACTATCGGCAGATCCGAAACGGCTGCTCATTGGAGATGATGAGCACTGCTGGTCAGACTCTGGCATATTCAACATTGAAGGCGGATGCTACGCAAAAGCCATTGATCTAACACCAGAGAGCGAGCCTGATATATTTCAAGCCCTTCGATTCGGTGCAGTACTAGAGAATGTTGTTCTTGACGCAGAGAATCGACAGGTGCAATTTCATGATAAATCCATCACCGAAAACACGCGGGGAGCGTATCCGATAGAGTTCATTAAGAATGCAAAGATACCGTGCGTGGCAGGACACCCCTCGGATATTATATTTTTGACGTGTGATGCCTTCGGGGTTCTACCCCCCGTAAGTAAACTCTCACGCGCACATGCAATGTACCACTTTATGAGTGGATACACCGCAAAAGTAGCTGGAACCGAAATGGGTGTGACAGAGCCATCGGCAACGTTTTCTCCCTGCTTTGGCGGGCCGTTTCTCGTGTGGCATCCTGCAAAATACGCAGAGCTACTCGCCAAGCAAATGGATAAGCATTCAGCCAACGTATGGCTTGTAAACACCGGCTGGAGTGGTGGCTCATACGGCACAGGAAAACGAATGAAGCTAAATCTAACTCGCGCCATTATCGATGCAATCCACAGCGGAGAACTCGCCAGCGCCCCATCAGAGAAAGATCCCCTCTTTGGTTTTGACGTAATCACGGCGTGTCCTGACGTACCCGCCGAAGTGCTCATACCCCGAAACACCTGGGCAAACAAAGAAGCATACGACACAACTGCTAAAAAGCTTGCCGAGTTATTCGTCAAAAACTTTAAAGCCTACGAAGCTGAAGCCTCCGAGGAGATCCAAGCAGCCGCTCCGCGCCTCTCATAAATCAAGAGAGACCCCCGCTATCACCTGAGACGTTTTTTTAGTCGTTAGGAGCCGATTGCGTTTGCACCTGAGAGCAAGCGGATGTATTGTGACCAGGTAGCTTTCGTCTTACTCTCGAAATACGAAGAAAACAGCCATGCGACAGTCAAATCCGGGCTCCAAACTAAAGGAGCTTACGTCAAAAAAAAATCTCCCTAGTTGCCTTGTCATAACCGCCCCTGACAGAACGCGTAGGGAGCGAGCTGTACGCTATGTTCTTGAAAAACACCCAGCAGCCTCTCAAGGCACCTCGACCTCATTCTCATTCTCAGATGCAAATCGTAGCCATCTTGAAAATTTCCTCCGAGACATCCGAGAGCCTTCGCTCTTTGACCCAACCCGCTTTGCAGTCCTACGAGATATCGATCGGCCTCGGGCGGCAGAAGTCGAACCACTGGCAAAGCTTCTCTCTGATATTCCAGCAGGTACTCACCTTATACTCACTGGGAAAACCCTTCCAAACATCCCGACATTCAAGAAACTGGTCTCAAAGATCGCCACACACATTCACTTCGAACAACTAAAGGGCGCTGAACTCCGACGATGGCTGGAGCGCGAAGTAAAACATCACGGAATCTCCTCAATAGATGAGATGACAACAGAATTAATTCAAACTATAGGCAATGAAGATCCTGATGCCATATCCGCTCTGCTAGAGAAATTCGCGCTCTTTTTGGACGGCGCGCCCGCAACTCGTCAGTCCCTACAAGAACTCGAACCTGGAAAAACACTCGCAAGTGATTTCGAACTCGCAGAAGTTCTGCTAGGCAACAACAACGGTAACGCTCAAGTCCTCGTCACAAAGCTGCTTGAACAGGGCTCGAGTCCGTTTATGCTAATAGGACTCCTTACAAAAACCTTCGGCACATTACTTCAAATACGCTTACTCCTTGAGAAGCGAGCCTCTCACGGCGATATCAAGTCACTACTTGGCATCTCTCCGTGGCTCTTCTCTAAATACCTTCCGCTGGCAAAACGCAAAACAGCCTCTGAGTTCTCAGAGGCACTAAACGAGTTGCTCGTAGCAGATTTTCGTCTAAAAGATCGGTCACTGGGGCCAACAGCGATTTTTAGCCAACTTGCCTCACATATCGCCCAGGAGCCTGTGGCATGAGACTGGCTATTTTTGTCCTGTTTATCGCATTCGTCATAGGGCCTGCGTACATACGTACGTCGCCCACTCCCGCCGCACTCGACAAAAACAAACTCTCCTCTGCATCCTCCGCCAAGAACATAAAAGTTGCCGAACCAACTCCCATACCCACTCCCCTATTAGCTGCAGAAAAGTGGCGGGGATGGAATTATGTAGCATCGCGCCTTCTAGCAAATGGAGTCGCAAAAGAAACCGTGCGAAAGATCTACACTGACAAGCGCCTTCCGCGAAGAACCTTTGTTCCCTTTGCAGTTAAACCTAAAGAGCCGTCTTCAATGTACCGCTCATTTTTACAAAACAAGTTTTCAAAACTGGGAAGCACCTTCATTAAAGAGAACGCCCGAGCCTTTGGTACGGTAGAGCAAGAATACAAGGTACCAAAAGAGATCGTCGCTTCAATTATAGTAATCGAATCACAGGCTGGTAAGAACACCGGAAAACATCCCATTCTCTACCGACTCTCACGGATAGCAACCACCAATGCACCGGACAATCTAAAACAGAACTACACCGAAGCCCGAAAAAAAGACCCTTCGGTAACCTTTGAACAGGTCGCCGCTCGCGGTCTCTATCTAGAACAAACCTTTCTTCCAGAAATCATAGCACTCCTCGAAATCGCTGAGCGAAATGACATAGATCCATTAGCTATGAAGGGATCTCGTGCCGGAGCCTTTGGGTTGCCCCAATTTCTCCCCACGACATACCTACGCTTCGGCACAGATGGCGACAAAGATGGAAGAGTAAGTTTATACAATGAAGCAGACGCCGTCTTATCAGCCGCTCACTTTCTCTCTCATCACGGACTACGCGCCGACACTCCAATGGAACAGAAGCGGACGATTCTCTGGAATTACAACAAAAGTGATAGTTACATCGACACCGTCTTGCGGCTAAGCGAAGATATTAAACGCTCTATGCGGCGCAACAACCAATCAAAACGATAGCTCACATCAGAAGTATTCAACTAGTCCGCTACAGCAATGTTCCCGACAGAAGCATTGCAGCAATCGTAAAGTACAAAACAAGCCCCGCGACATCCACCAAGGTAGCAACAAATGGGGCAGATGAAGTTGCCGGATCTAACTTTAATGATTTAAGTGCAAGTGGCAGCATCGATCCAGCTAAACTACCCAGTGTTACCACGGCAGTAAGAGACATCAGCACAGTTGTTGCCAACAAAAACCAATGTTCGCCGTACGCATCCGTAAATTGTGCCGCGATCACGATTCGAAAGAACCCCACGACTCCTAAGATAAGCCCTAAGGCTCCCCCTGCTACTAGCTCTCGGCGCATGATCTTAAACCAATCACTAGTCTTAATCTCCCCTACCGCCAAGGCGCGGATGATAAGCGTTGAGGCCTGGCTCCCAGAGTTACCACCACTAGAAATAATAAGTGGCACAAACAAGGCTAAGATAACAGCGCGCTGAATCTCATCTTCAAAACTAGACATCGCTGACGCTGTAAGCATCTCTCCTACAAAAAGAACAATGAGCCAGCCAGCACGCTTTCTGATAAGTGTCGCAACCGAGGTCTTGATGTACGCCTCTTCAAGAGCCTCACTACCTCCTAATTTTTGAATATCTTCGGTAACCTCTTCCTCTTGAACATCAAGAATATCGTCAACCGTAACGATACCGAGCAACACACCAAAGGCATCTACTACTGGCAACGTCGGCCTATCGTACTTCTTAAAAAGCTCTACAGCAGATTCTTGATCACTCTGAACTGAGAGCGCTTGAAACTTAAACGTCATAAGCGACGCGACCTCATCATCAAGAGAGGCCAGCAACAGATTCTTTACAGCAACTTCGTCTACGAGGTTTCCTTGCGTATCAACCACATACAACGTATCAAGCGAATCACTCTCCTGCCCGTGCGCTCGAATATGATCCAATACCTCTCGTACCTTCCAATCTTGCTGAATGGTAAGAAAGTCAGGCGACATCAAACGCCCGACACTCCCTTCTGGATATCCAAGTAGTGTCAGAGCAACATCACGCTCCTCTTTGGGCAATAAGGCCAAGAGCTGTTTCGCCGCCTCTGCAGGCACCTCTTCTAGAAGCGCTGTTCGATCGTCTGCCGCCATCTCATACAGAAGCCGAGCCGTCTGACGATCACCTAAGCCACTTAAAATAGTTTTTTGAACCTCGACATCGAGCTCGGCAAAGATGTCGGCCGCCACATCACGCGGCAAGATACGAAAGATAAGAACTCTCGCCTCAAGATTTAAGTTTTCAAAGAGCTCTGCTATCTCTACAGGCGCACCGTCTACGAGCGCATCCCGGAGGGCATGCAAATCGCGTCTCTCAATGAGGTCTAGTACACCGTCTTCAGAAATCATACCTTCCTATGCAAAGCTCTCCAACACTACAGGTAGTGTATCAACTATCATGAAATGTCCACCATCGGTTACTTTATGTAATACCGAATTTTTAATTCCATTGTGCAGGCTCTCCGCCATAGCAAACGGGACATAGGTATCAGCATCTCCATGCCAAATCTCTGTAGGCACCTGCACGTTCTCTAGTAAAGCACTCCAATCGGTCAGTAACAAACCAAATTCAGTCCTAACACCCTTTACCCCCTGCGAAAGAGCCTCTTTGATGTTCTTTGCAAATAAAACACCGATTTCTCTTCGTCGGACTATCTCTCTATCTACCGATGGTAATAGAGCGCCAAACCAAACCGACACCAACACAGGAAAACGCTTCCATGCAGTAGCGATAAGTGCAATAGCGCACCTAGCTATCCTCGGAAGCATGAGACCAAGCTCAAGGAGCAATCGATTTCCGAAATTCATTCCACGTAACACCTTACGACCCGACAGGGGACCCATGCCGCTAACCACAACAAGCTTGGTCACCCTGTCTTTTAGTAAGGCGGCAGCGGCGACAGCCGTCGGAGTACCCCCCGATACTCCCAGAACTCCAAACCGTTTGATTCCTAAATGATTGGCAACCGCAACAACATCATCTGCCCAGTCACGAAACTCTCTATTCCCGTACCACTCTGAACCACCAAACCCAGGTCGGTCGAGTGCCACTATAGAAAGACCACAATCAAGCGCTACCTGATGTGCGATACCAGCTTCCACTCGACTTGCCGGAAATCCGTGACTGTAGAAAACGACTCGCTCTGAGGTAGGAGCTCCGAAAACAGCGTACCGAACCGCTCGACCCGCCTCATTTCGAACAACCGATAGCTTACGCTCACTACTCACACACGACTCACAGGTTTTACTCTTCTGCAGATTTCTCATACGCCATGGCCCTATACTGCTCAACCATCCGATGGGTGTTAAAAAACGAGCCATTGAGAGCAATAGAATTTCTCATCACCTCTCCCCATCGATCAGAGTGATTGAAGAAACACGGCAAGACACTGTGCTCTAACTGATGATAAAGCGCATCGGCATCGGCACCATCTTGGTCTCCCGCAGAAACCCCTCCATCATTGAGAGCACTCCGGACTACCCATCCAGTGACATCTTGCACACCACCCTCAAGCCACCAACCGTCAGCGATACTTAAACTCGGTATCCCGTTTAACGCACACTTCATTCCACTTGTTCCTGATGCCTCCATTGGAGCCCGCGGTGTGTTTAGCCATAGGTCTACACCCTGAACAAGGTGTGCCGCAAGCTCCACATCGTAATTTGGCAAAAACGCCACACGAATATTGTCCCCTGTGCAGTTGGCGACGTCATGAATCTCTTGAATCAGATGCTTACCCCAATCATCACGTGGGTGCGCCTTACCTGCAAATAAGAGATTGATAGGTCCATACTGGCTAGCTATCCACTTTAAACGCTCAAGATCCCGAAACAGAAGAAGTGGCCTCTTGTATTCAGTCGCCCGACGAGCGAATCCGATAACGATGCCAGAGCCTCCAAACGGCATTCCATACCGCTCCTGCACAGTATGAAGAAGCGCACTGCGGCACTCCGAATGTGCTTGGCTAATCTCGTGTACTGGTATCAACATCGCCTGACGTAACTGTTCACTACGCTCCCGCCATCCTGGCGTATACCGATCAAAAAGGTCTGCAAACGGTTTTGCCGTCCACCGTACAGCATGTACTCCATTTGTTATCGCTACCACATCGGCATCAGGAAACATCTCCTTGGTGACATCCATATGCTTTCTGGCAACAGCATTAACCACACCAGAAAACCTCATGGCGAGTTTTGTCATGTTAAACATCCCATCTTCAAAGATAGCTTCAGCTTTCTTCAAATGCTCCGGACACAAGGTCGCCTCAACAAGATCTCTCTGGAACACATCGTGTCCCGCCGCTACAGGTGTGTGTGTTGTAAATACCGCTCGCTCACGAACACAGACAAGCTCTTCTTCCCGACTCTGCCAATCTGAAGGAACCTCCTCCAACAGAAGAAACGCAGCGTGCCCTTCATTCATGTGGCATACAGTGTCTTTTGGATATCCAAGAGCATCAACCATGCGGCGCCCACCGACACCTAGAATCATCTCCTGTAAGATTCGAGTCTCAACTCCCCCTGCATAGAGAGAATCAGTGAGTGTACGGTCGTGTTCGGTGTTTTCGGGCAGATCACAATCCAGAAATAGTACTGGAACCTCGTGACCAGTTACTCCCCGTTGCACGTACTTCCATGCTTGCACCTGTAGTATCCTGTCTCGCAAAGGGACATCTACCTTGGGGCCGCACCGTGTAAGAAGCCTTTCATAATCCCACGCTTCGGGAGCCTCTAATTGCTCTCCTCTCTCAGAGATAGATTGCCTGACGTAGCCCTTTTTGTAGAGCAGTGTGACCGCTACCATAGGAACTTCAAGGTCTGCCGCCGCCTTAATAGTATCACCCGCCAAAACGCCTAACCCCCCAGAATACGTAGGCAAAGCGGTATCAATTGCAATTTCCATCGAAAAATACGCCACAGTTTGGCTCATAATAATCCTTGTGTAATAAAGTCTTACGGCATCAAAACCACACCAAAACGATGATTCCCTTTACAGACCGTGCTACCCTCAACCACGCTATGAAACGAGATTGCTTAGTCATTGTTAGCCTTCCCTCTGAGGCAAAACCCCTCATCGAGCACTGGAAGCTTAAACCCCTTCGGCGGAATCAAACCGAAGAGCGCTTTCAGCTAAGCCACAACAACGGCATCTACCTAGCAATCTCTGGAATGGGCAAAGTCCGTTCAGCCATAGCAACATCTGCTCTCTTAGCCTCAAAGGTCTGTAGCACCCCCAATCCTATCATAGCCAATGTCGGAATAGCTGGCTCATCGATTAACGACCTTTTGCCGGGAACACTGGTTTACATCAATAAAATACGGGATTTCGCCTCTAACGTGTCGTTTTACCCAGATGTAATCTTAAAACACCGTCTCCCCGAAGCGCCGCTAGAGACCCATGACACCCCCGTGACTACCCAACTGAGCAACAGAGCAATCGTCGATATGGAAGCTTCAGGCTTCATCCAAAGTGCTCTATCGTTTATGGCCCCAAGCACTGTGATGATTCTTAAAGTTATCTCAGATATGTGTGATGGCACTAAAATAACTCCGCAAGACGCCTCAACCCATATCCAAGGCCATGTAGAAACCATTGGCCATCTAGTAGAGGGGATGCGGACACACCTGCCTGAACCAATAGCCTTAGACGACGTTGATCTCAAAACTCTAGAATCAATAGTTTCCCACGCACAGCTATCGACATCTCAGACACATGAGCTTACACGGTGCGTTACGGCTCTTAAAGCACAACAGAAACCTTTTCTCGCTCCACTAAAGAACCTACTCACAAAACCGATAACCTCTAAATCCGAACGTAACGCCCACTTTACAAAACTCCTAGAAACCCTCTATGGAGGAACAATAGAGTGACCACACTACCTGTTTTTTCACATCTGTATATCGAAGAGGCCGCTCGCTCGCTCCCTTTGGCCGAGCAGATCCGCGCTCGCTTTCCAAAAGCAGTGGAGGTATCGATCGCTAACTACAAGGAGGTCTTTAACAGGCCCCGACAACGTTGGGATCATCAGCGGCAATCTCTAAAGCTTATCATCGCGAAACGCCGTGATGCATTCCTCTATCAGGGAAGTTCATTTGTACCAAACTTTGCGCACGATAGATTCTATTACACGACACCTATCTTAAATTGCCTCTATGGATGTGAGTACTGCTACCTGCAAGGAATGTTTCCATCAGCGAATATGGTAGTGTTTGCCAACGACCAAGATTTTATTACCGCCGCAGAAAACACATTGACTTCAGATACACCAGCATACCTATGCATCTCATACGACACAGACTTACTAGCCGTAGAGCAACTCTTTGGATACTGCGCGACGTGGATAGCTTACGCTGAAAAAAATCCACACGTAACAATTGAAATCCGAACAAAAAGCGCAAACATCCAAGCGCTAAAAGACATCACCCCCTCGCCGAATGTCATTCTTGCTTGGACACTTTCTCCAGAGACCATTACTCATACATACGAGCACAAAACTCCCTCGCTTCAAGCTCGTTTAGAGGCTATCTCAATAGCCCAACAACAGGGGTGGAAGGTACGGCTTTGTTTTGACCCGATTCTAAGACTCCCCAACTGGCAAGCCAACTATCGAGCTCTCATTCAGCAAACCTTCCAAACCGTATGCGCCGAACAACTCGCTGACATATCTCTCGGCGTATTTAGAATAGCAAGTGGCTACCGCAAGGCCCTTCAAGAACGAAGCCCCCAATCAAAGTTAGCCACCTATCCATACAAAGTAGAGAATTCTGCCGCTTCATACACCAAGGAGCAAACAGAAGAGATGCTCGATTATGTATCCAATGAATTACTTCACTTCGTACCACAGGAGAAGATATGTCCCGTCCCTTGGCAGTTGTAACAGGTACAAGCTCCGGTATCGGCAAAGCTATCACCACCTCACTCCTTACCAGTGGATGGAGCGTTGTAGGAATATGTCGAAGTACGCCCGATTTTGAATCATCATCGTACACACATCTTACCTGCGATTTATCAAACCCAGATGAGGTGGCAGATTGCACAAAGATAATCTCTGACACCTACAAAGACACCACTCTTCTTATAAACAACGCAGGTGTCGGCTACTTCGGACCACATGAAACTCTCTCACCAAAAACCCTCCAAGAGATGACCCAAGTAAATCTACTTGCTCCACTCATACTCACGCAGGGGCTGCTCAGGCTCCTTCGAGAAAACCGCGGACAAATAATCGCCATAAGTTCATTCTCCGCAGAAGAAGCTAGCTCTTTTGGCGCGGCCTACGCAGCAACAAAAGCAGGGCTCAGTCACTTCTACGAATCACTATTCGAAGAGACACGTAAACACGGACTACGAGTCACAACCATAACACCCGACATCACCCGTACTCCGTTTTATAGCGATGCGCCTTTTGCTCCTTCAGATAATGAACACGCGGCACTAACACCTGAGTGTGTTGCTCAAGCGGTACAAAACGTTCTCGCCATGAGAGATGGAACCGTTACAACTAAGGTCGTACTGCGTCCGCAGAGGATACTGTTAGATAAGCGTCCGATGACATCTCGGTAATTATTTCAAAACGTCTCCACCGAAAGTCTAGCGGGCAAGATAGCCTGCCCAGCGCCTTAACTACCGCGCAACAGCTAGAACTCCCTCGAGTTTTGCCACCATACCTTGACCCTTGGAAGCGATACCGTAGAAAGAAAGAATCCGAGGGTGGGAATAATAGCGTTTAAGGCATACCTCTCGTTTTGGAGCGACCAGAACACCAGAGTCGTAACGAGATAGGTCAATACAACGATACTGATCTTGCGAGTACGACTCACCTCCCACGCTTTTTCTAATTCAACTCGTTTATTTCTTTCTTCTATGGCGGAAACGCGAAGAGTAAGCTTAGCAAGTTCGCTATTGTGATTCATGAGTATCCTGAGAGTTTGCGAGTACAACGATTAGTTCTGGGGCGGTAGCGAAGGAAGCTGAACCCCTTTTAAATTACCGCCAGCATAGCCCAGACATGTCTCTTATAAAATCAGGAAAGCCTCGCAGACTTTCGGGAGTCTTCCAACGATTTGTATTTCACCCCAGCTTTCTGAGATTTTCTAAATCTCCCAGCCGCTTCTACCGGCAAAGTCCTGTCTCAAACATAACTCTGGCGGAATCGGTGGCAATCGGTGGCAATCTGTATCTCCACAGGGCTTGCCGACTGAGGTGGAAGCCAAACAGGTATGGTCAAGAGCATGTGAAACTTCTGCGAAGCTGTCAAATGTGACCCTTGAGCCTATCCAACGTGCGCATCCCCTTTAACATAAACTCTCGTTTAACCGAGTATGAGATGCGCAATCGCTTTGTACCAAGACGCACTATTTACTCTTGAGCCTTATTATCTAAAAAGTCCTTTAGTCTCTCTAACGCTGTCTCGTCCAGAATCTGCCCACCAAGATTTTTAAATCTGTCCTTGTCTGTCAGTCTCGGAGATGCAAAGTCGCTTAATGAGAACCCCTCACCTAACGCCTGAGTGCTCGAGGAATTGTGACATCCGAATCGACACTCCCAAACTTCGCTTCCGGTTAAGGGATCCGTGACAACTTGCTTTGCTTGACGGTATAAATATGGTTTAGGACGAAACTCGATGCCACCAAAGATTTCCTCAAATATTGAATCAACGGGTCCCGTTACAGACTCGTATAGAGGAGAAACGACGGTATCAACGGCTCCCGTTACAGACTCAACCCCTGAGTCGTAGGCTTGCCTCATCAAACCCCCGACATAATTTGCAAATCGTTGTTGAACATCTGACACAGTGTCTATGATAAATCCAGAGACAGATTGGCACGCTGAATCCAACAATCCCACCGCCCAGCCTCCGGCGCTATGAAGTGCTCCGAAAACCCGGTCAGCAAAACTCGCCGCTACGGCGGCGCCAGCTTCAGTATACAGCACTGCCCCGCCGAACGTACCAAGCAAACCCCGTACAGCACTTTGATATGTGCCAAACTGCGAGTTTAAATGGCCAGCTATGCGGGTAAGCTTGGCTGATACATCCGCACTCGAATACTCGCTATCGAATACACTCTTTAACTCTGCGGCGACTCGCTCCTGCAGAATCATTCGTTGTGTTTCCGGAATAGCTAACTCCGACCCACCAAGTACACGACCGTACTTCTGCTGATAAAAGCTCCCTACACCCTTTATGATGTTTTGGGCCACAGATTCCGCAATTTCCATAACTATCTCGGGATTCTCTCTGACAAATCTTTTGCGGTCATGTAACACAGCCCTAACCTGCGAAAGGGAATTACAGACTCCAAGCGTTGCTTCGATAGCAGATAACTTAGCGACACAAGCCTTATGCACCTCACTAGTAGTTTCGGCTCCCTCCATCACACGATACGTCTCGATGTAGCTTGTAAGTGTCTCCCGCCTACTTTCTGAGGCCGCACATTGCGCAATACCGCGAGCTAAGAAACTTGCGCTGTCCCCTTCGTGCCTGTATGAATCAACAACTGACGATACAGCCATGCTGTGCCGAGCCATTTGGCTCCATGCAGGGGCCCCGCAGGTTATCGTTTGTAGAGCAGCAGAAAACGAGCCCCGAATTAGAGAAGATGCAACGCCTGTTGAAACTCCTACCACCTTTGACAATGGACGACTGATGGCCTCAGGTAAGAAAAACGCCCCAAAAAGCCGCGCTGTCGCCGGAACAACTACATTGACAGCGGACTGAAGCGAGCTCAAGCCAGCATCAACGCTATCAGCCATCCGTGCCAACGTATTACAGGTAACTAGCTCCGCCTCTCGAAACGCTGAAGAAACAGAGGAAGATAAACTCTGATCATCCAATGAGATACTCCCATTGCCATTTACTGCCAATCCTGCTGCTAGACTATTCATAGAGACTCCTAGTGCTTATAATCAGGTTCTGTCTTGATCCTATCAGAAACAGAAGACCTAACATACAAAGGAAGACACGATGCGTTGATTTGGATAAACGAGATTTAGATCGTGGTTCTTGGGGAATTACCGCCTCATCTTACACATACATTCCTCGTCATACCGAGAGGTTGTCAAAGACTATAAAAAATCTCCTCACATTAAGTCACACACCGACCTATACTCACCATTACCCGAATTAATTTTTGCTGAATTATCTTGCATTTAACCCTTTTGGTTCTCACAATCAAAAAGGCAAGGACGTAGTCTGTAAGGATATCCTAGGCACTCCCGTGATATCCGTTGCAGGTTTGTAGGGCCTATTCGCACAAAAAACCAGGTATATTGAATATGATAGCTCAAACGTTTCCAGCACACATACCCTACCAGAGCCCCGGCGGTTTTCAAGACGGTAGCGGGGGTGCCGCACGCTCGCCAAATCAAGAACCGGAACAGGTCGCGCAACTTGTTTCCCCTCAGACGGTGAATTCATGGGTTGCATCGATAGAATGTCCTAACCCTTCCACATCCTACAATGACCGCAGATGAAGTATTCTACTGCTAGGTATTAAATTGGGAGTAGTCGATCTCAAGGATGAGCTGCTCAAAGTTCCCCACAATAATACCTACGGTGCGTACATCCAACACGGCTACTCAAGCGGCATTTTTGCCCATATCATCGGCACAGTTTCAGTCGAGGATTTTGACATCGCTGCAGAACAGGTCCCCAAACTTTTAGCGAGAGAAAAAGAGATTGAAACTTCTATCAGAGAGATGTCGTTTAGAGATGCCGTTGCCAAACTAAGTACAATCTTGGCGAATCATAGGCAAGAGTTTGAAGAGATTACAACAGCCCACCGCAACGCTACGAGTGTGAGAGATGCCAAGGTCCGCAGTCTAAAAAGCAAGATCAGCGACGCAATCACTTCCGAAGGCTATGATCCTAATCTTACAACAGACGGCCAAGAGGGTGGAGCCACAATTCAAATCGAGCGACTAGTAAGTTTGCTGGTTCCAGATAGACGACACCTCCCAACGTGGAAAAATTTACTCACAGACATAATCATTAACGATACAACGGCACGGGTCGCTGTGGGGGCTATCTACAATCATTTTGAACTAAGTGACCTCGAGTCCCCAGGGGGTACGTTAGCAAAGACCGTGCGCGATGAGGATAGGGAGGCTATGGTTCTTTACAGAGTGGATCAAAACGGTAAATCTACTATCCTCAATGCTCTACTTCACACTATGGGGCATAACAAAACTCCTACTGAAATGTCCTTATGTGAGGCGCTTAGAAGATATAGCATCTATCCAAAGCGGCACCCCAAATAGTTCCATCAGCACGGCTTCTTCACAGACTCTTCTCTATGTGGGCGTCTTTGCATGCTCCACTAGTGGAGATTCTAATGTGCATGTAGGTCTGATTTAACTAGAAAACCTGGTTCCAAAAAGATAATTGTCGCGGATACCTTGCTAGCTACTATTGCGGCTCTAGCAAACAAGTCCCGCACAACTCCAACTCACATCTGACGAAGTATGTGCTGTACTCTGTTAGCTCGACAAGCTAAAGGTTACGCCCCATTCAGGTAGATATAGAAGAATACAGGCTTTGCGCTTTCTGCCGCATAAGTCAAAAACCTATTTTTCAAAACATTATTCGCTAAGTCACACATCTGGTCTTCGGATGCATATCACATTAAATAAACATTAACAGTTTGTATGATAAGAGGTACAATATGCTTTCAGGTTTAGTGGCGAGATCTTCAGGTGGAGCGGGTACCGACACGTCAGGGGGCTTATCAGAGCTAAACCCACCAGAATTTAATTGTTCACGAGGAGGAGGTGCTGTTGAAAAGCTCAATGCTGTGGCTCTTATAGTCTTACTGGGATGGCATGCAACAGACCAAGGTAAGGGCGGTCATACGGTATATAAACATCCGGATTCAGAACATATCATCACCATACCAAGCAGCAGAGAGCTATCTCGGGGGGTGCAAAAAACCACTGCTGAAACCCTTGGCATGTCACCAACGGAGTTCCGAGAAGCTGCTCGCAATCCCAAAAAGTGGCTAAGAAGGCAGGCGCAGGCGGCATAATTTAACCTCTGTTTACGGCCCATATGGTTTCTTTCTGGAATTTTCTATCAGCCACTCTTTGGAATATACATAGCTCTCAGGATTCATCATCTCACTGGAGCCAAAAAACCCACAGCTGGGAGAGTTTACCTGTCCACAGTAGGGACAGTCATATTCAAATTTCAGCTCTTTCTCCTTAGCCTCCTCAAGTATCTCTGTTAGGACTCTCTTTCTCTCCTCAAATGCTACCTGAACATCGACTTGAAGCTCTTCCGCTAGCGCTTCGAAGAAATCGCTGTCACTATCCTCTAACTGTTCTGCCATCGCTGCATGGTCAGAATTTGCCAGCTCAGCGAATTGTCGGTTAACCTTGGTAAGCGCTTCTAACATTTGCTCTCGTGAGAACTTCTGCGAGACTCGCTCTTCACTTGTGACTTGTTCCGCAGTCCGTGTCTGCTGTTGCGTGCGTTGAGGCGGTGCCGATTGCCCTGACTCCTTGGCTACTTCTTGTCTTGAGTTCAATTCTCGAATTTCTTCTATCATCTGGTCTAAACAAGTTTCTACGATAGTGCTTGTTATCCTTATCTCAAAATCCTCATCGTCGGTGCTCGCTTCGCAAATCATGTCATAGAGCTTTTCAATGTCTCTAGCGGATGCAAACCCCTCCAACGCAACAAGGTCGTCAAATTTTCCACTACTTGAGGAGAGCAGCTCCTCGGTGAGTTGGTGCCCATCAGCGCTGGCATGTCTCCGCAATAGGGTCTTGGCATTTTCCGCTGACAAGCCTTCCAATGTAAATGTTCGTTTGATCCTACTAGCAAGTCCTCTATCAAACTTTTTTACTTGGAGTATATTTTCGGGATAGTCGGCAAACAGAGTAAGCGTATTCTCTGCTCTGTCTGAGAGCTCGGAGAGAACTTGCTTTACAGCCTCCGCAGCATAACCAGTTGTCACCAATCCTAGCGCTTCATCTATAAGTAAGGCTCCACCACCGGCTCCACGAAACACCTCTTTCACCTTTCCAGGAGCCTGACCAACATATTCCCCCGCGAGTTGGGCCCCATTTGCGATTTGAAACGTGTCATTCGAAATCAAACCTAATGAGTGGTACAGCTTGCCAATAAGGGGGGCAATTGTGGTCTTTCCTGTTCCAGAGCCCCCTTGAAGAACTATCGCCATCGCCACACCATTGTGCAGCGGCCGCCCCCTTTGTTTATTCCCATTGACCAGTGCAACCACTCTTCTCAAGAATGTCTTTAGCTCGTCATTTCCCAAAACCATCTGGTCTATCTCCTCTAGCACTGCTTCTGGAGTTGGAATAGTTTTATCGATAACATCTTCGATTTGTATCGCCGTGTTTTCCGATGAGGCCATTTCAGCGGAGCCATCTTCTCGAAGCTCTCGAATTCTAGCCCTTTGCGCGGCTATGATAGCTTCAGCTACTTTTTTCGCGTCGCGGGCGTTACCGGGATAGTCTGACGAGTTCTGTAGTCTCGTTATACGATTAGACACTTCTCGCATCACTTCTTCACTTGCACTCAAACCACGGTCACGGAAAGTCTCCAAGGCTATCTTTTGCAGTTCGTCAGTAGTGTAATCCCTAAAGTCAATCTGATTGCTTAATCGTGATGCCAATCCTTGATCAGCACTCAGCAGCTCCTTTATATCTGATTTATATCCCCCAAAAATGAATACCGTGCTAGCATACTCTGGATCCGTCAAAATTGGGATAAGCGCGTCGATTATTGCTCTGCCACCCGCATTACGATCGGGATTTAGCTGATGGAACTCATCGATGAAAACAACCCCATTCTTTGCCTTTTCAATCGTTTTTCGCAATCCAGAAGCCCCACCTTCGATTAGCTTACTCGCTGAAACCTCCTCCATGTGAGGGCTATCGACAACTCCCTCTTTCTGGAAGACCTGACTTAAGAGTCTTGCAAATGATGTCTTTCCAGTTCCTGGATTCCCTGAGAACGTCAGCGCTAGCGGCGCCTCACGTCTCGTAGTTGGGTCCTCCTTATGGTCTGCGATGAGCGCCCTAGCTTCCTGCATAGCTCGCTCCTGCAGAGAGAACGTGGTTTCTAATTTTGTTAAGGGATCCTGTGCTTGCTCGATGCCTGCGGCCTCAAGGACCTCTGGAGTGATAGTATTGACCTGCTCTGGACCGCTTTCGCTACTGCTAGGAGCGCCTTGTCCACTTGTCTGGTTATAGGCATTACGAATCTTATCCCAGATGCGATATCCATCTTGAAAAGTGCCGCCCAGGGCTATCATCTCTGACAACCGCTCGCTTGCAGCATCGGTAAACACATAAGAATCTTGTCGAGCTCTCCGCAATATCAGTTCGACCATCTTCGCTGAGGACAGTGCTGACAATCGTAAATCCACTGAATTGAGTGCCGACTTGTTATCCTGAAGGAAGTCCGAAAAATCCTCTCGTAGCTTCCTTCCGCCTGCTATAGCAAGATGACACATCCCGTTATTTCTCTCGCAAAAAGTCTTAAATTCGCTGAAAAAAGGTTCCTTGGTCGTAATGTTTAAGTGTTTAGGAACATACAAAACAGCTCCGATTGTTCCCGCAAGATTTCTAAAGAGCTCGGAAGGATCGTTCAGTTGATCGCCTGTTATCCTAATCAACCCCTCTAACTCATTAAAGGGCGCTCGTTGGCCCCTGATCATAGTCAGGTCGTGGCCTGCTCTTTCCATCAGTGCATCTATCGCCTGGGGCTCACCATCGAGGAAGTAAAGAGTTGATTCGGGACTTATCCTCTTCTCGATACGCTCAGCATTTAGACTCTCTACTCCGCTAAGATGCGCTAGAAAGTCAACCGGATCTCCTGGTGCTAATGCTACGGGTTCGATGCTCTGTTGCAAATGGTAGAGGCGTTGAAAGTCTAGTAATGTTCCATAACTTTGCTGTGGATCCGTTGGATGCGTATGAGGAGCTAGCCTGTTAAAACAAGCAAAGGTCTTCGGAAATTTAGCTCGTAATTCATCTGGCTTCATGCAGTACATAGAAAAGGTTTCAGCGAGAAATTCCTGTTCGGTATCTCGAAAATAATCTCGATGCATGTATTCGCCCTCAGCCTTATAAGCATCCCCGAAATCCTCAAGGAGTTTTTTTTCGGGAGAAGTGAGAGTATATTGGTTTTTTTGTGCCTTCTCGGTAAGAAGTTGAAATACAGCATGTCCAATTTCATGCATGAGGGTAGGTATATTCACGCGCAGTTGGCCGTTTTGGAGGTATGTTGCTAAGGAGATTTTCTTTTCGCTCGAATGCACTCCACTGGCTTCGTCAATGACGGCGGAATCTCCGAGATGTCTTCCATGCACATTGGCAATACCGTGAGCAACATTATGACGAGCTGCAAGAATCGAATAATTACTGTCTGCGAGAAGGGCAAGGAGTTTCGGATTGATAACGTGCAAAGCCCGTTCGAGCAACTTTGCATCCTCAGGGCCTGCAATCTGAACCTCATTCTGATCTCTCATCAAGCGAGATACACACTCCTTCGCTCTTTCACTTACCTCAGCCACTGGAGCATTCGGGTCAATTAAGGGAACTATTCTATCTTTAACATTTCGCTGATCTCCTCCTCGGCGTTCGTGTTTCGAAGTTTTTAAATCACTCGGAATGCTCCTAGAGGAATCTTCATCAGATGAAACTGTGGAGCCTGAAGGATCTCCGCCCTCCGGCTCGAGCGGACTAGGTGATACCGCAGGGTCCGAGTTGCCCGACAAAGCTTGCTTTAACTCCTCACACTTGCGCTCAAGTTTCTCGATCTCCCTTCTGTAATCGTCGGCTATTTTACCATAAACGTCCTTGCCATAGGTTGATCCCAATCTTACTACTCTCTCAAGGCTCTCTCTCTTGCGCTTTAAGGCGCGCTCATTAATCTCTAACTTAAGTTGTAACAATCTCTCCTGTCCCATGCTCAGTGAAAGAGAAGGCCTGCTGTCTGGTCTTTGCTCACGACCAGATTCGCTAGGCGGCGTGGCAAGAGGAGCCCAACAGTCTGATGGATCGAAACGATTGCCCCCCATCAGGCTCTTGTAAGACTCCGATGGCACCTTGCTAAGCATCTCGACTGTCCCAGCGATTTGAGCCCGCATCCTTTCAAAGTCGTTATGAAGATCCCTAAGGAAGGCATCCTGTACTATCGGGGAGCCTTGCGGGGCAGACGAGCTTCTATCTGGGGAATATCTCACCAACCCTGTAATGAAGTCCGGGTGAAGCGTGCGCGCGTCTTGCTGGGGTATCGGGAGTTTTATCGAACCTGACTGTTGTTCTGCCGGCTTTCGTTCCGAAGAGGGGCCTTGTGCAGAATCGCTTACCCCAGAGACACCCCTTCTGTCACTGAACTTGTTCATTTGCTCGGTTTCCACTCCTAATTGAATCGACGCTAGATTCATGACAACTAAGTCAATTATCTCTTTCGTTTAAATCGACTTTGGGCATCAAGGACTTTAGAGGTTTTCACTATAAATAACCGTAGGCCTGAATATTTTTGTCTCTAAGAGCAACCTAGCGTCCCGTTACTCCGCACACACTCATCGCCCTACTTTTTGAGGGAAAGTATCCCCATAAATATCAAAGTCTTAGCTCGCCAATTAACAAGGCTCTAGCTAATCATCGTGCACTTCGTTAGGATTTTCTCGGGTATTTTCAGCGTCTTTAACTATACGTAATCGCGTCGCCTACAGCTCGACTAAACGATGGCATCAAACCTAAAGTTTACTGCCATGTCCGTCGTTTCTTAACCAAGTACTTGCAGGTATAGTTGGAAGGAAACTACAGTAACTGACTCGTGATGATGTTCAATCAAACACAGTAGCTGGTGCATAACTTGAGTAGCTTGCAAAAACAAAATGAAGAAATTGAGCCATGTTGGAAGATTCTCGGAAACTAGATGTATCGATTCATCATGCAGCAAAGGCTCTGCATGCGTCTGTTTGGCTTATAGACGATGCTGACGCCGCGACTACAATACTTTCCACTAACACAACAAGCTCCCGCAGTTCCTCAGATTTGCCTGACCTGAACGGGGTCGGAGGGCTCATTCTTACACATCTCGAGTCGAGAGATAACTCTGTGGCTGTAGCCTTATGCCGATTGCTCAACGATTCGAATGTCTCTGATCGGGAAAAGTTGGCTCGAATACAGTCAGTTTTGACAACATGTATCGATAAAAAGCAATTAACGGTCTTTCTAAGTGTGGTCGACAAGATAGTGCTCGCTTCGAATGAAGAGAAGAACGCCATCCTAAAAATCCTTCAGACAGGAGAGTTGTCGCCGGTTGCGGCGTCTTGGTGCTCTAACCTTGCCGACTATTGATTCTCCGCCAACTGCTAGTTTACCTTCTAACACTTCTTATCAGGAGGCTTTAGGTAACCTTCGCAGTCGCTACTCGTCAAACACACAAGAACAGGCCTCTCGGACCCCACCACTCGACGGACGCGCTTTCATAGTAGAAGTGGATGCGGCGCAGCTACTTCAAGAATTTTTAGCAGATACATCGATTGATAAGGGTGAAAAGTTACGACGGCTTAGCCTAGCTTTAGATAGGTAATCGAGTTACTATTTTATACGTCTGGCTATTCATCCTTTCGAACTCAGTTTCCTGTTTCAGAGGAGCTCTCTGTTGCTACTGACTCGATAGGATATTTATCACGCAAGCAGATATAACGATCCTAGCGCCTTCTCGCCAGAGCTGCTTTGCGCACGCATACCCTAGTCCATAGCTCGCAACTGTGGCGAGAGCAGTTTTTCCATTAAGCCCAAAAGGCATTACTCCAAAGATCTCGTAATCGATATAACGATTTGCGAATTTGAGGCAGCTTCCTGAGACTCCTTGTTCCCTTGATTAGTCGACCCTAATATGGAAGTTGATCCAGGGGAACGTTAAGGAAATCTGGTTCTGGATCCCCTTCAAACTGCACAGCCTCTATGAATTTGTGTCCAAGAAGTGCTGCTTTCAACACTCGGTGCATGCCATCCATTACACGCCCATCACTTGAGAGAATTATTGGATACTTGAGGTCAGTCTCGTGAACTAATCGGACATGGGTCAAAATCTCACGGCACGTGGGGCTGTGGCCCTTATCGAACCAAAAGCACTCATCCAATTCTCTGATGGACTCAACTGGAACCTGAATTGGAATAAAATCTGCGGTTAGCTCGACCAACCGGTGAACATCCCAAATCTTCTGCCCCTCCGGAGTCGGCCTGGAATGGTATTGTTTCCTCATATTTCCCCTCATATTATTGCTGAATTTCCAAATCCTACTAACACTAGCGGTGAGGGGCCGCCGTCTAGGCGGACCCTCTTGCTTGCCTTGTTACATTTTTGATTTGGTGATTGTGCGAAACTGACAGAATGAGCAATGAACATACTGCACCAAGTAAAGCTAGCGCCATATCAGACTGCGTGTCCCACACATACCCTTGGGTTCCTAGAAAAGCTTCTGCATCATCACCGGTTGCCAGAGCTACCCACCATTCGATCAGCTCATAGACTGCACTGAACGCCAAGCAAATGGAAACTATAATACTATCACGCCATAAATCACCGTTCACGACACGCTTACGTATTAGTATTTCCCTTGCCAACAAGGCAGGAACAAAACCTTGAAAGAAGTGGCCGACTTTATCGAAGTTATTTCTTTCAGAACCGAACAAGCCGTCGAAAATGGGTACTTCTGCATATGTGTAATGCCCACCCACCATTAATACGAGGCAGTGCAGAAGTATGAAGAAATATAAAATTGGAGTAAGCCGAAAAGACTTATAAGTGGCAACCAGAAAAACTCCACCGATCATTGCAGGAAAAACTTCAAGAAACCACGTGAATTGATCCTTGGGATTTATACCTGACCAAACCAATATGACCAAGTAGGTCGTAATCCAAATTTGTTTCATTTTCAGGACTCCATGAATAAATTTTTAAGTCATCATAGTCCACTCTTTTGGAATCGAGGAGGGCTGAGACCCGTTTGATGACTTCATCCTCGGAAAGCGAGCTCGTTGACTCTCCTTGAAGATCACGCACTGTAGCCGTGAGCCATTCCCTCTCAGAAGCGTCTAATTCAGGGGCTTTGCCGATTCTGTCTAAATACATACCAGTCATAGCGATTCCTTTTCAAGACAATTAACGGTGTAAATGAGTAGCGCGTCACGACACTGCGGTTTAAGCTCCATGATCTGGACGCGGCTCCTCAATCTATTTATTATGCTCACTCACCATTTCTTGTATGGAAGCAAGATAATTAAACTCGAGTTGTCCCAGAGGCTCTATCCCGGACAGGTATTCAATAGGAAGACCGTCAGGCAACTGAAGGTAAAAATCGCCTTTTGAACTTATTTTTTATAGCAAATCAAGGCTAGTCCACTTCTTTTCGGGTAAGTTATAAATTAATAGTCCAAAAGGCGGTTGAACTGCAAAAGTCAAGCTTGCATATTCACTTCCATAAAATTCACCAGTATAATATCTAAAGTTATAATATCCAAAAAAAAGACTTGGGATAGAATCTAAGTAATTTGGGATAAGGTTGTCTAAGGTTTTAGGGTAGTGTCCATTGTCTTGATGAAATTTCATACATGCATTGCCGATTGTTTCTATATTACTTGTAACAACTGTTAGTTAAATCTTGGCGATAATGAGTATGGCAATAAAGGTAATTGCAGGAATAGTAAGACGAATAAGAAAAATTGATAAATTTTTCTTCCAGATGAGGTTCTTTATAAAACTTACCAGTCCCCAAGTTATGCAAATAGGGATAACGAAAACTATGGTTAGTGAAGCAAATAGAGAAAATGCAAGAAAATATAGTGAAATTATTAATAATAATAGTGCGAATGAAAACCAAGTTTGCTGAATTAAAGATTTCAAGTTTTGTATTTTGCCTTTTAATCGTTGTGCTTAATTAAGTGGTATAACGTTTAGGGTCATTGGGGTGGAGCCCAAAACACAGCTCATATTACCCGAAAAGGCCGTCGGGTTCCACCTCCAATGCACCCGTTTGTTATAGCGCCCGTTGACTCACTTGCTCGCTTCATCTTTTATATGAAATTCCACTTTTCCTGTTGAACCACCAATACGACCTTCAAACCAAGCTGTTTCATATATTGACAATGAAATAGCTTGTGCCGCAATTGGAGATGATAAAGTATAAACTATTTGATCGGCAAAACTTTCTCCTGGTTTTAGAGCTACGTCTTCATATTTTGCACGATCACATGTCACACCAACATTAAAAATATACTTGACTTGGTTATCATGGGTTTCCTCCAAATTGGCACACCCGCGACGTGAACGAAAAATTAACTCTCTAGAATCTATATTACGAACAATCAAATTTAACGTGACAGGTTTAGCTAATGAAATAATATCACTTTTGCTGGTGAGCTCCGTTTGAATTTTAGGTTCTAATCGATCTTCCTGCGCGCGCATGGATTCATAAGCATGCATGCCAAAAAATTTAACTACAAACCATAGTGAGGCAAGTAAACAAATAACTGTAAGTGTTTGAAGTTTCCGCTGAGATCTAAAAATATTAAGGGTCAGCCTCGTCAAAAACATGGCCAGCACAACCGCCGGGAACATCGAAAGCATTCCAACAGCACCAGGGTCGCCGGGCATACACAAAATAGCATTTCCACCATCAAATCCTAAGAGGTTACAGCCAATTGCAATGCAATTTGCGAAAAAAATAACGGAGAAACCCCATATGACGAAGAAAATCAGTATGCTGGCGAGAACCAAGAAGGACCAACGAAAAAGATGACGAATTCCATTATTCATTTGCGCTATAACGCCTTTATAACGGGCCGGAGCAGCGCAGCTGCGTAGGTCCGGCGCGTTTTTAGCGCCTTTACGTTGATAAACTTGTTATATGGCTATGCCACACCGTTAACATTAATCAAGTTAAATTCGCCTGTATCTAGGTTCATAATCGCCTGAAAAAAGCATGAACCACCATCCTCAACCACTAAGAACTCTTTATGTAGGTCTTTGTGGCCAAAAGATTCACAAAATGCATTTATATACAGCTCTTTTTCAGTTCTTGCTTGGTACTGGTATGTGTATTTATCCCTCGCCAGAAATTCAAAGTCTTTTTGGTTAGCCAGATAATCCCACAAACCATCTTCAACTTCTTTTTCCATTAGATCAATTTCTAACACACCACCATCGACCGCAATCCATTCTCCAGAACATGAAGGAGCCGAAATAAGCAGAAACGTGAATACTAAAACTATTTTCTTCATAGTGAGTGCCATATAACGTTTAGGGTCATTGGGGTGGAACCCAAAACCAAGCTGATATTACTAGGAAA
>JAYPVM010000007.1:0-141633 GCA_038134595.1 Pseudomonadota bacterium | reverse complement strand
TTTCCTAGTAATATCAGCTTGGTTTTGGGTTCCACCCCAATGACCCTAAACGTTAAAAATGGAAACCTAAAATGCAGCTGCCCCATAAATTAAGGCTCATAGCAAAAAACTTAACTCCCTTGATTAAAGGAAAACTGTTCCCTGTTCGTTGGAAGGAGCTCAACGAGCTAAAATACTGGGAGGAAAGAAAGAAAGCAGAAGGGCAGCTATCGAATAGGCACTTTGAGCATTTCTATACAAAACACTTTGGACTGGATGCCTCTTACTATAACGGTAAGGTTGTTTTGGACATTGGATGTGGACCACGTGGGAGTCTTGAGTGGGCATCAATGGCATCGCGTCGTATTGGACTTGATCCGCTTGCGCAGGAATACCTCAGACTTGGCGCGGCCCAACACCAAATGGAGTATGTTGCCGATCCTTCCGAGCAAATACCACTGCAGGACGCGGAGTGTGACGCAGTCTTTTCCTTTAATTCACTAGATCATGTCAAAGATGTCGATCGAACGATAGAAGAGATAAAGAGGGTGGTTCGTCCAGGCGGATTGTTTTTGCTTCTGGTGGAAGTAAATCATTCACCGACTGCTTGTGAGCCGCATAAGATAATACCTGAGAAGCTGCTTGATTCGTTAAGGCCAGAATTCAAATGCGAGAGCTTAGATGTCTACAAGCCAGTTGTAAGAGGAATGTACCAATCTATCCGTGCTGACAAGAAACTGCAGTGTCCGGAGCAGACAAAGGAAATTGGATATTTGTCGGCTAAATTCATCCGTATTGCGCCCGGCCATGGAGTTGCAAAGTAGTAAAGTAGTGTTGCGAAAATAGGGACCTAGGCGATAGTCACAGGCATTAGATTTTCTCGACTTTACATTAGATTTCCAAGTGGCCTAGCCGTTAATGAAAGGGTAAATGACAAGGGTCTGATAGTACTTTCGGTCACGAGCAGATGCTGTGCCAGAGTAAGAAAGTAATTATGGTAAAAGATTCACATTCCGGTTGATACCGCCGCGTTTCGAGAGGACTGAGAGTATCCGCACGATTCGAGGAGGCCGCAATCACCAAAATCAAATTCAATAGTTGCGTACTGCCCGCGTTTTTTATGATACAGACGTCTCGCTGATAACATGTTAAGAAATGAGCAGAATGAAATCTATAGAAGTAGACAGATCCACGAAGCACTATCTATCACGTATCAATCAGTATGCGCCCCTCAGATTTTTACTTGGGATTATGGTTCTCGCCCTTCCGACGCTGATAGTTTACTGGCAACTTTCAAGCCACTTGCACATCAATCTGAAGGCTCAGGCCACAGAGTTTCCCAGCGATCAGCTAACCCACTTTTTGCAAGTCCGAGCTTTCGGAAGAGCTGGCTTCGATAGTGGGTATTTTGTAATACAACAAAATACCGCACCAGCGGCGTTCTCTCCCTATGGCCCTCATGGCCCCGTGTATGCATTAACGTATGGTATATTTGCGAGATTACTGGGGGATTGGCTGCCATATTATTCAACCATTACTAACGTTACGTTATATAGTTTGGGTCTCTTGGTGTTCATGGCTATCGTCCGCCCCCAAGCCCTTTAACTCGTCAGCATGGCCTGCATTATCGCTAGCTTTCTTCCATCCCATGTCTATTGGATCTCAACGATGCAACAAGGGCTTCATCAGATGTTGGCAATAGTCTTCGCGGCGATTTTTTTCTTATTGATAGCTCGTCTCGAAGGCGTCTCGCGGGGATTGCACGTATCGATTTTCATGTTTTTTATCTATAGCTCTCTTGCTCGTGTCACATGGGCCACCCTTTTTCCAGTATATTTGGTTCTTCTATTGCGAAGATATGCTGTTCGAAATCTTCTGTTGACCCTCATTCTGTCAATAGGACTTCCGCTGTTAAGCATCCTTGCTTTTAATTACCTTGTAGCTCCGTTTCCGAGCAGTACGATGAATCGATTGTCGACTGTGCCCAATGTTCAAGAGTTGGTCGAACTTCTCAAAAGCCAATTCGAGACAAACGTACAGATTTTGCAGAGAGATCGAAACGCGATAGTGCCTCATTTGTTTAGGCAGGTGACAGCTCTATGCGCGTACTCTCTGGCGATATTGGTTTTCAAATTATTGAAGAACTTTATATTTGGGATAACTTACCTCGTTGGTATCAGGTCGAAACAGCCCGGAATCTCGAAGGATTTTGACCGCATAAAAGAGGCTTTTGCTCATATTAGTAGCCTTTTACCATGTGCAGGATTGGTGTTACTTCTCTACAAGGTTGGGAGTATTAACGGCTACCGAACGGTAGCGCCGCATGCCCTCCTTAGCCTCTTTTTGCTTAGTGCGTTCAAACGTTACGGTGCTGTTGCGATTTTCGCTTTGATGCCGTTTTTTTACGGAGTATCTTATGATCGGGATGTCCTTGGCTTCCTCCGACAAAATCTCAACAA
Organism: Pseudomonadota bacterium; assembly: GCA_038134595.1. Classification (GTDB taxonomy): domain Bacteria; phylum Bdellovibrionota_C; class UBA2361; order UBA2361; family OMII01; genus OMII01. The sequence continues at coordinate 139,195 of JAYPVM010000007.1, read as the reverse complement.
GTCATTTGTTTCTCGAGCGGAACAATTTCAGAAGCAAGTTGAGGGTCATCTTGTATTCAACGCGAGCACCTCAAATCGATGGTGCAATACCGTAATGATTCCTCAAAGGCTTCGGAATCACGCGCTGATGACTCTTCCGGCAGGTTTAGGTCTAAGCTCATTGAGTCTAGATAGATGGAATCCGGATGCCATGCGACCCTTGCATGCTAAATATCTGCTGCTTTCCGGTGAGGAGAAAAGAGCGGCCGAGAACTCCGGCCTAAAGTTGCAACACATCACATCGACGCTCCGAGGCGAGCTGTTCTACAATCCCGAATCGGGCTGTCCATAGAGAAGCGTGACTGTTACGACTTTTGCTGTATTCAGACCGAGCTAAAGGCGAAGTGCAGTAGTTAGTTTAGGCGGAGTCCCAGTAATATCTTATAACTGAAACCTACCGTTTATTTGATGTCGTTGGGACAGTAGCGGCAGGCGATTGTTTCCACCTCTTTTTTAGAGGAGGGTTATCTCTGTCTCTCTATATTTAGGTTACACAATCACATCCCCCTCCATATAAGGAGGAGCCTTTACATCAAAGAGAGATAGAATCGTTGGTGCTAAGTCTGTAATGTGTGGAGCGTTCTTAGTGAGCTTTTGATTGCTAAACAGAATGCCCGGTACTAGCTCTGGATCTACGTGGTGATCTCCACTCCATGCCTTAAGGTTATCTGAGAACATATGTTCTTCAACAGTTCCTGTGATTGAGTCCCAACTTACCCGGTATCCCGGATGGTATCCAACGATTAGATCAGGAGCTTCGCCTTTGTAGAGTCCTTTGTACGAGCTATCTGCGTCGTGAACCTTGCGAATGGTTTCTGCATTATCTTGTGGGTCACGGAGCTTCTCAAGCTTTTGAGTTATCTCTGCTTTAAGTGTGGCAGCTTCTGCGTCATCTACAATGCCGTTTACCTCACGACCGATTCGGTTGATGTAAATTCCTGATAGCCCGACGGCAAATGCTTTTGTTTTGCTCCAGTCTACATCTTGAAAGTAGTCTCGTCCGATAGTCTTGCCGTCTTTTAGCGTTAGATAGCCTTCTTTTAGAAGCCATGTGTTTAGGTTGATACATCGACGAAACGAAGCAAATCCATGATCGCTTAAAACAAAGAGGTGATCGTTGTCTTTTAGTTTCGCTTGAATTCGACCTATGAGGTCATCCATCTTTACGTACATGTCGCGGATGGTGTTTCCAAACTGAGCCTTGTCCTCTAACGGAGAAGGGTGTTTTTCATCGAGATAGCGCCAAAACATATGCTGAATACGATCGCTTGCATCGAACACGCAGGCGCAGAGCCCCTCACGCGTTTTTGAAAGTGCTTCAAAAAACATCTTCTCGCGTTCGTTGTGGGTAAGCCATGTTTGCTCTAAGAACCGTGCGTCATCAAGCGCAAGTTCGTTTCTACCCCAGGTGTCTTCCATGAGCCCTAGTGTGCCATAGAGCCCGTGTTTCTTGGCTAGCCATGAGGAGAATATCTGAGGCTCAGAGATAGGCAAAGCAGGTTTTTCTGGATGAACGTTTATCGGTGAAACGTAGAGTGCAACACTGCCCCCCTTGTTTCGCAGACAGAAGCGGCAGATGCCAGAGACAGTGGAGCGCCCGTGTGTAAAGCCTACCTCTATCCATGGAGAGAAGGTGTTTAAGCGAAGTTCGATAGTTTGGTCTGCGATAGATAGGATGGCGGCGTCTTTGGTGCCGTTCACTGCAAGCGAAAAGGGAAGGGTAAGCCAGCCCTTGCCTTCAGGAGATGGTGGGCCCTGGATTTCGCCGCAGAGTTTGTTTTCTTTTGTTGTGAAGGTCTTTGTCTCTCCACCGATGACTGCATCATCTGAAGAGGCGCTTTCTTCTGTAAAAAAGGAGAAACTTCCCTGAGTGCCTTTTAAGTCAGGCGTGCACATCGCAGAGAGGATGTTGCCGTTAAACTTCTCTGGCGGATATGAAATAGGAACTCTGATGATATTCGAGAAGACGCCGTTTTTGCCAAGAATCTTCCAAAATGGTTGGCTCTTTCGAGTTATCTCTACCGAAGTTTTCTTTCGTTTCCAGCGAAGACCAAGAAGTGATATTGCCTTGTCGTATGTTTTTGTATCGGTAGAGGATAGCTGTGGAAGGCAATAGCGTTTGTCACGAGTTAGAAAGTCAAAGATGTTGTGTGCGCCTGGATTTACACCAGTTTGAAAGCTTGACCATGCAACAGGTGAGAGGGCGGGGAGTGTGGTGCCCAATCGAGCGAAGCTTCCCTGTTGTTGTAGTTTTTGTAGATTAGGAAGTAGTCCCTCGCTCATGTATTTCTCAACGAGCTTTGGCTCCAGACCGTCGAGGCCTACGACCACAACTCTTCTGGCTCGTGCATGTTTTGAGATACCTTTGTTTCGCAACTTTCTCCAAGCCAATTGAAGTGGCCAGAAGAGAATAGTAACTATGGCCATGCCGATGGTAATTACGAATACAAGCGTTGAGCCCAAGAAGGCAAATCCGGCACCTGGGCCGATATATGCATGGGCGTCTGTAGCATAGGTTAACGTTGTAAGCGCTATGGCGATAGCGAGTAATCCCTTCATTACACGAGCTCCTGAGTATTGAGTGTAGTGCTTTATTTTCTATCTTACTGAAGATAACCTAAGGACTTTAATTGTTCCAGAGTTTCGTCCTTAATCTCTTCTCCCTCCTCTCCAGGAGAGGCTAGTAGTTTAACAGCTTCCGAGAGGGTTTCGTCAAATACACCCTTCAATCGAGCATGAACTGCCTTGTTTTCAATGGGTTTTGAGCATGCATAGTCTTTGCGGGTGTCAAAAATGCCAGTTATTTGCGGTTCGCCCCACGCGGTAAGAGACTTCATTGGATCTGGCTCTGCTTGTGTGTACGGCACCTGCATTATGAGTCGTCGCCCGAGATTGTCGGTAATAGCCTTCATGTCATAGATGCGCCGCACTTCCGTAAGCACGCCCCGACGGAGCTTGACCGCTTTTTCATCCATAAGCGAGACACCGGGAAAATCCTTGGGTTTCGCCTCTCCTAAACGAGCGAGGATAGTTGGAAGGATATCAACGGTGCTTACTGATTCCGTGATTACTCGACCGCTATCAACCTTGCGATTTGTTTTAATCATTAGCGGTACATGCGCTTCTTCGTTGTATGGCTTGTTTCCGTGTCGGACGTTTCCGTGCTCAAGAAACTGCTCGCCGTGGTCGGCTACGATAACAATCATGAGGTCCTCGTAGAGCCCTTTTTGCTTCAGATAGGCAAAGAACTTTCCTAGCTCTTGGTCCATAAAAGCAATCTCTCCATCGTAGAGATTGATATCGCTTTGCATCTGGTCTGAGTAGGTAAAGGGGCTCTTCTGAAGAGCGCCCGAGTACCGTTTGTCGAATCCTGCAGGAGGAGCATATGGATTGTGGGGATCTAGAAAGTGTAGGTACATGAAAAACGGCTTTTCAGATCCGCTCTTTTCCCATTTTTCAATTATCTCGCGCCCTGACTCAGTTATCTTGTCGGCAGGCTCTCGAGCTATAAAATGAAACTCATCGAATCCCTGTGCGTATCCAAACTGTTTTGTAATCCAAGGATTCGGGCTGACTCCCGCTGTCTGATAGCCGAGGGCCTTCAAGCGCTCAGGGAGTGTTTCAAGACTGCTATTTAACCGCGCTAGCCCCCTCTTAGCGAGTGAACGGTCATTTGGCGGAACCATGCCGTGTGAGGTTGGGTAGAGACCTGTGAACATTGAGGCAACTGATGCTGGCGTCCACGGAGCGGCCGTTAGGGCATATGCGGCTTTGAGGTTCTCTTTTGCAAAGGTGTCTAGGATCGGGGTTGTGCTACGCTCATATCCGTAGCCACTTAGGTGGTCTGCCCGTAAGGTGTCGAGCATTAAAAATAATATATTCGGCCGGTTAGACTTCCATTCCTTCTTTGTGCAAGAAGTGGTTGGTAATAAGCAGAGTCCTATTAGAATAACGATAGATAATCTTTTCATGGCACCCCTGAGACTACTTGGCGGTGTGTTTTGGAGCAAGGGGGGTGGCGGGGATTTTTAGGGTTTTTACTGCCGGATAACTGCTACTTGACCACCGAAGCGTTATGAGTTGTTACTACACCGTCTAAAAGCTGTGCGAGGATGTCGGCGCCGGTGAGGATTTTTTGATGGTCTTTGTTCCAAAAAAGGATTACGTCGTTATCGATGATGCCCTCATCTGCCCGTTCGGGGGATATCTCCAGTCTTTTAATTGCCATGCCAAGAGTTTCATTGGGATTATTTACCACCAGTGGCGCATGACAAAAATCTTCGATGTTCGTTGGCGCCTTTCGAATCAGGCAGTGTCGCAAAAATGCGTCTGCGTCAAGAATGTAACGCGGAATGTTTTCTCCGTCGGTGAGAACAACCCACGGGACCTCGGCTTCGTTTACTCGCCGAATAAAGGGATCATCAGAAGATTCCATGAAGGAGGGGAGTGCAAAATCTCCGTGCTTATCGGTTACTTCAATAATACTATTTTGTTTTATCTCGGTACCTTGTTCACATACGTTAATGTCATCGACTTTGAGGAAGTTGGCAGCGCCCTGTGCTTCGACAGCACCGATTTCAGGGTTTGGGTATCGTAAATGGTAGCGTAAAGCGGCTTCGAGATGTCTCTCTTCCCAGAATTTGACGCCCTCCTTTCCGAGCCACATATCGAGAATCATCCCCGAAGGTTTTGAGAGAGGATAAAGCGCATACTTTAGTGCTTGAATTGCTGGCGCTAGTTTTGCACCGAGACTGAGCGCGTTTCGCGAAAAATACCCTTGAGGTAGAATTTCTCCAAGCAGCGTTACCCCGCCCACTGAGAATGCAAAACCGGCAACGGGGTTAAATGCCGAGTCGCTTAGGAGCGTCAAGAGGCAGTTGACTCCGACGTTGCTCCAAAGGATTGTCGCCAGAACCGTGTTACTGTCTTCCCGAAGGGCAAGAATCTTTCGGGCGTCTTTGTCACCTTGCTCTGCTTTGATCTCTAGCTCTAATCTATTAAGGCTCATCAGCCCTACGTTCATTCCGGATAGGCAAGCAGAGCCCACCAAACAAGCAGCTATGCCTAACCATAGGAGACCTTCATTTGCCTTGGGATCTTCGCTTAGTGGGACTTCGAGCTTTTTAATGACCTGTTTTTGATCATCGAATATCTCAATTTCTGCGTGTGTTGCTGTTGTTGTTTGCAGTTTGTCGAGAAATGCGCTGAGCTCTTTTTTATTCTCTAGGCGAAAAGGTTCGATTGTTCGCGGTAACGTCTCGTTTGATAGTTGTATTGTCTGTTGGTCGGATGGAGCAGTCGGGACAGCACGAGGTTTTTCCGTGGGAGTAACGGACTCATCTGCCTTTGACCTATTTGAAAAAAAACTAGCGGCAATCAAACAACCTGCCGCAAGCCTGCTCTGAAAGCTAAGCTCTTTCACACATGCCCCCAAAATAGAACGCTATGCTACTATAGTAGGTGGAATAGGTTCTTAGTCAAAGCGACCAGTAGGTACTTGATTTTACTTGGTTAATCTTTAATGCCTCGGTGATACCATAGCTAGAAAATGGACAACGATATTGTTTGTAGAGCTTGAACTGACCCGGGCTCTTTTCTGGTTTAGTACTTAACGGAACATCCATACGCGGATGTGTATGGTTCCGAGACATCCTTGCCGCTCTTTAGCTCCTTGACCGCTTGTAGCACGTAGTTGGAAGCGGTGGCGATATCACGTGAGCGAGTTGAGGGTGTGTCATCGATAGCTCCCGCATATGCCAGGTTGCCTTGAGAATCGATTACAAACATGTGCGGCGTTGTACTAGCTCCGTATGCTCTTCCAACCAATCCTTTGTGATCAAGGAGAAGCTCTGAAGAGTGCATGTCCGAATCAGCAAACACTCCCGAGGCCGATTCTTGGCTGATAAATCCCTGCTTGCCCTCAGCGGAAGAAGATATCGTTAACCATACTACGCCTTGGCTGGTCAGCTCTTGTTGGTATTGTTGCATCATTTTTGGTTCGTAGAACTTCTGTACGAACGGACAGCGGGGATTAAACCACTCAAGTACGACGATTTTTCCCTTAAAGTCATGAAGATGAATTGTTTTACCAGAGGCGTTTGGTAGTGAAAAATCAGGTGCGAGACTTCCAATAGTGGCTGGAGAGGCGGAGGTTTGAACGGGAACACACATTAGGGAGATAGAGAGAATAACTAATGCGATGATTTTTTGCATGAGACACTCCGGATGTACTTCGTTGTATGTAATGATTTCTAATCCGCATGCCGTACAGTAAATGTTACGGGCTAGTGAGAAAATGGTACTACGTTTTCTTTCTTTGGGCTACTTTCAAGAAATGGGTCTATTCGAAGAGATGGTTTTAAGGGCTTTTGTGACGATTCCCGGTGTTAAGATGTTAGGAAGTATGAGTGGCTCTGCTTGTGGTGAGGTCAGTAAAACATTAACGGGAACACCATTTCTTCCAAATTGTCGAATTGCCTTCGTAATTGCGGGGTTCTTGGAGGTCCAATCGGCTCGCATAAGGGTAACATTTTTTTCAAGGATGAGGTCTCGGACTGTTTGTGAACTAAATACTACACGCTCATTTACCTGACAGGTGATACACCACTCAGCCGTAAAGTCGAGAAAGACCGGACGCCCTTGGGCAAGAATACGAGCTAAGCGCTCTTCGGAATAGGTTTCCCAGAGAAGCCCGAAGGAATCTCGAAACGGTTTGGCTTCACCGGTCGGAGCACATGTGTTTGTCTGAGCATCTTCTACTTCTGAGGCGCTCGGCAAGGCGATGTAGAGGCTTGAAGCGATAGCGAGAGTTCCCAATATTAGGAGGGCGCGTGTGGTGAGTGTGTTACGTGATGCTGTGGCTCGGATAACCAACCAGAATCCAAATCCTACTAGTAAGATGCCCCAGAGAATGTCGATGAAGATGCTTACCCCTGGCTCATTAAACCCAACTTGTCTTGCATAGACACGACACAGCCAAATAACGCTTGCAAAGAGTGGAAATGCCATGAGCTGTTTAAATGTTTCCATCCACGCCCCCGGTTTGGGGAGAAATTTTAGGAGCGAGGGAGCAAGCGACAAAGCGAGATACGGTATGCTCATTCCGACACCAAGTGCTGTGAAAACTACAAGAGCTGAAGGGGCTGATAGTGTGAGGGTCGCGGCTAGTGCTGTGCTCATAAAAGGTGCGGTGCACGGCGTTGCTACAGCTGTGGCGAGTACTCCGTTTAGAAATGAACCGATTAAACTTGTTGGTAGCTTGGAGCGTCCCGCAAGTGTTTGAATTCTTTGTCCTACGACAAGGTCGCTTAAGAATAGCAGCCCCAAAATCGTAAAGATAAAAATCATTACCACTACAAACGTGGGCGATTGTAGTTGGAAGCCCCAACCTAGCTGTTCGCCGCCTGCGCGGAGGGCAAGGAAGATGGTGGCCAATATCCAAAACGAGCACACAACACCAAGCGAGAAGGCCACCCCGTGTTTCTTGGTGCTTGAATTTGTTTTATGAGCGTGTTCGATAAACCCTAGTATCTTTATGGACAGAACGGGAAACACGCACGGCATTAGATTAAGAAGAGATCCACCGACTAATGCGCTTAGAAGGATAATGACAAGACTTGTTTGCTGCACTGATTTATCGGGCAGCGCTTGTTGTAATGTGTTGTTAGCGCTCGATGGCGCGTTTGGATTTGTATCGATAGTGACGGCTTTGGGTGTGCCGGTAGAAGACCACCCTGAAGGAGAGACGAGAACCCCTTTTAAGCGCGAGATGCTCTCTTGCCGATACGGGTCTCGCTGAATAAAGAGCCTTAATACATCACCATCTTTTTCAGAGCGCTGTGGCGCAGAGTTTGAGATAATTCTTCTGTCCTCTGGTATGAATACAACATCTGCGGGAAGCATTTGGTCGTCTAGTGGAATGATGGCTACAACGATCTCCTTGAGTCTCTCTTCGATAGCTATCGATACCTTTTCAAGGGGAATCGGTACATTTGAGAAGGATTTTTCAAAGGATTTCCACTGTGGTGAGGGGGCTCCTGGATAGTTTGTAACCGGCAACGTCAAGGATAGTGTTGCTTCGCCAGGTAAGCATTCATCTTTGCACACGAGCCATTCTAGATGCACTGAGGTTGTTACTTTCGAGCTGTCTACGGCGGAACTTGCCGTTACAGGAAAGGGTAGAAGGGTTTCGTGGAGAATGTAATTGACCAGTGGACCAGTGGCTAAGCGCTCGGGTGATGGCCACAATGGCTCTTGCACTGAGATTCCATCGGCGGTTGTCCAGTCAAACTGTGGGGGCAGGCCAGAGTCTCCAGCATTTTTCCAGTAGATGTGCCAACCTGGATCTGGCTCAAAGTGTACTCCTAGGGTAAATCGCGATCCTCTAGAAATTGATTCTTGGTCTGCAACCAAAGACACTTTCATGTGGGAACCAGAGCCAGAGGTTTTATCTCCACAACCGAGGAGCACTGATACGAGAAGCAACACACACGTTGCGATAGAGAAAGTTTTGCAAGTTGTTTCCTTAGTCGAGCGAAACAACAAGCGCATCGGTTGCACTACGATAGAATTTTTCATGAGGACTGTACTTCTTCATTTACGATATTTGTCAGAGTATATATCGCAAAGAGGGTATCGTGCCACCGTCCGGTTGCTATGTATACGATTGCTATGTACTGGTAAAGGGTAGTCTTGGAGTTTTCTAGTGCTCTCTTACTGAGACTAGAACTCTCTCACGAACAACTGTCATCAGCATTTATGCTGCTAGACTTTGTACGAAATCTCGCGCAGAAAATGAAAAATTCTGAAATCCTTCTGTAAGAAGAAGATAGTCTTTAGCTATTCGTGAAGCGTTCTTTGTGGAAAGCTCGTTTAGTTCCTGACTTTGAGAAGCCCCCTGACTTTGGGAAGCCCGTTGAGTTTCCATGGCACTGGGCATACGAAGATCATAGAACGATCCTTGAGTGCTAGCTTGGTATGAGTTTCCATGTGTCCCTAACGTCATCTGCATACAAAAGGATATACCACGGTGCTAAACCATAAAAAAGGCTTAAGTTGTAAGTCGATGGGTTGGAAAGGGGATGTTTTCTTGATTGAGAATGAGATGGTTGAAACTTACCCATTAAATACAACTACTTAGCCAACTTGGCTTGCTCTTTCAAGCCAACACTTAGCCTGTGTGTTGAGTTCGTCTCACACAACGCCTCCCATGGAGCGAGAATTTGACTCTACTAGCTTTCGAATGCCATTCGAAAAATGAAAATCCATTTATAATCAGCAGGTTGTATATTTTGAAGGCTTTCATAGTCGTTTAACGAATGCCCATGTTGAAAGAATCTATGAAAAATTAAAGTTTTCAGCTGGTTAAGTCGACTCCGTTGTTGAGATGAATCGACGAAACAAAGCGATACGCGATAGCGCATGTAATACGGAAAGCCTAGAGGTCGTTGGCTTTGGGGTGTTACGGATGCTTGTTGGGCTTTGGCGTTACGCATCTGCAGTTGGCGGGAGTTGCTCGGTATGCAAAAAACCCGTGTGCGAGTCGGAAGAGGCAAGCCTTTCTCGACAATGGCGCAAAGTCTTACCGATGTGCGTAGCCGTTGTATTCTTGTTTGGAGCATTTCTTGTTCTCACACCTGTTGCGGCTGCGCAGGTGCCCACTGAGACACCGACAAATACCCCAACTGAAACTCCAACAGAAACCCCGACCGATACTCCGACAGCTACTCCGACAGAAACTCCAACGAATACTCCAACAGAAACGCCAACGAATACTCCAACGGAGACACCGACAGATACACCTACCGATACTCCAACTGATACACCTACAGATACTCCGACCGAGACACCTACCGAGACGCCGACAGATACACCTACCGATACTCCAACAGAAACACCGACAGAAACGCCGACAGACACTCCAACGGATACCCCGACAGAGACACCAACAGAAACGCCAACCGATACGCCGACAGAGACACCTACCGATACACCAACCGAAACGCCGACCGAAACCCCGACTCAGACCCCGACTGCAACGCCAACAGCAACAGCAGGAGACCTATCGAATACTCCTACCTGGAGTAATCTAGGTTATGACAATTACGGCTACAGTGTAAGCAGTGCAGGGGATGTAAACGGCGATGGGTATGATGATGTGATTGTTGGGGCTCCCCCATACGGCACCTCCGACGGATATGGACGCAACGGGGGGGGAGCTTTTCTGTATTTTGGCTCAGGTTCAGGTATCTCAACAACTGCTTCATGGAACATAGAGGCTAATGTACCTTATGGATATTACGGTTGGAGTGTAAGCAGTGCAGGGGATGTAAACGGCGATGGATATGATGATGTAATTGTTGGAGCTCCCTCCTACTACGGTAATGATGGCGAGGGTCGAGCCTACCTATACCTCGGCTCAGCGTCAGGTCTCTCAACCACGGCTTCATGGACCGGAGATGGTAATGAAGCTTGGGCAGCTTACGGCGCAAGTGTAAGCAGTGCAGGGGATGTAAACGGCGATGGATATGATGATGTAATTGTTGGGGCTCACGAATCCACCAATGTAGCATCGGGGTGCTGCGATGGCCAAGCCTACCTGTATCTTGGTTCAGCGTCAGGTCTCTCAACAACTGCTTCATGGAACATAGAGGGTAATCAATCTTATGCAGCTTACGGCTGGAGTGTAAGCAGTGCCGGGGATGTAAACGGGGATGGATATGATGATGTAATTGTTGGGGCACCCGGCTACGACAATGGAGAAACTAGCGAGGGCAGAGCCTACCTGTATCTTGGCTCGGCTTCAGGGCTTTCAACAACTGCTGCATGGACTGGAGAGAGTGATCAAGCTAATGCAGATTACGGCTCTAGTGTAAGCAGTGCCGGAGATGTAAACGGCGATGGATATGATGATGTAATTGTTACGGCCGAGCGATACACCAATGACCAAACTCGCGAGGGCCGAGCCTACCTGTATCTTGGCTCGGCTTCAGGGCTTTCAACAACCGCTTCGTGGACTACAGAGAGTGATCAAGCTTATTCAGGGTACGGCTGGAGTGTAAGCAGTGCAGGGGATGTAAACGGGGATGGATATGATGATGTAATTGTTGGGGCTACCCGCTACACCAATGACCAAACTCGCGAGGGCCGAGCCTACCTGTATCTTGGCTCGGCTTCAGGGCTTTCAACAACTCCTGCATGGACTGGAGAGAGTGATCAAGCTGGGGCATGGTACGGCAACAGTGTAAGCAGTGCAGGGGATGTAAATAACGATGGACGAAGCGATCTTGTGGTAGGCGCTCCGTTCTATGGCTGGGGAGAAGGAGACGAGGGTGCAGCATTCCTCTATCTAGGTGGTAACGCATATAGTTGGACACCTACCAATACCCCGACAGCGACCCCAACAGAGACACCGACCGAAACGCCAACTGATACGCCAACAGAGACGCCGACTGAAACTCCGACCGATACTCCGACTGAGACACCTACCGAGACACCGACAGATACACCTACCGATACTCCAACTGAAACGCCTACTGAAACGCCTACTGATACTCCGACTGAGACACCTACCGAGACACCGACAGATACACCTACCGATACTCCAACTGAAACGCCTACTGAAACGCCTACTGATACTCCGACTGAGACACCTACCGAGACACCTACCGAGACACCTACCGATACTCCAACTGAAACGCCTACTTATACGCCGTCAGATACACCTACAGATACTCCAACTGAAACACCTACTGGTACGCCGACAGATACGCCGACAGATACGCCTACTGATACGCCGACAAATACTCCAACAGATACGCCGACCGAAACTCCGACTGATACACCAACCGATACGCCGACAGAGACGCCAACAGAAACGCCGACCGATACACCAACGGACACTCCAACGAGCACTCCGACCGAAACGGCCACCGATACACCAACGCTGACGCCGACTCATACACCCACTGAGACTCCAACAGATACGCCGACCGAAACTCCGACATCAACGGCTACTAATACTCCGACTACGACGCCAACGAGTACTCCAACAAGCACGCCAACAGACACGCCAACTGAGACACCAACTGAGACGCCTACAAATACTCCGACAGTCACGCCGAGTGAGACACCAACGAGTAGTCCGACGGTAACTCCGACGACCACACCAACAGCAACGAGCACGGATACGCCAACTGACACACCGACAGCGACACCGACTAGCACGCCAACGGACACTCCGACTCATACGCCGACCGAAACCGCAACGAACACGCCAACTGTCACCCCGACTAGTACGCCGACCGATACACCTACCGATACACCTACGAGTACTCCAACATCTACGGCTACACACACTCCTACAGTGACACCGACGGCTACACACACTCCAGGCTCTTATATGCTCTCATTTAAAGTCGGACGCATGGTCGATGGAGAGGAGACTCCGGCAGAAGCTAATGTGACGCCGATTCCAGGCTTGGTAGTTGTTGTAGAAGAGAGTAGCGATCTGACGCCGGTAGCGGTCTATGAATCCCGAACTGATAATAATGGACAGTTAATTGATCCGATCGTGGTTGATAGTGGCTCTGCCTTACTTGTATATTCGGGTAGCGAGCACGCCGCACAATTTGCGCGGTCGGGAAGTGCCGTAGAGTTTTCAGACGTATACAACCCTGCGATAGTTGCAACACCAATGGTTGACCAAGCTGGAGCTTGCTTAACGATTGAAGAGGGCACCCCAGTTGCAGTACTAAGGTATACACTAAATGCCAAAGATTCCTCCGTTGTAGAGGTTGAGGTTTCTCATTTAGATCCGGCGATGTATCGGGATATAAGCGAAACGGACGATGATCTCGAGATTAACTCACTTAAGGATTCCTCGGGAGTATATCAAACAATTGCGCCGAAGTACCGGTCCAGCGGTGGCGCAGGAACCAGTCAAAGATTTGATGAAACGGGCGAATTTTCGGTTCCTTATGATGCCAACTCCGGTCTAGATCTTATTTGGAGATTTCTAGGTAGTGAGACCATAGTAAATGGCCTAACTCCACTGTGTGAAGGAGGAGGTGTCCTAGGATGTGAGAAGTTCCCAGAAGAGGATATTAGATCGATACAAAACTTGGCTCGAGAAACACTTTCACGTTACTTAGCTGAAATGTGGAAGGTTATGCGTAGCAACTCGTATGGCAATACCTCTAAGTTCAAAAAGAAGGTAATTCGGTTTTATAAAAAGGCCCTAGCAGAATCTAATAAGCTTTATGAAACGTATATTTGTGAAGACGTGAGTGAGATAGGTCCTATGTGTTCGGCACAGCCAGTGAGAAAGTCCTACTATCTTTCTTTGCTCGATAATCTCTTTAGTCTCGTGCCAAGAGGAGGCGACCAGCGGTTCAAGAAGGCGAGAAAATCGTTACGCAAGAGGTATCAGAAGCTCTTTAGAGACCGGCTTCCTGACGAAGTGTGGCGGTGTGATACAAGTTAGTGTGAATCCAGTCTCGAAATCATAGAAGGGATTGATTTTTTGAATGTAAAAAAACCGCCGGTTGCTTTTGGATGCAGAAATCTGTCCCACTGCCTTGTCGCGTAGTAGACCTTGTTGTTTGAAACAGGCGATAGATGGATCACCTCCTCTACTAGTTGCCGCAGGAAACCTCGATGGGGTTTTAGCATCACAAGTCGAGAAGGACTTCCGTCAATTACTCGCGAGAGCTCGCTCACGTCCTCAATTGTCTGTACTGTTGCATTAAAGTGAGATTGGACTCGCTGCACCGCATCTTGCATGGCTTGTGCCTTAAATTTGAGAACAGGTGAGGCACGGTCAACAAGGTTCTGCAGGACGCATGGAGAGAGCGCTAGGATTGAGTTGATTGGATAGTCTTTTAATGGAGAAAACTCAGGGCTTAAATCCTCTTCATGTAAAAGAAGCGTGAGGGGCTGGTTGTTCGGCGGCTCTATGTCAGAGATAAAGCTTTTGTCAGCCTCCTTCGGATACGTTTTAAAGTTTAGCGTATCGAGTGGTAATGCGCTGTCTGAGGCGGCGAGCCCTGTGGGAGAGAATTTTCCTTGAGTGTATTTTTTGATATTATCTGCCGTAGCAAGATAGTTTTTACCTCTCGTATGCAGCCCTGCCACCCAACGCCAGCTCAGTGTGTTGCAGGCGGTATCCCCATCGAGAAGGTGTCGATAGAAAAATTCAGCACCGAGTTGCCAGGGCAGGCCTAAGGTAAATATCCAAATACTGGCAAACCACATTCTTGCATGGTTATGCAGGTAGCCAGTAGTAATTAATTCGTTCACCCATGCATTAAAGCATTCTATAGGGGTATTTCCGCGACAAGCCTGCTCGTATGCTTTCGGATAGTTTCCGTCTTTATGAAGAGCTAGTACATCCTGTGTAAACTCATTCCATACAGCCGGCCGTAGCTCTAACCACCCCTTCCAATAAGTGCGCCAAAAGACCTCTTGAATAAATTTTTCTGCAGCTTGGTAGGAGTGATGGGCGAGTGCCGTTTGCACGACCTCAACTTCTTGAATGAGGCGCATACCGATATACGGTGAGAGTAAGGAAACGTTCGTTCTTTGAGTGGGCCCAAAATCAAAGTTTCGGGTGGTGCTATAGAGGTGCCCCATACTAGCGGCAAATGAGTTTAGTTGGGCCAGTGCATATGAGCGGGACGCATCGGGAAACAATGTGGAGGGTAACTGATTCATAGAGGCGCTGTAATCCGATGGATTCGTTGGAATTAGTCCGGCGAAGGAGCGTTGATGCTACCAATCCAGTAGTAAATACGATTTTTTTCTCCGTAAGCATGTAGTGTTATGAGTGGCACTCTCTCTTTTAGCAGTGGTATTAATTGTCTTCTGTAATCTTCGTTTAAGATTCCTATATAGACAGGACCATTGGCGTGCGGAATGTTAGCTTTGGACCATTTTCTGGGCAGGTTACGAAAGTAGACTGGGGCACTCTTTCTCGGTGAAGTGAATATCCTGTCAGCTAAAGCAATTCGATATTTATCCGAGGCCCAATATGAATTAAGGATTACGAGAGGTATTTTGGGATCTAGTTTTTTGAGGTGAATCAACATGTCTTGAACGTATTCTGGACCAAAAGAAGGACCGACTCCTACCGGGCCGTTGAGTTTCGTAAAGGAATAGACGCCCTGGAGTGGCACAATCGCTAAGGACAGAAAAAGGGGTGCTTCAATAAGAATTTTCTTGTAGCGGGGATAGATTACTTTACGAAAGCACGAGACGTATTCAAAGACAAATAGTGCAAGTGTGACCCCAATAAATGGGCGCATGAGAATGCTCCGGCGCGGAAGCGGCGCAACAATAATTTGAGGAGCGAAGGCGAGAAAGATGTATACGCTGATTACCCGAGTTTTCTTAAAAAATATTCCCATTAACGAAAGAGGAAGTAGTGCGAGATTGCACAGCGAAAAGAGCTTGTGAAATCCAAATGACCCTTCTTCCCTTAAGCCTTGATTGAAAAGGATTGTGATATTTTCCCAGACGTTTTTAATGGATGTGAAAAGGCTTTGTGGAGTTGGAGCTACGCGAGTACTGTCTAATTTAAACCAGATAGGGGTATCGCTAGCTAATTGGTGTATGGTTCCAGCAGGATAGGTAAATGGAGGCTGCGAGATTACGTATTGATTGATCACAAAGGCGATGCCCAAAATTGCCAAGAAGAACACGCCGAGCCTAGCTTTGTTGTTCCAGAATTTAATGGCTGGAGAATATAGAGGCCGGTATAACCAAAGTGCGGCAAAGAGTGAGAAGATTATTACAGGTTTTGAAGGGGCATATGCAAATGGAGCAAGAAGTGTGCAAATACCTGCTAGTAGAAGAAGAGGTCTGCTGTAGCTCTTGTTGTCATATAGCTTAAGCCAAAGATAAAGAATGAGAAGGCCCAGGGCCTGTGAGGCGGAGTAGAACGTTCCAATTCGAGAATAGGAAAGGTGCTCGGCTGAAAATGCACAGAGTGTGACTCCTGTAAGTGCTACAAAGGAGTGAGTGGTTCGTTTTAGAATCAGCCATAAAAGCCCAAGAGTTGCGGTAGAGAATAGTACTTCGGTGAATCGAATCGCGATGGTACCAGGACCAAATATTTTGAAGTTGGCAAGTAATAGCGGGGTGTGAATGATTGAGGATCCCCCGGCAGATACCCATCGGGACTTGCTTGAAAATAGCCGATAGAGATTCGGGTTTTGTAAAAACTCAAGTGCCTCTCGACCTGTTCTAGCCCCGTAGTCAGTAAGCACAGCCGGCCACGATTCGATGTGCATCGATTTGACGACAAAACTTACTAGAATGATAACAAGAGCCAATTTGTTTCTGTGTTTTATTGGCGAATTGTTTGAGCTGTCTTGGAGGCCGAAAAGTGGCGGGTATAAGACGATGAGCAAGACTCCAATAAGACGAATTGTAGCGATGTTCGCCCAACTGTAGAGCACGGGGAAAAACAAGCTCGAATAAACTACAATCCCTACTAGGCTAAGGTAGACAAGGCGTGATGACGCTTCTTTTCTAGAGCGATATAAGAGTCCGAATCCTGCAGTGATGACAAGGAAGAAAAGAGGCAAGAAGGAGAGCAGGGCGCCTGAGTGTGCCGAGACGTTCTCGAAGATAGTGTTGTAGGTTTTAAAGGCGCTTGCCATGTCTCAATCGTAGCCGAAATGATGGTGTCTGGATAGCGACACATTGCACGAGAGAGAGCACCCGCAAGGTGTTATAGTATAGGTGAATTTGGAGGATCTTTATCGGAAGGGTATTTACTGAAGGTATCCCAATGTTTTTAAATGCTCGAGTCCGTCTGCATCCATTGTGATAACAGTTTCTTCGCTATCCTGTGGGGAGCTTTTGCGATGTTCATTTAACAGAGCTAGGAGCTCTCGAGCCTTGTCAGATTCGTCGTTTATTAGATTGTTGACTTGTTGCAAGTCGTTGTAGATGTCATAGAGACGAAGTTGTCTGTTGTCCTCGCCTGCAACGATTAGTTGATAACTATCGGCGATAACAGATTCTTCAGATGTGCGGGGATGTTCCTGAGGGCGGAGGAGCTCAGAGTAAATAGGTCTACCGTAGGCTTGCTTGTTAAGGAGCGATTGACCCTGCCAGTTTTCATCGGCAATCCATCCGAAGATATCGACGAGCGTTGGCAGAATATCGGCAGTATGAACGGTCTTTCTGACTCGGTGAGCGCGGAGCTTTGGGTGATACATAAAAAATGGCACCCGGACGACTTCGGTATGGAGGTTTTTTCCGTGTCCGGAGGCTTCGTGTTCGGAAAAAGCTTCGCCGTGATCGGCTACGAAAACGATTAGGGCATCATCGCCCCAAATCTTGCGGGCAAAAAGCGCTTTTATGTGTTCATCGACATGACGGATCTCACTTTTATATGCCTCGATATGTGAATTTTTTGGTTGGTTGTTTTTGGGAATCCACGCCTCTTTTCGTTCATAAGGAGCGTGAGGATCCATATAGTGGATATAGAAAAAACGGTTTTTCTGAGCAGGACTTTGCCATTCAAGGACTGTTTTGTTTACCTGTGCAGCTCCAACGTTTCGGGTGGTTGTTAAGCTATCAAAGCCTTGGGCAAATCCCATTTCGTGGGATATGTTTAAATTGTCTGCCACGCCGAGCGTTGTAAAGCCCGCTTCCTGAAAAAACTCTGGGAGTGTCTGTATCCGTTTCGGTATTCTATTTAATTTTAAGTCATGTGACTTTGAGGCAAGTCGGCGATGGGCCAGCAAACCAGTTATAACGCCGTGTCTCGATGGATATCTTCCGGTGAAGATAGAAGCCATGGCAGGAGCAGTGGAGGAGCAGCCTGAATATGCTCTATCAAAAACTACAGACTTCTCTGCAAGCGAGGCGAGAAAGGGAGCAGTTGATGATTCCCCACCGTGCCAAGGAAGATTATCTGCCCGTAACGTGTCTACTACTATAAACACGACGTCCTTAATGCTCTGCCGTTGCTTTTGAAGCTCTTGTAGTTTGTTGTGCGGTTGTGAAGTACTGAGCACATACGAGGAAGCAATTGCGATGAGCAGGACACTACCCAAGAGCACTTTTTTAACGGTTTGCATGGTTATTCCTAATACGGTTTTGCGAGTAAGCTTTACCCGATTAGTTATAGTTTCTGGACGAATGTTATTTTGGAGAAGCTCAAACGGCGCAAAGCCGGATCATATATATCTCCACGAGGATGACAGCTATGAGCACATCTATAATGCTTCAAAGTACTGCGACCACCCTGATAAGACTTTAATGGATAGCATCATATGGGATGTAATAAAACCTTTTTAGGTCTTAAGTTGTGTATTCTTATGCAGCTACCGGAAGGAACGATTCATTATCGCTTATTTGACTGGCAATATGTGCGTAGTAATGGGCTGACATAAAACAGAATGTCATGCTTTCGGCCGATAATACGTAGTCGTTTTTGTGCATCTCTTGCACGTTGTGTGCATAACGTTTCAGGAAGTCCTTTAGTCGAGTGGGCCGAGTCGCTGTTAGTGTGGCTGGGGTAAGCCATTGGTTCCAATATGAGTAATTCAGGCCTAATACGATCTCTGGACCTACGGTTAGAAGCATCATTTCATCCTCAAAACGGTAAAAGCGATAGCATCCAGCTGGTATAGTGTGCGCGTCTCGAGAGAGTGTTACCCACGATCCCGTCCTAAAGTCTGTCATCATTGCTTTTTCCCTCCTGTTGCCCACGTTTCGTAAGTCTTAATTCAGTAATCGAAGGCTGTAGAGAAAAGTTGCTCGGAAAAGCGCTAAATGTTTCGAAATAGTGTAGATATCTCTAGATGTCCTCAGAAAGGAGGTGAGTAGATTTCAGAAACGAAGGCCAACATTCGATTGTCGAGCCAGGTGCGTTTGAGGTTAATTGAGTCGATAAACCCCACATGACCGCCGTATTTCGGGGTTTCTAAGAGTATGTGAGGTGATTGTAGAGAGTCTTTATCGGGAAGGCACGATGGAGATAAGAACGGATCGTCTTGTGCTGTAAGTAGTAGAGTCGGAATAGTGATTTTCGGGAGAAAGTGTATCCCACTGGATACGTGCCAGTATTCTTCGACAGATGCAAAGCCGTGCAGGGGGGCAGTATAGAGACTGTCAAACTCGTAGAATGATCGTATCCGCTCTAAGGATTCGATGGAGATGTCTTGAGCAAATTGGGCGTGTTTTTGGTATATTCTCTTCTTTAGGGAGCGTAGTAGATATTGCATATAGATTCGTCGAGAAGGCAGGGCAAGTGTGAGAGCGGAGCCTTTTAGGTCTAATGGGGCAGAGATGATGGCAGCGCCTACGATGCCGTTTTGAGTCGCTTGCTTAGCTTCTTCACCTAAGTATTTGACAGTAATATTGCCCCCAATGCTTATCCCTATAAGGATTAATGTAGTGTTGGGAAAAAGGTTTCTGGCGGTGTTTACGATAATTCGAAGATCTGATGAGTATCCACTGTGGTACCATGTTTTTAAGCGATTTGGGGTAGTTCCACAGCCACGCATATTCCAGGTGATCGAAGCAATGTCACTATCAAACAAGGTTTTGACGAGTCCGAGTATGTAGGAGCTCTCCATTGAGCCTTCAAGTCCGTGCGAGATGATAACAAGCGGGTTCTGTGAAGCGTTCCAGTTTTCCGGTTTGTGAAGGCGAGTCTCTAAGAAATCCCCATCATTTAATTCAAGCAGGTTCGTCACCGCGGGAGTTTGTTTTCGGCCTCTCAGGAGTGCAGGAATAATAGTTTGAGTATGCGGAGAGCGAAGATATATAGGAGGTGAAAAGCTTGAGTTAATTACGTGCATTAGTGTCGCGAAAGGAGAGACCGGGATAATTTAAAGGATGGCGTTAATGAGGCTCTGTGAGGTACAAAATATACGAAAAGAATTAGAAGGTTACGCTTGAAACAAAGTGATTGCAACCTCTTTTGGACAACGCTTCAGGTAAACAAATTGGAGTAGTGATTGTGGAGCTATTTGGTATCGGTGCATTTCTATGGTGGTTAGTTGTTGTTGAAGCGTTCTCGTTTGCAGTCTTGCCCTTTGTCGCATGGATGTGCCCAGGCGCACCAGATAGAGGATACGGAATCTCAAAACTAGTTGGACCGTTCTTACTAGCCGCTAGTCTTTGGGTTTGCACTCTTTTAGGGATTAATCCTGGGGGAGACACCCTGCCAGTTTTTCTCTCCTGCGTCTTATTGCTTGTAGGATATCTTGGCTACTCAAAAGGTGTTGTTTCTCGTATGGAGCTTAAGAAACTTCTTCGAGAGTATGGCCCATCGGTTGAAGGGGTGTTCTTAGGAATAACGTGCGTGTATGGAGTTAT
Organism: Pseudomonadota bacterium; assembly: GCA_038134595.1. GTDB lineage: Bacteria > Bdellovibrionota_C > UBA2361 > UBA2361 > OMII01 > OMII01. The sequence goes on along the minus strand of JAYPVM010000007.1, from coordinate 118,816 downwards.
TCGATTTCTAAATCCCGAGATATTTTGGGGTGAGAAGCCGATGGATTCTACGTTTTTAAATTTCTTTGTAAGGAACAATTTTCTTCCGCCAGAAGACCCGTGGGCCTCTGGAAGTCCGATGAGCTATTACTATCTTGGATTGTACTTCATTGCGGCGCTGCTCAAGGTGTCGGGAATTCCGGTGGCGTATGGTTTTAATTTTGCTATGGCGACTCTTGCCGGCTGGATTGGGTGCGCACTCTTTTCTTTGTGTGTGTTATTAACTAAGAATCGTCGATATGCATTCTGGTGTGCATGGTTACTGTTATTTGCAAGCAATCCGGAGGTGATGCGGCTAATTATAGTGAATATCTGGTCAGGCACGTCGTTTAATTTTGACACCGTTTTTTGGCCGTCTACCCGAGTGTTTACGTCGCCGAGTTTTTTGGAGTACACGTCCTGGTCGCTTCTCTTTGCCGACCTCCATGCTCATGTAATAGCTATTCCTTTTACCGTTACAGCGTTGGTGTTAGCGGCAATGATTTCTCTCGACCCGGATTCACGCTACACCACGAGAGGCTTTTGGGTTCGTATTCTTCTTGGTGTCGTCGTCGGAGCTTTGTTTGGCTGCAATACCTGGGATTTTATCTCCTTTGGAGGGGTAGTTGGCGTTGTATTGCTGGCAGCTCGAGTCCCTCTCTTTTGGGACCCTCCGCGAGATAAAAATGACAAACCGTATATCGGTGAGGTGGTACTATCGGTCGGATTCTCACGTGTTGTGGCGGCGGTATGGGATCTCTGTGTGTTTGGATTTGCTACAGGACTTACTGTTTGGCTGTATACAAAAGCAGTTGCCTTCAATCCCCAAGGGGGATGGGGCTATGCTGGTTCGCAGGAATTTAATGCAACGCTTAAAATAGTTCGCGTTATCGGTTACTGGCTTTTAGGTTCTCTCGCAGTTTCGGCATGTCTATTATGGGGATTTCGCCAAGCTGGATATCGGATGTCGCCTGGACAACGCTTGTTGGCGTGCCTGGCGGCATTACTAGCATTGGTTCCCGGCGTTATGAGCGCCTCTACTGGACATCATTCATTGCCGTGGGGAATCTTCGTTATTTGCTCTATGGTTTGTGTGGTTGCTGGTGCTTTGTTGTGGATGGATCGAAGAGAAGCCTACGAACTAAAGGTGCTGGCGATTTTTATGGGCGGATTCTCTATTTTGATTTGCGTTCTAGAGGTGTTTTTCTTGCTTGATAGAATGAATACTTTATTCAAGGGATATATGGCGGTTTGGATCCTTTCGGGAGTTGCAACAGTCGTCGGAGCCTATTATGCCTACGGTCTTTTAAAGCAGTACGCATCAAAGAAAATGATACGATGTGCGCAATTTGTGACAGCGCTAACGATTGTGTCTTTGTTAGCCGGAACGGCCGTCAATGTATATGCGGTAGTGGCTCGCAAGCGAGTGCCAACTCGTCACTATACATTTGACGGAACGGCATATCTTCATGAGATGAATCCGGATGATGCAGCACTCATCGATTGGTTGAATACCCATGTTTCTGGAACCCCAGTAATTGTTGAAGCACAAGGTGGTGGATACAGAGAATATACTCGCATCGCAATGCATACAGGACTGCCAACAGTTCTTGGGTGGGAACACCATGCTAAACAGCGAGGACTTTCGTCTCAATCAGCATTGGAGCGTCGAAAGGCGATTAAGACAATATACTCGAGTGAAAGCATAGACGAAGTTCGCGAGGCGCTTCTCAATTATCGGGTGGATTATGTTGTCGTAGGAAAGATAGAGAGGAATGCATATCGAAGGCTGATTCAAGAGCGCTTCGACAAGGATTCTGAGTTGTTTACCCATGTTGCTTCGTTTGGTGAGACGTCGCTGTATGTGACGTATTTCTCAAAGTACAATTCTAATTATAAGAGTGAAAAAGACCTATGAGTACGTTATTTTTGATTGCGGTAGTTGCGTTCGTCGGGATGTTCATAGCGGTACCGCTTTTTGAGTTTGTTGTTGCCTCATTACTCTTGACTCCTTTGTTAAAGTTTTTTTTGGCCTATCTGTTGTTGCAGATAGGCTCTTCTATCGAAGGAAGTGGTGCGGAGCAGGCTTTTTATGTCTTTTCTTTTGGTTTAGTCTCGTTTAGTGCCTACCAAATCTTTGGTTCTCGAAAGAAGCAGAATCGCCTTACCTTAGATGATTGGCTTCCGCTGGGAGCGTTCCTAGTTATATTCACGCTCGCTTACGCATTGTGTATGCAGTGGCGTGAGTTCTATGCCATGGGTGAGAGGCTTCGGGATTACGCGCTTATTGCATCTGCTTTTGACTCTCCTGTAACACCGAAAGAGCCTTGGATGGAGGGCTATGGCCTTAACTATTATGTGTTTTGGTATCGCTTCACAGCGATGTTGGGATCCGTGCTGCATATGGAGGTGTGGGAAGCATATCACGCAATCGTTGCGTTTGCTTTAGCTCTTTATGGAGCAGCTTTGTTTCAGGTCGTGCGGGTAGTGTTGGGCGGCGGGCGAGTGCTTGCATGGTGTGCGGCAGTAGGCATTCCCTTTATTCCGAATGTTGCAGGGATGTTAACGCTAAAGCACATTCGAGGAGAAGGTTTTTCGCCGGATGAAGGATGGTGGGGACCCTCGAGAGTAATTGTTGGTTCGATTACAGAGTTTCCTGCATGGTCTTTTTTGCTCGGTGATGCACATCCTCATTACCTTAACCTCGCAACATTCTCTTTATTGCTTTTGTTTTTTTACCGCATCATCACGCAACAAACGTCGGTAATCTCTCGTGTTTATCACGGCGTATTTATGGTTCTAGCGGGCGTTTTTTTTCTGGTTGGTAGTAACGCCTGGGAGGTGCCGATGTGGGGAGGGATGGCCGCTCTCATAGTAGCGCTAAGACTGATGTTAACCGACAATGTTTTTGCTAAACTACGTGGGCGCTCCCTAGTTGGAGATACTGAGGGGGTTGGAGACCTTTTTCGTCAGATAACTGCAGGTGGGGTGTTACTTGCGGCCGTAGTGGTGGTCGTTTGTTATTATGCGGATTTGAGTTGGTTTGAGATTGCGTTAACCGGAGTCGTTGCGGTGGTATTTGCGTATCTAACCTGCCCCCTTCATCTCGTTAAGCCAGCACTTTTTTCGGGCCGCAAGCTACCAACTGTGGACATCGCTTTGACGTTCTTTTGGATTCTTTTGCTGATAGCTTTAAAATTATCCAGTCAGCACATTAAACCCGAGGGAGGTGGTGAGCTAACCTTTGTTCGTGAAAAAATACCGGTAACCACAACACTTGAGATGTTTGCCCATTGGGGATGGCAGTTGGGGCTTCTAACGATCGGTTCAATTGCGATTCGAAAGTGGTGCCTCTCTACCGCGTTTATGGTGCTATTTTTAGGAGGAACTCTTCTGTTTGATAAGGGGGCGTTGTTCATCTATGCCCTTATTGGAGTTCAACTAGTTAGGATAATCGAGTTAAGAGCCGAGCAGGTTTCGTGGCGAGACGTGTTTGGTGAAGCTCTTGTAATCGGTAGTCTCGGATTAATTCTTCTTCCGGAGATAGTTTTTCTCAACGATTCATACGGCGGCGATAATGAGCGAATGAACACAATCTTTAAGATATACACTACGACCTGGGCGCTCATAAGCCTGTCGGTTGTGTATGTTTGGCGTAGGGTGATGGCCGCTAGGCTGGATGCTGATAATTTTGTGGTTCGCGGTATTACGATTATACATCTTTGGAGCACCGCCATTGTTTTAATCGCGGGTTCAATGGCATTTTATAACCATACAATGCCCAGGCGAGTTGTAACTAGTGATGCTCGCTACGGATATGATGGGCTAAGCGATGTTGAACGGAATTTCCCGGGTTCTGCAAGTATTATACGAGACCTAAGAGAACGACCGTATGGACGAGTGCTTGAGGCACAGGGAAGGCCCTATAGCTTTACAACTTTTGTTTCGACTCTGGCAGGACAACCTGCGTATCTCGGCTGGTCTAATCATGTTGGACTCCTTACACGAGAGCGTGGTGAAATATCTCGGCGTGAAGGGATTACTAAAAATATCTATACAGAAGTAGATTGTCTCAAACGACAGCAAGCCGCACTGAAAGAGAAGATTGTGTACATAGTTGTTGGGAGTCTCGAGCGGGAGCAGTTTGGGAATATCTATGCAACCGACTTTTCGTGTATGAAAACCCTCAAGCGAGATAGGCAATACAGTGTCTACCAGGTCGGAAGTAACTAATTATAAAGATTAAAAAGGCGTAGCTCGTTGATTGTGTAATACTCAATCACCATATTCTTTCTACTTTCTAAATCGCTCCATATCCTTGGCAATCAGCAGAGTTGCATATGAAAATCCCGTACCACTCCAAGGATAATGATTTATCGAGTACCGCAAAAACTTTTTAAGAGATACCTGCTTAAAGTCGGGGACCCACCATCCTCGAAGATTTATCTGTTTCTGAATGTATCCGGCTGGAATCTCTGATGGATCATGCTTTTTCTTCCATGAGAGAAAGATATATGCAAATTCATTGATCTTAGATTTGTCTTTGAGATTGAATTTGTATTGTTGCGGAATGTTTCGAAAATACCAGGTCAGCGGCCATGTCGACTCTCCGGTTGCATATATCTGGGGCTTAAAGCCATGTCTCATATAGGTAGCTTCATCGACCATTTGTTTTGCATATTCTGCCATTTCATAGGTCGTGTGAACTTGGCTTAAGTATTCTGTTTCTTTTCCTGCGTAGAGGAAATTGGTTTGAATACTGGCTCGAACCAGAAACAAAACGCTTATGGTTGCAAGACACTTTCCAAGGTGAAGATGTCCAAAAAGCGGTTGTTCTGAATCGTCATTGTTTGAAGATATGATCCCTATGAGTGCCATCGCTGTGAGTCCAGCGCCAAAAATTACAAAAGAAAGATTCTCTCCGGAAAATCGTTCTTTTTCAGCTCCCCATTGTTCTAGGATAAATAGTACTCCAAGGATAGATGAGCCGATACCACTCCATAGAAGTGCTTTAGTAACCGGGTATTGCTTGTAGTTAAACGAAGAACGCTTAAAGTGCTCTTGAAAAAACAATCCTAGGTATGGAATCCCGAAGGCAAGGGGATAAACCGAAAGCCACGGGACTTTTTCACCGAGGTAGCTGTATACAAAGAATGTCGCTGTAAAGAAGTAGCCTGTACCAGCAAGTGCATTCTCATTTCGCAGTCTGTGTTGAACGGTAACCAGCGGGGCGTGAAATAATAAGACAAAAAGTCCTACAACATCGAGATTGTTTTTAAGCTTAAAGAACAACCACACCGGGTTTGTAGTAAAGCTCTCGTTGGTCGTTACCATCAGGGTGAGAATCAGGATGGTAATGAGTAGCCCGGCGGCATATTGTATCTGTGAGGTGGCGTTCTTGTAGAAAAGGAAGAGGTGAGCCAAAAAGGCGATGAAAAATGGAAACTCATACCAGGCGGTCACATAAATATGAAAGTTAAAGGGGCCTTTGATTCGCTCCATGCCGTGATGCTTTCCCCAGTACTCGATTGCTTTAGGGCCAGCGCCCTCCCAAATGCCCTTAGGATATCTAAATCCAGCACCGTAGAACCAAGCAAATACGGTAAAGCACGCGAGAAAGCTAACAACACACAGTGTCGGATTCTGAGCGATGTAGCGAAATATTTTTTCGAGCATGCTCTTTGTTTGTTGGGTAAAGAGTGAAACATAGCCAAAATCGAAAAGAAGATAGCCCACTAAAATAGCAATAGATACAAAGATGTTTTCTTTAGAACACCACTGGATCGTAACACCGAAGAGCACAAGAAGAGCCTTGAGGCGCCGCGGAGCGAGTAGAAATCCATATGCGGTAATGAGCATACCCGAAAGCACCCACGCTTCATTGCGAAGGAACCGAGACCAGTAGATTAGAGTTGGAGAGAGCGCTGTTGTGGCCGTTAGAACAAGAGTAGTTGTTTTACTGAAGTAACTTCGAAATACAAACGGCGCGAGCATAAATAGAGATCCAAGAATGGCTACCGGAGTTCTTGCTGCCCACAGAGAGTCTCCAAACATCGCGTAAATCAAACGCATGCAGTTATAAAGCATTGGCCCGTGCAACATAGGGTCATACTTGTAGTAATTAGCGTTTGGAAAATCATAGAAGTATCGTCCGTACATTCCGTGTAGCGATTCGTCGTGATGGTAGGGCCGAGCGTCAAGCATTACCCACCGTAAGAGAAGTCCTCCAGCAACGACTAGCCCAAACAAGACCCACTGCATGGGAGTAAAATAGCTGCACCATGTGTCTGCTGTGTCTGCAGACATACATTCTTGAGGCTCTGTAGGCGATTGCTCTTTTGACTTTTTACTCATGGTTATACTCCATTGCTACTTCGAATAAGGGGTTGTTCTGATCCTGTTGAGGGGATTTGTTCGGACAGGCTATGCATCATATCTCTTGCAACTTTTCGCCCATAACGAACGGCATAGTTTGTTCCTCGGTCTTCAGGATAGATTTGCGCCATCGTGCAGAGCCAAAGGTTCTTTACTGGGGTGTTTAGGGAAGGGATAGAGGAGGCGTAGTGTTTTGTAATAACAGGTTGACTGTAATGCGCTTTCCATACGTGGTGCGAAAGTATCCAAGCGGGGTCAAATTCTGGAAATATTTTTTGAATAAACGGGATGCAATACTCCAGCATTTGATCGGGCGTGAATGAAAAGAGCTCCTCAGATGTCGGGAGGTATTTCGAGAGGTACACGATATGATCGCCGTTGTAATTCTCTTTTGAATCGAGATTAGTATGTTCGATGATACCGACAAATGGAAAACTCGGATCTGCGACGTTGAGCCAGTAGGTGCTCGACAGCGAACGCGATAGTCGCAATACGAGGCAACTGTTTCCAAGAAAACGAATCTTCTCGCATTGAGCGCGAAAGGATTCAGGGAGATCGGGTGTCATTTGCAAGAATTGCGGTAGTGGAATAGTTGAAAGCACTGCGTCAGCTTTGCAAATCCCATGAGAGGTTTTAACTCCCGTAGCACGACCATTTTCTACAATAATTGATTCTACGGGTGTGTTGAGGTGAATAGCAACTCCCATATCTTCGAGAGCCTTCTTGATGCCGTCGGTGAGTGCCCCGAATCCGCCGCCAAAGTAAACGAGACTTTCTCCTCCCTTTTTGTCGCGGCTGGAGCCACGCAATTTTAGCTTGTTCCAAATCCAAACCGCAGAGACGTTGTCGGATTCAACACCGAATTTTCCTTGCATAAGAGGATTCCAAATGCTGTCGTACGCTTTTTGGCCCCCGTATTTGACTAACCAGTCCTTGGCTGAGATGTCCTCTAAACTCTTCCAGTCATTTACTCGACGGGCGTAGAGCGCCATGAATCCCGTACGGATTCTGTCGATAAGAGGCAGGGGGGAGAACGTTAAGAGGTCGAGTGGGCTCGCAAGCCGAAATATTGAGTTGGTGTAGTAGAGGCCGGTATTAGATGAGTGGTACTGCTTTAAGTGGCTCAAGCCTAGCTCATCAATGAGTCCTAATACGTCAACGTCCGATGTAAACCAATGGTGGTAGAATTTTTCAACTCTCACTCCAGGTGAGAGTTCGAACGTTCCTGCTAATCCGCCAATATCAGAGTCTGCCTCATAGATAGTTACCTGATAACCTGCCTTGCAGAGATCGAAGGCAGCTGAAAGTCCGGTATATCCTGCGCCTACAATAATGACTTCCTTTTCTTTTGATTCCATTTGATTTCCTTCTGGTAGGGTGCTCTGTTTTTGATTACTGGCAGGCCTCTATCCTCGACCCAGACTCGTTCTCAAGAGGTTCTCCGTTGATTTGGTCGACAAGATAGAGCGGACGTTGCTGTCCCTGCTCGAAGATCCTTCCAACGTATTCTCCTAGAATCCCCAAGACTGTTAATTGAACCCCTCCAAGGAGTAGTATCGAAGCCATGATAGATGTATAACCCGGAAAGTTAATCCCTAGAACTTTTAAGAACAACACTACAAAGATATAGAGAAACGCTAAGGCAGATGTGGCAACTCCTAAGTATGAAGCGAGTCGAAGTGGTGCGTAGGTAAATGATGTAATTGCATCAATAGCCAAGAAGAGTGATTTTCGGAAAGGGTATTTTGTAACCCCAGCAAAGCGCTCAGGTCTGTCGTATTGCAAGGCTTTCTGGTGGTATCCTATCCAAGACACCATCCCTCGAACGAATCGATGGCGTTCGCGTAAAGACTGTAGTGCATCAACAGCCCGTCTGTCCATGAGACGAAAGTCCCCGGTATCTTTTGGGACCTGTAAGCCTGCAATTTTTTCAAAGATGCGATAGAACGCAAATGCAAAAAACTTCTTTGATAATGATTCTCCGGCGCGCTTCTTTCTTTGGCCGTAGACAACGTCGTATCCATCAGACCATTCTTTGATCATGTCTGGAATAAGTTCAGGCGGGTCTTGTAGGTCTGCATCAAGAATTACGACCACCTCGCCCCGAGTCTGATCGAGTCCGCAGGTTATTGCGGTTTGGTGTCCAAAGTTTCTTGATAAGCGAATGGCCTTGATAAAGCTATCTTCTGTCGCGTATTGATTTATCATGTTCCACGTTTGGTCTTTGCTTCCATCGTCGATAAGCACGACTTCAACGGGACAACTGTACTGAGCCACGAGCTCCTGTAAGCGGCGACGTAGCTCTGGAAGGACGTCTTCTTCGTTGTAACATGGTATTACAAGAGAGATGCTCTCGGGGGCTCTATTCCGGGGGATTCGTATTGTATTAGATGTGGTGTTCACGGTACTCCTACTACAAAATGCCCTAAAACTTACTTCTGGTTAGTTTTACTACGTATTTATTAGGGTCTACAACTAACTGATGCGGATAGAGAGCAACTAGATGCAGGTAAGTGTCAAGGAAATGGCAGTATTACGCTAAACGCTGTTCTGTTTGAAGCGTTTCGAGTAGTCTAGTGCAGCCAGAGGGGGGGGGGATGGATTTTTTTTGGCTAATTTGATTAAACATGCCGACGTTCTAGACGCGGCTGATGTTAGAAAGCGAAATTGTTATTTAGAGTAAAGAAGCCCCGCAACGGGAGAGAGAGGAACGGTTTGGTGATGAATGAAGCTGTAGCGGTATGTAGAAAGTGTAATAACTCTCTGGACTCAGAGAGTAGGTTTTGTCCTCGATGTGGTAGATCGGTAACAGAGCGCTCTCGAAAGCAATACATCCTCGCTGTTGTCATAGCGGCCGCACTCGGGTTTGGTGGGTGGATGCTCCAGGCTAGAGTTCATAGTGGAACGAAGCGACCGAAGAGTCATCCTGCGATGCCGCAAAAAACCGCAAGCAACGATAGGCGAGAGACCCCGCAATTAGCGGCGATGCGCCAGACAGTTAAAGAGTCTCCTAATGACATGCAGAAGTTAAAGATGTTTGCGGGCATGCTAGGAGATGAGCTTCGTAGCAACCCACAAGCGCCATCTGAGCTTGTTTTTGAGGGTATTGAGGTATTCGGCCGTATTTTACAACAAGAGCCTAAAGACCCCTTGGCTCTCGTGTTAATGGCAGATGTTTCATTTGATCAGAAGGCTTTTACGAAAGCACTTGATTTTTACAAGCGCTATTTAGAGGTGTCTCCCGAAGATCTCGGAGCAAGAGCTCGATATGCAAGCACCCTTACATTTCTAGGTCAGTATGACGACTCGGTGGGAGAGCTTGAAAAGGTACTTCAAGTGGAACCAAAGAATTTTCCTGCTAAGGCGTACCTCGCCATAACCTACGCTCAAAAAGGTGACATAAAGATTGCGAAGGCCATCGGAGATGAGGCGCTGGCGCTTGCTCCCTCTGATGAAGCGCGGGCTCGCTTCTCCTCGTTTGTAAGCTCCTTGTCTTTGGTCGAATCAGGAGAGGGTGGTCAGGCTGCAAAGGTAGACCAACGCAATTCGGGTGCGGCTTCTGGTGGTATCGAGGGGTTTGTAGGGGAGGTTCGAGATAATCCTGTGGCGGGGCCAAAGCTGGTACGGCATGCAGAGAAGGGGGATTCAACAGTTGTTTTGTTCTTCAAAGACTTTCCGATGGATAAGATGCCTCCGTTTGCGAAGCAAAAGTTCTTTGCGGGTTTGCGTGCCGCTTTGGATCGAAACGCTCTTAAGCATATAAAACGAATAGAGTTTTTGGATGCTGAGAGTGGGCGTGAGCTAGATGTTTTGTTGACTACGGGTTGAATGCCCAATGACTTATTGGAGCTTAAATACGACGCTCCTTAATGTAAGTTTTAGCATCGTAAGATTAAATCGGTGTCAAACTAACCTAAAGTAGGGCATGATAGGGTTAGCGTGTCTTTTTTTGAGGTGTGATATGAACAGCAACTTACGAAGTTTTCTTGAAATTTCTTATGATGAATTAGAGCAGCTAAATCTAGAGGCTAAACAGAGAGTTTTGGGTGGTGCAAGTTGCGACGAACTACGGGAGCACTACCTCGGATACCTTGAGGAAGAGAAGCGAATTAAGGCCGTTACGGTATGTTTTTCTGATATTGAGGGTCGTTTCCATATGCTTGATTACGACAAGAAGTTTCTGCTGAAGTCGTATGACAATTTGACCTTTGATGGCTCTTCGATACGGGGCTTTTCGGTTGTGAAAGAGTCCGATCTACGGCTTGAGATAGACTGGGGCTCATTTCGCTGGATGCCTTCAGATATATTTGGCCCTGGTAAGGTGCTTGTGTTTAGTCTCATAAAAGATCGTGATGGAAGAGGATACGGCTCTGACATGCGAGGACGTCTCAAGGAGCTTTGCGATGATCTGCGAGATCAACGGGGGATTACGGCGAATATCGCGGTTGAGTGTGAAGGTTTTCTCTTTCAAGGTGGACGCGCCGAGCAAAATTTTAATGAGCGTGCAGGTTTTGATCTTGTGTCGGGAAGTGGCTATTATCACTCATTGCCAGGAGATCCTCTCCGATGTTTTATGGACTCTTTAGCTGAAGCGCAACGAGCGATGGCCTTTGAAAATGAAAAGGATCATCCAGAGGTAGCACCGGCTCAGTTTGAACTAAATTACAGCTATACCGATGCGCTCCTGGCGGCCGATCAAGTTCAGCTTTATAAGCTTACGGCTCGACAGATTGCAGCCAAACTAGGTATGACAGCATCGTTTTTGCCAAAACCCATCGCGGGAATAAACGGCAGTGGGATGCACACGAACATATCGCTGTCACAGAACGGTAAGAACATGTTCTATGATGCCGACGGTGAAGAACGCCTCTCGGCTGAAGCGTGGGATTTTATCGATAGAGTCTTAAATAGCGCTAACGATATCTGCCTAACGATGAATTCTAGTGTCAATTCGTATCGCCGTTTGGATCCAAACTTTGAAGCGCCTAATCAGATCCGCTCATCGGCGGTTGACCGGACATCGATGGTTCGTATTCCATTAGGCAATGAAAAGTCGGCGCGCATAGAGGTGCGAACCGTAGCTCCCGACGCAAATCCGTACATGGTATTCTTGGCGATTTTACAGACCGGATTGTACGGCCCGAAAAATGAGCAGGATATCAATGAAAACCGACGTTCACGAACAAGATTTCTTCCAGGAAATATCAATGATGCCTTGAGGCAGTTTAAGTCGAGCGATTGGATGACAGAGGTTCTGGGGAGTGATGCTAAAGAAAAATACGTGGAGCGAAAGCAGGCCTCTGCTGATCGCTGTGCGCGAGAGTTGGGTACCGCTGTTAAGACCAGCGAGGTCTTGTATCATCACGAGGTGACTAATCAGTATATTTGGGGAAAGTTCTAGGATTTTCTCCCACCCGCTATGTGACCCTCTCTTGGGGTATCACGTATTGCGCTCGCCCTGATATTCGCTTAGATTTTTCTAACTCTACTCGTTGTTTGTCGAGAACGTCATCTAGTTGCTATCAGAGAGGAGCTGCGTGAAATCGAAAGAAGCCTTAGACGGCAAAACCCTTATGTGGGTCAACACGACCTATTTTGCCGAGGGATTGCCGTTTATGATAGTGCGGATACTTTCGAGCCTCTACTTTACGCAGATGGGGGTGCGTGAGCTCTATTTAGGATATCTTAATTATCTTGGCTTGCCGTGGAACTTTAAATTTCTATGGGCGCCGTTTGTCGATGCATGCGGGAGTAAACGAATCTGGCAGATAGCTCTGCAAGCCCTTATAGGTGTAGGAACGCTTCTTCTTGCATATCTATCGTACTGTGCAGGATCGGCTGCAGACCCTAGCAGTTATCTGTTTTGGATTGCGATTACATTTATCGTTTTAGCCTTCCTTGCGGCTTCAAACGACATCGCGATAGATGGCTATTATTTGGAGGCTTTGCCGTCTCAGAGTACACAAGCACTTTATTCTGGATATAGAGTCTTGGCGTATCGTTTGGCGATGGTTTTTGCAAGAAGTGGTCTTGTAGGAGTTGTTGCCTATGTGGCGGCTCGATTCTCATGGGGCACCAACTCCGCGTACGCATGGGTTCCTGCATTCTGTATAGCTGGAGTGGTAATGATGGCGTGTGCGTTGTTTCACGCGGTGATACTTCCCCGTAAAGAGTCGCAAAATCTCGATGCTCAGAATATCTTGCAGAGGGGGTTAAAGGTCTCTGTTAATGGCTTTCGTTCGTATCTATCGCAACCTAGGATTGGAATTATTTTGTTGTTTATTGTTTTGTATAAGCTTGGGGATGAGGTGCTGTTTTCAATGGTGTCGCCGTTTTTACTCCGGGAGATAGGTATTAGTACAGAGCAGTATGCCTGGATCGCGGGTATAGTGGGAGCGGCCGGAACGATTCTTGGAGCGATGGTCGGTGGATGGTGGATCCATCGTGTTGGGCTTCGAAGAGCCTTGTGGCCGCTCAGTGTTTTGATGAATGTGACGATATGGCTGTATGTCTGGCTCTCAGTTGCAAAGCCCGATCCTACAACAACGCAAGGAGAGCTGATTGTATGTTTCGTGCATGGTGTTGAACAGATAGCGGCGGGTTTAGGGAGCGCGGCTTTGTTGGTATTTCTCCTCTCGACCTGTTCTCCAAAATTTCGAGCTACGCATTATGCAATCGGTAGCGCTATTATGTCGATTCCAGGCACCGTGATAGGCGGAGAGGCTGGTCGGATAGTTGAATACATGGGATATACTAACCTGTATATCGGGGCCTTTATCTTATCGATCCCTGCAATGTGTCTAATTCCTATAGTTCCGATACAGGTCAGAGATAACGAGGTGTGAATAGAGATAGACTATGTGGAGCGATGAAGATGATCTGTGTAGGTAATATAGTCAGAGTGCTCAGGAGTGTGTTGGTTCTTTGCTTCGTGTGTGTGCCTGTCTCTGCCAGCGCAGAGACAGCTTTTGACGCAACCAAAAGTAGAGGCGTTAATTCGCCGAGTATTACGACGCTTTTTGCAGGTAATGCGGGCGAATTAATTGCTTTTGATGGTGGACGTAACAGTCTCGTGTTCTATGACTTGCACGGATCTACTGCTTTACATGAGCGGGCCACCGTCACGGTGCAGGGCGCGGTATCGAAGGTCTCTGTGGACCGAGAGGGATATCTCGTAGCAACGGGCGCTGGAATCAACGACCGTAATGCCCCGATTAGAATCTATAGCATCTCGAGCGATGCCAAGACTGCAACACTTTTGTTTGAGAAGCAAAGCCCTAGAGCGGAGGTTACAGGTTTAAAGAGATGTGGAGAAGATATCTGGATCGATTTTTTTAATTCAAAGTATTTTAATTCTATCGGGTACCTTGTTTCAAAGGATGATGGCACCTATGACTTTAAGGAGCAGAGCTCTATTCGGATGGGTAGTTCCTTTGATTGCCTCGGTGATATGAAAGTGGTGGGGAGATCGTACGGCGATATACAGGGTGCCGATGGCGACGTGCTTTTGATTCGTAATGGCGCGCAAACACTGTTGCCCTCGTATCGTGGTGTCAGGGGAGTTCGTATTCTTGGTGAAAATCGCATCGTTATCGGGGACGGATGGCACTCTAATTACGGCAAGATTGCACAGGGTAGGATAAGCCTTCTCTCAAGGGAGACTGCTACCGCACGATTTCGTCTAGAGATTATTGCCAAGAGTGATTCGAACTATAATTTTACTGAGTTTAATCCGATTTCGTACAAAGGTGGCGAGTATCTTGTGGTGTTGGGTAGCAAAGAGATAGGACTAGTGTCTCTGGGGGATTCAGAAGGCAGCAAGCAGGCGTCCTTTACCCCTCTCTATACTCAAAAAGATTCTAAGACTATTATGGATGTAGTGGTTCTTAAGGCAGACAATAAATCTCTTACCCTTGCTGTACTAGACGGTACATTAACTGTACATACGGTGTCGTTGCCTACTGCGTAGATCGAGTTTACTCGCCAAAAGGGTGTTATGGCCTAATCATACCGATGGCGAGGAGATCTTGAATGTCTACCATGCCCACCGGTTCGTTACGCTCGTTTGTGATAAACAGCTGGTCGATCTCTCGTTCCTGTATAATCCTGCACGCCTCTTGAGCTAGGTGGTTTGAGGGAAGGGAGATCGGCGAGCGCGAGCAGACCTCACCGATAGGCTTTGAAAGAAATGCTACACCAGCCTCCAGATGTCTTCTTAAATCCCCATCGGTGAACACGCCAACAAGAGAACCTGTTGCATCTACTACGGCCGCTCCGCCAGGACGCCCCTTAGTTTGTGTAATAGCTTGAAGAGTGTCTTTTGTAGACTCTGATTCCTTGACAATACAAAGCTCGTCATTAGCACGCATAACTTCAGAGATAAGCATCAAAGAGCGCCCTAAGTCACCACCGGGATGAAAGCGGGCGTACTCCTCCTTGCTAAATCCCTTCTGCCTTAGAAGCGTCATCGCGAGTGCGTCGCTTAATGCAAGCATCACCGTTGTGCTCGTAGTTGGCGCTAGTTGCAGGGGACCTGCTTCAGAGATCTTGCCGATTGCAATGACAATATCACTGTGAGCCCCGAGTGTAGATGATGCACTAGCTGTGATAGCGATAGTTTTTGCACCAAAACTTTTAATACGTGGCAAGAGGCGATTGATCTCATCAGTTTCGCCTGAGTGAGAGAAGAGAATTGTAATGTCTTCGGGGTGAAGTCTTCCGAGGTCGCCGTGAATAGCGTCAGCTGGATGAAGAAAAAAACTGGGGCAACCAACGCTTGCAAGGGTTGCGGAGAACTTCATTCCTACAAAACCAGCTTTTCCCATACCAGATACAACTATTCGCGCGCCGGGCTGTCGGTGCAGAAGTACAGAAACTGCATGTGCGAAGGAGTCGTCGAGTGAGCTGGCAACGCGCGTAAGTGCACCTATTTGTTCTTCAAGAATGCCCTTTCCGTAGGAGACTGTGTCGATATGTCCTGTTGTGTCGTCGCAGTAGGTATTGGTGGTAATATTTTTCTTGTCGTTCATAGCGTGTTGAGTATACGAGTCTTGGAAAGACTAGGCTAGACTATGCTAATTAGCAAGTAAGACAAGACTGTTTTGGTTGATAAGCGCCTGATAATAATGGGTTTATGGGGCTGCTCTGAACTGCCTTTTCATGCTCCTATATTATTCTGCGCAACAAAAGCAAAGCTCGTGCAATCAAGAAAGCTATGAGTGTAAAAGACGAGATCCATGGTTCGACAACTGACTTGGTGTGAGAGATGTGCGTCAGTGCGCTAATAGATTTCATAGTTTGAGGTGTTTTTTAATTATCAAACGCCAATGCTCAGACGGGTTTAGATTTCTTGGCGGAACTGAACCGGAGCATGGAGACCGGTGCTTTTAATGCAAACTTATTCGAACTAATTGAGACATCTACCTGTAAAAGCAAGCGTAGAATTTTCTACGCGCTACATAATAGGTGTTTTATTTCCCAAGGCTAGTTGCTATCACCTAGTATGGTTATCGCTCGTTTGCGATGCCATCGAGTTTTATTATTTTGGCTGGATTATTCATGTCTTCATTTGAGGATTTTTATAGAAGTAGAGAACATAATGCTAGGTACGTTGGCTCTGAATACTATTCTGCTCTCACACCCCACGAGATCGCGCACAGATTGTTACAAGATGAAGTAATAGAGGATATGTTCCGCGGTCCGATGCCAGAATTTGTGGACCGAAAATCTGTAGGACGGGAATTTGTCGATAGTTTACGGGGTCTCATCCGGATAAGGCATGAACCGGAACCAGGATATTATCATCGAGCAATACAGAATCTAAGTGATATTTGCGGTCAATCTGGAACGAAGTTAGCTACCATCACCAATGTTGTCAGGCTTCTTGTTGCATTCATCGACAACAGTCCCGATGCAAGGGCATGGAATGAATTAGAGCAGACATTGTTTGCTGAGTGTACGAACACCAAAGAGTACGATCTGATTCTCCAGGGTATTGCGGACGTTTTTATATGTTTGGATAACACCAGTTCGTGGGGATTGGGAAAGATGCTATCCGTTACTGAGCAGGCCCGAAGGATTCTGGATGGAGATGATGTTGCGCCCGACACGGTACCAGATCTCTCGAAGGTCTTGCTTGCTATGGTGAATACCCAAGGGCGGTTTCGGGGTATCCAGAGTGTAAAATCGTTCTTTAGAGAGCTTCCCGAAGGATTTGACAAGGGAATCGTCACGAGGGCTATTGTCTTTGGGTTAGAAGATAATGAGGCTCCGAAAGCGCTTGTAAAAGCACTGAGGCCGCTTGTACAAAGTCTAAATGCGAGACCTTCGGTTTTATCCGCATTGGATAGTGCATTGGAGGACCAATACAGCAATAACGGTTCCATCGTTTCGCTATTAGAAAGCTTTTGCCGTCTTATAAAAGATAGTGACGGGCCCGAACTCGACGGTACGATGGCGCTATACGATGATTTTTTACAACAACTCCGTAATCACCGAGTTCGAGTCGATGGTATTGGTGCTGAGCAGTTAGACACGCTTCGTAAGCAACAGACTTCATCCTGTGTTTCGCAGTATGCCACCCATGTGCGCATCCTTGATGACTATTTGGACCAGTTGAGTGTGAAGATTCGTTCAGATGGAGCCAAAGAAGATTCTTTCTTGCGAGAAGTTACGAGTCGGGTACAAGCGAATGTGTCGGGTGAAATGCTTCAGGCCTTCGGTGAGTATGTTCAATGTGCTTGTGATGGCTACGCAGACCTGCGTCAGGCATGGAAGTCGTTTTCAACGATGCTAACGGCGCAAAGTATGGCGCCTGAACGGTGGAATGTAGTGTGTGAAATGCTTTCTACGCAACGCTGGCCACTTCGCCGAGATATCACCCAGTTGCTTGAAACTATTGCGTGCGTAGTCAATCGCCCTGACGCTGAATCTGAGTGGCAGCGGTTTGTGGATACTATGGCGTACTACCGAGATACTATCTCTGACTTGAGGCTTATCACTCCAGAATTCGTAGATCGCCATCATGTTAGCCTCGCACCGAAGAGGTTTGGAGAGTTAGAACGGGCGTTACAGTTAGCAGAGCTTATTTATGTTTCTGACACGAATAGACAGATAGTGTTTAGAGATTTGATGAGCAGTTTGCTTGAGAAGGATGGTCTTGCAGATGTTTTTTTGCAGGCCTACGAGAGTGATGATTTACTTGGTATTGCCAGGCCAAAGGCATGTCGGGCGTATTGGGCTTTTCAGGAGCTCTCTCAGTTTGGTTTAGAAGACGTTGTATCGCAGGTGGTGAGTTATCAGAGCTCGGAGGGTTTTCCTGCTCTAGAGTCTATTCGCTCTGTACATGAGGTGTGTAGTGCTCTTGAATTCCTGGCTGAGGACGCTGCAAAGAGAATAGATAAATTAACCGAGTATCGAAAGGTTATTCAGTATTTGCAACGGCGGAAATTGCCGCTTGAGGGTTTAAATTATTCGATAGTCGAATCTTGTCTGAAGGATCAGAACGATTCGGTCGCGATGGGTCGAGTAGAGGAGCATTTGCGCCGCGCGCATCGTTTGTTTATTCGCAATACAGGGGAACCTTACACAAATTTGATTCGGAGGCTATCGAGATATGGATTTGGCTCCGCGGGGCTGCAGGTGGTAGAGCTTTTAATGGATGATCCATCCGGGAATACTATCTCGCCGGGCAGGCTTGCTGATAGATGCAGGTTCCCAGAAGCGCTGGGACGTAGGGGGTGGCTCTCTATTGGTAGGTATGTTGCCTTATATCGAGAGAGGAGCTTACCTATTGCTGACCTTTTAGACTGGGCTTTGGCGTATGATAGGGAGCTAAAGGTCTCGGATGATATTCCGCCAGTTGATTGGGAGGTTACAGAGGAGCTGTTGGTTGATCTCCGAGATGCTGGCCTGACACCAGAGTTAGTATCTCTTGAGTTTGCTCGCTCCTATCAATCTGCCTCGGAGACAATAAAGCCATTAATGCTCCTTGCCTTGCGGACATTGACTGAATTTAATCAGAATCTCCGAGTGTTAAATGATGACAAAGTAATATCGACTCTTCGGGATAGTCTAGCGGAGCTTTCAACCAAAAACTTTGGTCTTATGGACAATCCAGCGATGGTTTATAAGCTTCGTCTTATTCTGTTGAAGGGAGAGATTCATGGTCTCGAAGATTATCGGATTGCTCTCTGCGAGCTTAAGATGCACGCGCTAACCGATATCATGCGGAGTTCTCCCGATAAAGCTCGGCGCGACTGGGCACGCAATCTAATCGGGAAAGAATTTAATATAGGAGGCCCCCCTTTTCTGGAGGAAGATCCTCGGAAAAAAGCTGCTTTTAATGAGACCATGGAGGTTGTCGATCGAGCAGTTCGAGAGAGTAAGGGTTTTGGAGCGGTAGCAATCGATTCTCGAGGTGCCCCGCAGACAGAAGTTTTTGAACCCGTAGCGCCGTTTCTCGTTCGTTATGCACTCGATTGTATGGATAACGTGTATGTGGTCAATAGTAGCAGTAACACGGAATTTCCGGGTAAGGGTGTTTTCATGTCTAACATGAAGGTAAAGAACGTGTTTACGTCGGACTCTAACTGGAAGGCTAAGGGAAAATCCTCTCCATTCTGGCTTTGGGAGGATGAGGGTGGTTTGTTTAGCTCCAAATACTTCTATCACTGTCGAGTGGAGAATTTGTCTAGAACGGGTTTTCTGATGATGCGTGGGCTAAAAGTTGTTGTGCCCCCTCCAGACCGAGAGCATTTAATAGACGGTCACCACTATTCTTATCTTGTTTATAATCGGCATTTCTATCCGGGTTCCCAGACAGCGATTGCGGTTCCAACAGAGATTCTCAAAGAGAAGCTTGAGCCTGCGTTGGTCCCGGCAAGTGACTTCGTTGGGTTCTCGCCCAAAAATCTGGATGTTCAGCGGATAGATCTAACGTTCTCTGGATTGCTTGGAAGCGCTCAATCGAGGGGGTTGCCTTTATTAGATTTAACGTATGGATCGGTGGTAGGCGGCGGCCTCTGTAATGCATATCTGCCGATGTCTTCGCCCCATTACTCATGGGAAAGGGATGGATTAAAAGCTTGGGGCTGGAAAGATTCATGGGGACATGTTCACAAGGCTTTTTTGATGCGATACCCGGATGATGAGGCACGTCTTGCGGTGTTTCAGCATTTACACAAAGATGTCTATAACTGGGCTAGGCTTTGCCAAGACTATCTGACGGCGTGGCAGTTCGCATTTTCTTTTTATAAGATGGGGACTACGTTGGCGAGAGAAGGCGATATGCGGCAGGATGAGACCCCTCCCCAGGGCCAAGAGGGAGACGGCGAGCCAGATATGTCTTTTGATGGAGACCGGCGATCGCGAGTTCATGCCTATCGGTACCGGATGCTAGAGGAGTCCTATCGTTGGTTTCGTGGGGGAAGAGAGCAGGGATGGTCGATTAATATGATGCCGGTTCTTCACTTTGCGTACACGATTGATCCTAACTCCATACCGAGGAAAGAGAAAAGAAAATTCGAGCTTGATACCGCAACGATGGTACTAAAAGTTGGATCTCAGGAAATACAACTTCCGCAAGATGGGAATGGTCGCGGGGAGTACGAGCGCCAAATCTGGAAAGATTTTGTGGTACCGTTTTTTGAAGACAATTCAACTGGCTGGGAGCCGCGTTTCTTGCTTCGCAATGGGGCGTTTAGTTTATATGAATAGAAACTACGTGTTAGGGGAAATAATATGATGCAAGTAGCTTTAACCACACCTATCTCATGTGAAGAATTAGCAGAGCTGACCTTTCCGCGTGCAAGCGAATCACCAACACCGACGGTGGAGCCTGAAACGGTTCCCGAAACCGAACCAGATACTATGCCAGTTCCTCCTCCAGAAGAGGCTCCGGACTATCTGCCGGGAGAGGATCCGATTCCAGATGGTGAGCCCGTGCCTGATCAGTGCCCTATACGCCGGTAATTGAAGAGCGGCGGGAAATCGGTTGTCACTTGCCAGGGATTACAGCTTGTAGAGCTTTATGCGAAGCGAGTTGGCTACGATGATAACATCAGAAAATGTCATAAGAAGCGCTCCTGCCAGTGGGGTGATGTAGCCGCTTGCCGCGAGTGGGATGGCGATAATGTTGTAGAGAAACGCCCATCCAAGGTTTTGCTTAATGGTCCGAACAGTTATGCGTGAAAGTTTTAGAGCGCTTGATAAGCGTGAAAGAGAGTTGTCAGACAGAATGACCTGTGCTGAATGCCGAGCAACATCGGATCCTGAGCTTAGCGAGATTCCGATAGTTGCTTGCCCTAAGGTTGGCGCATCGTTTATCCCGTCTCCAACAAATGCAACAGAGTCAGATTTCTGCAAGGCGTCGAGCACTGTCAATTTGTCTTGCGGTAGTTGCTCAGCATAGAAAGAATCAACAGTAAGTTCTGCGGCAATATGAGAGGTTTTTTTATGAGAATCGCCGCTTATAATAGTTGTTTTATATCCAGAGCCTCGAATGCTATTGACTATCGATTTGGCTTCTGGGCGTAGGGAGTCTACGATATTCATGCTGGCCAGGAGTGCACCATCTTTGAGGAGTACAAGGTCAGCGCTTGATTCGATGTTGTTTTGCCGAATAAGCTGGCGCCCTCCTAGTGCATAGAGCGAACCGTCCTGCCCCTTGCCAGTTATACCGACCCCCTTTAGCTCTTCGGTTTCTGAGAGCGAAATGCTCGAGCGAGACTCTTTGAATTCATGACATAGGGATTGGGCGATAGGATGGGAAGATGTGGTTGCGAGGGCAACGATAATTTCCTGTGCTTTGCTGGCTGGTATAGCTGTATGAACTACGAAATCCTGGATAGAAAATCTACCATCGGTTAGAGTCCCTGTTTTATCGAAGGCAATACATGTGATTGTAGCCATTCGTTCGAGGGTGTCTCCCCCTCGAATAAGAATGCCTGATTGAGCCGCCTTTCCTAACGCCACCATTATTGCAGTGGGTGTCGCAAGACCCATCGCACAAGGGCACGCAACTACGGTAATAGCGAGCGCGCGGACAATGGCATCAGCTGCGGAGAGATCGAAGAATAATAGGCTAATGGAAAGCACTCCGATGCTAATCAGCAGTACTGCAGGAACAAAGACACTACTAACAGCATCTCCAATTCGCTGTATCTGAGGTTTTCGTCTTAAAGACTCGTGAACAAGTTGAATTATTCCAGAGAGCGTTGTATCTGCTCCCACAGCGGTGGCTTGCATTCGAGCGGAGCCGTGAATAACCACGGTACCGCCGATAATGGAATCTCCCTTGCCGTGCTCTACTGGAGAAGATTCTCCCGTGAGCATAGATTCGTTACATGAAAGCGCTCCTTCTATGATAATTCCATCGGTTGGGATGCTTTCTCCGTTTCTTATGTAAAGGATATCACCTACTACAATATCTTTAGTGTCAATGTGGGTTAGATCGCCCGAGACTCCGTCGATTCGACATGCCTTTGCTGGCTGAATCTTTCCTAGACTTTCAATCGCGGTAGTAGTTCGCTTCACGGCGCGTTCTTCGAGAAGGTGTCCTAGCATCACAAATGTTGTAATCGAACAGGTGGCCTCAAAAAAAATAGTTTCATGAGACAGACCGAAGATGAGTGTGATAACGCTTGCAAGGTATCCACCCAAGATGCCAAGAGCTATCAGTACATCCATGTTGGCAACGCCTGCCCTAAGAGAGCGGATGCCGGACTCGCCAAAATGTCGAAGGCCGATGTAAAACACGGGAGAGGCAATCACCCATTGTATCCAAGGATTATGTAGCGTTGCAGATTCTATAAACATTCCAATCAAGAGTGGTAGGGTTAATATTCCACTAATGAGAAGCTTGGTTGTAATTGATGTTTCGCGGTCGACTGTTTCTTGAAGCTGTTTATCCAGATGTGCCGAATAGCCAAGCTTTTGAATGCTTTGAATAATCTCGGAAACGGCCTCAGGGGACGAGACTTGAAAGCTTGCGGAGCTTGAGGCGTAATCGACACAAGGTTGTGTGACACCAAGTTTATGGAGATGCTTTTCGATAGAAAGAGCGCAGTTGGTGCAGTGAAGACCCGATAGATGAAGGGTCACTGCGGTCTGGGGTCGTCTAGGATCCGATTGTGAACTAGCCATAGCGTCATTCTATCATGGGTGTTGTCGAAATACTATTAACCGATTCTTTGTATTCTACCGGTGTACAGCTAGGATTGCCTGACCACAAACCTCTCTCAGCCTTTCTGCTGTCTGCAAAACGTTGTCGAAAGAGCTTTTCATAAAGAACATTTGGCGCGATCGTGAGAGGATAAGCGTAGCCTTGGGAGATAATGACTTCATTCACCATTTGACCATTAGGCAGATAAACATAGGCGAGGGTTCGTCTGTATTTATCGCGCTTTTGAGTGTCGGTTACAAGTGTCACTTGTTGTCCAATAGGCAGTAGCGCCTCGGTAAACGAATGAGCGCAGGATCCCATCTTTATAATTTCTTTTTTTGTAATGTTTGCTTTGTTGGCCTGTATGAGGGAGCGTTGATTATTTCGGGATTCTGGAGTATCGATACCGATTAGTCTAACTCGTTGATGATGACCCTCTGATACTACATCGATAGTATCTCCATCGATTACTCGGGTAACGGTGACACTTCGGGATTGTGCGCAAGCAGGGGAGAGCCATAAAGCAAGACCAAGAGACACCGCGGTAGAGAGGAGGAGAGTTCTGCGCGAGATTTTGGAGATTGCAGTCAGGGAACAGGAGCTTCGATGCTTGTATACTAAGGGGAGATTGTGAAGTAATACAGTCTCTATTGTTGCCTCCAAGCTCTACTTTGATCAAGGAGTGCTCGTGTGTTTTCAAGAGAAGATAAGCTTTTGAGGCGCTCCTCGCCTAGGCTGACTGATTGTAGGATGGCGGTAAATTGGGCGGATCGTTGATCCCATGAGTGATCAGCTTTGAATGCTTGGGCGACGAGAGCCGTGTATAGTTTAGGATTGTTACAAGTGTCTAAAGCCCAATGTGTTGTGTGAGCAAAAGCAGTTGGATCATAGTCGTAACAGAGAAATCCTGTCCCCAGCTTAGAATCAGGATCAAAATTAATCACTGTAGCTGAAATTCCACCGACGGCCCTACCGACAACAGGAGTTCCCACAGCTAACGCTTCTAGTTGTGCTATCCCACCTGGCTCAAATCGAGAAGGCATAAGAAAGAGGGAGCTTCCAGCTATGATATCAAGTGCACATGAGTGAGAGAGGTAAGAGAAGTCAACAGCAACTCTTCCTGGATACTTTCCCTGAAGATACGTGAGATTCTTACAGAAATCTGAGGCGTTTTGATCGCCGGCGGTAACAGGACCGGCCACAAGTATCTGTGTGTTCGAATGTCGAATGAGGATGTCCTCAAGAGTAGAGTGGTTAGATCCAGCTACATATCCCGTAAGGAGATAGAGGCCTTTTTGCTCAGCGATGCGACCGACCATGCACAGGACTTGAGCTTTGGGGTCTAAGGTAAGTCGATATTTATTTTGCATCTCTTGTTTGAGAATAGCCTTGGCGTTGAGTATCTCATCTGTGCCGCACAATGTTTCCTGGCTAGAGCCAGTTCGAAGCGCGAGATAAGAATCAATGTGAGCTCTATTGATGCCGTTACTGACACCGAAAACACGGTCTTTTTTGTGCTGCAATACATAGTGGAGCCCGTCACTGCCAATATCTGAGAGCAGATCTGCGGCATACGGCTGACTTACGGTAAGAACCCCTCCGGATACGTGTTGCGTCGCAGCCATGGTCAGGTTTAAGAGATCTGCGCGATAGGGATCTCGGAAGCCAAAATAGTGCTCTGGGGCTAAATTAATCATCGGCCAAAGATCTTCATCCCCAAAGTGAAGTGGGAGGCGCCCGTGATAATCAGCCCCACCGTTATGGATCATATGAATTGTTTTTGCATCGCGCAGCCAATCAATCTGATTATACCGAGTGTCAAGAGCGCATAAAGCGGGAACGCACGCTGCCATCCAATCGTTTGAAATGATGATTGAAGGTCTTACAAGCAGGCTTTCTTGTGCAATTACTTCAAGAGATGCGCGAGAGAAGGCAATGGCCCGTCGGAGCTGTTCATCAGCGTATACAGGTTGGTAGAGTCGATCAAACGTACTACTGTTTGCCACCAAGAAGAGCCGCAAGTTGCCGGATTGTGCCAGATATACTTTGCACGTGAGAGAGGAGGGGGGACGTTTATGGGTAGAGCCTCCTATTGAATATGTTGGGCCAAGATCAATCCGAATAGAGCAAGCATACTCCGGTATTACCTTCATGTCCCCTAGTACAATACCGCCATGGAGAATGTCTTGTGCTGACTTGTGTTTATTGCCATTTGCATAGGCATAGAGTGGAGAGATTATCGTCGTAGGGATTTGATTTCGCGCGATTGTTGGTGGGAGCCCTGATATTACTTGTGCCAGGCCACCGGCTCCCGCGTGTGGGCCCTCTGGAGAGATAAAGACCACTTCTCCCAGGCCATAGTTTTGAAGGATATGATTCTTGACCTCTTCCCCGGTAGAGAGTACCCCGATACGGTCCAATACTGTTTGAAGCGCGTTGTCTTCGTTTTGCGACATGCCTAGCTTGTCTGCAAGGCAAGCTCCGAGGGTGCGTGTCGGATTTTGAGAATATTTTGCGGATGTTAGTGAAGAGAATTCTTGGGGGTTCTCGATAGCTCTATCGATGTGGCGAACAAAATCAAGCTGAGTATCCTGGTGAGCTTGAATACGTTTTTGTTGTGAGTTGATGTCATCGCAATCGATTGTAAATGGGGTATCGCCACCAGCGAGCGAACCCAGCCATATGCGGGCGGAGCTTGCTTGAGTTGTAATGAAGAAAGCGATTCCATATTCGCCGCGGATAAGAGCCTCTCCTGTAAAAGAGATGTTATGAATGCGACCGGTTTTTGTTTGTTCAATTGTTGCAAGGAGCTCATCTCGCCACGGGGTGGTAAGTTCTCCGTAGCTTCCCCAGTGCGCATAGATCTGAAAGGTAGTGTCGTCCGGTAGATTTGGCATGCGCAGTGCCAAGCTCAGGGTCCAGGCGTTTCTATCGACGGTAACCGTAGGAGGGGCCTCGAAGGAGATGCTGTCAGCGATCGTGTTGAGTGCCTGAATGGGATCGTAGGTGAGGTCTTTTGAAATTACAACTGGTGGAGTGTCATCGAAATCAAGAGATATCGTCGGTGCTAATGAGGCAAGTATTGGAACGTGAGAAATTTTGTTGGTTGGATGCGTTATCGGCGTTACAACCGACAGATCTGCCATGCGAA
This sequence comes from Pseudomonadota bacterium, assembly GCA_038134595.1. Lineage (GTDB taxonomy): Bacteria > Bdellovibrionota_C > UBA2361 > UBA2361 > OMII01 > OMII01. The sequence goes on along the minus strand of JAYPVM010000007.1, from coordinate 93,110 downwards.
TTCTCACACTTGTAGATGAGATTTGAGGACAGGATTGAATGATATTCTGAAGTTGCGCGATTAGAGCACTGTTTCCCTGCCTGTCTATCTCTTTTGTGATCGCAGATGAGAGGTGTTGGTGAGTTTCTGTCGTTGGTGCAATCGCCAGTGCTTTCGGTAGCTGATGATTCTGGATTTTACTAATTAGATACGACCCACTCGAGAGGTCGAGATCCACGAGTGCTTGAACCGCCCGACGGGCAGGACGACTTTTTGGGTCCTCGTGACCGGATTCAATTCCTCTAAGCTGTTTAAGGACGGCTTGGTACTCATTGCTCCCAATTTCAACTTGGAAACGAAGGACTCGGCTATCCAGCGATTTTTCAAACATAATTCACACCTTATGAGTGTTGATGATTATGCCTGTAAAAAAGATGCATTTGTTTGTTTGCTGAGGCTAGAGAGGGGATTGGAGAGGGAACTTGATACAAATTTGGGACATACTAGAGTGTGGCAGCCGCTACTTTTTCTTGTGCCTTGATTTTGAACCACCCGCGCCAGACCGCAGTATCAGGCGCAAATGCTTAGAGGTGAGGGTGTCCACCACTTAGCCACTACCAGTGTCTATCTTCTTTCGCGAGATGGTTTTGAATATAGTCTTTTACACCAGCCTCTAATGAGTAGAGGGGGCGCGAGTAGCCAGCTTTGCGAAGTTTTTGCATCGGGGCTTCTGTAAAATACTGGTACTGATTCCGAATGTTCTCTGGCATATCGATGTAGGTTATCAAAGGTTCTCTGTTCATGGCCGAGAAAACAGAATTGAGGAGGTCGTTCCACGATCTCGCCGTTCCTGAACCTACATTAAATATGCCATTTACTGCGGCATTCTGTAGGAGCCACCACATAACTTCGCAACAATCTTTTACGTAAACGAAGTCTCGCTTTTGTTCCCCATCAGCATAGTCCTCGCGGTGAGAGCGAAAAAGTTTAAATTCACCGGTTTCTGAGATAGCATTAAACGCCTTCCAGGCAACGCTTGCCATATCTCCCTTATAATACTCGTTTGGGCCGTATACGTTAAAGAACTTTAGTCCTGCAACACGAGCGAGTGCGCCGGTTTCTTTCGCCCAAAGGTCACATTGGTGTTTCGAATCTCCATAGAGATTAAGCGGCTTGAAAATCTCAAGGGATGACTCATCGTCTGAATATCCGTGCTCACCGTCGCCGTACGTGGCGGCACTACTTGCATAGATACATCGAATATCTCTCTGAATGCAGAAGGAGATAATATCCTTGGAGTATTCAAGGTTGTTCTCGTTTAAGAACGTAACGTTTCGCTCTGTTGTGCTCGAACAGGCTCCGAGATGAATGATTGCTGTAATGTCGGTCGGCGCAGAGTTCGATCGGATCTGTGCGATGAAGTCTTGTTTGTCAACGCAGGCTGTGTACGACTTGTTGGCAAGATTTTTTCTAAAGCGTTCGGTGTCAAGCTCGTCAACGACAACGATGTCTCTAATACCTTGTTCATTGAGTTTGGCGACAAATGCACTGCCGATAAATCCACCGGCTCCAGTAACTACTATCATGGATAGGAGGATACATGAAAATAGCGTCCTTAGTCTAGCATGGAGCGGCCCCAAGAAGCCCTTCTAATAGTGTATGGCGTTACTATTGCTCGGCACGCACTTTTGGCTATAGGAATTAGCTGTATAAATTGGCGAGATTAAGGGATTCCAAGAGCCGTTTTAGATCTAGATACGGCATGGCTCTCTGTTTGTCGTGAGAGACAATTATTAACGGACAGGTAGATAAGAATCGAATTTTTTTAATGGCGTGTAGGAGTTGCCTGCCAAAAATAGGGCTATTTCTCGAAAACAGGCTTTGGTACTGGCCGAACAGCTACGCCTAATCGTCTAGAGTCGCTACTTAAGCCCTGGGATTCGGGAGAGTGTACCTGAGAAAGAATTACTTGAAATACGGTCGTAGCTTTATCTTGTGTGAGTGGCAACGGTAGCACCTCCCAGTTGCCCGGAGTGCGTAATTTTACGGAGCTTACTGTTGTGCCATCGACGCTCCGAATAGTTATTTTTTGATTGACCCATGGGGACATAACTTCGAGATAGACATGGTCAGAGGGTGCGTCTATGAATGAAAGCTCTGAAGTAATTGTCGTGATCCAGCAGTATGGTTCATCTGGCTTTGTTGCGCACACAGACACAGCCCCACCATCTTGATGTTTAAATTCCAAGCGTGGTGGCACGGCAATTTCAAGATGGGCTTTTGGTTTTGCGTGTAGAATTGAGATTGCAGGATCTTTCGGGATTCGCCAGGGTTCAGCGCTTCCAGGAAAGCTAGAAACGATATCGGTACGAAGCGGGTCTAAGTTGCTGGCGCTTGTTGGTACGATAAAATATTCGTACCCTTGTTGGATGAGATCAATGATGGAATACCTCTCTGAGTTAAAGGCATCCACTCCGGGAATTGAGAATAGGTTGATTGGCAGCAAAAGCCTGCCATCGATGGCAACATCTCTGCTGAGAGGTCGAGAGTGAACTATCCAATTCTCTACTTTGGGGCGAGAATCTTCAACGAAGAGCGCATCGCTACGGTATGTTTTACTCTGCATTGTTAGAGGTGTTGCAATTGCTGCGAGAAGCAGAAATTGCACAACATAAATTCGAGCGCTTTCTTGCGTGGAGATGCCAAGTGAGGTGAAGATTCGTTTAATATAATCTCTACTGTGCCACACGCCAAGCGTTGCCATGATAGAAAAAAATGCAACAACAGAAAGCATGTTTCTAGCAAAGAAGACTTTTTGTAGGCTCATGAGGAGGATAAAGCTTACTGGATAGGCAAGAAACAGAAGAGCCTCTTTCTTATCTCTTTTAACGATTTCTGTAATACCAAATAGCGCAAAGATTACGCCTATAGGCCCGATTCCGTCTAAGAGAAGCCATTTTATTATTTTCATTAAATGAGGTAGTCCACGAGCTGTTGTGTGCTCAGCGTGCCCTGCAATGCCATAATGCCAAGCTTCGTACGAAATACCTCTAATAAATTCAGAGTATGAGATAAACGAGTACGGCGCTCCGAGGGAAAATCCTGTGAAAGTAGAAGCTGCTATGAGGAGAGCTCCCTTAAAAGATCGACTTCTCAGCCACCAATAGAGCGCTGGTACTGTGAGCACGGGAGCGGCGTTGTATTTTGATGCGCATGCAAGGCCAGCCAGTATTCCAGAAATAATGACACCTTTTGTTTTCCATCTAGATGATATCTTCAGTGTGTACCAAACCGTTGCAATAGTTAGGAATCCCATCAGTGTGTCGACACCTATTATATATGAATTAGTAAAAAGTTCGGGTGATGCGAGAGTGATAAGAGCGCCCGCGAATCCTATAAGAACAGGGGCCTGAAATAGTGTAATGAGTATAAGATATGCAATGCATGCCAAGGCAGCGTTGAGAGAGAGGGTGACTAAGCGGACTGCTAGTACGACAGAGGGGTGTGAGGGTGTGAAGGAAAATCCCGCGAGTCCATAGGGATCGCGAGTCCGGATGTCGTTGAGTGAAATGGGAGAGTCTGTTGCTCGAGAGAGGAGAACTGCAAGATACACTGCCGGCATCCGAAGGTAGAAGTGAAGGGATGGTTTGTTGAAGTACGCTGGGTCAAGGCTTTTTCTTTTCGCCATTTCAACAGTCCGGTTGAAGTGATGCGCATCGTCTTCATGGTACAGAAATGTAGTGTTGGACGTCGCCATTGGAAGCGAAGTGAGAAATCCCGCCACTACCACGATAAACATACACACAATGTGGGGCAGAGATTTTCTAAACGTGCTGTTCCCTTGGTTCATATCTGTTTGTAGTTTACTCGTCTGTTTACGGATCTATTTTCGAATGACTACGATGTCTTTTGAAAACCTTACTTTTTTTGCAGAGGCAGTTGCGTCTGTTTCTGAGCGGTAACCCACGGCGCAGGCGACTTTTGTTGTATAGTTTGAGTTTTCTAGTTCGAGGAGCTTATCGTATTCAGCAGGAGATATGCCCTCAAGTGGACATGTATCGATTCTTAACTGTGCCGCTGTTCCTAGGAGCATTCCTAGGGCGAGGTATGTTTGTCGTGTGCACCAGGCCTCAATAGTTCCGTTATCTACGAGAGCTTTTACAAATGGAATAATTCGCTCGCGATACGGATGGAGATCCTCAAGGGGGATAGATCTTGTTTCTGCGACATTCGATAGGTGCCCGTCAATACATTCCGGGGTGACGGTTCGAGCAGATGCCAATACAAAAAGGTGCGAGGCGTCAACGACCTGCGGTTGATTCCACGAGTGTTCTCGTAGTTGTTGGCGGAGGGGTAAATCTGAAATAACGAAAAATTTCCACGGCTGCAGGCCAAACGAGGACGGAGAAAGCTGAAGAGAATTGATGAGAGTTTGCAGTGCTTCGCTACGTACCTTTTGTGTGGAATCAAATTGCTTGGTTGCGTATCTCCATAGGAGAGATTCATTGACATAGTTTTCTGATTGAAGCGATGGAACTGAGGTGGTCATGGAGTATCTTCTCTTTGTAATTACGTTAAGCCCATAGATAGCATGATTAGCGCTCCCGCCGGTAGTCTCCTCATAGAGGAGCTCTCGGTGAGAGCAAGTGAGCGGGTGGTAAATTGTAGATTGTGTGATTCTATTGCATCGAGCGAGATGTTACGGATAACATCTGATGTGCTCGCAGAGGAGTGATTTGTGAAATATATAGCAAATCTGCTGTGGTCAACTACGCTTAAAACTAAGTTGGCAATCTCTGCTGCCTTTTCATCGAGTGTCCAAGAGTTTTTCTTCGAAAGCCTGCTGAATGAGGGGGGATCAATAATGACGATGTCGTAGACTTGCGACTTACGGGATTCGCGGGACATGAATCCCAGAGCATCATCCACAATCCAGCGAACGCTATCGTCTGCAATCGAGTTCAGCTCAGCGTTGCGCTTGGCCCATTCGATGGCTCGTTTGGAGAGGTCAACGTGGGTAACGTGAACATGGGAGAGTTTTGCGCAAAATGAGGTCGCGAGGCCCGAGTACGCAAACAGATTAAGTACGCGGATGGTGCGGTCGGTGCCGCCCCGTAGTCTGGCTATTGTTTGTGCCACTTCAGGAAGATACATCGCATGTTCAGGAAAGAGGCCAACTTGTCCATTTGAGAGTAGCTCTAGCGCAAGTGTCGTACCTTGTATGGAGGCCTGCCAGATTTTTGAAGTTTGGGAGGTGTGGCTCCATCCTTTTTCGTTGTCGTAACGAGCGTCTACTGTTGACCAGAGGCTAGTATCTTCTCGGCGCTTCCACGAGCACAGTGATGAGGGGCGATCGATGATGCGCTCTCCAAATTGTTCTAATTTTCGACCTTCTCCAGAGTCTAGGAGCTGGTATCCTTCGATAAGCGTTTGCATGGAGCAAGTATCGCATATGGTCGAGTTTAGTGTACAGGTGCCGGAGTCAGTTATTTGCGGCCCTGAGGGAGTATTTTATGTATTTTTGGAGCTGTTTCCAGCTAGCGCACTTTTGAAGCGTGAGTAATCGTCGTAGACAACCGAGCGGTGCCAGACCTTAAAGCGAAAAAGATCTCGAAACATTTTTATTGAATCTATGAGTAGATTCACCTTAGAACCAGGGATATTTGTCCAGTTGACGGGAATCTCTTTAATAGCGATGTGAGCCTTTCGGGCTATGTATAACAGCTCAACATCAAAACTAAATCTATCCGATCGTTGTTGTTTGAAGAGAAATAGTCCAGCCGAGCGGGAGAATATTTTGAATCCACATTGCGTGTCTTTGAGCTCTGGAAGTAGGAGTGAGTTGACGAAGGTGTTAAAGATTCGCCCGAACACTTTCCGGTGAAACGATGTAGAGACTCTTGTGTCATTGCTATAGAGCGCCCGCGACCCGATGGCAATCTCTGCACCATTTTGAATGGCAGTATAGAGCTTTTCAAATTCTACTACGGGAGTTGCACCGTCAGCGTCAGCAAATAAAATTACTTTGCCGTGAGTGTTAAGCGCGCCTAGCCTAACGGCATGCCCTTTGCCGTAGTTTTTTGGGAGTTGAATGAGTTTTACTTGCTCTCGCACTCGTTCGAATTTCCGAACTACTTGGCTTGTACTATCGTTACTTCCGTCATCGACTACGATAATTTCGTATGCCAGTGGCTGTTGGTCAAAGTAGTCAACGAGATCGAGGAGGGTAGGGGGAAGGCGACGCTCTTCGTTATAAGCGGGAACAACAACGCTGATATCGACGAGTGCTTGTGTGGCTTGTTGAGTCTCTAGCCACTGGTCTATCGACCGAGGAGGTAATGTGGATGTTTTGTGTGTAGGGGGAGAAGACGCCGACATGTGCATGACAAGTTTACTGAGAATCCCACTGATTATACCCGATGTCCTGCTCGTAGAGAATCGACACCTGTAAGGTTTGGTTGTTAATCTCTCGCAGGGAGCGGATATACTCTGAGTGAGATTACGCTCCCCGTAGTTTTGATGCAGACTAGAGGAAGCGAGGTGCAAGAACAACCCCATGCGCTAGAAAGCCGTTTGATTAGCGGGGTTTTAGAAGGACATGTTAAGATATAGGGGAGTTCTTTGTTGTTGTTTTGAGGGGTAAGAGCATCTTACCTTATGGGTTTTCCTGTCCTAAGGGGGAATTGATTGTGAGCGAGGCAAAGTTATATCGAGTGGTCTCTTCTGAGGAGCTGTATTCTGGCAAGCTTCGGGGGGTTAGGCAGATAGTGGAGACAAATGATGGACGACGCTTTGCTCATGAAACAATTGAGCATCCAGGGGCTGTTGTTGTTCTACCGATTGACGACCACGGGCGCATAGTATGTGTTTCTCAATATCGACATTCTGTAGGTAGGGTTGTTTTGGAGCTTCCGGCGGGAACCCTTGAATTGGGGGAGCAGCCTCTTGTTTGCGCGCAAAGAGAGATTCAAGAGGAGATCGGGTTAGGGGCCGGACAGTTAAAGCCGTTAGGAACATTGTATCCTGCACCTGGATTCTGCACGGAAATTCAACACTTGTTTGTTGCTAGCGATCTTTTTGAGAAGCCTGCAGAGTGCGACGAAGATGAGGATATTACAGTAGTAAGGTTGACGGTTCAGGCTTTTGAAGCCGCTGCTAGAGATGGAACGATGCAAGATGCTAAGTCAATGGCGCTGTTTATGCGTGCTCGGCTTGAGCAGTTAGTATGACCTATATGGAGGGGTAGTGGGTAAGCTGGAGCGATTGTCATCTAAGTCTCAGGGCTTTGTCGGAGCATTAACGCTCTTATGTGGGTTTTTGATGATGTGGGGAAGCTCACGGGGAACGCTTGAAAACACATCTACTACAGACAGGCTCCGACGAGAGGCTGTTGATATCGATCCACTTCTTCCCAGTGTAGATTACAATGGGGCTCTTGTGGTTGCCGCAGGGAGGCTTTATTCCGCTAGTCTTCTTGAGGATGAGTTTCTCAAGCCTAGCCATTATCTGACCCTAAAAAGACACGTGGAGATGTATCAGTGGGTGGAGGAGAGAAACTCAATTGATCCGTTACCTAAGTATACCTTGGCGTGGAGGGAGGAGCAGGTCGACTTCTTTCAGTTTCAAAAGCCTCAGGGGCATGCAAATCCGTTGCTGCCGTACTCTTCAGAGACGCTGCATGTTCCAGAGGGAGCCGCCACGTTTGGGTTGTTTGATGCAACCAGGATTTTGCAATCGGTTCGCAGGTTGTTGCCGGCTCCTCTTTCAAGCGAAATGCTGAAAAACCCGACCATAAGAATTGAGGATGGAAAACTTTATATTCCGCGGGATACAGAAGTAGATCGCGCTAGCCCATCTCTTGGCGATGTTCGCGTTTGGTATGAAGGTCTGCCGCAAGGCGAGTATACGATTCTAGCGCGTCAAGTTGATGAGCGTAATCTAGTAGGAGCCAATAGCGCAAATTCGGTCGAAATTCGTGCGGGTTTGTATTCTGCTGATGAGCTATTTTCACTTGAGGAGCAAAATGTGCAGAAAACAAATGATGGATTGCTCTTTATTGGAGGAGCGCTCTTTTGTTTTGGCTTGTTTTCAGTATTGCTCCCAACTGCACGGCACATTGATTTGCGTCCTCGTCTAAATGTGCAGGGTCCTATTGCGCTACTGATAGTTTGTCTTGGCCTGTCGATGGCTGCAGTGTTCGTATTCTTTGTGTTAGGCAGGTTATTTTAATAATCGCTAAGTATCGATCCCATATAAAACTGACAGAATTAGTGGATTTGGCGATCGTTATCGCCCCGCTGTCCTTTTATGACTTTGAGCCCCGACCGACATTTTAATCTTTTTAGTTTCCAAGAATAGTATTTTAGCTGTACCTGATTTTTGAAATTGTATGAGCGATGTCGATACATGTATGAGTAGCATAAAGCGATGCAAAACAGTTCGGGGAGAACTACGAGCGGGCCGGCGAATACTGCGTTAAGAGCTACAAATGCGACACCAATTAAAGCAAATGCTTTGCCTGATAGCGGGGAGCCCCAAAAGTTTAGTTGCTGGTGTGAAAAGTGAGCTACAAGTCCGTACGTAATCCACAGTGTTGTAATAATCTCTCGCGCCCCACCGTACCCGATCCCCAGAAAGGTGCGGGGTAGAAGAAGAGCGCAAACAAGAGTTAATAGCGATGCAGAAACAGGAATGCCAAGGGCTATATACAGAAAGCGACGACTTCCCCATTGGTATTCAAGGGTGCTACCTATACTGTATATGATAAGCGCGCCGAATATGACCTCGAGAGGTGAGGTCGCAACAAGAAGCGATGAAAAAGGTCGCCACAATTCCAAACCAAAGAGTGTGTTGTAAGGATAGAAAAGTAGTGTGTTATATCCGGCCTGTATGAGAACCCCGTGCAGGACAGAACCCACCACCATTGCAATTGCTAGTTGATGAGCGCGGAGGCGAAAAGAGGGCGAGTTGAAAAAACGTTTCATTGCAAAATAGTGTAGCGTATTTGGAAGCGAGAGAGAAGGGGGCTAGGAAGGCCGTCAAATAGGGACGAAGGCGTGTCTTTTGTAAAGGAGTTTTGTTAATGCCTTGGAAGCTTCGGGGGTTGGTGCGTAGTATTGTGGTGTTTGGTGTAAGTATGATTGTAGGTATGTATTTAAGTAATGTTATCTGATCTAAGGCTCTCTCAGCGCAGTTTGCAAGGAACCCCAAGCATTGGTTCTCGAGAAAGGTTTCCCAATCAGCCGTACTTCGACCTACTCCGAGTGCTCTTTGTAATCTTGTTTTTTTTTGAGCATGCCTACAACTTTGGCCTAAGACATTTAGTCGGAGCAGGTGTGGCTGGGTTTTTTGTATTGTCTGGATTCTTAATAACGAAACTCCTCCTAAAAGAGGAGATTCCATTTCTGTTTCAGAAGTCGGTACTGTGAGTAAATATTGTTAAGCACAGAGGGTGTTTCTAGAGCCCATCGCGTGACACATGGTATCCACTCGAGATGGTAATCGCTTTATTGCACACCATGCATGTATTCGGGGGGCTCTATCTGTTTTGATACATAATTATGCCGAAGAGCCGATCGGGGCTGCGGTGTCCGGTATAATCGAGACAGTGTTGATTTGATCTATTGCTGAGATAAGCATGTGAAAGCTTGGAATAGTTGCTAAAGGGATTCTACGAAGCTTGAAGCGACTTTCAACGGAGAGTCTGCACTTGAGTGTTGATTCGTTTGCTTCTAAGCGCAGGGAAGAGGTCACTGTCGGGATAAATCCTAGTCGCAAGAGAGTAAATGGGCTTGTGTAGTGATCGAGCCCGATTCGGAGGTAGTTTGGCCGGATTGGCGCAGCGGTGCCTATCAGCTTCCAGGGTAGCCAGGATGGTACTGACTTGGAGCGAGAGAGTGCGTGCGAGTGGATAATATCGCGAGCACCTTTGAATCTATCAAATTTAGAGGTTGCCGATATTCGAAATGGCTCCCATAAAAAGTTGTTAGAGCTTTTTTTTGTTGCGATATTTCCGGCAATGATCAGGATGTCACTGCTTGTCGGCGGATGGGCTTGTTCTAGTAACGGGGGTTCTCCTGGGTCTTGTCCCTTGAGGTTGATGAGGGTGTTGGAACGTAGGATGTCTTCACTTAGGATTGCCGAGCAGCGCTCGATAAGCTCGGATAGTTGGATTGAAGATATGTTGTACTGTCCCTCGAAGGTTGTTGTGTAGCCCAATGGCAACCAGCGTTTTTTTTGCCAAATTCGGTACATTGTTCAGTGCACAGCCTCCTTTAAACGTCCTATCTTCCTTATTTTACAACAATGTTGATTGATGAGAAATGAGAAAAACAGGGGCGGGAGTGGGGCTAGATAGGTTACCTGCGGTTGCTGTGCAGTAAAAAAAATGAAATGCAAAAAAAGACCACACGTCTTTTGCGTTTTTATGGTAGAGTCCGCCCCAAGGTTTTTTCCAAGAGTCAAAAAGCACGGCTCTTTGTGGACTCTTTTTAAAATAGGTTCTTTCCGCTCTCACTTTTCTGGTTGTTTCGGAGGTGTTGGAATGATTGAACTCGGCATTGTAGACCTAAGCGCTGAAGGTCGCCGAAGGTTATCTACTCTAGTCGAACGGTGGGCTTGGGCACCTCCTGGTGGAAAAGTCTCTGCTCCTCGCATCTCCCTTCATTTATTATCCCCTGAAGAAGTTCGTTTTCACGGCGACTTAGACGTTTGTATTATCGGGCCCGAGCTAGTGGGTTGCGATGCCGCGTTTATTAATAGCCTACGTAAGCAATTGCCAGAAAAGATACTTTTATGCGTGTTGGACGCTCGTACGTATTCGTTTGGGCTGGTCGAACAGCTTGGGCGTCTTGGCGTTGACGATGTGCTTGTTGATTCCGCCTCAAGCGACGAGTTTTTTAGACGTATCCTGCTTCTTCAAAGGAGAGTTCAGTCAAAGAGGCGGGGACGCTTGGTCGTGATTGATTCTGCGCGGGGTGGCGTTGGAAAAACCTTTATTACTGCGGCGGTAGCAGAGGGGTGGTTTGAGAAGGGATGTAAGGTCTGCATGGTAGATTGTGATGTGTTGTCACAAGATCTCACTCGATTTATGCAGGTTCGACCGTATGTCAATGAGTCCTTACGTATTCTTATCGATCAGGAGAGGGTGGTTACTTCCGAGACGGTCACTGAATGTGTGAGAGACGTGTGGATTAATGAAAGTCGCTTCGGTTGTGTGGCGCCGCCCGCAGGATGCGATGAATCTTTGTTTGCTTCTCAACATGCGCAACGAGGTTTTGTCGCTGTTTTAGAGGCATTGCTTCTTCAGTACGATAGGGTGGTAGTAGATACGTCTAGTTTGGTAACTCCGGCACGCAACGCTTTGTTTCAGATATGTGACGATGTCCACTTTGTGGTAAATCGCGATGCGAGTGCTGCGTATGCAAATCGCCAGGCACTGTCGCTTATCGCCGGATTTTTAAAGCCAAATGCAACGTTGACTACGGTGCTAAACGATACGGGAGTTGGAAGTGCCGCAGTTTCTCTTTTGCGCGAGCAGGTAGTTGTTATCGCCGGTAAGGACGTTAGCGATATCGTTGTGCCTAAGACGCAACAAGCTGTTACATGGATGTGCAGCGGACACACTCCGTATAAATTTCTTCGTCGTAACCTAGAACATTTATTCATCGAACCAGGAGGAAAGGAGCGAGCACGTTCTTTGTTCTCTCAATTGGTTGGGTTTGTGAGTGGGATTGTTCTTGGACTTGTTCGGCATTTTGCTGGTGTGTTGCAAGTGGGACGAAGGTTTCGGAAGAGGGAAAGTGCGTCGAAAGAGCCTTGGGGAGCTTCTCCTCAGTTGGGGTCTTCAGCGCTGTTATCGTCTCAGCTTGATGTTTCGGATGATAGTACGCTGGTTTCGAAGCCCGTTCTTCTTGGGTAGTAGTTTTTGAATTGCGCGGAGTAGTTCAAATAGAAAGTAGATAGTTAGTGAGGAGGTTTTCGGCGCTTGTGCTGGAGGCCGTTTTCTAAAAAGGAGAAATGTATGAGAAATCGCAAGAACCAAAAGGGATATACGTTACTTGAATACTGTGCTGGTGCTGCCATCATCGGGGGTGTGCTATGGACTGCTCTAAACGGACTCAGTGGCAATATCGCAGGTCTTCTTGGATCTGTTGGTGGCTGGGCTGACGCACGTTCCGGAGAGATCGTTCAGTAAGGGATACTATGGCAACTCGTGTTTCTGGCGCGCACATTCGACGATACTCATCGCTTGGTACTGTAATCGGTGCTGTGGCGCTGGTGCTGGGTGTTGGATCTGCGGCATATGTGGCAGGCAAGGGGGGGAGTGCCCCCCCAACACGAGAGCGCTATAAGGCGTATGTGCCCGAGTTTGATGTTGTGGAAATTCCAGTCCCGGAGCGCCCTGTTCCGGCTGGAACGTTTGTACGTGACATTAAAACTCGGGTGGAAAAATTTCCGAGACATCAGGTGCCAGCTGGTGTTTTACATGATCTTAGAGGGAGTCGTGATAGGGTTACGTTGGTATCGTTGCCGGGTGGCCTGCCTGTTATGGCAGCGAATATCGGTGATATGAATGAAGCTTCAAATCCGATATTGGGACATATCCCTCCGGGCATGAGAGCCATGACGGTTAAGGTTGATGCCACATCAGCGGTCGAGGGATGGGCTCGGAGTGGCTCGGTGGTTGATGTGTTATTGGTAGAGAAGACGAGGACTACCGTAATCGCTGAACAGGTGCGAGTTATCTCTGCTGAACGGTCACTTTCTCCAATTGATTTGGGTGCGCAAGGCCATCGGGGAGTGCCGAGCACCGTTACGTTATTAGTCACCCAGGAACAGTGCTTGGCAATCAGCACAGCAGTTCCACTCGGAAAGATATCGTTTGCCCTTCGAAGCTCCAAGGATGACGATAGCTGGCGAGCGCACAGGTTTTCATCAGATGAGTTCTATGACAAGAGACCTTCGGGACGTAAATCGCATGTTGGTGGGGTCGTTTCGTTTGGCGAGGGAGATGAGCGTCGGCAGTACGCGTTGGTAGATGGCCGTTGGATACCGGCAGATGATGTGCCGTCCGGATTTTTTTCGAAATCCGATGTGCGGGAGGGGTCTGAGTAGATGAATCAGGTGGATGAATTTTCTCGAACCACGCCCTCTCTATCGCCGCTTTTGGCTCACGTTCTTGATGATGTTCGTCGCACGATTGTTCGACAGGGAACGGGTGCGAGTGGAGAAAAAATAGATCTTTCAAGCACTGTCGCTGAATCTGCGCTCCGTTTGGGGGTAGAGCTTTCTAGCTTCGAGCGCGATGAGATTCTTACTCATGTTGAAGGAGATGTTCATACCTTTGGCGTGCTGCAGTCTCTGATAGATGACTCCCGAGTTTCGGATATTATTGTATCTGGGTTTTCTAAGGTAGCTATTCAACAGGGAAGGAAGAGTCTGCGAACTCAAATTAAGTTTCCTGATCAGCGTTCCTATGAGGCTTTTGTGGAACGACTTTTGCATCAGGCGGGAACGGCATATTCAACCAAGCAACCTATCGCAGATGGCATGATAGGCTCTCTGGTGCGTGTTCATGCAGTACACAAATCGTTGTGTGATAACGGGCCTTATTTAACTATTCGTATCAACCGATTTACATCGGTTACCCTTGATATGCTCGAAAAGACGGGACTTGCTCCGCAGGTTATTTTTGATTACTTGCGGGCAATAGTCGGTATTAGCAGAACCGTTATGATCGTAGGAGAGGTTGGTACGGGAAAGACGACTCTTGCCCGAGCGTTGGCTGGAACTATCCCTCATGATGAATCGGTTCTTGTAATAGAAGATACACCTGAGATTCGCTTGGAGCATCCTCACGTCAGATATATGACTACTCGCGAGGAGAATTTGGAGGGGACAGGCCGAGTTTCACCCGCGCAGTGTATTCGGGCTGGGATGAGAATGGCGATGAACCGGATTATTTTCGGTGAGATTCGTGATGCAGAGGCCGCAGAGGCGTTTGTGGATGTGTGCGCGTCGGGGCACTCAGGATTATCTACTGTTCATGGTCGCAGTGTTGTTGATGCCATCACCCGACTTGAATTATTTTTAGCACGCGTTCAAAAGAATGCGGATAGAGCCCTGCTCGGAGCTCAGGTCGCTACTGCTGTGCAAGTGATGGTTGTTGTTGATGTGTGCAAGATGACAGGTGTGCGCCGTATTATGGAGATTAGAGAACTAGGCCCAGTGGCAGATGGAGTTTTGCGGCAGCGTGAAATATTCTCGTATCGCCCCGCCAAGGGTGTTCCCCAGTGGGTAGTTGCTACGCGAGTGAGCGCATTTCGCGAAAAGTTGGAACAGGAACCATATTCATTTTCTTTTACGCGGTTGCCAGATGTCTTGGAGCTTCCGGTAGAAGTTTCGTATCGTGAAGCTGCTGCGTCGATGAAGAGGTGAGAGAATGAGGGGTATACTTGCTTCAAACCGACTCATTATTTCACAGTTGCTGACGTCATTTGATAGAAGGCCTGAGGGGGATAAAAAAGAGCGCGCGACGGATCGTCCGGAGATGGATCCTTTGCTCGCAGCGATTCTGCGCCATGTTCCCCGAAAGGCCTTGCATTTTTATCTCATAGTTGCCTTGTGTGTTGCTGGTGTCGTAGCTGGAAATGCTTCCCTTTTGGCAGGTTTGATTGTTTTGCCGGTGTCAGGAGTCTTCTTGTATCTGTATGTAGGTAATAGAGAAGCGAAACGGCGAGCAGTCATCGATAGAGATATTCCAGCATTACTGACGTCGGTAGCGTCTTCTGTTCGGGCGGGTATAGATCCTATTCGGGCTATGTGTGATGCCGAGCAATATTTTGCACCTGAAAATCCCTTCGCCCAGGAGTTGAAGGGTTTTAAACAGCGATTGCGCATGGGGGACGATGAATTTGAGGTGATCGAGGGTTTTTTTGCCGCCGAAGCAAATCGAGATGTTGAGTTGTTCAAGCGGTGTATCATGCTCTCAAGACGTCACGGTAGTTCCTTGGCAGAACCGATACACCGAGTGGTTCGAGTTGTTCGGCAGAGACAATCTTTTAGGCGGAAGACGAAAGCCGCTTTGGCTATGCATAGGATGTCAGCAATTGGGATAGCTCTATGCGCTGTTTTGATAACAGCTATGCAGGTAGTAACGAATCTATCGGGCGTAAAGGTTGCTCTAGCAAATCCGTTGGGAAAGCTTCTTTTGTTTGCTGGAGGTGGACTGATCTTGTTGGGCGTGGTCTGGATGTTGATGATGGGTAAGGAAGAGAAGTTATAGACGATGTCGCTTTCTATTAGTGTTCTCATTGCATTGTTCGGAGCCAGTCTACTGGCTGCATCTCTTTTGGTGAGTAGGGGAGGCGACCAGCACGTTACGAATTCGTTGCTTGATGACTCTGATAGTCCTGAGCAAGAGGACGGGGTAGTGCTTTTCTCTGATGAGCTAGGGGAGAACATTCAAGAGCGGCGTAAGGCGTGGTTTATTGGGGCATTGCTGTGTGTTGTGATAAGGCTTGTCTTTTTTTCACTCTCGTCTCTAGGCATGGTTGTTGCCGTTGTTATCGGTGGGTTCGCAGGAGAGTTGTTCTACAGTAGAAAGCGAGATAATCGTAAGGCACTTCGATTGCGAAAGATGGATTTTTATTTGCCGACGGTAATGGAGCGGATCGTCATGGCCGTTGGCTCTGGGTTAGATATCATACCTGCTTTGAGAGAAGCTGGCCGCGGTGGTCGAGATCCTATCTCAGAGCTTTTTCGTTGGATTGTAACGCTCTCTGAGCGAGGAACTCCAGTGGAAGAGGCGTTTGAACTGGCGTCGAAGCAAAATGTTACCCCTTCAGTGAAACATGCTTGTATTCATTTGGGCCTTGCCTATCGGCAGGGGGGAGAGATTGTACGACCTCTCAAAGAACTAAGTGATGCTACACAGGTGGCCTATCAGGAAGGTGTTGAGGAGCATATTGCAAAACTTCCGGTTAAAGCTGTACTTCCAATAGTACTTACCTTTACGGGGCTCATTGTATGTTTTTTAACCGTGCCACTTATGCAGGTTGGCTCTATTACAAAGAAGGTGGTGGATGCGTCAGCACAGCAGTAATTGTAAAGGAATGGTGACGGCACTCTTTGCTGGTATTGTTCTCCCGGTGCTGTTTCTTATGTTTACTGTCACGGTTGAGCTGTCTCAGTTTTTTGGGATTCGAGAAGAGATTCAGCAGGCTCTTGATAGACAAGCTCAAGATACATTGCGGTTTGGAGTTGTAGCTAATGATGTTGAGCAGGGGCTCCGAAGGCAGTTAGGAAATGTGGGGGATGTTATTAATGTCACTGATGTGACAGTTCAACAAGGGGTGCGACAAGCGAGGGTCTCAGCCCAGATAACGTACAACGGGATGTTTCTCCCCATTGTAGAGGCCTTTTTTGGGCTTCCAGATAGTTTGCTCTCAATGACTGTACAGTCTCAGGTAGCGATTCAAAGTGCCGCGGCGTTACTTGTTTTGGATAGAAGTGTTCTCGTTGGTCAGGATGTGTGTGCCACACCTTCCTTACAGGCACGACAAGTCTTTATGGATAATCTCTATGCTCGCTGGATTGATGTTGCGTCGGGTGGGCTCTCGGTAGCGGTATTCCCCGGAGAGTCGGAGCCAGTGGAGCAGGTGCTCGCCGATGGTAGTGATGGGCTGGGGCGATGCGGGAGCCAAAATACGGCCCGTCCCCTAGATTTACAGAGTTTGGAGGGTAGGAGTGATACAGTATTCGACGCCTACGATGTGGCCTTTTCGATGAGGGATCTTGTTGGAGAACAGCTTGTTAGCCAGGCCGTACGGAAACGAGTGGTCGTTCTTGTAATGAGTCAGGAGCGTTATATGACAGGCTATGCAGCCGCAGTAGCCAATGTCCTAAGCCAGGCAACTAACGGGGCGCTTTTTCCGATAGATATGATAACGATGGTGGTAGACGATTCAGGCACAATTGATTATCGCCCCTCGGGAATTGGAATACATGGAGGCTTGTATCGAGAGATTGGAGCCTCGGAGAGTGAATTACGGGGAAGTCTCTTAGTCAGCACTGTATCTCAGCTTGTAAGGGGTAATCTTGTTGTGGAGCAATAGAGTAGTGGAGCTTAAAACGGCAGTAAGTCGGCAAAGAGGATTTGCCGCATTAGAGTTGGCGGCGTGGATGGCGGTTTTGCTGCCTCTGGCACTAACATTTGTAGCGCTGTTTGGATTGGTGGGCGATCAACAGGTAGTTCGATTAATCCCTGAATCTCTGATGCGTGAGGCGATCGGTCGTACTCTGGTATGGGAATCGAACGGAATCAATGGGGACTTGCGAACTGAGGAAGACCGATTGGAACGCATGATAGGAACCCTCTCGTTGAGGGGGATTGCTCAATTGCAAGATGAGTCGCTACGTGTTTTGGATGTATCGAGTCGAGCTTGTTATTGGGTTTATAATGTTGATGAAGTGACGGGCGATGTTGGTAATCTCGTTTCGCAGAGCTGTGTGGCGCAGGGTTTAAGGGGTAACATCCTTGACATAGATCAAGCATTGAATCGTCGGTTGGCTGATGGGGTGGCTCGCCCTATAACAGTGAGCGTTGGTGCCGGGGGAGGATTTTTCCCCCGTGCGACGTTGGTGGGAGTAGCTGTAGGCGGAAGATTTGAAGGGTTAGGTGAGTTGTTTCGGGAGGACACTGTTGAGCACGCAGCGGTGTGGGTCCCGAGAGAGGAGGTAGTATTATGAGAAATCCTGTGCGGATGTTTATGTCCGGTATAAATAAACGAAAACGGCCACAGGATGATACCGTGAGGCTTCCCTCCCTACTAAAAGCGATGAAGAAGCTAGTGCCTCGTAGTGTCATGCGCGAAGTGATGGATTCCTCGCATGATAGGAGGCAGTGGGGAGTTCTTGCGGCTGCTTGGGTGGGGGTAAGTGAGAGAGAGTTTGTGCACGCTGCAGCGCAAGAATTACGGATGCCCTACCAAGATAAGGTTCCAGTAATGGACCTGACCATGTTCGGATCACGAGCGCGTAGTATTTTGACAGCGCTTCGTAAAGCGGGATCGGTTGCCACGGTCAATGGAATTGAGATAACAGGCTTTGTGGCTGTTGACCCCTCAGAAGTAAGGGGTTTAGAGATGTATAATGGCACTCAGTCTATATCTATTGCACCTTGGACTGAGATTGCTCGCGCTCTTGATATGGCCGAGCGTCTGATTAGCGAGCGAGAGGCGAATACAGACCATGCGGAGACGTTACGGCGCAAGGAGCTTTGCGCGCGTGTAGTGGGTATTCTTTTAACGGAAGCCGAGGAACATGGGGCACGGAGTCTAGAGATTTTATCCTCAGAGGGAAAGAGTCGCTATCAGTTTACCACTCGAGACGGAAAGATTGCCGTTGGAACCGTTCAACAACAGGCTCTCGAGGGTGTTCTACAATACCTTAGTGGATACGACGGAGAAATCTACAACCACCCATCTATAGGGAAGATTGTCGTTCGTTCTCTTGGTAGTAGTAGGAGTTTTAGGTTGTCGTGGGCGGCAGATAACGGGCCCGAATTGATTGGGTGGGAACGTAGTGTTAACGAGGACGAGCCGCAGGTGGAAGAGGAGGTGATTGTTGAGGATTACTTTGATTCGCCAGGGGTAGAGAAGGAATGTCCAAATGTCGATGGAGAATGCGTCGAGGAAATTCCGGCGCTTGTAATAGATGATAATCCCATGTTTTGTCGTGTTCTTGAACGGCTTCTAAAGCGTGAGGGGATTGTCGTTTCGTGTGCGGAACATGGCGCAAAAGCATTAGAGCTCCTTACGAAGTTAACTGCTTTTCTACCCAAAGTAATTATTTGTGATTTGCATATGCCAACGATGAACGGAAAGGAATTTGTCACCAGATTACGGGAGGATTCTCGTTTGAAGGCTATCCCAGTTGTTATGCTCACATCCGATGAGGGGCCAGATGTGGAAGTCACGGCAGTAGAGATAGGTGTTGATGTCCTTATCAGTAAATCCAAAGATCCAAGAGTGCTGTGTGCCCATGTTGTGCGCTTGGCAAAAAACACTCGCATGGAAGAAGCTGCATGAAAGAGACTTTGGCGGGTTCGATAGGAAGGGCTTTTTCCTATTGTTGTGAAAAGAGAGATATTTCCGCGCAAAAGTTGCTTTCCAGAGTTGCATGGGAGTTGTCTCACAGTCTGCACACTGAATTTGAGGCGATTGCATTTGTTGTATCTGATACAACGGGGACGTGTGTTGTTGCTAAACCAAAGGAATCGACAATACTACCACAGGAGATATTGCGGGGGTTTTTGTTGGAGCAGGACCGTGAGCCTCTGTCATGTCGAGTTCGAGATCATGCCCTTGATTCTCTCAGGTTTTTGGGGCGGCAGTTGCGGACTTCAATTACTGTCAGAATACAGCATGGGCACGTTCTTGAGCGAGTTGGCGAGTGTATTGTATGGTTTGGAATCTCGGGTGTAGCAACACCCAAAAAAGTAGAGATGGCGCAACAAGTAGCGCGCTCTGTTAGTGAATGGCTTGAGGTGTACGCTGGAGCGATAGCGAGTTTTAGAAAAAGCCTTGTTGAAATCGAATCTCTCAATGCTGTGAGGCGAGAGATGACCACTATCGCGCATGATGTTCGTGCCCCATTAAGTATGCTTCAATATCTTGTAGCTGATATGATGGCAGAGGATGCGGCGTATCAGTCCGATCGAACACATATCGTCCAAGAGCTCCAATACGTCGATAGGCTCTTGGAGGGATTATCTCCACGGATGCAAGGTAAGAAGAGGGAGAGCGATACAGCTTCATTTTCAACAGACATCTGTCGTGTCATAGCAAGTGTTGTTGAGCGCTTTAAGCCAGAGGCGACCATGAGGCAGATTGCTATTGAGGTTTCGGCTATGCAGAGTAGGGAGTGTCGAGTAGATATTTCGGAGCTGGCCTTGGAGCGAGTTCTTTCCAATATCGTTGGTAATGCGGTTCAACATGGCGCTAAGAATATAAAACTTGATGTAAAGGTGCAGGAGAGGCTTTGGGCACATATAGGGGTGTGTGATGATGGCCCAGGTTTTCCAGCTGAAGTTTTAGAGAAGATTGCACGTGGAGCGCAAACTGCGCAGGGTCAGACAGAGCAGGGTGGATGGGGTGTTGGCTTGTTATCCTCAGTTAAGCTTATTGAGAAGTTCGGAGGAACGGTAGTAGTTTCGAATGCCGTAGAGGGAGCGAGGGTTTCTATTACTCTTCGTTTGAGCGAGGAATGTTGTACTAAGTATGATCGGGAAGATCCCACGCGGAGAGTCACCAAGGGATTGATGGACAGCGAAGAGGCCAGAGAAAAGGATGAGGCGACGACTGTAGGTCAGCTTCGTGTTGGAGGGGGTGCTCCAAGTGACTCACTAGATGTTTGTACTGAGGTAGTAATAGTGGATGATGATGAAGAGCACGCAGCTTCTTTGGAGCGAATTTTAGCGAAACGGGGAGCTGGAGTGAGAGTTTTCACAAATGTTTTAAGTGCAGTTGAATATCTTAACTCCGTACAGAAGTCACGACTCGTGCGTGTTTTATGTGATGTTCATATGCCCGATGGTGGAGCAGATAAATTGTTGCGGCGCATTAAAGAGAGCTCAGGGGCATTTATGTGTGCGGTTATGAGTGGTGAGGCGCCTGACGAGGAGCTCTATCAGTTTGCAGCACTCGGTGCGAGGGAGTTCTTCTCAAAACCGATTGATATAGACGGACTCATTGCCTGGTTGGGATGACCTGTCTCGATGATTATCATCCGAGCAACTGCGGCCCTATTGATAGGAGGGGGCGACTCAATCCCAAGAGATTTTCTCTTCGAGAAAAAATCCTGATGTTAAGGAATGATGCGTCTCTCAAGATGCTCGCGTAATTTTTGGAGCCCTTTGTTTTGAAGTTGCCTGACCCTCTCTTTTGAGATTCCAAGTTCGTTACCAACGTCCTCTAGGGTTTGCTCGGCGTGTGTTGTGCCATCTATCGCTAATGCAAAGCGTTTTTTGATGACGTACCTCTCTCTTTCGGGGAGTGTCGCCAGTGCCTGGTGTAGTACATCTATGTCGATACCTAAAACTTCATCTAGGGTTGGCGGAGGGGTGTATGATGGTAGAGTTAAATCACTTAAAGATAACTGCTTTCGGTCGGTTAGAGCGGCTGCGATAATTTTTTCTGAGGCGACCTTTGCCTTGGGTGAAGGGTTCCTTCGAAGCCAGCTATGAATTTCAGCGGCTTCTGTTTCAGCGGCGCCCTCTTCTCCTAATGCATACCGAGCTTGTTCGATATCATTGCGTACTTCATTTAGATAACTTGGCTCGTCGATGATTTTACCGGCAGTTTTCATGGTATTTTGTATGCCCTGCCTAATCCACGGTGTGGCGTACGTTGAGAATCGGTAGCCTAGTTTTGGCTCGAAGCGCTCTACAGCTCGCATGAGCCCGGTGTTACCACCTTGAATGGCATCTAGAAGATACCCCTTTTTTGGATGTTTTTTTGCGATTGATATAACCAAGCGTAGGTTAGATTCCATTGCCTTATTTCGCAGTGCGATAGCTTCTTGAAGCGCATGAGAGAGTGTAGGGTTATCATGTGTTTTAAGATGATCGGTAATGAGCCCGTGTAGGATTTTGTCTTTTAGGCGAAGTTCATAGGCGAGGATTCCGATTTTTTTCTCAATGAGGGCTTTTTCAGTGCCGAGTCTTACTCGCTGTTTTCGAGTTGATAGGGCCTGGAGTAAGGGAACGTGAGAGGCGAGCTTCTTGGGGATCGCCGTTGCTTCTCGTTGCCCAAATTCAAGAAAATTTCGCGGGTCTCTTGAACTTGTATGCAAGTGTTGAAATATCTCTAGGCCCTTTGCGCAGATTTCGGGCACGCTAAATGCCGCTTCAGTGAGTATTTGTCGCTGCTCTACGATCTCTGCAAAGAGAGCACGCTCCTCGTTAGGTGTCAGCAGTGGAATGTCACTGATGGAGCTTAGGTAGGGTTGTAGCCCTCCTTGAGCGATCGGGGGATTTTGATCTGGGAGCATAGTCGTCATGATGTAAGCCTCGGGCGACTAGGATACAGGATCGCGGGTTTGCTATGCAACGTTGGGGAAAGATAGGATCTGACTGAAAAGATCTATTTCGCACAGACGTCGAGGGGAGGTGTTAGAAGTTTGTGATATTGGGAGAATCTGCGATTTTTTTTCTTGTTTTATGAGTGGGGGTCCGATAGAAGAAGAGGCGGCTAATTTTACTGTAGATGCTACAAGAAAGCCGCTTAAAAACCTAGATGTGGAGGGGTCATGGGCAGTATGGGGCACTCGGGAAGTCGGGCTAAGGTAATGAGACAGCAACGTCCTCAGAGTCGCCCGCTTATTGATTTAAGTGTCGTTGATACATACCCTCAATCGAACAACTATGGGGTGAGTACTTATGGGACTCCGCGTTTTGGAGCAAACACAGCGGCCTCCAGCACACCACCTACCAGTCTTTTAAGTCGCCTTCTATGGAATCGTCGCAACCGACAAAAGCCTGCTTCAAAGCTTGATTCACGAGAGGAATCGACTAGTCCGCTCGTTTTTGGCTACCCACTTGAGCGCTATCGTGCAGAGCTTGTTAATCTAATCAGAGAGAATCCCGTTACGATAGTCAGCGCACCAACAGGTACGGGCAAGAGTACACTTCTTCCCCTGTTCCTCTTAGAGGAGGGATTTCGGGTAGTAAGTACGAATCCGAGACGAGCTCCCTGCGAGGAGAATGGAAGGCGAGTTGCTTTTTTGCATGACAGTGAGGTCGGGGAACACGTGGGATTTCGCCACGGCAAGGCCAAGGAGCTATCACGAGACGCTCAAGCAATATTTGCCACTGAGGGGTATGAGTGGAAGCGCTTGTTGCATAGCAGAACACCGATCACGGATCCAACCGTTTATATTCTCGATGAGCTTCACGAGAATACTCAGGAGGGGCACGCGATTCTTGCTTTACTGAAGGAGCGAATCGAGCGCGGAGAGCCGATTAAAATAGTAGTGACGAGCGCAACGATTGCCAGAGAGCCTTTTGCGAAGTCCTTTGCCACAATGAACGTCGAACCAGCATTTTTTGAGATCCCTGACACACAGAAGCCTATTATTGACATCGCAAAGGGGACGTCTTTGGTTGAAGATGTTCTTCGAGGGAACAAAAGCACCTTGGTTTTTGTTCCGGGGAAACGTCAGATAGAGGAACTTACCTCTCAGCTTGAGGCTCGATCGGGAGGTAATGTAATCATATTTGGGTTGCATGGCGAGATGCCGCGTTCGGAGCAACGAGAGGCCATCAATTATCAACCGGAGCAGGGAGAAGTTAAGATTATAGTTGCGACAAAGATTGCACAATCGAGTTTGACGCCGCTAGGGATGGAGCGAGTGATATGTACCGGTTTTGATAGATTTGAGGAGCTTGATGATGAGGGAGTCCGCTCACTGGTGATTAGAGAGGACTCTCAGAATATGTACAATCAAAAGCGGGGCCGAGTTGGTCGAACTGCTCCGGGTGAATTTATCTACCATGGCTGGTTGCCGTACGAACGGCTACCGCACAGTGACATGCCACAAATGCAGAGTCAGCCAGTCGATAGAATAATGCTTGATATTGCTGCTGCTGAACGGGATTTTGAAAAGTTTAATTCGGAGCTTTTGTATCCGGCGCCAGCGCAAAACATTCAGTTTGCTAAGGACTCTCTGTACAGCAATAACTTAATCGGCCCTCAAGGACATATCACCCATTTGGGGCGTGCGGTTGCTAATTTGCCGCTTAGTATTCACTCGGGAATTGTGGTTGCAAAAGCTCAAGCCATAACAGAGGAGCGGGATTTGAAGCCAGAGGAGTTGTTGTTACCGGCCATCGGTGTGGCAGCTGTAATGGAGGCCAAAGGTATCCTCTCTCGAGAGGCGAGGATGTCGAAGGAGCAATGTCGTGATGGACGCAGTGCTCGCCAGATATCTTCGTGGAAGAGGTTCTGCGTTGGAGAGATAGATTCTGATGTGGTGGCGCAAATGCAGTTTTTGGAGGCCTTGCTGGGTGCTTCTGAGGCGCAGTTGGAGAATGTTGGTGCACATGTAAATCATTTCCACCTTGCCCGCGATACGAGACGAGATGTTTGTGAGCGTTTGTCTATAGATCCTGATGCGCGTTCTAGCGTCCTATCAACGTCGATGCGACAGCTGTTGATGGAGTCGTTGTACGCTCAATACGATAGATGGTGGAGGGTGGTCCCTTCGCGGCGCAGTTCCGATAAAATGAGAGTAAAGCCTGTTGTAGGCTCTGGAGGTGTGCGAGAAGTTGTTGCTGGCTCGCTTGTATCAGATGAAGCAAGTTTTGTGGTGGGCGAGCCCATTAATATCGAGAATGAGCCGTATGACAGTGACCCGAGTAGGTTGCTGGTTTTGGTTTCGCCGATACCTGTCTACTGGATTCGCACGCATACGCCGCCAGCGCAGGTGCAGGATGATATTAGGGAGGCCTTAACCAAAGTGATGCGGACAGAGCCCACGTATAAAAATGCGTATCGACCGAATTATGCCAAGAGAAGATCTTTTGGCGGAGGGCGCCGCTAGTTAGAGTGTTTGCTAGAGATAGTTCTCTCTAGCAAAGGGCGTGTGCTCATAGTTATCCCATACCTACTTGGGGATAAGCAGTGTGCTTTGAAATTCCTTCTAATTATCTCTATATATAGCGCGACCTGTATTCTTATACAGGCTTTGTGAGTCTAGTATCGATAGGATCACCTAGGAGAGGTGGTAGATCAGGGTGATATTGCTTACCACCGTGTGAAGGTACTACCTGTTGCTTTGAGGATTGGATGTTTTTTTGTAGGTGGAGCAGAGCGTCTAGCACGGTCTCTGGCCGAGGTGGACAGCCCGGGATGTACATGTCGACCGGGATAATCTTATCGATACCTGCAACGGTTGTGTAGTTGTCGTAAAAGCCGCCACTAGAGGCGCATGCGCCAAACGCAACGACCCATTTTGGTTCTGTCATTTGTTCGTACACCCGTAATAGAACCGGTGCCAGTTTGTGATTAACGGTGCCTACTACCCAAAGTAGATCAGCTTGTCGCGGGGTAAATCGTGGCAGTGCAGCTCCGAATCTATCTGTATCGTAATGTGAACAGTTTACTGACATAAACTCCATCCCACAGCAGGCGGTGACGAATGGATATGAAAATAGAGAGTATTTTCGAGCCCACGCGAGGGCACTTTCAAGTGTTGTGGTAAGAAAGCCGGACTGATCTGGTGTGGAAATCATTGGGAGGCTACTCCTTGTCGTTGTTTGCATGAATTATTTCCGATACTTATGTTACCGCAATTTGTAGCTTTGTGCCAAGGGTTGTGTCGTAGCGCTGGCGTAAAAAATTAATATATTAGTTATTCGACCCAATAGGACGGTGTTGTATGGAGCGATTAGCTATAAATATGAAATGTATCTTTCAGTTTGAGGTGCGTAGTTAATGTGTGAAGTTGCATTGAAACAAACTAGTTAGGTAGAGTATCCTTTCTGACATGTGTACCAAACAGCCAGCGATGACTCCTCAGCAAGAAGCTCTCTCAGACACTAGTCGGTCGGGGCTTTCTACGTATAAACAATTGATGGTTGGCCAAGCGGGATTTCTGCAGCTATTGCTAAACGAGGTAATTCAGGGGCTCGGCTTCTGGATGCCTGGATTGCTTGGATTTGCTTTTCGAGCGGTCACCTATCCTTGGATCTTGTCTCGGTGTGGTCGGCGTCCGGCCATTGGAAAGGGGGCTACGATTCGAGGCGGCGGGCAGATAGAGGTTGGAGATGGCCTTGTTTTAGATGACCATGTTACGCTCGATGCTAGGGGAAAAGACGCTCAGATTGAGATTGCAAATAGAGTGAGTGTCGGGCGTTATAGCACCATTGCGGCCAAACAGGGACGTATAAGACTTGAGGCGGGTTCGAATGTCGGTTCATACTGTCGTATCGCTACAAACTCTCAAATCTCTATCGGAGAGAGTGTCCTGATAGGGGCGTATTGTTACATAGGCCCAGGAAATCATACTGAGGAGGGTGCTGGCGCATTGATCAGTAATCCGATGGATATTCGTGGTGGCGTTTCAATAGGTGCGCATGCTTGGCTCGGCGCCAGAGTGACAGTTTTAGACGGGGTTTCAATTGGAAAACACGCCATTATTGGCGCACATTCCCTAGTCACTGAAGACGTTCCAGACTGGGGTGTCGCTGTCGGTACTCCCGCCAAAGTCATTAAAGTCCGTCGCTGACGCACCTCGACACACTTTGTCGCACAATTACACCATAAAAAAGACGTTTTTTACTAATCGAGTCAATTTGTTAGGTTGTGCGCCAAAGAGCTATAGAGGCTTTAGGTTCTGTCGTGATATGCCGAAGGATAAAACTGAGAGAGCATGCCCCAAAACTTTGGAGATACAAGGCGTGTCATTATGCCAGAGCTGATGGGGGTGTCGAACATTGCTTTATTATCAAAGAGGCGAGCATAGAAGTGGCGCCGTAACGTTTCTTTTGGGTCGTGGGTAAAGGAGAGCCTGCTCAGAGAATAGTCGCTATCAGCGCTCTTACTGATTTTTCTGCTTTTGGTCGATGATGGTTCGGACCATTGTAAGGCCTTCATCCTGAAGTTGTCTAATCCGCTCCTTTGTTAGACCTATTGCGTGTCCGACTTGCTCTAATGTGTGAGGCTCGTTGCCCTCGAGTCCAAAACGCAACGTTAAAACCCGTGCTCTGCGAGGATCGAGTTTGGATATGAGGGAGTGAATGGAGTTAAGTTCGACTCCGAAGAGTTCTGTTTGTTTCTGTTTCGAAGAAGATATTGGAGTATCCAGTCTTTCGTTTAAGGGTAGTTTATCTCTTGGTGTTAAGAGCGTCGTTATCATTGCTACCGATGGAATCTTGGTCTTTTTAGGAAGGTTTTGTTTCATCCAAGCATGTAAAGTAATGGGATCAGAGACGGGAAGCCCTAGCATTCTTACCTCATCTTGAGCTCTAGCGATGAGTCGTTCGATGTATGTCCAATAGCCAGGTTGCTTTACGGTGTCGCTCAGTTCTGCTAGCTCTCGCTGTATTGTTTGCTTTATCCAAGGGGTTGCATAGGTGGAAAACTTCACCTTTCGCAAGGGATCAAATCGCGCCACAGCTTTTAAGAGGCCGATGTTCCCCAGTTGAATTATGTCGTGAAGTAGATGTTTTTGCGGATAACGCCTTGCTATGGAAACGACGAGGCGAAGATTAGCGGAAGCTATTGTTTGCCGAAGATCGTGAAAGCGGGCGATAGCTTTTGCAAGACCAGGGAGCCTTTCGGTGCTCAATCGGTCTCGACACAGATCGAGGAGTAGCTTTTCTTGAAATTTAAGTTCATGTAGAAGAGTTGCTACTTTCTCTTCATAACGAGCCCGCCAGAGCGGTTCTTTTGTGGCGGAAAGCCGGTCTTCGACCCTTAGGATAGTGCCGAGATTGTACGCCAGCTTTTTTTTGATAACAGCTTGTTCTGATCGACCGTATTGCAACGCACGCCGATGATATGTTCCGCGTTCTGAGAGTTCCGCAACGGTGCTGATAAGGGCGCTTCTGAGTAAGCTATCCCGACATGCTTCGCGATAAATAGTTTCTCGTGCCTGTTGTAGTGAAAGAAATAAGGTCCGCTCGTTTTCCGAACTGAGAAGGGGGATGTCCTTAATAGAGCGTAGGTATTGGCCCAGCGTTCCGGCGGCGGGCACTATCAGCCTTTCTGTAAAGTGAGTAGGCGGTGTGCCCACCGTGGTAACAGACGTCATAAACCTCTCTTTGTCTCTTTTGGGTGATACGTTACAGGACGCTAAGAGCAGTATCAATGTTGAAGCGAAGCTAGTTGCCTTATTTTATTTATTAATTTATTCAGATCGTTACTGTTTCGAATAGTTTCGAGGAGCAAGATAGACGATTACTGGCACCGGATTTTTAATAAATGACAGGGAAGTCAGTTCTGTGGCTTTTAAGACGAGGCGGCTTACTTGTAAAGCACGAGGCTAGGCATTGTTGATTGTAATGGCTACGAAAATTTTCGTTGCAAAGCATGGAAGCTTTGCGCGTGGTTCTTTCGGCCCCCCTTTTTTTCTTTAAGAGCAATCTTTACTGACCTTGCGTCAATGAGGGCCGGTATAAGTTCTATATCGAGGCATTCTCTTTGCCGAAGGTATGCTCATGGTAGTGGATGGGATAAAGGCTTCTCAAATCACACGGTGTTTGTTGGGTAACGTGTCCAGACTTTTTCTTGTGTCGGCGAAGGTTCCCAGTTTGCCTAGAGAATGCCGTTTTTATAAATATTTGGTTTGTATAGTTTTATTTCCTGTTTTGAAAGATTGGCGCGGAGAGCGCCATAAAGCAAACAAGGTTTTAAATAGCAATGTTGGTATTTTCTACTTTGACACCTCCCAAGTTATACGGAGATCCTTACCGTGGATTCTGTTGTAACGACAGTTCTGTGAATGTATGGACGAATAGTACGGCCATATATTCATCGATTGTTGACAGAATTTTTGGGGGTGCATGGAGGTTTCTCTCTGGTACCTCTTACTATTAGTAGTACTTGTTAACCAATTTGGGAGGCTAGAGGCTCATGCGAAAAGCAACAATTGTGGCAGCCTTATTGCTTTTAACTCCAGCAGTTTCTCAAGCTAAGACGCTTGAGGATCTTTTGGTAGAGAAAGGCGTAATCACTAAGGGTGAAGCTGCGGGCGCATCAGATTCGAGCGCTTCGAAGGTTTACTGGAATGAGGGAACTCGTGTTGAGTTTCCTGATACAGGATTCACAACTTCGATCGCTACGATGATTCAAACTCGTTACGCATTTACAGATCGTGATGAGGATTCGGGTGTTGAGAACACATCAAGCTTTGATGTTAATCGTGCTCGTTTGATCGTATCCGGAACAGCGATGAACAATGAGTTCTCGTACATGTTATCAACGGATTTCGTTGATTCAACGGATACAGAGGGAGGAGCTGTTGGAGTAAGAGACGCTTACATCGATTGGAAGCCATGCGTTGATGACGCTGGAGTCCGAATGGGAGCGTTCAAGACAGCTGTGAGCCGTCAATTCAATACAAATCAACAATCCATGCAGTTCGTTGATCGTTCAGGCGTTTCAGAGTACTTCACTCTAGGACGACAAAACGGTGTAATGGCGTATGGCGCTTTAGCTGATGGAATGATTACTGGTTCTGCTGGTATCTTCAACGGTGAGAGCGATGGTGAGGGTGCTAATGCTTCTGGCGTTGATACTCGACACACAGGTATCGTTTCTGTTCGTGTAAATCCAACTGGATCGATGGACGTATCAGAAGAAGGCGATATCGACTGGACTGAAGAGCTTGCTACTTCGTTCGGTGCTACATACGCATACTCAGACAAGGTTAACGGTGGAGTCACCAACCAGTCTGGACTCATCAACATCGACGCTAATGCCAAATATATGGGATTAGGCGTACATGCTGAGTACTTCTATGAGAATAACGACGCTGACATCAGTGGAGATGCTAGCGGGTTCTACGTACAAGGTGGATACTACGTTACTCCTAAGAAGATGGAAATTGCTGCTCGTTACGGTTACACAGACTGTGATAACGGTACTGCAGCTGGACAATGTGCTGGCAACGACAATCTAAGCGAAGCTTCAGCTACTCTTAACTACTACCTATGGCGTCACAACCTAAAGGCTCAGTTGGGGTATGACTTTACTCGCAATGATTCTATAGCTGGCGAAGACTTTACCACAAACCGGTATGTCTTCCAGCTTAGCAGCTACTTCTAAACCGAACTGATTCGGTTGTAGCTCTAAGAGCTAACGAAACCGCCTCGTCCTAGTTTTTAGGATGGGGCGGTTTTTTATTTGGTTTTCAAGGTTTTGTCTCTGTTGCGTGGATCTTTGGGCAAGGGACGCATCTGGATAATGTCAGCCCGAATGTTTGGGGATTGGTAACGTCATGGCACTTGTAAAAGGTATTGTGTATAATTCATCCGGACGCGGGCGGTTTGAATGAAAAGAGTCTTTATTGTTTTAATTTTTCTTGTACTCACTTTTGGTGCCTGGGGCGCTTGGGAGGGCTATAAGAGGTACTCAGCTGTATTTCCGACTCTTTCTGCAGGAGTTTTTCAAGGATATATACGGCTTGATGGAAAGCCAGCTCTGCCGTGGATCGTGTTGCAAAAAAAAGATGATGTTTTCCTCACTGTATCAGTGGGGGCGGCTGATTTTGGTGCTCAGCGAGTACGTTGCACCGATCCATCTGGGGTAACGAAACTGCCGCTTGTTTTTGAGGGTAGGAAGCAGCGATTTCGATTGACGGGTAAAGTAGTGGGCTCGCCTGACAGCTTTGTTGGAAGAGTATATGAGGCCTATACGGGGCAAACGGGAGAATGGTCACTGAAGCGAATTGAGGTGGCGCCACTATCTGTAGCGGTGAAGCAGGATTTGGTGCAGTGGGCTTCGCTGATGGAAGAGATTCAAGCTCTCGGTGAGGATTTAGACGGTGCTCAGGATGTTCGAGAGGAGAGCTTGGTGCAGAGAGACGCTGTAAGCAACGACCAAATTGCTACCGAGATGCCTACAAACGATTATCAAAACTCTGGGCTGAAGGTTTTTGAAGCGTTACGTGATTCTACCCGCTATGGCAGGCTGGTAAAGCTTGGAAGGGAGTCGTTGGCGCGAGATTCTGTATGGATAACCTCCGCTATCTCTCAGAGTAAATACGAGACATCGAGTAATTTTCAAGATGCTTGGGCGCGCACCAAGCGAGTATTAGAACTCCAAGAAGCTATTGAGCAGACACGACATAAGGTCGAAGGTGGTCTCTTGGTAGTTGATTCTGGTGAAATTGAGATAGAGCGAGAGCATGAATTTTATCAACAGTTTCAATAAAAAAGCGAGCCACCTTGGATGGGGCTTGCTAGCGGGGCTTTTCTGTTCGCTTATGTGTATCTCTTTTCGAGAGGTATTTGCCCAGGAAATAGGTACCAAGGGCACCTCGGTGACCGTCCAAGAGTTTTTTTCTGACGTAGATGATGTTCAGGCGGTTCTTGTACAGGTAGTTCGGGAAGACGGAGACTTAACAGTAGTGCCCGCTACATGGCGTCCGGTCAAACATGCAGTAGGAACGATGGCGATAGCCAGGTTTTCCGTAATTGATGTAAGGCAAAAATTTGGACTTTTGTTTCTCGCGGTTAGCCGTGAAGGAAGCGTGTATTCTCGTTATCGCGAGGTGGTGCCATACGACCTCGCTCGGCTTAATTTTATGGATTCCAGCGGTCTTCGACAACGGTTTGTAGAGCTTCAAGGGGAGTATCAAAAGATTAAAGCAGAAAACTCAGAAAGCGGAGATCGGAAACGTCGCCAACTGCGTGATGCTCGCGTGAGAGCATCGTTAATGCGCCTTGCGAGTTTGGGTGCGGGAGAAGGGTCTGGAGAACAGCCGTCTGCTGTGACGTATAGTAAACGCCCCTACAATGAGAGTCTTGTGCGGACATTAGCTGATAGGATTAGAGATGCTACGCTTGCGAGAAACATGGAAGCTCGGGAGCAGGGGCTTTTGAAACAGGTCCAAGAGCTATCGTTGGTATCGGTATCAACTGAGCCGCAATCCGAGCGGGAAGCGGACGATGGTTACACCGTCGAGGAGAAGCTTAGGTTAATAGAGCAAACGCGCTTTGAGCAGATTGATGTGCTTGAAGCAGAGCTTGCTAGCTTGCAGATATCACCATAGTTTATCGCGCCCGATATCCCTAAATACTTGATGTCTTGCGCAAAAAAGCTTGCTGTTCGACACTACTGGAGTGCGTGTAGCCTCATACGATGCCCGAGTGTTGGGCGACAAAAAAGTCTCACTAATGAAGCAATCCTCTACAACAGATGATGCAGTATATACATTGGCTTGTAGGATCCATCAACGAGGGCTTACTACTCCTGCGATATTTCTCTTTGAGATGAGCAAGCCATTGGTTGGATGTGCTCGACAATTGTATGCCTGCTCTGTTCCTATTCAAATCGCCCTTTGTGGCCGAGAATTAATGGTAGAGCTAAAAGAGGTATTGGAATCCTCGGATGAGGTTGAGCGGCTTATTGTGCTCTTAGAGTGCTTGCGAGACGAGTCTGCTGATAGCGAAGCTAACAAGCAAGGCCAACAGGAGCAGAGTGATGGCCCCTTGAGAGATTGCGGGCCAAACGACGCGATACGAGGCAAGGCTTCGGAGGCACATCTGTCCGTAGTGACTGGTCCGGCAGTTAGCCCTGGTGAGCAAGCGCGCTTTTTTGCAGAGCGATTTCGTGAATCGTCTATCGATTCGTCCGAGGTTGATACATGACGGGTATCGAGCACGCCACTCCTGGTATCATTGTATTACTTGGGTTGCTCTCGGCTGTTTTTTGCTGGTCATTCTATAGTGTGCGAGCCGGTAGGAAATTTGAGATACGAAAGATTCCTGGGATAGATGCTATCGAGGATGCGATTGGAAGGAGCGCCGAACAAGGGCGAGCTATTTCGTTTTCTACCGGACTTACTGATATCTCACCAACCCTGTATGCTTGTCTGGGGGTGCTTGAATCGATTACAAAGACTGCAGCTCAATATAAACTCAAGCTCCTTGTGCCGCAGTATTCTCCGGAGGTTATGGCAGTAGTAGAGGATACTGTCAGGCAGGCGTATCGAGATGTTGGGAAAGGTTCTCTGTTTGATCCCTCTACGATTAAATTTCTATCGAGTGAGCAATTTGCATTTGCCTCCGGTTATATGGGACTCATTCATCGAGAAAAACCGGGAGCCGCATTTTTATTTGGGGCCTTTGCGGCTGAATCACTTATCTTGGCAGAAGCAGGACAGCAAGTCGGTGCCCGACAGGTTGCGGCCAGTGTAAGTCCAGAACAGGTGGCATTTTTTATTTGCACCTGCGAGTACACATTAATTGGAGAGGAGCTGTTTGGTGCTTCTGCTTATTTAAGTCGAGATCCTGTGCAGGTTGCAACGGTAGTAGCGCAGGATAGAGTGAAGCTTCTGTTTTGTGTTTTTATATTGATCGGAGTTGTTTGTGCTACAGTTGGATCTTGGGATTCGACGCTTAGCTGGTTAAATCCGGTTTCACTCCTGTTTCTCTCATGGGGAGATGTTGTAACATGGTAGCGGCGGAGAGAGGGTGATGGATAGTAGGACAGCACTCATAAGAAGTTTTACCTTTCTTGGTGGAATTTATTTCTTCTTTCATTTTATCGTGCCCGAATCAGCCCTTGAAGTCATCGGGATTAAAGATGCGCATCCTGGGATTTCGAATGGATTCATCGTCATTGGGGCGATGGCAATTGGCTTGGGTATTATTAATCTGGTAATTGGGCACGGA
Organism: Pseudomonadota bacterium; assembly: GCA_038134595.1. Classification (GTDB taxonomy): domain Bacteria; phylum Bdellovibrionota_C; class UBA2361; order UBA2361; family OMII01; genus OMII01. The sequence goes on along the minus strand of JAYPVM010000007.1, from coordinate 59,728 downwards.
TCGCACGTTGTTTTTAAGCGTCGAGGATGGACATTTAGTGCTGTGCTGCTTGTGAGCCTTGTTTCCACCCTGGGAGTTACTACGGCACAGTGGATTCGAAACAGAGCCGTTTCGAGTGAGCTTCAGCGGATATATGTAATTGGCGAGTTTTCAAATCGGATACTCAGTGATGCCTCGGATGTAAAGAACCCTAAAAGCTTCTCTCCTGCCGGCGAGTTGCCGAAGCTTGAGTTTCGTGTGCATGCGTTGACCAAGTATGTCAGAGAAGTTCTAGGCGAGGTCGAACGTGCCTCAATAGAGGGTCACGGAGACGGTAGTCAAGAAAGTCTGACCTTGAGAGAAGAGTTGCATAAGAATCAAATTCTGTTGGCAGCCGATCTAGATAGAGTAGAAACGGTATCTTGGGAGAATCTTTCCGATAGTAACAAGGTGCTTTTGGAGAGAGTATCACAGCATGCCGGTGGATATGCTACTGCGTATTCTGTGATTCGGAGAAGAGATGCTGAGCAAGGATTGATTCCTCAAATGTATACGGTTTTATACTCGGGGATTTTTGAGAATCTTGGAGCCGCCATGTTTGCGCTCCTTGGGGTGTATATTGCGGCTGCTGCCTTTCGAGCTTTTCGTGTGCGGAGTATGGAATCTACGTTAATGATGGTAGCGGCTTTGGTGGTAATGCTGGGGCAGATCTCATTTGGTAAGTGGATATACGAGGATATGCCCGCATTACGGCAGTGGCTTCTGGAGGTTCCGAACAGCGCGGTGTTTCGCGCGATTCGTTTTGGTGCTGCTGTGGCTGGACTGATGTTAGCAATACGAATGTGGTTTTCTATTGAGTCCAAAACATCTTCGGAGGGCAGATAGGAATGCGTTTTTCTCACCGCTATGTTTATTTATTGATGATCGCAGTTGTTGCGATTCCTATCGTATTTGGATTCTCGACAAAGCCTGCGCGGATGATCTCTGCAGAGCGCATGTACTCGGTTGTTGAGAATGTTTCTATCGTAGAGGGAGATATTGCACTTGTCTGGCTTGATTTTGGTCCCAATACGATTGCAGAAAACGGGGCGCAAGCAGAGGTCTTGCTAGAGCACTTGTTTCGTCGTCGGATACCTGTTCTTTTACTCTCCCAGTACCCGCTTTCAGAGGGGCTTTTAAAGACTATTCCGCGCAAAGTGGCCGACAAATTGAATATAGAGATGCCAGAGCAGGAATGGAAGTACGGAGAGAGTTGGATTAATGGAGGATATAAACCGGGATCGGGTAACTACATCCAATCACTAGTTGCCTCCACGGATATTTCTACTTTTCTAGGACGTGACGTATTAGGAATGCCAATTGAGCATTATCCGGCATTTGCAAAGATAACAGGCGTGGAGAAAATCAAATTAGTTGGGGAGATAACCGGTCTTACGGGAGTATTTGATACAATTATCCAGTTCTTTCAGAAAAAGGGATACCGACCTACATTTGTGCATGGTTGTACTTCGATTACCATTCCAGAGGCATACATCTTTTTAGACTCAAAACAGCTGCACGGGCTTTTGGAGGGGATTGCTGGGGCGGCTTGGTATGGAGAGTTGTTGCAACGGTCGTTTCCTCAGTCGTCACATAAGAACCTGTTGTTAACGAACACCGCATTGGGTGCTGCGCAGATAGCGATTATTCTATTAATTGTCGCTGGAAATGTTGTGTCGCTGTATTCCTGGTCAAAGAGGAGACGTGATTGATATGGCCCAATCAGAGCTTCTTTCTATTATACTCGGTGGTATCGGAACGATTGCGATATTTAGTTTTTTAATCAAAGAGAACTATTTCTATCGAATTTTTGAGCATATGTTTATCGGTGTGGCGGCAGGTATTGGGCCAATTCTAGTGCTAAGGGACTTTTTGTGGCCCCAGATCGTTGAACCGATGCTGGGATATACAATTACAGCATATCCCGATGGAACGTTTTCAGCCGAATATCAACCGCTTTATTTTTTGTATGTATTTCCAATGATCTTGGGCATGTTGTATTACTCTATGTACTCAAGAAAGCATGCATGGCTCTCAAAAATAGCGATAGGAGTGTCTCTTGGAGCTAGTGGAGCGCTCGCTATACGGGGATTTTTTGCTGAGGTGATTCCTCAAATTGCAAGTAGTTTTAAGCCGATTTTGGTCTGGAGAGACGGCGGTTTTCAGGCAGTTGAGAGTGTTAATAATCTCTTGTTTGTGGCGATTCTTTTTCTTGTTTTGAATTATTTTTTCTTTACGCTTGGACGGACAGGTTCTGTGCAAAGTAGAACTGCCAGTTGGGGACGCCCCCTGCTGATGGTATGTTTTGGAGCTTTTTTTGGATCTACTGTGATGGCGCGCTTGGCTTTATTGGTAGAAAGAGTCCAGTTCATCTCTCGTGATTGGATTTCTGCTATCATCAATGTGACTGGAGGAACGTTTTAATGAGTCCTTCTCCCGAAAATGCAGCGACCGTATTAGTGACAGATTGTGGTTCTACTACGACGAAGGCGCTTCTTTTTGAAAGAACAGATGAGGGTTGGAGGCAGACGTATCGTGGTGAAGCTCCGACTACTGTAGAGGAACCCGTAGCCGATGTTACGGTGGGAGTAAGTAACGCCTTTCGAGAGATTCAGGAGATTAGTGGCAGACAGTTACTCGACGATTCTGGGGCGTTGATTATTAGCGCAGAAAATCCTGCGATCGGCGTTGATCTCTATTTATCCACGAGCTCAGCGGGTGGAGGGCTGCAAATGCTCGTAGTCGGCGTTGTCGGTACCATTTCGACTGAATCAGCTCAGAGAGCGGCGTTGGGCGCTGGAGCTATTGTGATGGATGCAGTTTCTGCTGATGATGGTCGTGAAGATTACCAGCGCGTAGAGAGAATTCGCCACGTAAAGCCAGATATAGTTCTTCTGACAGGCGGAATTGATGGAGGCTCTGCTTCTCACGTTGTCGAAATGGCTGAAATATTAGTCGCCGCAGATCCTAAGGCTCGATTTGGCGATACACTTAGGCTCCCAGTCATCTATGCGGGGAATGCGAATGCTGCTCAGGAGGTTGGCGAGATTCTTGGACGGGTGGCTGAGGTTATCGTGGTTCAAAACGTTCGGCCAACTTTGGACGCGGAGAATATTACTCCTGCGAGAGAGGCGATACATGAGCTTTTCTTGTCGCATGTCATGAGCCACTCGCCGGGATATGGAAAGCTTCTCGGGATGTCACCAGTACCGGTCATGCCAACGCCAGCGGCAGTTGGCGCGGTGGTTAATGCATATGCTAATGAGAGCGAAAAGAGCGTACTATGCGCCGATATTGGTGGAGCCACTACCGATATTTTTTCAGTTTTTCCAGATGCACAGGGCAAGAAAATTGGGAATCGCTCAGTTAGTGCAAATCTTGGGATGAGCTATTCGATGGCCAATGTGTTGGTTGAGGCTGGAATTAGCAACATCATGCGATGGCTTCCTTTCTCGATTGCTGAGGAAGATTTACGCGATCGATTGCGAAATAAAATGATTCGTCCCACTTCGATACCGCAGACGAAGCAGGACCTTGTTGTTGAGCAAACAGTCTGTCGAGAAGCACTGCGATTAGCCCTTGCTCACCATAAATCGTTGGCAATTGGGGTTGACGATGGAGGTAGTACAAAGGGAATCGCTAATATTTTTCGTCAATCCAGTAGTCGATTTGAGCTTGTGGATATGATGCAGCTTGATGTTGTTGTAGGTTCGGGGGGAGTGTTAAGTCATGCTCCCAATCGAATGCAAGCAGCGCTGATGATGCTTGACGGATTTGCCTTAGAGGGAATAACCGAGCTAGCTGTTGATTCGATATTCATGCTTCCGCATCTTGGAGTCTTCTCAACGGTCAATCTAGAGGGAGCTCATGAGATATTTACCCGAGATTGCCTTATTCCTCTCGGAGTGGCAGTGGCGCCCATATTCTCGGAGCGACTTCCCCGTGGGACCGAGATAGCAGAGGTGCTTTGGAATGACTCATATAGCGGTGTTTTGCGTGTAGGAGAGGTCTCGATGGTCGGATTTGCCGGTGGCGAGGTTCGAGATGGACGGCTAGAGGTTATTCCGTCTCATGCTTCGGTTGATATTGGTGCAGGAAGAGGCAAGCGAGTTGTTAAAAACGTACGATTAGGTGCCTGCGGCCTTATCTTAGATGGGCGAAATCGTCCGATGATTGAGGATTCTTTTACAATCGATGCCCAGAGGCACATTCTACAGAGCCTTGGTTTGTACAGTGGCGAGATGGACAGATGACGAATGTTTTAACACCTAGTCTCACTATTTCTGGGAGCGTAGAAGTTGTCAGAGAGCGAATACTTCCGATGATAGGAAGCGTTTCGGTTGTGGAGGGTCAGGATGTTTTTCCTGACACTGTTATTGCTGAGAGTGCCCGCCCGGGTGAGCTTCATATTGTGCGAGTTTCAGACGCGTTGAGTCTAAACCCGGAAGATGCAATGCCATGTGTTACTGTGGAAGAGGGGACGAAGGTTTCTAAGGGGGATGTCTTAGCAGAAACGTCAAGCATGTGGGGCTTGCTTAGGAGTGCGGTTTCATCTCCTGTGGACGGTATTGTTGAGTTTGTGACGCCTGCAACTGGGCATCTTGGAATCAGAGAGCCTTCGACAAGAGTTGAAGTCCCCGCATATATTCAGGGAAAGGTACGCTCGATTTATGAACAGAGGGGAGCTCTCATAGCTACGCAGGCTGTATTTGTTCAGGGGATTTTTGGGGTTGGAGGAGAAAAAACAGGCATTATCCACATGCTTGATGTGTTACCTAATGATGCAGTTGGTTTAGAGCATCTCCCGCCGGATTGTCGTGGAAAGATATTGATAGGAGGACGGAACCCATCTTTAGAGGTTTTGCAGAAAGCGAAACAGGAAGGTGCAGTGGGATTTGTTACTGCATCAATAGATGATTTAACTCTATCAAATTTTGTTGGATACGACATCGGTATTGCTCTTACAGGAGATGAGGATCTATCGATGAGTCTTATTATCACCGAAGGATTTGGCGCAATAGGATTAAATCCAACGATACAATGTCTATTAGGGTTCTGTGATGGAAAGCTTGCTTCTATAAATGGAGCGACGCAGGTACGTGCGGGCGCGGTTCGGCCTGAGATAGTAGTAAGTCATGGAGTGCTTGACCAATCGCTCGTAAGCAAGCTTGTTGAACAAAGTGCAAACATTACTGATGCTGGACTGCAAGTTGGAAGTATCGTGCGAATTATACGCGTCCCTTATTTCGGAAAGCAGGCAACGGTAGTGGATTTGCCGACTGATTTGGTACGGCTAGAAACTGAGGCTATGGCTCGAGTGGTTACTGTGCGGCTTCATGATAGTAACACTGAAGTCGTCATCCCCCGAGTGAACGTTGAGTTAGTGTTATAAGTGCTATGACTATGCAAAAACGGACATACAAGTATTATGACCTTGTGATGGCTAGTTTTGTGACGGTTTTGTTGTGTTCCAATGTGATTGGCGCAACAAAGGCTACGCAAGTAGGAGGATTTGCTTTTTCTGCTGGAAACTTATTTTTTCCGATAAGCTATATCTTTGGAGATATCCTTACGGAGGTATACGGGTATGCAAGAGCCAGAAAAGTTGTGTGGGCGGGATTTGGGGCGTTAGCGTTTGCCTCTTTTATGGCGTGGCTCATCGTAACGCTTCCTCCTGCGGCGGGTTTTCGGAATCAGGACGCAGTCGAGACCATATTTGGAGCGACTCCTAGGATCGCTTTTGCGTCACTTGTTGGGTTTTTCTGCGGGGAGTTTTGCAACTCGTACACGCTCGCAAAGATGAAAGTATGGACGAGGGGCAAGCATCTTTGGTCTCGTACCATTGGCTCTACGATAGTAGGGGAGTTTGTCGATACGCTAGTTTTCTATCCCATCGCGTTTTATGGTACGTGGAACACCCAACTTATTATAAGCGTAATGGTGGCAAATTACTTTTTGAAGGTAGGATGGGAGACCGTTAATACTCCTATAACGTACAAGGTGGTATCATTTCTGAAGCGTTCTGAGAATGAGGACTTCTATGACGATAAAACAGATTTTACCCCGTTTTCATTAAAGACGTAATAGGACTGTTCGTCTGAAATACTGCAATTCCTGAGCGCGATTTTCACGAATCACTTGAAAAGCTCTCTTCTAATGCCCTCGTCCTCTAAAATACTTTTTTTAACATCAGCGAGAGTCACTAATGTAGGCCGCCGACCTCGTTTGCGAGAAGTGTTTGATAGCTTATGTGCTTCCTCAGTGGTGACCTCTAAGTTATGGATGACTCGCTTAAGAGAACTCCGAATGTGAGACGTCCAAGCATCGTGTGCCAAACCTTCGGTAGCTGACTTCGGGTGATGACAGATCTCGCGTAAAAGCCTCTCTGCGGCTTCGAAATCGCCAGCCTTTGTAAGTTCGCGAATTTTAGCATCCTGTTTGCGTAGAACCTCAAGTTCTGAAACGAGACCTTGCCAATCTTGGGTGTTAAAGACTGCTACGTAATCCTCAGCATGCTCATGAAGCGATTGGGCTTGTCGCTCGAAGTAACACATTCTCTCATGAAACTCACCATAGAGCTTTGCTAGCCTACTATCGGTGAAGGGCTGACTCAGTCGTCGCCTGAAGAGGTAGAATAGGGCGCCACCGAGGCCAAATAAAGCTGTGAGCCCGAAAAAAACGAACTGTGGGTTCAAAAAATCATCATGCACATATAGAGGTTCGTTTGTGTGAGGAATAAACTTTATGAATCACCTCTAAAAAATCTTGTTCGGAGAAAAAAACATGCTTGTCTCCTGTCTTGGGTGTTCTGATTGGCAGGAAAGGATTGTGGTGGATTCTTGCATTCTATGGGCGGAGCCCAGTTGTCGCGTTTACGTGATATTGTTTCGAAACGGCAAAAGTAGGTCTTGATGGCTCGGGAATAGCTGCTCTCGACGTTCTGCTTTTGAAATCTGTAGTAAATCAAGGGCTTCGTCAACTTCTCGAACAATCCACGCCTTGTCGACTAGATGTGGGGTTTGAAAGGCGTGAACGTTCCGTACCCGGGGAAGCTTGCAAAAATCTGCCACTAAGGAGGTCCAATCGGTAGCGTCTATGCTCACAACACAAAGCTGGTTTGGATATTGAGAAAACCAATTAAGAACCCGTTTATGATATTTGCGTCGATGGATAACCCACTTTTCAACCAAGTCTTTGCCTACGGGCTTTGCCCACTCTGCTGAAAACCGACAGCCGTGAAGAAAGCGACTAATCAGCCAGTCTTCCAGAGAGCGCGTGTTGAGAATGAATAGAGAGCTTGGATATCGAGCGTATAGTTTTTCGAACGGATGATAATTTCCGCCGTCAGAAAAGCATTGATACCTGTCAAGATTCCAAGATGTGGAGTGTTGAGAGGCCAAGCGATTAATACAAAACAATTCGTGGAAAGAGCTCGTTCCGGTCTTATTAAACCCAATAACAAAAACTTTCTTGTCGTGATTGTCCTGAAGAACTCGTTTCGGTGTTAGATAGTTGATTGCTTTTAAAATGGCTCTTCTCATAGTGAAACATTGCTGTCAGTATTAGAGAGGCTACCCACCCCGATTAACTGTTTTATCCGACTCCTACCGCGACAGCTCTCTCCATGGCTGGTCGCATAAGCTCCTCGAGAGCAGCGGGCGCTTCGCCAGCGCCTGCGTGAAATTTCAGTCGGTGCAATAAAACAAATGGCGCTACGTGCCGCAGATCATCTGGTGTTGCATAGTCGCGTGAGTTGAGAATCGCCCATGCACGGGTGGCTTTTTGAAGCATTAAGGCGGCTCGTGTCGATGCCCCAAATTGAATCATGGGATTATTTCGGGTTGCCTGAACAGTATCGACGATAGCTTTCTGCAACGAGGTTGCTACATGCACCTCGGCACATGCAGCGCGAGCAGCCAGAATCTGTTCCCGCGTGCATATAGGAGTGACTTCTGAAGAAGCATTCTCAATTGCTTTGATGTCTTCGAGTATTGCAAGTTCGGTTTGGGCGTCAACATATGACATTGGAACCCTGAATAAAAACCTATCAAGTTGCACCTGAGGGAGGGGATATGTTCCAGCCAAATCGAGCGGATTTTGTGTTCCAAGGACAAAAAAGAGGTCATCTAATTGATGCGTGATGTTATCAATCGTGACCTGTTTTTCAGCCATACATTCCAGAAACGCTGATTGCACCTTAGGACCGGTTCTATTTATCTCGTCAGCTAATACGATGTGTGCAAATACAGGACCGTGTAAGAAATTAAACTGGCCTGTTTTAGGATCGAATATATTGACCCCCAATACATCGCCGGGAAGCATGTCAGGGGTAAACTGAATCCTTCGGAAACCGATGATAGGCTCTTTTTCAGTTGAGGTGTTAGACAGAGCAGAATGAGGTGTGCTGTCGATTAGACCACCTAATGTTTTTGCTAAAGTTGTTTTTCCTGAACCGGGATAGTCTTCAAGAAGCACATGCCCGTCTGCTATCAATGCCGCAACAACAAGCTCTATAGTATCTGTGCGCCCTCTAATGATACGTGATAGGGCTGTAACAAGACTTTTTGATACTTTGTATGCGTTATCAAAAGAATTACGTTCTACGGCTTCCATTGTCTATTTCCTCGGTAAATATTGCTTCCATTAGTTTATTCACAAGTTGTATCGGATCGCCATCCTTAACTGTACGACTACGTTGCGGCATTACGTGGCAGCTAAATGTCAGCTGTCCTTGGCTGGGCGCTGTAATGCTGCACGACTGCTTCTTTGATTGCGCATCGTTTGCTGTTGGAACGAATGCACCACGAAAAATGAGCTTTCTCATCTCATCGGAGAGTCCAGATGTGGTAACAGGGAGGCTAAATCCATAATTCCTAAGGGCAGCAGGCGTTGCGACAAAAACTGCATATGCATCTCTATCGTATGCCTTCGTGCCGGGAGTAGAAAGACTCAAGCGAGTCAATAGCGCATGAGTTTTAAGGAGCGCGTCGTTTTTGACCCTAGCTCGAGAAATAATTCTAGTGAGCTCTGTTTTGATCGTGGGCGCATTGAACCAGCCTATTCGATTTTCTGCCGAATACAGTGCGTAGTACAATTCGGCAGCTGGCCTAGCATCGACAGCAATTTCGGAGCGAATGCGTTCAGAGAGGCTCGTTGTCGTAATGCCCTTTAGAACCTCACCCAGAGTAGGATACTCAAGGAGGCTGTCCGTGTGACGGATATGTATATCTTCTATTGAAGATAGGTCGTTGACGAGCATTTGTCGTGCCCGGCGCAATTTCCACCAGGCTTCGACAGAATTAGTAAGACGCTCTTTGTACGAACGTAAGCGAGCATAGAAGCTATTTGGGATAGAGAGCTTGAGGATGTTGTTTTTTCTCCGTAACGCTTGTGCAAGTGAGATAGATGCCGCAACGATTAAATCGTCTTCATTGGTGCCGATTTTTCCAAACCACTGGGTGCCTTCGATAGCTGCTCTAAAATGAACAATGGCAGTATCTACGTGACCCGTATGAAGCGCTAAGCGGCCACGTGCGAGGTGGACGAGCGCACTGTGCTCTTCGTTGTTGCGTAGTGGAAATTGTGCGATGCACTGCTCGAAGGTATTAATAACGGCGGCAGCAGCAGATAATCTGAGTTGATCGACATAAAGGAGCGCTACGTTGAGACTCGGTAGTACATGCTCACATCCGTCTGGAAGCGAGGTCGCTCGCAAGAAGGCAGACTCTGCCTTGTCGTCTTGAAAGAGCTCCTTATACACTTCACCGGCATTGTTTAGAGGAGTTGCTGGTTGACCACTTGTGCCCAGAGCAAATTCGCTTCCTATCGCCTTTTTAAAGACCTCAAGAGCCTCCGTGGACTGCCCACTCATAGAGAGGAGAATGCCAAGCATGTTGAGCGTTCTACTGGGTTCAGCCCCCGTTAAGATTCCTGCTCGCGCGATTGTGATAGCTTCCTGGAGTCTCCCTAGCTTCATTAAAATCCAAGCGCGCGAACCAGGATACCAATCTGCCATATATCCCAGAGATGCATATGTATCCAGAGACTCGAGGGCACCGGCATAGTTATCGAGATTTAGTCGAATCTGACTTTGATAGTATAAGATAGTTGCGTGCTCCATCTGTTGTGTAGGATTTAGATAGGGAGCGGGACCGTGCTGCTCTCTAAAAAGTTGCTCGGCGCGCTGAATGTATTTAAGAGCCAAGCGAAAGTGTCCGACGTGAACGAGGTAGTACGTGGCAAGGGTGTAGTATGTTCGATAGTTTTTTGGGTCTTTTTTCAGAGCTCGAAGTAGCTTTGTGCGGGCATCGAGCAGATGCTGACTCATTAATAGCTGGGTTGCTTCCAGTAGTAACTGTTCGGCAGGTTTGTTTTGATCGTCCTTTTCTGAAGAAAGAATGCCGGTATCTCCCCAGTCGAAGGGATCAAACGGATCGTACACATATGGTGAATTGGTCTCAGAGGGGGAGTCGGTGGTTTGTGCGATTGAATGATTAGAGATAGCAATAAAGTACAGTGTGATGAGGACGGTTATTACTGTAAATAATCGTTTAGTACATAAGAGTAGACGAGATTTCATTTACCAGCGACCCCCTCCAATAAAGCTCGATGCTGCTCGAAGTATTGAGCGAGGATTAAGTGTAATTACCAACCGAGTACGAATCGGCATTAGGCTACATTCTTTCGCTACACGCCTCATTGCGTCGTCGATGTCCTTGTTCGAAATCTTAGGTTGAGCCCGGTATAAAGCTTCATTGAGCATTAAGCTTATGTCTTCTAGCGCGAGAATAGGTGCTCGTAGGGCAAATTGTTTGGTGGTTTCTGCGCGATACCGTTCAATCTGCATGTCATAGAGGATAGAAGACACGGCTATATAGCTCCATTTAATCTTTTGCTTAGGATCGGATGTGACCCTCCAGCGGTTTCGGATGAAAAGTTTTAGCAGTACTGCCAAAAGAAGCAGAGTGAGTGTAGCGTTTCTTACTTGGTGAATTGATGGTATCCATAAGTAGGAATGTGCCTCCATACCGACTTCATCAGCTGTGAGTTCGGGAGGAAGAATTTCTTCGCCTGGCTCTAGAATCCCCATTAGCTCCTCAAGAAGCTTCGCATCAACGGCCGTTTCTGCGTGGCTTTCAACCTGGTCAGGTTGAACATCAAAGGGTGTCCAGCCGACACCTTCGATAAATACCTCGGCCCATGCGTGGCGATCACTCATTCTCAGCAGTATATGACCATCTTTTGCTTGGCTAAGATCTGTTAGATAGCCAGTGCCAATTCGTGAGGGTATTCCGAGACTTCGGGCCATATACACGAGAGCATGTGCAAAATGGACGCAGTATCCACGATGGTCTCCGAAAAGAAAAGGCGCTACCGGATCCTCGTTTGCATCAACAGTGTGATTTGGGGTGAGCGTATATATCGCGGTTCTCGAGAGATAATTAGTTAGCGCTAACATCTTATCCACGGGAGTTTTTGCCGATTGTGATATCTCAGCGGCCAGTTCGCCGTATCGTTTGTCGGTATGGATCGCAAGAAAGTGCTGTTTGATCTCTGAAGACCATCGAGAGTCCCCCACATCCTTTGAAGAGAGGGAGCTTAGTTCATAGGCGGGTGCAATAGAGTAGGCGCGGTAGCTACTTTTAAATCGTTTTGGGCGAGGGTTTTTTAACTGGACGATAGAGACAGGATAGTCGGTTGCAAAAGCGTTCTTGTGGTCAGCGAGTGTATAGACTGATTGCACGAGCGGGGTCCGTTCAAGAAGTGCAATATCTTCCGGCCGCGAAAATGTGCCCGAAGGCTCTATCGCAGGAAGATCTCCGTCAAACCCTCGCCCTGCAAAAACTAATTCTTTGCCATTAAAATGTGATAAGGCACTTTCTCTCATGTATAGCATCGGCACAAAGGGGTTGTCGGTATAATCTCCCTCGAGGCGCACCAGCGCCGCCGGTTGATTTGAGCTTCCTAAAGCAGATTGAAAACTTAAAGGACTTACCCCCTCCTTGTGCTCCATGCCTACGCCGTTTGCAACTCGACTTTGCATGGATTGGTGATAGTGTCGATAAAGAATCGACTGCAGTATCAGCAGTGGTAGGCAAAATAAAAGCGCTAGTATCGTCGAAATAGCGAATCGCTTTCTGGTCACTATGAGAGAAACGGGTGCTGACTCAGTGCGAGGTCGAACAGCTATCGCTGCGCAGTAAAGGTAGAGAATGCTAGCTAGAGCAAATATAATTCCGATGCAGCTAAGCATATAAATGGTATTTACACCAAAATACCAAGCTAGTGATGATACGATTTTTGGTTGATCGAGATGATACTGTCGGTGACCTGAGCACAAAATCACAACGATGAATGAGGCCGCAAGAGCTTCTAAATAAAGAAAAGCGCGCACGCGCCAAAATCCCCACGTAAGGAGCCCACATGCGAGAGCAATGCCCAGGCACGTTTTAATTTGTATGCCTATCGAATCAGCAAAAAAATGGAGATGCAGGAGCTTTTCGAACGAGTAGTTGACGATATCGATTAAAAGTGAGGAGCCCGTTATGAGTCCGATGGTAATTGCGATAAGACCCAGAAATGTGACTTTAGAGTGAGCAAGAAACGTAGCTGTGATAATACCAGCAATACTTGCAAGTAGGAGAAGAGCCGTAGGAGTTCCGAGTCCTATAAGATGCTGAAGAGCCACGAGTGCTATGCATGCCCAGAGTGAGCGCATCGCAATTATAGTCTTTACCAATGGAGGGCGCGTGTTTACGGGTGTTTTCATGTGTATACCTCCCATTGTCGTGTGAGGCATATTCCGAGAAATTGTCTATATTCTCCTGAAGTAACAATTGGAGAGTCTTCTTTCGTCACAAGGTGCAATTGCTCAAGTAGGGTGCGTTCGGATGGGGCCTCTCGGATATTTTGAGAGGGTTCTATAAGCATATATGTAGGAGATATCCCTTGTTGCTCCAGCCACGTGCCGAGCTCGACTAACTTAGTAGTTTCTCCCGACTGCTCCAGTCGATCTCCTGAGACAAAGATGAGGATGGTTTCTACGGCACCAAATGTGACGTATTGAGAGCATGCATCAAGTAGCTTTTGCATGTCGGGCACAGGAGATGAGCTGTCATTACTATTCCACACAGCATCGATAAGTAGGTCTCTGGATGATGTTGTGTCGTGAGCGATTGGAAGATCGCCTAAGCCCTGACATGCTAGTCGAATATCGATCTCAAGGTCCTCGAGCGCAGCGATGTAGTCTAGCGCGGCACTGCAGATGGTATCATCGGTGCGCCGAGCGGCCACAAATACCCCGACAAAACCCTCCGGGGTCATCGATGGCTCCGGATGTCGAGATAGAAGCTCTCCGCTTTTTGCAAAGACTTTCCAGACGATTTTTTTTACACCATCGGAGGGATGATATTGCTTTAGGTCGTACGGATCTCCGACTCTTCTTGCTAGATCAGGAGCGACGTCTCCTGCCCGTTGTGATGAGCTAAGAACCGGATATGTTGAAGCTAAGGCTTTCTGAGGTAATACGCAGCACGTGGTGTCTATCGGAATCGTCCAGGTGATGTCTGCAAATCCAGTTACGTCTTTTACAGAGCATTTTATGGCAAGGATTCGCCAATTTCCTCTATGGGGGAGGGTGATGGGTAAAGCGACGCGAGTAGATTCGGGAGTAGTTAGGAGTCTAATTTTGGTCGCAGTAGCCCCGTGATGCTCAAAGACTGGCGAGAATTCGTGAAGAATGCCAGGCATTGAGTTTAGCGATGGAAGAGACAGAATCGCCGTAAAGGATTGGGTCGCATACAATGATTCCGATGGCAAGCTCACAGAGAGGTTAATGCGGTTCTTGATTATTGTGGCATATAAAATTGTATAGGTTGTAATAATGAATATGACGAGGCAGAGGCCGAGCGTAAGCGCTGTAGCCACAATGTCACTCTCAGGCCCAGCAATGAACAGCAAGAGATAGCCGCACAAGACAAGTATAAACAGGCACTGTTTGGTCAGCGGGGATTTTGATGCGAGGCTACTCAGAAGCTTCTTTGTTATCTGATAGAGGTGCATGGAGCCTAATTTTTGTACAGTGTTAAGTCTCTTATTTTTATTGAAGTACGCGATTGTCCGCAACGCATAGTATGTATATTTCTAGTCGTTATTTTGTTCACATTGTTACTTGTTTATACATGGTATGATTTAAGGTGTTTTCACTCGCAAGAACGACTCTCTTGAGAGTGGCAGCTGCTTAGCCCAGGATATGCATTCTTCGCAGCTTACAGTTTAAACCAGTCCAAATCTGTAGACCAGTGCGTATGTGCCTTAACTGACTAGAATCGCGTGCGATATTGGCGCCGAGAGGGTTTTTTGGGTTAGTCAGGGCTGTTGCGACTACGTTCCTGTTGACGGTAGACTCTAGGTTTAAAACTGATCATGGAATCGATTAGAAGATTGCTTTCTAGGTACACAAGCTATTAAGGCAGAGAAAGAACCTTATGAGTAAATCAGATTTTTCTGCCAACAATGTGCGAGAGCTAGATGATGAGGAGTATCGGCAGTTCACGACTCCTAGTATTTTGGGCGACCAGGCCACAGCTGTGGAACCAGTAGTGTTCCTTCAATCCTTTAGAAATCCCCGCGTTTCTATCTCTAGAACACCGCTGGGAGCGGGGCCCTTGTCGATAGTTGAGTTGTTTGGTTTGCATAATGAGCTGTTTTCAGCGTTTGTTCGTGTAGCTGTCGTTCGTTGTATGACGTGTAATGAGCCGATGGATTCTCCACAGGATTTTAAGTTGGCACGGCTACCGGAGGCTGGATACATAGCGCTTTCGGTAGAGAAACCTAAAGAGTCTATCTCGTTACGTGATCATTGTGAGCTCTTGGGGGCCATTAGAGGGGTTGTTGGACGGCGGTTAGTTCGTGTGTCAGATGATGAGAGTCAGAGGGGTGTTCCTGTTATTGCCCTTGGTACAGTAGGAGAGCTTGAGCGTATTCGGAAGGAAGCTATTCAGTGGTGGGAACACGGAGGAGGGGCTGTTACCTTATGGCATTTTACAGAACGAAGTGCACAAGGAGAGCTTCTTTGTACCGCAACTAATCAGTGGCGGTGTGCTACGTGTGAGACAACAGAGGCCCCCTTGGATAGGGATAGAGTTGATACGGAATCTGATTGCTCCGTCTGCAAGGGGCGGGGAATCGTATCTTCTCGAGGTCTCGACGATGCGGTATGCGCGGACTGTTGTGGTGTGGGAAGAGTGTCTCGGTTGGGAAGGTATTTTATCGAAGGTGTGAGTTTGCAAGATGTACGAGCATGCTCATTTCGAGAGTGCCAAGAGATGTTGGTGAACGAAGCTCCACTATCTCAAAAGCTTATTGGGATAACTCGAATGGGATTTGGTAGCTATCCTCTCGGAACGCCCGTGTCCTGGCTGTCGCCAGGAGAGAGAAATCTTGCCTCAATCGTATGCGCGCAGTTGTCTGGATTGGATGCTACTATTTTTAGGGTCGATGGCGCAGAGACGTGTATCGGAGAGGAGACTTTGCGTGAGCGTTTTGGTAGCCAGGCAATGGTAATACGCACCAAAGCACCATCATCGAAATGCCAAAAAGTAGACGAGTTGCCATTAAAATGTAAAAAGCCAGCGGTCATCCTGCGTGATCTGATGGAATTTGGTATTGTAGCTGAAGAGCTTGTTATACATAAGGATAGCCTTACCTCTATTGAGGGTGAGAGTGGTTGTGGGAAGTCTCAAGTGTTGCGTGCTCTGCAGGAGAGATTTCGTAGGCGGAATGCCATTGATTCACGAGATGATTTCAACGGAATCCAAAAATGCCATTATATCGACACGGGTGATACAACAAAGCACCAAACAGTCTTAGAGGCTCTTGGGCTCGAAGAGTTATTGGCTTTTGAAATCGCCAGCAAGCGAGAGGCTCAAAGGCTTGGATTGGTTTCATCGGAACTAACCCTGATGAAATCTCGATACAAATGCGTCGCATGTATAGAGAAGGAGTCCGTTGGAGCAGATAGTGAAGCTATCTGTTCCATATGCGAGGGAAGTCGTTATGAGCGAATTATTGCCGACATTTCTTGTGGTGGAGTTTTAGTGCGCGATATCATGACGAGGTCGTGTTCCCACTTGTCAGATGTGGCGTGGCGTAGTGCAGAGCTTGTAGCCGCAGTCGATATGCTAAAACATAAATGCTTTGATGAGGTGACATTAGGGGATCTCCTTGGAGATAGCTCTTTCTTGGATCGTCGTTTTTTGGAGCTCTTTGGGGCTCTATTGAGATTGAGAACTGGGGAAAAACGCTCTATGCAAAAAGGAAGCTTGATCTTGGTAGATGGCCCTTGCATCCTCTACGCAGGGCACGTGGAAGTGCTGAAAGACATGATAAGAGCCCTTTGTGACGAGGGTCACACTATTGTATACGCGGGGATGCCAAAAGCTCTCGAATTCCCTGGCATGTCTGTGATAGGGTTACGTTCGCAAAGTCGACCGCGGGAAGAGAGACTTGGAGGTGTGACTCTCAGAGAGCGATACGGACGTTATGTGACGATGGAATAAGTGTGAATATGAATGCTGTAAAAGATATTGAATCTATTGAACAGGATGGTGGTGAAAAAGGAGAGCTTAGGGAACGGCTCTATCGTCGTCGATATTTGGTGCCGAATGCTGTTACAGTAGGGAATATGTTTTGTGGCTTCCTGGCGATAATGTACGCTTCGTCAGGGAGATTGGAGAAAGCCGTATTTGCGGTACTTATTGCCATACTGCTTGATGGGCTTGATGGGCGAGTCGCCAGAAAACTCAATGCTACATCTCGATTTGGTGTTGAATTTGATTCGTTTTCGGACCTTGTGTCTTTTGGAATCGCGCCTGCTGTGTTGATGTATCATTGGGCCTTTCAACGCTCAGCTGATGAGTTTGGGGTTGCTGTTTCGTTTCTTTTTGCGCTCTGTGCAGCAAGTCGTCTGGCAAGATTTAATATCTCCACCGAAAACTTAAAGAGTTTTGCGGGTCTTCCAACCCCTGGCGCAGCGGCATTCATGGTTTCCATTGTCTATAGCTCTCCGCATCAGCATGAGAGCTCAACTTTTGTTACTATAGCAACGGTAGCCTTGGTCTCAGTTGCCTACCTAATGGTTTCGACAATCAAGTTTTTGAGTATAAAACAACTCTCCTTTTCGGGAATGAAGTTAAAGGGTCGGGTGTTGGTAGGTTTGATTGTAGCTTTAGTGTGGTGGAATCCCTCTATGGGATTGTTGGCCCTCTCGGGAGGATATGCAATGAGTGGACCCTTTATGCTGGCCCAGCGACAACTTCCAGCGTGGTTAGGTGGTAGGGAGAGATAATCTTATCTCAGATTTATCGTGATACGATACTTCTGTCCGTTGTCACTTTGCGCGTCGCGATTCAACTAACCATGGAATTAGCAAGAGCCATGTTTATTGAGATTCTTGGGGTTTTCCCTCATTAAGAGTGCTTTGCAGTGGTAGCGTGTCTATAGTAATCCTGAGGATCTGCTATCCTTAGGTTACGCCGCGGGCTTGACCGTATAGATGCTGATAGGGAGTAGGTTGAGCCAGACTTTTCTGCAGTCTAGGTTTTGTACGTTGTTTGAGTTTCTTAAGAAACCATTGACTAGCGAGATCCGTTCTTTGTGTTTATTGGCCGCAAGTGCTTGGTTAAATTGTCGAGCCCCGATGTATTCGTAGTAAGTCATAAGGGTGTTCGGCGTGCTTACTTGCCGTAGTTTGGCAAAGATTTCTTGTACCATAGGTAGATCGAAGTTTAGAAATGGGAGTGCGCAAACGATCATATCGTATGGCTCAGTAACTGGGATGGCTTGGGCAGGACCTAAGAAAAACTCGACCTGTGTCCTCTTGTTTCTAAAATCTTCTTGTTTCTCGAGTGTTTCCTTCAATACCTTCATAAAACGGGGATTGATCTCACAAATTGTAAGGGTATCACCTTCTCGTAGTTCGCGAAGTATTGGAAGCGTCACCGAGCCCGTACCCGGACCGAGCTCAAGAATTCGCATCGGTTTTCGATTTGTGTCGCGCAGGGGTTTAATGAGGGCTTGGGCCGCCCACTTCGAGGTTGGAAAACACGCGCCAGTTGTCTTAAATTCTAGAAGAAATTCTCTGAGGAAAACTAGATTTTGTTTTATCATCAGTACAATCCTATCCCCTAATTGAGGCTGTTTATGGGCGCCCATGAACCCTCCTTGATGTCAGACAACACCAACTACCCCAAGTTATGAATAGTTGCGACGGGTTCGATACCTGGTTCGCAGAGTTTCTCTCACACTTGTCTTGGAGGTAGGCGTTTAATGTAGTGATTTTGTTTGATTTAGTCCAGTCCTCGCGGGAGATGACCAAAAGATTTTTGGTTGAACCGATGTTTTGTATTGAAAGTCTTGCTAGGTATAAGGCTCCTTGGATCTGTGAAGTTGCTGGAATAGCCCCTTCTGTAGAGGCGTTAGCTAGACAATTGTGTGTGAGAGGGGTGGTTAACGGGAGCAATGTGTAGGGTGACTTTAAACGAGGTCCTAATGTAGACGATAGGAGAGAGCCATTAAAATCAATGGGACTCGTTCTGTGTACGGGCATATAGGGGAGCATAGAGCGTGGAGGGTATTGTGCTGGGTTGTTTGTGCCGGAGTTCTTCGAGGCCGTGCGTGCGGAGTAAAAAGTAAAGAGAGGCAGGTCTGTTTGCGATTGCGTATATTGGTGCATGTTACAACTTTACTGATGGACGGACTACCAAGTCTGTTTTCACGTACCCCTAAGAGTTCCGTCTATGATCCAAAACAGCAGACACCTGCCTTTGGGTGTGACCCGGGCTCATCGGTTACCCCACTAAATCGTCGGTTTTTTTAATCTATTCCTTGAGGGTTTGAATCTCTTTTAGCATGATAGGTGACAAGAATTGGATTGGTAGGAGAATTCGGTATGTCACACCTTGTCAGTTGGGAAATATTCCAAGAGAGATTTATGTACGATGCGCAGAGTGGCTTTGCGCTCGATACAAGTCGCTTAAATTATTCTTCAGAATACGAACAGGCAATGGAGTCTCGGATCGAGGATGCTGTGGGTGCTATGGCAAGGCTTGAAGAGGGAAGCATCGCCAACCCCGATGAGGGTCGAATGGTCGGGCATTATTGGTTACGTGATAGTGCTCGGGCTCCATCAGAGGAGATAGTTAATGCCATTAATGTTGTGCTTTCGAAGATCAGAGATTTTGCCGCGCGGATTCATAGCGGAGAGATTCGACCGAATGACAATGGACGGTTTGAGCACATTTTGGTGATAGGTATTGGCGGATCGGCTTTAGGCCCCCAGTTTGTAACGCAAGCATTGTCGTCTACTCGTGATAAACTTTCGATCTCATTTTTGGATAATACCGATCCAGATGGCATGGCAGCGACCATAGCGAGAATTCCCGCGCTGTCAAAGACACTAGTCATTGTTATTTCAAAATCAGGTGGCACAAAAGAGACGCGCAACGGTCAGTTGGTTGCTAAGAAGGCGTTTGAAGCTGCTGGAATTGACTTCTCGCGCCATTTTGTGGCGGTCACTGGAGAGGGAAGCGCGCTTGATGCAACAGCTAGAGAAGAGGGTTGGCTAGAGCGCTTTCCAATGTGGGATTGGGTCGGCGGCCGTACGAGTGAGTTTAGTGCCGTTGGTCTTTTGCCTCTAGCGTTGCAAGGATTTGACATCGACAAGCTCCTAGCTGGCGCACGGTATATGGACCAGATGACTCGCAACACTGACATGCGACAGAATCCGGCGGCTCTTATGGCATTAGGGTGGTATCATTGTGGATGCGGTCGAGGCTCAAAAGATATGGTGGTGCTTCCCTACAAAGATAGGCTGGAGCTGTTTAGTAAGTATCTGCAGCAGCTTGTTATGGAGAGTTTGGGTAAGGAGTTTGACAGGACCGGCACGTGTGTCAATCAGGGTCTGGCCGTGTATGGCAACAAGGGTTCCACAGATCAACACGCTTACGTGCAACAGTTGCGAGAAGGGGTACATAATTTTTTCACCGTTTTTATAGAGGTCCTACGCGATCGATCCTCACAGACAGTGCTATCTGATTTTCCTGTTACCTTTGCGCCCGAGGAGATTGAAGTAGAGCCCGCAGTTACTAGCGGCGATTACCTCACAGGATTTTATCTAGGAACCCGCTCAGCCCTGTATGAAAATGGTCGTGAGAGCATTTCGGTGACCATACCCGAGGTAAATGAGTATACTATTGGAATGTTGATAGCGCTATTCGAGCGTGCTGTCGGCCTTTATGCAGAGCTCATAAATGTCAACGCGTATCATCAACCTGGGGTGGAAGCAGGTAAAAAGGCGGCATCGGATATTCTCGCTCTGCAGGGCGAGATTCTATCGCATCTAACCGTCTCTAGTAATCCCATAACGGCCGTTGAAATCGCGGCAGCTCTCGGAAAGCCTGATGCGATAGAGATGATATTTCGTATCGCCAGACACCTTGTCGCAAACAATCGATTGGTTGTTGAGCCTGGTGCGACTGTGTTTGAAGATCGGTATCGCGTTGCCACGACATAAAATAAATATACGATCGTTTTAGGTAGTTATGGAGTGTGCTCCGTGGTCTTCGGGTATAAACGGCGAATAATTTTGACAGCGTGAGGTTATGACACCGCTACTTTTGCAGATATCTGCGCATTCGTGGTTGCTTTTAGCGGTTGTCGTGACCATGGTGGTGCTGTTTGTTACTGAGCGGCTACCGGTTGATGTAACGGCGATGGCCGTCGTTATTATCTTGCTTCTTGGCGGATACGTATCTACAGAGGAGGCATTTGCTGGCTTCTCTTCTCCTGTCGTAGTGGTAATGGTCTCCACCTTGTTTGTTGCCGGGGCGTTACGGGTGACGGGGGTAAGCGATGCGATCGCTCGCTTTATTCAGCGCCATGCCGGAGCTAATGAAAGGGTTTCGATTGCTGTCATTATGGTAGTTTCAGCCTTGCTCTCATCGTGCATGAATAACGTATCAGCGGCGACATTGTTGATGCCGGCAGTCGCTGTTTTGTCACGAGAGGTTAATATCCCTCCCTCACGATTGTTTATACCACTTGCCTTTTCGGTGACGATTGGAGGAATGATCACAATTATCGGGTCTCCCCCAAACATACTAGCGGCTGAGTTGGCTCGTCATCGAGGTATGGAGACGTTTTCCTTCTTTGAGTACGCGCCGTATGCATTTGCGGCGCTGGGAGCCGGAATCCTCTTTATGGTTTCATTTGGTTATAAGCTTTTACCTGTTCGAAAGACACACGGAGTAACCCGCAGGATAACCGACTTACGCACCCTTTATCATTTGCAAGATAGGATCTTTTCTGTGCGGGTACCCGATGATTCGTCTCTAGACGGTGCGACCCTTGGCGAAGTGCGCCTCGGTAATTTTATCGGAGGCACTGTCGTTACTATTATTCGAGGTGGCCGTAAGCTGTTGTCACCAACAGCTCATGAAAAGCTACACAACAGAGATGTTTTGTTAGTACGAGGAAATCCAGATAGATTTGAACAGATACAAGCATTGCAGGGCTTATCGATTGATTCTGTTCCGAGAGATATTGTTGAAGCGATAGGCCAGAATTTTCAGGTGGTAGGGTGTGCTATCGAGGAGGTCCATACAGATGACAGGGTCATCTTGTTGCGAGAACTCGTTAAGACGACTGGGATTCTGCCATTAGCAGTTGACAGAACAACGAAGCAGGATGCGTGGGAGTCTCGTCCCCCGAGTTGGTTTCTTGACTCTATGGTTCATCGGGGCGATGTCATTATCGGCTGTATACCTGAGCGCTACCGGGAAGAATCATCGAAGTTAGATCTCGAGGTGACGCAAATCACAGATCTTAATCGGACGCTATCGAAAGCACTCTATATGATTTCGATTACCAAGGGTGGATGGGCTGGTGCGCCTTTGCATCGCTTAGCGCATGATACGAAGCTCTCTATTTTGGGACGAATTACAAACGAGAATACGATCGAATGGTTTGATGTTAGCGGAGGTGCTCCGGATTCCACGTCTTCTTCTATCGCTCATTTGACGGCAGATCATGTGTTGCGAGAGGGGGAGCGATATTTAGTTAGTGGCGACATTGAAGATGTTAAACGCAGAGAAGGCTTAAGCACGTTGATGTTTGAGGCGGAAGCCGGTTCGTCGGAGATTGAGTCTGATGATGTAGGAATTGTAGAGCTTATCTTGACCCCTCGCTCGGAGCTCATAGGAAAGACGCTCTCTGATCTACACTTTAGGGAAAAGTATGGGTATCAAGTAATAGCTCTTTGGCGCAATGGAAAACCAATGCTTTCGCTATCGTCTGGATTGCCGCTTCTTTATGGTGATGCATTGCTTGTGCAGGGGCCACGAAAGAATTTGCCGGTAATGGCAAAGGATCCCGATGTGCTTCTCTTGTCTGAACATCGCCGCACTCCGCAATTAAGCCCTAAGTCTGGTTTTGCAGTACTAGCCCTTCTTATGCTGATGTTTGTTCCGCTTTTGACCGGTATGCCACCGCATGAAGCGGCGTTCTTATCCGCAGGTATCGTGGTGCTGACCGGTGCTATCACGATGGAGCAGGTGTATAGAGAGATCGACTGGCGAGTCGTGTTTCTTCTGGCGTTGATGATACCTCTAGGACACGCCGTTGAGCACATAATTTCCTCTGCCAATTTGGTTCCGATGGTTCAGGGGGCTGCGAGCACACTACCACCGTTGGTACTGGCGATAGGTTTTCTTGTAGCTGGAAGCTTGATTAGCCAAACGACGGATAATTCAATAGGTGTGATATTTTTGGGGCCCTTAGCTTTGGAGTTGGGTCGATATAGTGATATTTCTCCAACAGCATTACTGACCGCAATCACTCTGGGAAGCTCCTTGTCATTTATGCTTCCGACTAGCTGTCGTGCTAATCTGCTCGTTACAGGAGCAGGTGGATATAAGGCAAGAGATTTCGTTCGAGTGGGAACTCCTTTTGCTTTGGTGATAGGATTTGCGATGCTTATAGTGATGATGCTTCGAGATCTTTAAGCGACTAAGGATTTTGTTTGCGCAAGCCTGGATTGAACAGCTTTGCGGTAACCGTTGTTGATATAGCCATCTGTTATCTGAAGCATCGTTTTGAGAGCACCAAGGATTTTGTTTGCGTCCCCCCACGTGGGACATTCATCGGAGCCAACTGTAAATTCTGTTGTTAGATCAACTTGCCTGGAGCTTCCGCGTCTAGCTAGGCGAGCTAGGAATCCCCGAGACCTTTCTGTTAGTTCTTGGCCGGCAATCGCGACAGTGATCCGGTTTTCTACAATGGTACAGTTGAAATCACTGAGGCCGATTTGTGTAGATCCACTGTGTTTGCTAGTGACCGTTTGGGGGGAGTGTTCTGGTAGTGGTAGTTCCAAGCCTGGCTGCTCCGGAACGGCTAATGAGTTGAGATCATTATGTTGGATAGTGGCTTCCGTGTTTGGTAGTCTTCGCGTGGCGTTTTTAGGAAATAATGTATTCATTGGACGGTTCCTTACCAGGAGTGGATCGACACGCAGTTGTGATACCTTTACCTTTGATGTCATCTTTTCAAAGAAGGATTTTCTTCAAACCCCCGATGAGATAACTAGCTGATAATAATGACCTTAGTGCAGAGCCTCTTAGAGTTCGTTTATGGGCGTTCGAAGAGTTTGAGCGTACTACGACAAGTGTCGTTCGTTAGATAATGAGGTTAGTGTTGTCCCAACTCCTTTTGTGGTATCCCATTTGTAGTATATCCACCGTGTGTTGAGAACGCTTTGGTAGTATTTGATATGAACGTGTCCAAAACTCGCCTGATTATTGTTGTTCCAATAGCTGTTTTTCTTTTGTGTGTCGTATCGGGATGCCGAAAATCTGCATTGATACGTATCGCCTCGGTAGAACAGGGCGAGGTGGAGGCGGTCGTTGTGGGAGTAAATTCTGGCACCGTAGAAGCTGAGCAGGTAGCTGAACTAGCTTTTGGAGCAGTAGGCAGGGTTAAGCGTGTTGCTGTTTCACTTGGCGATGCTGTAACAGCCGGCAGTATCTTGGCTGAGATAGAAAACGATGATTTGCATTCACAACTTGGCGTTGCCCGCGAAGAGCTTGCTCGAGCAGAGCGTTTAGAGAAAAGTCGAGCGGCTTCTCGGAGCACTGTTATTCAGGCGCAAGGCTTCTTTGATTCGGCTCGCATTGCGTATGAGAAAAGCCTGATTAAGGCGCCTTTTAATGGTATTATAGTGGAGCGTAATTTAGAGGTTGGCCAACTTTCTCAGATTACCGCCGTCATTCCTTCGCCAGCACTACGAATCGTTGATACGCAACCACGGTATATCTCTGTGGAGATAGATGAAGTTGATAGTTCCAAGATTGCAATTGGACAAGAGGCGCGAATTAAGATCCTAGCTGTTCGTCGCGAGCCGTTTTTGGGGTCTGTTCGCAAAGTTGTGCCATTTGTCAGTAGCGCTCGAGAGCAGGACCGCACTACCGCAGTTGAGCTTGCCATCGATAGCGAAGAGATTTTACTCCCGGTAGGGGCATCTGCCGATGTTGAAATCGTTACAGAGCATAAGCAGGATGTTTTAGTTGCGCCGTCGCAAGCTGTTTTGGGACGGGGAGGAAAACGCCATGTATACGTGGTTCGGTCTGGTCAGTTGGAAAAACGAGAGGTGCAAGTCGGTATTAGTGGATTTGTCTCTACAGAGATTGTGCATGGTTTGAAGTTACACGATGTTATTGCGATGCCTTCGGATAAGTTTGAGTTAAAAGATCAGATGGATATCGAGATTCAGGAGTAAGAGACTATGGCACTCCTTGATCTTCGAGATGTTGAGAAAGTTTTTTATCGGGGAGATGAAAAAATCACAGCAGTTCGCTCTGTGAATGTTCAGATACAGGCGGGAGAGTATGTTGCTATAACCGGTGCTTCAGGAAGCGGAAAGTCTACGTTGTTGTATATGATGGGGCTTCTTGATGTCCCTTCAGCCGGAGAGTATCTCGTACAAGAGTCGTCGACAAGCATGTTGTCAGATGCCGAGAGAGCTCGTTTAAGAAATGTATACATGGGGTTTGTTTTTCAGAGTTTTCATCTCATACCAAGAGCGACAGCCTTAAAAAATGTCATGATGCCTCTCTTATATTCGGCATCCCATGGTGGAATTATTGATGTGCAGGCGCAAGAAGAGATGGCGCGACAGGTATTGCAGAGAGTTGGGTTGGCAGATCGGATGGAGCATATTCCCAACCAGCTTTCAGGTGGCCAACGCCAAAGGGTCGCCATCGCGCGAGCGATTGTGAATAAGCCACGGGTAATATTTGCAGACGAACCAACGGGGAATCTTGATTCTAAGAGTGGTAATGAGATTATAGGTCTTTTCGAATCGCTTCATAGTGAGGGGGTAACGATTATAATCGTCACACATGATCCCCGTATTGCTGAACGAGCGCCTAGAAAATTAGTGCTTGAAGATGGAGCGCTCGTGGGAGATTCCTATGCAGGCTAGGGCTATTGTTCGAATGTCATGGGAGTCTTTGTGGGCACAAAAACTACGGACTCTTTTAACTATTCTTGGCATGGTTATCGGCGTAGGTGCTGTTGTGTTGCTGGTATCTCTTGGAGAGGGTGCAAAGCGGTATGTCTTAAAGGAATTTGAGGGGCTAGGAACTAATCTTATTGTTGTCCAGCCGGGCAAATCGGATAAGAAGACGCATATGGGCCCACCCGTAGGGGCGGCGCAAAGAAAGATGACAGTTCTCGATGTCTCGGCGATTGAGCGCGAGGCGCGAAATATCGAGGCCGTATCGGGACTAGTATTGGGCACAGTATCTGCTCGCTATGATGAATCATTGAGTAACATCACGATTTTTGGAACAAACGAACAATTCCCCGAGATCTTATCGATAGCTATAGGACAGGGTGGATATTTTACTCGAGAAGAGAATGACTACCGAAGGCGGGTGATAGTTATCGGACGTAATATCGCACGAGAATTGTTTGGTGATGAGAATCCCCTTGGAAAGCGAATCAAGTTAAACGAGAGTGAGTTTCGTATCGTGGGAGTCCTTGCTCCGATGGGCGATAAGTTGGGTCTTAGTTTTGACGAACTGGCTTTTATACCAACAACAGCGGCGCTTAAGTTGTTTAATGAAGACAAGCTCTTTGGGATTCGTGCAAAAGCATCATCTCGAGTAAGTATGGATGATGCAGTTGAGGAGATTCGAGAGATTCTCCGTGCACGACGTGATGGAGAGGAGGATTTTACGATCCTGACGCAGCTTTCAATGATGGAGAGTCTGAATACAATTCTATCGATGCTAACGTACGTGCTAGCAGCTATTGCGGCAATTTCACTTGTAGTTGGTGGAATAGGCATCATGAACATTACGTGGGTTTCTGTTGTAGAGCGTACCCAGGAGATAGGCATTAGGCGAGCTGTTGGAGCAACTCGTCGAGACATCCTCCAGCAGTTCTTGGCTGAGGCGCTCGGACTCTCTGTCTTAGGTGGCGTGCTTGGAGTGGGGGGAGCACTGTGTCTAACACACATCCTTCATGCATTTTTTCCTCTCTTTGATATGCGCTCGCCATGGTGGATTCTACTGCCTGCGTTTGCAATGTCACTTTTAGTGGGAATTGTCTTTGGCGTTGGCCCAGCCTGGCGTGCCTCAAAAATCGAGACATTAGACGCCTTGCGATACGAATAGCGAGGCGATTATTCGAGAGTTTGGACAGTCGACCGTAACAACTACTGTTCCGCGCCATGGGAGCTAAGTAAAGATATTTGAAATGCATCCCACATATTAATCGGCGTCAATTCAGATTCGATATCGAGAGAATTAATAGTTAGATAGATTGTGTTATCGATAAATGAAATGTTCCATCTAGGACTCGTGTCTTCTATTGCACCGAGCTGTTCGAGAACGCCGAGAGAAAGTTGATAGAACGTGACCTGCTTAATCCAATTAGAGGTGCTTCCCCGTAGATAGTGACAGAATTTTGCTATGTCTTCCTCTCTATAGAAATACACTAGGTGTTGTGTGTCTGGATTTTGCTTCAAAGAGAGCTCAAGTAGACGCTTTTTAGGGACTCCCACCTGAATCCAGGTCAGCACGTTTCCAACTGGGTCATGGGCCCACATCGAAGGAACGTCGGGTGACGAAGCGTTTGAGAACTTTAACTCGGGGGTATAGGCGTGGCAGTAGGCAAGAATAGAGGCAAAAAAATGCTCTGAAGATTCTAATTCATGTCTAGGCACTTTGGTTCGAAACGATGTGAAGATGCCTCGGTCTGCATGATTCAATTCGATCGAGAAATTATAGAAGGCTGATATAAACGTCATAGATAGACGTTTCAATAGCGCACTATAGAGGTCAGAGCAAGATAAGGCCGCGCACAGATTGTAGTATCATGAGCTGCGACCTGTTGGAGGTATTCAGTTATACCACGTACATCTGTGCCTCATCCCACGCGTCAGCCTTGTTGCATAGTTCGTCATAGTGAGGCTGTAGCTTCTCTCTCATAAGTAGTCTTGACCTGTGCAGGCGACTTTTGACGGCTGGCACCGAAAGTTCTAAGACTTCACTAACCGATTGATTCGACAATCCATCGATGTCTCGTAGGACGAAGATAGCTTTGTATTCTTTTGGTAGGTCGTCTACCGCTCGTTCAATAGCTTCCCGTAGTTCATGTCGTGTTGACATCGTGTCGATGTCGGTCAGTTCTGCCCTATTAGAACCCCAGTTTTGATGACCACCCGGTTCAAGGTCTTCAATGGAGACTGTTCTTCTCCGTTTGCGTGAGCGAATCTTCATGAAACTTGAGTTCATCGCCACACGGTACAGCCAGCTAGAGAACTGCGATTTACCCTCGAAGCTTGCAATTTTTGTATAGACCGTGGCACAAACCTCTTGGAGTACGTCCTCTGCATCCTCCTGGTTGCGAGTAATTCTCATGGCCAGGTTAAATACCTTGGTGCTGTATCGATTGATGAGCTCTTCAAAGCAGCTCTCGTTGTTATTTTTTATCTCCGAAATAAGTTGTCTGTCAGTTTTGTATGTAGTCATGGTTCCCCCCTCCAAAAACGTACATCGCTTGACATCTACCGTTGCATGATGTGGCCGGAGAGTTGTCACAGTTTTGTAAAAAGATGAGAGCGTTTGAAAATAACCGACCCTGAGGGTTGTGAAGTTTAGCCATATCAATGGGTTAGCTAGATCCTCGGGCATGGTCGGAATGCGAATTTGATGGCCCGTGATGACAGGAGCGGGGGGAAGAAGCAGGGTCCTGTGACAAATCGTGTCTAACGATGTAGTGTATTGCAACGATCGTATTCGGAGGGTTTCATGGAACGAAAAGTATTGTGCTCAAAATATAAGAAAGAGATGCCTGGTTTGGAGAAACCACCATTTAGTGGAGATGTCGGCATTAAAATATTTGAGAATGTTTCTCTCGCTGCATGGGAGGAGTGGAACAAGGATGTTCAAATTAAGGTGCTAAATGAGTATCGTTTAAACATGGCCGACCCACGAGACTACCAGGTTTTAGTCGACCAAATGATGCGTTTTCTGGGTTTAAGCGAGGGGAGTCTTGCGGAAGTAGAGAATGAGGCGCGAGGAAAAGGCGAGTGAAAATTACTATCGTAGGTGTTGGCAATCTAGGAGGCGCTCTCGCCAAGCGGTTTTTGGAGTCTGGGCTGTCACGGGATGACATAACGCTTGTATCACGAGATTCATCGAAGACTCAAATAATAGCACGCTCTCTAGAACTTCCTGTGCGGTCGTCACTACAGTGTTCTCAAGATGAGATCGTCATCGTTGCCGTTAAACCGCAGGATGCGAGCTCATTAGAACCTGTTCTCGTTGGGAATATGCCCAAAACTGCGCTTATTCTCTCCGTTATGGCGGGTGTTTCGTGCAGTAGTCTTCAATCAATGTATGATCATAAATGTGTCGCGCGAGCGATGCCCAACCTAGGTGTTGTAGTGGGAGAGAGCGCTACAAGTTATTTTCTTCCTCTGGAATTGGAAGAATATCGAAGTAAGCTCGAGAGTCTGCTTCGATTGGGCGGACCTATTTTTAGAGTAAGCGATGAGCAGATGCTTGAAGTGAGCACAGCGGTTGCAGGAAGTGGCCCTGCTTATATCTGTTGGTTGGCCGAACAATTACAGGCGTCAGCCGAGCAGCACGGTTTTGATTCGAAGGAGGCTCGCACATTGGTGTTGCAAACACTTAGGAGTACCCTATCGTACCTTGAAAATAGTGGTGATAATTTTGCCTCCTTACGGCAAAAAGTAACATCGCCGAACGGAACAACCGCCCGGGCGTTTTCTGTGCTTGAAGATAGTAATGCGACTACGGTCCTCGCTACAGCTATCGATGCCGCCAGAGTTCGAGCGGGAGAGCTTGCGAAAACACGTTCTAGCTAGCCAAGGGTGTGCGCACCGTAAAGAGTGGTCGCTAGATGGCTTGAGACATCGAGAGTGTAGCGGATGTTTTTGTGCGCCCTCTCGATTTTGATAGTAAAATAAACCACTTGTAAAATCCTTAAAAAACCCTTCAGAAAAAAAACACGATATCCGACTCTTCTCATAGCAGGCAGGATTTGGGAGCGGTTGTTTGTTTTCTTCTTTTCCTCCTTGAAGTGGTATCAGGAGTTCTTGCAGTTTAGTTGTATCGATTAAAAATGGGTTGTTACGCACTGCGCGTTTCACAGCCCTCAGATGGTCAAGTAAACCATTTGAAGACTAAAGAGGAATGAGCTCACCATGTACAGCAAAAATGCACACTCTACGTACCACGCGGTCCAGATTACTACAACAGATAGGGGACGCTTGCTGTTGATGCTGTACGAAGGTGCTATTAACTTTCTTAAGCAGAGTGTTACAGGGCTTGAGGAGAAGGACATCGCAAAATTTTGCCGATATTTAAGTAAGGGTCAGGCCATTGTCGCGGAATTGATGAATACGCTTGATTTCGAGAAGGGGGGTACCATAGCCCGCGATCTCGAGAGACTATACGATTTTATGCTGTTTTACCTAAGCGAGGCTAACCTCTATCGAGATACCAAGCGAGTAGAAAAAGTGATTAGTCTTATAGAGGTCATCTACTCGGCATACAAAGAGATTATCGAGGGTAAAGCCTCTGACCACGCATTGTCTCCTGTTGATGAGGCAAAGAAGGTGTCTGAAGCCTTAAGTAAGGTTCAGATAGCTCTCTAGACGAATCTGGAACATAGATGTTCTGCAAATCACTTCAAGTGGTTAGTCAATTTCTGCTACTTCAAAGCTAGTCTTTGCATCTTTAATCCAAGGGGAGGATGCCCTCAAAGGGTATTGGTGCGTTTGTGCTTCGATTTTCTATGAGAGTAAGAAACCAGCATATCTATAGTGATAACGGTGCGTTGTGTCAGAGAAAGATTTTAGCTTAGCGGTGTTTACCACGCTTTCAGAGCGGATGCGAGAAGATTGGAATAGGCGCGTTCGATACGATTATCGGCTATGGGTGACCAACACGCTGACCAAGAATGCTGAGTTGCTCGATGAAGGCGAGCGCGATTTTGCCGTGTTTAAAAATATCGCCCAACAGACAAAGAGGGGTGTGGCCCTAGAGGTGGGTTGTGGCGTTGGCCGTATGTTGCCCGCCGCAAAGCGCGTATTTCAAAGTGTGTTAGGAGTCGATATATCTGAGGAAGCGATCCAGAAAGCTAGAACGCTCCTCGATAGCGCCTCTGGAATATCAGTTGAGACCTCTAGTGGTTTTACGTTGGAAAATGTAGCTGATAATTCTATTGATTACGTGTGGAGCTTTGCTTCCATGCCCCATATGCCAACCCGTGTGTTTGCATCGTACCTATCAGAGATTCAACGAGTCGTAGTTCCTGAGGGACTTGTACAGCTGCAAGTATTTCTAGGCGAGCAAGCACCTCCGAATGAATTTGACACACTCCGGATGCGTGCTTACACAATGAGTGCTTTGGAGAGCGCATGTGCTCTAGCAGGTCTGCAGGTAGAGGTTTTTGAGCCGATTACAATGCCTCTCAGTGACTGTTTGAGTGAGTTAGGCATTGAGCCGGTCGTGATGACATGTCGGCTAAGTGAATCTCCGAAAGGCTCGATAGAGGCTATAGCTGCCGCACTTCTTCCGGATACCCCTGAACTCTATGATGCTATGGCGCCCTGTGCTGATTTCGAGGCGTGGTTAGCAACGCATTATGCCGATCGTTTGCATAGCGATGGAGACTTTGACCGGGCTCGACGCGCCCTCGAGTACGTTATTCAGAATTGTAAAACCACGACAGTAGATGTGAGTGATATCATGCAACGATTAGAGGGGCTTTCCGATAAGCGTGAATCGCCCGTGATGAGTACAGATGTATTTGAGCAAAACATGGCATGTCTTCGTGATGTTTGCCCCGCAGTATACAGCCAGCTCGTTTCGTTCCGTTCTGCGGATAGTAAAAGAGCCATACGAATATCCGGAAGTGAGGATGGTCCTGTTTTGTGGAGTGGAAAGACGTGTTTGGATCACCCGCAAAAGCCGATCAGAGCCGCAGAAGCGTGGGTGAAACGGACCTACTCTGAGGAAGCCGTCCAAAAGTCCTCTAGGATAATAGTTGTGGGCTTCGGTGCTGGATATCATATAGAGGCGCTACTTGCCGATTCATCAAAAAGGGTTTCGTGTATCGAACCGGATATAGAGGTTCTTTATGCTGCCTTTTGTGCACGAGATCTTCGCACTGTCATTCCACGTCTTGAATCCCTTGTATTGTATGAGGAGCAAGCACTGGAATTGGATTGTAACGATGCGCAATTGATAGTTCGTCCACAAGCGATCATTGTATCGGCCGAGAAAGCAGAAGATATCCAACGGCACTTCTATGCAACGCGAGGAACACAATCTCTTCATCCTCGCATCGCGGTGCTCGGCCCGCTTCAGGGGGGTACTCTCTCTATCGGAGAATACACTACACATGCTCTACAAGCTTTAGGACAGAACGTTCGAGGGATTGATATGAGCGGATTTAATGATCCCTATATGTTAGTTTCATCCTTAATACGGGACGAATTCAAGCAAAAAGCGGCTCGTCAGATGTACATTGAAACACTTTCTACGTTCTTATTGGAAAGTTTGACCGAGCGTCCCATCGATATCCTGATTTGCATGGCGCAGGCTCCGATATCACCAAAGGTGTTAATGGAGTTTCGTAAGCGAGGGGTCATCACCGTACTTTGGTTTGTTGAGGATTATCTTCGGTTTACCTATTGGAAAGAAACTGCCCAATTTTTTGACTACGTGTTTACGATACAGAAGGGAGTATGTATCGAGGAAATTAGGAAAGCTGGAGCTGGTCGAGTGCACTATTTGCCGACTGCCTGCAACCCACTGGTGCATGCTCCAGTTGAATTGACAGATGCTGAGAAAGAGCGGTGGGGCTCTCCGTTATCGTTTGTTGGCGCAGGGTATTACAATCGCCAGCAAACGTTTGCAAGTCTTTCCCATTATCCATTAAAGATATGGGGCACCGAGTGGCCCACTGCCCGTCCGTTTGACAAGCTTGTTCAGGAATCGGGAAGACGTTTAAAGCCAGAAGAGTATAACAAAATTTTTAATGCTACTGATGTTAATATCAATCTTCACTCAAGTACCGAACGCGATGGCGTCGACCCAACGGGTGATTTTGTTAATCCACGGACATTTGAACTTGCTTCAGCAGGTGCGTTTCAACTCGTAGATGAACGCAGTCTACTGGCAGAATGTTTCATTCCAGGTGAGGAGATCGTCACGTTTTCGTCTGTGGAGGACTTGCGCCAGAAGATAGAGTATTATCGAGAAAGGCCTAGTGAGCGGATGGCGATAGCAGAAAAAGCGCGTACCAGAGCACTACGAGACCATACCTACGAGAAACGAGTCGAGCAGATGCTTGAGTATATTTATGCCGGCTCGTATAAACGACTTCAAGATAGGCAGGGGACCAATCCGTGGTCTCAGATGATCGAAAAAGCCAGTTTCGATCCGGAGTTGCAACGACAGTGTGAGAGAGCAAGTGCGCGAGGCGCGGATCCCGTTTTAGATGGTATTGTGTCTGAGATAGTGACTGGACATGGCAGTCTTACAGAAGCTGAGCAAAAGCTTTTATTTCTCCATCATGTAAAAAAACAGATATTGCGAATGGACAAGGGTGGGGCAGGAGTTAAGAACGGATGAAGAAGCGATTTCCTAAGAAACAGAAAGTGCTCCTCGTAAACATTACGAGGTTAGGTGACATGTTGCAGTCTACTCCAACGATAGCTGGTATCAAGATGGAGAACCCAGACTGTCACATCACAGTCCTTGTTGAGAAGCAGTTTGAGTCGATATGCCACATAATACCCAACGTAGATCGAGTTATTAGTATCGATTTGACATTTACATGTCGGGCGCTCGCGGCCGAGGGAACGGGAGTGATTGAAGCATACGAGTATATTTCAAAGCTAGTGGAGGAGCTCAAGGCAGAAGAATTTGATTATTGTCTTAACATGTCGTCATCTGCTTATACGGCATTGTTGCTCAACATGCTCAAGATCCCTCGCGCTGGCGGATGGACTGCTGATGCTGAAGGATACCGAGTTATTGAATCGGAGTGGGCGAGGTTGTTTGCCACATCAGTTCATTATCACAATCGACTGTACAATTCTCTTAATCTTGTTGATATCTTTCGATGTTCTGCAGACGTTGAACAGCATCCGGAGCATCTTCTAGTTCACGTGGAGCCGGAGGCTCTTGCATACGCGGACTCTCTGCTAGCAGAGGCAGCATTTTCTAATTCTGGACCGCTCATAGCGGTGCAGGCCGGAGCTAGTCAAGCAAAGCGACAATGGTCTCCGAGTCGTTTTGTCGAGATGATTAAGATTCTGGTTGAAGAGCACGATGCCCGAGTTATTTTAACCGGAGCGCCATCGGAGAGAGCTATCGTTGAACCAATTGTTGAGCAGTGCCAGTCAAACAATGTGATTTCAGTTGTAGGTAAGACTTCAATTCCGCAACTTACCGCCTTGCTGCACCGTGCCGAAGTGCTTGTTACTGGAGATACGGGACCGATGCATATCGCGGTTGCAACAGGTACGCCAGTAATAAGTATGTTTTTGGCTTCGGCGTATGGATTTGAGACGGGGCCATATGGCAATGGAAACATAGTATTGCAACCTGTTATAGGATGTGGTCCGTGTAATCCAAATAAGGCATGTAGTAGGCCGGATTGTCACGATCTAATAGCGCCACGGCTTGTGGCAGAGTTAGCCATTGAGCGAACAAGGGGTATTGTCGAGTATGTGGATCGGGAGCGAGCAAATCCCGATGAGGTACTTGTTTATAATTCCTATTTTGATAGCCATGGATTTTGCAATCTTAAACCGCTTAATGTCGATAAGAGCGATCAGTTGCTTCGGTATCGTGAAGCATATCGGAAGCTCTGGTTAGATGATCTTGGAGGATTTGAAGTGGAAGATGCTCCAGTGATTGAGCAAAAAACAACTTCAAAATTGACGGTGCTCGATGACGGTATCGAAGGCCTGGTTGATGTCTTGGATTGTGCGGAAAATGGGCTCCGGCTCATAGAAGACCTGCGGAGTGCTATTTTCGACAAACAAGTTCCCGCAGCGAAACTTCGAGAGATTAACGATGGATTGGCAACTTTAGATCGTGAAATTGAAGAGTTGGGCTTTCATCACAGTCCTTTAGGTGCGCTAACGAAGATGTTTGTGTTTGCAAAAGAAAATTTAAAAGGTTCCGATGCCCTCAATTTAGCATCTCAAATGAAGGAAGTGTACGGCGACCTTGCCCGGCGATGTAAAAAGTTGGGAGTTTACTATTCGACTATTCAGTAGATGGTCTCCGGAAAAAGGGCTTTTAAGCAAGATATAAACAAGCAGTGTCATTCTGTGAGGAGGGTATGATTAAAGTATTCATAAACGACGTAGATGCAGACCTAGAATGTGAGAGCGCATTTCGATTCGTTAGTCTCGTTGAGCTTGTCAAATCTCAAATAGACCCTGATCATATGATTACTGCCATAACTGTCGATGGTCGCGAACTAGAAGAAGCTGAATGGAGCATGACCCTTGGTGAGTTTCAAGGGGAGCAGCTGCAGTTTTATACCGGTAATCCTGACGAATACGTAGTCGATCGATTGCAAAGCGCCCCGGGCGTTATTCGGACGTGCTTTTTTGAGTTCCGAGACGCAAGAAAAGAGTTTCAAGATGGAGATAACAATCAGGGAAATCAGCGTTTAAAGGTTGCGTGTGACACCTTACGGGCTTTCTTTGACTGGTATGGGACACTCGTCCAAATAGCTTCAGAACCGAAGCGCGATAAACTCGACATTTCAACGCACGTAATTGAAATTTCTGAGACATGTCAAAAGATTTGTGAACAACAACTCTATCAATCTTGGTGGGCACTAAGCGAAAGCCTTGAGAAGGACCTAGAGCCACAGCTCGATAAGCTTGAAGACGTCTGTCGACGTGCAGCTAGACAAGTGACTACTGTTGCTGCTTGCTAGATACCTAATTAGCCCGAAGTTTGAAAGCTGTAACTACCTAATAATACGACCAGAAAGGCAGGTTTCGTTTGTTTTTGGGGCTTTTTGCCTTCCAGACAAAGATTTTCGGAACCTTATAGAAATCCCTGCATCTAAATCTCTAACCCTTACCTTGAGGTGAGGGAATCGGCTTCAAAAAAAAAGGATGTGAAGCCTGGATAAAGAGGAAGGGATGCATTGTGAGTAAGTCAGAATTACGTCGATCAGGTAATGTTCCACGGGTTTTATTGCAGAGCCGGCCAAATGTTTTTGTTCAACGAGGCGGAGATACTGTCGTCTTGGAACGGTTTGCCGAGGGGCTCACGCAACGAGGCTATGAGGTGCAGATCGACGTAGATGGGGCATGTTCGCCTAGTGATTTCGATATCCTTCACATATTTAATTTTGCCACACCCCAACTGACTCTGCATCAGGCCAATGAGGCAAGACGTTGTAATACTCCGTATGTTGTAACGTCGCTCTATGAGGAGACGGCAGAATTTCATGCACAGTCTCATTACGTAGCTGGACGCCTCGTCGATTACGTAAGCGCTGGTCAGCAACCTGGTTCATTTTCGATTAGCTACCGAGAGTTATCTGCAGTGCCGAATGCTCCTAAGTTTGAGGTGCAAGACCTAGCACGCCACGCAAGTGCAATCTTGCCCAATGGCTCATCTGAGGGAAGTGCAATTCGAAGGGATTTTCCCTATGCTGGACCGATTCGTGTTGTGCCAGTTGGGATCGATCCAATTCAGAACGTATCGCCAGAATTATTTACCACGGCTTTTGGGATAAAGGATTTTATCCTCTGTGTTGGACGCATTGAATCACGGAAGAATCAGTTGATGTTGCTCAAGGCGCTTGAGGATGTTGATTGTCCTGTGGTGCTTGTGGGCGGAGGATTCTCATATCAGCCCGAGTATGACCAAGCGGTTAGAGCCTTCAGACGAAAGGGACAGACCTTGATTTTGGGACGGCTTGAGGACGAAATGTTAGCGAGTGCTTATGCGGCTTGCAGAATACATGCATTGCCAAGCTGGTTTGAACTCCCTGGCCTTGTAACCTTGGAGGCGGCTGCGCGGGGGAAAAATGTCGTTGTTACTCGTACGGGTACTACCCATGATTACATCGGAGATGCGGGATTTTATTGCTTACCGTGGGATGCCGATTCAATTAAGTCAGCTGTATACGCGGCCTACCATGCGCCGGTACAAGAAGGGCTTGTGGAGCAAGCCACACAATATACGTGGGATTCCGCGGTTGATTGTTTGGATAAGATTTATAGAGACGTAGTTAGTTGCGGTGAACGTGTAGAGACAAGCCCTGATGATGTTACTCACGGGGAAGATTGTTTGGCATTAGAAGAGGTCCAGAGTATGGATAAGGATATGAATCGATTTCAAGAGTTGCTTGAACAGGGGGAGGCCGCTGCGAAGAGCGCTGATTTCGAACGGGCGACTGAGCTCCTGACGCAGGCCGAAGAGCTGTCACCGAATGCAACAGGTGTCCTCAAAGCCCGAGGCGCAGTTTTCCTGGCGCAAATGGACCCAATCACCGCCATCTCGTATTTCGATAGGGCGCTGAGTGTTGAGGCACACGATCCAAAGCTATTAACGGGACGGGGCATGTGTGATCTAGTTCAGAAGCAATACGCATCCGCTGTAAACTTCTTTGAGCGTGCATTGCGTCTTAAGCCAGACTATGTCGTAGCACTTCATCAGTTACTTGAGTGCGCCTATGCGCTTGGGCAGTACGGAACGGCATTAGATAGCGTTCGTCGCTTTTTATCTGTGCACCCCGAAGATACAAATATTCGCTTTTGTTTGGCGGGTTGTTTGTACCAAACTGGCCAGTTCGCAGATGCGATGAAAGAGCTTGATTGTATTGATAAAGAAGCACCCGACTACGATGGAGCGAAAGAGCTTCGAAGTCTTGTCGAGTCTGCTGTTCAAGGCATCGACGGTTGTGACTCTACTTCTGCAACAGATAATAGTAGTGATACAATGATTAGTTACACTTCATCGGATGTGCATGAGTCTCTCCGAGAGCTTTCCAAGAGCATGGCCTCGTGGACTGTTGGAGGTGCTCAGAAGCCGACGGCTGAGAGCGGAGTAGTGGATCTGAAAAATGGTGACGATGATATTGCAATCTCGAATGCCTTAAGTGCCGTTGAGGATCAGAAGAGAGCGAAAGAATTCGAGGGCGCCAAAGCTGCCCTTGAGAAGATCTTAGCGTCTGGAGTAAGTAATCCTGCGTTGTATCGAACCGCGGAATGTTTGCGTGCGGAGTTACTTGTGGTAGATGGTAAGCTCGATGAAGCAGCAGCGATTTATGATGCAGTACTTGAGCAGGATGCGAACACCACTCGGGCACTGTGTGGAAAGGGAGCATTGGCGGCAGAGTCGCAAGGTTGGGAGACAGCAAGCAAGTACTTCGAGCAAGCCCTAACAGTCGATAAGGATTGTGATATTGCATATGCAGGAATTGGCTTGTGTGCGATGGTCGCAGGGGATGAAGAGCGAGCATTTGAGCTGTTTACCACCGCGGCAGAGAAGAATCCTGAAAATCAACGGGCATTACTAGGAGTTCTTCAGACCGGGTACCCACTCAAGAGGTATAATGAGATGGAGCGGATGTTGTCTTCGTATCTGAGGCTACATCCTGCAAGTATTGATATGCTGTATTCGTTGGCGGGTCTATTGTACGCTCAGGGCAAAGTAAGTGAAGCCAAGTTAGAAGTTGAGAAGATTTTAATTTTTGAACCAGCCCATGAGCATGCACTTGAGTTGCAAGAGATGATTAATGAAGCAAATGCAAAGGCCCATTCCGGCACATCAAACTAGTTCGTGGGATCATGGACATCTAGTCAGCTTCTAGCTCCTCTGCCTCAAGAGAATTGTGTATTCTGTCAATATATTGGGCTACAAGCGGCAATATCGATATTGTTATAGTTTTATTGGCCGCAATATCTTCTCCAATTTCTGCCATAATTTCGGTAAGTTCTTTTGTTAGGCGCAATTGCGAAAGCATGCGACTTGTTGAACGATTGTAGAGTTGTGAGATGGTAAGTAGTTTTCCGACTATGCGAGATACTCCACGTCGGAGTTGTTGAAGTGCCGTAGCGGCCAGTTCCTGGTCCCACTTGTTTTGAATGGAGAGCGAAAACTCCAGCTCAAAGAGTGGTCGAATCATGAGCGCATCAAGGGTTTGTCCGGTGACATCAATGGTGCTACGTACATCTTGACCGTACTGCCGGGTGCACCAGAGTATCTCTAATACCTCAAGGATCATAGGGCATACTGCAAGCGTCTTCGCATCTTGAATCGACAAGCCAGATTCTTTGTACTTCTCGTTTGTTCTTGCAAACTGCTCTCTGCTGATCGGACTTAAAATTTGATGAATGTAATCAGTGAGAATATGGAAATCGGCTGTATAGAGCGTTACCAGCTCGGAGAGGGAGGTTTGGCTCGGATGTGTTGTAATCAACCACCGGGTTGCTTGACGAACTGCATCCGTTAGCTCCTTCCACGTACTGCTAAAGAGGGAGAAAGAATCATATGTATCGATGGTGTGTATATGCTCTCGAAGAGTTGTGAAGCCAAGGATTCGATTCGCCGCGAGACAGCACTTTATTATATGATCAAGGTCGTGATTGGCCTGCTGAAAGAGAGTCGGGATGAACGAGATGCCGGTAGATATGGTGACCGAATCTACGATTTGATTTGTAATGATCTCGTTGCGGAGAGGATGACGCGTTATTTCATCTGCATACTGTTCTTGGATAAAACTTGGGAAATAGGCGGCGAGAAAGATATTCCAATCCTCACCGTAGGCGGGCGAAGCCGCTAAGAGCGATGATTTTAACCACATCTTTACCCCAGCGCTGCACAGTGCAAGCTCTGGTCGTAGCATGCCCTGTTTCTGAAGTATTCTGCTTTCGAGCTCCTGTTCATCTGGTAAGGTGTCTTGGAGGCGATCGACAATGCCGAGTCCGTCGAGCATGCGAATCAGTTGCCGAAATTGCTCAACTGTCGATGGCGAACACAGTTCCGACATCGAGAGCAAGAGACTTTGGCTTTGATTGTGACCTAATACCTGAGAAACTACCTCATCTGCTATGTGAGATAGTATTTCGTTTCGTTTTGTTTGCTGTATTGTCTCGTTTTTAACGAGAGGTTGAAAGAGTAACTTTAGATTTACCTCGTAGTCGGATAGATCGACTCCTCCCGAGTTGTCGATTGCATCCGTGTTGATTCGAATTCCTCGTCGAGCACAGTCTACTCGTGCCAATTGTGTGAAGCCTAGATTGCCACCTTCCCCGACAATTGCACAACGCAATTCATCAGCATTCACTCTCACACCATCATTGGCTCCATCATTGACTTCCGCGTTTGATTCAAGCCGTGATTTCACATAGGTGCCAATGCCGCCGTTCCAGAGTAAGGTAACGGGCGATCGAAGTAGTATTGATATAAGTTGCTCACCGGTGACTGGAGACGTTATCGATGGATCGATGGCGAGCGCTTCTCGCATTGAAGGAGTCAACTCGACTTCCTTGGCATTTCTGTCAAATACACCACCCCCATCAGATATGGCGCTCTGATCATAATCACTCCATTGGGATCGTGGGAGAGAGAAAAGTCGCTGTCGCTCAGTGTAGGCACGCATTGGATCGGGATTTGGATCAACAAAAATATGTTTGTGATTAAATGCCCCGACGAGTACCAGGTGTTTAGAAACAAGCATACCATTGCCAAAGACGTCGCCCGACATGTCGCCAATCCCCACGGTGGAGAAAGGTTGTTCCAAGTTGATTCCTGCGTCTTTGGCGTGACGGTTGACACACTGCCAGGCTCCTTTTGCGGTTATGCCGTATTTTTTGTGATCATATCCCGCACTCCCTCCGGATGCAAATGCGTCGCCTAGCCAGAAATGAAAGTTGTTGACGGCGATGTCGTTAGCGATATCGCTAAAGGTAGCAGTGCCCTTGTCTGCCGCTACAACGAGGTAGGGATCTGGTTCGTCGTGTATGATGGTATTGGCAGGGTGAATCGTTTCGTCATTATATATATTGTCGGTGACAGATAGTAGCGCCGTGATGTACTCACGATAACCAAGTTCGACATCTTTAGGCGTAATCGCTCCTGATTGCGATGTTCGTTTAAGTATAAATCCGCCCTTGGCGCCGTTTGGTACAATGATGACGTTTTTGACCCGCTGGGTTTTCATCAGACCTAATACTTCAGAGCGATAATCGTCAAGTCGCTCACTCCAACGAATGCCGCCGCGAGCGACTTTTGCGCTCCGGAGATGTGTGCCCTCGATTCGACTTGAGAACACAAAGAGCTCATAGAGTGGGCGGGGGGAAGGCATGGATTGTACGTTCTGACTCGCCAGCTTTAACGTTATAGTCTCTTGTCTCTGGAAGAATGAGGTTCGAACGGTATTGCGCAGAAGATCGATGAGCGCGCGAAGAATCCGATCATGTGATATATTGGAAACATTCTGGAGTATCCCCAGAGCAGCATTTTCAATCTCGGATGCTTGTGAGGCTCTTTCGTCTATGGTGAGAACCTTGTCTGGGTCGAATCTGGTATGAAATGCCTCGATAAATCGCTTCGCAAAGATGGGATTTGTTGCGAGTGCTAAAAACATAGTTCGTTTGGTTGCAATCTTGTACGTTTGCCATAGGAGAGCGCAAAAACAACGAAGCACATTTACTTGGCTGCTGGTTAGGCGGGTTGTGATAACTAAAACATTGAGCGGATCGTCAATTGCCTTTCGCAGTAAAATCTTTGTAAGAGTTGGGCACACCAATTCGTTAAAGGATGTGATGTCAAATGGTTGGGAGTCTTGTAGCTGGACTACAAATTTGACGATGTCAAGGTCTTGTCCGTTGTGACGCACCTCGTATGAATTGGCGTCAAGCACCTCTAGTCCGAAGTTTTCTAGTATTGGTATCGTTGTGGTCAGAGATACAGATTCATTTAGCGAAACGCAGGTAAGAGTCGGTGTTGTTGGTTCTTCGGTGGAGGAGAAGAGGGTGGTATGAAGAGGGCTGGCAGTATTTAATAGAGCAATACTTTGGTAGTCATGAGCCGCTTCCTCAATTGAGACTGCCGCTTGATATGGGTCGGAAAACGAAGTCTGTAGCGGATCGAAGGCGGTCTCAGGATCTTCGGCGAGCTTTTCCTCCCAATCCAGTGTGGCGTTATGAACACGCTGCTCTAAAGCATCTACGTTGTCTAGATTAATTGGAGGAGATGGGAGAGGAGTGCTGATATAGAGACGAATTTGCCTTTTTTTGCTTGTATCCAGATTTACTTCGCTACTGTGGATTGGAGCTCCAAAATGAGACTCGACAATAGTTTGAATGTCAGATTGTATTTCAGCGCTATATTTTTCGGGTGCAAATATCAGTGTTGTTAGCGCCCAGCGACGTTGCGTGTCGATCGATACGTTGGTTCGAGTGTCTTCCTCTGAAAAAAGGCCAAGAGCCGTATGTCCGATAGCTCGCAAATGCTCTACAGGAAGCCGAAGGGCATCGTCTAGAGGGATATTGTCAAGAACCTCTCGAACGTATTTGTAGTCGTGTGAATTGGGGGGGGTGTGCTCACTCTGCAAAATATACTCAACTTTGCGATTGAGGAGTGGAATATCCTCCGCCTCGCACGCCCACGCCTTGGAGGTAAAATAGCCTATGACGGAGACTACGGAATTCGAGGGATCTTTTTTTCGAAGAGCAATGTGAATAACCGGAGCTCTGCGATGAACGATAGAACGCATCGGCAGTTTGTGTATCGAAAAATAAATATCGATGTTTTTTTGCCATTCTAGATCTTCAAGCATGTAGGAACAGAGCGATTTTTTGTAATCGCCGTTACTTTGCAAGAGTCCGTAGGCTTGCGTTGTTTCGCCCTGAGAATTCCAGACGTGAGTGCCTAAGAAGAAAAAGGTTCCCGATGTGAGCCACGCAGCAAAATCAGAGATGTCTTCACTGGAGTTATTACCCCATCGCGTGGGGGCAGAAGCATTTGAAGAGATTGAGAAGTGCTCTTCTATACAGGAAATCATTGAGGGATGATCGTTAACTACCTTTGAGAGTGCGTTGATAGTATCGCACAGGATGGGAAGCTTATCAGAGATGTTGGCCCGAGAGCGCGAGGCGATTTCGATGTATGAAACTGCTACTAAGTGACCACGGTAGGAAACTATCGGATGTTGAAATGCATGGAGCGAGATTTTTTGTTCGTAAAGACATTCGGCTATCGAACTTACCAAAAATGGGCGATCGGCAACCGCTAAGAAGAGACCACACCAATGGGGTTCGGAATATATATTACAAGCAACCTCATGGGGCGTAGCGTCGTGGTCTCGAAGGGTAGCAAGGCATCCCGAAACAATTGAGACGCACTGTGTGGTGTTGATAGTTTTAAGGGCTCGCTGAGGCGCTCTCGCAAACAGAGAGCTGAGGAGTTGCGTAAGGCGTTCGTTGTCAGAGGATGCATTTTCACAATCAATCTTTCGTAGTGTTATGAGATCGGCATCTGCAAGGCCCTGTAAAACCGAGGCCACAAATTGCTCCGTGAATAGTCTTGAACGTAAGGGCATAATCACGATGAAATAACCAGTTTGTTACAGTGTGCGGTCTCAATCACTTTGAAAAGCTCTTGTTGCCTACTTCCATCAAGTCTCATCATAGTAAGAGGTCGTATTGGTTGATTTTTTACTGAAGTATTACCTTCTACTATCTTCAACCCCATTACGTCACCTGTCTTTCAGTATACGCCCATTACTTGTTGCAAGCACCGAGAGTTGAAATAAATTTTACAGCACTGAATCTAAAACAGTGATTTGTATCAGGTGCTTACAGTAGAAGCCCTGTTTTTTTATGATTTTAGCTCCCATCCGTTTAGAAATTCCCTTCAGAGCCGAATTCCATTGTAGCAGGACGAGTCAATATGTAGCAGAGGAGATAAGCAGTAGCAGAGAGACAACGGAGGGAAGGGCGCTGTTTTTCGGAATCTGTGGCATTTTTGGTTTGGCTACTACAAGGAGGTGGTAGGCATGGGCCAAGTGGTGGGTGTGTGATGCTCATTGCAGTTTGCACTCCATGAATTGAAAAGTCTGCTAAGGAATGATTCCGCGATCACTGGTCGGCAAGGAGGCTATACTGTGGGAGCGTGATTCGAAATGGTAGAGAGGTTGTGCCATGAAAAGAGGTAAGAATCGCGATCAAGGAAGAGGTAGTGCTTTCAGTCAGTTGGCTGCAGGGATAGTCCCTAAAACATCTATTGGATTACGAGATATTCGGGGTCCCACTACAGAAGAGATAGGCAAGGATGAGTGTTTTGATTTCATCCT
The DNA here is from genome assembly GCA_038134595.1 of Pseudomonadota bacterium. Lineage (GTDB taxonomy): Bacteria > Bdellovibrionota_C > UBA2361 > UBA2361 > OMII01 > OMII01. The sequence continues at coordinate 15,766 of JAYPVM010000007.1, read as the reverse complement.
TCGGGGTTTGCAGGAGTCGATAGTATCTCTGAGGGATACTGGCTTTGTATTAGCGTCCTGTGGTGAGTTTGAAGAGGTGGGATTTGCCAATCATGCCTCTGCAGGCGCCCAAATCTGCGAGGTGGAATTAGCCGCAGAGCTAGCGGAAGAACTCTCTATTCGAGTAGCTGACAATGCTTGTGAGGCAAGCACAGCTCATCAAGACAATATGTCTAGAGCGCATATTCAGCGTTTACTGGGATAGGTGAGTACTACGTGTGATGTGTAGAAACGGCCCTCTCGATGGTGTTTTCGCTGTCGGGAGGGCTTTTTATCTGTAGAAAACACTCCTGAGAGTCACTAACTATCTGAATTAGTTGTTAGATTGGCGAGCCTGTTAGCCCCACTTACCACGCGCTACAGGCATCATATCGTCACTCAGAAGGCTCTTTTCAAGCCTTGTAGGTATCGATCATGCAAGCATGCTGCAACCGTAGCCAGACAACGGTTCGATGGCTCCTGTGCCCTTTGATTGGGCGCGGCAAAATCCCTGCAGAATGTTTGTAACACCCGTGTGGATATGGTATCTCACAGCCTACATGTAAAGCTCCCCAAAAAGAGTGCACCCTGTTGTGACCGCTATGGCCCCTTCATTGTTAGGGGAGGAGTGCCCATGTGAGGGCACGAAAGAGAGTGTGTGTGGATGTTCAAAGAGGTTTAGTAATCTATGGTCGCCTTTCGATATAATAACGTTTGCTTGGAGTCGTGCGCGATTACGGTTCCGCCACAACTGCTTACCTCTGATGAGATAGAGGACAGGCTTAGTCATGTATACAAGGATTTAGGTTTGCCTTTTGGAACCTTGGAGCGATTAACGGGCATCCAGACTCGGTACTTTTGGGATATTAAGGAGCGCCCAAGTGCGCTTGGTACAGAAGTCGCAAGAGAGGCTATCGAGAAGTCAGGCTTTGATAAGCAAGATATTCGAGCGCTTTTTAGTTGCTCTGTCACGCGAGATTACTTTGAACCTGCGACTGGTTGCTTGATTCATAACAATCTAGGTCTTCCAGAGGATTCGATAGCACTGGATGTAAGCAATGCTTGCTTGGGATTCATGGATGGAATCTTTTTCTTAAGCAACCTGATTGAAAACGGAACTGTGAAAGCGGGAGTAGTGGTTTCTGCCGAGCACACGCGGATCATAGTGGACACGACATTTAAAAATGTTCTAGAGGGAAAAGGTCTTTCAAGAGATCAATTACTCAGAATGCTTCCAACGTTCACCATTGGCTCGGGGGCGGTTGCGTACGTTTTGTGCCACGAAAGTATCTCAAAGAAAAAACATCGTATCGTCGGAGGCGCAACCCGTTCTGCAACCCAGCACAGCGATCTCTGCGTGGGTAATGTGGATTATCACCTTGTAGACGGCCCCCCGTTGGGACCGGTTATGGAGACCGAATCTTCGAAGCTTATCGCTGCTGCCGCAGTCCTTGGAAAACAGACGTGGAGCGATGCATCCGAGGTTCTTGGCTGGAACAAAGAATCTGTTGACCACGTATTTTGTCATCAGGTTGGCAAGCAAGTAAACGAGGCGTTCTACAACACGCTTGGCCTCGATCACACCAAGGAGTTTATAATCTATCCAACGCGGGGAAATCTTGTTTCAGCGGCTCTGCCGACAGCGTTTGCCGTTGGACTAGAGGAGCGTACCGTTAATAAAGACGATAAGATTGTTTTGACAGGATTTGGCTCAGGTCTTAATTCGCTGTTTTTAGGTATTGAGTGGTAAATCTGTTTCAGGGGGATCTTTGACCGCACAATTACTTCCTTTCCAATCCCGCTTCGTTTCGGTTACAGGACACCGGATGCACTATATTGATGAGGGTGAAGGGCCGGTAGTTTTAATGCTCCATGGTAATCCAACATGGAGTTTTCTGTATCGCAATGTTATTCGAGAGCTTCGCGGCTCGTTTCGTTTAATAGCACCTGATTTTTTAGGTTGCGGGCTTTCAGATCGAACGCCGGGTGTGCGTTACAAGGCCGTGGACAGAATTAACCAGCTAGAGGAGTTCGTTGATGCGCTCGGATTAACATCGTATTCAGTACTCATGCACGATTGGGGAGGCCCCCTTGGAACCGGCTTCATGTTGCGCAGGCTCGATGCCGTAGAAAAAGTTATCTATCTCAATACCACTCTGACAGAGACAGAGAGCTTGCCACCGGTTATTAAGCTTGCGGCTAGTCCGTTTGTAGGAAAGCTTCTGACGAGACATACCGCAGGTTTTGTCCGACTTACGACATCCATGGGAGCCTATACCCGGTTAAGTCCCGACATAAAGGAAGGCTATCTTGCTCCCTATACGACACGACAGCGTAGAGATGCTATTTGGGATTTTGTTGTTGATATTCCTTTTGATGCGACGCATCCAACGTACTCACAGATGGTGGATATTGCGGCGGGATTGCCTCGCTTTGCCACAAAGCCTGTGAAGATTATTTGGGGTCTTAAGGACCCATGTTTTCACCGCGAGATGCTCAGTAAAGTTGCCGCACATTTTCCGCATGCTGAGATACTCGAGATATCTGATGCGTCACACTTAGTTCTTGATGATGCTCCACGAGTAGCTATCCCAGCGATTAAGGAATTCTTAGAGAGAGCTACTGACCTGACTTCTGCCTCTGAGCCAAAGACGCCCGAGCCACGAGAAGAGGGAACGATACACGTTATCTATGACCAAGTGATGCGATTGGCAGAAGAGCAGCCAACGCTTTCAGCCGTCATTACACCTCGCTGGGTACGAGACCCCATAAATGGGAGTGCGCTACATTACGCGCACACAACGTATGGAGATTTAGCGAAACTTATCAATCAATACCAACGGGGATTGACGGATGCGGGGCTAGCCCCGGGCGACAGGGTGTTGATGCTCGTTACTCCAGGGGCTGATTTTCTTGCGTTGAGTATTGCTGTAGCTGGCCGTGGTGCAACGCCGGTTTTTGTCGATCCAGGAATTGGAATTGAAAAGCTCTCTCAGTGCATCAAAGACGCAGCTCCCCATGCATTCATAGGCTCTCCCAAGGCCCATCTTTTGCGGTACTTACGTCGGAGTCTCTTTAGCCGTTTGAAATTCTATGTTGTTGCAGCAGAGTGGGCTTTTTCTAGGGGCAAGTCTTTAGGCCACTTTAAACGGTTTGCCAATGCCCCATTGCAGCCGATACCACTCCCCGTGCATCAGCAAGACGGGGGTATTCGAGCGCACAATTCCGCCTTAATAGCGTGCACCTCCGGAGCAACTGGAACGCCGAAATGTGTTGTGCTTACTAATGAAATGTTAGCTGCGCAATTACTTGCAATTAGAGACACACTCGGGCAACGAAGTGGCGCTCGAGACCTTACATTGTTGCCGATCTTTTCGCTATTTAATGTGGCCCTTGGCGTAGCTAGTGTGTTTCCGGATCTCCCTGTGGGTAAGCCGTTGGCACTAGATGCTTCGCAGGTTGTAAAACTTGTAAGTGATTTGGGAATCGAAAGTTCGTTTGGGTCACCTACGCTGTGGAACAAGATAGCTGAGTATGCGTTTAGAACCGGCATAACGCTTCCGACAATCAAGCGAGTTTTTACTGCGGGTGCTGCGGTGTCAGCACAAACAATTAATCGGGTTAAGGGAGTGGTGCCGAATGCCACTATATCAACGCCTTATGGAGCGACCGAGGCACTGCCTGTCACATACATTACAGCAGATGAACTTGTTGCAACGCCGCTACAAAAAGCTGAGACAGGAGAGCAGGGTACTCTTGTAGGACGACCAATACGGGGAGTAAACGTCGAGATTATTAAAAGTTCCCTTGATGAAATACCATCGATAGAGAAAGCGCACCTACTTCCTCGCAACACCATCGGAGAAGTAATTGTACAGGGCGATAATTGCAGCCCAGAGTATTTTGGCCGTGAAGATGCCAACAGGTTAGGGAAGATTCAAGACGGCGCAGGTTTTTGGCATCGAATGGGTGATTTAGGATATCTCGATACCGAGGGGAATCTGTATTATTGCGGACGTAAAAGCCACTCTGTTTATACAGCAGAGCGAGCGTTTCATAGTGTGCCACTCGAGGAGATTTTCAATGCGCACAGCAAAGTTCGGAGAACGGCGCTCGTTGGTATAGCTGGTGGCAAGGAGCCAGCTATTGTAGTTGAACCGTTGCCAGAATTTTGGCCAGAAACGGTAGAGCAAGAGCAGGTCTTCTCTAAGGAACTGCGTCTGATAGCAGAGCAGAATCCACTGACAAAAAGTATTACGAAGTTCTTTTTTCATCGATCGTTTCCAGTAGACGGAAGACACAACGCTAAGATATTCCGAGAGCAGCTTCAGGAATGGGCAGAAAAGACTTTGACGGAGCAAAAAGCCGCATAGTGTCATTGGTTGAGTTCCATGAGTAAGCGATACATCGTAACCGGAGGCGGAGGATTTGTCGGCAAGGCGATAATCAAGGCCCTGCATGCCCAAGGACACGCAGTTGTCAGCATCTCCAGAGGGCATTATGCAGACCTTGCTCAATTGGGCGTAGAACAACATCAGATAGATATCGGTGCTGATAGCACAGCATGGCAACATGTATGTGAGGGAGTGACCGGTGTTTTTCACACAGCGGCAAAAGTAGATATGTGGGGAAAGTTTGCTGACTTTTACCGCACAAACGTGCAAGGAACAAAACACTTGCTCGATGCCTGTGTGCGCCATGGTGTACAGAACTTTGTCTTTACTAGTTCTCCGAGCGTTATTCACGATGGCAATGACCTTCGTGAAATTGATGAGTCATATCCTTATCCCAAGCACTTTCATGCGCCGTATCCCCACACCAAGGCACTTGCTGAGCAGATGGTTCGAGAGGCAAATAGTGATACAGCGCTTAAGACAGTATCACTTCGACCACATCTTATCTGGGGCCCCGACGACACAAATCTAATTCCGACAGTTGTAGAGCGCGCAAAAGCCGGACGGCTTACCCGAGTAGGAGATGGGACGAATCGAGTGGATGTTACGTTTATAGATGATTGTGTTTCAGCACACCTGTTAGCGATGCAAGCGCTCGAAGATGGAAACAAACGAGTCTTTGGCAAGGTGTACTTTATCTCTCAAGGAGAGCCTGTAGTGATGTGGAAATGGATCGATCAGATCCTTGATGCCCATAACTTATCGCCGGTAACACGTTCTATATCGAAACCACTTGCGAGTGTGCTTGCGAGAGGTTTTGAACTTATCGCATCATTGGGTGGTGTATGTGGAAAAACTTGGAAGCCTCTTTTGACCCGTTTCTTAGTTTCTGAGATGGCAAGTAATCATTACTTCTCGATTGAAGCCGCCAAGAATGATTTTGGCTTTGTTCCCGCGTACAGTATTGCCGAAGCGATGGAGAAGACCTTTGGAAGTAGAGAATAGAGGGTCTCGACGCAATGTTCGTTAGACTAATGTGCTTTACTCTCTACATTTGGGGATGCTTACAACTAGATCATTTGCGTTCATCTATCTGACACAGTGGAGTTGATTAGAGCCCGCCCTTATCTGAATCCCATGTATACGTTCTGCCACTACCTTTGGAGTGAGAGCCGGTTACTATAAATCCTGTATCAGATGTTGTGACAGCAAGTGTCACGTCTGTAGACAGGCGCTGAATGCCGGGTAGATTAGTACAATTGTTATCGGCGCAAGGAAGATACGCATCGTGAACTAGAAAGTAGGCCTCCTCAGCCATCGCTACCGAGCGGACGTCCATCTCTGCTTGCGTATCGTAGGCGTGCGACCGGTATTGGGCATACCGAGGAAGCGCGATGGCAACCAGGGTACTGACGATGCCCATGACTACGAGCAATTCAACTAGTGTAAAGCCTCTAGAGGTATTGGTAAGTGATTGTGTCATTTGAAATACACCTTTGTAGAGAAACCATATTTACAAGATGGATATTCGAATGCTTGGCGCAAAAGTTTCTGCGTTAATTCATGTGCGGTGAGAATAGTATTAATTGAAGAGCTTTATAGCTGATGCAAATAGTTTGTGTTGTGGAATCGACACCAAAGAGCGTCTCTTTGTGATTGCTCTAGAATGATGAGATTACATTGTTTGGCGTAGGCGTTGCGTTTCTTAGTCCGCGTTCATGCGCTGCCTTATGGACTTGAATCCGGTAGTTACGCCAGCCCTGAAGAGCCTCAAGACATTGTGGCGAGTTCCACCCTATGCGGTGGCATGTCGGGGAGGGAAATTGTGGAATAATCGAACCAGCTCGTTCTACCATTTCATAGCATTCAGGGAGGACAACGCGCTTTCGTAGCGCACCAGCGGCCGTCAGGAGCTTGTCTTCCTGTGGGTTTTGTATTGCTTGAATCTTTTCGAGGATTATAGCTGTACGATACTTATCCCCCTTGCTTTTAGAGAGTTCTATCTCTGCTTCTTCGAGCATCTTTTTCTGATACTCCGCTCGCAGTGCGGGGGGAACGTGAAGTAGTTTGGTGCGCACATCCTTAACGGCCGGATCTTCATACCGCCGCACCTTTTCTGCTATCGATTCCTCAAGGTGTGTCGTTGAAAGTTTACAGGTAATACTGAGAAGTTGATCGTATAGCTGGAGGGCGTCATCGAGATTTTGTTGCTTGTCTTCATCGGTCTTTGCACCTTGGTAGTCTTTGTTCACATTTTCAAGGGTTTCTTGAAGCGCTTTTACCTTCGTCTTGTCTCTAGTGGATAATCCGATTTTCAAGGTCGGATCGAGGAGACCGCTACTTGCAAGTCTGTCCGAAAATTTTTCAAACGTTTGTTCCTGATATGCGTCCTTACACGTTTTTGCTGAGACTCCATCTCGCAAACAAAGAGCAACAGGGCTCTTGGGGTATATTTCGAAGAGTCGTTCCATGCGCGCGATGCATGTAGGATCGGTTGGAGGCCCCTCGTAGGTTAGCGTTCTCAATAGATCGCCGAAACAGTTTCGGTTCAGATATGCTTCAAGAGCATTGCTTAGGTCTGCTATTTTTGGAAGTGAGCGGCTCACAGCAAGCCCACTCTCTGCCATCTCAATTTTAAGATCAGTGATATCAAGAGAGGTGCTTTTTGCCGGTTGTGTTGCTACTGACGTTGTAGGTGGTGTTTGTGCCGAAACGAGTGAGAGTCCGAGCGAGGCAAACATAAGTAGTGTCAGGTATGCTTTTTTGTTTCGGTTCATAGTAACCCGGCTGCATCTAAGAAATAAGGCGTGAGTAGTTCCCCGAGTATGGTATGACGAATTTCGCTTGGGTGTGGGTCATAAGAGAGTGTTAGTGCTTCTACGGGGATCTTTTTTTGGTTAATATACTCTAATAAACCGTCTCGAAGGGGAATAACGTGTATTCCAGAGTGTTTTTTTATAGCTGGGAGTCGTTTTAGGTATTTCTTCCACTGTTTTTTGGGGTTAATGGCCAGAAACGTCTTCAATCCGTGCTGTTTTGTAATCTCAATAAGACGTTGCATGGCTTGGTTTGGATGGAGTCCCACTTCGCGGATACGCGAGTTTAGTGCACCGGGAGAGAGAAGCTTCTTGCCGAGCTGTACAAACTTTAATGATGAAAGCAGCCCTCCATTGTTCTCTATATCGCGGATAAAAAAAGGCATTCCAAAGTCGTTTTGTACAAAATACACCAATACAGCATCTGGTTGGAAATCAAGCCCTCTCTCCTCAAGGAGTGCTACCTCTTGAAAGGTCGAATAACCGGGAACTCCGAAATTGAGCACTTCGAATCGAAGGTTGTTATTTGCGCGGGCGTTTAAAGAATCTTCGAGCACCTGGGCAAAAATTTTATTTTGCTCGACGCCCCATCCAAATGCAAACGAGTCTCCAATCAGTGCTATGCGAAAGACTCCGGCAGGCTTTGCAATTGGGCGTTCGGGAGAACGCATGCCGCAGGAGTTTGTTTGTACACGGGCTCGGATAAAAGTAAGATCGAGGTCGGAACGTAGGGTGTAAATTATTCTGTTATCGGGATGCGGTTCTACAATACCTCTAAGGGAGGTGTTGTGTTCTGTAGGATCGGCAGAGTCTTGAGAGATGGGCGTACTTGGCGAGGTGAGCATCGCACGTTTTAGATCCTGGATTGAATTAAATTCAGTGCCCTTGTGTCCAAACGACACAAATTGCAATACGGCGATGCTTATTCCAAGGGCAAGAGAGCACCCAAACGATGCGAGAACAACCTTTGCTTTAAGGCTGAGCGGTTGCGTAGTGCTATGATTTTCGTTCATATAGAAAACTTTTATACAATGAATCTTGTCTGTCTGCTAGCGCTGGGAATGCACTGCGGGCTTTGGATACAGTGTTGGCATCGATGTCGCACAATAGTATTCCTGAGCGGTCTTCCATTGTATCTATTAGTGCACCATCAGGAGCAAAGAGAGAGGTATCGCCACTGTACACCAGGTCAGCACCGATGCCGATTCGGTTTACACCTCCTACATACGCTTGATTTTCAATCGCACGGGCTTGCAAGAGGGTGGTCCAATGCTCCCTTCTTGTTGCGGGCCAGTTGGCGAGCACCAAAAATAAATCAGTATCTGGTGCAGTGGCATAAAACGGCATGCCAAAGCGTAAATCGTAGCAGATAAATATCGTAACTCGTATGGCTCCCGGGAGTGTGACAGTAAGAAGCGAGTTTCCTGCTTGATATCTTTCCGTCTCAGATCCATACGAGAAAAGATGAACTTTTCTATACCGTGATACCTCTCCTGTGGGAGTATAAAGGTATGCAGTATTGAAAACGCTTCCGTCGTTATCGAGTTCTGGGAGTGTTCCAACTACATGAACTCCGTACTGCGAGGCGGCGCGCGAGAGAAAATTGACTCCAATCTCTGCGCAGATTCTTGCATCTTCTCCGGTGAGGAGCGAAAAACCACTGGTAAACATCTCTGGAAAGACAACGACATCAGCACCTTGGTCAGCGGCCTCGGCAAGCAATAACTCACATCGAGTTTCGTTCTCTTTTGGGTCGTTCCATGCTATATCAAATTGGATAAGTGCAAGTTTCATAAGAGAGTAAGGCTCATAATAGATTAAGAATAGTAGGGGGAAGGGTACCTATTTTTAAAGATCACTGCAAATACAAAGAGTTTTGTCGGTGCTTAGTAACACCTTAGATTACTTGTGATTTTGGCAGAAGCGGGAGCGTGATAGGGTAGCCCTTTTTTGGAAGAGGAGAGCAAAGACATGGATGTGCAGAAGTTGTTTGCAGAACGTATAGGTGGAGAGCAGTTTGGAAAGGTCAAAAAGGTCTTCAAGTTTACCCTTATCAACAACGCCAAACAGGCCTTTATTGAGAAGAACCCCGATGTGAAAGTCATCGATATGGGGGTAGGCGAGCCCGAAGAGCTTCCATCAGCTGGCATAATGACTGCGCTCGATGATGCCGCACGAGTCAAAGCAAATCGAATTTATCCATGTAACGGCATCTTAGAATTCCAAGAAGCCGCCGCGCGATATTTACAGCGAGAGTTTGGTATTGCAGTCGATCCGAAAACGGAGGTGATGCACTGTATCGGAGCAAAAACTGCACTTGCACAGATTCCACTTGCGTTTGTCAATCCCGGCGATACCGTTGTTGCCACCACACCTGGATATCCTGTCTTGCCGCAAGCTGCTGAGTGGCTCGGAGCAGAGGTTGTCTCATTGCCGCTGGAAGCGCGGCATGGGTTTATGCCCGACGGAGCACAACTTGCGGAGACGATTAAAGAGAAGGAACCGAAGATAGTGCTTCTTAATTATCCGAACAATCCAACTGGCGCGCTGGCCACGAGAAACTTCCTTGAGCGGGTCATCTCTTTAGCCCACGAGCACGAGTTTATAATCGTGCAAGATGCCGCATATGCTGATTATGTATACGACGGAGATTTCATTTCGCCATTACAGTTAGACGGCGGCAAGGACGTTACGCTTGAGCTCTACTCTCTCTCAAAAGGTTTTAACATGCAGGGATACCGTATCGGATTTGTTGCTGGAGGAGCCCCTCTTGTGCAAGCTTTCTCACATGTAAAAGACAATACAGATAACGGACAGTTCATTGCTATTCAGAAAGCAGCGATACACGCGCTCGACTCAGAGATGGATTTTTTGCGTCACAACAAAGAAAAGTATCTGCGTCGTATGCAGCGAGTTAGTACAATCTTTAGCCAGGCGGGAATTGAGGTCGAGCCATCGCCAAGCACCTTTTACCTCTATTTGCGGGTGCCAGATGAGTATGATGGAGTTCGTTTGTCGAATGCGCAAGACATGGCCGATCTGCTCATCTCGCGCTACGGAATTGTCACGGTTCCTTGGGATAATGCAGGCGCGTACTTGCGATTGTCGATGACTTTTGAAGTCGGAAATGATGATTTTCCGAGTGAAGACAGTGTGTTAGAAGCTCTATCGGAAAGGCTGCTCCAAACCCCGCGCGCTTGATCCTGCCTTCTTCTGGTGCTACCGTGATCGATGCCCCAAAGGCTACGTCGTAGTATAACAAACAGTTGTTGGAGGAGCGTTGTAATGTCGTACTCAGTTTTGGTTTCAACATCAAGCTTTCTTGATACCCCAGGTGGGCACGTTACAAAGCTCGAAGAATCAGGCTTTGAGATCGTCAAAGCGCGCGGCCCCCTCAATGAGGAACAGCTCCTCTCCTATATCGGCGATGGGAATAATTTCGATGCCTTTATCTGTGGCGAAGATGATTTTAACCAAAGGGTACTACAAGCTGCCGCACCTCGGGCTAAGATAATTAGTAAGTATGGTGTTGGACTCGACAAAATAGACTTAGAAGAGGCTCAAAAATTAGGTATTCACGTAACTAATACTCCCGGTGTGAATCATACAACGGTTACAGAGCTCACCTTTGGATTGCTCTTGAGCCTCACACGACACATTCCAGAGCAAAATTCATTTGTACACAAGGCAGAGTGGCGGCGATTTACAGGGCATGAGTTGGCTGGAAAGACACTTGGGATTTTAGGTTTTGGTCGAGTTGGCAAAGAGGTAGCTAAGCGAGCGATGGCGTTTGGTATGAATGTCCGTGTGTACAATACATCGTGGTCGCAACAGCATGCTGCTCATCTAGAGGAACTAAGCTCAGTGTTCTCGCACAAACTATTCTCTGAATATCCGCCAACGATAGAGCGAGCGCCGAAAGACGAAGATTTGTTTCCGCACGTGGACTTCATATCGGTGCATATGAGTCTTACGAGAGAAAATCAGCAATTCATCAATCGTCGAAGGCTTCAGATGTGTAAGAGGGGAGTGTTTGTCGTCAATGTTAGTCGCGGTGCTCTAATCGATCAGCGAGCGATGGCTGATCTCTTAAAGTCGGGACAAGTTGGAGGTTTTGGCGCCGATGTGTTGGATCCTGAGCCCGTGCGGCCAGATAATCCGCTTCTGGGTATTTTAAACGTACACCTTACCCCACATGTAGGTAGTCGTACTTATGAAAGTGTTATCCGCCAAGGTAGTGCTGCGGTGCAGAATATCGTATCCTTTTTTGAAAACGTTGCATGATATACGGGCCCTCTGTTGTATCAGGAAGGCAAAGGTAATCAGGGGGTAGAGTAGTACAAATGAACCTAACAAAATTCTTACCCTTGTCATATCTTAGCTGGTTTTTGGGCGCTTTGGCACGACTGCCACTGCCGCAACCGCTTGCTCGATTGACTATAATGATATTCGCGCGGGCTTACAAAATTGACGTAAGTCAAGCAACCAAACCGCTCAATCACTATCGCTCGATAGGAGATTTCTTCATCCGAGATTTGAAGCCAGAGTTGCGGCCCATTGAAGGTCCCATTGTATCTCCTGTTGACGCCCGAGTTCGTAACGCACAGCGCACACCTCCCGATGGAGTTTTGCCTCAGGTAAAGGAAAAGACCTATACCCTACAGGCGCTCCTTGGGGATTCTCAGCTGGCTGAGGAGTTTTCCAAGGGGTATTTTTGGAACTTCTATCTCTCTCCAAGTGACGCCCATCACATCTATGCACCGGTATCCGGTCAAATTGTGCAAACGATACATATTCCCGGCAAACTGTGGCCAGTAAACGATTGGGCGCTTGAATCAGTCGAAGAGCTCTTTGCGGTAAATGAGCGGGTGGTCAGTATTATCGATAGTGAGTATGGAAAGTTTGCAGTCGTCATGGTTGGAGCGACTAATGTAGGAAGAATATCGTTGTCGTATCACCCTCTCATAACGAATCAGTATCCGTGGATAAAAAAGAATCTCTCTTCGATAGTGCACGACAAACCAACTCAGATTGGATGTGGCCAAAAGCTCGGTACTTTCAATATGGGCTCTAGTGTCGTTGTGCTTAGTGAGCGGACTTTTGAGGATATACGGGGCTTGTCAGAAGGAGCTAGCGTTTGTTACGGACAGACGCTTGTGGGTTAGAGAATTGGAAGGGCGACGTAAGGGACAAAAAAAGGGGGCTAAAGAGCCCCCTTTTTTGTTGGTGTGATGGATAAGATTAGAATGTTCCGTCATCATCAACTAATGTAGAAGTGTTGAAGAACGTGTACATGAGGTTTCTCAAGATGAACGCTCCAACCGCTACCACCATACAGCTTAACGCCGCTTTGTACTGTCCGAAGGCCGCACTCATGATAGCTCCGATTCCAGACGCTGCCATGATAAGAGCTCCAAAACTTCCCTCTAGATATTTAAAGATGGTAGTTACAGCAAGTGCAATCTTTCCGTCAGATATCTCTCCGGCTAGAGCCTGTTGAGCAAAAGCATCAGTCAAACCACTTCCAGCAAGAAGTAAGATACCAGCTGTAAACAAAACTGCTTGAGCCTGCTTCTCACTAGGAGCCGTTGCAGCTAGAGTAGCCTTTCTGCAAATATCAGCTGACATTTCACGAGTGTTTTTTAGTATTGATACAATCTTAGTTTTCATAACAATTCTCTCTATTCAAATTTTTAAGTTACAATTTTTTATGTTTCGTTTTTATCGACACAATCATGTGTCCCAGTTTTCATAAGTGATATGGCCTGCTCTTGTCTGAGTGTGACATATGAGAACAAAGAAAATAAAAAAAACACAGATAAGCCCCGATTATGACAGCGGGTGGGGGCTAAACAACTGAAATAAAACAGATTATTATTTGTAAAAAAGCTCGGGACTTTCAATATGGGCTCTAGTGTCGTTGTGCTTAGTGAGCGGAGTTTTGAGGATGTACGGGGCTTGTCAGAAGGAGCTAGCGTTTGTTACGGACAGACGCTTGTGGGTTAGAGAATTGGAAGGGCGACGTAAGGGACAAAAAAAGGGGGCTAAAGAGCCCCCTTTTTTGTTGGTGTGATGGATAAGATTAGAATGTTCCGTCATCATCAACTAATGTAGAAGTGTTGAAGAACGTGTACATGAGGTTTCTCAAGATGAACGCTCCAACCGCTACCACCATACAGCTTAACGCCGCTTTGTACTGTCCGAAGGCCGCACTCATGATAGCTCCGATTCCAGACGCTGCCATGATAAGAGCTCCAAAACTTCCCTCTAGATATTTAAAGATGGTAGTTACAGCAAGTGCAATCTTTCCGTCAGATATCTCTCCGGCTAGAGCCTGTTGAGCAAAAGCATCAGTCAAACCACTTCCAGCAAGAAGTAAGATACCAGCTGTAAACAAAACTGCTTGAGCCTGCTTCTCACTAGGAGCCGTTGCAGCTAGAGTAGCCTTTCTGCAAATATCAGCTGACATTTCACGAGTGTTTTTTAGTATTGATACAATCTTAGTTTTCATAACAATTCTCTCTATTCAAATTTTTAAGTTACAATTTTTAACGTTTCATTTTTATCGACACAATCATGTGTCCCAGTTTTCATAAGTGATATGGCTCGCTCTTTTCTGAGTGTGACATATGAGAACAAAAAAAATAAAAAAAATACAGATAAGCTCCGATTATGACAGCGGGCGGGAACTAAGCAGTTGAAATAAAACAGATTATTCTTTGTAAAAAAGAGAGGTTTTTTATAGCTGATATATATATTCTGCTCGAAAAACACGCTGCACTGGTGAAAATTCGTAGTCTTAAGCGGCCAAAATGCCCCCGGATCCGTTTTTAAGATCCTCGCTTAGCCACGTTCTTATGGTCTTTAAGTCACAACTCGGTTGAGTAAAACCGAGTTGAGATAGTTCGCCTCCGTCTGCATCCTGATTGAGTGAATAGCTCTGTTCGCCAATGGTTACGGTGAAGGTGGGATTGATATACCAGCCGTGTTCGTTCTTTTCTCCAGAGATATGAATTTGGTTCGGGCTCAAATACCCTTCCGCCCCACGCGTGCCTAACTCTAAAAAATAAAGCAGGCATGCAGCCTCTTTGTCTGAGAATATAATAAGGTCATATTCTTGCTCGGTAGCTTCACTGCCAGATTTTTTCATCTTATAAACAAAACCGACATCATAGGCTTCAGGCTCCTCTTTGGCTAATTGATATACTGGAATAGTTTCGTCGAAAAGCTCCCCATCTATAGCAACGTAGGCTTCAAGAGACGACCAGTGTCGAGATAGTGTTGATGTAAGTGAGCAAGGATCTTCAGCCGTATTAATACGATTAAGAGACTCTCTTAAAGCCTCTATGCGTTCCTTTCCTCTAAGAAAGTTGTCAGTTGAACTCACACCGTGAAAGGAGTCATAGAGAAGATCTCGAATCGCGGCAAGCTTCTGGGCGCAGTGATACTTTGTGTTTTGAGAAGCACCTTCAGCTTCCCCCTCATAAACTAAGGCGCTTATAGCAGCCATTGTCTCGTTTAGCTCCTCTTTAAGAGGATGATTCTCTAAGCGCTCACTAAAGAGCGTGTAGGGCACCTGTAGCTCTTCGTTTACCTCTAAGTTTAAGATCGTATACTCGGGAGGAGGGGGCGTAAGCCATTTTTGATGCTCAGTATGAGTTTCGTGGATATTATCAGTAGCCTTACCCCATTTTACCTCGACACACTCGTTACCTATCTTAAAGTCTACCCGCATACCGTAGTAGCCACTATCGGGTTCTACTCGGAGGCAGTACTGAGGTATAAGTCTTTCATCTGGGGATTCAGCAGCGAGGAGAACTCCCACCAACTGCTCAAAGCACTGACCCTTAACGTAGTGAATTCCGATATGCGAGGTCTTTCTGCGGGCAGTTTTAGACAAGGTTTGTTTAAGCGCTCTAGCTTCTTGTGCACGTTGCATGAATGCCTCGGGTAATCTCTTTCTAGGTACTGATGTGTTGCTAATAATTGCGTCCTTGCCCTTGAGCCCATCCTCTCCTGAGAGCGTGAGAAGCACCTCTTGGGTACGACCACCATCTTCTCCTTGAATAGAAAGGGTGTAGTGGTTTTTCGCTTCGTCATACGTAATGCCTAGGAGTTGAAAGCTTGAGAAGTTTTTTAGCCCCGTGAGTGCAATTGATTTTTTGATTTGCAATCCGTTTGGAAGGGGAAAGGTTGTTTTCGTTGCTCCGTCAGAACGAATTACTCCACCATCTCCCCCCAGCTCTAGCGGAGAGTCTCTTAGGTCGACAGAGCCATTAGCAGTAGCTTTTCTATAGAGCTCTGTAAGCCTATCTACTAGGGTAATTCGATTAAGAACAGTTTCTGAAATTATGGAAGTCTGTTCTCTTATACCCATTTTTATCCGGTCTATCGGTTTATGTAAGAGAAGAACTTTGTGAGTTGCTGGCTGGTTATTTTGGTTTATCGCTGAGATCTCAAGCCACAGGCCTCTGTCTTCGTCGTCTTTTGTAATTGAAAGAAGTTTTATTTGAGAGCAAGGGCTTGGGAGACCAATAG
>JAYPVM010000006.1:165963-171268 GCA_038134595.1 Pseudomonadota bacterium | reverse complement strand
TGGCGTACTACTCCTAAAAGAGTGGGAGTAGTGGATTGTTTTTGCTTCATATTCGAACAATCGAGGAGCAGGTCTGAAAGTTGCGACCCCGTGTTTTGCTAGTGTAGATCACCAGATCTGGTGATCTACCCATTTTGGTTAGATCACGAGACCCGTTGCTAGTTTGGGGATGAGGGTAAGTTGTTAAAATCCCGTTGGTTATTACTGCTTTGCCTGTCCGATGGAAGGGAGTAAAATAGAAACGATTTAAGAAGTTTGGCTAGATCACGAGATCTCGTCATTACTATGTTATTCGTCAAAGTAATATGAAGGTAATATGAAGAACCAACCAGACTATAAAAGAGGATTAAAATATATTGCGGAGTGGAGCGGATATCCAGAAGAGCCACTATCAAAATTTGTATTTGGAACGCGGGAGTATCTGCGAGAAAAACTTGATGTGACTGACTTATCCCTAATTGAGGGGGCATATCTTCGAAAATGTGTCGAGAGAGGGCTCGAAGCTCAGGCAGAGGAATTCGAACGAGAAAATGGCGAGATGCTAAACATATACAAAGAGGCTGCATATCTGTGGCTTAATGAATTGTACGGTATTGATTTTGGTTATTGCGATAAAATCTTTATTTTTGGTGGCGTCAGGTTTCGCAATGAGTTTAGTCAATGGCTCAAGATTCAACGAGAGAGAAGCGGAATGCCATGACGAATAACCAATCAACCCATGCGAGGAAAACTGCGGCGATAAATCGCCTTGTTTCCCTGAATGGTCTTTAACGTTATCCTCGGAGTTTTATGGATATTATCTCACATGGCCACAATCCCCCCACTGCGAGCAACGAGGCCAATCCTGAGGTTCTGCGATTGCGCAGGGAATTTAGTGACTTCCAACTGGGCCGCTTTCTTCTTGATAATCTCGGATTAAATGGACATTGGACCTCGTATGTTCTGATGCACCCTGACAGAGGTCGTCGTACGGGGTTGAGTAGTGACGGAAGACCCTTCAGTGAGCTTGAATCATGGCTCTTAAATCGGTGCCCTATATTTCTTGCGACTCAAGAAAGGTTTCGGATATTTCGCGACTTGACGCAATCTCTGCTACGATCCGGCATGAGCCTTGCGTCACTCCCCGCCGGATTGATGGACGATTTACTAACCCTCGATTACTCGAAGACTACCGGTGTTGAGCTGACCGCGATCGATTTAGATTCTGACACACTGCTCGAGGCAGAGACTAATTATCGTCGCTTGGATCCTCCGGTAAAGGCTTGTTTCGAAAGGCGAGACGCATGGCAGCTCAGCTCCTCTGAGCGCTGGGATCTCCTGACCAGTAATGGACTCAACATTTACGTTCAGGACGACGACCGCTGTACCGATTTTTATCGCAACGTAGCGGCGGCACTGAAACCGGATGGCTTTTTCGTGGTGAGTTTCATCACACCTCCCGATCAATGGCGCCCCACTGAGGCAGGAGATTTGGACCGCCAGCGATTCCTATTTAAGGAGGTAGTGCCGGTTAAGTGGAGCTGTGTCAGAGACGAAGCTAAGACCTGCCAGCAGCTTGAAACGGCGGGATTCGAAGTTTGTAGTGTAAGGTATGATTCTCAGCGAATGTTTCCAGCTGTCGTTGCGAGGAGGAGGCAAAAGAGATAACAAATATTTCGAGCGGATCGCTTTGGCGCCCGCTCACTGAGACGTTAGACTTCTTAAGTGGGAACTCGTTAAATGATGTATATTGAACGAAATGTAGAAGGTAAACCTGTTCAATCGAATGAGCCGAGCTCTGTGATAGCATCTGACAGTAGCTTTTCAGCGATTGAACCGCCCAAGTTAGTGTCAGAAGGCGATATTCAAAGAGTAGCGGAACCTCTTTCCACGCAATGTGAGGGGGCTATATTGTCAAAGTCAAAGATATCTAATCCTTACTCCTTAGTGGCAATGATTGAGAAATCGCGAAGTAGATCAACTACAAGTCTGCTACTTGAGAACTTTGTTGTAACAGCTAGCTGTGCAACTCTTTGTTACTTAACGAGCAAAGGTTTGAAAGATTTTGTCGAAGGAGTATTGGGGCAGCCACCAGTAATTAAATTGGGAGTCTTACCTTTAGGAGCGGTTTTTACTTTGTCTGCAATTTCGGTAGTAATGTGGTCAATTACCGGTGTAGCCTTGATTGAACGTGGCTGGAAGGGATTGTTAAGCCGTATAAACTTAGGCGACGGCTAACAAACGGATGGAATGGAGGCGCAATCGCGAGGCCTCATTAGGAATTTAGCGCACTTTTTTGGTTCCACCCCATTCATCCTAAACGTTAGACCGTGAAGCAATACCTCGCGGCGCTTCTACCAGATAACTCCAGGAATTTCTCTATGAAAAAACTTTTCTTATCAGTCACTACCCTTGCACTTCTTGCTGGCTGCGGCCCGTCGCAGCAAGAGTACGACCAAGCTCGCAAGCAAGCAGCAGAACTCGAAGCGCAAGTTGCGGCTCTCCGCGCGGAGTTGGAAGACGTCAAGTTTGGCTCAAGTCGACTACTCGCACAGGCCAAGTCAGCGTATGACATAAAGAACGATACAGAAGCAAAAAGGCTCCTTTCCGACCTCTTGAAGCGGCATCCATCCTCGCCCGAGAGCGGCGAAGCCACGTCGCTGCTTGCCGAAGTCGATTCTCGCATCGCTGCTGCCGAAATACAGCGCAAGCGGGAAGAAGAACAAAAAGCTCAGGAGGAGCGCTTGGCCCTTGAGCGAGCCATCGGCAATATGAAGAAAAGTACCGATGAGATAAAGGGCATTACATGGGTAAGCCATCGTAGCACCCCGGTCTTAGCCAAGTACGCTTCTTTTTACTTCGGCTCTAATAAAGACAGCGCTGCAAACTATCCACTCAGACTAAAGCTCCAGTATTACGGTGATGACTGGCTCTTTGTTCGTTCGGTCACTGTAAAGGCTGACGACAAGGTCTACGAACTCGGCAGACTGGACTTCGAGCGCGACCACTCATCCGGCTCCGTGTGGGAATGGATCGATATGCCGGTCAAAGACCATGCAATGCTCAATCACTGGATGACAGCCAAGCGCGTAGTAATCCGATTTAACGGCGACAAGTACTACAACGACTTCACTCTCCCCCACGGGCAACAGGCTCAGCTACGAGAGGTCTATCAGGCGTGGAAGATCATGGGCGGGAAACCATGAGAATCTGTGCACACACACTGCTGCACGGTGTGTCACGGTCTAACAATTCATTCAAGCCGACGCCGCTTCGCGGCGCGGCTTAACTCAGGCGTTAGATTTTTAAAAAAGGAGAAGGTATATGAAAAAGGTATTAACTTGTATCGTACTATTATTATTGGTTAATCAGTCCTTTGCTGCGGACGATGTAGAGAAAGTATCTGGTATTCCACAGAATGTTAAATCCGCTAAAGCAATCATTCCTATTTACAGTCAAAAACTCGCATTCAAACTCCCTACGACTTGGAAAGTAGGATTTCAGGACCAAAAGCCTAATATGTTCATGATGGAGTTTATTCCCAAAAACGAGGACATCAATGCGTGGCAAAATCTCCTAACTATCCAAGGTTTTCAGAACCTTTCAAATAGAGTAACCGCCGAGCGGTATCTTACAGACATGGGCAATCGTTTTAAAAGTATGTGTGGCAACGATTTTATTTTTGAAAATCTAGGTACTTCAAAGGTAGATGGATTCGATGCACATCGGGGTATTCTTGGGTGTTCCAAAGTTCCAAATCAAGATTTTAGCGAAGTTGCATACTGGCTTGTAATTCAAGGGAAAAACGATATTTACGTTGTACAAAAAGCGATACGATCGAAAACAGGCAATCCGTTGAGCAGTTCCAACATTGAAAACTTTGTCGCAGATATTAGCCCGATTGAGTTATGTAATGCTGGCGGCGAAAAATATGAATGCAACAAATAATCTAACAAATTATTCAACCGGACCGGGCCTACTCAACGCTTTTTTGTGGCGCCATTTCATTCTGCCACAAATGCGCTTCGTGGCCGGTCCGGCCGGTTAACAATGCGTTAGGGCGCTAAGGTGGCAATGAAAATTAAGAAAAATAGGCTTTTCATACTGGCGGGCATGCTTTTGTTCTGTTCTGAACTTAAGGGCAATAGCCGATCTTTTTTCGATGCAGCTGTTCATGGTGATCTTGGGGCAGTTGTTGAGGAGATAAAACTAAATCCTTCTGTGGTAAACGATAAGGTCGAATCTCGCACGGCACTTTTTGGGGCAGCGGGATGGGGACAGTATGAGGTAGTTAAGGTATTGGTTGAAAGCGGGGCAAACGTAAAGGAATCAGACAAAACAGGAAAAACTCCTTTGCATATGACCGCAATACGTGCTGTTTCCCATGGCAACGATGAAAAAACCTTAAGCAGAATCGCTGAGTTGTTGCTAGATCATGGGGCACTTGTCGATGCTCCCGATGAGCATGGAATTACCCCACTCCAATGTGCCATTAATTCTGGTCGAATTCAGTTAGTGAAACTATTTATTGCACATGGGGCGGATGTAAATCTGAAAAATAAATTAGGGTGGTCGTCATTGAATTATGCCGAGAGTGCTGGTAATGATACGATGATTCAGCTTTTGAAGGATCATGGTGCAAAATAGCACGTACCCGGTTAGCGCCCTAACAATGCAATGCAGCCGACGCTACGCGCGGCTGATCTTTGTCCGTTAGGCGACTAGATGTTTATGAGAGCTAATATATTTAAAAAGAATAAAATACTGTTTGCGCTATTATTTTTGTATCCAAATACTCCGCTTGCGTGCGGAAGCATGGGACTCGATAGGCCGGGAGCAGTGGTGGAATTAGTTACCATATTGCTTTTTCCGGCATTATTTTTAATTCCATTAGAAATTTTTCTCCTCCGTCAGATAACTCAGACATATAGAAAGTCGTTAGAAATATATGCGGCTAGCTTAGTATCTAAATTATTTTCGTTTCAGCTTGCGCTGTCTTCACTTTTTGACGGTGCTGCCGGAAAATCTGTAGTAGCCACATTTGGCGTATATCCGCTAGCACATTTTATATTTACACTTGTTATTGTGTTCTTTTCATTTGAAATCAAAACAGTTAAAGCGGTGTGTGTAGTAGCCGCCACAAGCACAATTATTCCAGCGGCTTATTTTTTTACTCTATTTCTAATGGCTAAGTTGTAGCGTGTGCCTAACAAGTCAATCAACTACGCGCCTACGGCGCCGGACGCAGCAAAGCTGCGCCGGTTATTGAGGCGTTATCGTTTCTGGTGAAATCGTTGAAAGATGAAACCCTCGAATCTCGCTCGAA
>JAYPVM010000006.1:0-165863 GCA_038134595.1 Pseudomonadota bacterium | reverse complement strand
CGTTATCGTTTCTGGTGAAATCGTTGAAAGATGAAACCCTCGAATCTCGCTCGAATCGGCCGAGATGGCTGCTTTTATGGCAGTTGATTTTAGTAACGTCGTATGTTCCTTTATTCCTCAGTACTGCTTCTTTAGTGGCGCCATGCGAGAGCATTTGCGAAGATCGAATTCCAAGAGCATTTACGTGGCATATATTGTTTCTTATGGGCCCAAATTGCCTGATTTTGATGAGCGTTTCTCTGTTGATAGGTATGATCTTACACCGGCGCCGTTCCAAATGTCAGAGGGGATTTATGAAATCGTTTTTTGTAGCCCTTCCTCTCTTTCTTGGAGCGCTGCGATGGGCATGTATTTTTACTTGGAATAATTGGCATGCTTCGTACATTGCTGGTACTTTGTGATAAGAATCAGAAGGCGTGGCTCTTGTGGATGAAAGAGCCAGTTAACAAACGGGTTGAAGCCGCTAAGGAAGGACGCGGTTATTAAGGAGTATTACACTAAGCTCTCAGAGCGAATTGGTAATTAGTTTTGCGCAGCGATAATTTGGGGGTCGATCCCGCTTAGAAACAAGAAGAGAAGAATCATGGCTATCGCCAACTTCTCGCGAGCGAGCGGCTGTAGAATCTTTCGGAATGATTGCGCGGGGTCTCCATAAAATGATTCTCCGAAAATTCTAAATGACGAGTAGCCATTCAGGGCAAGCGTTATGATGAATGACGCCGCCACAAACCACGTGGATTCGGCGAAGTGATGCAACATCACCTCGCTGCTAATAAATCCTAGGGTGCCAGGAAAACCAACCAAAGATAGCACGCAGATGAGGAAAGAGATGCCTAAAAATGGGTAGGAGATGCCAAGCCCAGTGGCGCGGTCTATGTTCTCCGCGCCTAAACGGTCACGTAGCATTCCTATGATTATAAGCAGTCCGCTAATGGCTACCGTGATGTTAGCGAAGTCGAGAGCGAAATCGGCGATACCACTTTTGCCCGCCAGCTGCCCAGCTAGAATCAGTAACGGTACATGAAATAGGTATAAGGCTGATACGATTTGGCTCAGACGCCGCTCGCCAAAGAGAAGAAACGCGGCATACAGCAGGTTAGCGCCGCAGCCAAACGTAAGGAGGTAGTCAAGCAGTGGGTCTCCTGAAAACACAAGGTGGTATAGCTTGCACCACACGACGAATCCGATATTGAGCCTCGTTATCACCGCTAAACCGTACCTACCTGGGGCCGCAAAGAGTGGCTTAACCCAAAAGTGCAGAGGAAATGCTCCCAGCATCAACATCATGAGCATACTACCGCAGATCTTCATGTATTGCGGTAATTGTTTTGCGAGGAGGGTGAGCTCGGAAAATGTTGAGAGCTCAAAGTTAATCCTAAGCATAAGAAAGAAGAAGAGACTCACGCATGCCGCGATGATCGAGCAGAACACCACGACGATGTATCCGTCCTGTTTGCGGCTGACCTGATACACGTCGCGCTGGCTAACTTTCAGATGAGTTATGAGTGCTAATATCAAAAGCAGGGAGAAGATCTCCATGTTCTCGCACAGCAGTCCAAGAGAAATAAGAAATTGGAGTATCAGCCAATACCCGGCGCTCATGGTCGCGAATACTCGCTGACCAAAGGCTAGAAAGGTGACGCAGTAAACGAAATTAAATAGGATACCTCCGTAACAAGAGATTTGATTCAGCTCTAGCGTGCCTGGAACGATAACCTTCACGCTGTTTGGGGCTCCGGACAGCGCCAAGGAAGTGAAGACGCCAAGAAGAGACAATGGAGCCATAAAGCCAAGCGCGAAGCGCACCCGTGGTTGCGAGGCCTCGGTTAGGCATAGGACGATAGTCGCCACTATAAAAGCTAAGATTGAGAGTAGAAGAGCGTAGGAGATCATATCGATCCTTCTTTGTTAGTAAGTCGAAGCATGATTTTAGTAAGTCGAAGTATGATTAAGGAGGCCCATTTACGTGGATGTCTTGTGTAGAACATTCCATGTCTCACAAGTGAGAGAATCGTCGCGCCAAACCAATCCTCAAACATTCGGACAGAGCGCGCGATTGCCTCGGCCCATGACAGAAGGCTTAGCCTTCCGAAAGCTCCGTCGATACTTTCCCAAAAAGCGTAGGCGTATTGTGAAAAGGCTCGCCTACCGTCCACAGGATGAAAGGAGACTCGATCCCGCCCTAAGACATGTTCAAACGCGTAGCGATCGTGCATTACTGACGCGGCATTGAGAAGCTGGTACGTGCGTAACATCGCGTGGCTGATAAAGTGAAATATCGCCAGGGAACGAAAACCAAGGGCGACTTCGATGAACATGAGCCCAACCTGCGCCATCGAGGCGTAGGCAAGCATACTCTTAGCGTCGCTCTGAATGCGGCCCACGATGGTGGCGTACCAGACCGAGAATAAGCCTATTAATACCATGCAAACGGCTACTCCACGTGGAAGCCCATATACACTTGATACCCTGAGCATGAGATACATTCCCGCGTGCACTGAGAGACCGCCATAGAAGATTGCGCTCGACGGAGTCGGCCCTTCCATGGCCTTTGGTAACCATCTTCCGAAGGGGAATTGGGCGGATTTCCCAATTGCTGAGATCAGGCACGCGACGACTATCGCCGTATGTGAGAGATTCTCTTTTAGAGCTGAGCTCGTAAACGCCTCGATCCCGTGATGCATAGCGAGAAGTGTTGCCACAAGTATGCCCGTATCCGTCACCCGGTACGCCCAAAACGCGCGTAGGGAGTTCGCTACAGTCTGCTTGCGAAATGAGAAGAACGAAATGAGAAGGGCTGAAGTGATACCGATAAGCTCCCAGCCGATGTAGATAGTTGGAAGCCCTGCTCCTAAAAATATAGCGTGAATACCAACAAGAAAGATGTGATAGAGCACAAAAAAGCGAAAATATCCTTGGTCTCGATGTAGGTATCGGGACGCGAATAGCCCAACGATCCCGCCTAGCAAGCAGCTGATCAAAACGAACGCCACGGACAGTGAATCAATACGCAGATCGAATGATAAGTCCTTTGTGGAGAGACTTATAAGTCTTAGCGATCCAACCTCGAGTGATTTTGCTGAGAATAAGACCCAGGAGCAGCAGACGATACCAGCTGCTATCGAGATTGCTTGCGATGTCATTAAACAGCGGCGAATGAAGGACTCGCGTGCTTCATGGCGCAGTAGGCGATCTATGACGATAAGGGCGAGCGCGATGGCTGGCGCACCGATAATCAACCTTCCGATAATCGGCATAAGGGTATTGAGTGTCAGCATTGTTCCTCCACTATGTCCGCGAACGGTAGATGTCCCGCGCGTCCCACAAACCACGATTCATAGTTACTGATAGTTGGTACGTCATCCCGTGAGGCGTGGTAGTGCGTGTATTCCCCCGTGGTGGAGCGACGCCACAACTCTCCGGTACTCGGGTCTCGTAGCGCGACTTGTATCCAGCCACCGGAGAAGCTGCGATTAATAGCCGCGTCTGAGGCGATGACTTGCTCGAGCTGCTCGCGCGACGCGACGATGATCAAGAGTAGTCGTACTGGTTCATGAATCTCGACCATTTGCGTGGGGAGTCCGGTGCGGAGGTCGCTCGACGTTCCGTTCATAATGCCCACAAGCGACACGATATTATGAGGCAACTTAGTTCCAGCTCCGTATACCTCGTTATCCATGGCGGAAAAGAAGTACTCGAGATTAATTCCTCCACAGACTGGAACTACGGCTCCTAGAATGCCCAGTAAGATAGATGAATCGTGGTCTATAGAATAGTCGTAAGATACAAGGAACGCGCGCCTATCAAAGAAGAGCCCCTGCGAAAAAGAGCGGGGACCGATCACACATAGGGCGTTCGTCGCGTGTCCATATTCCGGACGAGCCTCCGCGAGCATATATGATCGCGCGAGCGCCTCCTCAGCCGCCTGGCCCACGTTCACGATTTCAGCCTGGACAAATCGGCGACAGCGCTCGAACGCATTTTGTCGCGCGGCTAAAGCGAGGTTCGTCTGGACTATTCGTAGGGCCGCCCTGTGCGATTCCGGGCATCGGATCACATCGAAATACTCTATCTGATCGCTGCATGTGTTGTGGAAAGCGCCCAAGAAGAAGGTGCTATCAGGGATCCTGATGTCATACCGTTCGCGAATTAACGTTCGAACCCTCAGGTCGTTTGCCATGAGGCAAAACGCTCGGGCGTTGATGCGACCGGGGCGTCCGCCACACGCACCGCAATCATACGCTGAGCGTAGGGGATTGTTGCGACTGGACGAGCCGTGACCGATGAGAAATATGATTGGAGCGAATGTCTTCGTCAATCCAATGCCGCGAAGCACAGTAGCGACTCGTGTCGCCATCTCCTCTAGTGTGTATCCTGGTTGTTCAGAGTCAGCCTTTGTGTCGGCGGCGACCTGCAACTCGTGCAGGTCCGCTGGAATGGTAGGCTCGCTTCCAAAGAGCGATCCCATAAAACGGAGAGTCTGGGGGGCAATAACTCCTACGACCATAGGGATGAGGGAGAAGCATCCCGCCATGGAGAGCAGCATATTATGGATCACAGAACCCGATCCTCGGTTCACGTATCCCGAAAGTCGAAACCACAGGGCCTGTTTCTTGCGGTACTTTAAGAGATGCCTCTCATACCCGAGGCGTGGAATCTCTCGAATCGCGTGCTTAGGCTGTATAATTACCGGGCAGTATGGCGCCGAGGCACCACTCATCATGGTATAGTTTGCGTCAACACCGAAAAATCCCGCGGTCCCGAATGTTTGGTATCGGGCGTCCCGTGCCTCCAGGTGCCTGCGGATCGACTCCTCTCGATCGTCGATACAGAAAATAAATTGCGCGGATGGGTTATTTGGTTGCCCCTCCCGCGGGCTCGGACGCGACAGACTGTTCAACGCGCGCTCATAAAGATTGTTCTCATAGGCAAGATGCCACAGGGTGCGTCTGGTGACATCAGTCACACTCATGAGTGCCCGCATTAACGGGAGGATCGACGATGTCTCATTAAGAAGCGCTTCTCCCATGTTAAGTGACGTGAAGAGCGATAGAATATGAAAGGCCGAACAGTAAACCTGATCGAGCGTCTCTAGATCGGCGTGATTCGCAGAGGTCTCCGCTCGCCTCGCATGGTAGGCCCGAGACTTCTCCGCATATAATCGCAAGAGTAGTCGGATGGTTATGTACTCCCGAAAACGTGGCTTGATTTCATCCTCTTGTCCGTGGAGTAGATCTGGGCGACGTTCTGTTAGGGCGACATATCCCGCCCAACCCTTGAGAGAAAGGGCCTCTCGACACAGAAAGTCATAACGATTTTCGGGGGAAACCGCGAAATCCTCTAGTAATCTTATGATCAGCTTCTCCACGTCGTCTGAGTAAACCCGATACCGAGACACCGAGCGTCGTAGTGGCTCAAGCCAACGTGGAATACCAAAATGAGCCACATCCACCATGCGTAGGAAGCAAGCCAACATCCCCTCATGCCGGTCGGGCATTAGTTGGGTCGAGAAACCCAGGTCGAGATACTCCTCGCAAAATCTGATAACCAAGGGGTTTATCATTTCATCGAGGATGACGCAGTTTTGATCGTAGGCTGGACGTTCTTGTCCTTTCCAGGCCTCGGCGGTGGAGAGTAGAGCGGCGGCCCACAGGATAGTGCGTTCATGTTTGATTATCTCGGTAGTTCTGGGAATCGAAGCCAGAATCTCCTCAAGACTCTCAGCCGCTTCAAAATTGAGTTTATGGAGAGCGTCTCTTCGATTAACACAAGAACCATGAGTCGTGAGCCATGTAATCAAGGCATCCACGCCGAACTGTTGTGACGAGACCGCTTCCTTTGACTCACGCAATAGCCATTTGACTTCTTGAAATCGCTCCACTGGAGGCGCAATGACAAGAAAGCGTTTGACGAGTTCATGAAAGCTGACCTGGCCGAGCGAGGGTCCATCTATCGGATGTTGGCGTAGCGCCTGATCGATGTCTCGTTCAGTGATTCGACCCGCTCGAAACTCATCGAGGTAGCGTTGCTCTGGGAGAAAGGCTTCCGCGCCATACACTCTTGCCGCTTCCTTAACCGCGTCCTCGAACGAAAGATGCTCAAAGGCATGAAGGGTGTTGTGGTGGATAAAGACATCGATGGGACCCTGAGTCGGTAAGAGATGTGCGACACTCTCTAGTAATGCATGGATGTCTTGTTTGTTGGCATAAGAGTAGTTCATAGCGCAATCTCGTTTAGGTGAGGACCGTTCAAGAATTCATCGATAGGCGATATCTTGAGCGTGTTTAGCTGCATACCACAAGGAGATCGAACCTGCGCTTCCTTGCTCGACGGAGCGACGAGCGATGGCGGGTGATCGGATCCAGTTTCTCGATTTCGATCAGTCTCGCGCCGTACTCCCTCTCTACTTCACGCACCTCATGCATGAAGGTGTGATCAACAAAGGTTGTGCGAGAGAAATCGAGCACTATTGGCGTTTGTTCGGCTTTCGCCAGCTCTCGTTTGAAACCAATTACGTTGCCGAATGTGCATGCCGTCGGTAAAATAATGTGATAAGTGCCGTCAGATCGTTTCTCACCCTTTGGCACTGTTAAAAAGAGCGATTTAAGTGGCGCACCAAGAGCGGCGCTCAGAAAGTACTCCGCGATCATTCCTATCACCACGCCCATCAACAAGTCCGTCTGGAGGGTGGCTATGATCGTGATTATGAAAACGGTCAGATGCTCGGGGCCGATTTTCTTGTACTCTCGAAATCGTCTTGGTGACGCGAGACGATAACCGACTACGCAAAGGACGCCGGCGAGAGCTGCGCTTGGTATCAATCTGATAGTCGGCGACAAAGCCAACACGAAAATTAAAAGGAACATACCATGAAAAGTGTTTGCCCATCGGGTACGAGCGCCATAACTAATGTTAGCGCTTGAACGAACGACCTCAGCGATCATCGGAAGGCCTCCGAGAAGTCCGCACACCGCGTTGCCGAAACCAAGAGCGAGCAGATCTTTGTTCATGTTCGCTTTTCTCTTCCAGGGGTCTAAGGCATCTACCGCCTTACACGTTAGAAGTGATTCTAGTGATCCGATAAGAAGGAACAACACGATGTACTCAACGGACGTCAGTGTGGCTATCTTCGAGAAGTCGGGCAGGGTAATGCCACTTATGAATGATATGGGCAAATCCACCAGATATCCAGAGTCCACTGAGTAGTCCAGCGAATACCACTTGTAGGCATGGAGGTGATTGAAATCAAAATAAAGACAGAAACCGATTCCAGCGAGCACTGCCGCGAGAGGGCCGGGAAGATATCTAGCGAGGCGACCAAATATCGATGTCGCGAAGATTACTAAGAGCACGCTTGTGAACCCTACAAGCGCAATCTCTGGATTCATCACCACCAGAGAGTGCGGTATCTCTAAAAGCAGTGAAAAAGGCTCTTTTGCAATCGGCTTGACTCCGAGTAGTGGGTGGATTTGCTTAGAGATTATAATAACTCCGATCGCCGCCAACATACCGTGAACGACAGACGCGGGAAAGAAATCCGCGAACCGGCCAAACTTTAAGAGAGCGAAGATAATTTGGATAACACTGGCGATGACAATAACGGCGAGTGTGTACCGATATCCCGCTGAGACATCTCCTTGGCCAAGAGCTTCGACCGCTGCGACGGCTATCGCTATAAGTCCCGCGGCTGGGCCCTTAATCGTCAGTTGTGATCCGCATAGGGGCCCTACGACAATTCCGCCGACGATGGCCGTAATAATGCCACCGAATGGCGGAAATCCACTCGCCATCGCGATGGCTAAGCAGAGCGGTAGCGCGATGAGAGACACGAGGAGGCCGGCAACTAAGTCGTTCCGCCAATTCTGCTGAAGACCAGCGATTCCGTCTAAAGGTTTTTGATATGCACCACATGAATGCGCAGATGTGCGCCGTCCCGCTTTGGAAGCTTTCATACTACTCCTAGTTCAAAACAATATAGAGCTAATAATTACTTATCAGGCCTTAAAGTCGAGTCTAGTCGTCGTATAGCGGCAGGCTATGGCTCGGCACCGGTCGATGTGCTTCCAAGGATAATCCTGCTTGAACCTCTTAGTCAAGCACCCGAGATCCCGCCTAGCCTAAATTAATGAAGTCTCACTATAAAAACATCCGCCATTCGATTGTAGACGGTCAAACACTGAGCGAGAGCAGGCGAGATGGAAAGACTTGTGCTCTGATGACCTTAGGCGTATATGGTCTTCGGTACAACGATTATCGGGGGGCGCGATGAGAATATTCTTAGTTTGTATGTGTGCCGTGATGGTGTTAGCTCACAACTTTTCATCCGATTGTTATGCGCAAAAGACGGATTTCCAAAGTTGGAACCTTGTGACAGCTACGGTTAATCTCGATCCGCAAAAAATCTGGTTTCTGTATGGTGAAGCCCAGCCGCGTATTGGAGATGATATCTCTCGATTGGAGCGCTTACTGCTTCGATCCGCCGTCGGATACAACGTCAACGATCGACTGTCGCTTTACCTCGGATACGGATGGACGCCGACGTTCATAAACGCGTCATACGATGAAGATTTTAGAAATGAGAATCGCATTTGGCAGCAAGCGTTGTACAAGCATGATTTGTGGGGAATGCAGTGGCAGCACCGTCTACGCCAGGAGCAACGTATAATCGAGGATGCCTCCGCGACCTCAAATCGCACTCGATATCTTTTGCGAGGTAGCTACGGTCTTTCGTGTGATGGTGATGTGGGGCTTACTGGATACAATGAAATATTCGTCACCGCAAATGGAACTCATAAGGGCCCAGTGGGCGGATTTGATAGAGATAGATTTTTCTTCGGGCCGTATCTTAAGTTGGGCTCGGGGCGATATGAGCTCGGGTATTTGGGCGAGTATGCGCGCCAGTTTGGAAATGATTCGCGGATGATTAACGCATTATTAGTGAGCGCTAATTATTCGTTTTGAGGTAGATGATGAAGAAAGAGAAAAAACGGTGTGTTATCTGCGGAGTGGAGAGGACAAGCGACTCGCTTGTCCCACTCGGAATGGTTCGTCTAAACGTCGCGCAGGAGTTGCGAGCGATGAAACCCGAGCTCGCTGATGAGGACTACGTGTGCCATAGTGATATCCAGCGAGCTCGTGCGCAACACGTTGAGAGGTGGCTACGAGATGAAAAAGGAGAGTTAACGACCCTAGAAAAGGATGTGCTCTCTGCATTGTCCGATCATGAGATTTTGAGTGAACATCCGCAAACTCCAGAAGATGATAGACGCACGATTGGAGAGCGTTTGTCAGACAGATTAGCGACCTTTGGTGGAAGTTGGAGATTTCTCATTCTTTTTGGGATGGTGTTGGTAATTTGGATCGCTTTTAATTCGGTCCTCGCGCTGTCTGAGTCTTTTGACCCATATCCATTTATTCTTCTCAATCTGATTCTTTCGTGCGTTGCTGCTATTCAGGCTCCAATCATCATGATGAGTCAGAATCGTCAGGGAGAGAAGGACAGGCAGCGCGCCGAGTCTGATTACCGGATAAATTTAAAAGCGGAGCTTGAGATTCGTCATCTTCACGAGAAAGTAGACCACCTTCTTAAGCATCAATGGGAACGACTCGCGGAGCTCCAGCAGATACAGATCGAGATCCTCAGTGAATTAATGAAACGCAGGGAAAATTAGTAAAGCTGCGCCACTAAGACGAAAAAGATAGGATTTTAGATACACTCCAGCCTTTCCGTTATCAAGGAAGCGGATTTTAAAAGACGTTAGAATCTGGCTCAAAAGAGTTGTACGAGGGGATTTCATCGATAGCGTGAGAGGTGCCGATGAACGTAGGAATAGGAGGCAGAGCTTGAAAGTCAGGGAGGCCTTATGAGTTCATAATGTACCTAATTGAGTGAGTATCCTGAATGAAGGCGATCGTCCTCATCTGTTCTTCGCATTTGGGTCACTCGAGAGGGCCAATTTCAAATATGTGCTTTATGTACGGGGCTCAACTATTGTTACTTAAGTACGGGAGGGGGTCTGGTATCAGGATAATAAGTGCTCTCTACATACCCCTCTTTTAATTTCCTCAATATTCCACTCGCAGTAGGCTACGTTGCTAAACCATGAGATTCTATCAACCATTTTAGGACTCTCTATCTCTTCTATGTAATGGGAGCAGATAGGAGCTGCAAACGACCTATTGCTCATTGTTATTACTGGTATGCCCCGCAGAATAGCATCGAATGAGACCCCACTAGAATATGTAACCACGCACCAACAGTTTTCTAATAACTGATGAGTATCCACATTTGATATTTCTGCTCCGACCATCGCAACGACTTCCTTGAATTTCTCAAAATGTTGATTGCTATCCGAAAATCTTTTCTTGGCATACTCTCTATTTTGAGTATCGGGGTGCATAGTCAGAATGATATCCCTGTCAGTATTTTGCCGTAGCTTGATTAAATCATATTGTGCCGCGGCCCAGATATCGAGACCTCGCAGAGACGAATCGCAAGGTACTTGCAACGGAAATAGGATATGGTCTCCTGTTTTTCTCCAGTCGGAGGATAAACGTCTGTTCTGTTTTTTAAGAATGCCCTCAAATCGTTGGGGGCTATGTTGCCTTTTGATGTTGAACTGCTTCGGATGATATGTTGACACATCTCCCCAGCCCACTCTGACATATAGCTCTTCATCGGGCCGATTGTCCGGAGCATTGAAGTATTCTCGAGACATATACGGCGTTTCAGCACAGATGATTTTTTTCTTCTCCGTAAATGATTGTCTGTAGGCCTCGTATGCCCATTCTTGAATATGAACGAAGCTGTTCCAACAACAAATATGATTATTGTCGAAACTTCGATTCAATTCTTCTACAGCAATTATAGCCGCTCGATGTTTGATAGTTCGCGCTACAGCCATGAATTATCCCGCCTCAATCATCCCTGTTAGTCCCCGTTTTAGCGGAACACGCTCTTCCAGCCAACTTGTTTAAAATGTATCAAGAACAACTTTTATCACTATGACAATAAATCACATCTTCGGCTATAAAAAGTGTACTGCCGGTAGTATAATTTTTCAGCAGACATCGAGTTTGATTTGCATCTAGTAAGCCGACATTCTGGGCACTACATCAACCGCTGTTCCGACCACCACGGCAAGACCGGAAGGGCTTGCAGATTCTAACGAACCAGATTCACTTGCTCCATAGGGTTAAGATGCGAGTCAACAGTAAAGCGGGAGGTTAGCTCCCAGCGTTTGTTGGCCGCTTATCTTTTAGTCTTGTAAGAGGCTGGTCGAGCGTATCAAAGTTCTGTCTGAGGGTTGGTAAGAATCAAAAATGCAGATGAAAATAGAGCCGTATGATTAATTGTATGGCTTGGATGTATGTGGTTTGAAATCTACCAGGATTTTAGTTGAATTCATTTTCTAACTGTATGAGAGACGTTGATTTTAGGGAATGGACAAGTTGGTTGTGGGCAACCTAGAAAGTTGCAAAGCGGAGTCCATCCTTCAGAAATATTCATAACGAGTAAATCGTCAGGTCGATTTCGGAAATATTCCTTTACCGTTTTGTATTTTCTTTCCTTGTATTCTAATTCTCTCTCAATTTGTGCACTTCTATTCTCTATCCATTGAACGTCGAGATACTGTGGAGTAACTTCATTTACGTTGTATTTCGGCGAGCAGTGATATTCTAAGCTCTTTATCCAGCTATCGTTATCTCTTTCAAGTAATATGAATTTACTATTGGGGTACCGGCTGTCTAGTAGCATAAAGTCAATGTTGCGCCACGGACCATCTTCGAAAGCCTCGTACTCATCGATGGTGTTAAAGATGTTCTCTAATCTATCTTGCTTCCACTCAGCGTGTAATGCAGGGTTCCAACCCATATGCTTAAATCCCAATATTTCGTAGGCCTTTCCAAGCGAGGTCGTTCCCGTTTTCATGACGCCGATTTCGAAGATCTTCATAAATAGCTAGCCGAGATAGTCTTGAAGCAGTAATGCAAGGGGTGGCAGTGCGAAGACTATACCCATGGGAGGCTTGTCGAGCAAGAATCATCCAAAGAGCCCTACAATTACTAGAGTGACTTTAAAAAGTGAGAGTGTACAAAGGGCCAATCTTTGACGTGCGGTAGTCGATCTCTCCGCAAGGCCTTTCCGGGTGTCAGGTTTCTGCGACGATGGGGAGCTTTGAGCTCCAAGATAGACTTTCAACAGTTCATGGAGAGCCGAGGCTGTGCCGATATCGAAATTTCCAACGACAAAATAAATAGCTCACACACAATTCCATAATTGAGTGAGCGTCTTGAACGTTTATGACGATATTTGATTGCTTTGATAGAAAGGAGCCAAAAGGCTTATGATATGCAGCTTGTTCTGCCTTGGAGAAGAACAGTTTTAAAATATGCATGAATTTACCACAGTGGAAAAAGTAAACTGGCACTAGTTTTTCCTACTCCAAGTTTATCTAGCAGTGACATATTTGATTCTTTTTTTTTGATTGTCCTATCTGTTGTCGTTTCCAACACTGCAAGGTCAAACGTATAAATTCTAGGGGTGTGCTTTTAGAGGTAAAAGGCGTTTTGAGGGGAGATTTATGAAAAATTTATTCTTGATTGTATACGAGGGAGTCTTTCTACCGAGATTGATATAGAAAGAGAGAAATCCGCTAACGACACATCGGCTGTTTTAGCTACCGACACTCCGGCCCGAATCGACAGGTTAGCACTTTTGTGTCAGGGACTCTTTGAGTTATTAAATGAGAAGTTCGGCATCTCCGAGGAAGAGCTTGCCCGGAAAGTGAATGAGATTGATTTGCGAGATGGAAAGCTAGGCGGAAAATACAAGCCTCTGCTCCAAAGATGTTTGAGCTGTGATCCGACGATGGCTGCAGGTAAACGGATCTGTGTGTATTGTGGGGAAGTTGTTGTCCTAACCTCGTTTAAAAACATATGAGACGATGATTGCTACGCATTGGTGCCCTCAAAAAATCTTTTCGTAGAGGCGGTTGATAGTACGTCTATTTTCTCCAGATGGGTAATGGCTGAGCGGTAAGTGGCATTAAATATTTATTTATTTTGCGCTCTACAGAGTTTCAATTTTCGCCTAATGTGGTATTGTCCCATCCATTACGGTCGTAGCTCAACTGGTAGAGCAGCGGATTCCAAATCCGCAGGTTGGGGGTTCGATTCCCTCCGACCGTGTAAGTTCGTTTGCGGGTTCCCTGCATTTTTTATCATCTCAACTTACGGCGAACGCAGCGTGTCTATAGCAAGACGGTAGTACCAGGTAGAGCATAGAATGTGAGATGCTCTGGTTATCAGAAAAACGTTTATTACATTGGTGAAGCGGTGAACTCTGAACAGGATACTACAATTGTTATCGAACCCTCCTCGGTGAGAAACTCGCATTCTCCTCTTTGGATCGTGAGTCAGGAGCCTTTGTTAAACGAGTTGGTCTCTTACTTAGCTCAGGTAAAAGAGGTTTTAGAGGCAAACCCTAGCGCGTCGTGTGAGTTGACATTCTCGAGAGCACATATTCGTGAATGTCGCGCTGCCTTCGATCGAATGATTCGCAAGGGAGAAGAGGATCTTCATCGGCTTTGTCAGTTGTTGTGCGAACAACTTCTTGGGTCCACGAAGATAGAGAGTTTTGTTGTGGGAGAACTGATAGAAAGTGGCGAGAGATTTTCACTAGCCCAGAGAATACAACCTGAAGATCTCTATTCGACAAGTGATCTTGATTTAGGAACGCGACAGCTGCAAAAGATAAAATACCTCGAAAACGGGACATGGATCACTCCGTCGCTTGTAGCAAATATGGTTGAGTATCAGCCGGTCGAAGCGAATGAGTATGCAATATTCAAGATGATAAGCCGCATTAAGGCTGAAGAAGAGTTATGGAATAAGGTTGTTGATGAAATTTTTAATCTCGATGCACTTGTGAAACGAGATAAAGAGGTTCGACACTTGAGTCGATATGTGAAGGATGTTTTCGGTATAAAGCTGGTAGTAGGCTCTGTCGCAGATATGCGCTCCTTACAAGAGCGGATTTCCTCATTAGAATGGACGGCAGGGGATTTGACACAACAAAGCGCCACCAATGGGAACGCTAGCTCTGACCGACTTCATTTTCTAGAAGTGAAAGACTATTTAGACGGCTCCGGAAAGCAGAGTGGCTGGCAGGCAATCAAGTCAGTGGTGACCTGGCGAAGCGGAGTTTTTGAAATTCAAGTTCAGCCGCTTATGAATTTCTGGAAGGAACGTGAATTTTTGATGCGGGAAAGTCATGCTGGCTTTAAGGCTAGACGTGAGCTCGTAAGGATGCACATCGCAGAGCAGGTGCCACTTTTTGGTTTCTACAATCGTTTGTTGAAGTGGATGTTTCAAGATATGCAGGGTGAGTTGCCTTCGTTCCAGGGAATTACTGTGTCGTGTGTGGATTAAATATCAGATGTAAGCATATAGGTTGTATTGGTTGCTCTGAGTTTGATTTAGTTTGTTTTTATCTGTCAGTATTGTAGGGTGGTTTTGGCTTTTGACTAGTGGTTAGACCGCTAGTATACCCCGGTATATGTTAGAAAACACACCTCGCCAAATTGATCGTAGTGCTGCCACAACCGTAGAGCTTACAGCCTCTCATAAGCGCACGGTTGATAGTAATCTTGTTAACGCGGTTTTGCAGGCTCTTAGTAGAGAACAAAGTTTTTTAAACCGCTTTGTAGAGCAAGCAGGTAAATCAAGTCTTGCAGTACATGTGGCGTTGACAGGAAAAAAAGGGGCCCAGTGCGAACTTGCCTTTAGAGGAGGTAAATTTTCTGTAACCTTGCCGCAGCGAGCCAAGAATGTTAGTGCGGTAGAGGATTCAGTAGAGCAAAGATTTCTTGAATGTGCCATCAAAGAGGAGCTCGTCGCCTTGGGCGCAGAGTATGTGCTTGAGGGGGGTCTTGGAGACGAAGCTAGTCAGGTAGTTCGTCACATGGCTAAGCGGTACTGCGAGCTAACCGGCAAGAGCTTTGAAGGCAATAGTGCATTGTGGCGCAGCGCAATTGACCAGCATCGAACAGAGCTAGAGTCTGTTTTGAAGAATGCTGCTAAAAGGATCTTGCCGTGTATCGCAACAGGTAGTGATTCCACGACCAACGAGAAAGTGCAGCAGGTATTGCAAACACTTGCCGAAGAGCGTGCAATATCGCTCCTGTTAGGCGCAAGTCACGATCTGACGCTCAGAATCGAAAGTGTGATTGGACAAGTACAGGAGCGCTTCGCATCTGCATTGTGGCATCAGCGAACTGATGAAGCCAAGGATTGTGTCGCTAGCCTTCGACTTCTCCAGCAGGGGCTTAAGACAAGTGTCTTTGATAGAGCGTTGCCCCAAAGTATTCGACCTGATAAGCCTCAACAAACCCGAGGGCGATCTATTCGAGAACTTGTTTCAGAGAACTATTTGCAGAGACAGGAATTCACAACAAATAGGCATTTGTTTAAGAATGCAGGTGATGTGGCCGGAATGCGGACCATGATTGGGCAGTTAGCAAAAACATGTGACGAGGCGCTTGAGTTTGAAAATCGCGTGAGAGCCTCGTGGTGTCAAGAAGATCAAGCCTTTGAGAGTATAATGGAAAATCTTTTGGATTCGACCACGGAGCTTGGGCTGGCTCTCAGTGAGGATAAACCTGACCGGGCGCAGATTGTTTCACAGGCGCTTGAGTTATTGGTTGGATTAAGGCTCAGTGGTAATGAAAATGGCGCCGTGTTTTTTACATTTGCCTTCTCTGGGTATTCTCCAATGGACGGGCGAATGCAAGTCCAGCAAGTTTCACCACAAGTTTTTGCGAATGCTTATGTTGATTTTTTGTCCCAAGCCAGCTCAATTTATATGGGTACATTAGATCCCCGTGAGGTCCGCAATGCATCGTCTCATGGGTTAGCCGATATTGCCGCTCGAACGTTTCGTGTTTTGGTTTTCGCTTATGAGAATTCGTTGGCTGACCAGTTGGCGGCACGAAGTGGAGTGCCAGCTGAAAAACTAGATTTCATCACGCGTGACATTGATAATATTGAGGCGGCGATAGACAAAGTGGCGCGCTACGCAAGTTCTGATGAGCTAAGAGTTGTATTTGAAACAGGGCTTTCTGATGGTATTGGGGCAGTCCGAGCTGCTATACAACAACTGCACCGTTTGACGCTAAGCGGTGAGGAGCTGATTGCTGAAAGAGAGCTTGCCAACGACCACGTGAGGCAGACTCCTCTTGGCGATCGAATTAGTGAGGTTGACCAAACCCTTCAAGAACGAGTGCGAGAGTACGTTGATGCAGTTGGAAAAGCTGCCTTTGAGGAATTGCCAAATATTGTTGATGGCACATCGCTTGTCACTCTAGTTGATCATATCGCTAAACTTACGAGGCTTACTAAGGCTCACCCAAATACAGAGCGCGATACGAAGTTGTTTACACTTGCTAATAGTTCTCTAAAAGAGATGGTTGACGTTGTGCGCCAGGGCTATGGTAGTGAGGTGGATCTCGTAAAAAAGTTGGCAGAGCTAGGCACAGAGGCGGAACATGTTTCATATGTATTGCGAGCGCTCGAAGCTCTTGGCACTATGGTAACAGAACTCTCGTATCTAAGGGGACATCTACGAGACGTTGAAGAACTTGATTCACACATTTTCACGAAAGCTGATATTTTTATCGATCAAGTACCCAAGCACTTTTCTCTTCAGATTCGCAAGTACCCTGGCGTGTTAGCTGGAGCGATAAAGAGATTGGATGGGAGTGAAACTGGCGGTGAAGAGATGCTAACCGATCAGCAGCGCGCGATGTGCCTGCGGGGCCTTAAAACTCTAACGGGTATCAGGCACAGTCTTGGAGAGGCAGCTTATGCCAGTTTGACGAGGCTCTGGCGGGAAACCCAATAAAACGATGAAGTTAATCTCGCGCAGGACCTATAATGTTGAATATACACGCTATTTATATTTTTGCCGGGATGTGAGATACTTGAATAGATTGTTCAAGATTGATACCCTCTCGCATAGCTGTGATGCAAGATGCCGGAGGTATACAACCCGCTGAATTGGTTGAGGTTATTTGTGATTACCTCTGGCAAGCTTCCGGCGACAACGTGCTTTCACTATGAAAGAGAAAAATGACGATATGAGCACAGATATTTTAGAAGATTTTACCAAGCAAGATTATAAGTACGGCTTTGTCACCGATATAGAGGCTGATTCCGCTCCTCCGGGGTTAAATCCTGATGTTATCAGGATGATATCAGCTAAAAAGGGTGAGCCTGAGTGGCTACTTGCGTGGCGCTTAAAGGCGTATGAGCGCTTCTTAAAGATGAAAGAGCCTCATTGGGCGTTCGTTGATTATCCACCGATAGATTATCAAGATATAATCTATTACTCAGCGCCCAAGAAGACTGAAGGCCCAAAGAGCTTAGATGAAGTTGACCCTGAGCTACTCGCTACATATGAAAAGTTAGGAATACCGCTGCATGAGCAGAAAGCGCTCGCTGGTATAGCCGTTGACGCAGTTTTTGATTCGGTGTCGGTGGTTACGACATTCAAAAAACAGCTAGAGGAAGCAGGTGTTATCTTCTGCTCGATGTCAGAGGCTGTTCGCGATCACCCCGAGCTGGTCCAAAAGTATTTGGGAAGCGTTGTGCCACACAGCGATAATTTCTACGCGGCACTTAACTCAGCTGTATTTACAGACGGCTCATTTTGCTACGTCCCTAAAGGAGTTCGGTGTCCGCTAGAGCTATCAACTTACTTTAGAATTAACGCAGCAAAGACGGGGCAATTTGAAAGAACACTTATCGTTGCAGATGAGGGTAGTTATGTTAGCTATATGGAGGGATGTACTGCTCCTATGCGTGATGAGAACCAACTTCATGCCGCAGTTGTTGAATTGGTTGCCCACAAGGATGCACATATTAAGTACTCAACGATCCAGAATTGGTATCCGGGGGACAAAGACGGCAAGGGTGGGATTTACAATTTTGTCACCAAGCGGGGACTTTGCTCTGGAGCTAATGCTAAGATCTCCTGGACACAGGTGGAAACGGGCTCATCGATTACGTGGAAGTATCCAAGCTGTATCCTAAAAGGTGACAACTCAGTAGGTGAGTTTTACTCAGTTGCTATCACCAACAATAAGCAGCAAGCCGATACAGGAACCAAGATGGTTCACATCGGTCGTAATACAAAGAGTACTATTATCTCGAAGGGAATATCTGCGGGGCGTAGTCAGAATGCGTATCGTGGATTAGTAAAGATGATGAAGAACGCAGAGGGGGCACGAAACTTCTCGCAGTGCGATTCAATGTTGATGGGAGACCAGTGTGGAGCACATACATTCCCATACATTGAAGTGAAAAATCCGACTGCGACCGTTGAACACGAAGCTTCAACATCCAAGATAGGAGAAGACCAAATATTTTACTGCAACCAACGTGGCATCTCCACGGAGGATGCTATTGCGATGATCGTTCACGGGTTCTGCAAAGAGGTGCTCAATGAGTTGCCGATGGAATTTGCAGTCGAGGCGAGACGTTTATTAGAGATCAGTTTAGAAGGAAGTGTAGGATAGGTAAAAGGTATGAGTTTATTAAAGATTACTGATTTACATGCGCGAATTGAAGACGAGGGAAGAGAGATCCTAAAAGGCATTTCGCTTGAAATTAAGCCGGGAGAGGTTCATGCAATCATGGGTGTAAACGGCTCAGGTAAGAGCACGCTTGCAAACATCCTCGGGGGTAAAGAGGGTTATGAGGTAACAAGTGGCTCGATAGAGTTCGATGGAAAAGATCTCTCAGAGATGGACCCAGAGGTTCGGGCTCGTGAAGGCTTGTTCTTGGCGTTTCAGTATCCAGTTGAATTGCCTGGTGTGTTGACCACATATTTCTTACGCACAGCACTTAACTCTGTTCGTGAGCATAGGGGCTTGCCTGCAATGTCGGTGAGAGATTTTGCCAAGTTCGTTAAGGAAAAAGCGCAAGAGTTAGAGCTTAGTGATGAGCTTCTTCAACGAGCTGTAAATGAAGGTTTCTCCGGAGGAGAGAAGAAGCGAAATGAAGTATTCCAGATGGCAGTGCTTGAGCCAAAGCTTGCAATTCTCGATGAGACAGATTCAGGGCTCGATATCGATGCGCTTCAAACAGTAGCTAGTGGAGTCAACAAGCTTCGCGCCGAAAATCGTGGAATGTTAGTGATTACGCATTATCAGCGGTTGCTTAACTACATCGTTCCAGATGTCGTTCATGTCATGATCGACGGCAGGATAGTTCAGTCAGGCGGAAAAGAGCTTGCTCTTGAACTTGAGCAGAAAGGGTACTCGGCGTTTCGTGAATCAGTAGGTGCGTAAAGTGGGAGAGGCTATGTTGGCTGAGATTGATGGCTGTCAGGCAGAGGGCCCTTCGTGGGTGGAATCTGCGTTGGTGCGTGCCGAAGAAGCACAAGCAAAACTTACCTTGTCGGTAGATGTGAAAGCTCGAATCGCAGAAGCGAGAAAGGTATGGAGCACATTGCTATTTCCAAGCTCTACCTTAGAGGAGTGGAAGTATACGAACACTGATTCCATCAGACAGGGTTTCTTTGAAGTGTCTGGTATCGCCGCAAGCGATATGGAAGAGGCAAAGGAGATTCTGCAAGGCGTTTCCTTGGGTGAAGATTGCGTTCCTGTTGTGTTTGTCGATGGTGTGTACAGTGAAGAGCTATCTGCTAAAGAATTTGAGCAGGGAGTCACGCTTACACGGGGTGTAAAGGATGGGCTTACACGAGTAGGCTCATTAGAGAAGCATAAAACCGAAGCGTTTGCAGCGCTTTCTCTGGCACTACTGACAGATGGCGTTGAGATAGCAATCGGCAGGGGAGTGGCAACAAGTAAGCCTATCTCGATAGTGTATGTAACAACTTCCCGTGGCGCTAACTCTGTTGCGAGTCCGCGAGTATACGTTTCTGCTGAGGAGAGCTCTCAGAGTTGTATCGTTGAAATGCATGTGGGTGCAGAGGGAGTATCGTATTTGTCACTTCCCGCGCTTGAGATAGAGGCAAAGGGGAATGCGCAGGTTGATCACTATCGCATTCAGTTAGAGTCCACAAAGGCCTATCAAGTGAGTAATGCGGTCATCTCTCAGCAAGAATCATCTACGGTTCGTACACATGTATTTTCATTTGGAAGTTTGCTTGCACGAAACCATGTGGATTTTCACCTTGAAGGAAGCAATTCCTTTGGGCTTGTAAATGGATTGTCGGTACTAGCTGGAAAACAGCACGTGGATAACGCAACGGTGATTCACCACAGAGCCCCGTCTGCCGAGAGTAGTGAGCACTTTAAGGGGGTGTATGATGATGAGAGTAGGGGAGTATTCTCTGGAACAATTATCGTAGACCAGATAGCTCAGAAGACAAATGCGTTTCAATCAAATCAATCGCTTCTTCTTTCATCCAATGCAAGCATTGAGACAAAGCCGCAGCTCAAAATTTGGGCTGATGATGTGAAGTGCTCACACGGTGCAACTGTGGGACAGCTCGACAAGGAAGCTATGTTCTATCTTCAATCGAGGGGAATTAGTCGTGAGGATGCCCGGGCGTTCTTAATTCATGCTTTTGCCAGTGAGGTAGTTACCAGCGTTACTAATCAGCAGGTTAGGGATTTTGTTGAGGGGCAGATAGTTTTGGCACTCGAGCAGTCGAATAGTACACTGTATCGATAGAGAACAACGCGCCTCTTAGAGGTGTTCGCCTTAAAAATTGGCGATATTTTGAGTACAAGGTTTGCCCAAATCAGTTAAATCTGTTACGGTCTGGCGTCACACGTGGGAGGGTTGCAAGAATATAGTAAGGACCCCTGCGGTGTGTAGATTGTTCTCTCTTACTGTTGTGTGTACTGAGGCTACTCCCCTCGGTGCCGTTAGAATCAAGGCGTTGGTAGCGCTTGGGTCTAAGCAATAGATGCTTCTTTTGTTGAGAACTAGTTGATTTATTTAGGGATTTTGAGATGGGCGGTAAGTCCTCTGATACAACATCGGCTTCTGTGATTTCTCGTGGCACTGACTATGTTTCTAGCAGTGTTGAGGAGTTAAAGAAGGTTCAAACTCCTACTCGCCAGGAGGCCATTAGGTTAACTGGAGTAGTGGTGATGATTATTGTATTTATCTCAATGTGTCTTTTCGTCATGGACTTGGTTTTCAACTGGTTAATGGCTAAGATGATTGGCTAGGGGAGCCCTTGAAAAAGGGGTTTCGAAAGTAACAAAGAAGCAATGCTCACGGGCAATGCGGACCGAGTAAAGTAGGGTCGAAGCAGAGCTAGTGACTCGCCTAGCATTTTAGAGAAAACGATATGGAATCAACAAATACTGAGCAGAAAGATACTGATACTGAGCAGAAAGACGCTGAGCAGGCAGATGCCATAGAGGCGCAAGCCGCGCAGGTAGAATCTGGGGCAGCTAGCAGTGAGCAGGTGGATAAGCCTAACATGCACTGGTATGTGGTGCAGGCCTATGCTGGTTTTGAGTCCAAGGCTAAGCAGGCGCTTGAGGAGCGAATTCGCTTAAACAACCTTACCGATGTGTTCGGAGAGGTGCATGTCCCTCAGGAGACGGTGGTTGAGCTTGTTAAGGGTCAGAAGAAGACATCGACTAGAAAATTTTTCCCTGGGTACATTATCGTTCAAATGGTTATGAACGAAGAAACGTGGCACTTGGTCAAGGAAACGCCGAAAATAAACGGTTTTGTAGGTGACGCAACGAGCCCGGTGCCGATGTCGCAAGAAGAGGTAGATAGAATCTTTACGCAAGTTGAAGAGGGCGCTGCTTCTCCAAGAGCTAAGATGAATTTTGAGCAAGGCGATGCCGTTAAGGTCATCGACGGCCCGTTTGCAGAGTTTAATGGGACCATCGAGGAGGTTCGGCCTGACAAGGGTAAGGTCAAGGTGCTTATCAGCATATTTGGGCGAGCCACGCCAGTTGAGCTTGATTTTATGCAAATCGAGAAGTGCTAGATTTGTTTTGATAGATAGTTTTACAAGGAATTATACGTAGTACGAGGTGGTAAATGGCTAAGGAGATTACGAGTTATATCAAGTTGCAAGTTACGGGTGGAGCCGCTAATCCAGCTCCTCCGATTGGTCCGGTTTTGGGTCAGCACGGTGTTAACATCATGGACTTCTGCAAGCAGTTTAATGCTAAGACTCAGAAGCAGCAGGGTGAGGTTGTTCCTGTTGTAATTACAGTTTACAAGGACCGATCGTTTACTTTCGAAATCAAGACTGCTCCGGTTTCTTATTTGATTAAGAAGGCCTTGAAGCTCAAAAAAGGGTCATCAGTTCCTAACAAGGATAAGGTTGGAAGGATCTCCAAGGAGCAGGTCATGGAGATAGCAAAGCTTAAGATGGTCGACCTCAATTGTTACGATGAGGAAGCAGCATTTAAGATCGTAGCTGGAACGGCGCGAAGTATGGGAGTTGATGTAAGCAAATAGGGGCTTGGTATTGACTTATGATGCGTTAATCCATAGGCTGAGGGGCTTTCGAGCGACCGCCCCAAAGGACGAGGAATTAAACGTAACGCAGTTTGAAATGAGAGGCTCTATGCCATGGTTGGTTGTAGAGCTTAGTAAGGTAAGATTTGTTTTTAGTAGTAGATAGTTATGGCAGCTAAGAAAGACGGAAAGCGGTTACAGGCACAACGAGCAAAAGTTGATGCTAAGAAGTTGTATTCTCTTCAAGAGGGTTGTGGTGCTGTCGTTGAAACGGCTTCAGCGAAGTTTGATGAGACAGTCGAATTGGCTATCAGGCTCGGAGTTGATCCGAAGAAGGCTGACCAAAACATTCGGGGATCTATTTCTCTTCCGCACGGCTTAGGTAAAGAGGTTCGAGTGTTGGTGTTTGCCAAGGGTGAAAAAGTACAAGAGGCTACAGATGCAGGGGCAGATTTAGTTGGGGGAGATGACCTTGTTGAGAAGATCAAGGGTGGATTCTTTGACTTCGACAGCGTTGTCGCTACTCCTGACATGATGGCTCAAGTTGGTAAGGTTGGTAAGCTTTTGGGTCCTCGTGGCTTAATGCCATCTCCAAAG
Source organism: Pseudomonadota bacterium (assembly GCA_038134595.1). GTDB lineage: Bacteria > Bdellovibrionota_C > UBA2361 > UBA2361 > OMII01 > OMII01. The sequence goes on along the minus strand of JAYPVM010000006.1, from coordinate 142,796 downwards.
GTTGGTACGGTAACATTTGATGTCGGAGAAACCGTCAAAGCTGTGAAGGCAGGCCGGGCAGAGTATCGAGTTGATAAAGCGGGTATTATTCACGCTGCTATCGGGAAGGCTTCGTTTGGCTCTGAAAAGTTGCTGGATAACGCGCAAGCACTTTTGCAGGCGGTTAATCGCGCAAAGCCTGCGACGAGCAAGGGGGTTTATCTGAAAGGTGCGACTTTGGCGTTGACGATGGGGCCAGGAGTTGCATTGGATGTGGCACCGCTTCGATAGTAAATGGGGCCCAGGAATTAGAATATCTCGCAGAGGGGAAGTTAAATGGACAGAGCAGAAAAACAAGCCGAAACCGATCTGATAGTCAATCGGTTTAAGGAATCTCAAGTTGCGGTGTGTGTAGACTATTTAGGTCTGACTGTTGCAGAGGTTACTGAGCTCCGCGGAGAGTTGCGGAAGGCTAATTCGCAAGCGCGAGTTGTTAAGAACACATTGACGAAGCTTGCTGTGAATCAGTTCACGGCAGAAGCTGATAAAGATGAAGTTGGAAGATTTTTGGATATTATTACGGGACCAACTATGGTTGTAACCTGTGATGAAGATCCGATTGCACCAACGAAGGTTTTAGCGAAGTTTGCTAAAACTCATAAGAAATTTCGAGTGAAAGGGTGTTGGTTGGATGGCGCGTTTGTCGACCCTGCTGGAGTGGAATCATTAGCATTGATGCCAGGCAGGGAAGAGACGTTTGCTATGTTGCTAAGCCTCATGAACGAGCCGGCTACGCGTATGGTCAGACTCTTGTCTGAACCAGGCACGCAGGTTGCTCGCTGTGTGGAGGCTTACCGCAAGAAGCTCGGAGGAGAAGAGTCAGCTGTTGCCTAATATAGGAGTAGTTGGTCAGGGTAAAACTAGTTAATTTTAGTTGTGTCGTTAGAATAAGGAGTAAAACCATGTCTGAAGCCTCAGGATATACGTTCGAAGGCGTTGTAGATTATATCAAGGGATTGTCCTTGATGGACGCTGCCAAGATGGTCAAGCAGTTGGAAGAGGAGCTCGGTGTTAGCGCTGCTGCTCCAGTAGCTATGGTTGCAGGCGGAGCGCCAGCAGCTGGTGGCGCTGGTGCTGCTGAAGAGCAAACAGAGTTCGCCATCTCGCTTGAGAGCGCAGGAGCAGAGAAAGTTAAAGTGATCAAGGTAGTTCGAGAGATTACCGGTCTTGGTCTTAAAGAGGCTAAGGATCTCGTTGACGGAGCTCCAAAGACTGTTAAAGAGGGCGTTGCTAAGGCAGAAGCTGAGGAGTTTCTTAAGAAGCTCACAGAGGCTGGAGCCAAGGCTTCTCTCAAGTAGTAGATATTACTACCTAAATAGGACGAGTGTTCCCTGTTGGCCCTTCAAAAAGGGGTGGCAGGGAGCATCCGATTTTTTCGCTCAAGGGGTTTTCTTGGTCGAATAATTGTCCTATTATGCGACCGCGCTGGTAGCACTTGTAGCTTTGGGTTTGCCGAATAGACTCGAAGTTATGGGAATACGTAGGGCGCTCGTTTAACTGAAGTTGGTAGCCATTTGCCCCAAGCTTTGGAGTTTTGCTTGTCCTCTTTTTTGACACCATAAGAACCCTTTGTCGTTTTGCTCTACCGAGCAAGCATAAGGAGACAAGGTGTCGAGAAGTTGGTAGTTTCTTCCAAGTTACGGTGTGCGTGGAGACCGAAAACGGTTTACCTCTAAGCTAGTCGGGCGTGTGTTGTCGACAGGCATAGTTGGTAGGCAGGTCATTTAGCAGTTTGACTTTCTTTTAAGTTGAAGAGGGACAGCTGCTGTTAGAGTCACTTACCTATGACATCAAAGATCAAAACTAACCTCCGCCTTCGTAAAAACTATTCCAAAATTGGTGAATTAGCAGAGATGCCGAACCTTATCGGTATCCAGAAAAGCTCCTATGAGCGGTTTTTGCAGTCGAACGTCGAACCAGCAAAGAGAGAAGATATAGGTCTTCAGAAAGTCTTTAAGTCTGTTTTTCCTGTTAGAGATTACAACAACACCGCGTCTCTTGAGTTTGTTTCTTACAACCTTGGAACCCCAAAGTACGACATGGATGAGTGTCGCGATAGAGGCATGACGTGGGCTGCACCTTTGCGTGTCACGATTCAGTTGGTTCTGTGGGATGTCAATCCTGACACGGGCGCTCGTCATTTAAGTGCCCTCAAAGAGGATGTTGTTTATTTCGGAGAGATTCCTTTGATGACGGAGCGGGGTACGTTCATCATTAACGGTACTGAAAGAGTTATCGTAAGTCAGCTGCATCGTTCGCCAGGTGTTTTCTTTGACCATGACAGCGGAAAGAGTCACGTGTCTGGGAAGCTTCTTTACTCAGCCCGGGTGATTCCATATCGCGGATCGTGGATCGACTTAGAATTCGATGTTAAAGATATCCTACATGTTCGAATAGACCGCAGAAGAAAGCTAAACGCTACAGTACTGCTCCGGGCGCTTGGTATGTCTGAGGACGATATTCTATCGTCGTACTACAGGACAGACACTATCGCATTTGGTAAGCGAGGCGCGGTTACCAAAGAATTTAATCCTGAACAGCTCGATGGTCAGAGAGCGTTCCGAGAGATTAAGGCTGATGGTAAGACCTTGGTTAAGCAAGGCGGTAAGTTCAATAAAGCCGTAATTCGCCGTCTCAGAGAAGCCGGTGTTTCAGAGGTAGAGATTTCCCCTGACTCGGTTGTGGGTATGATTGCTGCGGAGACAGTGATTCAGGCCACCGAAGATGTGGTGAACCCGAAGACGGGTGAGATGATCGCGGAACAGGGCGAGGTTCTTATCGGTTGGGATATTATCCGAGAGCGAGTTGGTGGAGCTATTCTTGAACTCGATGAGAAGGATGCGGTTGCACTTTCAGAGCAGTTTCAAGTCATCGTTTATGCTGGAGACGAGCTTACAACTGATAAGGTTAACGCCAAGGGAGAGATTGTTGAGAAAGGAAATATTTCAGCTCAGCGTGAATTAGGATTAGACCGACTCCGAGTCCTCTATCTTGATGATGCTCATATTGGTGATGCGCTCTGGAAAACCTTAATATCTGATAAGATGTCGGCTGAGAGTACTCTCTTTACGAGATTGGCAGGAAAGCCAGCTGTTGAAAGTTTAATTGAAATATATCGCAGACTTCGGCCGGGAGATCCTCCGAGACCAGAAACGGCGCAAGCTACGTTTAAAAATCTTTTCTTCAACGCTGACAGGTATGATTTATCTGATATCGGGCGGTATAAATTAAATCACAAGCTCTATATCTCTCAGGGCCGTGAAGCCCCTCCGATGGATCAAGGTGTTCTTTCTCCAGAAGATATTAAGGAAACCGTTCGGTATCTTTTGGAGTTAAGGAACGCAAGTGATCCTCAGCGACATTCGGTGGACGATATTGACCACCTCGGGAATCGGCGTGTTCGAGCTGTTGGTGAGTTAATTGAGAATCAATACCGTATAGGTCTTGTTCGAATGGAGCGGGCAGTACGGGAGCGTATGGGTATGCAAGATATCGATACGTTGGTTCCGCAAGATCTTATTAACTACAAGCCGGTTGCTGCGGTTGTTAAGGAGTTCTTTGGATCCTCTCAGTTGTCGCAGTTTATGGATCAGACCAATCCTCTCTCAGAGGTGACGCATAAGCGACGTCTTTCAGCTTTGGGCCCAGGTGGTTTGACTCGTGACAGGGCTGGTTTCGAAGTTCGAGACGTTAATGCTACTCACTACGGTCGAATCTGTCCGATTGAGACGCCAGAGGGTCCAAATATCGGACTTATTTCATCGTTAGCGGTTTACGCACGCGTCAATGAGTTTGGCTTTATCGAGACGCCATATAGGGTTATTGATAACAACCATAAAGTGACTACGGATATCGTTTATCTCTCCGCACTTGAAGAGGAGCGGGAGACTATAGCGCCCGCTATTGTAAATGTAGCGGATGATGGTTCGATGACTGATGCTGGCGTACCTGTTCGGAAGAACGGTGAGTATCTGCTAGTGCCACCAGAAGAGGTATCGAAATTAGATGTAAGTCCGAAGCAAATTGTGAGTGTCGCTGCATCGTTGATTCCGTTTTTGGAGAATGATGACGCTAACCGTGCATTGATGGGATCGAACATGCAACGACAGGCCGTGCCGTGCTTGACAGCGCAGGCGCCGCTGGTAGGAACTGGCATGGAGCGTGTGGTTGCACATGATTCTGGTGCCACAGTTTTAGCCAAGCGTGCTGGTACAGTCATGTCGGTTGAGTCGGAGCGAATCGTTATTAAGGCTGATAAGGTCTCAGATGATCCGTTGGATACAGGTGTAGATGTGTACAAGTTGGTCAAGTACCGACGTTCAAATCAAAATACATGTATCACGCAGCGTCCGATTGTTCGGGCTGGTGAGAAGATTGGAGCGAGTGAAGTTATCGCAGATGGACCAAGTACGGATATGGCAGAGCTAGCACTCGGTCAGAACTGTTTGGTCGCGTTTATGCCGTGGAACGGATACAACTTCGAGGACTCTGTTCTTATCAGTGAGAACCTGGTGAAGAAGGATGTATTTTCTTCGGTGCATATTGAGGAATTTGAGTGTATCGCACGTGATACAAAACTCGGAAAGGAGGAGATCACGCGTGACATTCCGAACGTGGGCGAAGATGCCTTAAGGAATCTTGATGAATCAGGGATCATCCGCGTTGGAGCTGAGGTGTCACCTGGTGATATTCTCGTGGGAAAAATCACTCCAAAGAGTGAGACTCAATTGAGCCCAGAAGAGAAGCTTTTACGAGCTATCTTTGGTGAGAAGGCTGGCGAAGTTCGAGATAGCAGCTTGAAGCTACCTCCAGGAGTAGAGGGTACGATTATTTCGGCCCAAGTTTTCTCTCGAAAGGGAACAGACAAAGACGAAAGAACAATCGCCCTTGAGAATCGTGATATTGCAAGATTGGAGCAAGATCAGCGGGATGAGATCAACATTCTAAGGGATGCGGCTCTTAAGGGTATTATCGAAGCTCTTTCCGGTAAGACAACTACAGCAAGACTTGTAGATGACAAGCGTGCTGAGCTAGTTGCGAAAGGAGTTGTGCTTTCGGAAGAGATTCTTCGAGCAGTGCCGTTCGAATACCTCCGAGATATTCAGGTTGGCGACGAAGCGCTTCAGGAGCAAATCAACAAGGTGGTAATGAACACCGGCCAGTTGATTAACAACAAGCGTGCATACCTAAATGAAAAAATTGAGCGTCTGAAAGAGGGAGATGAACTCGCCCCTGGCGTTATCAAGATGGTTAAAGTCTTCGTGGCAAGCAAGCGGAAGATTCAAGTTGGTGATAAGGTGGCGGGTCGTCACGGTAATAAGGGGGTATTATCCCGCGTATTACCGCAAGAAGATATGCCGTACCTCGCAGATGGAACCCCAGTGGATATGGTGTTAAATCCGTTAGGTGTGCCTTCTCGAATGAACGTTGGACAAATTCTTGAGACGCATTTGGGTTGGGCTTCCTACCTTCTTGGTCGAAGGATAGGTCAGCTCGTTGACTCAATCATCGATCCTTTGACTGGTGTAGCAAGAGCCGAGGCAACTCCCGAGTTCCGTAAAGAAACTATAGCAGAGATACGCAATGTGCTTCTGACAGCATACAAAGACAGTGATCATGCCAAGTTCGTTGATACGCTTTCCGATGATGACCTCATCGAGTTGGCTATTCGACAAATGCCAGGCATTAGGTTTGCTACTCCGGTTTTTGATGCGGCAAAGGAGTCTGAGATTAAAGATCTGTTGCGGTTTGTCGGAGCGCCTGAGGATGCGAAGGTGCAGTTATATGATGGTCGCACCGGAGAAGCTTTCTTAGAGCGTGCAACGGTTGGTGTGATGTATATGCTGAAGTTAGACCATTTGGTCGACGACAAGATTCACGCCCGTTCTATTGGCCCATACTCACTCGTGACGCAACAACCACTCGGTGGTAAGGCGCAGTTTGGAGGTCAGAGACTCGGAGAGATGGAAGTGTGGGCGCTTGAGGCATACGGTGCAGCCTACACTCTACAAGAGTTCTTGACGGTAAAATCTGATGATGTCGCTGGAAGAACTCGAATGTATGAGTCGATCGTGAAGGGAGAGCATGTCCTTGAGCCAGGATTACCTGAATCATTTAACGTGATGATGCAGGAGTTAAAATCTCTGTGCCTCGATGTTGAGCTCGTAGAGGAGAGCGAGGGTGCTATCGAGGTAGAGGCTCCATCGAACGAGGAGGATACCCAAACGCTGGCTGCCGTCTAAGAAGACGGCAGCGCCGATCACTAGTTTCAAAATGTAAGGGAGACACATGGACGATTTATTTAATTTGTTTGAGCGACCTAAAAATCCAATCAAGTTTAATGCTCTAAAGATTGCTCTGGCTAGTCCTGAGAAGATAAGGGGCTGGTCGTTCGGGGAAGTTACAAAGCCCGAGACTATTAACTACAGGACTCTAAAGCCTGAGCGTGACGGACTTTTCTGTGCGAAGATATTCGGTCCAGTTAAGGACTATGAGTGTATCTGTGGAAAGTACAAGCGTCTACGACACCGTGGTGTGGTATGTGAAAAGTGTGGGGTAGAGGTTATCCAATCTAAAGTTCGTCGTGAACGAATGGGGCACATAGATTTAGCGTGTCCAGTTGCGCATATCTGGTTCCTAAAGAGCTTGCCGAGTCGTATCGGAAATATCTTGGATCTTACGTTGAGAGACCTCGAAAAGGTGCTCTATTTTGAAAGCTATGTGGTTACAGACCCAGGGGACACCGAGTTCACAATGGGAGAGCTTCTCAATGAGCGCGAGTATCGAGCCGCTCGCGAAGAGCATGGAGCATCTTTTGACGCAGGAATGGGTGCAGAGGCAGTTCTTCTTCTTCTCCAAGCGATAGATGTTGATCCTCTTTGTGCCGAGCTTCGAGATGAGATGCGTGAGGTTGCATCCGAGGCAAAGAAGAAGAAATTGGCTAAGCGTCTTAAGGTTCTCCACTCTTTTCAGGTCAGTGGAAACAAACCTGAATGGATGATTCTAAGTGTTGTTCCAGTTATTCCGCCTGACCTGCGACCTTTGGTTCCGTTAGATGGTGGCCGGTTTGCAACAAGTGATCTTAATGATCTCTACAGGCGTGTTATCAATCGTAACAATCGTCTGAAGAGACTGCTCGAGTTAAATGCTCCGGATATCATCATTCGTAATGAAAAGAGAATGTTGCAGGAGTCTGTTGATGCGTTGTTTGACAATGGTCGACGCGGACGAACTATCACTGGTCCGAACAAGCGACCGCTGAAATCGCTTAGTGATATGCTCAAAGGAAAGGGTGGGCGATTCCGTCAAAACCTACTTGGAAAGCGTGTTGACTACTCGGGCCGTTCGGTAATCGTTGTGGGTCCTGAACTTCGACTCCACCAGTGTGGTCTACCGAAGAAGATGGCACTTGAGTTGTTTAAGCCCTTTATTTACAACAAGCTTGAAGAGCGTGGGTACGTAACCACGATCAAGAGCGCTAAGAAGATGGTTGAGAACGAGAAGTCTGTTGTTTGGGATATTCTCGATGAGGTAATTCGCGAGCATCCAGTGCTTCTAAACCGAGCGCCGACGCTTCATAGGCTTGGTATTCAGGCATTCGAACCTATTCTCATAGAAGGAAAAGCTATTCAGCTACATCCTCTTGTTTGTACGGCGTTTAATGCTGACTTTGACGGGGACCAGATGGCGGTACACGTACCGCTTTCGATTGAAGCGCAGGTTGAGTCGCGGGTACTAATGATGTCTACAAATAACATCCTTAGCCCTGCCAATGGTAAGCCGATTATCGTTCCATCGCAAGATATCGTTCTCGGTTTGTATTATATGACTCGAGAGCGACCGTATGTGACGGGAGAAAACAAGGCGTACTCAAGTTCTGATGAGGTTTGGTTGGCGTGGCAGTCTGGAGAGACGCACATTCAAGCCAAGATTAAGTGCCGTGTTGACGGAACACTTGAATCAACAACGGTTGGAAGGGTTCTTCTCTACCACCTTTGTCCTCGAGTGTTGTCGTTTAAGCACTTTAACAAGGTCATGAAGAAAAAGGAGATCTCACAGTTAATTGATGAGTGTTTCCGTGTTGCTGGTAACAAGGCTACGGTGCTTCTCGCTGATAAACTTAAAGATAATGGATACTTCTTTGCAACGTTATCCGGAATATCGATCGGAATTAACGATATGGTTATTCCAGATGCCAAGAGTGGCTTATTAGAAGAGGCTGATTCTAAGGTGTCTGAGATCGATAGTCAGTATCGGGATGGTCTTGTGACTGTTGGAGAGCGATACAACAAGGTAATCGATATTTGGTCTGATGTGGGAGATAGAATCGCCACCGATATGATGGAGACTATCTCTTCGACCGAGTTTAAAGACGAAGCTTCGGGAGAGTCAAAACGAGGTCCGTCATTTAACCCAATCTTTATCATGGCAGATTCTGGTGCGCGAGGTTCTTCGCAGCAGATTCGACAGCTGGGTGGAATGAGAGGATTGATGGCTAAGCCGGATGGTTCGATTATTGAACAACCTATTAAGGCGAACCTTCGAGAGGGGCTAACAGTTCTTCAGTACTTTGTATCAACCCACGGAGCTCGAAAGGGTCTTGCGGATACAGCGTTGAAGACTGCTAGTTCTGGATATTTGACTCGAAAGCTTGTTGACGTTGCTCAAGATAGCATCGTTACCGTGTATGATTGCGGCACCGTTGAAGGGCTTCAGATGGAGCCTCTCGTGGAAGGCGGAGAAGAGATCGAATCTTTGGCTAACAGAATCTTGGGTAGGGTAACTGCTGATGATATCAGAGATCCGATTACCAACGAGGTTCTTGTCGAGCGAAACCGAGAAATCGATGAGGAGCAAGCGCAGAAGATAGCTAATGCCGGTCTTGAGTCAGTTTCAATTCGGTCTGTTTTGACCTGTGAAGCTCAGCAAGGTGTGTGTACTCTCTGTTACGGACGAGACCTAGCTCGTGGCCATCTCGTTAATATCGGTGAGGCTGTTGGTGTAATTGCAGCGCAATCTATCGGAGAGCCGGGTACACAGTTGACCATGAGAACGTTCCATATCGGTGGTGCAGCTCTTGGTCGTGCAGAATCAACTTCTTTGGAAGCTCGTTATGCGGGGAAGGTACAGCTAGATGGAGTGCGTCTTGCGCGCCGTCGAGACGGATCCTCAGTGGTCATGAGCCGTAAGAGTGACATTGTTATTGTCGACCAAGCAGATGAGCGTGAGCGAGAAAGACATCAGCTCGTATACGGTGCCCGACTTCGAGTAGAGGAAGGTCAGGAGGTTAAGTCCGGGGAGCTTCTAAGTGAGTGGGACCCGTTTACGATTCCTATATTGAGCGACGTTGCTGGACGAGTTGAATGGGTAGACGTCAGTGAAGCAACGATGGAGGAGCGAACTGATGAACGTACAGGGTTTGTGGAGCGAGAGATCGTTCAGGCAAAAGACAAGAGTAGTGACTTGCGACCTCGGATCGTTATTTATGGCGAGAATGGGGATACCCGAGTCTACAACTTGCCAGTCGGTGTGCGCTTAGTAGTAGAGCACAACTCAGATATTGACGCAGGTGATGTTATTGCGAAGCGTGAGCGAGCGACTACAAAGACTAAGGATATTACCGGTGGTCTTCCTCGGGTAGTTGAGCTTCTTGAAGCCCGTAAGCCAAAGGATCCTGCGGTGGTCAGCGACGTAGATGGCGTTGTTGATTTCGGTGAGGATTCACGTGGTAAGCGACGAATTCTGGTTGTTCCAGATTTCGGAGAACCACGAGAGTATCTCGTTGCCAAGACGAAACATGTAGTGGTGCAGCGTGGAGATAGAGTTAAAGCGGGAGAGGTTCTGACCGATGGAGCTATCAATCCACATGACATTCTCAAGATCGACGGCACGTTTGCTTTAGCATCGTATCTGGTAAATGAAGTGCAGGAGATATATCGGCTCCAAGGTGTGCGAATAGACGACAAGCATATCGAGGTAATCGTTCGACAGATGTTGAAGCGAGTCAAAATAAGTGAGTTCGGTGATAGTAACTTCCTGGTTGGCGATAGCGTTGAGCGTTTCAAGGTTATGGAAGAAAATCAGCGGATTGTGGCAAACGGTGGGCAACCTGCTACCTACGAGCCGCTTCTGCTCGGAATTACGAAGGCGGCGCTATCGACTGATTCGTTCATATCGGCAGCTAGCTTCCAAGAGACAACCAAGGTGCTTACGGAGGCGTCTGTTTCTGGCCGTGTCGATCAGCTTCGAGGCTTGAAGGAAAACGTTATCATGGGTCGGTTGATACCAGCAGGCTCGGGAGTTGAGGCATACGCTTCTCGTCACGTAAGAGTTGAGGGAGAGGAAGCCGAGGAGGCTACAAAATCACAGAGTGATTTCAAGATGAGTCATACCTCTTTAGAGAGTTTACAAGGCTTGTTGTAGTCTGGTTCATCGAAAGAGTGAGTCGAGAAGGCCGAGAGGATGCAATTTACTCTCGGCCTTTTTCTTTAGGGTTGGTTCGGGAAGCTTATTTCGGTAGCGCTAGTTTGTGGTTTTTCGTTGCGCAAATCCTTCGAAATAGTTTACCTCCCTGATTTTGTTTTAACTCTAGTCGTGTTTATTTTTCCTAAATCCTGTAAAGGGTTTGCTGAGTTAACTGATTTTTGATCTCGCATATTGAAGAGCAGCTTTACCTTCTGCGCTTAGTTTGGTTTTCTCTAGAGCTTCTAGATGAGTAACTGCGGCTTCGAAGTCTTTAGCTAGGATGTAAGCGGCTGCAATATGCTCGTTTAGGTCGAATACGGTGGGGGCTGTTGCCGCACTTTTTTCAAAGTAAGATAGCGCCGAGTCCGCATCTCCACATGCTGTATAACACCGACCTAACAGAGCGTAGCCATCTGCGCGGTCAGATGGGTTCTGAGCAAGTTGCAGAACGCACAGGCTTGCAGCGTATGCACACTTAAAATCTCCTGAATTTAGACAAACGATAGCAAAAAGACGATGGCCGTGAAGCCATGTCGGATTTCTCCTCAGAAAGGTCCTTAAAGAAATTGCTTCAGTGTAATCAGACGGTTTTGTTACTCTCCAAATGAGTGAAAAAAGTATGTTTCGAAACCGAGTAAACAAACTAGTAACTGGCGAAAGAGAGATATATTAATGGCTGCTGTCGATAGTATGCGATTGTTCCGTGTGATTTTCCTGTTCCATTACCAAAGGAAGAATCTGGCGGTCATCTGTGACTCTTGCACCGAGGCTAGATTGAGCCGCACGTAACTCTGCCATCTTTGCAGCATGTGCTTTGTCTCGCTCAGGTGCCTCTTGCATGACCACGTCATCGATAAAAAATAGAAAACAGCTTAGTAGCACTGCGGCACCGCCGGCAAAGAATAACCACTTGAAACCACCCTTTATTTCGTTTTCTTTAACGTCCATAGCGATTACCTCTATTTCTACCGCACTTATTTCTACGGCCCTTGTCGCCGATGAGCTACATCGGCACTTTATAACTTACGTGAGAAGTCTATACTGTATGGAGCGGATCGGGCAATAGATACATGCTAATTTAATGCCCGCGCTTGTCTAAAAAGCTAAGTCGATTAGATGTGTTATGGTAGACTGTATTAGGACAATATGGAGACTTAATTTGGTCAAGCTATCTACCAAGGACAGGGTTTGTGGTATTGTTTTCAAGGGGAGAGCTTGGTTGTGGGCGGATTTTTCCGACAATTGAGGTAAGGGGAATGTTGTTATGATGTTATCAAATGAAGATATCAAGAAAGTCATTGACGCTGGGGAGCTTCGAATTTCACCGTTTTCGGAAAAGTGGTTGCGGTCTTCAGGCATTACGATGCACCTGGGAAAGGAGCTGCTAAAGCCTGAATCTGGTCATGTAGTCGATGTTACAAAGTCAGCGCCACCACCTTATGAATCAATAATAATTTCCAAGCATAAGCCGTATTCTTTGGAGCCGGGTGAGTTTTTGCTCGGGCACACTATGGAAAATGTAACCGTTGGAAGCTCTTTAGGCTTTATGATTGAAGGACGGAGCACGTTGGCTCGGGTTGGTTTAACCATTGTTCAGACGGCGATGATGGTATACCCCGGACATAGTGACCGGCCTGTTACCTTGGAGCTTGCGAATCATGGCCCTAACCCAATTTTGCTATATCCAAATATGAAGATCGCGCGAGTGGTGTTGTTTGAGCTTAAGACGCCGAGCTCGGTTAGATACGATGATTCGGGTAAGTACCGGGACCAGCAGTCGGTGGGAGTACCGATATTCGTAAACGAAATACTAGACGATACAGACCTGGATTTATAGGAACTGCGCGTGGACACTTCTGATGTCGCCTCTTTGCGAGTAATGGAGATATCTCTTGCGGAGGTGTTGGAAAATCTATTGCGGATTGAAGGCCTTCGGAATGAGCGTTTTTTCGTTGTGGGTGGTGTTGTTCGAGATCTAGTCATGCAGCGGAGCTCGATGGACCACGACTTAGATGTGGTCGTCGAAGGCGCTGGGCTAGAGGTCGCAAGAGAATTAGCCGGCTCCTTGAGTTCCACAATCGTAGAACACCGACAGTTTTTGACGGCAAAAATTCGAGGGCCTTTTCCGGGGAAAAAATCTCGAGACGGACGAAGTATTGACGAGTTAGATATTGCGACTGCAAGGCTTGAGCGGTACGAGAAACCAGGTGCACTACCGATAGTTTCGCCAGCTTCGATTGAAGAGGATCTCTGGAGGCGAGATTTCAGTGTTAATGCGATAGCACTGCCCCTTTCGGCGTACCAAGAGGTGATAGAAGGAAATAGGTCTGCCGCTCAAGTGGAGCATCGCGTAATAGATCCTGCGGGGGGTGTTGCTGATATTAATGCAGCGGTATTGCGGGTATTACATTCCAATAGTTTTGTGGATGACCCTACCAGATTGTTTCGGGCAGTACGTTATTTGGTAAGGCTATCGCTGCATTTTGATATGCCCACACTTGCTAGTTTTGTAGAGGCGGTGCGCGGCGGATGTTTGGCGACACTGACACCTCGCAGAGTGTGGAATGAGGTTTTGGTTGCTCTGGATGAGAGCTCCGTATGCGAGGTTCTCCAAGAGTTTACCGATCGGGGCTTGTTTAGTGATCTACCTATTATCGTCTCAGACGATACGACGTGGCTATTCGAATCACTAGAGCGCTTGGAGCAATTGAGGTCTTTTATCGGCCCCAACGCTTTTTTTGAAGCGAGTAAATTGTTGTTATTAGCTAATTTGAGTCGCTTGGAGAGGGATGATGTCGCGCGTGCCGTCCATGAGGGGCGCCGTGCTCTGAGGCAAGCAGACATGGCACTGAAGGCTCAAAAGTTTCCGGCTGATGTTGTAACGGTTTCGGAGATAGCGGCGGCGTACTGTATTCATTGCACTGACGTATTACGTGAACGCCTACAGCAAGCGCTACGTGAGGCGGTGGCATGACTCTACTTGATCAGGTTTTGTGTGATGCTGTTAAGGCCGGCTTTCCGAAACTTTCTTTTGGAGATGATTGTCGATTCGAGCCGATGTTTAGTCCTCAGAAGGGGTTGTTTAGCTCCTCTGCTCCGCTTGAAATCGCCAAGGTTCAGAGAATATCCTCTGAGCAGGTGGCCGAAGTTCTCATCAAATATTTAGAGGCTAATCTTCCACTGAAGTTTCATTGCTTGCGGGGATATATCGTTTGCTCTCAGATGCCTTTTCCCCTGTTTTATTCTCACGCACTGGAGTGCATCCAACTTGGCGAAGTAAGTAGAAAGGCTAGTAAGGATAGGAAGAAGGAGGAGTACTGTTGCCTGGTTCCGGATCAAAGGGTTCCGAATTACGTTTCACTTCGCCTCATTGCCAGGGTGATGTTACAAGCTGTCTTAGCAACTTCATATGGACGGGCGGTGACCGTATCACTGCATCCGTTGGTATCGCAGGTTATGGATACCCCATCTGATTGCGTCGCTTTGTTTTCAAGGGTGGTATTATCTTTGTTTGAAGATGATGGGCAAACCTGTAGTAGTCGCAGGCCGTTTCTAGCGCATGGTTTGCAGACTGACGCTACTAAAGTTGTGGTTACGTCTCACGGGTACTATCAACTTCTGTCCGCGGTAGAGCGCGAGGAAGTAAATCGTGCTCGAAAGAGTGGGGCCTGCATTAACATGCCCCCTGATGGATGGCTCATCAGTCGTGATCGGGCGCTATCTAGTCTTTTGGAGCGGGAAAGCCTGAGCATGACAATAGAAGCGGTTTCAAAGGCACAAAAGTGGAAGGAGTTTCTTTTTCACATGGCGGGATCGGTGCCCTCTGGAGATCTCGATCCTTTTGTGGCGTTGTTTGATGAGTTTGCAAGTCCCGTGTGGAGTTTGCATTTGTTGCAGGAGCGGTTTTATCGATATGCAAAATCTATAGAATTACCGGACGATTTGCCTGAGAGAGTCTCTTCGAATCAATGGGTCAGCGTGCGGGAATCCCTTGGTGCGGTCGGTTTTTTGATGTCTAACTATGTTAGCGCTAGCATCGAGAAGGGTAAGTCGGATGAATTTGTCACGCTCCTAGAGGATTTTATTGATTGGGGACACAAGTTAATCAATACACCACGAATGCGAGCGATAAAGCGTGCCGATCAAGATTTTACCCCAGATGATTGGTATTTAGTCGCTGGTCTACAACAGGGTTTGTCGAGTATACTGCCCTTAGCAGACAGATGGTAAGCCCATATTTGACCGGTCTTTAGAAGGATTGTTCCTTGGAAATTGTATTGACCGTACTGCGTATCGGGAGGGATGTATGCGAGGCTCTGCAGCTGAAAATAAGGGGCGAAATAGCGGCTATTACAGACATAATAGCCGCGGTAATCGGGAAGGATATACGATGCGTCCGTCATCGGAGCGAGAAGGATATCAATCCCAAATGGTTCAAGTTCGGTTGGGTAAGTTACAGGTCGCTGTATGGATAGGCCTTGCATTGGCGGGCATATGTGGCGCATACTTTGTCGGATTTTACTCGGGTCGACACGTAGGATTTCAGGTTGCTCGTGATACCTCAGCAATAGATCTTGCAAAATTGTCAGTCCCCCATGTTTCGTTTGTTGATGTAGAAAAGAATTCGGCGAAGATTTATGAGAAGCTCAATCGACCCGCAATTATTGAAGAGAGTGGAGAAGCTATCAAGCTTGAGGCTGAAAGCGCGGTAGCTGGTAAGAATTCCAGTGGTTTAGATAGGGGCGAACCGAGCGATTTAGGTGACGACTTATTTCGGGATTTGACTTCGGGTGGAGAGCTTATCATTGGAGATGAGGCATCGATTCCAAGGGTTTTGAAAGAGAAGCCTGCCTCGGAGAAGAACCCCCTAGCACGGCAAGGAGAAAAGGATCGAGTTGCTGCAGAAGCAATAAAACAAGCGCCGAAAGCTATCAGCGACGATAGCAAATTTGCGGAGTCAATACCGACTGGTTTTTATGCGCAAGTTGCGGCACCAAAACGACTACAGGATGCTGATAAGTTGGCGCGGCGTCTGAAGCAGTCTGGCTTTCCTATCGCAATTGAATCTGTAGTTATTGGACAGCAAAGTTTCTATAGAGTTCTTGTAGGTCCTGAGAAAAATAAATTGTATGCTGAACGCTTAATCTTGCAGCTTCGATCTGAAAGGTATATCCCCACTGACCCATTTATCAGAGAAGTTCGCTAGGGCCGGTTGTCTGATCGTAGCGACTGAAGTTGTGCAGATAGTACCTCGATATTTGTTTGTACAAGTTCATGAACGCTCTGGCGCAGTTGTTTTTTTGCCTGTATCTCGGCTGTTTTCAGACTTTTAAGTTCTTCTTGGATCTCCTTTTTCTCCGGATGAATCTTTGAATAATTTTCTGTCGCATTTATTCTGGAGGATAGACTTTCAAGCCTTACTCTAGTGTTTTGTATCAGTTCTGAATAATTTTCGAGTGCGTCTAACAGTAAAGGAGACAGATAGTGTGCTTCGTTTTCTGCGAGAAATAGCGACTTTCTTTTCCAGGAGTCGAGCACTCGCCTGAGTTTATCGCTATCCATAGCTGGGGAGGTGCCCGGATGAGCTGGCTCGGCATCTACGTCTGATGTTTGCGGCTCAGTGGATGTGCCCAGCTTATTGCCTGAGGTTGTGTTTATTGCAAGTGGCTGTTTGTCGGGTTTGGCTTGTAGAGAGTTCTTGGAAACGTATCGGCCGGAATCTTGACTCGGAAATCCATCTTTTATTTTTGCCATAATCTCTGAGAATGTTGTCGGTGACTGAGAGGTCTGACGTTGTTTGACTGTAAAGGCGGAAGAAATGCTTTTGCCAATATTTCCGATAGCAAGGCCTGCCAATAGTGTTATTGCAAGGAGTAGGGCGATAGAATACGAGGGAGTTTTTGTGTCTGCTTTCTTCCTTTGTTCGCGCAGTGTTCGGCGCTCAGCCCGCATGTCGCGGGGTTCTTGTACCGGGGGGGGGATGATAGCGGTATGTGCAGTGTCTTCGAGTAGTGTCACCTGTTCTGGAGGATAGATGTCCTGATCTGAAATGGCGTCGTCAAATTCACTAAAAGTTCGGTTGAGTCGTATTTGTTGGTCAGATTCGACCGAAACGATTAGTAATGTAATGTTGTCAGCCCCGCCGCGCTGATTGGCCAGGTTTATTAAAATTTGGCTGGCATCATCAGGCGAGTTTTGTAGCGCTACTGAGAGGATCTCCTCTTTAGATACATAATTGTAGAGACCATCTGAACACAGAATGTAGCTATCTCCTCGTTGCGCAGGATGTTGGTAGTGGGTGCAATCGATCCGTATGTTTGCAGTAGGACCCAACGATTTCGTGAGCAAATGAGATATAGGATGGGAGGATTCTTCCTGTGGATCGACGGCTCCGGTTTTGATGAGCTCTTTAATGAGAGTGTGATCTTCTGATATTTGGGTTATTTCGTTTCCTCGAATCCGGTATGCTCTTGAATCTCCGACATAAAGGGAAGTCACCGATTCGTTTGAAAACACCAGCCCTACAAGAGTTGTCCCCATTCCGGCGAGGCCGGGATTCTTCTGGCCCGCGGTAAATATCTCTTTATTGATTTTTTTTAACAGTTCTTGTAGTTCGCCGACACTTGGAGGGGTTGTAATTTCATCAAGTTCTTTTTCAAGAGCGCTGATTGTCATTCTTGATGCTACAGCACCACCTTGGGTTCCACCCATTCCATCTGCCACAAAGTAGGCATGAAAAGATGTATTTCGAATGATTCCGAATGAATCTTGATTCTCTCGACGGAGCATCCCGATATCCGTGCCAGCGGCGCATCGCAGAGAATTGAGCTCTAATAGCTCTTGTTGTTGTTGCGTATTGGACATGTTTCAAGGATATCGTAGTTGCTGCAACTATGCATCTTGGAATAGGTTGCTCGGGAATCGCACGAGAAAGGCCTTAACGCCTTGAAAATACAATACTTAGTAGGCTTCTTCATAGATGCGTTTTGTTGGGTTTGAGAGGCCAAACCGAGACTAGAAGAAAAAAACTAAAAAAGCTAAGGTATTAGCGAGCAAAAAGGGCTCTTAAAGTTACTTCTCTTAGGAGCTCTACTAAAACAAAAATTTCGATACAGTGCTGGGGATTGGATTCAATGAAAAAGAGGGCTTTGTTTAGTGTTTCTGAGGGAGAAGGGTTAGTTGAGCTTGGCGCAGCTTTAGTGGAGTCCGGTTATGAAATTTTAGCTACCTCTGGAACGCGACGCTTATTGAAAGAGGGGGATGTTCCATGCACGAGTGTAGAGTCATACACGGGAGTTGCTGAGTTACTTGATGGACGAGTGAAGACCCTTCATCCAAAGATTCACGCTGGTATATTAGCCAAGCGTGATAACGTTGCACACACTCAGCAATTGGCTGAGGCCGAGATCGATGCTATCGATATAGTAGTGGTGAATCTCTATCCTTTTCAAAAGTACATAAATAGTGAGCGTGCAAGTTCTTTGCAGGAAATGGTGGAACTTATTGATATCGGTGGTCCAACGATGATCAGGGCCGCTGCCAAAAATCATGCCTATGTGCTACCGGTGATTGATCCGGCGGATTATCCAGAGATAATAGACCGCGTAAAGACTAACGAGGGGTTTGATAGTGCATTTCGACGGCGACTTGCTTCAAAAGTATTTTCCTACATGTCCTGTTATGATGCCTCGATAGGTTCGTATCTGGCATCAAACGCGGAGCATGAAGTAACTGGAGATGCGTTCCCGGAGTCACTCACGCTTACCTTAGAACGGAGTGCGTCACTCAGATACGGAGAGAATCCGCATCAAGCGGGAGCTGTGTATGCTAGTAAAGGTAATAGACTACGATTGTTTGATGGTGTTCATTGGAAGCAGTTACAGGGTAAGGAGCTTTCCTACAATAACATGCTCGATTTGGATGCAGGATTGCGATTAATGACTGATTTGCCTAAAGGTGTACCTACCGTGGCGATACTTAAGCACCTTAATCCATGCGGATTAGCAACAGGGGAAACGGCAGTTTCTGCGATTCAAAGAGCAAAACAATGCGACCCTCGTAGTCATTTCGGAGGAATCCTTGTCCTGAGTTGTTGTGTTGATGGTGAGGCTGCAGAAGAGATAAAGGGAGATTTTGCTGAAATTGTGATTGCGCCATCGTACTCGAAAGAGGCACGAGCTATCCTCGAGACAAGAAAAAACCTTCGGCTTATCGAGACTGGTGATGGATCTTTAGGTGGATTAGAGTTGCGCACTGTAGCAGGTTCGGTACTAGTGCAGGAATCTGATGTTGAGCGGTCATCTGTAACTATTGAGGGCTTAGTGAGTTCGAGGATTCCGAGTGAAGAAGAGCTTTCTGATATAGAATTGGCGTGGCGTGTTGTGGGACACGTCAAATCAAATGCGATTGTACTAGTTCGAGATGGCCTTTTAATCGGTGTTGGAGCTGGTCAGATGAGTCGTATTGATTCGATAGAGTTGGCATTCAAAAAAGCTAAAATGCACGGGCATATTGTCGATGGTGCTGTTGCCGCCTCCGATGCCTTCTTCCCGTTTGCCGATTCTATCGAGGCGTTTGCGGAGCAGGGAGTGTGTGCGGTTGTTGCTCCATCGGGAGCTCGTCGGGATGATGAGGTCTGTAAGGTTGCAACGGAGAAGAACATCAGTTTGTTTTTTGCTCCAGATAGGCATTTTCGCCACTGATAGTTACCCTTATGTCTGATTGAAAGGTGATGTTATGAAAATATTAGTCATTGGTGGAGGTGGTAGGGAACACGCCTTGTGTTACAGCCTTCGGAAGTCTCCTCGAGTTAGTGAAGTAGTGTGCGCACCTGGAAATGCAGGGATAGCGCAGATCGCTACGTGTATCGACATTGGCGTTACGCAGGTTGATGAGTTGGTAGCGTATGCCAAGGAAAGCGGAGTAAATCTGACTATTGTGGGACCTGAGGCGTCGCTTGCAGTTGGAGTAGTTGATGTTTTTCGAAATCATGGGTTGCCGATCGTCGGACCGACGCGTGCGGCCGCTCGGTTAGAGAGTTCAAAGAGTTTTGCCAAAGAGATCATGAGTCAGGGGCAAGTTCCTACGGCAGCGTACAAGCTGTGCGCTAATCGCAATGAGGTAGAGTCGTATTGTAGCGATCATGGCCTACCGTTGGTTCTCAAAGCTGATGGATTAGCCTCTGGTAAGGGAGTGTTTGTTGTGCACACCCAAGAAGAGCTCGAAAGCGCTATTTTTCAGCTCTACAACGTGCTCGGGGTTGAAGAAGTAGTCGTTGAGGAGTTTCTCCAAGGTTTTGAAGTCAGTTGTATTTTTGCGTCGAATGGAAATGCGCTTGTTCCTCTTGCGCCTGCCCATGACTACAAGCGTTTACTTGATAACGATCAGGGACCAAACACCGGGGGAATGGGATCTGTCTGTCCAACCCCTCGGATAAGCGATGAATTGTTGCAGTGGATTGAGATCCATTGTGCGCAACCTATCATTGACGTAATGAAGGAGAGAGGGGAGCAGTTTGTCGGATTTTTATACGCAGGATTGATGATCGACCCGGATCGTAGGCCGGAGGAAGGTGTGCGGGTGTTGGAGTACAATACTCGTCTTGGAGACCCCGAATGTCAGTCTATTTTGGTTCGCCTTGAAAGTGATCCGGTAGAACTTTTTGAATGGATGAGCGGTCAAAATGAGAATAAGCCGGTTGTGCAATGGAGTGCCGACACGGCTGTGTGTGTTGTGATTGCGTCCGACGGCTATCCTGAAAATGTGAAAACTGGGGATGAGATCACTGGGCTAGATTTAGTATCTCTCATTCCCGATGTTACGATTTTTCACGCTTCCACGGTACGTGGTGAGAATGGCAGTTTGCAATCAGGGGGAGGAAGAACACTCTGTGTGGTAGGAAAAGGAAGCGATAGTGAGGCAGTGCGCTCTTCTGTTTATAAAGCTGTTGATTTGCTACAATTGCGTGGACGCCGAGTACGGCGAGATGTCGGGGTATCGTAACGTGCCGAGTCAATGTAATTGCCTTCGATTTATTGCGAGACCCGTCTGTGCTTTGATCCTTACATTGTTTTGGGCGGCATCTGGATACGCGAGTGAGCTCAAAATCCTTGATTCTGCCGGTCTTGTACGGGCGATTAAAGTAGTTCGCTCTCCAATTGTAGTGGTTGTTACCATCAAAAGTGACATTGGGACGGGCGTATTATCTGATTCTGATAGCAGTCAAGAATGTCGAGCAGTAAATATTAGCGGGCTAGCAGCGGATCGAAGTGTGATCTTAAACGCGACACGTCGATGTGTCTTTCGAAATATGCCGGCTGGAATTTGGCAGATCAAAATTCCACAAGGAAAGGAATGGAAGGTGCATTTTGATGACGAATGAATTACTTTCATTATATGAAGAGAATGCGGGCCAGGTAGAGGATAGGGATATTTTCTCCAGGATTCCGACTCGAGAAGCCAACATGGAGAAACTGAGATCGGAGCATGATTTTGATCTTATTCTCTTCGGTGGCGGATTAACGAGTGCTCTGGTCGCACACGAAGCGGCATTGAGGGGATTCTCTGTTTTGCTGCTGGACTCTGAGCCTATCGGAGTTAATGCGCTACCGTGGGATTTCAGGGCCGTCGATAGTCTTGTAGATGCTCCTCTGAACATTCTACGCGCTAAGAGATTGCTTGCAAAATTAAAAAAGAATGTCGCACCACATCTGATTACTGAGGCGGATATTCAGATAGATTCACCGTGGTGTTCGCAACAGAGGTTAGTTCAGAAGTTCGTCTCTCTCTATAATGTTAATGAGCGTTTGCTGATTAATGAGTATGTTCTTGCGGCACGACAAGAGGGAGCAGTCGTCCTTGATCGTATCGCGTTTGATCATATTGAGGCAGAAAGTAAGAGCGGGTGCTTTATTGTGCAATTTCGGGACATAGGCTCGGAAGTGCCAATTCGAGCGCGTGGTGGGGGCTTAATGGTTGATCCCGCACATGAACGATTGCCCGGTACTGCCTTAGGCGGCCAAGTTGCAGCCATTCCAAAATCTCAGGTTAGTGCGGTCTATCGCAGGTACAGGGTAATTCCACACGATGCTCGAGCGGGTAAATCGTATGGATGTTTTGAGTGCCCTGATGGAGCAAAAGTAATAGTCATTAAACGCTCTCCTGAGATATACGAAGCAGCTCTGCTATTTAACAAGGAGCGTTTGATAGAGCATGCCGTCGATGCGGTTTTTGAAGCGGCATGTCAGGAAATGGGGCTGTGTGTAGATGCAATGCTGTTTTCACGTAATGTAAGAGGGCGGTTTGAATCAGCCTATTCAGTGGTCCAAACAAAAGGCGTGTTTTATTGCAATCATCGAGCACCCTGGGATGCCTTTAGGTCGGCCTCTCAGATTGTCCAAGCAATGCTTTCATATCGAACGTCCAAAGATCGTAAGATGAAATTTTTCTCTCGACCCCTTTCGGGTGTTCATTTGGGTGGAGAGGTTGCGTTGTTTCGGGCGCAGGCGCGTTCAGCGGGTATCAGAGAAAAGACGATAGAGGCCTGTGTTAATCGCTGGCAGGGTAGGGTACGCCACATTGTAGAATTTCCGAATGGGCTCTATGAATTTGTTCCGGGTGTGCTTCGAGGTGAGATAGACATGGCTGTATCTGCAGATCAGGCTCGAGATATAGAAGCCGTGATAGAGAACGCGCTAGGATTGTCACTTATGGATTTCGACAATAAGGACCACGTAAGACTGTGCGAGCGAATTACGTTGCTGGTGGAATCGAGAAACGATGCTCCTAAACACTCGGTGCAATAAGCCTGAAAATTAAGAGAGCGTAGTAGTATTGATTACGGAGCTAATACCAGTTTTCCGAAATGATCGCCGTCTTCTAATTTTTTTATCATCTGAATACCCTGGGCTAGTGGTGCGACCGTATCGATTGGGATTTTAATATTATTTTTAAATATATAGTCAATCGCCTCTATAAAGTCTTGTCTACTACCCATAGTTGACCCCACCAAGGAAACTTGTTTTGTAAAGAGCAATCGATTGTCAAAAGATAATTCGAAACCCTTTGTATTGCCCACGGTTACGATTTTTCCACCTCGGGCAACACTTCGAAGGCTCTTGTGCATTGTTCTTGAGCCTACGTTATCAACCACAATATCGACGCCCCGACCTTTGGTTAATTTTAAGACCTCCGTATGCCAGTCGAGATTCTTGGAGTAATCGATGACACTATGAGCACCAATTTGAAGGGCACGGTCACATTTCGTTGCGTTTCCAGCCAAAGCAATGACGTGAGCGCCAGCACTTCTGGCAAGCATAATAGAGAGGGAATTGACCCCTCCGCCCGATCCGACAACGAGCACTGAATCTCCCGCTGTGAGCTGAGCACGGGTGAAAAGCATTCTCCATGCGGTCACACCCACTAGTAGCGGGGCGGCACCATCTTCAAATGATATCCCATCCGGCAAGCGGAACAAGTTTTGCGTCGGCACAGTGACAAACTCAGCAAATCCTCCCTGAGTTTGTTCTCCAACAATCTTGTATCCAGGACTTAAGCTCTCTTGTCCAGTTCTTGTCCATTCGTCGTCGGCCGTAGTTATGCCGGGATATATAATAACACGGGAGCCAGTGGACCATGTCGAACCAGGCGAGTTGATTGAAACTATCTCTCCTGCAATGTCAGCCCCACCGATATGGGGTAGAGGAAGATGAAGTCCTGGCCAACCTTTTCGGACCCATATGTCGAGGTGATTGAGTGCAACAGCTCGGACTCGTATTAAAGCCTCACCTGGTTTTGGCTCAGGTTCTGGTAGATCTGCATGCTTTAAAACGTTGATATCCCCGTGCTCATCGAAAAATATAGCCTTCATATTATCTATAAATCTCCTAATCCTATACTGGTAAGCGCTTCGTCACGAACAGTACTCTGTGGAACCCGTTATGTCGGTGATTCTCCCCGTGAGGAGGGAATTAAACAATATATATTCCTTCTATAATAAGAGATGTTACTTCGACTAGGCAACGGATAATGATCAGAACGGTTATTCTTTCAGGGAAGGGCATATATCATGTATGTAGTGCCAGGGCGTTGCCACCCAAAGGGCTCCTAATCAGTCTCGTAAACGTTGATCTAGCAAAATATCTGGAAAGTAAGTGTGAAGTTGTTTCTGTACGTTTTTTGTTGGGGATAATCTCTCACGTAAGATGCATGCTATCGAAGTCTAAAGGCAGATGCATGATGCCGGTTGTGGATGTTGCTACAGTCGACGTAAATCTGCACACATCCATTCGCCTTCCTGGGTAATATTGGTAACTTTCCAGCCTCCTTGCTGCATGAATGCATTTTGTACCGATGGCCAGACAATTTCAGTAATTCCTGACAGCAAAACAATCGTGCCCGATTTGCTAATTCGACCGAAATCAGGCGCCATTTGAATTAAAACCTCTCCGTAGACGTTGGCAAGTATCATATCATATGCATCTACGATATCTTCTACGGGAGTTGTTGATAATTCTATTTTTTGCGCAACCTTGTTAAGGAGACAGTTTTCGCGAGCATTAGAAAGTGCATCTTCGTCGATGTCGATAGCATTTACGTGGCACGAAGAAACTAGTTTCGTCGCAGCTATTGCTAGAATGCCACTACCGGTGCCAACGTCTAGAATACAAACCTCTGATCTATCTTTAAAATACATAGCACTTTTTTGAATTGCCGAAATCATCATGCGGGTTGTGGCATGATGACCTGTTCCAAATCCTTGTCCCGGGATAAGTTGTATTTCGTCGGTATTCGGGATGGCTTTTGCCGCATCCAGCGATTCCACGGGAATAATGGTTAGGTCGTCAATTTTTTGTGGTTCCCAGATGTCGGGACAGCTGCCTAGCCAGTTCGAGTCTTCTAATTTATGAAGTGATTTTTCTGTACAACCGATTTGGGCAAGGCAATTTTGTATGGCTCTGCATGAGGCTTCATCGCCTTCGATATACGCCACAATATCTGGCGCTTGCATTACAGCTGTCCCTGCGGCGCCAAGCTCCATTAGATTAAGCGAGATGCTATCGATTAATTCGCTATCTGGATTTTCTTGGGTGGGAGTGACCGTTAGTGCAAACCAATTTTTTGCGGAAGGTTTCATGCTGATGTAATTGCCGGGCCTAAAGTAAAGAGACCGCCACAGGTTCCTCGCTGAGGTTTGGACTTGTGGCGGTCAGCAGTATGCCTGTTTGTCAGTGCACTCGTTGTGAATGGCACTGCACGGTTCAGTTAACAGGTCTAGAGCGCTTTCTTGATAGTATCTACTAGTTGCTCTTTAGGTACTGCACCGACCACTCTATCAACCTCTGCACCACCTTTGAAGATAATTAGGTTTGGTATAGCCCGAACGTTGTATTGAGCTGGGCTCTTGTTGTTGTCATCAACGTTTATCTTGTAAATTGCCACAGCATCTCCGAGGTCGGATGCAACTTCTTCCAATACAGGAGCGATGCTCTTGCATGGACCACACCATGGAGCCCAAAAGTCTACCACTACCACGTTGGAAGCCTTCAGTACTTTTTCATCAAATTCTGCATCGCTTATCTCTGCGACATTACCTGCCATAGCAAACTCCTTCCCAACAGAAACGTTATTCGGTTGTATTCTTACTGTTTTATCGTAGCTGAATCTTTACCTAAGAGCACTAAGAAGTAAATCCCAAAAAGGTCATTTGCTGATGTTGATTCCTATGGAGCTTAGTCGGACAGAATGGGAAATTGAACTAATAAGTTAGTTAATACAGTAGGTTAAGGAGGGCTAAGAAGTTGCTTTAATTAGCTTGAACCTATTTAGGTCTTTCGGCGTCTAAAGTTTAAGTAGCTTGAAGTATTTTGGGGGTTCAACAGAATTTGAGTAAAGCGGAGATGGCGATGAGTATGGGTAAGCACAACACGAAAGAGCATGTTTGTCACGACAGGTCTATCATTGTAGTTGATTCCTATGCGGGGGGCATCTCAATGGGACGAGTCTCTCAATCTAATGATTTGATATCTTTAGCTCTTGGCGACGTAGACGGTGCGTCGAACCAAATGCTCAGAAGCCGCTATTTGCTCGAGGGAGGCGAACCGGTGCATGAATTGGAGCGAACTCTCAGTAGGCTTTCTCGGAGGGGAGAGTTAAGGCGGGCAACGGTTGTTTTTGGAAATACCACTGATCCGTTTCATCCGTTCGATGAGAAATTTGCTACAAGCATGAGGTTTTTACAGTTGTTTGAACGTTTTGTTCCTGGGCGACTTGTCATCCAGACGCGTTCTCCACTTATTGTCATCGGTATACCTGTTTTAAAGAGAGTCAGGAAGAATACTTTTATTACGATGGGAATAGAAACAGATTGTGATGAAGTAGCAAAACGCTATATGCCCAATATGCCCTTGATCTCGGAGCGCCTTAAGGCCATTAGAACGTTGCGGCATTTTGGGATGCGGGTTGGCATACAAGTAGCACCATTACTGCCTTACGGTGATTGGAGATCCGATGCGACAAAGTTCGCCTCTTTGTTGAATCAATACGGTGATTTTGTTCACCTGCATAGTCTTTCACAGCTTGCGCATGGTGGTCGTCCCAAAGGCTATGCAGCCCAAAAATTAGCGTCGGAGCGATGCTTTCACTGGTTAAGGCCAGATGCTCATAGGCCACTTTTACAGGCAATGAGAGAGATTGCGCCGCAGAAACTACTGCACCCTGTAGAGTACGAATTTTCGGAGCCACAGTTGGCTTTATTCGCAACACAAGAGGGGCTCGTCAATAGTGTTTTACATTAACAATGTGGATCGAATGTGTGGATCAAATGTATGAATGAAATCACTCTCAGGGGCTACATGGGCTTGGAGTTTGCAAGGATGGTAGCAAGTACCACGAGAGCTGGAATGAGCAACCAAAGTTTTCTGGCCAGGTTTTGCTTGTAGGCCATTGCTATCAAACCGCCGAAGAGTAGCCATATGATTATTTTGAGGACGACCCATGTTGGGAATCCAGATATCTGAAGTTTCGCTAACATACCAAAGCCAGCGACGAGTAAAAGCAAAAGGCCCACGCCGTGAGAAATCATTACTCCCTTTTTAAATTGGTTAGATGCCTTTGTGCCTCCATTTATCGCAAATACTAAAATTCCGCCGAATGATAAGAGAGTAAGAGATAATCCCAAAAGATGAAGTGCTTTATAAAATTCGTAAGACATAAGGTTCCTGGTGTTTTTTGAGTTTACTGCTTACCACGGTATGTCCGTGACAAATCTAGTTTCGACGATACAGCCTCTTCTATCTTGGCAGAAAGTGGCGATGGTCTCAGAGGCCTAGAATAGTCAAGTTTGGGCTCTAAGGCTAGCCACGAATTATATAGCGTTTTTATGTTCTTGGGGTATTTCAAGAGTGAGCGTTGCTCTGGGTAGCCTCGAGCTCTTGGATAACGGCGGTAAGTTTAGGCTCTTTACTACCCATTTGGCGAGCTCTTTTGAATGAGTGTAGTGCATTTCTACGGTCTCCAACTCGTTGGTATGCATTGCCTAATGTTACATATGTTTCGCTTGTGCTCGAGACTCGTAGCGCCTTCTTTGCAGTTGCTATCGCACTTTTTGGATCTCCTAGTCCGAGGTAGAGGCTGCTTAGATTGTTTAGTGACCGTGCATCCTGAGGATTCGCAGTGACCGCGCGGATGTACATATCTCGTGCTTGTTCCAGTTTGTTGCTCATTGTGTACAGGGACGCAAGTCGTACTAAAGGAGGTACGAGTGAGGGGTCTAGTGAAAGGGCTTTTTCGTAGGCGCGGATAGCTTGAGAGGATTTTTTTGCAGCGAAGAAAGCATCTCCCAGTCTCGCCTGAAGATATGCATCAGTGGGTGATTTTTTTGTGTATTCAGATAAGAGGCTGATGGCAAGAGTCTCTTTCTTGTTTGTAATATACATGCCGGCTAGGTTAACGACTGCTGTTATATTGGATGCATCTCTCTCGAGAGATTTCTTAAAGAGCTGTTCGGCATCTTTAAATCTTCTTTCCTTAACAGCTTGCGCCCCTTGTTCATTCAGACGAAGGGAGTGCTGCGAGACTTCTGTGCCGACGGATTTTGTTCTCGACTCTGCTCTGAGTGGGCAGGTTGCGATGGTAATTGCTGCCAGGACGCCGATTATCGGCAGATAAAATTGAAATCGAGGTCTATTGTGCTGCATGAAAGAGCCTCCCGTAGAAGAGATAACAGTATTTTACTATGTTGGAGCAAAGGGTAGATTTCTTTTGTCAACAAGTCCAGATGAAACTTAACTATTTTGCCGGTTGCGGAAGCTCTTCCCTCCTGTGCGTTTGGTTAAAGACTGGCACGAATTGCAAGTAATCCTACGATAGATGCCGAGCTAATCACAGCACCCATATACCGGGCTTCGGGAGGAATCGGCGTCTGCTTATCAGATTTTCTGACATGAGTCACGCTCATAAATAGAGCGATCAGGAAGTAGGTATAAGGGCGTTCGAGTAGTCCCACGAAGGCCGATGTTGTAATAATCAGCGGGCCGAGTATGGTTATTACTCGGTATAAAGGGGAGAGACCGGGAAAGGGTGTTCGGTTAATGCTTGAGCGGTTTTGAGATAGTTCTGCTGATGCAACGATAGAGCCTATGGCGATGCTCAAAGGAATTGTTTGCCATGGAGGTGTGCCATTATAGAACACAGAAAAAGATAGAGCCGCCAATAAAGAGTGAGAAGCAAGGGATGATGGCATGCCCACTTGAGGACGATTGTTTTCCCAGCTCCCTTTTCCCATACCCCGAAATCCGAGAGCGAGCAGGAGAATGATAAACTGAATATGGCTCATTTGAGCTCGACAAGCCTGAAGTATGAACAGAGTGACCAAGGTAACGAGTGCAGTTGCTATGCCATATCCTCCCGCATTAGGGTCGTTGTTGCTACGCTTAGAATGCCACAGAAAAAAGAGCCCTACCATTACATCCCATGAGACTAGTAGCGCGAGGTTTCGAATGGTCACATCTACGATATGGCTTGTCATGTTTTGACTAGCCTCAAGGTTCTGGGTCGGTAGTCCCAAAAACAAAAATCCTCCTACGGCAGAGCAATAGAGAATAAGAGTGTATGTCGCCTTGATAAGGAGGTTCTTCATAGCCCTTGTAGTGTACTCTGTTGCAGTTGGGGCTTCTAGATGAAAATTGACCTACTCTAACCAGCGCTTTGCTAGGTCGGTGTGAATTCCCATTGAGTCAAGGACCTTCATGATAAAATGCGAGACTAAATCATCGATTGACTTCGGGGAGTTGTAAAAACCTGGCATGGCCGGAATAATACGTGCGCCTAGCTCCGAGAGGATAAGCATATTCTTCAGATGTATTGTGGAAAGGGGGGCTTCACGCGGAACCACGATAAGTTTTCGTCCTTCCTTTAGAGTGACGTCAGCGGCTCGATGAACTAAATGATTTGATATTCCGTGAGCAATGGCGCCGAGTGTTCCCATCGAACAAGGAATGATAACCATCCCTTGTGCTATCATCGTACCGGAAGCGATTCTAGCTCCGATATCCCGGGGATTATAAAAGAAAATGTTGCTGTAATCTTGTCCACAAACTTCCTTTGCGCATACCGCTCCACTGCGAAGTATTATGCCTTCCTCGTCCTTTAAAACCCTAAGGGCAGCCTCGGAGAACACGACATGGACTTCGTCGACAAGCTTCGGAAGCACTTCTAGAAGTTTTTGCGCATAGCGAATTCCACTCGCACCGGTTATACCAACTATCCACCGTTGTTTTTGATGTGCGTGCATCTCTTTCTCTACGTCCTTTTGTTAGCCACATAAATATATGCAATGCCTCCCAAACATGAGTGGGTTTTAGTCGGAGAGAGGCCACAGGCGATTAAATCATTTTCGAATGCTTTTCCGCATGGAAATGCGGCGGCTGTTTTCGGAAGATATCTATAGGCATGGGAGTCTCCTGAGACGATTCGACCCAGTAGTGGCATAAGTGTTCTGGAATAGAGATTGAACGCCTGACGCCATACCGGAACGCTTGGTTGCCCAAACTCGAGAATGCCCACCACACCTCCTGGCTTAAGAACTCGTTTGATCTCTTTAAGGCCAGTACGATAGTCCGGTAAGTTTCGAACCCCGTATGCAACAGTGATTCGGTCAAAGCAGTTATCAGAAAACGGTAGCTTTTGGGCATCGGCTTCTATGAAAGAAACCTTATGCATACTGCCATACTTTCGTTTTGCGATAGAGAGCATATTTGGAGAAACATCAAGACCGACAACAGATGAAAACCTTCGTGCCAATCTGGGTATTAACGCGCCTGTGCCTGTACAGATATCGAGGCATATTCCCGAGGTCGCTTCTGGTAGTGAGTCTACGAGCTTTGATTCCCACCTCCTGTGACTTCCGCCACTTAACATCAGGTTTAGAATGTCATAGGTCGGAGCAATGCTGTCGAACATCCTTTGCACCTCTTGAGTGCTGTGTGGCCTGTGGTTTAGGGAAGTCATAGTAGCGTGATCAGATATATTTTGTGGCGTCGTCTTTAGTCTCATGGATGCACCACCAATATGTTACAAAAATCCAGCATCTGAGTCTATCGTTACGTATTTTTTCGGCCGATTTGGCATATAAACAGCAATAGACGCTACAAAATCCATTTAGGCATTCACTATCGGCCCGCACATGACAAAGACGGGTTCTATTGAAACAGCTGTCTTTATGTGTATGATCGTCTTGGGGACCCCTATGGATAAGCGTGGAGCAGTATTTACCAAGACCGGAGATCGCATAGTGGTGTGGGGGAGGCTCGTGAAGTTTTCGCACACTATTTTTGCGATGCCGTTTGCTCTATCGGTAGTTGCCCTCTTATGGTATGAATTTTCAATATCGGTTGGTCAGATTGTTTTGATTGTGATGTGCGTCGTTTCTGCACGCTTTGCCGCTATGGCGTTTAATCGGCTTGTAGATCAAAAGCTTGACGCCGAAAATCCTCGCACAGCGATGCGAGAGATACCTCAAGGAACGGTAAGCTCTGTAGAGGTCGGAATGCTCGTCGTATTTTTTTCACTTGTTTTTATTGCATCTGCATCGGCTCTAAGTTTGCTGTGTGGATATCTCTCTGTCCCAGTGTTGATGATACTACTCGGATATTCCTATTTGAAGCGTTTCTCAATTCTTTGCCACGCTGTGTTAGGCTTGTCGTTGGCATTGGCACCGGGTGGAGTTTGGATAGCGATTGCTGGTGAGTTTAGTTGGCGACCGGTGCCTCTCATGATAGCTGTGTTAACTTGGGTGGCAGGGTTTGATATCATATATGCTCTGCAGGATATCGAGTTTGATAGAGCAAGAGGATTACAGAGTGTCCCGGCACGTTTGGGGCGCAGGCGAGCCTTACTATGCGCCGGCGTGTTCCATGCTGGTACCGTTATCGCTATGTCTGTAGCTGGTGTTTGGTTTGATGTGGGAGCTGTGTGTTGGGCCGGTATAGTATTCTTTGCGGGTTTAATAGCGACACAGCACATCTCAGTGGCGCGAGATCGAAATGCTCAAATTGAACCGATATTTTTCTTAAGAAATGGATTGGCCAGCGTCATTTTTTTTCTTTGCACGCTACTAGATGTTCTTATCCGGTGAGGTGAGAGGCGTATGGCCAAGTTTAGCGATCACGTCTACGCAAATTAACTATGTAACCTTTTGCGCGTCAGGTGGTTTTTATGCAACGCACGAGGTGGCTTCGGTAAAATTGATCGGCTTTCAAATCACATTAATGGTGTCAAGTGGGGAGTTTGTCTTTAGAGTTTGTCAGGGTAAGAGCTGCCAGGATTGATGTTTGCAATAGAGATGTGTTTCGAGGTTCATAGCATGAGGGGCAGTAAGAGAGCGTGGCGAGTGGGCTTAATGGCCGCTGTTTACAAGTATTTTATTGTGTCTTTGGTAGGGCCCTTAGGTAATTTGCTCACAGCTCATATTCTTTAGGCGAGGAGAATTTAGCACCGAAATAGCAAGCTCTTTTACCTTCGCTCCGAAGTCATAGTTACAGGGACACGTAAATATTCCGAGGATTGGAACTCAACCAACGATGATAAACAGTGAGGTGACAAGATGCGTCGGAATCGTGATTCTAGAGAGAAGCGAGGCTGCAAAATACCAGATGACTATAGTGATACGGAGGCTCTCATGATGGCTACATGGAATGAAACTGAGGATCAAATTTCGCGACGACCTACTCCACATGACCATAATGTTCTTGTGGTTGATGACGATCCAGATCAGTTGCAATTTTTAAAGAGGATTGTTGAGAGAGCAGGTTATCAAGTGACGGTCTCAGGATCTGCCACGGAGGCACTGGGAGTATTGGAGGCACAGCAGTGTGATGTTATTGTATCAGATTACAAGATGCCCGAGATGGATGGCTTTGAATTTCTCAAGGCGGTAAGAGGTAAGGGTACCGAGTGGGACGGTGGAGAAATTCCGGTCATCATGTTGACTGCTTGTGGAGATGACCTAGAGTTCGTGGCACTAGAACGTGGGGCGGATATGTTCTGTGAAAAGTTTCGTGCGGAGAGCTTGCTCGTAAAGCAAATTCAATTCCTCTTGGAGATGTGATCTCTTGTTCTTACGGCTTGGGATGTTTTTCCACGAGCCGTAAGGCCAATTCTGGCAAATTTTTCGCATAGTGGAGAAGTGGGTGTTGAAGTTAGGTGCGCCGGTTGCGCCTTGGTTTTCCTCGTGCAAAAAACACCTGCTGCGAGTTGCTTTAAAACTCTCCCGGATCTCATGTTGCCCTAGCGTTATGCTGATTGAGTAGCAGGCTCTTAGAGTTTTAGTCTTTTGAAGATGCATTCTGGGATTGTCTTAATTATGGACATTATCACCCACCAGAAGCGAGGAAGGTAAATCTCTGATGTCCCGCGCTCTATGGCTTTCTTAATGCCCACAGCTATTTTTTCTGGAGAGGCGAAAAGCGCCCCCTTTTTCAAATGCTGAGTCATTGGTGTGTCAACAAACCCGGGCTTGATATCAACAACTGCTACCCCACTGGGGGCTAATCTGTTTCTTAGGCCCTGTAGGTATCGAGAAAGAGCACCCTTGGCGGTTCCATAGATATAGTTGCTTTGACGACCGCGATCTCCAGCAACCGATGTGATGACCGCTATAGTTCCACCCTTGCGTTCCTCAAAGTAATTGCCCAGCCATGTTAGCAATGCAATAGGGCTCAGTAAATTTGTTGTAAGCTCTGTATGAGTTTGCTCAAAGGAGCGCTCACATTCTTTTTGATCGGGTAGGTTCCCGTGCGCTATTAGGGCGTAGTCAAAGTGCCCAAATTGCATTTGGGCGTTCTCTAATGTTTGGGCGTGTTGCTCGATGTCCGAAGCATTAAAACAAAAAGTGCTCACCTCCGAGGCGCCTCTCACTGAGAGGTCAGTTGCTAGAGCTGTGAGTTTCTCGTGATTTCTTCCTAACAGGCATAAAGCGACGCCGTCTTGAGCATACTGTCGCGCGACAGCCGTGGCGATACCTGATGTGGCACCTATTACGAGTATTCTCTTCATGCGGACTCCATTACACGTCTCCATAGAGTGGATGAAAATTGAGGATCTTTCCATTTTAGGAATTCGTCAAGGTATGGATGCGAAAGCTTGAACATTTCGGGGCTCATTCGGGCATCTTTAGCTGGATAAATAGATCCACCCACAGACTTAACGATAGTATCAAGGTCTGTTAGGAGCTCAAGAGTTGGCTTCCCTTGATTTGGAAAATCTAGAGCTAATGTGACGCCCTTTCTGGGAAAGGAAAGCAAGCCAGGGGATGGAATGTCGCCAAATGTTTTAAGCACTGCTAAAAAAGATGCTCTCTTTGATTTTGTAATGCGGGTGAAGATGTCTTTGATAACACGGCGGTCATTTGTGAATGGAATGACGAATTGGTACTGAAAAAAACCACGCCTGCCATACATACGGTTCCAGTTCAGTATTGCATCAAGGGGATAGAAAAATGGCTCATAGTGGGTCAAAGCTTCGACTTTGCGTGTTCTTTGTTTGTTGTAGTAGAGCGTGTTAAAAGACCGCATGAAGAGAGAGTTGAGTAGCCAAGAGGGAGCTTCGCAGGGAAAGGGGATTGAGAGCTTGGGGGGCTGTCTTCTCTTGGTTTTCTCCGAAAAATTGCCAGCCATGAATAGTCCGCGACCGAGGTTGGCGCCCTCAGAGGTGCAATCGACCCACGAGACGCTGTACTCATACGTGGAATCAGATTCGGCCGAGATGTCAAAGAATTCATCGAGATTGCGAAACTTGATGGTAGCTGTATCAAGGTAGGGGCTATGTATCGGGATGAGGGTGAGCTCTACCCACGTTATCAATCCAGTTAGCCCCATGCCACCAATTGTTGCTCGAAAGAGTTCGGGGTTCTCTTCCGGAGAGCATATAAATCGCTCTCCCGAGGATCTAATTAGTTCAAATCGCCTCACATGACAGCCGAAGGTTCCTGCAACATGATGGTTTTTGCCGTGGATGTCGTTGGCCACAGCTCCTCCGAGTGTGACAAATTTAGTTCCGGGAGAGACGGGTAGAAACCATCCCCGTGGCACAAAGACCTCCAAGATATCTGCTAAGCTGACACCAGCTTCAGCTCGTAATACTCCTGAGTGTGGATCGAAAGCAAGGAAGTTGTTTAGCCGCGAACAGGGGAGAACGGTATGCCCACTGTTAATGCAGCTATCTCCGTAGCTTCTGCCGAGTCCATAAGGAAGGAGCAATTGACCAGTATCTGTTTGAGGAAGCTCCGATGACGACGAGCAAAGGAAAGCCGCCGATTGGTCAACTGGTATTGGATACTTGCCCCACGATGAAAATTGAGTGCCGTTATGCTTGTGTACCATCCTTGTAATCAGTTCGTCCATGATAATTCAATATGCGGGTAGTCTCGCCTGTACCTGCCATATCACGATCCTGTCCTCAAGGACCGAGCCTGTTTTTGAGGACTCTGCCATCTAATGGCGCGATCCGAGGCAAAAACTTACGGCCTAAAATTGAGCCAGCGTTGACAGTGAGTAAGAACTCTCTCTTGATTATCTCAAATGAGTTTTAGCTCTACTATCCAAAGGCATGCCTTGTCGACAGTGTTGAAACCTGTCGCCTGATTTTAACGTATCGGAGCACTTACTACTAGCCAAAATATGACCCAGAGCGATGTTAAAATTAGCGTAACCGCTGTTGTATTTCTTCGATCTTGCGACTCATTTTGGCGTGACTTGGGGAAGACTGTGCAGATGCTTTTGGTGTACTGTTTTAGCTTGCGACGATGTTTTGAGTCGTTCTCTAGTGTGACTGCTAGTGAAAATGGTCTGTAACATGATAGTATCTCATTGGTTTTTGGTGCTGCTTAAGTGGGTTTCTAAATATTTACGGTGGATTGTGAGCTAGCCAGACCGATGTTTCTACCGCTCTTCGTATTAAGAGGTGTGTTCATCCTCTTACTTCGATAGTATTGTAGGTGTGCCCCACAGATATGATTGCGGTGTGTGTTTAGGCGTATTGGATTTGAAGGGCTACTGCGCGACTCAAGCCTTGCGTTTGATGACGTTGATTTGTGTGCGATACACACGACCAGAAAAAAGTCGTGAAATGGCGTTTTCAGAGAGGACTATGGTTCAGGAAAAGATGAGTGGTAGACCTGCGGTTGTTGTCGCTGATGTTGATGGAACAATTTTGGCAACAGATCTCTTGTATGAGAGCCTTTTACTGGCTTTAAAGAGAAATCCACTGATTTTGTTCCTACTGCCTTGGTGGCTATTTCGAGGACGCGCTACACTAAAATCTGAATTGGCTGGCAGGGCGGAGGGATTGCGAGTTGATTTGATGCCAGTTCATGAGGGAGTCGTCTCATACTTGGAAACGCAAGCAGCATCGGGCCGGAGGATTATTCTTGCATCTGCATCTGATGAGCGATTAGTTGCTCTTGTTGCCGACCGTTTTAATTTTGTGACCCATTCGATTGGCTCTTCAGTGTCGCGTAACTGCAAAGGGAGTAAGAAAGTAGAGGCTATAAAGGAGCATCTTGGGCAAAACGATTGGGAGTATGTTGGTGATTCAGAGGCAGATATAGCAGTGTGGCGAGAGGCTTGTGAGGTAACAGCGGTGGTCTCGTCAATAGGATATGCAGAGACTATTTCAAAGGCTTTTCCAGGTGCACGAATGATTGAGGTGGTACGCTCATCGTGGAGCGTTATCCTTCGAGTCCTCAGAGTCCATCAATGGTTGAAGAACTTTTTGATATTTGCGCCGATGTTTTTAGCACATCGTTGGTTAGAACCGATGGTTGTGGGACGAAGCGTGCTTGCCGCGGTCGCTTTCTCGTTATGCGCATCGGGAGTGTACATCGTAAACGATTTGCTTGATCTTGCGTCAGATAGACAGCATCCGAGAAAGAAGAAACGCCCATGTGCGGCTGGTAGATTCCCGTTAGTATATGCAATTTGTTTAGCTCCGCTTTTATTTGTATCAGCGTTCGGTATTGCTTGGCAGATTCACTCTCACTTTGTTGGATTATTGTTGGTCTATCTGCTGATTACAACTGCATACTCTTTTCGTTTAAAGGCTATAGTTCTGGTTGATATTATCTTATTGGCAATGCTTTATACTATTCGAATCGTCGGAGGCGGAGTGGCTACAGAAATACCATTGTCACAATGGCTCCTCGGTGTGTCGATGTTTCTTTTCTTAAGTCTTGCCTGCGTTAAGCGTTTTTCTGAACTTCTGACTCTTCAGCAGCGCAATGAAAAAAGGACCTGGGGCAGGGGCTATTGGGTAGGAGATATGGAACAAGTATCTTCATTCGGTTCGGCGAGTGGTTACATAGCAGCGTTGGTTCTAGTTTTGTATGTCAGTAGCAATGAGGTAGTGGCGTTGTATCAAAGTCCGAAGATGATTTGGTTGGCATGTCCTCTCATGTTGTATTGGATTAGTCGTGTTTGGTTGTTAGCGCGCCGGGGCCTGGTGCATGATGATCCGCTTGTATTTGCGTTGCGAGACGTAGGTACTTATGTCGTGGGGCTTCTTGGGCTTCTAATCTTTACCGCAGCGCGCTTAGGGTTATAAAAGTGATTTGAAATGACGCGGTTTAGATATTTTGCAATAGCAGTAATGACTGCGATTTGTTTTGGCTGTGCACATTCACGAGACTATCGTGTCTCAAAGTCGATTGTGACGGAAGAATTGATTCTTTCAGGCCTTCTTGTTGATTCAGTTGCTTCGGCTGGTCGGGGACGACTCTTGGATGCTGAGGGGCAACTGCGGAAAGCTGCTTGGCTGGATTCAACAAACTCTGCCGTGCAATTTAACCTTGCTGTGGTCCTAAGCCAGCAGGGTCGGTTGTTGGAAGCAAGGCAGGTTATTGAGAGTGTAAGAAAGTCGTCAGGCCCACGACCGGATATCATGATTGTCCTCGCAGATATCGAGAGACAAGAGGGTAATTTTGTGCAGGCACGAGCTTTGTTGAAGGGAGCATATCGACGATTTGACGAGGTTGATAATCGAGAGCAAGCAACACTACTGGCGCGATCTATTGCCAATCTGGCTTTCGTAAGCGGAGAGGAGCAAGAGGCGTTGTGTTATTCATACGAGGCGCTTCATCAGTCAGAAGATGTTGAGCAAGTGGCTTATCATGGAATTTTGCTGCTCGCATTAAATCAGATTGAGCAAGTACATAACTTTTTGTTGCAACAGGCTGCCGCGAAACGCTCAGTAAGAGATAGTGGTATGGTCCAGTTTGTTTTGAGTTTAACAGCAATTGCAAAGGGTGATTTCGAGAGTGGAGAAAAGGCTCTGAAGCTTGCTAGACGCTTAAGCAAGAAAGGAGCGACATACCTTAAAGAATTGGACGCCCTGCAGTTAATTGTTTTGCAACACTCAGGAGAAAACACACAAAGAGATGAAGAACGAAAGCGTTGGGAAGATAGTGCAAGGAACATCGTTGAGCAATCGTCGTATCAGCTTCTTCACTGGCCGATGGACGTGCAGGATGTCTTACTTGCAGTTGCGTATGACACAAACACACACTCTTAATCGCAGGATCTATGGCTGTGTATCTACGTCATTACTCTATATATGCCCCTTCACAGTACGGTTAAGATACGTTGCTGTTAATGGGGGAGGCTTTGCGTCCTAGCAGCTAAAAATCGTCGCCACTGAACTCATCATCTGCGGATAAAGGAAAATCGCTTTCCTCTAGGTTGTCAAAACGAGTGTACTCACCGGAGAATGCAACGCGAATTGCGCCGGTTGGACCCGACCGTTGCTTGGAAATGATGATTTCAGCGACACCTTTGTCTGGTGACTCCTTATTGTAGACCTCATCTCGATAGATAAACATAATTACGTCCGCATCTTGCTCAATAGCTCCAGACTCCCGGAGGTCTGACATCATAGGTCGTTTGTCAGTTCGAGATTCCACCGAACGATTGAGCTGAGAAAGGGCTACAACGGGCACATTTAGCTCCTTAGCGAGAGCTTTCAGTGAACGAGATATATCTGAAATCTCTTGTTCTCGAGAATGGCTGTAGGCGGGGCTTCTTAAGAGCTGCAAATAGTCAACAACAATCAAGCCTAACGAGTGATCTCGGTGTAGTCTCCGTGCTTTTGCGCGCAACTCCGTTATGGTGATCGCGGGAGTATCGTCAATAAATATGTCTGCGTCTGATATCCGACTTGCTCCTTCAACTATACGGGCAAAGTCGCGCTCTGATAATTGACCCGTTCGAACGCTCGAATTGTTAATTCGACTTTCACTGCAGAGCATTCTCAAGACTAATTGCTCTTTGGACATTTCCAATGAGAAGAATGCAACAGGCTTTCGATTATAGATTCCGACAAATTGGCTCCATCCTAATACAAGTGCTGTCTTACCCATAGAGGGTCTCGCTGCCACAATGACAAGATCTGAAGGCTGGAAGCCCGCTGTTAATTTGTCTAGTTTGACCAAGCCACTTGGCACTCCTGTAACGGGCTCCTTTTGATCATAAAGTTGTTCAACGATTCGAATGGAATCTTGGACAACATCGCCGACTCGGTGGAATGATTGATTTACTCTGAAATCAGAAACTCCTAGGATTCGTTGCTCGGTTGAATCGAGAAAGTCTTCAATTTCGCCTTCCATCTCAAAAGCCGAATTGATGATATCAGTAGACTCGTTTATGAGCCGCCGTCGGATTGACATTTCCTTTATTACGCGGACGTAGTATGGAACGTTCGCTGAATTAGGAACCGATGAGGCAAGATACGATAGAGTCTGCGCACCTCCGACAGATTCTAGCTGCCCCATCGCACGGAGTTGCTGACCTAGCGTGATGATATCGATAGGCTCTCGTTTGTCCGAAAGCTTCGCCATGGCTTCAAAGACGATCTGATGGTTGCTCTTATAAAAGTCTTCTGCTCGGATTCTTTCTAAGCAAATGTTGATGGCCTGATTGTCGAGGAGGATACTTCCGAGCACTGACTCTTCTGCATCGATAGATTGAGGAGGTACTCGACCAGCATTTTGCGGTTTTTCAGAAGGAGGGAGAGGGGTTTCAGCTCGACGCTTTGGTTTTATAGCCATGAATTGGTATGTTAGTGAGGCTCGCCGATAGTAATCACCGCTACGCTAGCCCATTTCTCTTTGGTTTGTATGCGAATATCTCCATATTCAGGTGATTGCCCCATGCTGGGCGGTCTCCCCTGTAGAAGCTGGGTCAGTATCGGGCACCCTTGAATGAAGGTCAATCAAAAAGCAAAAAATTGTCGGAGACTTCTCTCTGAGATGGATAAAGATGCAAAAGTACGGGCAAATACCTGAGGCTACATAGCATTGAGTCTGATTGTAGCTCCAAGAGCTTCTACTAGTTATTTTGATGTGTCGGTCACTGCGGGCCCTGAAAATGCCTGTCTAGAAATCTACGAAGCTCAGAATTGCCGAATTCAAGGCTCCCGGTCGTGTTGCTGACAAGTGAAAAGAAATGTTTGAGTGTAGATTCGAAAAACCTATCTGATTCGGGAGTGTTTAACGTAATCCCACTTCGAGAAGCATACCTTCGCGGCTTTTTAAACCGGCCGGAGGAGGACTCGTCGGGAATTATCTCTATTTGCGTTAGCGAGTTATGCTGTAATCTCACTCTTAATTGATAGGGATGGTAATCCTCTCCTAGGCTTACCTCTATGACGCCATTTTGGGGATAAACAACTGCTGTATTGCTTTTCTCTGAATAGCTCGTTTTTTCTCGAATCGTTCGCATAGCTAGGTAACGATTGATCACTGGCAGTGCGGCGTCGAGTAGTTGGTGCGCGTCTGTATCATCGGCTGCGGGGATTGATGAAGTTCCGGAGAATAACACCCAGTTTTCTGTGTTTCTGCTTTTCAAAGTTTCCAAGACCAACTGCAAACGTCTTCTGCTCAACGAGGGGACTCCTTCTTCCAATTGTTGATCGAAGGTTTTCAGGATGAGGCGCATATCATCTGAAGAGAGGCGGCAGAATTGAGCTTCGCAGTGTGCTCCGAGATTATTAACGAGAGAGAGTCGCGTGCGGCCGTCGACGAACTTATCAATAGTGAGAGCGTTAAATGGAAAGCGAGAGGGTGTAGCAGGGTCTTCTGTAAGTATTATTTGGAGGCTTTTTGTTCCCTCTAGAAAATTTATTAACTCTGGAATAGAGGGTCTTTCCCAGGAGTGTAATACCCGCGTATTTACAAGTTTTGCGAGATACGTGGAAACCTCTGGTTCTACCACGGCAGAAGTGTCTGGTCGAAAGAACACCTCAGAGCGAGCCGCCAGTGTTAGTGTCGCAAATACCTCTTCTAGGGAGCTCTCGCCTCGTGAGTGCATGAGCTTGGTCACCGCAGTGCCGATTTCTCTTAACATTGTGTTCTCAGCGGAGCTAGCGGTAGTACGAGACGTTTTTGAATCATTTACAAAAATCCATTGCCCACTTCCAGAAGCTGGTTTTTTACTTAAAGGGGATAGCAGGGGTTCTTGTGTTAGGGTAACTTGCGCGACTTGAGATGACCCCTCAAATGATACATAGGCTCCTGAACTGCTTTTTCCGTAAAAAGAAAAGTCCTGTACTCGCACTTGTATTCCGGGGGGGCTTGTGTCCTTGTTGTCTTTAGAGGCTCTAAACAGATATCTAGTGAGACCTGTTGCTCCGGTATTCCAAAACGCCTCCATGGCTTGCCATACAATTGGAGCCAGAACGTCTTGCGGATTCGTATCGGAAGATCTGTCGTCGAGTGATGAACAAGAAACTACGACGCGTTGATTTTTGTGCTCAGAGGGGCTCCAGTGTGGTAGGTTTTCTGAGCAAAGAGTAAAGGTGATTGTCTGAGCATCTGTATCCATTACTGCTGTAAGCTTCTCTTCTGTATGCCCAGTCTTACGAATGGAATAGAAGGCTTTTTCGAGGCATGTCGGATTTTGCAAAAACTCGGCAAGAGAGGGAGTGCACGGACGGAGTTCCCGCAGAGGCTTCCTCGCTCCAGGATAGAGCGATTCTGTGCTCCATTGTATTCGATTGTCGTGTTCCGTAAGGCCTAGAAGGGTTTGAGCAAGAGTCTCGACCGATAGTTCTAATCTACGGCAGCTTTTGATTTTATCCGATAGCGTTTTTTTGACACTCTCGTCGAGCAACTGGAGGTTCTCTACAGTGTACTGGGCCACGGTTACGCCCGTTGCATTTTTTGCAAAAAGTCTAATTGGACGATCAAGGGCTATGTCGCCGTCTAGTGTGGTTGTAAAATCTATTTTTAGCTGACGTTCGACTACAGAAGCGGGTGTAAAGAACGCGAGGCGACTAAGCTGCAAGTCGCTTATTGATCGCTCGTTTGATTGTTGCCGATCGCTGCTCCTTCCACCATCTCGGTGGGAGCTTTGTCCTGAAATCGAGCTGTTAAAGACCATTGACAATCCTACATTAATCGTAAGACGCAGTTTAGGATGCAACTATACAAAGAGCAAGTTATTGTCAAGGCGTAACTTTCATGCCCTTGTTGTTTACTGGGAGTTTTGGTAAATAACTGAAAGCATTGTGATTTTCGGTTGTTACTGTCGGCGTGGACGCGTAGAACCTATGCGTCTAGTCGCTACCAGAGTTTAATCTTTCCATATGGTCTCTGAATCGGAAAGGTCAATCCACTTTGTCGCTGATTTAAGAACATCTCCGCGATTAAACGTGCCAAAATCTGCAGTTGTTGTATCGGCTCCGAGATCCTTTGCAAGACTCATCGCATACGATAGCTCACGAGTTGGACACACTACGATGAGGGAGCGGGTTACGTTTCGGTCTTGGGGATCGGTTTGCAATAAGGGGCCCGATTGTCGTTTTTGATCCGATACATCATCTTGCGAGATGGTTGTCTTGCCACTTGTCATCGACATCGATTTGACAGCTTGGATTTCTGCTGGAAGATACTCAAAGGCTTTGTTAAATGAAGACAGACCTAAGGCATAAGCAACGATATCGGTGGACATTTCGATATCGGTGGTGACTTGGCGAGTGATGCCTTTGGGGGGAAGTCTTTTGACGATTACGTTTAGGCCAGCCCGGGCTACAGCGTCCAAGAAAGCCCTGTGTCGTGAATCGTCCTCGTGAGGAACCACGGTATAATATCGAGCTGTAATTGGTTGTAATCCGGAGGTGACTCCTTTTACTAAAGCCGCCAAATCAATTCTGCGATTTAACCGCCTTGTGGCCCTATCTAATCCGATTCCGTCGATAAATACGCCTACAATCCGTCTCTTGGTTTTCTTGACAAGGCCACCACTTACTTCTTGATATTTCTGTTCTGTCATACCATATCTCCCCATCCACCACTTGCTTGTATAAGCTTAAGCCACTTCTACCCGTGTTATTAGCCTTATGTAGGTTGGCGGGGAGTATACCTTTTCTTGAACGCTTTAGGCAAATCCTGGCTGTAATGTTTAGGCTGATGGTGATGAGACTTTGCAGGTTAGGAAGGGTGTGGGAATTAGTCTAATCTGAAAAAAAGGGGGGGCTGAGATGACCTGGGGCAGAGAGGCTTCCGGTGATGATGCCTACCGAATTTCAACTCTTGTACCTACATCAAGCATCGCATAGAGGGCAGACATATCAGAAGACCGCACCTTAAGACCGCCAATCTCCTCTAGCCATACAGGGCCTGAATGAATAGGGATTCTGTTATTTAAAAAAACTGCACGCTTGCCTAAAGCCGCCCGTCGAAATCTGTCTCGACTTCCTTCCTGAGGAATTTTGAGTGAGCGCCTTTGAAAGTAAACGTTGGGTGCGTACCAAAGAGGTTGTTCTTCCTTAACGGTAATTGTGAATGAACCGGGGGATAAGCCTTCGGCTCCCTCAGCTCTAAAAATGAGTGGAGTTCCTAATGTATTAAAAGCAGTGATTGTTGCATCAGTGCGTGAGATAACTACTGTTTCAGCACGATTTTCGGATATGGAAGATTGGGAGCTCGTTGCTATGGTTGCGAGGAACGAATTCGTTGATGCCACAGGGATAGGTCTTGAAATTGCTATCACGCCACTTGATAGTAGCTGTTTAGAGTGATTTGGACTGGTCATTGGAACACAGCCAGTACTAACGAGTGTCCCCAAAAGGGAGGCAGCAAATATAAGCCTAGTAATTCTAGGGGGGGTGAGAAAATCCTTTTTACGTTCCACTCGGTTCACCACGGCACCACACATAACGAGATAAATCTGCCTGAAAATGCACAGCTCTCTTGTCTGTCATAGAATAAGATGCAGATTTGAGCCTCGAAGGATGGAATTATTGTGGATAAAGGGGGTTGAAATGAAGTTGTAATGTTGTTTTATATGAAACTAAGGTAGTAAATGATTGTTAATAACCTAGCTTGGTTTGTGAATTTTTCTGCTGTAACAGGATTAGAGCCGAGTATGATGTGATTATAAGGCTAGCAAGATCTCTTTATGGGTTCGTTCGCTCGAAAAAAATTGGCGCATAAGGTATTATGTAGGCATCAAAACATCGTTTTGATGCTAGTGTCTGCGGGTGACTTTTGGTCGCGCTAAATGAATTAAAATGACGATCCAGATTAGTGAACTACGTATGCTGCGCCACTGCCGAAATTTTTATTGGGGTCGAAGGCAAACCTTTCTGACTATCTTTTTTTTAGTGGTTTCGAGTGGACTGCTTGGGTGCACAAACATCAGAGGGTTGGGACTGTCCCTGTTTGGCGAATCTTCTCGGATTGGCGATGAGGAATTTGCAGGGGATGACGACCTAGAGCACGTTTACGATCCACTGCCTAAATTAACATTTCCCATTACTCCAGAGGTGCGGCGTGAGATTGTTCGGTATACAACTCGGGAGCGTGGTACAGTAGAGGAGATTCTGAGCCAGAGGGGAAACTCTTTCGAATCCATTCAGCGATTGTTGAAAAAGAAGGGGGTTCCCGAGGAGTTGGTATCTTTAGCAGCTGTCGAGAGTAACCTTAATCAGTATGCAAGAAGCCCTGCGGGTGCCACGGGATTATGGCAATTTATGAGAGGGACCGCAGAGAGCTATGGTCTTGAGGTTTCTAGTATCAGGGACGAACGACTTGACTTTACTCGATCTACCTTAGCCGCTGCGCAACATCTGCGTGATTTGTTTAACGCTTACGGGGATTGGGGACTCGCGCTTGCGGCATATAATGCTGGTCGTACGAAAATTAATCGAAAATTACAAAAAACAAAAGCGGTCGATTTTTGGCAGTTAGCTCATGCAGGTGAACTGTCTAATGAGACGAAGCGGTTTGTTCCACGGGTGATTGCGATGACGCTGATCTTAGGCAATCCTAGTCACTACGGGTTTTAGAGCCACAACGGTGGGGTAATATGATTGCAGCAGAGCAGATGTATCATTTGCCGCAGTAGAACGCCCCTTTGGTTATAAAAGCCTGATCACTCTTAAGCGTAATAGTAATGAGGATGTTAGCCTAGAAGGAGCGCGAGCTCCGAGAGCTCTTTGGGAAATGTGTCTTGGCTTAAAATTTGGCAGCCTTGTTTGGTTACTAGCACG
This sequence comes from Pseudomonadota bacterium, assembly GCA_038134595.1. GTDB lineage: Bacteria > Bdellovibrionota_C > UBA2361 > UBA2361 > OMII01 > OMII01. The sequence continues at coordinate 98,258 of JAYPVM010000006.1, read as the reverse complement.
TCATCTTCGATTCGGATGCCACACGCTGAAACCTTACCAGCACGTTTCGGAAAGTAGAGGCCGGGTTCAATAGTTATGACCATGCCGGGCTGTAAGATAAAGTCGCTGTGGTCTTGAAATGGGGTGGGATCGTGAACATCGATTCCAAGCGAATGGCCGATGCCATGGGGAAACCAAGGGTGATAGGCAGATTCTTGAAGTAGTTTGTCGGTTGACCCCTTTAGAATGCCGAGGCTTTTAAGTCCCAGGGTTATTTCCTTGGCCGCAGCATTGTGAATAGCACGTAGCGTTACGCCCGGTTTTACTTTTTTTATGGCAGCTTTTTGGCTTGATAAGACAATTTCATACGCGTCGCGCAACGGTGCTGGTAGCGATTCCCCGATTGGGATACTTCGAGTAATATCTGAAGAGTACATATCTAATTCGCATCCAGAATCGATCAAAACAAACTCTCCTGCCTTTAGGCGGCGCTCTCCCGGACGATAGTGGAGTGTTGCCGCAGATTTTCCGGCGGCAACAATAGTATTAAAAGCTGGCTCGGCTCCGTGTAGGCGGTATAGGTAGTCTATGAGGGTGGCGATTTCATATTCCGTTATTCCGGGCGCGATTGTTTGACTAATGTGATATAAGACGGCCGAGGTAAGAGCGGTAGCCCGCTTAATCTTTGCAATTTCCTGCGGTGTCTTAACGCATCTAAGTTCCGACAGGAGAGGTTCGGCGTCCATGACGGTAGATGGTAGTGTGCGCTTCTCATGGCTTGGGAGAGATGAGAGGTGATTTCTTAGTTTTGTAGCTAGTGGACTGCCGTTTGTCGGTAGGAAGACGGAATCAAATCTGCGGATCATTTTGAAGACAGTTTCAGCTGCTCCGGTAGAGCGGATCAGGCGAGCATTGAGTTCTTCTGCAACGGGCCGTATGTTCGGTGGAGCGCCCTCCCAGAGATTTTTTATTTTATCCTCTGGTGGGACTATGAGTGTGATAGGCTCACTAGTGTTTGGGCGTAACACTAGTGTGATATCGTTTCTTAGCGAACCTGTGAGATAAAAGAGGTCGCTATTCTGCCGATATGGATATTCAGTGTCTAATGAGCGACGTGCTACAGGATTGCTCGTTAGTACTAAGCAGCTAGAACGGGGCTCGGCGGCTAGCTTTTTAAGGACTTTCTTGATTCGTCTACTGTAAGTCTGTTGCATGTGGTTGTTGGTGTTCTGATATTGCTGTTGAGATATAATCATGAAAGTCTGAGTTTAACCAGTATGAGTTTTTTAAAGGGACAAGCATGTTCGTATTTCCGTACACTATTGACCGAGAGTTGGTTGATTCGACGTATCATCACGTTCATCATGCCAAATGTCTTGAAATTCTTGAAAAAGCTCGAATCGCCTACTTAGATAGTTTGGGCGTTTCTTATGAATCTATGTTGGCCCGAGGAGATGCATTGGTGATAATTTCTGTCGAGGCAAAGTACAAGAGGGAGCTCAAAGAGGGTGCGATTGAGGTGCGATGCGCTGAGATGATTGTTGATGAGCGTCGTCTCTTTATTGATCAGAGTGTTTATAACGCGCGAGGCAAGGTAGTAATGGAGGCTCGGATTGGGTTGGCGTTCATGAGTCTGGAGAGCAGGCGCTCTGTAAAGCCGCCGCAAGATTTTCTGGATGCAGTTGGAACTGTCACCTCAAAAGACTAGTGCTAGGACTCTCTGGAGGGGGAGCGACGATTAGGCCACAGTAGCGTGAACTGGCCGACCGATTTAAAGGAGCTTATATGCATTAGCCCGTTACGTGTGAGAAACGGGCCCCATGCTAGAAAAGGGCATAGATAAAGGGTGAAATAGCTGACCCATTTGTTGCCACAATCAGAAGGCCTACAAGGAGAAAGACCACTACCATCGGAACCAGCCACCAAGCCTTTCTCTCTAATAGGAGATCGAATATCTGCTTGACTGTATTTGATTTGCTCATGGATACACTCTCTATTGATTATGCGGCGACTTTCGAGTCTGTTTTATCGTCAAGCTTTTTGGTTTCTGTGAGCTCTGTGATAATTTTATCCACTTCTTCAATTAATGAGCCGATGGCATACGCCCACACGTATTGGCCCGCCTTGTTTCCGGTCAGCACCTCGGCAATATCTCCTTTTTCGGCAACACGATGCTTGATGAAGAGCTGTTTGCCATCTGTCAGCAAAACCATGTCGCTCGGGTTTTTATGGAGCTTGGGTAGGCGCTTTCGGAGATAATCAATACCTCTTCGGAATCGGTTGACGGGAAGTCCCTCTCTTTTCATTCGAAAGAGCCAACAGAGTAGGATTAAATCTGGATATGAATATTTGGCGCGGCCCCGGCTTTTCGTCTTGCCTGTAGTGGGAACCAGATTTGTTCGGGCGTAGTAGTTTAGTAATGCAAGACCGATTTTTTCAGAATCACCGGTGAGTGTCCTCAGGATTTCTTGTACATCCTTTGCTGTAAATTCCCTATCAAGAATGTGAACCGTCATGTAGCTACTCCAATTACTGCTCGAACAGATATACTTCATATAGTACTTCAAGTACCTTCAACTAAGCTACAGGGAGGAAGCAATGTATGTCAACGTACATTGTTTGACGAGAATAGGGCAGGGCTGAAGATTCTATCTATCCGAGCCGCAAAACCTCATGAATCAGGGGACTTAAAATCAGCGGCAGGCATCCACAGGAGTTTGTACAGTGTTTTGGGGATGTTTAGATCGTATCAGTTGCCATTTAAGATTTCCTAATCAGTGGATAGAAAGATGCGTTGTCGGGCACTGAGCAGGCTTGTTGGGCGATAAAGAGCGACCTTTTTGGATGCAAGCTGACTTTGATTCGCGCGGGTTTTTTGAAGGAGTAATAATAGAACCGTAGCGGAGGAATGGTTGATGGTGGGCGGAAAGAAGCTCTTATTAGAATGAAGATGGCCCCCTTCAGATACCTGCCTGGTTCAAGGTCGCGCTACAAGAGCAAACACCACCGGAACCATATCCAAACCAGGTGAGTCGATAACCTTCGAGGAGTCGAGCTTTGCCGGAGTTTGCTCTCCCCACGCAAATAATTGTGACGAGCTTCCTCCATCGAGATTGAGCGCATCAATACAGTTAAAGGGCTTTTGCAGTAATGTGCTTTGGATTTTTGATGGATAACGAGCGAAGATTGAAAGGGCAATTTTTGCCAAAATTATTCGTTTTTCAGAATCAATGCAGAGAATGGAAAGCGCTCCTTGTGCTGACGATGCCTTGATACCACTAACTGGATGTCCATGAGCAATGAGACGTGGACCAGCTTGAAAGGCTTCGAGAACGTTCTCCGTAATGAAGCTTTTTCGATGTTTTATGGATAAGCTGTTTTTTGTAGCTACAAAGATGCCCGTGAGGGTTCCTCCTCCTCTGTGGATATTTTTGTGGATGATTCCTCGACTGATCACCGTTCCAAGCGGGCGGTGTTGCTCGTCGAAGAAGTTTGCGTTGATGCAAGCACTGGCTCCACTTGCCTGGCAAACTCGCTTGGCTGAGGCCGTTGGAGCCCCAAATTCTACTGCGCGAAATACTTTTGGTTGAAATGTAATTGGTGAAGCCCGGACAGCTAGGATTGAAGAGGAAAAGAGGAATTCACCACTGACTGATGTGGTAATTGATTCTAATCCCGGTCGTAAGGTTTGCCACTTCTGAGATTCTGGAGAAGGAGTGCAAACAGCTTGATGTGGGAAAATAGACATAGTTAGTAGTACTAGTATGGCTATCTGTATGGTTCGACTTGCACAATTGTTCGGCTTGGCTTTTGAGCGGTAATAGCCACCCGAGCTCTCCGTGGTACGGGGAGATGTTTCTGTTGAGGAAGATGGTGTGGATAGTAGCTCTGAGAAGGCCCCCTGATGAGAGGTGGGGCTGTTCCGATTGAAATATCGAAAGGTTTTTACACTAAGGGCGCGCGTTTCTTTCGATGTCATGTCCAATACAGCAGTGCAGGTCTTACTTGAGCCTCGAGCGAGAGGCTCTGCCGAGCGGATTTTTCTTGCAAGACAGTCTGCGACTGCCATTGTATGCTTATGCCCCTTGATTGTACGATGCATGCAGGTTGCTCTGTATGTCCTTTGTTGGTGAGCTTTCCTTGTGTTCTGTGAGAGCTGCGAATTCCTCCGGAAACTTCGCCATAAAACTCTTTATCGGCATTGCTAGGGAGTCGCCCAAAAAGCAAATTGTGTGTCCCGCAATTTGGTTAACTACTGTTTGAATGAACTCTATGTCTTTAGGTTTTCCTCGTTGATCAAGGATTCTGTCGAAGGTTTTCGCCAACCAATGCCCTCCCTCGCGACACGGGGTGCATTGCCCACATGATTCATGGGCATAAAAGTGAGTGAGGTTGCGGATGGCGTCAACCATATCAACTGAATCGTTGATAACAATAACTCCCCCTGAGCCCAAAAATGTTCCAAGCTTGTTCCATCCCTCATAATCCATGGTTACATCTTCAATCTCATCGGCTCTTACAATCGGTACTGATGACCCACCCGGAATGACGGCCTTTAGTGTGGTACCGTCTAGCATGCCGCCACACTCCTCCTCAAGGAATCGTTTGAATGGATACCCCATCTCAATTTCGTACACACCTGGGTTGTTGATGTGTCCCGAGGCAGAAACAAGCTTTGTCCCTTTTGATTTCTCTGTACCTATTTTTGCATATTCCTCCGCGCCGTTCCGAATTATCCATGGAACTGCGGCATAAGTCTCAACGTTATTGAGCACTGTTGGCGCATGATATAGCCCCAAGACGGCGGGAAAGTAGGGGGGCTTTAATCTCGGCTGTCCTTTCTTCCCCTCGAGTGACTCAATAAGCCCTGTCTCTTCCCCACATATGTAGGCCCCAGCTCCGCGATGAACCACTAGTTCAAGCTCGCGCTGAGAGCCAAAGATGTTCTTCCCTAGATATCCCTTTTGATAGCACTCGTCGACCGCCTTTTTGAGCTGTGTATACGGAAATGCATATTCTCCACGGATGTATACACACATCCATTTGCTCCCAACAGCTAGGGCGGCAATCATCATTCCTTCGATTATTGCGTGGGGGTTTTTCTCAAGTAAGAGACGATCTTTAAACGTTCCAGGCTCGCTTTCGTCCGCATTGCAAATGATGTACGTGGGTTTTCCAGTATCGCGAGGGACAAAGCTCCACTTTTGACCGGCAGGAAATCCTGCGCCTCCTCGACCTCGGAGACCAGAGTTTTTGACTTCATCGATAATTGCAGAGGACTCCATAGCCAGAGTCTTCAGGACGGCTTTATAGCCGTCTCTAGATTCATACCCGGCAAGGGTGTGTTGATCTGGATTATTAATGTGTTCGAGAAGGATTTGTCGGTGATTGCCCAATGTTACACCTCATCTAAAAAGGTAATTCTTGCAAGATAATGGCTCTGTGAGGCCGGTACTTTCTGGAGGCTTCAATAGCTCCCCGAGGCTCTCTGTGCTCCAAGGTTGTATCCGTTACAATGACCCCCACGGGTAGCATAGTAGAGTTGTTGATTATCCGCAATTATATTGAGGGGCGTTATGCTGCCGTTAAATGCCTTTTGGGCTTGTCAAACTAAACGCTTACTCAACGATGACCTCAATTGACGCTGATGACTCTGATATGAATTCAGGATTCTCTATGTCAAACTCTGTGGAATTATCCTCGGCCGGATCGTCGACATCTGCGTCAATATCTATGGAGCCCCGTTCAACTTCCTCACGACCTTCAAGTTGAAGAGTAACCGTCCCCGATTCGCCGTTGTATGGTTGGTTGGCCCGCTTAAATAAGCTTTGTTCGAGGTAAAAGATTAAATACGTTTGGTCTTCAGCGCGTGCGATTGAATTTACAGTGGGCGAAATGTCAATCTCTCTATTGTCAACCTCTAGCAGGGCAGAGCCAGAAACGTATCGAAGACCACTCGGAAAGCGAACCTTTAGTGCGATTCCGTTTTCGTGGACAGATGAAACTTCAATTCTGGTCAGAGTTCTGTCTCCTGAGTCTATTCGAGAAGGTGCTGTGCGAACCACTACTGACGCAGCTCCTACAAAGTTATCGTTGCTATTGCTCCCGCCGCCACCACAGCCTGTCAGGATGGTTAGTGTCGTTGTTATCAGTGTGGCGTGGAGCCAGGTTCTTTTTGTCATTTTAATATACTCAATCAGAATATAACGTTTAATCGTGTACGCTTACCGTAATAATTTTTTTTGGCAAACTACGCTAGAGAGTAAATAATCTTTTTTGTAAGCTAAGTTCTCTTGTCGTAAAGTTCAATAGGCTAGCGGCCCGGCTTATGAGGGGGCGAGAGCTGGTCATTTAACGAATCATTGCGTGAAATCGAGAGATAAATGAAACCATATTCGGTGCAAGTACGAGAATGGGGGGCACGAGAGGCAGCGCCTGATCGGTGTATTGTTGGCTATGCTCGTTGTTTTTTAACAGCGAGATTGAAATGCTACTCGGCTGTAGTTTGCCTGTGGCGCAAAAGTCTTTTTTAAATGCCTGTATTTTGTGCGGTTTCGGTACTTTATGGGGTTTGACTAAGCTCCTATGGACGGATAACCTAGCCCAAAACAGGTAGGCACGAAACTTCCTTAGTCGGAGATAGTGTTTGATTGTCTGTTCTAGTCGTCGATTCTTGCAAGAAGTTATAGTCCGAAAGGTTCAGTTTGATGCAGAGTAGTCCAGTTAACGTCTCCGAAGATGCTCTTTCTTCTCAATCGCCTGCCCATGCAGTTAAGACGGCGCAGGGAGCGGCCGGCAATCACGACCGAGTTAATGGCATAATGTATTTGTGGGGTTGGGTGCGTAGGTATGTTACCACCCCGATTCTTTTGTCCGGCGCCTTGCTTGTGTACTACGCTGCGGCATTTTTAACTAGTTTACAGGGACGGTGGTTTCATCCCCTATGGACTACCGACGATGCGACACAGCAGACTTTTCCTTTGTATGATGCTCTGTATCCCGGGAGATTTAGTAATGACTTGATTGCTGAAGTTATGCGGGGATGTTTACCGCCCGTACACTATTGGCTTAGTTTTGTCGTAACATTGGCTACCAAAAACCCGATCATGACGGGGCATTGGATTATGTTGTTGCAAGTGGGTCTTGCAGTAACATTTCTGTTTTTGGCGGTGCGGCGGCTGTCTAACAATGCCATGGTGCCAGCTTTTCTATCAGTTGTTTGGCTTTTACACTCTCGCAACACTATGCAGCGGATGACGGGGGGGTTGCCGCGCGGTTGGACGCCGGCGATTTTTACGGCGTTTCTCTACTTTGCGACCACGCGAAATCATTGGGCTTGTTTGGGAACAATTCTTGTTGGTTCGATGTTGAATCCGCCAGGGGCTTTGATTGTTGGTGTGGCATACGGTTTTCTTTTGATATGGCGAGCCGTTAGTAGTCGAGGGGAGGAGCGAAGAACCGCCCGTAAGGTGTTGGTGCAATCAATAGCACTTGTCCCGCTTTTTGTGTTTGTTGCTCTGCTAGTTGTTCAGCGACCAGCGCATATTGGTCAAATGGTGTCTTTTTCGGAAGCGGCTAGTATGCCTGAATTCCAAAAGCCTTTTGGTAGATTTCCGTTTCTGCCGCTAAGGCCCATCTTATCGGAGTATAAAATTTTTGGCTTGCAGGCGTTTATCGGACGGCTTTTTCGACCTCCGGTTTTCTTGCGAGAGATTATGTGGTGGGCTGTCCCCGGTAGTTTACTGCTGATAGCCGGAGCTGGCGCACTGAGAAGGCGATTGGTCTTTCCAGCAGAAGTTTTCTTTTTTGGTTTGGCTGCGTCATGTACGTATTTCTTGTCTCGCCTTGTGGCTTTTTGGCTGTTTGTGCCAGATAGACATTTGCAAATCCCGATGGTCGTTGTTCTTATTACCGCTTTCTGTGTCGGTATTTGGCGCTTGTTCGTGAAACGGGAAAAGCGAGAAGCCAATCTCTGCAATACAGGGGGTAAAGCTGATACGCTTCGTAGCTGTTGGGGTGCTCTTATTAGTTTTACCGTCGTGGGAGCTGTGGTTTTTCTCTGCTCAGGTAATGGCTTGCAGGGTGATGCTAATTTCAATTATCACTTTTACAAGCGCGGAAAGATGTATGAGTGGATTCGAGACAATACTCCGTCTGATTCCTTGATAGCTTGTCACCCGACTCACTGTGATGGAATGCAATTGTTTGGGATAAGAAGAGCATTGGTGACTACCGAGACTTCACAGCCGTTCTATCCACGCTACAATCTGGAGATGAGGCGTCGGAGCGAGATTTCGCTTCGAGCTCATTATGCGACTTCATTGCAGGAGCTAGTCACGCTCCTTGCTCCCGAAGGGGTTACCCACTTTGTATACCGACGAGAGGATTTTCGCCCAGAGAAGCTCAGTAAGGCAACGTACTTTCCGCCATTAGACAAAGTTGTGAAGGAGTTGACGTCGCGTCCGTCTGAGGAATTGCTTTTCTACTCGTTACCAAGAAAAGGGGTCGATAAGGAGCAGTATCCTTTCGTCGTGTTTGTAGATAAGACCTCTATTATTGTCGACGTTAAGGAGTTAACATCCTATCTTCGTAGCCGAGGCTGGTCTCCGCCGCAGGACCCGATTCGAGTGGCCATGAACAGGCACCGACAAAATAGCGGAAGCGAGCCAGTAGTTGTCGCAAAGATGCTTGAAGCGCGCAAGGTATCAAGCTAGAGAGAATAAGAGAGAGAGAGGTTTTCATGCAGGTCAAAATGGGTCGCTTGAGTCGACTCGCCCTTATTTTCGTCGTTAGCATGCTTGCTTCGATTGCCTCTACTGGCACACTTTCGAAACATTCGTTTTCTGGACATGATTTGCAGGGAATAAGCAAGGGGGACATTACTCATGATGGATGGGTAGGAGAGGAACTTCGTATTGCGGTATCGAATTTTGCTGGGATCGGGAATCGTATCGCGTTGCATTTCGGCCATATTCGGCCTGGAGCAAATGAGGTCCCTCTGGTTGCAATTTCTGTTTGCGATGGCTCCTGGAAAAACTTTGAAATCGGCGGGGCAGCACCAATTAAGCTGTCGTTGCCATTTGGATGCAGTCCTCTGCATCTAAAGATTAAGTCTCTTCGATTCTTTCAGCCCGTAACAGAGAGTAAGCCAAGATTATTGGGAACACACCTAGCGTCGGTTTCTATTAACTCGTGGATAGGCCTTCCACTTGTTGGTTGGTGGTTGATTGCAGTGGTTGCGGGGTTTTTTGCTGGACTTGGATTTTTCACTCGGTATGTTGCGCAAAAATCAGGGCTCTCAAGCCTTGTTGCCCTTACCGCAATAGGGATATTGGCGGGCGGGCTCGTTTTTTTCTCGGATGTCGCCCCGTCTAAATTTCCGCCTGTGATGGTTCTTAGCTTGGGGATGCTAGTTGGTATGTGGGGATACCTTCAGAGAAGGGTGCAGGAAGATGAGGATTCAAGAATTGTCTCTATGGGTGTGCTCCTACTTGCGGTGGTAGTGGCGGCCTCGCTCAGATTATATGGAATTACATTCGGCTTGCCGGCAAATTTCCATCCAGATGAGGTGCCAAAAGTTAATGCCATTATGAGGATGGTGGATCAAAATACCCTTGATCCACAGTATTTTTTACATCCCTCTCTACTTCTTTATTCAAGCTATGCGGTAAATGTGCTTCTGCATTGGTTGGGCGTAGAAGGTAGCTTTCGGGAAACTGCCTTTTTGGCAGGGAGGCTCGTTAGTGCAACGGCTGGGATTGGCTCTGTAATTTTAGTCTATTTAATCGGGACGCGGTTATATTCTCGGATGGTCGGAGCTATAGGAGCACTCTTGCTCGCGACGTTTCCGCTACATGTCACATGTAGTCGGTATATGAAGGAAGACGCTTTGTTGACATTTGTCGTCTTGATGTGTTTGTGGACAACATTAGTCGCTGTACAAACAAACAAACGATGGCTTTTGGTCGTTGCAGGACTTCTTGCGGGAGCATCAGCGGGAGTTAAGTATTCCGGACTACTAATGGTGGGTATACCTGCTACTGCGCCGTGGATTAGCTCCCGTAGTATTAAACCTGACAAGCGGTGGCTCGCTATTGCTATCTTCTCAGTATGTGTAGCGCCGTTGGGCTTTATAGCAACTACGCCGTTCTCTGTGCTGAATTCGGCTAAATTCTTGAAAGATTTTCATTCTGAATCAAGACACATGCAGACCGGTCATACCGTAACTATTTCCGCGTGGTCTCAGCTTTGGTGTTATCATTTGTGGCGAAGTATCCGACCGGGAATGACCCTGCCAATTACGGTTGTCAGTTGTGTTGCTTTGGGATTTCTGATCAGGAGGTCGAAGCTAGAGGACCTAATTGTCGTTTCCATGGCACTTTTATTTTATCTTCCCGCAGAGTTTGTTAAGGCTAAACCAGCTCCCCAGCCGGAGAGGTATATTCTGCCCTGTTTGCCGTTTATGGCGATCGGTATAGCTGTCGTTTGTGAGCAGTTGAGAAGGGATAGAACGGTATTGCTAAGGTATGGTGCGGTTCTTTTTATATTCGTTCTTGGTTCGTTTCCACTTGCCCGAAGCGTTTTGTTGGCAAGAGATGTAACAAATGATACTCGAGAGCAATTAGCAACTTGGATGATCCATAACTTGCCACACGATTCAAAAGTCTTAATGGACTGGAAGCCGTATTGTCCAAACTTTCACGGTAAATTTTTTAATGTCGAACACATTCCGAGGGCGAGGATCATACAGGATCTGTCCGTCGGTCGATTAAGAAGTTCCGGAGCTCAATACCTTGTGTTGTCGAGCTTGTTTTATGACCGTTATTTCAGTCAGCCAGAAAGTGCAGCGATACTGCGACAGCGGTTTAGAGAGATCTTCTCCGAAGTGCCTGTTATTAGGCAGTTTGAGGCGCCTGCTGGTACCTATGGTTTTCACAATCCAACTCTTACGCTCTTTTCATTGGATGCTGGTGATTTTAAGCGATTAGATGAACAGCGTGGGCTCGAAGGGGGTGTTTACCAGGAGGCCATTGGAGATAGGACGCTTGCTGTGCTTGGGTGGTAGTTTCTATGTGCTACCTTGATGCTATGCTCTAACATGCAGACAAATCGCTTATATATGCTAGGTTTTTATCGTTTAAACTGCCAGGCATGAAGGGGAGGGGCGACTTCTCTGGGACTGCAATCCCTCTTTGATCTCCCCTTTGACTTGGGCTATATTCTGCCACACTTGAGTAGTGTCGATTGTTTCGCACACGATGTGCCGAGAGTATAGGTTCCAAAAGCAAGGCTGGCAGCCATGAGTCACGAAAGTATAATCACGAGGAAGTAAGATGAATATTGCGATTGTAGGAACTGGATATGTTGGATTGGTGGCCGGGGCATGTTTTGCCGAAACCGGTAATGACGTTGTGTGTGTTGATGTTAATCAAGAAAAAATAACTGCGCTTAAAAATGGGCAGATACCAATATACGAACCAGGATTAGAGGAACTTGTTCAGGGCAATGCGAAGGCCGGGCGCCTGAAGTTTTCGACGTCGCTAAAAGATGCCGTCGAGAGCTCACAGATTATCTTTATTGCAGTCGGTACCCCACAGGATGAGGATGGCTCAGCCGACCTGTCTCATGTTCTCAATGTTGCACTGGGTATCGGTCAGCATATGAATGGCACAAAGATAGTTGTGGATAAGTCGACAGTGCCAGTAGGTACCGCAGATAAGGTGCGGGCTGCAATCGAAAGCGTTTCATCACATCCTGTTCATGTTGTCAGCAATCCTGAGTTTTTAAAGGAGGGTGCGGCGATAGATGATTTTCTGCGTCCAGATCGAGTCGTCATTGGGGCCGCCGATGATAAGGTAGCTGAAGTGATGCGTGAATTGTATGCGCCATTTGTGAGGAATAATAATCCTATTCTTGTCATGGATATCAAATCTGCAGAAATGACTAAGTATGCTGCAAATGCAATGCTGGCTCTCCGGATTTCATTTATGAATGAAGTTGCTAATCTGTGTGAGCAGGCGGGTGCTGATATAGATAAGGTGCGATTAGGAATCGGAACCGATTCGCGAATCGGAATGAGTTTTATCTTTCCGGGGATGGGATACGGTGGTTCGTGCTTTCCAAAGGATGTTCAGGCGCTTGTTCGAACCGGATTGGAACATGATGTGCCGATGAGGATTTCAGAAGCCGTGGAGCAGACAAATCATCAACAGAAGAAAGTAATGACCTCCAAGGTGGTGGAGCATTTTGGAGCTGATAATTTAAACGGGAAGACTGTTGCCGTATGGGGGTTGGCATTTAAGCCTAAAACCGATGATGTTCGTGATGCGCCGGCACTAGTTTTATGTGAGGACTTGGTTCGATTAGGCGCTACTGTTCGTGCCCATGATCCAGAGGCTAATGGAACCTTTAATGAGCGCTTCGGGGCTAATCCGCAAATTTCCTACTGTCAGGATAATTACGAGGCCCTAAACGGGGCCGATGCCTTGATTATATGCACTGAATGGAATTCATTTCGTCAGCCGAATTTCGATCGTATCAAGACTGCATTGCAGTCTCCTGTCATATTTGACGGAAGGAATCTGTATGAGCTTGAGGATATGCAGTCATTAGGCTTTACATACTACAGCATCGGACGGCCCGTGGTACGGGGCTCCTGATAGAGAGCAAAACGCAATACAAGGGATAAGAGGTACGACGCATGGCAAGGATAGTGGTTACTGGTGGTGCTGGTTTTATTGGTTCACACCTCTGTGGTGAACTGCTTTCGGAGGGGCATGAGGTCATAGCCGTAGATAACCTTTTTACCGGGACCAAGGCCAACATTTATGGGTTTTTGGATGATCCAAATTTTGACTTTGTACGTCACGACGTAACCCAACCATTGTGGCTTGAGTGTGATCAAGTGTACCATTTGGCGTGTCCTGCTTCCCCGATTCACTATCAGTACAATCCAATAAAGACTATTAAAACAAGCGTTACAGGTACTCTGAATATGCTGGGCTTGGCCAAGCGTACTAAGTCACGCTTCTTATTGGCTTCGACTTCGGAGGTGTATGGAGACCCTCTGGAGCATCCACAGTGCGAGACGTACTGGGGTAATGTGAATCCTGTCGGGCCAAGAAGCTGTTATGATGAAGGCAAGCGAGTCGCTGAGACCCTCTCGTTCAATTATAAAGAGCAGGGTACAGTTGACGCTAGGATCGTACGGATATTTAACACATACGGCCCTCGGATGTTGTTTGATGATGGGAGAGTAGTATCGAATTTCATCGTACAGGCACTAAAAGGTGAGGATATTACGGTATACGGAGAAGGCTTGCAGACTCGGTCGTTTTGTTTTGTCGATGATCTGGTTCGGGGGATCATGGGTGCGATGAATCGAGAAGGATTCTATGGCCCGGTTAATCTGGGTAATCCGAATGAGATGACAATTATCGATCTAGCTAAGAAGATAATTGAATTAACCGGATCGTCATCCAAGGTCGTTTTGCGCCCGCTCCCTACCGATGACCCGACTCGACGAAAGCCAGATATCTCACTTGCGAAACGGGAGTTAAAATGGGAGCCCAGTGTGCTCCTGGACGAGGGATTAAAACGTACGATTGCCGACTTTGATGCTCGCTTACGAGCGTTGAAACAGACTGCGTAATAGAGCTGGATATTTTTTGTGACAGAACGAAGTAGAATTCGCAATTTCAGTATTATAGCCCATATCGACCACGGAAAATCGACGCTTGCTGATAGGATCCTGGAAGTGACTGGAGCGCTCCAGAAGCGTGAGATGCAGTCGCAAATCCTCGACAAGTTAGACTTGGAAAGGGAACGAGGCATTACTATTAAGGCTCAAACGGTCCGTCTAAGCTATAAGGGGAGTGACGGCGTTAATTATCAGCTAAATCTTATCGATACCCCGGGGCACGTCGATTTTAACTACGAAGTGTCAAAAAGCCTCTCAGCCTGTGAGGGTGCGCTGTTAGTTGTTGATGCTTCACAAGGTGTAGAGGCACAGACGTTGGCAAACGTATACCTTGCCCTTGAGCACGATTTAGAAATCATTCCGGTTTTGAATAAGATCGACCTCCCTAATGCCGATGCTGAGAGGATCAAGGAAGAGATTGAAGCTGTTATTGGGCTAGATACTTCGGATGCACTGACGATCAGTGCAAAAACTGGCATAGGAGTCCCAGAGGTATTAGAAGCTATTGTCAAGCGGGTGCCACCGCCCTCGAGAGGCTCTGCTGATGCGCCATTACGAGCCCTGGTATATGATTCGTGGTTTGACCCGTATCTTGGAGTTGTGGTGCAGGTTAGAGTAATCGATGGGGCAATTGAGCCAGGGGATGATATACGCTTTGTTGTTACCGATCGAGAATATGAGGTGTACAAGCTGGGAGTTTTCACACCACATGCCACAGAGGTCAAGACGCTTCGAAGTGGTGAGGTTGGATTTTTCTCCGCAGCTGTAAAGACACTTCGAGACGTCAAGATTGGAGATACCGTTACTCACAGTAAGAATGGCGATGTTGAGCCTTTGCCGGGATTTAAGGAGGTGCAGCCCATGGTTTTTGGTGGGCTGTTCCCGGTAGATTCCGATGATTATGCCGCTCTTAAGGTTGCGCTTGAAAAATTAAGCCTCAATGACAGTGCCTTTACATTTGAGCCGGAAACCTCCGTTGCATTGGGATTTGGATATCGTTGTGGCTATCTTGGCCTTTTGCATATGGAGATAGTGCAAGAGCGATTAGAGCGTGAATTTGAACTTAATCTTATCACTACAGCCCCTTCAGTGGTGTATAAGATTCATAAAGAAGATGGCGTTGTTTTGGATGTTGATAATCCATCGAAGATGCCACCAACGCAAGAAATCGATCGAATTGAAGAGCCGGTGGTGCAGGCAACAATTCACTGTCCAAAGGAGTTTGTGGGTAACGTTTTGTCATTGTGTGAAGATCGGAGAGGAGTGCAGAGGGATCTTGCTTTCCACGGGATGGAACGGGCTGTTATCACCTATGAGATTCCTCTAAATGAGATAGTCTTAGACTTTCACGACCGCTTGAAATCAATGACTAAGGGATACGCCTCATTTGACTATGAAATCATAGGCTATCAGCCTGCAGATTTGGTGAAACTTGATATAAAGTTAAATGGAGAGATTGTCGATGCTTTAAGTATCATAGTGCATCGTGATAAAGCGTATTATCGCGGAAAGGAACTAACCGAAAAGCTACGAGATATAATCGATAGACAGATGTTTGAGATTGCTATTCAGGCATCAATAGGAACAAAGGTTATTGCGCGTAGTACGGTAAAGGCGCTTAGAAAGAATGTGACGGCGAAGTGCTATGGTGGAGACATAACTCGAAAGCGAAAGCTGCTCGAAAAGCAAAAAGAGGGCAAAAAGCGGATGAAGCAAGTAGGAAAGGTGTCGATTCCGCAGGAAGCATTCTTGGCGGTTCTGAAACTAGGAGATGATAGATAAAACCCTTCGATATGAGTGAATCGCCTATGGGGGAATTTATAATATTGCCGGATGATTTCCAGCGCATCTATGCGGTGGGCGATGTCCACGGCAATTTAAAAGAGCTTGCGACACTTATTGATTTCATTTCTCAAGAGCGCCCTATTACCGAATATGACTTGGTGGTCTTTATAGGTGATTACATCGACAGGGGGCCAGACTCTCGTGGGGTCATTGAATATCTAAGGGCTTTCTGTCAAAAAAATCCCAATACGCAGTGTCTTCAGGGAAATCACGAAGAAATGTTACTGAGTTTTCTCGGCCTGAGTGGAGAGCACGGAGAGTTTTACCTGGCAAATGGTGGAACACAATGCTTAGAAAGTTACGGTATTGATCCCACGATGGAGCGGAGTGAGATAGTGCGAGCGCTTCCACCGGGGGATATAGATTTTATCCAAGGGCTGCCAGTCGGTGTGATAGTAGATAATTATATTTTAGTCCACGCGGGCATTAGGCCTGAAGTGCCTCTAGAGATGCAAGATCCTCATGATTTACGATGGATTCGACACGACTTTATCAACAATCAGCATAGATTTGGAAAAACAGTTGTCTTTGGCCACACATCCTTTAACGAACTGTTTATTGACTTGCCCTACAAGTTAGGAATTGACACTGGAATTGCATATGGAAATGCTTTGTCAATAGTGGAGCTTACACAAGGCCTACAGTATCAGGTGCAATGTGGAGAAAGTCAGGTAACACGAAGAAAAATCCCCTGTTTTTTGCCTAGTGGATCTTAATCTCAATCTGTCCTAGAATACCGGCTGCATATAAAGGCGTACATTCCCACCAGGGAAGTAACAATAGGTCACGATATTTGACTAAAAAATAGGGCTGCGGGAGTGAGCGGTAAGGAGAGTTTGTATGAGTAAGCCAAACGTTGGTGTAATCGGTTTAGCAGTGATGGGTTCCAATTTAGCCCGAAACATTGAGAGTCGTGGCATACCAGTTGCAGTTTACAATCGCAGTCGAAGTGTGACTGAGCAGTTCGAAAAAGATTTTGTCGTTGATGGCAGTGCATTCGTATCCTCCTATGACTTGGAGGGATTTGTTAACAGCATGCAGGCTCCAAGGCAAATATTTATAATGATCAAGGCTGGCGGAGCAGTTGATGCAATTATTGATCAGCTCATTCCTCTTTTGGATAAGGGCGATATCATAATCGATGGAGGAAATACTTATTTCAAGGATACAATTCGTCGGGAGAAAAAACTGTACGATGTTGGTTTGAACTTTCTGGGAGTTGGAATCTCAGGAGGCGAGGAGGGTGCGCTCAAAGGCCCAAGTTTGATGCCTGGAGGCCCTAAAGAAGCGTGGAGGATTGTCCAGCCGTTACTAGAGAAAATTGCGGCGGTAGCAGATGAGCCATGCACAAATTACGTTGGGCCTAATGGGGCTGGCCATTTTGTTAAGATGGTTCACAATGGGATCGAATATGGTGACATGCAGTTAATTGCAGAGGCGTATGACATCCTAAAAAGAATCGGGGGATACACGCCCATCGAGCTTCAGGAGATTTTTACTTCTTGGAATAGTGGGCCGCTTTCATCTTATTTAATAGAGATTACGGCAAAAATCTTTGGAAAGCGAGATGAGGATGATAGTTCCTTTTTAGTAGATAAAATACTAGACAAGGCTGGCCAAAAAGGAACCGGAACGTGGACCGCTCAAATTGCACTGGAGCTTGGTGTCGCTATTCCAACAATATCGGCGGCAGTGGATGCTCGGATCCTGAGTAGTATGAAGGATCAGCGAATTGAGGGCGCAAAAGATTTCATGTCGCCAGAGGCTATTGAATCGGCTCCAGCTCGGTCGGACGAATTAGTCTCACAAGTTCACGATGCACTGTATGCCTCGAAAATTATGTCTTATGCCCAGGGAATGGCTCTTATAGCTTCTGCATCGGACCATTGGCAATGGGATTTGAAGTTAGATGAAATTGCGGCTATGTGGAAGGGCGGATGTATTATCCGCGCGCAATTTTTAGATGAAATTCGCAGGGCGTTTAAAGGAAAGCAAGATCTGAAAAATCTAGTTACAGATCCGTTTATGAAGGAGGAGCTAACTCGCTGTATTCCAAGCCTTCGGTCTGTTGTTTGTAGGGCGGCGGAGCGGGGTGTTCCCACACTGGCGCTTAGTGGATCACTGTCGTATTTTGATAGCTTTAGAACGGTTGATCTGCCTCAAAACCTGACGCAGGCACAACGAGATTTCTTTGGAGCCCATACGTACGAGCGGAAAGATAAAGATGGTGTTTTTCATACTGAATGGAGCGAATAGTCTTGCTACTCTGTGCTTCTGTGGTTGTTTCGGTTCGGGTACTGCCGAATTGCTATGATGAACAAGATATTCTGCATCTCTTGCGAGTATGACACCAGGCAAGCTGCCCAATGGCTTGCGGCTGCAGTCGATGGCGGATGTGTTATTGGCTTGTCGGGACCTTTGGGCGCGGGCAAGACAACATTTGTTCGGTATTTTGTTGCCGCTTTAGGAGGCCAATCTGACCAGGTGGCTTCACCGTCGTATACGCTCGAGTATCAGTACGCGATTGGGACTCAGTTTACAGTAGAGCATTGGGATCTTTACAGGGTTGCAGAACTGCCGGATGAGTTATACGAGCAACCTAATGAATCGACACTCCGATTGATCGAGTGGCCAGAAAGCGTTCGATGGCCCGAAGGGGCTATAGACCTCTTCGTCACAATAGATTTGGATGAAACGGAAGAACCAGAAAAACGAACGTTGACGATAACTCCTGGGCGAGCACATGTAGAGAGGGATGTTCCATGAGGTCAGATGTGTTAGTGACATGCCCCCTCGTAGTTATGAAATTTGGAGGAACTTCTGTAGGTGATGTCGATAGAATCAATCGTGTTGCTGATATTATCGTAGAGCATCGAGTGCGCAATCCGAACGAAGGTATAGTTGTGGTTGTTTCTGCGATGGCTGGAGAAACTAATCGCCTTACATCCCTTGCCAAGCACTGTGCCAATAGTCCAGCGCCGCGAGAGATGGATGTTCTTTTGGCAAGTGGCGAACAGGTGTCTGTAGCGCTTTTGGCGATGGCGTTACAGGATAGGGGATTGAAGGCAAGAAGTTATTTGGCCCCTCAGGCAAGGATCTCTACAAATGATCGGCACACTAACGCACAAATTGAGGGTATTGAAAGTCAAGCGCTAAAAAGTCTATTGGCAGATAATGGCATTCCTGTTGTTGCTGGATTTCAGGGTATTTGTGTCGATTCGGGAGACATTACTACCTTAGGTAGAGGGGGCTCGGATATTACGGCGGTTGCTCTAGCAGCTGTATTACACGCACGGGTGTGTTTTATCTACACTGATGTTGCGGGGGTGTTTTCTACTGACCCCCGACTTTGCAAAGACGCACGTTTGTTGCCGCAAGTATCGCATGAAGAGATGTTGGAAATGGCTAGTTTGGGGGCGAAAGTGCTCCATACTCGCTCGGTTTATTTTGCAATGCGATATAAGGTACCTCTAGTGGTTTTATCTACGTTTTTAGGAGCTTTGCAGCCCGGAAGAAATGGAACATTCGTTGTCTCAGAGGAGGAACTCATGGAAAAGGCGTTGGTGACAGGTGTGACGCACCGCTTAGACGAGGCTCAGATAGCTGTCTCGGGCATGAAGGCTGATATTAAATCCTTAGCGCATCTATTCGAAGTGCTTGCGGAGGAGGATATCTATATCGACATGATCTCTCAGGAGTTTATTGGTGACGATGAGGTTAATGTAAGTTTAACTGTCCCTGATGAACAAAGCGAACGAGCGCTGGAGATTATTCGTAATAGCGTTGAAACCTTGAGGGCAAATGCGGTGACGATTCAGAGAGATATTGCAAAAGTTTCTGTTGTTGGTATCGGCATGCGGTACCACACGGGAGTCGCTTCGAGGGTGTTTAAAGTCTTAGCGCGTGCTGGTATTGACATTAAGATGGTCAATACATCTGAGATAAAGATTTCCATTATGGTTGCACGAAAATATTGCAAGATGGCCGTGAGTGTTTTGCACGAAGAGTTTTTTACCGTAGAGGTTGCTAAGCAGGTAGGTTGACTTCAGGGTTGGTGTCAGTTCAGTCACGTCGTTGAAGCACGTCTTCTTTTATGTCTGCCAGGTTTTTTCGAAAGGAATCTGAAATCTCCTTGGAATTTCCGCCTGTGCCATAGGTAAGAGCGTCTTCTATCCTTGAGAGCATGCGCAGAATGAGGTTATGCGAGGTGTCTTGCCAATGAGATATGCTATGAATTTGTTTTCCGTTAGGAAGAGAAATTTCTGGAGGAGTAGTTTTTTGGCCCGTGAGATATCGACTTAGCGGAAGAGCGATAGCGAAGTTTGATTCCTGTAGTTTCGTATTGAGTTCATTTCTTATCATCTCGAGCGTGTCAATAAGCTCTAGCAGTCGAAGCCATGAGTGATCGTCAAATGGACCCGGAAGCTCGGCGGAGAGTTTTTCAATTGATACGACCCATATAATAAGCTGCTCTAGGTCTTCATGAAAGTGGCCTGCTAATTCAATACTCTCCAGCTCTATCGGTGATATGCTCGCGTTTGCAATGGTTCGTACAGCGCCTTGAGTGAGGGCAGATAAGCATCGGACTACTGCGTATGTGATGACTAACGCGCAGATAACAATGCTTGCGGTAAATATAGGCTGACGAGCTAATTCTTCTAAAGTCATTAGTACAGGGCTCCCTTAGATAGATTTGGAGCGACTACGGGTTTCTCGAAGTTTTTTGAGATACACCTGTGTTCGCTTATACAAAGATGCCTTTATGGCTGGCATTCCCAGATAGTCCCCCGGAATATGTAGGTTGCTTACTACTCCTGAGTGACCACCTACACGTACGCCGCGTGCAATGTGAATATGATCGGCTACGCCGACACCACCTCCCAAAACCACGCCATCACTGATCACAGCACTTCCAGCTATTCCAACCTGAGCACAGATAATACAATACTTGCCGATTTGAACGTTGTGTCCGATTTGAACCTGGTTGTCTATTTTCGTTCCCCTTCCAACGACTGTTGGACCAACTGTCCCACGATCTATGGAAGTCAAAGCTCCAATTTCAACGTCATCCTCTATTAGTACAAAACCGACTTGAGGAACTTTGAGTAGTCCAGTAGATCGAGAGGGAAGATAGCCAAAGCCATCAGCTCCGATAACAGAATTGGCATGCACGGTACAGTTTGACCCAATTACACAATCCTCTCTAACGCGAACGCCACTGTAAAGAACAGAGTTTGCTCCGACGGTGACACCTCGATATAAATGGGTGGCACCATGGATTTTTACTCCGTCTCCCAGAGTAACATCGGCATCAAGGATTACATGTGAACCGATGTAGACATCATTTCCCAGTTTTACTGAAGGATGAATTATGGCACTTGGGCTTACATGTGGAAGCGGTTGATCAGATTCGTAGAAGGTTTCAACTAGCCGTATAAAGCTCTCTTGAGGATTGTCGACACGTAATAGACAAGAGCTGTTGTTTGTTACATTTTCGGGCGCAAATCCCACTAAGATAAACAAAGGGGGGGACTGAGCGATTATTTCTTGAAGCTTCTTTTCTGAAGAGCCGCGAAAAAAAACGACTGTCTCCGCTTGAGGGGCTTCTAACGTACTGAGGCCTCGAACAATGAATTTTTCTGGCCCATGAAGTGTGCCTCCAACGAGCTTTTGTATCTCTTGGGCTGTGATTGTGACTGAACGCGCTTTCATATGCTACATGCCATTGCTCTAAGGCGTAGGAATTCCCTTTTGGTAGAGATGCTACTATGGACACGTCAATAGCAATACCCCTGATATCTATAAAAAAGGTGTCTCCGAGCATAGCTTTGCAGGGGTAGCTTTTCAAAGTACGAGTGAATTGAGAAAGAAAAAGCACCTATCTCTGAAAAGAGATAGGTGCACCAGTTTGAACGAAACATCTTCTGAAGCAACCAGAGGGGAAGCTAAGTACATGGGGAGGGATTTCCAGCCACTTCAGTCAATATTCGCCCTACTTTTAGGGTAGAGCCTGAAGGGACCTGAGGTCAAACAATGAGTGTATCGGGGAAAGCACCATTTTTGCAAGCCAGCGGTATGATACGGCTAAAAGTATGGCGCCAAATAGATGGGTTGGTTTGCAGTTGTAGGATTTAGGTAACTTGGGGATTGCTATCGAAAGAAAGTGGGTTGTTGGAGGATAGGGAGCGCCGGAGGACATTTTATTCACATATGATCGTGAGAAGAGGACTAGTTCGTGTAGGCGAGTTTGTAGCTTGTAGCTGTTTCGAACGGATGGGGGCTTCGATACTTAGTGGGATTTTAGGTAAGTTAGCCACACTAGGAGAGGCTCGATGATAATTATCGTATTGAGAGATCCTGTTGGGTCTTTTCTGAATTAGTGTCTGCTTTAGCAGGTAGTGGCTTATAACTGTATCGAGCAATAATGATGCTAATTGCGTAAAGGATGAGCAGTGGGCCAGCCATCAAGAATTGAGTGATCACATCAGGAGGTGTGATGATAGCTGCAAGGATAAAAATGATTAACACAGCGTGACGGAACCAGTGAGTTAAAAATCTGTGGTCTATTAACCCCATTCTAGCGAGAATGAACGTCGCAACTGGCAACTGAAATATTGCACCGAAACCAAGGATACATAGAAGTGTTAGAGAGATATGATCTCCTATTTTAATCGTGGGGGTAACACCGATTGATTGAAACTGCTCGTAAAAAAACTGGAACGAAAGCGGAAGCACTTGGTGGTAACAAAAAAGGGAGCCACCAAGAAAAAGCAAGCTACTTGATACTACAAAGGGAATCGCAAGCAGTTTTTCCGAGCGATAGAGAGCTGGAGATATGAACAGCCAGGCCTGCATAAAAATAAACGGCGACATAATGATGGCGCCCGTGAACAAGGAGACCTTTACTTTGAGTATCCAGGCTTCAGCTGGGGAGGTGCCGATTAAAACGCTGTCGCCGAAACCCTCGAAATAAGGGGCGCACAGCCAATTGAAAATTATGTCTGCATAGTAATAGCTTCCACAGGCTCCGATCAAAATTGATATCACAACAAACAACACGCGACGCCGTAGCTCTCGAAGATGTTCTAGGATGCCCATTGTGGATTGTTCTGAGGATGGAGCCGTCATTGGTTATGCTCCTTTCCACCTTTACTTGTGATCGACGCCTCACTGTTTGCTGTTGAATCTTTTGCCTCTGAAGCAGTGGGAGATAATGACAAGGCCTCGTTGCCAATCGTGCGTAGCTCTGAGGAGTAGCGAGATATTTCTTGCTTCATTTCCTGGGCTGGTGGATATACCGCATTATACCACTCTTTTCTGATCATTGAGCTCCCCTTGCGAAGCTCACCGACGAGTTTTCCGACCTGTCGGGCGATGTGGGGCAACTGCTCTGGCCCAAACAACAAGAGAGCCAAGCCAAATATGACCGCTATTTCCATGAAGCTGATATTCATTTAAGGGCCTTTACTCTATTTTTAGTTCTCCCTGGCGCTGCAACTAGACATTAGCACGAGCCCACTGTTGATAACATCCCTTTGCCTCAAATAGCGAACCTTATTAGGCCCATAAGACGGGGTTAGCCAGTATTCTTAATTCTCAAGAAATGCCTTGTAGATGGAAAAGCTTTCGATGAGCTTACGAGGTAACGTCGTCGGAGGATGAATCTTGTAGCAGGGCTAGATGTTGGTATGCCATAAGGCCCGGTAATACCTTGGCAAATAGACGACGGGCGGGGATTAATTTTTGGTAGATCGGACTCTTTCCTACCCACTTAGGGAGAGCTAGTTCGAAGGGCTCAATGCTCGAGGAAAATTCTATCACATTTGTTTTGGCTAATCCGGCACACAGTCGGTGAAATCGTTTTCTTGTAAAGAAATAAAGATGAGAGGCATCCATAATTCCGATTGAGCGATATTCAAAACTTCCGCAAAAAAAGAGGGGAAAGCGAACGCTCCAATGTGCAACGTTAGGAACTGAAACCAGCATTTTTCCGCCCGGAGAGAGAAGATTCCTCAGATTGTTAATATACTGCTCAGGATTTGTAAGGTGTTCCAAGATGTCCAAGGCAACTATCCAGTCAAAGCGCTCACCCTGGATTTCAGTAACCTCAGTGAAAACAGAGTTGTAGGTTTTTTGTAGATTCTCGTGGGCTCGGTTATCTATTTCAACCGCTGTAATCTGTCGTGGGTGATGGCCGGCAATAATTTGTCCAATTGCTCCACCACCTGCTCCCACATCCAGCATGGACTTGCCTCTAATATCCCGCAGGAGATGTCCTATGGCCCATGAGTGGCTCGATCCGGGAAGAGACTTAAACTGATATCGCACCTGGGGCGGCGTATCTGTTGGTTGATCTAGTACTTTAAGCTCCTCAAGGATTTCCATCGGCGTATTTGCTATACTATTTTAATGTGTTATCACCTGTTGCCAGCAAATAGTCTAGTAAAGGTTGTCGATGCAAACAATGGTCTTATCCGACTCAAAGCGATCTTGATAATTGAAGCTACATGGAGGCGATGTGGGGACCTTTGTTAGTCTGATTTGTTTGAAATAACTACCAACCGTTCTGGAACGACGGGAATGAAAATCTCAAAAACGCGCCCGTTTTTAGTTAGTTATGTGACTCGTGCCACGTAAAAGCTAGATGCCCTATACTAGAGTTTTCCTTGTGTATATTTATCTGTATTATAAGACCTCTTTTATAACCGGAGTTTTGTGAGGCTTTATGTACAAAGCAGGCTTGTATTTTCATTTTATAGGGATCGGCGGCTCCGGGATGTCGGGATTGGCCGAAATTCTTCTAGCTTCAGGTTTTCAGGTGAGCGGCTCTGATATTAAGAAGAGTGCCGTCTGTAATAGATTGATGGCCCAGGGAGCGCACATAGTTTTTACGCATAGTGCTCAAAGCATACCGGCCGAGGCCTCGCTGGTAGTTTATTCATCAGCCATAGTGCCGGATAATCCGGAAATTCTCGAAGCAAAGAGGCGACAGCTTCCGTTAGTGCGGCGCGCCGAAGTGCTAGCGGAGTTGATGCGGCTAAAGTACGGTGTGGGTGTTGCTGGCTCTCACGGGAAGACCACAACAACAAGTATTGCCTCCGCAATTCTTGAGGCAGGCGGGCTCGATCCGACGGTTATTATTGGAGGGCAGTTGCAACACTTAGGTACAGGTGCTCGACTCGGTAGAGGGGAATACCTCGTGGCAGAAACCGACGAGAGCGATCGGAGCTTTTTGTTGATGAAGCCAACCGTTGCTGTCGTGACTAATATAGACGATGAGCATATGAATGCCTACAGCTCACGTAGCGACTTAGAGGACTCTTTTCGTCAGTTTATCGAATCAGTACCATTTTATGGGCTTGCAATACTTTGTATCGATGATCCAGTTTTACGAAAGTTTTTAGGTGAGATATCTCGCCGAACTATGTCATATGGCTTCAGTGAGGATGCTGATTTGCGAGCGATTGATATAGTTGCGGGCCCAGCAGGAATGGAGTTTTCTGTGACGTTTTTGGGCGAAGACTTGGGACGGTTCTTTTTGCCAATGTTAGGTAGACATTTGGTGCAGAATGCATTGGCCGCAATCGCTGTCGGACTTGAGTTTGGGGTGCCGATAGATGCAGTTCGAGGTTCGCTATGCTCTTTTGGGGGAGTAAAACGAAGATTGGAAGTGGTGGGAACTTCTCAAGGTGTGACAGTGATGAGTGATTACGGGCACCATCCAACTGAGATTCAGGCAAGTCTGCGTGCCTTGAGGGAGTGTTTTGTAAGTCCAAAGAGGCGAATTACAGCAGTTTTTCAGCCGCATAGATATAGTCGCACAGAGAGTTGCTGGAAGGATTTGCAGGGAGCGTTTAAGGACTGCGACCGTCTTATTATTACTGATATTTATAGCGCCAATGAGGAATCTATTGATGGCATCACTGGTGAGAACTTAACCACTGCTGTAACCCATAGTGACAAGGCGTTTGTGCCTTCCCTTACTGGTGTATGGGAGATTCTCGACAGAGAGCTTGTCGATGGGGAAGTGATTGTATGCTTAGGGGCAGGCTCAATAGGCGGGTTGCCAGCAATGCTTTTGGAAAAATTAGCGGATAAAGAAAATTTGAAAACATCTTCAAATGAGCTTGTTCGCCAGCATGCAAATGGGTTTGGTGAGTAAGGCATCTTTTTATCTGATAGTGGTTCTTAGGTAGTATTCAACGGGTCTTCTTGGCGTAATATGAATAGTTGTCGCTTTAATTCGGCTTTACTGCCTTCCGTCGAGAAGATTGTTCGTGGTCGAGTTGTGAGGGATGTTCAAGGAAAGACCCTAACGACGTTTTCAATCGGAGGCCCGTGTAGAGCGGTTGTAACGGTAGATAATGATACGGAGCTACAAGCACTGTTGCAGTTATTGCATGCAGAACAGCAGTCGATTGTGACGCTCGGATTTGGGAGTAATGTATTGATTCCCGATAGTGGCGTACATGGTTGGGTGATCCGTTTGGGCGGGAAGTTTCGAACTAGCCGGAGTATTTGCCAAGAGACATTCTGCTTTGGTGCGGGCGCCTCGTTAATGAGAGAGTCAAGGAGGATGTCTAAGGAGGGATTCTCTGGATTGGAATTTGCGGCGGGCATTCCGGGGTCATTCGGCGGTGGTGTTTATATGAATGCCGGAGCACATGGAGCAGAAATAGGGGAGCGAGTTGATCTTATCAGAGGATTTTCCAAAGAGGGAAAGTATTGTGAGTTGCAGGGCGATGATTTGGCGTGGAATTACCGGCACTCAGGATTGCCTTCTAGCTTAATAGTAACAGAGGTTGTTATGAGTCTTGTGCGTGGCGACAGAGATAGGATCAATGCCAACTGCCTTAATAACCTTGCCCACCGAAAGGCGACGCAACCACTTTCAATGCCCTCGGCAGGATCGGTATTTAAAAATCCTTCCCCAACGCTGAGTGCAGGTAGGGTCTTAGAGGAGGTGGGAATGAAGGGCGTTGCAATTGGCGATGTTCGTATTTCAGAGCTTCACGCAAATTGGATTGTTAATCCGTCCAAGCAGGGCACGGCAAGGCACGTTCAGGAATTAATAACGTACTGCAAGGATCAAGCGCAGCAGTTGGCAGGAGTAACCTTGGAACCGGAGATTCGTCTCTGGGAGTATGATGCTAAAAACCAAGAGCCGGTAGTTCGCGATTCTCAAGTAACATTGGGATAAGAGCTTTCGTACCCCTGCCAATTGTGAATAGATTGCGGGGCGCTGGGAGTAAAGTTAGAGTTCGATTGTTTTAGGCGTTTGAGTGAAGCCCTAGTCTGCTGTTGCTCACATGTTGGTGTAAAACGTACTGGTTGATACTGCGGTATTTGGGGGCTCGTTTTACGATTAAATGAGGACGTGGAGTTTCTATGAGTTATAAGCGCGGCGGATGTGTCGATATGTGGAAGATAAAGTGAGCCCTGAGAATTTGTTTTCAGTAATGATTCGCTCCGGAAACATATTTTATATATCGGCTTCCGGATGTAATCGTCCTATACTACGTGTATGAGAATTGTCTATACATTGGCACTCGCTGCCGCAGTTGTTTTTATTCATGTGCTCGATAATCCGGAGTTTTTTAAATCCGGACTTAGTGAGAGTGCGAAAATTGCTGCATCCTTCTGGAATGACAAGAAAGTTAAGGTGCAGGGGCTTGTAGTGTTAACTCACAGTGATATTGAGCCTCTGTTGCCGCATTCTCGCTCAGTCTTATGGTGGCATTTGAATGAGCCCGAAATTCAAGCAAAGTTGATGGACAATCCTTGGATTAAATCAGCCTCTGTTGATTCTTGTGATGAAGGCTTGATGTCTAAATGGGGGTGTTTCGTTCTAAGGATCCAAGAGAGGGAGCCTGTATTTAGCGCTGTGGTCGATGGAAATACTTGGATAGTGGACGGAGAGGGCTCGTTTATAGTGCCGGATAGTGATGTCGTACTGCTTCGATACGATATGAAGCTAGTGTCAATCAAGGGACTAGCTTCACGGGTGAGTTCGCCTGAGGTGGTGAGGAGTCAGCTTTATTCAGCAAGTAGTTTTATGACAATATTGCAGAAGGAGGTTGGAAAAGCAGTTGTCTCTCTGGCATTTATTGGCCACGGAGATCTAAAAGTAAACTTCCAGGGATTGCCGTTTCCGATCATATTCGGCCTTGAATCCTCCAATGGAGTGGCCTTAGCGGAGCAGGGTAAAAGGTGCGCTGCGCTCTTGTATGAAGTTCGCGATCGATATTCGGATATTGATAAAATAGACTTAGCCTTTAATCGGGTAGGGGTGGTGTCATTTCGTACACCCTGACGTGTTGAATATCTGAAGCGTTATAGGAATAGATCGCAAAATTAGTGTCTTGCGAGTCGTTCAAACTCTGTTTAATCTGGGCAGGTGGCACGTCGCTCTAAACTAATGGTAATAGAACGGGGTTGAATTGTCTGTCATTTAAAGACGATAAGACCCTAAGAAGTTCGGAGTATTGTGTGTATTAGCTCTTCGTTTTGGGGCGCAGTAGTTGTTTCAGTGCGGCTGAACGAAAGGGGCTTACACTCAATTGGTTTCTCACTCAAAGTGCTGAACGTAAAAAGGGTTATATGGAGAATTCGGTATGGCAAGCTCATCGTCGTTAGTGACCGGATTAGATATAGGTACTTCGAGCATTAAGGTGGTGATTGGTGCTCGCACTGAGGATGGAGGAGTCGATATCATAGGGGTTGGTTCGGCCCCATCTCGCGGGCTTCGAAAGGGAGTTGTTGTTAATATTGAGAGCACGGTATCGGCGATAGCGAAGGCGATGAGCCAAGCCGAGTCAATGGGGGGCTGTGAAATCTCTTCAGTTATCGCATCTATATCTGGAAGTCATATACGCTCTCAGAACAGTCATGGAATAGTTGCAGTCAAGAATAATGAAGTTTCGGTAGCAGATATCGAGAAAGTGATAGAGGCGGCCCGCGCTGTAGCATTGCCGTTGGATAGAGAAATTCTGCATGTTTTACCGCAGGAATTTATTGTTGATGATCAGGATGGCGTTCGAGATCCAGTTGGAATGTCTGGAGTTCGATTAGAGGTGAATGTCCATCTACTCACAGGGGCGATAGCGAGCGGTCAAAATGTGGTTAAATGCGCCAATCGGTGTGGCTTGTCAGTTCGAGATATTATTGCCTCTCCCCTGGCGGCAGGTGCCGCGGCTGTCTCTGAGGAGGAGCAAGAGCTCGGAGTTTTAGTGGTTGATATTGGGGGCGGTACGACTGGCTTGTCAGTTTTTCATGCCGGCGGTGTGCATTATACGCATGTTCTGCCGGTAGGCGGTAATCATATCACAAATGATATTGCGGCGGGGCTCCGTACTCCAGTTGCATCTGCTGAGCGCATCAAGTGCGATTACGGGGCGGTGTGTGTTGCGGGAGCGTCTTTAAATGACATTATTGAAGTCCCCTCGGTTGGGGGGCGACAACCGCGAGTGCTATCTAAGTCTATCTTATCCGACATAATCGAGCCGCGTATGGCTGAGATTATTAGCTTAGTTCAGCATCATGTAGTGAAAGCAGGTTGCGCTGACATGCTCATTGGCGGAGTCGTTCTTACTGGCGGCACTGCAAATCTACCTGGTTTGACTCAGATGGCTGAACAGGCACTTAATTTGCCTGTAAGGGCCGCCGGGGAGTTTGAGGTTAATGGATTGAAGGACTTGGTAAGGGCCCCCGAGTATGCAACCGCGGTTGGACTGGTTCGGCAGGGTTGTTCGGCAAGCCAAATTCGAGGGCGAAAAATTGACTCGAGGCAGTTCGGTGGGGCCTTGGGTACGACGATGCGAAAGTTTGCAGGTTGGTTTGCCGAGCATTTTTAGCCTGCATCAAAAAATTTATTCTAATTGCTAGCTTTAGAGAGAAACAGCTTTTGTATCTCTTTACTTTTGACCGCATAGGCTACTAAAGTATTGTCCAGCCGAGGAGTAATCGATACAGGCAAGAACTAGTTTGGTGCTTGGCAAATGGAGATACCGGCTCAGTACGTACGTTGCTGTCCTGGTTGCGAAACCGATTGTGGAGATAGTGATTGTCCTGATAAATAATTGATGTTATGTGGTTTTGTTGTTTGTTTAGGGTCACCAAGGGCTTTGAGAGAAATGACCTTTAAAAAAATGCAAATAAGATGGGATCGCATGCACCTTTTTCTTCGGTTTTTTGCAAGTGGATGCTAAAGTAAGGCGCTGTCAACAGCTTAATTTTGAATTTCTTAGTAGTGCGGAGGATGGAAGCATGGATGAGGTAACGGGTAAGCTTCTTCAAGCGAGTAATGCGAAGATAAAAGTATTTGGTATAGGTGGAGGCGGATTAAACGCCGTCAACAACATGATCCGAAGCGGTCTAACAGGGGTCGAGTTCTTCGGGGCCAATACGGATGCGCAGGCTTTGGCATCATGTCTTCCGGAGAATAAGATTTGTCTTGGGGACGACATCACCAAGGGCTTGGGAGCGGGCGCTGATCCGGAAGTTGGACGGGCTGCTGCGAGGGAGAGTGTTGAAGAGATTCGCAAGGCTCTGGATGGCGCTGACATGGTATTTATCACAGCTGGAATGGGTGGTGGTACCGGTACCTTTGGTGCTTCAGTTGTTGCGGAAGTTGCCAAAAGTATAGGATGTCTCACAGTTGGTGTGGTCACAAAGCCTTTCATGTTCGAAGGAAAGCGGAGAATGAAAAACGCTGACTTCGGCATTGAAGAGCTTCGAAAGCACGCGGACACTCTTATCACAATTCCGAATCAGCGACTTCTTTCTATCGCGGGCCGGAATACATCATTGCTTGATACCTTCCGCAAGGCCGATGATGTGCTCTATCAAGCTGTCAAAGGAATTAGTGACCTTATTATTTGTGAAGGTTTAGTCAACGTAGACTTTGCCGATGTTAGAGCTGTTATGTCTGAAATGGGCATGGCAATGATGGGAACGGGTGAGGCAAGCGGGGATAATCGAGCGGTAGAGGCGGCAGAAAAAGCGATCTCTAGTCCGTTGCTTGAGGATATCTCGATTCACGGAGCTCGAGGAGTGCTCATTAACGTTACCGCTTCGCCTGATGTAACGCTTCAAGAGGTTAATGAGGCAGCAGAACTGATTCATGGTGAGTCTCATGATGATGCGAATATCATTTGGGGTATGGTGATAGATGAAAACCTCTCAGATAAGGTGCGTGTTACGGTGATAGCAACTGGTTTCGGAGATGCGGTAGCTAGCTCTTTACCGGCTGGTTCAAAACCGGTTTCTGATGATGCCGGCCTTGCCGGTCGAAAGGTAGCGGCAGGAACGACTGCGCCATCTGAGGTTATTAAATTGAAGAAGCTCTCTGTTTTATCTACATCAGATGATGATGATAAGTTTGAGATTCCGACATTTTTACGAAAGCAAGCTGATTAGTTTCTATACGATAGAGATTTAAGTTGGAGAAAAAGGCGGTTAATACCGCCTTTTTTATCCCGATAGAGAGAGGATAAGCAATCAAGCAGGTGTAAACGGCAGGGGACGGCTGGTGTATCCTGAAAGCTGTTAACTCGTTAGGGCATGAAAGCTAGTAAATACGGTCTAATCAGTCGGTTTTGATTAAGCAGACTGATTCGCGAAGACGTACTAACTAAAAAATTTGAAAATCCTGAGAGTTGATAGCATCTTTGAGCTAAATGATCTGGATTAATCGACCGGCTGAATAGTAACCGAGGTTGCTCCCATAGTGTCCTCTGCAATGAGCTTTAATTGTTGTAGGGTGTCGTTACTAGTAAGGTATTCTCGGTCTTCTTCATTGCCTGGAGTAATAAAGAGCGTTGTAGATTCCATGTGATATGAGGAAACACGTTCGAGTCGAGCAAGAAGGGCGAGCTGGAGTTTGTCATCTAGCTCGTGCAGTAATGCTGTCCACAGCTCCGGTTTGTTCCCTATTGAGGTCCCTTCGTTTTCAGTACTCATTGGGGGCTGGCCAACCATTTAAGTTGTTAAAATATAGATTCAATTGCACCACGTGGGGCGAACATGTGAATAGTATACTGTCGAATAGGCCGAAGGAAAAGGGAGATAAGGACCTGCAGGTACTGCCTAATCAAACTATGATTAGTATCTTTGTTGGTTCCAAGATGAGGAAATGGGAAAACCCCCGGAAAATACATAAAATATTTCCGAGGGTTTTGCTAACTCTTACCAATCGGGAGAGTTCTTATACAGCCTCTGCTGTCGCGTATTCACGAGACTGTGCGGAAGCTTGACGACCGATAGCTGTTCGGAGGCTATCTAAATCAAGATCCAGAGCTTCACAGATAAATTTGAAGCTAAGGGGAGCATCAGTAGGCTCATCATCCATAAGCCACGCACGTGCGCCTTCGCGAACATCACCGTCGCCGCTAAGAAAATCGTGAATAGCTCGTTGTAAAACCGCAGCTAGTAATCGCAACTCGGGAATTACTCCACCTGGAGGAGGAGTGTCTGAATTTGACCAAAATTTCATCTTTGACCACCTTACAAAAAGTTAAAGCAACAGGCCCTCCACCCTCTCAGAAAGTTTCCACCTACTCAAGCAGCGAATTAAAAAAAATTAAATCTTGCACAAGTTGGTGAGCAGGGCTTACAGCTTCCTATTGCTACATCCATTCCGGCGCAACCGAATGTATACGCCTAACCGCCTGTTTTAGACATCATTACCGCCTACTTACGTGCCACTGTTGTACTCGTTGCATTCCCAACGCGGTAGTGGAGATCGAAAGCACCACATATTGGAAGGGACCAGAGTATGGCGAGCTGTTAATCCTTACAGACAAACAAAACCCGTTTGGCAGCCCCTCCTGAATATTACCAAGGGGAACTAGCTAACGGGATACCTCAACACATTCATGTCACGCCACTAGGCGATAATTACGCTCGTCAGATGTTGATTCGCTTTTGCCCCGGACTCTTCTAGGAAGCTCCTAAAGTCGGAGCTGCCTGAGTTAGAGCCCCCGGTGTTTAATAACAAAGTAAAACCTTTGCCAATAAAATCGGGGAGGACGTCATACTGCTCAGAAAGTCACTCTTGGGATGTCTTTTAAGACCCACCTTCAAGCGACTTGGTTTACAACATGACCGCGAACAGTAACAACTGTAACAAACCGCGGAGGCAAGAATAGGGTCTCGGATGGGCTTAGGTCAAGAAAAATCGTACACGGCATAAAAAAAGATTACTCCTGCTTTATGAATAGAGCTGACGGTATTTGCTCGCATTTATAGGGATCTAAACTATTTGTGTCTTGATAATACGGCAAATTTAGTTAAATCAGAGACTTGGGTATGTTGGCACCATTTGGCATCAAAGTTATACTGAAATGGATGCTTTGATAGCTCTCGGGCGGCCTTAGTAGGGTGCTTGCAGATACCAAGGTGACTTTGGTGTTCATCTGCTTTTAGGGGGTGTGTAAGGGAAGGGTAGCTAGAGATAAAAAAGTTTTTCATGGATTCTATATGACCGAATCTCGAGAGCAGGATTACAAACCTGGGAATTCTGTTCGCAGTATGTTTCCTTTCTTTTGCCAACAACCTGATGTGGCTTACCTCGATTCTGCGGCTACAACCCAGAAGCCCTCTGTGGTAATTGACTCGCTGTGCGAATCGATGAGCTTCATTAATGCCAATGTTCATCGGGGCGCTTACAGTCTGAGCGCACAAGCTTCAGAACGATACGAGGGAGCGCGTAAAGATATAGCGAAATTCATCGGCGCGGTACGTTCGGAAAGTATTGTTTTCGTGAAAGGAGCTACTGAAGGGATCAATTTAATTGCACGGGGTTATGAGCATGCCATTAATGAGGGGGATGTCATTCTCCTTTCTTTACTTGAACATCACAGCAACATTGTTCCGTGGCAGATGCTTGCGAAACGGTGTAATGCCTCAATTGAATTCGTTGATATCCATCAAGATGGAACCCTTAATATGGAGGATTATAGGGAGAAAGTTTCTCGTCTGAAACCTCGCATCATCGCTGTCACGCAGTTGGCGAATTCTATTGGAACGGTAACGCCCATTAAAGAATTAGTCGAAGTTGGTAAGGCGGGTGGGGCTTGTGTAGTTGTAGATGGCTCGCAGGGGGTTGTTCATCTCGGAGTTAATGTTGACGAGTTGGGTTGTGATTTTTATGTTTTTTCGGGGCATAAAATTTATGGGCCAACCGGAGTTGGGGTCTTATATGGCCGTAGTGAATCGTTAGCTGTGTTGGAGCCCCTATTGGGGGGAGGCGATATGATCTCTTATGTAACCACTGAGGATTTTGGATTAGCTGAAATTCCTCAGCGATTTGAAGCAGGGACCCCAGCGTTTCATGAGGCGATAGCTTTGGGGGCCGCAATTAGATTTTTAAATCAGTTTTCTTGGAATGATATTAGATCGCACGAGCACCATATTATGCAGAATGCTTATGATATGTTGCAGTCCCAAAAGGATATCATTATTTATGGGCCTGGCATAGAGAATGGACTTCAAGCTGGGGGGATTTCTTTTGATATCAAAGGTGTTCATCCGCATGATTTTGCGACTGTTGCAGATGCGCACGGAGTCCAGATTCGAGCCGGTAATCATTGCGCAATGCCAACGTTACGTGCTCTTGGCGTCTCAGCTACTGTTCGGGCTAGTTTTGGTTTGTATTCAAGCGTTGAGGATGTTGTGAAATTGGAGGGAGCGATTGTCGCGGCTCGTAAGATGTTTGCATAAGAGACGCTGACCTATTACGAAACAATTATAGTGGAGCCATTTTCTCAGAATGTCTCTTTGTGAGCATAATGACAGTGAAGTTGTATGCGCCGTGTGTAACTGCTACACAGGCGAGTGACTCCGTCAGATGATGAATTAGCCAAAGGTAGCCACCCATTGCAACATATAATGGTATCATAGCGCCATATCGTTTGATGTTTCCGATAAAATGGATGACGGCGAAAATGATGCTTGTTGTGATGCATGATAGTGCTTGATTCGTGTGGATTTGGATTAGATTGTTAAGCGCCCCTCGAAAGAAGAACTCTTCACATATCCCCGATAGAACGGCCACAATGAGAGCGGTTATGATGTTCATCGATTGACAGAGTGGGACAATGACTTCTACCGAGAAACGATAAAATATCGATGAGGTATGCGAGTGGCTGTATCGCCACAAAAGTATATTGGCCAGTAAAGGAGGAAGTGTGAGCAGGATACCCATCGCTATTGCGTAGAGTGTAATGTTCCATTTTCCTATCGAAGCTACAAATGGAACTACGCAAAAGCCGAGGCCTAGTAGGAGTGCCTCCGAAACGAGGGTTGCAAAGATAATTTGAGGTGAATTAATACATTTCATTTTCAGTATACGTTGGTAGAGGCGATGCGGGATCTGAGAGTCCTAGGCAGGTGATAATATCCTGTGCGGCTCTATCGACAGCAGTTTCGAGCACGGCTTGGAGCTCGTTGGAGAAAGCGAATGCCTTGAAATTCGAGACATCTTGTCGAGTGGTGCACTCGCGAGAGGACTTCCCGAACCGATAAAGGGTGGCTTGGATGATAAGATGTGTTGTTGGTTTTCGAACGAATAAAAGGTCGAATCCGTTAATGCGAATTTCTTTTATTGAGATTTCGATTCTCGTATCTGCGCGCGTACTTTGGTTGTCGAAGGCGAGTTGGTATTTGTTAATTCCTGCATGGAGAGCTAATCGTTGCGTTAGTGTCTCCTTTATATGAGGCGCAAATACTCGAGATAAGGGCATAATAAGTAGGTACTGATATCCCACAGGCTTTGCCGGTGATGCGTAGTCGATTGTAGTTGGAATGTCTTGCTCAGATAGTCTTAGTAATCTTTGCAAGTGAGAAGGTGCGGGGGTCTCTGGAAGATGAGTAGAGAAGCATCCGCAAAAAGAGAACAAAAGCATACTTAGCAGGTAATTGCGAAGAACTGATGGCACTTGAGTGAGCCGTGTGGCGCTTCGGGAAGTGTCTGAAGATGTCTGTGCCGTGAGGTGAACTTTAGGTATGGTTCGCGTCGAAGGTGACATTCGGGACTGAGTATTTTTTTGTGTGATTTTGTCGATACTTTTCATCTGTATTTGTATTATCTTTTGGGGTGCTAAAAATTCTTGATCCTCACTGTTTCGTGGTGCAATTCTAATAACAACTAAAGTTAGAATATCTAGCTTTTGTTACCATAAAGCGCGTTGCGTGGTTAGTTATCAACTAACATTGCTTTTCGCAGGCACGGGACAGAGAGCTTGAGCGGTTCGCCTCTATCTAATGTTCTGGGACATATCTGCCCAGGCTAGATTATTTCTATCCTACAAATACAGTCGTATCTAATTCTTAGATCGTAAAGTATTTTTTTACCGCGTGGTATGAAATGTAGGAAATTCACCAGCCAATATTATCAAGTTAGAAGGTGATGTTGACTTGTTTTGTGATTGGGGTCGAGATACTAGCTCTATTTTGCTGGGCTGATATGTCTGTAAAGTGCTGATTATAAGAGTTGTTCTCTCTATTTAAGTCGGTTTTGTTTGCAGCACTTTTCAATAGAGACTGTTTTGAGTGTGGTTTTACATGGGTATACTGCTTGTTTCATACCGTATTTTCTTGGGAGGGGCGGCAGAGCCTTTGGTAGGCGTTAGTTTTGTGTTTTTTGCCTTAGTTGGCTTTCCCTGTACGTTATAATAGTGATTAGGTGTCTATGAATATTGAGTCGTTATTTTGTTGTTTGCAGGTCATTATTATCAGTGTATCTAATTAGATACGCCTTTTAAATAAGGGCATTCTTCGCTAGAGAACCTTGTAGATATACATCTCATTGACTGAGATATCTGAGGTTTATTGCAGGCGGGCAAGCTATTTTTTGCCGTATTCTCTAGGAACAAGTCGCTCATAAAAGACCAAGCTTGTTTAGTAGCGCCGGAAGAACTTGTATCATAGCGGTAGGAAGTGCTCGTAGTATAGAAAGCCTTTGATACATTCTCCATAGGTCGTGCTCGAGCAAATTTACCTTTGATTGCTATACGAATATGTCGAAGAAAAGCGCCACAGATAGTAGTCGACTTGACCTCGGAATTGAGGGTTTGCTTGCCCCTGTGCAATATTCAGTCTCATCAGAGGAGGTCTCTACATCGGCAACACTGGCAAGCGAGATGAATGGCGTTACGCAGAATCTAAGTGATTACGACTTCGCTATGTATGCCGAACAAAGCCAGTGGCAAGAGTTAATTGAGTATGCCGAGAAGGTTATAGCCGCAACTGATCTTCCGATAGCCCGAGTTTGGTGGCTTCGAGGACAGGTGGAGATGAGCTCCATGCCTGTTTCGCTACTCGTCTCTTCATTTGGATCGTTGTGCCAACGGATTCAGCAGCAGGGAGAAATGGAGAGCATGCGTCATTCATTACTTGAGCTCTCATCTCTGATATCAGAACGGGCGCAATCGAATCAGGATGAGCTATGTTTGCAAGATCTTGATGAGATTCTCATTATATTTGATTTGTCGAATGCAGGAGGTCGCCGTATAACAGATACGGCTGTTGGACAGGCCTTGCCAGATGTTTCGAAAAGACAGGATGAAAATCGCGTTTCATCCTCGAGTCAGCCGATGCTTACTCGAAGTCGAATCATCGTAGTGGCTTCCTTGGGTGTCGCAGTTCTATCGGTAATGTTTGGTTCAGTGAGGAGTGTCTCGAGATTTTTTCGAAATGACAATCGAAGCGCTTTGGTTGTTTTAAGCGATAAAAAAGACAGTAGCCATTTGCCTCCACCGACGTTAGAGCCTCCTGATATTTCTAAGCGCATAGGCATAAGTGACCTTGATGCAGTAAAATACGGCATTGATAGTGCAGATAAAGAGACACAAACAGATGTTGATGCCAATCAGGGTGGCTCGGTTTTACAGGAATCTCGAAATGAGCCGAAGTCTGAAATTAAGCCTCAACCCATTGTTAGTGCGTTACGCCCGACTGCGACTGTGGGTAAAGAATTGGTGAATACGACTGGGCCAATTGAAGGTTCAGAGTTTCGTAGCGGTGTAGAGCGAGAACGTTCGAAGACGATGATAAAAGCTCAATTACCACAAAGTACTGATGATAGCGGGGGGCAGCAGTGGCCAGCTCCATTTGGAGCCCGTTCCATGGTTGTGGTGGATGCCACAAGAGTGTACCGACGGCCGAGTGATACATCAGATGTCTTAGGGCAGCTCCTTGTTGGTGATAAAATCTTAGTTGAGGGGAAGTACGGAAGGTGGGCGCGAATTCGCTCACGAAAGGGCCGAACTGGCTATATCGACGTCGGCACTCTGGGGCAGGGAGAGGATTTTAGAGCTCCGTGATGTTGTAAATGACAACCTCACCGATGCCTGTCTGGCAATAGTTGCGGCAATAAAGGGATTGTTACTTGTTGCTTGTCGTTTGGCTGTCGGTGGTCTGCAAAAAAACGGTCGGTGTTGAGGTTGGCTCTTCAGCTGCTCTGCTTTAAGCTAGGAGCTTTCGCCTAGTTGCTGCATCGCAAGGCAGCTACCATCAGTACGAAAACTTGCTCGATAAGCAACTTGGGTTACATTAGCATCTAGTACCGCTACAGTGATATGAGTCAGACCGCGAGAGTGATATGAGTCAGCGCTGTAGCCATACAACAACGCATTCTTACCTCTTGGGCATTTGAACGAGGTTATACCTCATAAGCTTTCCTGCGCACTCATTAGGTGACACAGTTTCTAACTTACAACGGTCCTACACAAGCGCTCAAACGGTGAGTGCGTGGTGCTGCTATTTCTACTTTTCTTCC
The DNA here is from genome assembly GCA_038134595.1 of Pseudomonadota bacterium. Lineage (GTDB taxonomy): Bacteria > Bdellovibrionota_C > UBA2361 > UBA2361 > OMII01 > OMII01. The sequence continues at coordinate 59,958 of JAYPVM010000006.1, read as the reverse complement.
GCGCGGAGTTCTTCACTCTCTGCGAGAGAGATAGTAATCTCTTGTGCTTTTGAGGAATCCTGTGTAGTGGTTCTCTCCACCCGTGAAGCTTGAAAACCCTTAGGCCCTTCAGTAAGTTCATACGTTACTGTTTCGCCATCCTTGAGGGTTTTAAAGCCTTCGGATGTAATTACCGAGTAGTGAACAAAAACATCTTTTCCGCTCGTGTGCTCGATAAATCCAAATCCTTTGGCATCATTGAACCACTTAACCGTTCCTGTAAGTGTGTTTGATTCAGAATCAGACATAACAACTGGCTCCCGTAAAAAAAACACGGTAGTGACAAACTACCACATTCAAAATAGGTTACAAGCACGGTTTTTACTGCCGCGCACTTTTCCCTTGCTTATTGAGATTCACGCAAAGGGTAAGGGGCACCTTATTTTTAAGCTCAAATTGGTTTATTGTTATAAAAAATTGCCTGATTAGTGATAATTCATACGGCGTGTATCAAGCTTTGGGTCGGTAACTATCTAAAAACAATCGATTTGCATCGAATTATCTACCAACAGATAGCCAAAAGAATTTCTTGTGCACCGAGTGCTAGGGGTCAAAGAGTGCCCGAGGAAGGATAGAGGGATGATATGTCCAGAACGTACACATATAGTATGTTTCTCTTAGCAAGAATCTAAGTTATTGGTATTGTAAGATTTACCAAGCCAGAGAACGTTGGTCAGAATAGATAATCGCCAAAGTAAATAAGCTTTTTGACACGGTTGATTTCAAAAGTGTTGAGGGTGCGGCGGCGAGGCTAACGGAAATCAATCAGAGTGAGTAAGGAATGTCATGAAGTTAGCGCAAGAAATAATTGATGCTCTTGATGAGCCAATATGCGTGTTGTCGCATGATTTTCGTTTGCTAGTGGCAAATCGGGCCTTTCTAGATCTTGTAGCGATACAGGGACTCGCCGACTGCAAACTTGGGATATTGTGGCCCTCTTTGCGAGAGGATTGTAGAATTGACGGTGCATTTTCGACCTCCTGGTATCGCTATTCAGGGGATGTTGTCACAGTTCGTGGTGTGACATGTAGGGCAGAGGAGAGCGTCTTGGTTCGAGTAGAAGCGAGCTCTGAGTCGGGCGATACGGCTGTTCAAGATTATCATAAGCAGCGGATTGAAACTTTGGGGATGTTGGCAGGCGGAGTGGCACATGATTTTAATAATGTGTTAACTGGAGTGCTTGGGCATGTCGCGTTTTTGAAGCACAAAGTGGATTCGCATGGTGATGCCTACGAGTCGCTCTTAGCCATTGAGGATGGGGCTCTGCGGGGGGCAGATCTGGTCAAACAGATATTGATGTTTTCTCGACTGGACTCATCGCAATCTCCGAAACCGGTTGATGTGGAGCAGAGCTCAAACGGGGTGCTAACCTTGCTTAAGAGTGCGATTCCATCCAGAATAGGGGTGTCTATTGAAACGCTGGAGTCGATTCCTAAGCTGATGGCAACGGAGGCGCAGGTGAATCAGATTTTGATAAATCTGATCATAAACGCTCGAGATGCGATTGATGGTAACGGTTCAATACGGGTTCGCCTGGGAGGGATCTTTCCATCGTCAAATCAAAGCCATTTCAATGGTGAGAAGCGCTTCATCGCCATTTGTGTCGAGGATACTGGTGTCGGTATGGCGCCTGAACTGATTGAGCGGATATTTGAGCCTTACTTTTCAACAAAAGAACGACGTGGAACTGGGCTTGGGCTGAGTACGGTGCGTCAGATTGTTACTGAGCTTGGTGGATTAATTGAAGTGCAATCTGAGGTGGGCTTGGGGACAACGTTTAAGGTGTTTTTGCCCGCCTTAGATGAGAAGGCGCATGCCGAAGCTAGCGTAGGGATACCAAATCTTCGGAGGGGAAGCGGACAACGTATTTTAGTGATAGACGACGAGGATGCAGTCCGTAATGTTTTGTCGTTAAGTTTATCTCACCTGGGATATGTTGTAGATGTGGCGTCTTCTGGTGAGGAAGGGCTCGCTAGAATCACCGAAGCGGCGCAACCCTATGAATTGGTGATGCTTGATATCCTTATGCCAGATATGGCTGGTGACAAGCTCTTTGAAGAGATGAGAGAGCGTCAGGTTGACAGTTCGGTATTGGTGATGAGTGGATTTAGTTCGGAGCATGTCGTCGAAAAAATGCTTAAAGATGGAGCGCGCGGGTTTCTGAGAAAGCCTTTTTCGATAGAAGCGCTCTCCGAGAGAGTTGAGGAGATTTTGAATGATACCATCGTATAAGGTAGGCGATATCTGTATCGCGCCTGGTTTGGTTTTATCGCCCATGAGTGGGGTAACAACGAGACCATTTCGTCGGTTGATTAAGGAATTAAACCCAGGAGCGGTGGGATTGTTGGTAAGTGAATTCGTATCGGTCGAAGGAATGACAAGAGGCTCTAAGCGTACTCTTGAGATGATGCGCTTTGCAGAGGAGGAACGACCGTATTGCGTGCAGATATTCGGGTACGATGTCTCCAGAATGAGAGATGCCGCGCTGATGGTTCAGGATATGGGTGCAGATCTCATTGATATTAATTGTGGATGTCCCGCACCGAAGGTCGTCAAGAAAGGTGGTGGTTGTGAATTGATGCGTCAACCGCAGCATCTCAGAGCGGTTATTCGAGAGGTGCGAGCCCACGTTAGTATACCGCTGACGATTAAGATTCGTTCTGGCTGGGATGATGCGAGTAGGAATGCTCTTGAAATAGCGATAATGGCAGAGGATGAGGGTGTTCAGGCTCTTGCGATTCACGGTAGAACGCGGGCGCAGTTATATCGCGGCGAAGCTGATTGGGATATCGTTGAGCACATAGCCAGTGAAGTGTCCATTCCGGTCTTGGGGAGCGGAGATGTGGTAGATGCTACTTCTGCCCAGGAGCGTCTCCGCGGCGGAGTGGCCGGACTTTTTATCGGTAGAGCCAGTATGTACAACCCTTTGGTTTTCTCTGAGATACTTGGCGGGAGTCCGTGCGCTCTTCGGCACGATCATCGACGGATGGTTGAGGTATTGTTTCGGTACATTGAGCTGTTAAGGGAGGACTTTCTTGATGGCTCCTGTCCAGGCAAGCTTAAGCAATTGGTGTCGCAGATGTGTAAGGGAGCTCCCTGGAGAAAGAGCCTGCTAGGTCTTCATTCCTTAGAGGAGCAGATTGAATGTTTGCACCGCATCAGGGACCAGTACGACCGAGAGAATAGTGTAGCTGTTGCTCTAGAGGAAAACGGTAGGGTGTGTGATGATTCCATCGGCCGAGTTTCTTCGTCGGCGGCAATAAGTACGTAGCCGAACGGGCTATGTGAGGATTTTGGAGGAGGATAGTTTTTTATCAGTGTTAAAGGTTAATTCTCTTTCGCGGTCCTTTGCAGGTGTCCCGGTTTTATCTGATGTAAACTTTGCGCTTAAGCGCTCTTCTATCAATGGGTTAATAGGCCCTAGTGGAGGAGGGAAGAGTGTGTTGTTGAAGATAATTGCACATACCTGCCATACAGATGTGGGGTCAGTTGGGTTTCCGAGAGGATGTTCCTCTCAAGATGTCGGGCTGATGTTCCAGGAAGGGGCGTTATTTGATTCACTGTCGGTGTATGACAATGTAGCCTTTCCATTGGTGGCCGGTAATGTTCCGACTACGAATTTGTCGAGGGAAGAACGAGAGTTTGTTCGAGATAAGGTCTCTTCAATACTTGCCAGGGTTGGACTTTCTAGTGCGGCATTTAAGATGCCGGGGCAGATTAGTGGAGGAATGCGGCGACGAGTCTCTCTTGCGAGAGCTTTAGTCGGGCGACCTAAGATTTTACTTCTCGATGATCCGACCAGCGGACTCGATCCTGTGGCAAGTAGCGTGATTATGGATTTAATCGTCGAGTTGCATGCCGAGTACAAGCCCACCACTATTTTAGTTAGTCACGACCTTCGGCGATTACTGCCCGCGGTTGAACGGATTCTGGCGTTGTTTGACGGAAAAATAGTTTATGATGGATCAATAGAAGATTTGTCGACACAGGCCCCATCGTATGTTCGAAGCTTTGTGTCCTGTCGCTATGAAATCCCTGAGCATTTGGAAGAGAATAATGAAATTTAAGGCGATTCAGGAAGCGAGACAAAAACTTTTGTCGGGCATCGGAGTTCCCGAGAAGTGTGATTTTGTAGTTGATCCATTTCAGCAGGAAGCTATTGATAATCTCGCCAATGGCATTGACACTCTTGTTGTAGCGCCGACAGGTTCAGGAAAGACCTATATTGCAATTGAGTCGATGTTTCGACTTTTAGAGCAGAATAAGAGAGCTATCTATACCACGCCTTTAAAGGCGCTCTCTAACACAAAGTATAGTGAGTTTCAGCAAACTTTTGGACCTCGATATTCGGTAGGATTATTGACTGGCGATCGAAAAATAGAAGGTGACTCTGATGTTGTGATTGCGACCACAGAGATTTATAGAAATGAGCTGTATCGCGGGCATGCTCAGTACTCTTTGGTTATCCTTGATGAAGTTCATTATATTGCAGATCCACAACGGGGACCGGTTTGGGAGGAAAGTATTATCTTAACACCGGGAGATTCGACGCTGTTAATGTTGTCTGCTTCCATTTCCAATGCCGAGGAGATAGCTGCTTGGATTGAAGAGGTTCGAAATCGGGAGTGTAGAATTGTCATGAAAACAGAGCGGCCTGTTGAATTGCGATATGCGTTCTTACATCCTCGTTATGGAGTTATCCCCCTTAGTGATGAAAAAGGCCACATCTTACCTGAAGTTGCTCAATACTATGGTTCGGCGAAGCTGGATGAATCTGGTATGCGAGTGAGAGGGAGATCTATGTCTGGCGGTCGAGGCGGGGCAGAACGGGACGGACGGAAGACACGTAAGGGGCGTTCGAGGAGTAGGCCACATGGTAGGCGACGGAGGTAGTTGTGTTTGGTGATTTTCCGGTCCATATAATCCTTCGAGAACTCGAGAGAGATAGCTTGTTGCCAGCAATTTTGTTTCGAACCGCACGAAAGCAGTGTGATGCGGATGTGGAGGCAATACAACGAGATGCTAAGATGCATTTGCCCGCTTCAGCTCAGGAGACATTGCGCGAAGAAGTTCAGGCTGTCATTAAAAAATATCAATTCGAGGAACAGTTCATTACTGGCTATCCTCAATACGATGCGCTCATAGCAACGGGCGTTGGGGCGCACCATGCGGGGCAGTTGTTGATATGGAGGCTACTCCTTGAGGAGGTGATGTCTCGAGGTTTGTTACGTCTCATGGTCGCTACGGGTACTGTCGCGGCAGGCGTTGATTTTCCAGCGAGAACAGCTGTTGTGACAGCCCATAGTCGTCGGGGTTCGGAGGGGTTTAGTGTTTTATCCTCTGCGGAGTTTCAACAGATGTCGGGTCGAGCAGGACGACGCGGTAAAGACGCAGTTGGAGTATGTGTGATTACTCCGAGTAGATTTTCGGATGCGCGCGTATTGCTGGAGGTGTCGAAGCGACCACCCGAACCCTTGCGCTCGCAGTATTTTGCAGCGCCATCGACTGTGCTAAACCTGTTGAAGTATAGGAACGTAGACGATTTGGAGTTCACCGTTGCGCGGAGCCTGGGTGCTTTTCTTGATCGAAAGGGTGCTAGTGAGCTTCGCGAACAAGCCCTAACACAGCAAGAGACGCTAGAGCAGCGTCAAGGACGTGGATCGGAGGCCCTGAAGAGGGGAGAAAAGAGGGTTCGTCGCCTGCTGCGAGAAGCGGATGAATTGGAAAAAAAACAGGAGACGTCTCTAGCGCTCTCTCTCGATGGTTTGCGGGCACTGGGATTTGTGGAGGGTGGCAGTTTAACAGAAAAAGGCGGTTGGGCCGCCGAGTTGTGTACGAGCCTTGTTCTGGAATTGGCTGAGTCTATCTCTCAGGGGCTTTTTGATGAAAGTCCGATGTATGAGATCGTGGGTCTTGTGGCCAGCATCGCTGGGGACCCACATCGCCCATATTTTCAATTGAAGAGAAACCCCATTAAATCCGAATCGTTTAAATCTCTTCAGGGTATTGTCGACTCTGTTCGTGAAAATTACAAAGGGCCAGGTCTAGCAGAGGTTGCAGTATTACCGGATGCTGCACTGACTGTAATAACGTGGATGGATTCTGAAACGTGGCCAGAATTTGCCGGATTGTTGCGATTGTCAGGCGTTGCAGATGGAGATGTTGCGAGGTTAATCGGCCAGACAGCGGATCACTTAAACCAGCTTACACGCTTGGAAAAAACTCATCCTACGTTGGCACAGACAGCCAAAGTTGCCCGCAGCCGCCTATTGCGCCCCCCGTTTAGTGAATCTTTGCTGGCAGTCGAAGAGTAGAAGAGTGAGTGTTCTCGGCGGTCGTTTGTCGGTCTCGAGAAGTTTTTTTGCGGTAAGGAGCTTCTTGCTTGCATATTCGTACTAGCTTGATGGAACAACTATGAGGTAAAATCCGCGTATGAAGATACTAGTACCAATTAAACGAGTGCCGGATTGGCAGATAAAACTAAAATTGTTGGCTGATGGGTCTGATATTCAGCGAGACGGTATTAAGTGGATAATAAACACTTTTGACGAAATTGCCGTAGAAGAGGCGATTCGACTCAAAGAACAGGGAGTCGTCTCTGAGATAGTCTTGGCGAGTGTCGGTCCAAGTGATACGAAATCGCGCTTGGAATACGCGTTGGCGATGGGTGCTGACTCGGCAATTTTAGTAAATCACGACGGGCCCGTAGACTCTGATCTAGCATCTCGGGTGCTTGCAGCGATTTATTCGCGCCATGAATTCGGTATGATTATTATGGGTAAGCAGGCCATCGATTCAGATTCGAGCCAGACTGCGCAGCTTCTTGCTGCAAGGCTTAATTTGCCACAAGCATGTTTTGCGTCGAAAGTTGAGATTGAGGGTGAACGTGCAACCGTTACTCGCGAAGTTGATGGTGGGCTTGAGGTGCTTGAGGTGCCTATGCCTTGTGTTATTTCGACCGACTTGCGTCTAAATGAGCCACGGTATGCAGCTCTTCCTAATCTGATGAAAGCAAAGAAAAAGCCCTTTGAAGAAATTACACTCGAATCACTTGGTGTTTCTGCCGAGGTGAAAGTTTCAGTGAAGTCGATGGTGTTTCCAGAGGCTCGTTCGGCAGGGCGAAAAGTAGCGGACGTTGTAGAGCTTGTCGCGGCGCTTCAGGAAGAAGCAAAGGTTTTATAAGGGATCGACTGATGGGTAAAATAATTGTTTTCGCGCAGCATAACGACGGAAAGTTAATCAAGAGTACACTTGTTGCGTTGACCGCAGCGGAAGAGCTCCGGAGAGTATGGGGCTGTGCCGCAATTACTGCGGTAACTCTTGGTCAGGGTGCCGCGAGTGCTGCAGAAGAGCTGCTTCAGTACGGAGTTGAAGATGTTCGGTTTTCAGAGGATGAACTTTTTGCTCAGTATCGCGCGGAACCCTTTGGTAGAGCTATCGCCTTGGCGGCAAAAGAGATGGGTGCATCGGTAGTGGTTGGTGCCGCTAACAGCACTGGCAAGGACGTGCTTCCTCGAGTCGCAGTATTGCTTGAAGGAGCTCAAGCTTCGGATATCATTGGAGTCAACGAAGACGGGTCATTAAAGCGTCCGATGTATGCTGGAAATGTGATAGCAGATGTCGAGGTTTCCAGCGACGTGCGTATAGTAAGTATTCGAGGAACTGCGTTCTCGGCGGCTACGCCTGGTACGCAGGGTGGCGCGAAGGCGGTCTTAGAACTGGCTGGTGATGCTGAGCTGGTGGAGCAAGATAGATTCGGCAAGATCGTCGGTTTTGAGCAGTCTAAGGCAGATCGCCCTGAGTTGACCGATGCAGAGGTCGTAGTTAGTGGAGGAAGAGCCCTTGCCTCGGCAGAGAATTTTGAAAAGATTGTGTTTCCACTCGCCGATGCACTAAAAGGAGCCGTTGGAGCTTCTAGAGCGGCCGTGGATTCCGGATATGCTCCAAATGACTGGCAGGTAGGACAGACAGGGAAAGTTGTAGCGCCGTCGCTGTACTTTGCTATCGGAATATCGGGCGCGATCCAACATTTGGCAGGAATGAAGGATTCCAAAGTGATTGTGGCGATAAATAAAGATCCCGATGCTCCGATTTTTGAAGTAGCTGATTATGGTTTGGTTGCCGATCTGTTCGATGTGGTGCCAGAGTTAACGTCTTTAATTGAAAGTAAGAAATAGTGCTGATGACCTGTATGCGCTGTCAAGGTGCGCGCATTCGATTATTGTTAGGTCTGTGCTGTTTATTCTTTGTGGTCGCCTGCTCCAAGGATATTCGCTCGGAGGTAATTACAGGGAAGTTTATAGATGACAGCGGGGCTGTATTATTAGATCTGAATCTTGAGGTGGTCGCAACTCCGGCGGCGAGGGCGAAGGGGCTCATGTTTCGTAATTCTCTGAGGGAGAATCAGGGGATGCTCTTTGTTTTTCCCAAAGAGACTCCGCACTCGTTTTGGATGAAGAATACCCAAATACCACTAGATATGGTGTTTATCTCGAAAGAGATGAAAGTGGTTGAGGTCATAGAAAACGCAACTCCATTTTCCGAGGAGCCCCGAGGTGGATCGGCTCCAAGCCTCTATGTCATCGAAATTCAGGGAGGATTAGCTCGGGCTAGGGGTATCGGTATGAATTCATCGGTTATCCTCGAACGAGAAATTACAACGATACAGTAGAGATTTCATGGCGTTTTTAACGACATGCGTTAGCGATGGCACTAGTGGGAGCGGTTTTTCTGAAAGAGCATAGCCATCTAGTGTCGGAGCTACTAGGGTGAATACTGAATCGTTCATCGACTTTTCTCTCTGGTTTGTGTTTCCTTTGGGCGGAAATCCGGGGGGGCTTATAGCTGCGACGCGGATGTGAACGCCGATTCTTCGTCTGCTTGTTGGTGCTGATAACGATCATAGTTGTGCGAGAAGTATATAGGCAAGTCTTGTGCTCTAGCGGCTGGGTATTATAGCTTTAATGGACCGGGATTCGGTATATAAGCTCCAATGAGCATCAAGGGAGCCAACAATGCCACGTTTCTATTGATTTAATAATGTTTTAACGCTCCTGTCACCAGGCGCAGATGTGAAGAGGGGTCTAGTTTGGCAGAAAACGACCCTGTTTAGTGCTCAGCTTCTTTGGTGTTAGCGATATGAGAGAGGGGATATCTGGGGTGAGTGAAGCATTAGAGCCTTTACGCAGAGTTCAACATGAGTTCAAAAATAACCTTCAAACGGTATGTAGTCTACTGCGAATTTTTTCAGGAGATGTGCATGACTGCGATGCGCGGCGAGTTTTTAAGCGAATGGAGGGATGTGTTTACTCTATGGCTACAATGTATGAAAGCGTAGATATGACTGCTACGGAAGGTACAGTAGTTGTAATCGGTGGGTATTTGCGTTCGGTTCTTTCTACATGTCTTTCCATGAATGGTGTATCTAACGTGGCTATCGGTGGAAATGCTGCCTCGCATCTCTACGCAGTGCGGTCGCGAATCGCCTGTCAGATCGGACTGCTATTTAACGAGACTGTGTATCAGTGCCTTGTGGCTCGGAGCGAAAGAGTGATGGAGGGTGAGCTTGAAATCGACATGTTTCTCTCTGAAGCGTCATTAGATGTTGTGGTTACATTTCCTGATATTAATTTCAAACAAGAGCGAGAGGCTTCTCAAGCGGGGGCTAAGATTCTTCAGGCGCTTGTTTCGCAAGTAAATGCGTCGGTACGATGGCCGTGGATGGAGAGCTCAGAGTCTTCATTGTGTCTCACGATCTCTCGTGCGTGTATCGACAAGTAGTCGGTTTTGCTTTCTTTTATAGTCAATAGTCGGACACAATAGCTGCCCTTGCCAGATCTCAAATGACATGACTACGATTGCGATAGCCTGCTTCGAGCAGGACTATGGGTAGGTTCTGGACAGCTGTGCTACGCTCTCTACTTGTAAACTTTATAAGCCGATTGCATGGAACAATCAGGCCAGGAAAAAGGGTGATAAATGAGTATTGTTAAGCTTCGGATGTGTGCTCTGTATGGAGTCATTGTGTTTTCCTTCTTCCCTTTGTTGGCAGTGGCGCAGGATGATGTTTTCGCGTGTCGAGGTGCTGATAGTTGGATTAATACGACAGAAGCGCGGCAAGTAGTGCAAGAGGTGCAGAAACAGTATGCCAAGATAGATTCATTGTCTGCTAATTTCCTGCAGCGCTCATTTATTGTGGCTTTGGCCGAGGGGGAACAGAGCTCAGGGGTGATGAGTTTTTCAAAGCCGGGGCGAATGCGGTGGAGTTATAAGACTCCCCGAGAACAGGAGGTTCTAATTCGGGATGGTGTTATGTCTCTCTATCAGGTGGACACACAGCAGGTTATCATTCAAGACGTCAAGGAGGTTCTTTTGTCGGCGGTTCCGATAGCATTTATGATGGGTATTGGAGATCTCGACAGGGATTTTCGGGTTCTATCTGCTTGTAAAACAGCTTCTAGTAACCTTGCATTGACCCTTGAAGCCAAGGCCAATCAGGCACATGAGGGGGAAAATGATGAGCTTGATGGCTTTATATTATTGGTCGATTTGGCGAAAAAAACACCTATTGGAGCAAAAATTACCTCAGTTGGTGGCAATATTACGGAGATAGTGTTTTCAAATCAGGTGGTTAACTCAATTTCTGCTGAATCGAGTCGATTTGTTTTAGACTACCCAACCGGTGTAGATTTGGTAGACAGACGTTAAGATTACCCGGTGTATCTGTTTATGAAGTCGTTACTATCGATCGTTTCCAATGATGAATCTCGAGCTCAGTCGTGTGGTTCTGTCGCGGTTAATATATCAGAGCCTGTTGGGGTGGATGGGACAAAGACATTCGCAGGTCGTGCCGCGGTAGTAACTTTAGGCTGCGCCAAAAACCAGGTTGATTCTGAGGTCATGATAGGCGTGCTTCGCAACGCCGGATTTGAAATCGTTAACGATCTGACGCTTGCCGATGTCGCTGTTATCAATACATGCGGATTTCTTGAAAGTGCTGTCAAAGAGAGTGTTGACTGTGTTCTTGAATTATCTGAGCTAAAGAAGAGTGGTAGTTTGCGACGGTTGTTAGTTGCTGGTTGCATGGTTGAACGCTACAAGGGCGATATTCGAGCGGCTCTTCCTGAAGTTGATGCTTTTATCGACATTGACGGCGTGCTTAATGTGGCAGCGTTGGCACAAGATTCGGAACAAGCTATGGCGGCTACTCTTCGAGAGGGTGGAAGACCGTATTTTATATATGATGATACCATGCCTCGACACCTTTCGTCGCAGTCGCATATGGCCTACGTAAAAGTTTCTGAAGGGTGTAATCGTCCATGTGCATTTTGCATTATCCCGAAGCTTCGGGGAGGGATGCGGAGTCGGTCAATTGAATCGATCCGCAACGAGATTAGGGCGCTCGGAGCACAGGGTGTTAAAGAGATAAACTTGGTGGCGCAAGACCTGACTTCATATGGGTCCGATCGCGAAGGAGAAAGCCTTGAAGAGCTTTTGAAAGCAATCGACAGTGATGGTGCCGTTGAATGGATTCGATTGTTGTATGCGTATCCAGTTGGGGTCTCAGAATCGCTTCTGAAGACAATTGTTACATTACCTCGTGTATGTAGCTATCTTGATGTGCCGCTTCAGCATGCAAGTGAGAGAGTTTTGAAGGCTATGCGCAGGCCTATCGGGCGATTCGGCTCCCGTCGTTTTGTGGAGTGGGTCAAAGAGGTCGCCCCGGAGATAAGACTACGTACTACTTTCATCGTTGGATTCCCCGGAGAAACTGATGCTGATGTCGAGGAATTGGAGCGGTTTATTGCCGAGGGGTATTTTGAGAGTGTTGGAGTTTTCACCTATTCAGCTGAGGAGGGGACGCTTGCCCATACGATGGAAGATGATGTTTCAGATAAGGAGAAGCAGCGTCGACGAGAGCGAGTGATGTTAGCTCAGCAAAAGGTTATGATGCAGAGAAATGAGGAGTATGTGGGTAAGCAGCTATTGACGTTAGTTGAAGGTGTTCACGAAGATACTGATCTGTTGTTGGTTGGACGAGCTTCGTTTCAGGCACCAGAGGTAGATGGTTCGATTTTAATCAATGATGTATCCGACGGGTTGCACAATATTTCGGCTGGATATATTGGCGTAGTCGAAATAACTGAAGTATCCGGATACGATTTAGTGGGGAAACTGTTGCGATGAGAAAGCCAAAGATAGGTCTCTTTATAATTGCCTATAATGCTGTCAATCATTTGAATAAAACGATTGCCAGAATCCCTAAGGAAGTCTACGACGACGTCGAAGAGATTTTTGTGATCGATGATTGTAGTAGCGACAACTCATACTATGCGGCTCTGGGATACAAGGCTCAGTATGGGATTGATAAGCTTACTGTGCATCGCAATGAAAAAAATCAGGGGTATGGTGGTAATCAGAAAGTAGGATACCAGTACGCCATTGATAGAGGCCTTGACGTAGTGGCGTTGATTCATGGTGACGGACAATATGCACCGGAGGCTCTACCTTCCTTATTGGAGCCTTTGGTCGCAGGAGAGGCGGATATGGTTTTCGGGTCTCGTATGTCTAAGCCCTTTGAGGCACTCAAAGGGGGGATGCCGATGTACAAGTTCGTGGGTAATCGAATTTTGACTGGCATTCAAAACCGGTTGTCAGGTCTCAATCTTTCAGAATATCATTCGGGTTACCGGTTGTATTCAACAAATGCTTTGCAGCAGCTACCTTTTCAGTCGTTTACCAATACATGGCATTTTGACACGCAAATTATTCTAGCTATGGCGGAGCGCAATCTAAGGATCGTTGAACGGCCTATTCCGACGTATTACGGAGATGAAATTTGTCATGTGAATGGTATCCCATACGCGATGCATTGCCTTCTTACGACATATCAGTTCTACCGGAATAGAAAGCGGAAAGCCCTCTCGTATCCTGGTCAGATGGATATTCCGAGAATTATACGGGGGTAGGGGGGCTAGTCAGCCTGATTTTTAACGCCCTACGACCGCTATTTGTTAGTTCGTAGTTTCACGATCGGTCAAAATTCAGTATACCTAGCATAGTAGTACGTTACGTATCATTATTGTTTTGGAGTATTGTTAGGATGACAGAGAAGAGCCCCCATATCGTTTCACTAAATAACCTCGGGCAATCGGTTTGGTATGACAATTTATCAAGAGACGTTCTTCGTTCAGGGGAGCTTGCCTCGCTGATTCAGACAGGCGTTTCGGGTTTAACGAGTAATCCTACCATCTTTAAACAGGCGATTGCTGACAGTGATAATTATGATGAGGCAATGAAGGCAAGTGAGTTGCAGTCCCTTGATACAGAGAGTCTGTGTGAGGAGTTAATGATTCAGGATGTAGCGGCTGCAGCAGATCTATTAAAACCAATTTATGACGCCACAGATGGTGCAGATGGATATGCAAGTATTGAGGTGTCTCCGAACCTCTCTAATGATGAGGCAGGCACGGTTGCTGCGGCAGAGCGTCTATGGGCAAAGCTCGACAGGCCGAACATTATGATCAAGATTCCCGCGACTCCGGCGTGTATTCCCGCTATTGAGAAGACCTTGGAGCGGGGTATCAACGTCAACGTAACGCTTATCTTTTCTAAAGAGGTTTATGAGGCTGTAGCGGAAGCGTATCTTAAAGCGCTCGAAGCTAGAAAGGGGCGAGGAGAGGATATTTCACGCATAGCGTCGGTAGCGAGCTTTTTTATTTCCCGGGTGGACGCTAGTGTTGAGAAGGCGCTCGACGCGCTCATTACTGGAGGAACAGTCGATGGGGGCACTAAAGATAAATTTTTGGGAAAAATAGGAATCGCCAATTCGAAAATCGCGTATGAGGCATACGAAGGTTTGTTTTTGGGGCAACGATTCGCACCCCTCAAAGAAGCCGGTGCCCGTGTGCAACGGCCACTTTGGGCGAGCACAGGAACAAAAAACCCTAGCTTTAGTCCCGTTTTGTATGTCGAAGAGCTTGCGGGAAGAGATACTGTAAATACAATGCCTCCGGCAACCTTGAAGGCATTAATAGCTGACGCGGATATAACTGACGCGCTTCACGCTGGCTTGGCCGAAGCAAAGGAGCTGCTAAGAGGACTCGGTGATGTCGGAGTCTCATTTGAGGCAATTCTAGACGAACTGCAGAAAGCTGGAGTAGAGAGTTTTGTTCAATCTTACAAGGATCTATTGGCATCGATAGAGATGAAGCGGAGCCAGATCTAAGTAGCGCCGTTTTAGGCTACCACAAACGAGGATACGAGAACGACCATGGTTTCGAAGATATCAGAAGACGTAGCACCGACGCCGCCTCCAGCAACTTTGTTGGTCATATTTGGAGCTAGTGGAGACTTGACGTCACGAAAGCTTATACCGGCTCTGTGTAATTTAGCAGAGGATGGATTTTTGCCAGAAGATTTTATCGTCATCGGCTCCTCGCGCTCTAAACTAAGTGATGAGGAATTTCGCAGCCGTGTATACGAGGGGATTCAGGCGCACTCAAGACGTACAATCTCTCATCAAGTCTGGGATAAGTTCTCAAAAAACCTCTTCTATCAGCCGTGTGACGGGGAGGTCTTGAAAGATTTTGATGCTCTCAAAGAGAGGATGCTCTCGGTTACTGGAGAGCGAGATGTGCTCTACAACTATGTTTATTACTTAGCTATGGCGCCGCAGTTTTTTGGCCCCATAGCATCAAACCTGAAGGATGTAGGATTAATCGAAGAATTTGGTTCCTCAAAACGGCGCACATCAGTTGTTGTGGAAAAACCCTTTGGCTATGATACCGAGTCGGCCAGGGATTTAAACGAAGTTCTTCGAAAGAGTCTCGCTGAAGAGCAGATTTTTCGTATCGACCATTATCTTGGGAAAGAGACTGTTCAAAATATATTGGTTTTTCGCTTTGCAAACGGAATGTTTGAACCATTGTGGAACCGAAAGTATATCGACCAAATTCAGATATCTGTGTGCGAAGATATTGGTATCGGCAATCGAGCCGCATATTTTGATGAGAACGGCATTGTTCGAGATATTGTTCAGAATCATGCGCTGCAAATGTTGTCGTTACTCTGTATCGAGCCACCGAACTCTCTAAGCGATGCAAAGGGTATCCGTGATGAGAAGTCAAAGGTATTACGTTCGATCAAGCGAATGACCGATGCCGAGGTTCGAGAAAATACGGTTCGAGCGCAATATGCAAGTGGGAACGTTGGTGGTGAAGTGGTGCCTGGTTATCGTGACGAAAAGGGAGTGAAAGCCGACTCCACAACAGATACCTACGTTGCGATGCGTCTTGAGATTGATAATTGGCGCTGGAGTGGTGTTCCAATCTATATCAGAGCAGGAAAGCGACTAGCCAAACGAGTGACGGAAATCAAGGTGTTTTTTAATAAAGCTCCCAATTCGCTTTTTAAGGGCAGGATTCACGGCGAATTAGAGCACAACGTGCTTTCCATTCAGGTGCAACCAGAGGAGGGAATGTCGCTTAGTATTACCTCAAAACAGCCGGGCCCGAGGTTTAGAGTTCGGCAGGTTGAGATGGATTTTACGTATGATGATTCTTTTGGAGGTTCATCTCCTGAGGCTTATGAGCGACTTCTTCTCGATGTGATGAAGGGTGATGCAACACTGTTTACTCGTGACGACGAGATTGAGCAATCATGGGATTTGTTAGCGCCGATATTTAAAGTGTGGAACAGTGCGGAAGCTCCTCCAGTATGTACATATCAGGCAGGATCGTGGGGCCCCTCCGAAGCCGATGAGCTGTTACATGCCAGAGGGCACTCGTGGAGTCACCTTTAAGCCGATCCTTGATTATTAGCAGGAGCCGATGCAGTGATAAAGCTATCTATCTCTCCAGAGATTGACTCGTTCAGAGAGGAGTTCGGTGCGTGGCTCTCTAATAATCCACCCCCAGTTTATACTGATAGTTCGCTTGAAACCTTCGAAAAAATAGGAAGAGAGTGGCATCGTCGTTTGGCGAATGCCGGTTGGCTCGGCAATCATTGGCCTGAGAAGTTTGGTGGTAAGAGCCGCACGCTCGTTGAAGAAGCGGTAGTTCAGGAAGAGCTTGCTCGTATTGGCGCGCCGCAGATCTTAGGGCTTTTTGGTATTACGATGGTCGGCCCAGTCTTAATATCTCATGGCTCAGATGCGCAGAGAGAACGGTTCTTACCGAACATTTTGAGTGGAAAAGAGATATGGTGTCAGGGTTTTTCAGAACCTGGGGCTGGAAGTGATTTAGCCGCCGTGAAGACTAAAGCGGAGCCCGTAGAGGGGGGATACAGGGTCTCGGGGCAGAAGATATGGACGAGTTTTGCGCACTGTGCTGATTGGTGTTTTGTGTTGTGTCGGACTTCAGAATTCTTAGAGCGCAAACACGAAGGCTTGTCGTATTTGTTGGTACCGCTATCGTCTGAGGGGATAACAATTCGATCCCTCAAGCAAATAAGTGGCGATGATGAGTTTAATGAGGTTTTTTTCGATCAGGTGTTCGTTCCGACTGAAAATAGAGTCGGAGCGGAGGGAGACGGTTGGAAAATAGCTATATCAACCCTGATGTATGAGAGAGTGATTTTAACGTTTTCAAGGCAGCTTCAATCTGAAGTGGCGCTTAGAGAGCTGTTAGCAAAGCCAGAGGAGAGTCTCTCTGAAGCACATATTATCAAAATTGCCGAAAGCATCGTTGATGCATGTAGGACAAGAGCTCTGGCATATGAGCATCTTACTTCGTATGCCAGCGATAAGAGCCCAGGACCAGAGGGCTCGATGGATAAACTATTATGGAGTGAGACCTTTCAGGATTTATGCAAGCTTGCGCTCTCTATTGAAGGAGTTGGAGCCGCGCTTGGAGAGCATAGTTCTCCGAGTTTCAAGGTAATTCACCAGTATTTATATTCGCGAGGTAGGACTATCGCCGCCGGGACCTCGGAGATTCAGCGTTCGATTATAGCTGAAAGAGTGCTAGGACTCCCTCGGGGAGGAAGCTAGGGGCGTTATCTGTGCAGATATTTTGCGATGTTGGGAGGGGGCTCGAAAGATAGGTCTTTGGGTATCTCGTCTGGCTTGATCCGCTCGAGCGCCGATGGGTACAGACGACGTAAGATGCCGAGCAAGCGCGGTTCAGCGATACAGGTGAGATGCGAGAATTCATGTGCGAAAAACTTTTTTTCAAGGAAATCGAACACCTCGCGGTAGAAGTCACGTACTAGTCGTTCCTTACTTGTTTCCTCTGAGCGGAGAGGATAGCGAGCCCTCATCCTGTTGTCTGAGACTCGACCAGGTGTATCACTCTCTAGATCCTGTAATTTTAGGCGTGCCGTTGGGTTTCCGATGTCAGCTATGAGAACGAGGTCTCGCTCTGCGGTGAGTGAAAAAATTCGCGCTTCCTCTCGACTAGCCACCAGTATCCACCGTTCGTTCATCACGGTAGAATGCCGTCATTATGTAAGTATGTGGATGATATTCATTATGGAGAAGCTCAGTTCACTTATTCGTCGTTTCGGGGTCGGTGAAACTGAGAGGGCTAACTTATTGGAGTATGGTGAGTTGACTGAGCAAGGCTGATGTTGCGACGTTCTTTTTTGTCGTAGTGTTATTTTTTGGTCGGTCGAGGTACTATGGGCGTATGTCGGATATTATTTTAACGACCATTAACGCTCGGTTCATTCATACTGCTTTCGGCTTGCGGTATCTTTACGCCAATCTTGGTAGCCTTCAAGATAGAGCTGAGATTGTTGAATTTGAGAATAGTCAGCGGGCAAAGGAAATCGCCGAAAAGTTGTTACTGCAAAATCCTCGGATTATCGGCTTTGGGGTGTATATATGGAATCGGGAACGAACTGAGGAAGTAGTTTCTATCCTAAAGAAGATTAACCCAGACATCATCATTATTTTAGGTGGTCCGGAGGTTAGTTACGAGTACGCAGGTGAGCGCCTAACGGAGTTAAGTGATTTTCTAATTCTTGGAGAGGGAGACGAGGCGTTTAGAGATCTTTGTGCCAGCGTTCTTCAAGCCGAGATTCCAAGTGAAAAGATTATTCGTGCTGCTCTGCCTGATGTGTCTGGGCTTAAACTTCCGTATCATCTCTACAGTGATGATGATATTGCGAATCGGGTTATCTATGTCGAGGTCTCGAGGGGGTGTCCGTTCACGTGTGAATTTTGCCTCTCCTCTGTTAGCACGCCTGTCCGTCAATTCGATTGTGAGTCTGTTTTACAGGAGCTTGATACGCTTTACGAGCGTGGGGCTCGGAGCTTTAAGTTTGTAGATCGGACGTTTAACCTCAATATTCGAACATCGTCCAAGATTTTGAGATTTTTTCTCGAACGCCTCACCCCTGAATTGTTTGTTCATTTTGAGATGGTACCTGATAGGTTTCCAGAGGCGTTGCGCACGTTGGTCCAGCAATTTCCGCCCGGCGTGCTGCAGCTCGAAATAGGAGTGCAATCTCTTGACCCAGAGGTTGGAGTGAGGATTAGTCGACGACAAGATTTTGAAAAGTTAGTGGATAATCTTCATTTTCTCCGAACTGAGACAAATGCTCATTTGCATGTCGATTTGATCGTAGGGCTTCCAGGGGAAGATCTAGAGAGCTTTGGAAAGGGTTTTGATAGGCTTATTTCGCTTAATCCGCAGGAGATCCAAGTTGGGATTCTGAAGCGCTTGCGGGGTACTCCTATTGTAAGGCACGTAGACGAGTTTGGACTAGTTTTTAATGATGTGCCTCCTTATGAAGTGTTGAAAACAAGGCATGTTTCGTTTGAAGAGATACAACGAATGGAGCGATTTGCACGCTTTTGGGATTTAATTGGCAATAGTGGCAACTTCATTGAAGCGCGTGACTTTTTGTGGAGGGAAGAGGCTTCTCCCTTTGCGGAGTTTTTGGCGTTGAGTGATTGGCTTTATCGTCGTGCAGGTCGGCAAAGTTCTATTCAGTTAAAGAGACTAGTCTTGTTAGTGTTTGAGTATTTTGTTGATGAGCGAAAAAGCGATAGGGCTGAAGTAGGAGCGCTTTTAGGAAGAGATTATACACGTACTGGAAGAACCGATCTGCCCCAAGAGCTCAAAGCGTTTGTTGTTGAGCCCACGGCAAGGAGAGTGCAGGCAAAAGCATCTGCCAAAACCAGACAGCTAAGAGTCGTATCCGTGGGCGGGGACAAAGCGTGATGAAGGGAGTTATAGTACACGATTGGCACGGGACGATTCTTGAAGATCCGCTTTGCTGGGAGCTGAATCTGAGAGAAGAGGAGGGTGTCTATTCGGTTCAGATGCCATTTGCTCCTCGCGATAGTTCTGTCGATTCAAGGGGGGAATTTGTTGAGGGGCTTTGGGAGCAGGATGTAGTCGAACTCTTTCTTGCAGGCGACACCGGGCGGTATGTTGAGTTTAATGTGAGTAGCCAAGGGGCTTGGTGGTTCATGCCGTTTTCCGAATATCGAGTGCGCGCTGAGGCTCGATGTAAGCGGCCCAGGATATCGGTCTCTGTCGAAATTACTCGCTGTGAATGGAGAGTGGAGCTTGTTTTTGGACTTGAAGAAATCGTTGCGTATTTGGGGCGTGTAACTGCTTGGCAAGTAGCGGCGATTCATTATGCTCCCAAATCGGTCACATACATGTCGTCCCGTAATGCTGAAGGGGGGGAGCCAGACTTTCATCATTTATCATCATTTACTGCTAGTTAGTGATTTCAGAGCGTAGTTAAAAATAGTAACGGATTAGAAGTGTTATAGGGGCTTGTTAGCGAATGAGTCTCTGAAGTGCTTGGGTATAATCCTAGCATTTTCAGCGTGTTGCATATTGGGGTTGAGTATGCTACAGTCTCTCGTGATGACAGTTCCCTGTCGCTTAGGAGCATATCCTTGTTTCTAAGAGTCGTTATCCTGGTGCAGATTTATTTTGTCAGGGTCACGTGTTCGTGGCGGCGTGGAGCGTGTATCTGCGGTTGGTGCGTTGCTAACAAGGCGATAGCAAGCGTCCTGATTAGGAAGCTTTTAATGACGAACTGTTGGTAGTGGAGGAAATATTGTGAGTGCTGTGTCCTCGTTGTGGCAGACAGTTGACTCGGTCGCGGTGGCTGAGGGTGTTCAGTTGTTTGATATCGACACGCCTGGTGCAAAGGGCGGAGGTTTTCTTCGTGTCTACATTACAACAGACCAAGAGGGCGGTGTGACGTTTGAAGATTGTGTTCGCGTTTCCAAGCGCCTTCTGGATTTGGATGAGACCGAGGGTTTTATTCCGACGGGAACTTCATTGGAGGTGTCTAGTCCGGGTGTTAATCGAAGGCTTCGGCTTGAAGAGCACTTCTACTCTGCGATTGGAGAGCGAGTTCGAATAAAGTTCAAGGACCAGCAGACAGAAAAGTTTAAGGTTGTTTTTGGGGTAATAAAGTTATTTCAGGATGGTAATATCACTCTAGAGTCTGAGCAGGATTCGCAATCGGTATTGATTTCGTTTGCGAGTATTAAGGAAGCTCGGGTGGATTTTAAATTTTAATGGGTAAGTAAGCCTGTGTATGATGAGGTAGGATATGTCGTTGAATTTTGACTTAAATGCAATTCTAGGACAAATGGGACGAGATAAGGGTATCGACAAGCAAGTGCTTGTTGAGGCGGTAGAGTCTGCGATGCTATCAGCAGCTCGAAAGCATTTTGGCCACAACTTGAATCTTGAATCGAAGATGAACCCGGATACCGGCGAAGTAGAGGTGGTTCAGTTTAAGGTCGTCGTTGATACGGTAGAGGATCCTGACACTCAAATCTCTTTAGAAGAGGCTCGAGCCGGAGATCCTGAGGCGATGGTGGGTGAAGAGCTTGGAAAGAAACTCGATACAGTAGTTTTGGGAAGAATCGCGGCTCAGACAGCCAAACAAGTCATTATGCAAAAAGTTCGGGACGCTGAGCGTGGCGTTATCTACGAGGAGTATAAGGATTCAAAAGGCGAATTGATAAACGGAATTGTGCTGCGTGCTGAGCGAGGCAACATTGTTGTAAACTTGGGGCGAACCGAGGCAATACTACCGCGCCGTGAGCAGATTCAACGTGAAAAATATCGTCCGGGAGATAGGCTCAGAGGAATGATTCTCGATGTTGATCGTTCAGCCAGGGGGCCTCAGATTATTTTAACTCGAAGCCATCCTGACTTTTTACGCAAGTTGTTTGAGCTCGAGGTTCCCGAAATTGCAGAAGGGACTATTGAGCTAAAAGCAGTTGCTAGAGAGCCAGGTGAGCGGGCCAAAATTGCGGTTCACAGTAGTGATTCGTCTATCGATCCAGTTGGAGCGTGTGTCGGGATTAAGGGCTCTCGAGTTCAGGCTGTAGTACAGGAGCTTCGGGGTGAGCGAATTGATATCATTACCTGGACCCCAGACGAGCCGAGTTTTGTTGCTCGGGCATTAGCCCCAGCGGAGGTGAGTAGGGTAGTAGTTGAAGAGGAGCAGCACTCGATGGAGGTAGTTGTGCCTGATGATCAATTGTCACTTGCAATCGGTCGGCGTGGACAGAACGTTAAACTCGCCAGTAAGGTGACGGGTTGGAGGATTGATGTAAGGAGTGTGTCTGTTGCCGAAGAAGAGTCTAAGCGGATACGAGAGGTGTTGGCTTCTATTCCGGGTATCGATTTTATGCATGCTGAGATTCTCTTTCAGCAAGGGTTTCGCAGTGTTCGAGATGTTGCGGACGCTACACTTGAGGACTTTGAGGATATCGAAGGGCTCGATCAATCTGAGGGTTCAGATATCATTGCTAAAGCCAAGGAGCATCTGGCCACGTTGGGCGATGAGGGTCTAGAGGGAGATGGTATTGAGGCAGAGGAAGCGGTGTATAGTGATCTTGATAGGCTTGCTATACCGGTAGATGTTCGAGATTTGCTTGTTGCCGCAAAGTTTTCAACCATTCAGCGACTGATCGAGGCGGATGACGAGGTTTTGTCCGCGGTTGACGGGATTGGAGAACATGATGTTTCTGCTGTTCGGGAAGCGATAGAGAAGTTTTTACGGGGTGGTGTTGGCGCACAGAGAGAATCTGTAAGCTAATGTTGGTGATGTAGGACTTGGCTTTGCAGCAGCGGACGTGTTGTATTTGTCGTGCAAAGGCTCCAAAGGGAGAGTTAGTGCGGATGGTGGTTAGTGATTTGGCTCTGCGATGGGATGAAAACCATCGGTTGCCTGGTCGTGGGGCATATGTCCACAGAAGGGTTGAATGTCTGTCTAAGATGAATCAGCCGGCTAAGTGGAAACGTGCACTGCGAGTTGAAAAGGTCAGAGTTGACTTTGATTCTCTGCCGTTGATAGCTAGGGCGTTAATGGAAGGGCTTGAGTGAAGTTTTTAGGTGTTTACGTGTGAGGTTTGAAAGTAGCTTTGTAAACACGAGTAGATGGTGATTAGGTAAGTAAAAACAAGAAGATCGCATGGCAAAAATACGTATATACGAGTTAGCACGGGAACTTGGGGTTGAGAATAAGGTCATTTTGGCCAAAACCCAAGAGCTTGGAATACCGGGCAAAAGCTCTCATTCCCACTCCTTGGACGCAAATGAAGCGGATAGTGTCCGAAGGGCGATTCTGCGTCAAACTATCGGGGCGTCTACCCCTAAAGAAACTGAGACAGTGACCACCAAGGTAGATAAGGACACCGGAGCAACTATCACAGTTGTAGAGAAGCGCTCTGGAAATGTTATCAGGCGTAGACGTTCGGTTAATCCAGCTCCTTCGGAACCAAGTCGGGAGCTCGCTGAAGAAAAAGCTACTGATGCGGCGGTTTCAGGAGTTGTTGTAGGAGAGTCTGTTGCTCGAGCTATTGATACGCAACAAGCTGACTCGCCGGAGAAAGAGGAAAAAGGAGATATTTCTGGTGGCGATGAGGCCAGCGGGCAGAGTGCGGATGCGGCGGGAGCGGCAACGGAGCCTAGCGAGCTAGCGGAAAGTGCCAAGGACGAGAGTGTAAGGAGCGAGAGTTCAGTAGAAGAGGGTGGCGAGAAGAATGCTTCTGAGGTGGCAGCGGATACTGAGCAGCAAGCAGGGGAGCAGAGTGCGATAGGACCAAAGATTCTGGGTAAGATTGATTTGGCTCAGAAGCGACCTGCGAGATCTGCTGAGCCTAGGCCGGTTCAGGGACGAGTTGGGCGCGCGGCGCCGAAACCGGTTGATTTCGATGATGAGGATGATAAATCCCGCCGGAAAGGGGCTGCTCGAAAGGGGCGACGACGAGAATTTAGTAGCACTGACCTGGTGGATTATTCTGGTCGAACTGGTCGACGTAAAAAGGATAAAGGTAAGTCGAATCTTTCAGCTGGTCATGATGAGCTGACTGAGGCTGAACGGCCTAAATTGACCAAGCGTGTAATCGAATTAGGAGATTCGATTACAGTTGGAGATTTGGCAAAGCAGATGAGCCTAAAGTCTGGTGAGGTAATTGCGAAGCTTCTAGGATTAGGAGTGATGGCGACTATCAATCACGCCATTGATAAGGAGACAGCTCAGATAGTTGCAGATGAGCTTGGCTATGAAGTTAAGCACGTTGAGTTTAACGAAGAAGATCTCATCAAGGATGAGGCCGAAGATGAAGGCGCAGTATTAGTAACGCGACCGCCGGTGGTGACGGTTATGGGGCACGTTGATCACGGAAAGACCTCTCTTCTCGACCAGATACGCAGTGCCTCTGTGGTTGCAAAAGAGGCGGGCGGAATTACGCAACATATCGGTGCCTACAGCGTAGAGACGCCTGCTGGTGGTAAGATTAGCTTTATCGACACTCCTGGTCACGCTGCTTTTACGGCAATGCGTGCAAGAGGAGCTAACGTTACTGATATCGTTATTTTAGTCGTTGCTGCCGATGATGGTGTAATGCCTCAAACCAGAGAAGCTATCAACCATGCACAAGCCGCTAAAGTTCCAATTGTAGTAGCAATCAATAAAATGGATAAACCGGATGCAAATCCGGATAAGATTAGGACCCAACTTGCTGAGTTCGGGTTGCAGCCTGAGGACTGGGGTGGAGATACTATGTTCTTTCCAGTGTCGGCACTTCAAGGTGAGGGGGTTGCCGAATTGCTTGAAGGCATTCTTCTAATAGCCGAGGTGGAAGATTTCAAGGCTAATCCAGATAGACGCGCGAAGGGGAGTATTATTGAGAGTCGACAAGATCGCGGGCGTGGTGTGGTCGCCACCGTTTTGGTACAGGCTGGAACGTTGCGAGTTGGCGATGTCTTTGTTTCGGGTAGTGAATTCGGTCGTGTGCGAACTATGACTGATTACCAGGGGCAAGCTTTGAAAGAGGCCGGACCGTCGACACCAGTAGAGATTACTGGTCTCAATGGAATGCCTGAGGCAGGAGATGACTTTGTTGTGATGGGCTCTGACTCAGACGCGCGTGAAGTGGCTAGTAATCGGGCACAGCGTAGAGAACAACAGCAACGTGCGTTGGCTAGTGGCCCTATTAGTCTCGAGGAGTTTGCTAAGCGAGCATCGAATCAAGCAGCGGCAGAGTTGAATGTTATTTTAAAGGCCGATGTTCAGGGTTCCGTTGAGGCTGTTAAACAATCCATTGAAAAGCTGTCAGGCGAGAAGGTTAAGGTTCGAGTGCTCCATGCTGCTGTAGGTGGTATCACTGAAAGTGATGTCCAGTTGGCGATTGCTTCAAGTGCTATCATCGTTGGTTTCGGAGTACGTGGAGAGCCTAGAGCGCTTGCAGACGCAGAGCGGTCAGGGATTCAGATTCGCTTTTATCGAGTGATCTATGAACTGCTCGATGATGTGAAGAATGCAATGGTGGGATTACTTGATCCAGTTCACGAAGAGTCGGATCTCGGACGGGTTGAGGTTAGGGAAACCTTTACGATTCCAAAGATTGGCACAATAGCTGGTTGTTATGTGACGGGTGGAATGATCAGGCGCAACGCACGTGCTAGGTTGTTAAGAGATAGCCGAATTATTCACGAAGGGAAGATGTCTAGTTTGCGACGCTTTAAGGACGATGTAAAAGAGGTTCAAGCTGGATTCGAGTGTGGTATCGGCCTAGAGGGATACAATGATGTGAAGATTGGAGACGTCATCGAAGTCTTCGAATTGAAAGAAGTGGCTCCAACGTTGGAATAGTTATCGACCATCCTTTTTAAGTCTTTATTGTAGTGTTCCAAGACCAGCAGGATTATTGTGTAGTAGAGGATGTATATGGCTGGGAGCAGAAGAGTTTATCAGGTTGGCGAACGTATAAGAGAGCTGGTAGCGAACCATCTTTTGCACACCGCTGATCCTCGGTTTAATTTAGTTACGATAACATCAGTGATGGTTTCCCCTGACCTACGGACGGCGAAGGTATACTGGGTGGTCTCGTTTCTCTCGGAACAAGATAGACAGGAGCGTATTCAAGAAGTCACAGAGGCTTTTATTTCCGCAGAGGGATTGTTTCGAAGGATGTTGGGAAAACCGCTTGGAATTCGCTTCGTTCCAGAACTGAAGTTTTTCTATGATGATACCCTTGATACGGCAGAAGATGTTGAGCGACTCATGGGGAGAATCAAGTCATCAGGGGAGGCTGCAGAGTGAGTGTTGATGAAATTGGGCAGATCGTTTCAAGAATAATCGACTCACCGAGCATAGTCGTGGTCTCTCATACAAATCCTGATGCAGATGCTTATGGTTCATCTTGTGGTTTGGCTTTGGCATTGAAGCGATTAGGCAAGTCTGTGGCGGTGTACAACGACGATGGGTTTGTGCCTCGCTACGGAGCTATCCCAGGCGCGGAGGATGTTATACAGGGGGCTTGGCCAGAGCTCGAATCGGACGATACGCTTATAGTGTGTGATTGTGGGGGCGCTGATCGGGTTGGGGACACCCTAGTAGAGAACCTCAAGCAAGCCACCTGTGTAATTAATATCGATCATCATACATCGAACTCACGTTTTGGATCGTTAAATTATGTAGTCGAAGGCATGAGTTCAACCTCAGAGCTAGTATACGAACTACTTACTGCGCTAGAGCGTGAAACGGGACGTGATGATTTGATCGCGAGTGATGTGGCTAATTGCTTGCTGGCGGGCATTATGGGTGACACGGGGTTTTTCCGATATGGAAGTACTACTTCACAAACGTTTTTGGTCGCACACAATCTCTTAAAGAGAGGTGCACTTCCTGCAATCATTGCTCAAGATCTTTTTGGTAATCAGTCTTTGTCAAGGGTACGCCTGCAAGCGTCGGCTATATCAGATATTGTAGTGTATCCTAATGGGTTTGCAGAAGTCACTGTAACCCAGGATATGTTAAAATCATTTAGTGCCGAGATTATTGATGCCGAAGGATTGGCAGAGGAAGCCCGTGATATAGAGGGAGTCAAGGTTTCGGCGCTCTACAAACAAGACACAGATCTTTGGCGAGTTAGTTTGCGTTCTCGGCAGGGCGTAGTTGATTGCTCTCAGATAGCTCAATCGCTTGGTGGTGGTGGACATAAAGCTGCTGCGGCGTTTCGTTGGCGTGGTGATTTAGATCAATTGCAGACTGCTGTTCGTTCCGCAGTAAATAAGGCTCTGTAGGGATGAGATGAGGAACGGAGTTGTTCTCATAGATAAGCCAGCAGGAACCTCCTCGGCCCGCATTGTTGCACAGGTAAAGAGAAGATTAGGTGCGACGAAGGTCGGTCATGCTGGCACACTTGACCCCGATGCTACGGGCCTTCTTGTGGTTCTTGTTAACGGCGCAACCAAGATCGCCCCGTTTGCCTCTGGCGGAATGAAAGTTTACTCCGGAATAATGCGATTAGGAGTGCGTACGTCGACAGACGATATGTCGGGTGAAATTATTCAGAAAACGGACACGCTTCCTGAATGGTCTGAGATTGAGTCTGTTCTCTCAGAGTTTGTCGGAGAAATTCGTCAAGTTCCTCCCAAGGTTAGTGCAGTAAAGGTAAACGGTAAAAGAGCCTATACTCGACATCGAATGGGAGAGTCTTTTGACTTGGCCTCAAGGGCAGTGATAATCGATCAATTCGAGTGTCTTCCTCTAGATGATAGAGCTTCATTTTCCTACCGTGTGTCGTGTAGTCCAGGAACCTATGTTCGTTCGCTTGCGCGTGATATCGGCGAGCGTTTGGGATGTGGCGGAGCGGTTGAGTCAATTCACCGCGAGGTTTCGGGAGGATTTTCGATAGACAATGCCGTTTCAGTTGATGATGTAGACTGGGAAAGCCTTGTCGATTGGGCCTGTGCTCTACCAGATAGTAAACGCATAGAGTTAGATGAATTGGATTCAGAGAGGCTACTTCAGGGGAAGGAATCGGCCTTGAAGCAAGCCTGGGAGTGTGCGACTAAGCAGTATGTTTTAAGTGTTGGAGAATACGTTGTATTTTCCGATTCTTGCACGTCGGAAAGTCTTGGTCTTCTGGAAGTTATAGCAGGAGAGCGATTCGCGTTTTTTAAGAACGTGGGTAGATAGCTAAGAGAGATAAATTGTGTGTGTTTTAAAAAAAGACCTTGATAGACTCAACGGGCTTTAACTGGTTGTCTAGTAACGATTCGCTGGCGGGAAGTTTCGCAAGCGAGATCGAGAGAGAAGAGGGCAAACGATATGTCGAGTATGGTAATTGTTGGCGCACAGTGGGGAGATGAAGGTAAGGGTAAATTTGTCGATGTATTGACCAGGCAGGCGCGATGGGTAGTTCGCTACCAGGGCGGAAACAATGCCGGCCATACGATAGTTATCGATGGAGAAAAGACCGCTCTTAGTCTTCTTCCTAGTGGAATATTGCGACCCGGAGTTCAATGCCTCTTGGGAGCCGGGGTTGTTTTAAACCCGTCCATTTTAATCCAGGAGATCGAACAAATACGTTCTGTTGGTGGTGATGTTTCTCCTGGACGAATCGTAATAGACCGCGATGCGCACCTTGTGCTTGATTATCACATCGCGATCGACAAGGCGCGAGAAGAAAGGCGTGGTGCCGGGAAGATTGGAACCACCGGTAAGGGAATTGGTCCGGCATATGAGGATAGAAGCCAGCGCTCCGGTATTCGAGCTGCCGATCTTTGTGGCATTGATGCGTGTAAAGATCTTGTTCGAAGGCATGTAGACGAGAAGAATAAGATCCTTCGACACGTTCTTGAGAGCGAGGTGCAGATTGAGTTTGAATCTCTCTGGGAGACCTTACGAATGCAAGCTGAAGTTTTGGCTCCATACGTGGGAAATGGAAGTTCTTTGATAACGACGGCTATCGAAAATGGAGAAAATGTAATCTTTGAGGGTGCGCAAGGGGTGTTGCTCGATCAGACTCACGGGACATATCCCTACGTCACCTCATCATCTACCGGCGCTGGCGGGGTGCTTAGTGGTGTAGGAATTGGGCCGCGATGTATTGGGGAGGTCGTTGGTGTAGTCAAAGCATATACAACCCGAGTCGGTGAGGGGCCTTTTCCAACTGAGCTCAGTGATTCCGTTGGCGAGTATTTGAGGGAGAAGGGGCATGAATTCGGTACGGTAACAGGCCGACCTCGTAGGTGCGGCTGGTTGGATATCGTGGCCCTTCGACGTGCTGTTCGAGTCAGTGGGATTGATGCGCTCGTGTTAACTAAGCTCGATGTATTGTCAGGTTTGGAAACTATACGGCTGTGTGTGGGATACACGAATGTCTCTGGCGTTGTCGATGACCTTCCGGCACGATTTCAGGATTTTGAGGGGCTTGAGCCTGTTTATGTAGATATGCCAGGGTGGCATGATGATCTTACATCAGTGCAAGATTATTCGGATTTGCCGACGACGGTACAGGGGTTTGTTGAGAAAATTGAGGAGCTATCTGGTTGCAAGGTTGTTTTGGCTAGTGTAGGCCCAGGTCGTGAGCAGACGATAAGGGTGCGCAATTCGGAGATTTTGGAGAGATTTCTATAGAATGGTGGGATTCTCTGAGCGTCCGGCTACAGAGCTAGTGGTACCTAAAAAAGAGAGAGTGCTGTGTTCAAACGCATGGTGTTGATCGGGATTAGGTATGACATAGATGCTTGACATGTAATCACGCCATAAACGTAAAAAGTAGGTAAGAGAGATAGTGTTATAGAGATAAAAGAGGGATCGCATTACGGGGCATACTGTGGTATTTCCCTACAAAGATCCCTTTTAAAATGTCTACGTTAGGATTGTAGTTATGGTAGTTCGTTTTTTTTCGCTTCTTTTGTCGGTGAGTTGTTGTTTTTCGGATGCATATGCGCAAGATGCTTCCTCTGCGGGAGGATCCTCGGCGACGCCACCGTCGTTGTTGGACGCTTTGGTTCAAATGCTACCGATGCTAGCCATTTGTTATTTAATTTTTTACTTCATGGTTATACGACCACAGGAGAATAAGAGTAAGAAGCATAAGGCAATGATGGAAGCTTTGAAGCGCGGTGATTCTGTTGTGACTTCAAGTGGTATTCTGGGTAAAGTCGCCACGGTGGAAGGAAGCGACCATGTTCTTGTAGAAATTGCACAAAATGTAAAGATTAAAGTTCTGAGCTCTCATATCACAAAAGTTGAAAAAGCAGGGGCCTAAATAGTAATTGGGATACGTCGCATGATTCGAGATACATTTCAAAAGATTTTAATCCTAGGCGTTGTTATCGTGTTCGCTATTGGATGCCTCTTGCCATCTATATTCGGCAAGTCGTTTACCTCAGATTGGCCGACGAAACCACTTGCACTGGGGCTTGATATTAGTGGCGGAGTGCATCTTGTCTATGGAGTTGAGGCAAAAGAGGCTGTGCGTAGCAGGCTCCAAAGCACATTGTCATCTCTTCGATCGCGCCTTCGAGAGAAAAAGATAGCTGCAATGAGGGGCACGGTCGGTAGCGATGCTTCTCTATCACTAACACTTCTGTCTGATATATTTGTTGAACAGGCCAAAGAAATTGCTCGGGATGTATCATCTGAGCTCTCTTTTGTGGGTGTCGACTCATCGACTGGGCAGCCGCGCCTCACGTGGCGGTTTTTGCCCGCAACGACCAATAGAATTGAACATGAGGCAATTGAGCAAGCGGTTGAAACTCTTCGTAATCGAGTTGACCAATTTGGGGTGTCAGAACCCCTGATCCAAACTTCGGGCGAGAATCGTATTATACTACAGATGCCCGGCATCTCCGACGTAGAATCAGTGAAGAAAGTTGTAGGATCGGTAGCAAAGCTTGAATTTCATCTAATTCCGAAAGGAGCAAGTGGAGTTGGAACTATCTCCGTGAAAGATGAACGGGGCGGAATGCGCATCGTTGAGGAAGAAGCGCTGCTGACCGGAGACGCCGTGGCAGATGCGCGGGTTGATTTCGATCAAAATGGTCAAGTTGAAGTTTCGTTGAAGATGAGTGCGGTTGGAGCACAGGATTTTGCGCGAATTACCGCCGAAAACATCGGACGACAATTAGCAATAATACTTGATGGAGTGTTGTATTCGGCTCCAGTTATACGATCTGCCATTACTGGGGGTCAGGCGAGTATTACAGGAGGTTTTTCGATGGAGGAGGCTCGACAGCTTAAGGTCGTTTTGAAGGCTGGAGCGCTCCCAGCTCCCCTCTACGTTCTTGAAGAGCGAACGGTTGGTCCAACGCTTGGTCTTGAATCGGTAAAAAAGGGTCTTTACGCAATGGCGCTAGGCTTTGTCATAATTGCCCTCTTTATGGTGATTTACTACGGTAAGTCGGGGGTGATTGCGGTCGGTACATTGCTTCTAAATGCAGTGTTGATGGTTGCGTGTCTCTCTCTTTTTGGAGCAACGTTAACGCTTCCCGGATTAGCGGGACTGGCCCTTACAATTGGTATGGCTGTTGACTCAAACGTGATAATTTTTGAGCGAATTCGAGATGAGCTTCGTGCCGGAGTTTCGAGAGATTTGGCTGTTCATTCGGGGTTTGATAAGGCTTTTAGTGCTATTTTTGATTCAAATATTACAACCCTTTTGGCCGGAGCAATCCTCTACTATTTTGGTACAGGACCGGTGAGAGGTTTTGCTGTTACGTTATCGGTCGGCATTATTACGACACTGTTTTGCGCGGTCTTTGTGGCGCGGTTATGCTTTGAAGCAATGTCGCTTAAGGGAAAAAATGGACTTTCCATATAAGAGATTGAGGGACTATAGAGAGGACCTATGAAAGAGTTAATTCCAAGTGGTGTGTCGATAGATTTTATGGGAAAGCGCTATTGGTGCGCGATGTTATCTGTATTGATGGTGGGTTTTTCTCTGTATGTATTTGTCTCGAGTGGTGATGCTAAATATGGCACTGACTTTAGTGGTGGGCATGAGTTCCTAGTGTCGTTCTCGGGAGGAGAAGATAGTGAAGAGATTCGAGCCGGTCTTAAAAAGGCTGGGTTAGAGGATACTCGGGTTCAGGCCTTTCAGGGGGAGAAGAATGAGTATTCGATAAGACTCGGAGACACAGGTGATGTGGGCAGTGTTCGTTCAAAGGTTCAGGATGCGCTAACGGCATCATTTGGAACAACAGCGCGAATCGATAAGACTGATTATGTCGGTCCGACTGTGGGAGCAGAATTGCGATGGAGTGCGCTTTGTGCTGTGGCATTAGGTCTCGTTGGAATACTTGCTTATATTGCGATTCGATTTGAATTTGCTGTGGGCCTTGGAACGATTGTAGCGCTATTTCATGATGTGATAATTGCGACAGGCGTGTACATCCTATCGGGGCATGTTATTGGGATGGCAACGCTTGCTGCGGCCCTAACAATTGTCGGATATTCGGTTAATGATACGGTTGTGATCTTTGATCGGGTCAGAGAGCAGCGTGAGAAAAGACGAGGTGGATCCTTGACTGAGATTGTCAATGATGCGCTTAATTTCACCCTGTCCCGCACCTTAATCACCCACATATTAACATTCTTCTCGGCGCTGGCACTTTATATCGTCGGAACAGGAGAAATCAAAGATCTAAGTCTCTACTTGGTCGCTGGGATTGTTTTGGGAGCGTACTCAACCGTGTTTATAGTTTCGCCAGTAGTTATCTTTTGGGAGGGTCGCAAAGGGCGCGGATAGTTTTTGCAGACGACCGTCCTGATCGGCTGATATTCTGTGTATGTATAGCGCAGAGCACCGCAGGTTGTTGATCGAGACAACTTCACTTGGTTCTGCAGGCACTTGAAATGTGTTTGTGATAAATGTTCCTTGTCTCATTTCACTTTGTACTTTAGCCCAAATTTTTGGCATCGCAGCAGGTGATAAAAATGTGTACACCCACTCGAAAGAGGACAAGTCGGTTTTCCAGAAATCTTGCATACGGACGGAAACGTTTGTTGCCCGATAATAGTTCTTGAGAATAAGACTGATGAGATATGGTGTTGGGGCAGCCTCTACTCCTACGAAAACTCCATTAGGACGATGCTTTGCCAGAAATATGAGCAGTTGACCTGTCCCGCTTCCCACGTCGATAAATGAGAATGGCCTATCATTAGGAAGGTCTGCAAGAATTGCGGCGTATGATTCTGTCGGAGTAGGGTACAACGGAACTCGGGTCCAGAGTGCTGGAGCATATACGGCGGCTAAGCTTACGGTAATTAAAAGCAGTATCCACGATGGAATTGAAATCGAGAGTAATAGAGCCGCTGAGCATGGCATGGCGCTATTAATGAGCTGCCAGGAGGCCGGTAGGCGCAGACTACGAGAGCTAATGAAGCCAACTGCGGTAGCAGTTAGTAATGATAGGGCGACGTGCGGATAAAATCGCCATGAAATAATTGCGCCACTAAGAGCCATGGTCTGACATAAAAACGTCATGATTCCAAAATAAACGGCACTCATTCTAGATGCTTCTCGTTTGGTCATATTGAATCCTCCTGCTTGCAGTTTAAGAGGCTGCGGAGTTGGTGGCCGTAGTCGTTCTCGATTAGACTTTCAACGGAACGTGTGACTTCAGTATCTTTAAGAGGTGGTAATTGGAGTATGTATCGAAGATAGAGGTCTCCGCGATCACCGGAACGATTTGCGATTCCTTTACCACGAAGTCGAACCTCTGTGCCACTTTGAGTTATGGGAGCGATAGTAATGCGTACCGGTTCATCGAGCGTTGGGACCTCTATTTTCGAACCATAAAGAGCCTCATGAAGGCTAATTGGGATGTCCAAAGTTATTCCCCGCTCTCCGATAGATATCCATGGGTGTGATTCCACAGTTACGATGACCAGAATCTCTTCGGTATGATTTTTCGGGTTTCTAAATCGAATAGTCGATCCAGTCCATATGCCAGGAGAGATTGAGACAGATACCTTTCGCTGAATATTTGATGAGCCGCTTAAATCCACAGTTTTTTTTGTTCCGTATAGAGCCTCAAAAATGGATATCGATAGCTCGATAATTGATAGACTACTTTTTCGTTTCCTTTTCTCACCTCGTTTTCTAGTTACGAGAGGCTCGATAGTTTGCTCTAGATAGTTCTGTAATTTTTTGCCAGTCGTGCGCAGAAGGGATATCGTAAACTTATTCTTCGATAGATTATTTTGCCTGTACTGCTCTTTTTTGAATTCGGCTTGATTTTTTGTGAAGACTTTATGGGCTTGTTCAAAGGATTGTTCAAATGTTTTGCGAGCATTCCTAAGCGCAAGGTCATACTCTCGCCGTTTTTCCTTATCTGACAGTGTCGCGTAGGCTTCCGCTATTTTTTGGAACGCAACCTCGGTTCCACCCTGCGGATTGACATCCGGGTGATATCGCCTAGCAAGAGTTCTGTACGCACGCTGGATCTCACGGTCACTTGAGGCAGTAGTTATTCCCAGAGTCTGATAGTGATTGGCCATGGATAGGCATCTCTATGAAAATACGAAACAAAAACAGGTAGGAAGTGATCGTCCACGCACCTACCGCGGTAAGTTTAGGCACCGTCGTCTGCCCTAAAGCTTTCTCGCATCTTGCCTTGAACGAGTTTGCTTAATTAGGTCTAAGTGACATGTGCAAAGTATGCGCTATATAAGATTCATTAAATGCACCTGGATTTTCATTGTTTGATGAATAATTTTGAACTTTTATGGCTGTTGATAGTCAGGAGTTATAGTTATAGGGGCATTTCCCCCTTTCCAAGGAGTCTGGGACGTGGTTTTCTCGATAAGGAACATGACTAACACCGGCAAGTTTATAACGACGTTTACCCATTCAAGGTGGTGGCTTGTTTTGAGTTGAGGCGGTGTTGGCTCGAGTATCTCTGAGTAGGCTACCAAGAAGGAATAGGACTAACAGATGGTTGATAGTGCAGTTAAGGCTAGCGAAGAATTTGATTCGTGGCATCGAGCGGTTGAGGATTGGATAAATGCGGCGGCAATACTTGACGAGAGTCTTGAACGGGGCATACGGGCTGGGTTTTCAAGGGTACGTAGAGAACAATTCTTATCGCATGTTGGATATCAGGAGAAATACTCTGATGATTGTGTAGCTATCGGCGAGGAGCAGGTGTTATATCGGCCAGAGGTATTGATTAGAATGTGTGCTTTGGTCGAAGCTCGGAAGCGGGCAAGGATTCTTGTTATGGGTGCAGGTAGTGGATATTTATGTGCAGTTCTCGATGCTATTGGTGCGCAGGTTTTTGGAATTGAGCGGATTATTTCGATGGCACAAGCTACTCGGAAAAACTTAGATAAGTTAGGGCACCACGCAGTATGGATTCAAAGTGGTGATGCAACAAAGGGATGGGATGACGCTGCGCCGTTTGATGCTTTGATCTGTTGCTATCCGATTGCTCAAGAGGCAGAGTTGCCCTTGCATCAGATGGTTAACGGTGGGTTGGCTGTTGCTCCACTACAGAGCCATGATGGTATACGACTCACTCTGTGGGACCAGGGTGCAGGAGGAGCTAGGCGAACTGTTTTTGAAAAGGTTTAGGGATTTATGATACGGAAGTATTTTGCTTTGGCGATAACGATTGTTATCTGTTCGGGGTGTGGCGCGCTGTTTGCCTCTTCGGAGAGTGTTCACACGGTGCAAAACGGAGAGACGCTTACTTCGATTGCAAGGCGATATGGGACAAGCCCTGTAGAGCTACAACGCGTAAATGGCATCAGAGATCCTCGTCGTTTGCAAATTGGACAGAAGCTTGCCGTGGCAGGCGAAATCCGAGAAGAACGACAAACAGATACTCCTCAAGATATCTATAAAGGCTCTGCGGATGGTGTTCGGGTAGTTAGCATCGCACCTGTAGCCGGCTACATTGGTAGCCTAGCGATGCCTGTTTCTCATGGGCGATTCTCATCACGATTTGGATGGAGATGGAAGCGGTTTCATGAGGGAGTCGATTTGGCGGTTGCCCCCGGTACTCCAATTAGAGCGGCACACGATGGTGTTGTGGTTCTAGCCAGAAACAATTGGGGTAGATATGGAAAGGTGATTGCAATCAAAGGCGATGGGCTCATGACTGTTTATGCGCACAATTCTAAAAACCTAGTCCGCAAGGGCCAGCGCGTAACGGCGCGAGATATTATCGGAGAAGTAGGTGCGACTGGAAATGTAACGGGACCACACTTGCACTTTGAAACTCGAGTTAAGGATGAAGACGGTAAGTTTGCAGCTATCAATCCGCGACTGTTCTTTCGATAGTCAGGCTGGCAATTGAAAGCATTCACAGGGCTGTATGTGACCTCGGCTATTGCTGTTCTCTTGTAAACCGGACGTTGCTTTTAAGTACTTGCAATTTATCTAATTCCCGGGTTCAAGGGCCATCTTTATTAGGACTTGTTGGCGGAGAGGTTTAATTTTGATAGACTTATCGGGTTGGTATGCGCTCGTAGCTCAGTAGGATAGAGCACAAGTTTCCTAAACTTGGGGTCGCAGGTTCGATCCCTGCCGAGCGTACCATAGCCGCTTTATTTGATGCTTTGCCCTGCCAAACCAACTTCCAACCAATAACCGCTAAAAGTTTTCTAAATGTGGCGGATAACCAACTGCTCCGATAATGGTTTTTCTTGAGGGAGTGTTTATCTCTCGTCGATAGAGGTAATGTGAGGTAGACTTACATCAGAGAGATTTCGTGTTGTCCTTGAAGGATGGTTCTCGGCTCTCGGCTCTCGGGGCTTGTACTAGTTCAAAGAGCCAAGCGGGGGGACTTTGGTACAAGCGGAGTTTCTTACTCGAATGTGTCAGAAATCGAGAGAGGCGAAAAAAGCCTTATCTCTCTAGTTGGCATGACAACGCTAGAGCCAGAGACCGTGGAGGAGATTATGGCCTCAAATATCATCAGAGAACAGATTTTAGCCGCCCTAAGACATCCTGAGGCAGAGGATGGGTTGTACTTTAACAACCTCATAGTGGTACACGAAGAGGAGGAGAGGCCGATTGTAGAGGGACATGAGAATGATATTCAAGCTGTTTTGGATTCGATGATTTCAGAGGGGGAGCTTTCTGTTGTAGGGGAGGGCCCCCAGCGAATTTATGCTATCGCAGAATAGCCAGCTCTTACGATTGATGCAATTTTATGAACTACGCGTCTGGGTACTTTATTTTAAGTAGTTCATTGTAGTTTCGATATATGTCTGTGTTGGTAACAATACCAACGAGTCTCTCTCCGCGAGTAACTAGAGCGGATCCAAGTTTTCTCTCAATCATTATCGAAAGTACATCATTTATGGGGGTTGAGAAATTTGCTACGTAGGCTTCCAAGTTGCACACGTCGCCAACATGGATAGTAGACGTAGGCTCACTCGTTGCGCTGATTGCAAAAGCAAGTTTTAAATCTCTCTCGGAGAGCATGCCGACTAGGCGGCCGTCGGATGTTACGGGTAAGTGACGGATGCGCTCCATATCCATAATTGCTTTCGCTTCATGGATCGAATGCGAGGCCTCGATGGTATGGGGTAAAGGGGTCATTATGGATATAATTTCGGGAGCATTGGTCATGCGAGTACTCTACGCGCGAGTTTGATCGATTGCACTGTTTTAGCTCAGAGTAAAACGCTTGCAAATTTCAGCACGCGAACGGCCTGCGGAATTGTCTGTCGAGGATGTATTCTGGATGAAGCGTGCCTGTAACGATAGACATAGCCTAAGTGCGATGATTGCCGGGATGAAGAATTAAAAAACACGAATCAATCCATTTGAGCTGGAATTGCAACCGGAAGGCAGTATAACACCTGTTGAACCAGAACCGCGTTCTACTCGAAATGGTTAATTTTATAAATATTTTAGAAATCACTTTTGACAGACTTTCATCATACTGAGTATAAAACCAATTACACGTAGGTAATTGTATTTTAACCATTTTCGACCGCACCAAAAAGCGGTAAGCTGTTTTTGTTGTATTGACCTCATCAAATAGGGATTAAAGTGAATAAGTCAGAATTAATCGAACTTTTAGCTCAACGTTCTCAGATAAGTGTAGTGCAAGCTGAAGAGGTTGTTAATTTAATTTACAAAAAAATGCGGGATACACTTGTAAGTGGAGGACGCATTGAGATTCGAGGCTTCGGTAGTTTCGTTGTGAAAGACTACGGAGCATACGAAGGCCGCAACCCCAAGACGGGTGAAAAGATTCCAGTTCCTCCGAAGAAACTCCCATTCTTTAAGGTTGGAAAGGAGCTAAAAGAGCGAATTGATAGACTTGCCGAAGACGAGAC
Organism: Pseudomonadota bacterium; assembly: GCA_038134595.1. GTDB lineage: Bacteria > Bdellovibrionota_C > UBA2361 > UBA2361 > OMII01 > OMII01. The sequence goes on along the minus strand of JAYPVM010000006.1, from coordinate 22,383 downwards.
GGCTTCTGTTGGATAGTTTGGTTGGTTTTTAAAAGGTCCAATTTTTCTAATCTGGACTGTGACTCTGAAACGGCCCGTTCCAAGAGCAATCTGCACTGGCCTGTTAGATAGATCCTCTCTCAGGAGGTAAAGCCTGAGAGAGGATTTTTTATGCGATTCTTTGAGATTGCTCTTTGAAACTTGCTATTGACGCTAAACCCTTCAAGCATTGAACGAAAGTATAGTTTTCTGTTTATGCCTGTTGTATGTGCTAACGGCCTATTTTTACACGCATTGCAGTCGTTGCGGGTACCGCAACCATTAAAAAATTTGATTCATTCATTGTCTGTAGGGCATCTCATTAAACGTAGCTTCAAGTGCTGTGCCGAAAGAATTTGCTTCGTGCGTATCGGAGTGGTGCGGTATACTAAAGCAAAGGGGGGGGGCAACTTCTTTGTTGGGACGCTGCGTACGTCGATAGTAGGTTTTAGTTTTTTGTTTAAAGGAGTCGTTATGAGATCGCAGCAACCCGGAAGTCAACATTCAGAGCAGGTAGTTCGTATCGATACCACCCTTGGGGATCTCATAGAGGCAATTACCGATATAGCAATGCAAGCTGGTAAGACCGAGGAAGAGGGTTACAAGTTGGCATCTTTTACCATTGAAAAATTGCTCCGAGAGAAGCGCCACAGAGAGATTCTCTCCTCATAGTGCGCGTCACGCCCAAATTAGACTACGACGGCTGTTGAGAGTAGATCTCGACGTCTTTTTCCCATTTCTACCCGAGAAAAAGTGATTTGAAGCACACTTTCGCCACATTCGTGCCCTAACACTTGCCAATACTCAGGGAGTCTGGCACCCTTTTTTGATTCTAACCAAAGAGAGGAAAATGGGCATGAATAGCAGACAACCAATTATCGCGATCGTTGGAGCTACAGGGCTTGTAGGAAGCGAAATGCTTTCGGTTCTAGAGGAGCGTGACATGCCGGTAGAATCCGTAAGGCTGTTGGCCTCAAAGGATTCGGCAGGAGAGGTCTATAAATTTCGTGACACAGAAGCGGTTGTAGAGGAGTTGAATGAAGACTCCTTTGAAGGCGTTGATTTTGCGCTGTTTGCCACTTCTACTGATTTGTCCACCAAGTTCGCTCCAATAGCAGTTAAGGCAGGGGCGATAGTTGTAGATAATTCAAGCGCATTTCGACTGCAGAATGACGTACCGCTGGTAGTTCCCGAGATTAATGGTGATTCTATTACAGAGCAAACACGGCTTATAGCCAATCCGAACTGTTCAACGATTCAACTCGTCGCTGTTTTGCATGCGATTAATTTGGTCGCAGGGTTAAAGCGGGTTGTTGTTTCGACCTATCAATCTGTCTCGGGTGCAGGGCGAGATGGATTAGATGAGCTATGGTCCCAGACGCTTTCGATATGTAACCAGAGTGAGATGCCGCAGAGTGTTTTCCCACATCAGATCGCTTTTAACTGTATTCCACAAATCGACGCTATTTATGAAGATGGATATACCGGAGAAGAATTGAAAGTCATGAACGAGAGCCGGAAAATACTCGATCTCCCTGATCTCTCGATTACTGCGACTGCGGTGCGAGTGCCAGTTTTTTACGGACATGCGGAGTCAGTTACTATCGAGACCGAGAGAGAGTTCTCTATGGAAAACATCCGCGAGGCGCTTAAAGACGCTGAGGGTATAGAACTGGCGGAATCTCACTCGGAGTATCCTATGCAGGTAAGTTCCGGTGGAAGCGATACGATTGCTGTTGGGCGGCTAAGACGAGATCGGTCCGTTGAGAATGGCCTTGCGTTGTGGATAGTGGCTGACAATGTTCGAAAAGGAGCTGCTTTGAATGCCGTTCAGATCGTAGAGCGCTTGATATCGAGATAAAGAGCTGTGCCTTCTATAAAATTAGTAATTGAATACAACGGCAAAAATTTCCACGGGTGGCAGCGACAGCCAGATCAGCGGACAATTCAAGAGGAACTTTGGCGCGCACTGTCTATTGTCACCCGCCAAACCATATCGCCACTGCATGCCTCTGGGCGTACTGATGCGGGTGTGCATGCCAAAGGGCAGGTTGTTTCTTTCAAGCTTCCGGTAAGCACGGATTTAGGTAAGCTTTCAAGGGGCGTAAGCCACTTGTTACGAGGGGAAGTTACGGTCTGCTCTGCAGAAGAGGTGTCAGACGATTTTCATCCGGGTATCGACGCCACTCATAAACAGTATTCCTATCGAGTGCTTAATCGAGATACCCCCCCTGTGTTAAACGCGCACACAACATGGCATATCCCGCACTATCTCGATATTGAGCGAATGCGAGAGGAGGGAAGATATCTTATCGGAGAGCATGATTTCTCGTCATTTCGAGATTCCGGCTGTACAGCAACTACGCCGGTAAAAACTATCTACAATATAACTATTGAAAAGCAGGGGACCGAGCTGGTTTTTTATATCGTTGGTTCAGGTTTTTTAAAGCAGATGGTTCGGAATATTGTGGGAACTCTTACGGATATCGGTCGGGGACGCATTCGAGATAAAACGATACAGGACATTCTGCAGAAAAGAGACCGACGATTTGCCGGCGTTACTGCACCTGCACACGGACTTACCCTTGAGTGGGTGTCGTATGATCCCGTACCTGATAAAAAATAATTTACATCGCAGGCAGTCTCCTTTCCAAAATGATTTCGGAAGGCCACCGACGCGTAAGCTATTAAAAAGTGGGCCAATCCCTATATTACAGCGAAATACAGTAGGATGAATAATTGCCCGAGTGATCCAAACAACTGCGTAATTCCAGTAACACCCTGAAATGCCCAAGCAAGTACAATCGACGCGATAAGAAGGTTCCACGCTAGAATGTACCCTAGGCTTACGTTGTATCCGCCTCGAATGTCGGTAAGATCTGTCTGCACTGGAGATATGTCCCTTAAATTTAGCGTTAGATCTGTTCCGTAACAGATGCCCATAATAACGCACGATATGAGTGCGTCTCCTCGAGCCGCTGTGTATGAGACCAGAGAGCCAACAAAGGAGAATAACGGCACTATATAGGGCGCAAGTGAGATAAACGCATTGTAGTGAGCGGTTTTTTTAGTGTAAGCGTACTTAAAATCTCCACTGTGCTCGTCGATGCGCATTCCCTTGTATTTATTTCCAACAAGATTGGAGATGAGCGAATGTTTAAATTCATGAAGAAGTACTGAGAGATGCCCTCGAATGAGGTTTTGCGCTAAAAGCGCTCCAAAAACCAGAGAACCGAAGAATGCAAGGGCTGTTTGGAGGTTGGTGTCTCGTGCTTGCTGGAGAGTGAGTGTTAGCATGACTAGCCCTGCCGGAAGTAGCAGTCCTAGGGAGAGAAAAAAAGCGAAGCCACCGATTGGCTCAGGTGCTTCCCCTGCGGGCTTGTCGTCGCTCTTGCTATCTGATTCTGACATTTTTACGCGCTAGAAACCCATTAGACCGCCTAGAGCTTTCCCGACACCTTTGCCACCTTTGAGAGCGCCTGTGACGGCTTGTCGAACTCCGCCGACCGTTGCCTTTCTGATAATGACAGGAATATCCGGTGCTGCAACGACTTTCGGAAGGGTTCCATGGATAACGATTGGAAGTTCTAGTCGCCCAGACGAATCAAGCAACGCTTTTAACTCAACTACCCGCTCCGTAATTGCTCTTGAAAAGGGTGGGTTAAACCGTATCGTAGCGGGCAGATGAACCTCGCCTGATGGTTTATACGTACCTTTGCTCGTTATCGAAAATATATCACTCTCAAGATACAGTTCAGAGAAGTTGGCAGAACCTTGATTTAAAGAGAGTGTACTTCGAAATTCTCGAATTCCAGTATCGGGATTAGCAACTACAGCTTCGAATTCTGGCGGAACTTTGCTTCGTAAGGTGCCGGATAAAAATGGCAAGCCTTCGACGCTCTGTAGTACCTGTTGCGCTAAATTATAGTCTTTAATTGCCCCTTCTCCGATTAGGACGCTAGCGTTACCTGAGATAGTTTTGGCAGGGTCGTTGCTTTTGATTCCAGAAAAATCGCCTTGGAATGTCTTAAGCGTGCCCTGAATCATGCCGGTAAGCGATGGTTTTACTGCGCCAAAGAGATCTCCTAATGAGATATTAGTAATCTTCGGGGAGGCGGCTACAAGTACCTGTTCTCCGAGCGAAACGTTCGATACAAGCTGTGTGGTTCCCTGAAATGCCTCTACGTTGAGAGCCTCTATCTTAAAGGCTGTTGGGCTAGCGCGGAAGGTTCCGTTTAGTTTAATCGGAGCCTTGTTATAATTGAGTCGTAAGTCACCGGCGTTCACGAGAAGATTTGTGATAGGTCCGGATAGTCTAACATCGCCCGACAATGAGGAGACCTCTGTATTTTTATCGGGCGCTACCGATATGTTCTGTAGTGTGACTGAACCATCTGTAGTTGGAAGGCCAGATGTATCAAGTGTGATACGCATATTTAAGCCGATCGCTCCAGCGACCTTTAAGTCGGGAACACTAGGGTTTATAGCTTTTGCAGAGTCTAGGAGTTTTGCGATTTTCAGACCGGAACTTTTAAGGGTTGCCTTGCCACCGGTTGAATTTTCCTCGATATCAGCAGTTAGAGAGATAGTGCCGGAACTGTGTGTCATCGTAGCTTGGGGCACCCGAATCATTCCCGTGGCTGGGTCGAAAACTGCGTCGGTGATCGATACATTCATCGGGATATTTTCATTGATGGACCACGATGCTTTAAGGGTCGGTAAGGTAACCCCCCCTGATGGATCAACCGCCACTGAGGACGTTACCTCAATATCTGATACCGTGATGACCTGTTTTGTCGCATCGTCAGTAAAGGTAAATGATCCCTTTGATACTGAGATGTTTTCGATGCCGATTGCAAGAGGTGGCGATGTTGTTTCCTGGTTTTTAGATGGTGTTGCTTCTTTTGTTGAGGGGGTATCAGCCTTGTTTGCCTGTTTTGCCGGAAGGCCTTGAATGAGCATTTCTCCTGTTGAACTCTTTGTTGCGGAGATACGAGGAGAGTGGAGCGCTAGAGTGGAAACAGAGATCCGCTTGGACAAAAGAGGGAGTAGCGAGACCTTGAGCGATACTTTCTCGATTCCTAGAGCCGGTTTCTTTGTAGTGGCATCGAGAATGTGGAAGCCTTTGATTTCGACGCTAGGACTAGGAAGAATGCTCGCCGAAACCTTGTCTAAGCGCACCGGAGCACCGACGGCTTTAGTTATAGTCTTTTTAATCTCTGGTAGGTGTTGGGCTAACAGTGACTCTATTTGTGTGTTGAGGTAGAAAATTCCGGCGCTACAAATGATGGCTATGAGTGCGACTATCACTAGAATGGCTTTCTTCATGAGAACCTACTTGTATTCAATTTATATGCATATTAACGCTTGAAGTTGGCGTAGAGCGATATGACTGTTTGAGCTAACAATCATTGCTCTCGTTATGCTAATAGTGTACGACCCTAGTCGTGCTCTCGCAAGCCTTGGTTTCGTTGATGTATAAAGAAGATACATCTATTGACGAGTAGATTGAGGGCAAGAAATAATGCCGAGACGATTATGCTCTCGGTAAACTTTGTATATATCTTAAGATAGTGAGTCTGGGCGAGTCCCCTGCAAAGTGAGCGCGATTAATACTCAAATCCGCGGAAGGATTTTCGGAAATGATGATGTGGCAGTTGGGGAATATACGTATCGTAGTAGTGATAATTGGTTTAGGGGTCCTGTGTGACAAAATTGCACATGCACAGGATATCGGTCGCAAGACTACCTTATTAAGAGGGCTCAAGGGACCACCGAAGATCGAGGTTGCCCCTATGTCTAATGAAGAAAAAGAAACGACTGCTTGGGATAGGAGCATATTGTTTGGTTTTAACTATACGGAGGGAAACAGCAATACGACAAGTATCAACCTTAATGGAAAGGCAGTGCGAGATCTTGAAAAGAGCAGCTGGCGCTTTGAGGCGGATTATAACTATGCAAATGCAGCATCCGATCCGGGAGATCCCCGAGAGAAAACAAAAGACAATATGCGTGTTAATGGTGAGTACAAAAATATCGTCTCTAGTACGTATTTTGCGGGATTAGGCTCATCGTATACGTATGACTCAATAGCCGATGTGGATTTTCGTTCGATTCTCAGCCCCTCTATTGGAGGATTTTTATATCGAAAGAATAAATCATCAGTCAGCCTTGAGGGTGGCCCGTCGTATGTGTGGGAGAGTCTTGGAGGGATAGGAGATGAGTACCCTGCATTTCGTGTCGCCAATCGCATCGTGGTTCGTCTGACTGATACTTCTCTGATATATCAGTCGGGAGAGTATCTAATAAGCCTTACGGACAATAGTAACTATCTATTAAATGCGGAGGTCGGAATTGAAGCAGCGGTTGTCTCGAATATAAGTCTTTCATTCTCGGTAAGAGACTATTATATCAATCAGCCGGCTGGGGGAAGACGTCCAAACGATGTGTATACCATTACGGCATTGAAGCTGATGTTTTAGGCCTAAGTATCTGATAGTGTGTGATAAAATACTAGTGAACGGGCGGCTGTGTTTACCCTTCTCTAAATACAGGGTAGAACCTCTCTATGAGCTTAAACATAGCAATTAGCGCAGGTGAGGTCTCGGGCGATAGGCATCTTAGTCGGGTCGTTAGGGAGTTAAAGGCCATGGATTCCTCTTGTGAGATACGGGGGATGGCTGGTAGCGCCTGTGAGCAAGCAGGGGCAAGGGTTGAGATAAATTGCTACAAAGACGGCTCGACGATGGGTTTTGTAGAGGCCTTACGTTCGCTGAGAAACGTACGCCGAGCATTTAAAACAATGCAAACACTTTTGGAGTCTTGGAAGCCTGACGTGCTCCTCATCGTTGATTATCCAGAGTTTAACCTTCGATTGGCAAAGCATGCTAAACGGCTAGGTATAAAGGTTGTCTATTACATCCCGCCAAAGATATGGGTATGGAGAAGTGGTCGGATACGTCGAATTAAGCGGTACGTCGATAAGGTCGCGGCGATATTTCCATTTGAAGAGAGCTTTTATCGCAATTTAGGATACTCTAATATCTGTTTTGTTGGACACCCCGTCGCCGAGCACGCAATGCCAGAGCGTATCGAAACGAAAACGGAGGTTCAGCGAGTACTTCTGATGCCAGGAAGTCGTCGATTTGAGGTTGAGAGGATAGTAGTCCCTGCGCTTCAAGCCGTTGAGCAATTACGAAGTGAGGGGATTAATCTAGTACCAGTTGTCTTGCTTGCGCCAACGATTGAACGAGAATTGGTTCTTGAGCTTCTAAGGAGAAAGGTGAATTCGTCGGTATATGAAACAATTGAGTGGAGCACCGAAGACCCGTTATCTGTGATGGCTTCATCGCATATAGGGATACTGAAGTCGGGCACATGCAATTTAGAAGCGGCAGTTGCGAGGCTTCCCTTCGTGTGTGTTTACAGTGGTAGCTGGATGGCTAAAATTATCGTTTCTTTTCTAATCCGGTTGCGAGAGTTCTCGCCGGTAAATATTATTCAATCGCGCACAGTGCCCGAAATAATACAGACTACACTGTCGTCGAGGGATATCGCGCAGAAGGTGAGACAGATGGTTGAGGCTTCAGCGTATCAAAAGGTGGTAGCTAAATTGGAGCGAGTTTCTGAATTGCTGTACGATGCTCCGATAGATTCGCTCAAATCAGGATATGTGTGTAATGTCTCGCAACGCGTTAGTGAGATAGTTCAAGATGTAATTAAAGAAAAGAGCGCGAGTCATTAAGGATAGAGATATGTATAAGCGAATACTGCGTTATCTACGACCCCATCGGAGGTATTTTTGGGGCGCTCTTTCATTAATGGTGCTGTTTGGGGCAACCGATGGGGGATTACCGTTTTTGGTAAAGTATATTCTCGATGGTGTCTTTACCGAGAAGAATGAATCGCTTCTTTGGTTGTTGCCAGTTTTGATTGTCGCGTTTGCTGTTGTAAGAGCGGTAACAGATTTTGGACAGCAGTTTCTGATGTCTTCGGTCGGTCATAAAGTCACTGAAGATATTCGAAACGATGTAAATAGGCATGTGTTGTCTCTTTCTCCGGACTTCTTTATCCGAAATTCTACAGCGGAAGTTTTAAGTCGTGTCACATCGGATGTCCTTCTGATTCGAACGCTTCTTACGGATTCCTCCGCATCGATAATACGAGATGCCATACGGGTAGTTGTATTGTTAGGGTCTTGTATCTACTTAGATCCTACGTTGTCGCTTCTGGCGGTTGTCTTTTTCCCCCTAGCTGGTTTGCCGATAGCACGGATTGGAAAGAAGATGCGACGCTTAAGCAAGCGGGGCCAAGATGCGATTGGAGAGCTTTCGGCGCTGTTTCAAGAGAGTATGCAGGGGCATAGAGTAGTAAAAATATTCTGTCGAGAGCGATATGAGCAACAGCGCTTTGAGGATGGTAATCGCGATTTGACAGGTACTTTTATACGTTCTGAGCGGGTGCGGGCGCTTTCTGGGCCGATAAACGAGGTGTTGGCGAGCTTGGCAGTATCGGGTGTTCTTCTTTATGGTGGGCTGACGGTGATATCTGGAGCGCGGACAGCTGGAGGGTTTATGGCATTCCTAGTCTCTGTGTTTCTTATGTACGAACCTTTCAAGAAACTCTCAAGGGTTCATGCAACCGTTCAGCAAGGTTTAGCGGGCGCTCAGCGAATATTTGAAATTCTTGATACCAAGTCCAGCATTGTAGACCCTGTCGAGCCGGCACCGCTGCCGCAGAGAAGCGACATAGAATTGGTAAACGTAAGCTTTTCCTATTCAAATCTGTCGGGCGATAAGAAAGATGAGTTGGCCCTTCGAAATATTAGTTTGCATATCCCTGAGGGTAAAACCGTCGCGTTAGTGGGGTTCTCTGGCTCAGGCAAGACTACTCTTGTAGACCTAATTCCGAGATTTATCGACCCATGTGAGGGAAGTATACTAATTGGTGGAAGTGAATTGAAAACTCTAAGCTTAACCCAGCTTCGTTCGCTTATCGCGATGGTGGGCCAACACACGTTTTTATTCAATGACTCCGTATACAACAATATTGCGTATGGCAATCCGAATGCCACTAGAGAGCAGGTTCTGCAGGCGACGGAGGCAGCGTATGCAAGAGAATTCATAGAGGCACTTCCCGAGGGGTTTGATACTTTGGTAGGAGAGGGTGGAATGAGCCTCTCTGGGGGTGAACGGCAACGGCTCGCGATAGCCCGTGCGATACTAAAGGATGCGCCAATTCTTGTGTTAGATGAGGCAACTGCTTCGTTAGACACTCGCTCGGAGCGGGAAGTGCAGTTAGCCCTCGAGCGATTAGCCAGGGGACGAACGACAGTTGTTATCGCTCATAGGCTCTCGACCGTTCGAGATGCAGATACAATCGTAGTAATGAGCAAGGGCGAGATTGTAGAGAGAGGAACTCATCAGTCCCTACTTGAACAAAATGGTGAGTACAGTAGGCTACATGCCCTTCAATTTCGCTCTGACGATGCGCCAAGTGGCATGGAGCAAGCTAGCTGAGGCCTTTTCTGGATGAAAACATATTCCTCATTTTTCTTGAAGGGGGGGTAGGTGTTGCTTTTTTGTACGCACAAACTACTACGCAAAGGCTTATTTGATGACTTAGCTTTTTAACCTAGAATCAGGTCGTAGAAAGAGTATGCCTCTTGTACGAAAAATCCTCCATGTCCAAGCCTAGCTAGTTGTGACACTATAAGTTCTAATGATTATTCTATGAACATTCGTGCATGAACAACGCCAATGAACACGTAGAACGTATTCAACACGCAAAGGGTGTGAAGCGTATATTCTGCGGCTACAAGAAGCCGCTTCTTGTTTCTATCGCGCACAGTCTCGTTGACGAATTCTCAACTGGCACCATGATTGATATGTCACAGGTTACGCTTGTGGTAGCTGGGCGCCGAGCACAACGCCGGCTCTTAGAGCTTTTGGTAATCCAAGCCGAGCGATTCAGAGACGGCAAGGGGATCGTTCCGCCTAGAATTCTTACCCGGGGTGAACTGCTCGAAGCGTTCCTTCCTAAGATACATAATGTAGCGTCTGAGATAGAGCGATACATGGCGTGGGCTCAAGCGATACGTTCGATCTCCGCAGGGGCGCTCGCAGACCTTTTGCCTAGTGTTTCTTCAGAGTATCTTGAGAGTATCGCGCCTTCTCTGGCTAAACGCGTAGATTCTATGTATTCGGCATTGGCTTCTGCTAATCTTTCTTTTCGTGATGTAGCTGTGAGGGGTGCTGAATTAGATGGGTTCTTTGAGGAGTCGAGATGGGAAGCGTTGGATGAATTACATCGAGGATACCTGCGAGAATTAGAGATAAATAATCGTGTCTGCAAATACGAGAGAAGAAGATTAGCTTTATTAGAAGAAGGTTTCTCCAGTTCAGCCGACTCGATATACCTTTGCGGGCTCCTTGAGCTGACAGCACAGCAGAAACAGTTTTTAGAGCGGCATGCTGGAGAGGTGCGCTCCTATATTCTCGCGGATGCGGAGGACGCGCCGGGCTTCGATGAGTTTGGAGCAGTTGAAGATAGTTACTGGTCCAAATGTCCTATTCCACTTCGCCACGAGGACATTGATATTGTTGAGCATCCGCGAGACGTGGCTCATGCGGCACTTGATTGGTTCTTGTCAATTGAACAATCGGGCAAGAGTCCTGATTTTGCAATAGGTCTTGGTAACGAGCGATTGGGAAGATTTCTCAAAGGACGACTTAATGACTTAGGAGTTAAGGCAAGCGAGGCGGCAGGTATAGCTCCGCTGCAGAGTGCTTTTGGATTTTTCCTATCAAGTTTGCGACGCTATCTTGAAAGTCAATCGTTTGAGGATATATCGAGTCTGATACGAACTCCTTTGATGGTCGCCTATTTGTCAGAGGCTATCAAGCTGAAAAAGGCAGATATGCGAGCGCTGTTTGAGGGGATTGATAGTTATCAGATGTTACATTTGCAAGCCTCAACTCGTGGACCGTTGCCACTTCAACCCAAAAGAAGCGCTCTTGGAATAAAAACGGTTCAAACTATCAACGACCTTTTGAGCCCATTGGTTGAATCGTCAGCTTCGCCAACAGAGTGGGGAGAACGGATATATGATCTTCTCCAAAAACTTTCATTTGGACGGGAGGTGGATCACTTTGATGTAGTTGCTGATGTGAATAACATAATCCAGGAGTTAGCGACCTGTTCAATTGATGGGCATTTAGCAGGCTCTGAGGCATTAAGTCTCTTTATTGAACAGTTTGAGAAGCGCGCGCAGATTCCAGATTCAAAGGATTCCGCACTAGAAATGCTCGGATGGCTAGAGGTTGCACATGATGATTCTCCGGCTTTGTTACTGACAGGCATAGAGGAGGGGATGGTTCCCAGTGTTGTAAACTCAGATCCCTTTCTCCCCGACTCGTTGTCGAGGCATCTTGGGTTGGCAAATAATGGTTCAAGATATGCAAGGGACGCGGCGTTATTTTCCTCTTTGATTAGATCTAAGAGAGATTTGCGGGTAGTGCTAAGTAAACGCTCTCTTTCTGGCGAAGTTCTTCAGCCTAGTCGATTGCTTTTGGCATGCGAGTCGGAGCAGTTGCCGAGAAGAGTTGACATGCTCAGAGGGCACGGTGCCCAGTATATCGGAGGCGAAGTTATTGCGACCAATCCATATTCCTATGAGATCGCTCCCCCCACGCCACTAAGAGAACCCATCGAGAAGATGAGCGTGACTTCGTTTGGCTCGTATCTACGCTGTCCCTATAGGTTCTATCTAGAAAGGGTCAAGAGGGTGCAGGCGAGTCAGCAAGGGATAGTTGAATTGGATGCGTTTGGTTTTGGCAACCTAGCGCATGATGTATTGGCGTTAGCTGCAAAGGATACCGTGCGGTTTAATTCGGATAAGCCATCAACGGTCCAGAAATTACTCTTAAGTACGCTTGAGAGTCTTGCGAAGCAGTACTTTGGAGTAAGTCCATTGCCAGCGGTACGGATTCAGATCGAGCACCTTCGGCGTCGATTGGAGAGATTCGTAACAGAGCACGTGCGGCATAACAACGAGGGATGGGAGACGATAGCCGTTGAACAGGAGCTGGCGGTTGATACGCTTGTGTTAGAACTTGACGGTGGTTCAATGATGGTTACGGGCCGAATAGATAGGATCGATCGACACCGTGATTCAGGAAAGCATCTGATAATCGATTACAAGACAAGCGAACAAGGTCGGAAAATTCAAGATGTCGTTAAAGTCCTCAAGGGAGAGGAGAGGAATAGTGATGAAGCCGAGTGGCGAGATCTACAGGCCCCACTGTATGTTCATGCGGGGGAAAAAATGTATCCAGAGGCAACAGAGGTGGTTTTTGGATATATAAATATCTCATCGGTTGCTTCCGCTGGAGCCTTATGTCGTATTCCTATGACCCCTGGACAACTCGCTGAGGGATTGAGGCAAGCTGTGGAGGTGGCAACGAGGGTTCGAGATGGCGTATTTTGGCCACCAAGCAAGATCTATCGTTCAGATGCGCAACAGGATCAGTATTGGCGGCTTTTAGCGGGATTAACGCCTGGCGATCTTAGAGAAGCACAGGAGACGATTGATGGCTGAGATGGTGAGTATAGAGCCGCGATTGGTTCGAGCTAGTGCAGGAACAGGAAAGACTAGAGATCTTTCCACGCGTTACATTAGTTTGCTTGCCCAGGGAGAAACTCCCGATAAAATTCTTGCTACAACCTTTACCCGCAAGGCGGCAGCAGAGATCCGCGAGCGTATTTTTTTGAGGCTCTCTCAAGCCGCACAAAGCTCTGAAAGAGCAAACGAACTTGGAAGTGAGATTGAACAACGTGGTTTTATGCCTCAAGATGCGGCTGGCTTGCTTAAGCGGCTGACGGAGAATCAGCATCGTCTCATGATTACCACGCTCGATGCTCTTTTTATTTCAATGGCGCAGTCGTTCTCGTTGGAGCTTTCATTGCCGCTACATTGGCAGGTCGCCTCAGATCAGGATACTGAGCGGATGCGAGAGGTTGCAATCAATTCGCTGTTAGAGCATGACGATGGTAAATCTCTTCTTGAAGTCGTGGGTCTTCTCAGGCCAGGAGAGCTTCCACGGGCGGTACATAGGGATGTCGTAGATTCGGTTGTAGCTTTGTATCGGTTCTATCTTGCCAGTGATTTAGATGCCTGGAGCTGGCTTGAGTCTGATAATGATAAGCCAGCTGAATCGCTTGAATTGGTTGGTGAAGCATTGCAAAGTTACTCCGTGCCTCTGACTAAAGCGGGTACGCCAGATCAGCGAATTACTAAATTGGTTGCTAGCTTGCTTGAAACGGTTGCAGAACAAGATTGGAAGGCGTTTGGTAAGATGTCTGCCGTGAACTCAGTCTTGGACGGTCAGTGTCAGTTCTATGGAAAGATTCTCGACGACTCTCTGGTTTCGTCAATTGGAATACTGTTGTTGCATGCGAGGTATTCGTTCAAGATTCGCCATTCGGCGCGACTGACAGGAGTTCGAGAGCTCTTGGCACTGTATGATAAGGCGTATCGAGCGGTTGTACGTCGAATGGCGATGCTTACCTTTGATGATGTGAAGCAGTCTTTGCAGGAGAATCAAATAACCGGTAACTTGGAGCCGCTCTATTATCGCCTTGATTCGCGTATTAACCATCTTTTGCTAGATGAATTTCAGGATACCTCTATGAGTGAGTGGCGTATTCTAACGCCAATTGCTGATGAGGTTTTATCGCGGCCGGCTGAACGCTCGTTTTTTTGTGTGGGAGATATAAAACAGGCGATTTACGGATGGAGGGGAGGAGTCGCTGAGATATTTGGCTCAATAGAGGACCGTTGGACGCATTTGCGCCCAGAGACAAAACATGTGACGTACCGTTGCGCGCCAGCTATCGTTTCGTTTGTGAACGATCTATTTGGATCTCTAGAATCTTTGGAATGCACACAGGAATATATCGGAGCTATTCGTTCGTGGTGTCAACGATTTGAACCACATCTTGCGGCGCAAAGCGAAAAGAGTGGACAGGTTAGAGTGCATGAAACAGTTGGAGATTCTAGTCCGATAGATACCGCGGTCGATCTTGTTGCTAATCTTCATAATGAGTATCCATTCGCCTCCATCGGTGTGCTTGTCAGGCGTAATAAAACAGTATCGGAGCTTTTAGCCCGCTTCTCAGAGTCGCATCCAGCTTTAACTGTTAGCGAAGAGGGAGCTGTGCGGATTACCGATTCGCCCCTTGTTCGGGCGTTAATGTCTTTGTTGATAGCAATTGACCAGCCTGCAGACTCACTAGCGGTGTATCATGTTTTGCAATCTGGCCTTGCGACGACGCTTTCGGTACCGCTTGTCGAGAATGCGATGGATGCACACTGGTGTGAAGACGTTCGAGATAAACTACTTTCTCAAGGATATGGACCAACTATGAGTCAATGGTCTGATTGCCTACTACCCCAGTGCTCACAACTCGATGCGCAGAGGATCGAACAACTTCTGGAACAGGCTTACCTCTATGATGAAAGGCGAACGCCAAAGATTACAGAGTTTGTAGCGCTTGTAGAGAACATGGCAGTAGAGCTGCCCACGGAGTCCTCGATACGAGTGATGTCGCTACATAAGTCTAAGGGACTTGAATTTGATATTGTAGTACTACCCGAGTTGGAGACCTCTATACGCGTAAATAGTCAGGATGTCCTTGTTGGACAAGAATCTCCAATAGGTGAGATTCAACGGATAGCTCTCAGTGCAGGAGGCGGGGAGTTTGAACGGAAGCTCATCCCTGAATTGGGATTGATGTACGAGGCTAAGCAGGCCGCTTTAGTGACTGAAAGCCTGAGCCTTTTGTATGTTGGGGTTACAAGGCCCCGTCAGATATTGCAGATTGTATTGCCTCCAGGAGAGGTAACGTCGGGGTCTAAAGTCCTTTCAGCGGCTAAGATAATCTCAGAACAATACACATTACGATCTTCTGAGTCAGTTATCTTTGGTCAAGAGCGTGTGTTTATCGAGAAATCTAACGATGAACGTACCAGAATTCGAGTTCCGGTCAATGGTAGAGGACAGGAGCAAGGGATGCAGCCACTCGAGAGCGGCCGGATGCGTCTCGATCGGGTTTCTCCGTCTAAGTTACAGCAACAAGTTCGATTGCTCGATCCTCGGGTGACACGTGAAGGGCGTCAAGCGCGGGAGCGGGGCACAGCACTCCATCTTCTTTTTGAGTCTGTTGAGTGGATAGAAACCTTTTCAGTTGACTCAGTGCAAGCAAGTGCGCTCTTTGGGCAAGTAGATGAGGATCGCATCGCTGAAATTACAGAAGAGTTTTCTGCACTTCTTTGTAACAGAGTAATTTCTACAGAGCTATCGAAGGAGCGATTTGGAAAGGAAGAGCACGTTGAGCTGAGAAGAGAGCAGAGCTTTGCTGTAAGAGATGGAGAGCAACTGGTGTCTGGGGTTATTGATAGGCTTGTTGTTGGCTATCAAAGTGAAGAACCAATGTGGGCAGAAATTACTGATTTTAAGAGTGATAAACTGACAAGTCCTGAAGTGCTAAAGGAGAAGATCGAGCGCTACGAAGGACAAATGAAACTCTATGTGCAAGCCGTTCGAGCGCTTTTAGGAGCGCCTGTTCGAGTTGTAGCCAAACTTTTGTTTCTTGATGGCCCCACCGTTATAACACTTGATGTAGAGTAGTAAAATGCCACTCGCTCTGGGTTCTCCCTAATTACGTTTTCAGGTTTCGTTTGTTCTAAGTGGCGACCGCGGTGAGGGCGTATTTTTGTAGCAATAGAACGGGAGCCATCTCTATTATATTGATATTATTGCGTTCTGAAGCCGTCTTCGAATTACCCCTCCCCCTAGTGTCGAAAGAGGTGTTTTTGTGGTCTAATGACCTGAATTGATTTGTATTTGTACGTATTGAGGAGATTATGCTCAAAGGAGCAGGAGAGTTTCTCAAAATTACCGTTGGTGGATTCGTTCTAGGGTGCGTCATCAAGATTCTCTACTTGTCTGTTCGGTGGCAATATGTCGATCGAGAGCAGTTAGATGCTGGAGAAAGAAACCAAGCTGTAGTCTTTTCATTTTGGCACAACCGTATAGCGTTGATGCCGGGTGTCTATCGCAGACTTGTGGGGTCTGCTGTGCGACGGTGTTATGCTCTTATCAGCTTGCATGGAGATGGAAGGCTGATTGCAAAAGCTATCGAATTGTTTGGCTTACGTTCAGTTGCCGGTTCCTCTACTCGAGGTGGACGGGCGGCGGTATATGAAATGGTCAGATTGGGGCAGAGTGGTTTTGACCTGGCTATCACTCCTGATGGTCCTCGTGGGCCTAAGTATGTGTGCAAGAGTGGTGCTATTACGATAGCAAGTCTTGCCGAAATGCGAATCTATCCGCTGGGTGTTGCGGTAAATAGGTTCTGGAGGTTGCGCTCATGGGATCGAATGATTATTCCAAAGCCGTTTTCAAGGGGCGTGGTAATAGTGGGAATGCCTGTTGATACCGTAGATTACGAGGAGCGCGAGGCTCTGCGGCTAAGGTTAGAAAATCAGATGATAGAAGTTACGAGGCGAGCTGATGCGTTTTGGAGTGATGTATAAGTTATATCAGACTGTACTACTACTGGCATTGCCTGTAGTGGCTGTCGGTTTATTGGTTACCAGTAGAGGTAGAAGACGCTTTTTTGAGCGGTTTGGCATTTGGCAAAAAATCCCCTCTAAGATCGATTGGTGGATCCATGCGGCGTCTTTAGGAGAGGCTCGAGGTGTTGTTTCTTTTATCAAAAATATAAGGGAGGAGAATCCGGATGCCATAATATTGTTAACGGGAACTTCGCCCACCGGGCTTGACGCAATGCAGAATCAGGTTGATTTTGTGAGGCTTCTGCCGATTGATAGTGGACCATTGATTTCTTTAGCGCTTCGTTCGATGTCGGCTGATCGGCTTGTAATAACAGAGACGGAAATATGGCCGAGCTTGTTGCACAATGTGCTCGCTCGTAACATCCCCGTCCACATTATTAACGGCCGTGTCTCTGATTATACGGTGTTGTTCTATCAGATGGCGCGGTGGATTATTTCACCGTTATTAGCCCGTGTTTCCAGTATCTGTGTTCCTGACGAGGGGCAGCGGCAACGATACCTTTCGTTGATTGGTCTAGCGGTAGAGGGAGGACCGCATATAGTTGTAACTGGCCATACAAAGTATGACATCGGTTTTGAAGATGCGAAGATGTCATTGACCAGGCAGGGATTATTTCCCGATATCTCTGATGATGAGCGAATTCTTACATTGGGTTGCTTGCGAAGTGGCGAGGAGCAACTTTGGTTCCCGTGCATTGAACGTATGTGGGCCGAAGGTAAAAAACTTAAAGTTGTTGTGGTCCCACGCCATGCAGAGCGATTTGAATATTTTTGGAAGAAAGTCTCATCGCTGACAGAAAGTGCGTGTAAGCTTTCCGGTCGACTGAGTGATGAAAACTTGAGTGAAAGAAAGTGTGATATTCTTTTAGTTGATAAACTTGGCGTGCTTCGAGAGGTGTACAGTATTTCTGATGGAGCCTTTGTAGGCGCGACTCTGGTGGATATTGGAGGACATAATCCGTTTGAAGCGGCTATGTTTGGTATTCCCGTTGTTGTCGGACCCTATATTTCCGTGGTCGCTGAGCTTATTTCAGACATGCGTAAAAAAGACGGCATAGTTGAGGTTCAGACGAGTGAGGATATAGAGAGGTTCTTACGGTCGTTTATTGCCGGAGATCCACAACTTGAGGCTGTAGGTATGGCCGGGGGAGAGGTTTGTGACAGATATAGAGGAGCAACATCTCGGGTGTTGAAAATTCTGTGCGCGGAAGATAGAGGTAATGATTTATGCGTATAATTCTTGCTGTCTTAGCCCGTGCATACGAATTTATCATGCGTTGTCGAAATTACCTGTACGATCGGGGGGTGCTGCGCTCTTATTCGAGTTCCCTACCTGTCATAAGTATCGGCAATGTGACTGCGGGCGGTAATGGCAAGACCCCTCTCTGTATGTTGGTTGTACGGGAGCTTTCCGAGAGAGGATATAGGCCTATTGTTCTCTCTCGTGGTTATGGGGGCTCTGAAGTTGGTCCGCACGTAGTTGCGTGCAGTGACGAACCCGGTAGAGTTGGTGATGAGCCGCTATTAATGGTGCGCCAAAGTGTACCTGTTGTGGTCTGCCGAAAGCGAGCTGCTGGTGCACGATTTATTGAGCAAATGGGCGACTTCAATGTCATTGTGCTCGATGATGGTCTTCAACATAGGGCGCTCAATCGAGATTTTGAAATTGCTTCTATTTTTGTTGGAAGCAGGAAGGCAATAAACCAATTTGTAGCTGGTAAGCTCCTACCGCTTGGTCTTTTTCGGGAGGATCGAGACCACGCTTTGAGACGAGTTCACGCTGTTGTTTTGAATTATCGGTCAATTGAATCTCAGAAAACGAATTCTCTCAACATACAGGCGGTTAGAGATGTGCTTCCAGAGCAGATAGGTGTGTATACAAGCAGTCTCACTGAGCCAAAAATAGTGTGGTTAGACCGCGACGAACCACTGGACCCTTGCGAGGTCGGTGTCTTCACCGCGATAGCTAACCCAAGTGGCGTTGTACAGTCGTTAGAAGCTATGGGATGTGTCATACGTGAAACCAGAGAGTTTTCTGACCATCATGTTTTTTCTGAAGAAGAGATTCGGGAACTTTTGGATCGCAATCCCAGTCTGCCCTTTGTATGTACTGAAAAAGATGCCGTGAAGATTAGTCGATTTAGTCCCGAGCTTCGTGAACGCCTTGCGGTGTTGAGTGTGCGAGCAAAGGTAGAGCCAGCCGGTGAGTTCTTTTCGCACATAGAAGGAGCAATCGCCACAAAATTCGAGGCGACTCATGACAGCTAATATCGATCAGGACGAGAAGTTAAAGCTTCTTAAGTTGCAGGTAAAGCATGCTCCTAAGGAGTCTGGAGTGTATCTGATGAAGGATACCAAGGGAGACGTATTGTATGTTGGAAAGGCTAAGAACTTAAAGAATCGCCTCCGAACTTATTTTACAGGTGGCGACGGCCGCTATCAAATTGAATTTCTTTTGGGGAAAGTTTCTTCGTTTGAAACGATCGTTACCCCGGATGAGGATCAGGCTTTTCTTTTGGAAAGAGACTTAATATCTCGGCTTAAACCTCGCTATAATATCCTTCTGAAAGATGACAAGAGCTACCTTTCAATTCGAATTGATGATCGGTCAAAATGGCCTCGCCTTGAATTAGTTAGAAGGCCGAAGCGTGATTCGGCGACCTACTATGGTCCATATGCTTATTCGAGAGAGCTTAGAAATTTGCTTGAAGTAATCAATAAAGTAGTTCCGCTCAGGACCTGCTCTGATTCTGTTTTATACAACAGGCAGCGGCCTTGCTTAGAGTATGAGATTAACCGTTGTTGCGCGCCGTGTTGTATATCTGTAGATGAAGATGAATACCGTCAGTACATTCGACAGGCAAAGCTTATTTTACAGGGAAAAACGTCTGGCATAATTAAGCAGCTAGAAGCTCGAATGGAGAAGGCTTCAGAGGAATTGTTATTCGAGCAGGCGGCGGCATGGCGAGATAGGATTGAGGTTCTTGAGCATTTTCGCGCTGGTCATTCTTTAGTATCATTTCGGGGAGAAGATCGTGATGTATTTGGGATAGCTCGAAACGGAGAGGCTACTTCGCTGTGTGTATTGATTGTTCGGAGTGGTCGAATAGCTGAAACGAAATCGTTTTATCTCCCAGAGATTGGCCTTGCCGACGATCAACTTTTGGAAGGGATGGTTCAAGAATTTTACAAGGGAAATCGCGAGATCCCTCCTGAAATCTTGCTCCCGTATGACTTTGAAAATCGAGATCTGTTGTTGAAGGCCTTGGACGGACGGTGTGATTATCAAGTTCAAAGCGCTGTCCCACAGCGAGGTGCAAAGTTTAGGCTGATCAATATGGCAATGCTAAACGCAAAGCACGCGTTAGAGCATGCTCTGGGTCAAGAAGCGAGTTGGGATATCATTAGTACGTCTCTTCAGCAGCGCTTTGGTTTGCGACAGGCTCCGCGTCGAGTTGAGTGTGTGGATATCTCCAATTTCCAGGGAAGCGATGTGGTTGGAGCAGTTGTGGTGTTTTTTGATGGTGTGCCCCAAAAAGACCAGTATCGAAAGTATAAGCTTGAGCATTTTGATGAGCCGAATGATTTTCAGGCAATCTATGAGGTGGTTCGCAGAAGGCTAAGACGAGCCGAGGTAGAAGGCACCCTGCCCGATCTGCTAATTATAGATGGTGGAAAGGGCCAGTTGAAAATGGCTGTGAAAGCGAGGGATGAACTCGGACTTACGGTTGATGTTGTTGGCCTTGCGAAAATGCGTACGAAACGACAGGTAGAATCGGCGGTAGTTACCAAAACACCAGAGCGGGTCTATGTTCCAGGGGTCACATCTCCTCACCTCTTAGAAAACGGGGTGCCGATGAGCAGATTTATGGCGAGAATTCGCGATGAAGTCCACAGATTTGTTATTACCTTTCATAGAAATCGACGTTCTAAGCGTATTTTTTCTAGTGGCTTAGAGGAAATTAGTGGTGTCTCTTCGGAGATGATGAAGCGTTTGTTGACTGAATTTAAGAGCACTGAGGAAATCTCCAGGCAGAATCCTGAAGAGATCGCCCGAGTGGGCCGGATGCCCCTTACGTTGGCGAGGAAAATTGTGATATCATTGGAGAAGAAGGTGTAATTTCTCGGTACGCACTGATGCGACCGCTATAATGTCAGCGAGAAAATAGAGGAAATTTATGGAATCGCCAAAGTTTGTTTGTTCCCTCGTTTTGTTTTGTCTCTCGATGTTCTGTGCATCTAGCGCGAGCGCTGAGCGGTATCGCTATGTTGATAGCTCAGGAAATATGCATTTTGTTAATAGTTTAAAGCAGGTTCCTCAGCAGTATATGCATCAGATCATGACACCAACGCCAAGGCCAGTTTATTCGAAAAGAGAGGCTCGTCGGATGGAATCTGAGAGACGCCGTCGAGAGAGAGAGCAGGAAGCTCAGGATCGTCGGAAGGAGAGAGCGGAAGAGCAGGCTCGCAGGCGGCGCGAAATGGAGCTCATGAAACAGCAACGAAGGATGGAGCGACAGGAGCAGCAGTTTGGATTTTCGACGAGGCAGTAGTAGTCGGGGCTTCGATTGCTATCATTTGTAGAGTAGCCTGCTGTGAAGGAGCGCGCGCGTTCCCCAATGATTGAAAAGCATTTCGGAGGAGATGTGCGAGTAAATAACGTTATTCGCAGAACTCAACGGTATGCTCATTTTTCTTGTGCAAACCCGAACCATAGTCGGCATCGCATCCCATCGATGCAATATGCAGTTATGGGATGTGGAGCTGCGGGTCTGCGTAGCTTTGGATCGAAATCTTCTAAGAGTCTAAGGCTCGTATTCCCGGTAGCGACTTTCCTTCTAATAGTGCTAGGAATGCACCGCCTGCCGTCGAGATAAAGTTAAATTTGTGCCCTAACTGCATATGGTGAATTGCGGCGTCAGTATCGCCACCTCCCACAACAGATAAGCCGTGAGCGTTGGCAATTGATTCACACATGCTGTGAGTGCCTTGAGCGAACTCTTCGTTTTCGTAGGCACCCATGGGGCCATTCCAAACGATTGTCTCTGCTGACGTAAGTGCCTCTCGGTAAAGGAGGCTTGTGGCTGGTCCGACATCGAGCGCCATTGTATCGGCAGGGATTTCCTGAATAGGGACAGCCCTTCCGAGTCCCTTACTTGATAGGGACGGGGCGACGACAACGTCAACGGGAAGATAGACGTGGCAACCTCTCCGCGCAAGCGTGCCGAGTAATTCGATTGCCTTTGGTGCAAGATCTGGCTCGTATAGCGATCGGCCCATTTGAAATCCTTGTGCGGCCAAAAATGTGTTGGCCATCGCCCCACCAATTATCAACGTATCAGCCTTTGATGCTAAGTTCACTAAAGCCGTTAGTTTACTCGAAACTTTGGCTCCACCAATTACAACGCACAGAGGCTTCTTTGGATTCTCCAAAGCTTGCGCGTAGTAGGCTAATTCTTTTTGCATGAGTAGACCGGCGGCCTTTTCAGTAAAGAGCTTCGGAACCCCGACCATCGAGGCGTGTTCTCTGTGTGCGGTGGCAAATGCGTCAGAAATAAAGACCTCTCCTAGAGCGGCTAATTGCTCCGAAAAAGCTGGATTATTGGATTTTTCCCCGGGATTAAAACGTAGATTTTCAAGGAGTAATACGTCTCCCTCATTAAGGTTTGCGGCTAGTTGCGTTACCTCGGGACCTACGCATTTTGGTGCCAATGTGACGTTTTTGT
>JAYPVM010000005.1:0-205335 GCA_038134595.1 Pseudomonadota bacterium | reverse complement strand
TCAATGGAATGCCGAAGTGATGGTTATATCTCTCGGAGAACAGGGATTGATAGTACTTGAAAAGGAAACTAATGAGTCACTCCATCTGGGAACTATGGCACAGGAGGTTTTTGATGTTAGTGGCGCAGGTGACACGGTTACTGCGGTCTTTACGGCAGCTATTGCCGTGGGCGCGAGTGTTGCCAACGCGGGTGTTCTTGCCAATATTGCGGCGGGTCTTGTAGTTTCAGAGGTTGGGACTGCGGCAATTAACCGAGAAAGGTTCCTTAGTGCGGTAGAAAAATGGGGGCGATAGCCGTGGAGAAATTTGCCTGCCTAAGAAGTATGACGGGGTTTGCGAAGGCGACGCGCTCGATTAATTCAGTGCTTGTCGATGTTGAATTGCGGGCGGTGAACAGTAGGTTTCTTGATGTTAAGATTCGGAGTCAGCGGCTAGATGGCAATCTCGAAATGCGCGTACGGGATGTCATAAAAAGGAGCCACTATCGAGGCAAGATTGAGGTTTCAATCAACCTTGCCGTAGAGGCTGTTGAGGCGACACTCGACGAATCTCAGTTTAATCAAATTGACTCCATGGTGTCTACATACACTGCCTTATGCAGGCGTTATGGCGCCAAGGAAGAGAGCCTTGGGCATTTCCTTACGTCTCTTCTCCTGTCGAAACGGATAGATGGAGGAGATCTCCCGGTTTTAGACGAAGTGATGGAAGATGCTATATGTGAGGTTTCTGAGGAGGCATCAAAGCGTTTGCATGAAAGTCGATTGAAAGAAGGGCAAGGGCTTTATAAGGATGTATCTGGACGACTCAAGGAAGTGGAACGAATCGTGGAGAAGATTGTTGAAATGAGTGGAGATTTGCCTCAGACAATCCGGACCAAACTCAAGGAGCGATTGGCGCTTCTTGATGCAGATGTACCACTCGAATCGACTCGAATTGAGCAAGAGGTGTTGCTTCTTGCAGATCGGGCTGATGTCAGTGAGGAGCTTGCCCGTTTGAAGATTCATCTTGCACGTTGTATGGTACTCCTTAATCCATCTGAGTCTCGAGCGGTTGGGAGAGAGATAGATTTTGTAATCCAAGAGATAGGCAGAGAGGTAAATACGATTGGCTCCAAGGTTCAGCATGCAGTTGTACAGGGTTTCGTAATCGACGCTAAAAGTGAATTAGAAAAGATTAGAGAACAGGTGCAAAACATCGAGTAGGTAATATGAAAAACACTCAGGAAGTGATTCGCAGATCGGGCATCTTATTTATAGTGATGGGGCCGACTGGATCAGGGAAGACTACTTTATGTGATAGGCTCGTTCAGGAGTTTTCATCGAATTTGCGTTATTCGGTTTCTGTTACTTCTCGCATGCCACGACCTGGAGAGATTCAGGGGGCGAGTTATCATTTTGTGACACGAGCGGAGTTTATTCAAAAACGAGAGGCTGGAGAGTTTTTTGAATCGGAAGAGACACACGGTAACTTCTATGGAACGCTCAAGAGTAGCCTTATCTCGGGAATTAATGCCGGTATGGATCTTCTGTTTCAAGTGGATATCCGCGGCGCACTGAATTTTAAGAGGCAGTTTCCTGATAACACGGTTACCATATTTCTTGTCCCTCCAGAATTTGAGGTTATGCAGCAACGTTTGAAGGATCGCGGCACAACAGATCCCCTTGAGCTTAAAAAGCGCTTCGAAACTGCTAAGGCCGAGTATGAGGCGTTGTTAGCTGCACACAAGTGCCCGGATACGATTGATTATTTGGTAGTTAACTCAGATATTGATGTTGCATACGATGGGATTCGTTCTATTGTGATGGCGGAGCGTTCTAGATATCATAGGATGGAGAAGAAAGCGGTTGAAAAGTTTTGTGAGGTTTCGGCATGAAAATACTACCGGTAAAAAATCTTTGTGCCTTGGCCGCTATAAGTTTTTTTGCATTTGGATGTTCTAGTACAACACTCGTAGAGCCAAAGTATATAGAGGAGATTCGTCCTGTCGCTCCGACCCATAAGGTTATCTCATATACAATTCAGCGCAAAGATCTTCGAGATGCGTTGACGCGATTACGGGAGAGCCCGATTCGGCTGGTTCCGGTATTTCAATCTGTTACATCTACCGAAAGTTATGAGTATCGAGTTTTTGATATTGATAGTAACGGAGTATACGGTCTCCTAGGTCTAGAGAACTCGGATATCATTGTCGCGGCTAATCGGTATTTGATACGCGATCCAAAACAGTTTCCAGTGTTTGTCCAGCTTCTTGAGACCGTAGATCAAGCGATGATAGAGATCCGCAGAGATGGTGAGGCTCGATTACTAAAGTACTCGTTTATTCCATCGATTGGTTCTTCACGATAGAATTTCTGCCGCAGCTATTCTTTTATCTTCCCTATTTTTGTTATGATGTTCACCTCTGGGCTGGACTCAATGAGTTCTACGAGCGTTCGGCACTCTAAAAATGAATCGATAACAACCCGCAGATCTTTCCATACTTCATGGAGTGTGCACTGCTCTCTGGTTGAGCAACATAAGCTCTCATGAGCTTGCGGATGAAGGGGCGCATAATCGCAAATCAGTTCGAATGTATCTCCCTCGACCGCATAAAGAATACTTTTCAGTGTTATCTCGGATGGAGGAGATGCTAAACGGTAGCCTCCGCGTGGTCCGCGGGAACTTTCAATAATGCCACCTTTACGCAGTCGTTGTAAGACCTGTTGGGTGTACTGCAACTCTAGTTGCTGTCCTTCGGCGATCTCTTGAGCGCCGATCGATTCTTTATCGTAGTGTTGTCCGAGATACATCGCGCAAACGATGCCACACTCTCCCCATTTTGTTATTCGCATACCGAATGAGCTCCAACCATTAGGTCCTATTTAAGCAATGAGCAGTGTATACTAGTTGTCGCGTCAAGCAAATTAAGATGGGCGGTGTTACGTTTCTCCTTAAGTGGGCTGTTTCCTTGTAGCGGGATTACAGCAACTCTTGCGCAAGCAGGTAGGACCAAGGTAGCACAGCAGAGAAGGTATACCAGCTCGCTATCGCAAGGAGTGCGTGCCTTATCCATGTCATTGATTTGGCTTGAACATGCAGAAAAACAACGAGAGCGATGCAGGAGCTTTTGGCAAAAATAAGGGCGGGAATCAAACCGATCTGAGACATGAAGAAGGCCAGTAGCGGGTTTCCTTCAGCGTGGGGGCCAAAAGTTACCATCCCAAAAGCGGTAAGAAAGCCATCAAGAATCTGCAGTACAATGAGAGAGTAGGTAAGAGAAGTAAGATAGGTATCCGAATTATTTGTTTTGCTGATAGGTGATACGTGAACGAGTTGAAGCTGAGGTGCCTCTGGTGGTTCAAACCAATCGTGTTGTAATGCTGTGTTACTCACTGCTACACCTCTTAGGTATCTATTTCGTTGTAGTATTCCACCACAGAAACTTACATAAAAAACCTGTTAGATACCTATCTGAAAAACGAGACGAATTGGTTCAGTCTAATGTAAGACTATTCCTAAGTCTCTGAAAGAACAGCGATAAAATCAAGTGTTAGGGGTGAGTTTCTTGGAGAAGACAGGGATAGAGCAGGATTTTTGGTAAGGAGTTTTTATAGCACTTACCTTGAAGTGGCGTTTGAAGGGGGTGTTTTTAGCAGTGAAACTGACTGATGACGGTCGCTAGATAGCGGCGGCTACGTATCGTTTGGGTTTCGCAGCCGGACAATTATTATGAAAACAGTGTTTATTTAAAGCGGTGTTTCGTGATTTCGGTAATTGTCAGCCCCATGACTTGAAAAGACGTTTCGTAACCAGCCATGGAGCATGCAGCGTTTAGTGTGTTCCGTCTAATCCACCGTATTGCTCTAATTCTGTGACTAGATTGGTTATTTGCTCGCGTATATCTTCTGCTAATACCGAGATTAACGTGCCAGTTTGCGAAATGGCATTGTCGGTGTGCACAGTTTCTCGAGCAATCCATTCCGCACAGGATCCGAGATGATCTAATCTACTTGCGATATCAAGAATTTGACTTAGGCTATTCATATGAGCTCACCCCTGCTTGAGTTTTCAATAGTTAATGTTTGCTACTCTCTAAGATGAGAGGAATGACGAGGGGGGTTCAGGCAAAAAGAGATAGCAGAAGAGGATTGCGTAAACGCTCTTTTCTCACTCCGCGTTGTCGGGAATTGATTTTTCTTTTTTTAGCGAGACGCGTGTGCAAAATAATCAAGGAAAGCTCGCTTATTAGTCAGGGTGTTGCAACGCGACTATCGCTGATGGTCTTGTAGATGGGATATTTGGATCGAGAGCACTTGATTTGAATAGGTCATATGCGCACCTAGGTGACCTGCTAATCGCATCAGAGAGGTGTCCAGTTCGGAGCTTAATTGTGACGAGCCTCCTGTCATCATAGAAAGAGTGCCGGTTATTGAGTCAATGAGAGAGGCTGTCTTGTCGAAGTCGATGTATAAGGAGCTAAGGGGTAATTGTTTCGAATTTGTATCTAAAAGTTCACCAAATATTTTCTTCATTGGAGCTGTTTTGCTCTTTGTTGCATTAAGGAGGTCACGTATTCCTGTTTCAGAAGTGGACGCAAGAAGCACCTGAGAGTCAGTATCTTGGGCGATATATACGCCTGCACCGATTAACGTCGTGAAAAAATAAACAGGGGTGTCGTCTATCGTTTTTGAATTCCATTGTGGTGGAAGATTGAATGTCCGAAGGAGTTCATTAACGATCTCCTTTGCTAGCGGTATTGCGTCTGTGCTTCTTTGAAGCGAGAGAGTGAGAAAGATATCGGGAAGAGGTGAGCCGGTGTTGTTTGCTCGAAACCCAAATAACATAGCGTGTATGGCTTCCGATATTTTCGATAGAGCAGGGGAGAAGCTCTTGAAGGAATTGGATTGAGATTGTGCGGCTAACGTATGTATCTTGAGTGCTAGTGCCGTATCGGAAGGAAACGAGATAGGAGTATGGTCGAGATCAAGACCGTTGAAGGTCTGGAGGAGATCGTTCTGTATTTTGTTTTTTCCTTGTATTCCTAATTTGATGTTCATTAGTCGGCTTGACGAGAAAGAGTCTTGAATGAGAATCGAATCGATGGGCAATAAATCAACTGAGAGAGAATCGTTTTGTTCGAGGGCTTTTGATAGGTATCGTAAAAGAGGGTAAACTCGCTGATAGGAAATAAAACTTACTCCGATGGTATCTGGAAGTGGTGTGAGCTCATGAGTTAGGTGAAGATATTCTTTACTCATAACGAGCGATTCCCGTCCAGGAAGAGCTGAAGGGAGTGAGAGTTGCGTAAGATCGTCCTTATTGGTAGCAAAACCAAAAAATGTATCGGTTGCCACGAAGAAAGTGTTTCTGGAAATATTTGGAATGGTAACGGTTAGCGTGCTTGTTTTCGAATTGGTTAGCAGGTCGCAAGCTAGTCCCTCGCTCTCAAACGACTGCTTGAGCGAAGCAAGAAGGTTACGAGCGGTGTCTTGGGCTCGATTTTCTCCGATGAAACCAATGTGCGGAACGGCTCCATCGTTGGTATCCTCAGAGGAGAGAAAGTAAACGCCATGGGTAAAAAACTTGTGGAGTTTCGTGGTGCCATCGCTTGAGTCGATTAGCTCACTATCTTGAGATGCCTTTATGAGTGCCGCCCAGGTCTCCCTAAAGGGTTGGTGGTCTACCAAAGTAGAAAGCGCCTCGGGAGTATTTGAAAGTAATTTAGAGCTTTTATCGAAAAGTGTTTTTTTTGCTTTTTGGGCGTTTTGAAACCCCTTTCCGTCGAAGTCCATGAGGTAGAATGCGGCGCTGTCTTCAGGGAGTCTGTGTAAGAGTTGGTTTGTATGTAATGAACTAGATGTTTCACCATGTTGCTTACATGAGGCCAGAGCAAAGATCAGCCCGAGGAAAAGTAGCGTAGAATATCTTGTCGAGAAGATGAGAGAGGTTCTGCGCGGATGATCAAAGTTGTTGGAGGTTGTCTTGAAGATTGCCGTGCATGTTTTCATCGTTTTACTATCTCGCGTAGAAAATCTTTATTTAAGGGCAATAGTAAAGGGCAATACTACTGCCTGATATGTGCCTTTTTCCGTGGTTGATGACAGGGATTTCAATAGCTAATAGCAAGCGCCAGCTATTTGCCCAAAAAGTGGATTTGTTACCTCTCTTTTTGAAGGGAGAGCAGAAGCACTGTTCTGAGCTCTCTTGGTGCGCCGACAAGACTCTTAAAAAACCTTATCAACTTGGATACACTACATATTCTTCGACAACAAGGTAATAATGAAAAAAAACAACAGGGCGTTGCTCTCTCACTTAAACTAATCCTATCCTGACAATCTATGTAATGATACATATAGGAGGGCGTAGAAAACGGGGCTATGGGCATACAAACCTATGAGTGTTAGTCGGTTAGATTGCGATATTTTTCGGGGGGAAGGGATTGTCCCAGATGCATCTAGTTATGTAGCTCTCAATCCAGGTATCGAGAGGGCGCAAGCTGCTTTTGTTGGGGCAACTGCAGTTGCGGAAGGAATTGGCTCTCAAGTGGCATACACCCTTGGTCTTGAGTATTTTGTAAAGGGTTTATTAGAGTCGTCATCGGAAGGAAACACTCTCTCAAGTGAAGATCAGATTACGAACGTCCTCGAGGATGGGTTTCGAATTGCAAACTCCTCGGTGTATAATTTTGGCCATAAGTTAGCCGCCGGCGGCCGGATGGCGGCTTCAATGATGGCGTGTGTTGTTAGTGGCGCCAGTCTGGTAGCCGGTCGGGTCGGATCCTCTAGTGTGTATCTGTATAGAGATGCCCAGTTGTTTCCGCTTTTTCCCAGTGACGGTGTAGATACGACGGTCATTGGCGATATTGGGGAAGAACTTGTTTCGGTGCCTGATCAGAGGCTCTCATATATTGGGGCGCATGCTATAGTGGATGTGAGTATAGCCTCGGTAAATATGGAGCCTGGCGACACAGTCGTAATATTCTCGCGACCGCTTACTGGTTTAAATGAGACATTGCTCTTTCAGTATTTAGAAACAACCGCAGATACGGGCTCTGACGGAGAATTTGGGCGGCAGGTGCGGCGCGCAGAAGATCTCTGTCTCGACGTTTTTACAGACCCAGACACGGTGTCCTTTTGTTGTCTGTTATCGATGGGTCCTGATACGATTTATTGCTCAAAAGTCGTTGGATAAATCTATTCTGTATCTAAAGCAACGCTTGAAGTTTGGCATCTATTGGAAGTATGCTTTATCGGACACTTGTTAGCGGGGAGCTTTTTAATGAAACAATACTTAGATTTAGTTCGTGATGTGCTTGAGAATGGCAAGCCAGATTCCGGAGTTAAAAAGGAAGAAACAGTAGTTAGGCCTGACAGAACCGGAGTGGGAACATACTCTGTTTTCGGCAGGCAGGCTCGGTTTAATTTAGAAGATGGTTTTCCGCTCGTAACCACCAAGAAGGTGCATCTTAAATCGATAATTTATGAACTACTTTGGTTTCTCAAAGGGGATACGAACATCAATTACCTGACGGATCGGAAAGTTACCATTTGGAACGAGTGGGCCGATACCGAGGGGGAGCTCGGGCCGGTGTATGGAAAACAGTGGCGTTCGTGGGAAGGGCCCCGAGGTAAGGTTGATCAGATTGCGCGAGCCATAGAAACGATTAAGACGAATCCGCAAAGTCGTCGGATTGTAGTAGTGTCTTTTAATCCAGCGGACCTTCCAGAAGTAGCTCCACCTGCATGTCACACGCTATTTCAGTTCTACGTGGCAGGGGACAGAATTAGCCTTCAGCTTTATCAGCGTTCTGCGGACTTGATGTTGGGAGTGCCCTTTAATATCGCTAGTTATGCATTGCTTTTGATGATGGTAGGGCAGGTCACTGGTTTACGACCCTATGAATTTGTTCATACGTTTGGAGACTTGCATATCTATTCCAATCATTTAGAAGGTGCTCGTTTACAACTCGAACGGGAGCCGCTACCACTTCCAACGATGAAAATAAATCCCGCCAAGAATGACATCTTTGACTTTGAATATGAGGATTTCGAGCTTGTGGGATACAATGCACATGACAGGATTCGCTTTGACATTGCGGTATGAGAAGTAAGTATCCCTTCTCCGCAATTGTAGCGATGGATGAGGGCCGTGTAATCGGCAACAACGGAACTCTTCCGTGGCATCTTCCAGAAGATCTAGCCCATTTTAAGCAACTGACGACCGGGCACGTTGTGTTTATGGGACGGAAAACATGGGACTCTCTGCCTGAACGATTCCGCCCCTTACCGAATCGACTCAATGTTGTCATCTCTCGTTCTCCGAGACCATCTTCACTAGCAAAGGGAGTGTTTTGGTGCACATCCTTGGAAGAAGCTATAGAGCTTGCAGAATCCGGGCAGTTCGACGGAAAGAAGCTTTGGGTAATTGGAGGAGCTGAGCTGTATCGTCAACTCATGCCTTACTGCCAGGCGGTACATGTAACGCGAGTTCTGGGACAGCACGAAGGGGATGCGACATTTCCAGTGTTTGAGCACAATTTTCGATTGGCAGCGCAGAGTGATGGGGAGCAGTGTATGTTTCTGGTGTACGAACGAATCCCCTCTAATGATGAGTCCGAATAAGAGGGGTTGTTGCATGAGTGGTAAATCCGATGGGACGTCTACGAAATCTAAAACGGGGCACGGTGGCGCTTGTGCTGTGCAGAATCGAATTGATAGTTTAGTGGCCCTGCTAAGTGAGCATAGCTATCGTTACTATGTGCTTTCACAGCCGACCATTAGTGACGCAGAATATGATGAGTTGTTTCGAGAGTTGCAAGGCCTAGAGCGAGAGTATCCGGATTTCGTGAGAGAGGATTCTCCGACGAAAAGAGTTGGGGGTGAGCCACTAGTAGGTTTTCGGAGCATCACGCACGAAATGCCGATGTTATCCCTTGATAATGCGATGAATGAAGATGAGATAGTTGAATTTGATGCTCAAATCGCACGGCTTCTTAATCGCGGAGGTATGGGACAGGATGACATAAATTATACGGTCGAATACAAATTTGATGGTGTTGCCGTTTCGTTATTGTACCGGGATGGAGTGCTGGAAAGAGCCGCGACCCGAGGAGATGGAACCACAGGCGAGGATGTTACTGAGAATGTTCGAACGATAAAAGCTGTTCCTTTGCAATTACGGGGAGAGGTTGTGCCGAGAGGTCTTTTCGAAGTGCGGGGAGAGGTTTTGTTTCGAAAGCGGGAGTTTGAAGCCTTAAATGCGGAGCGTCTCAAGCGAGGAGAGGAGAGCTTTGCGAATCCGAGAAATGCCGCATCTGGGAGTTTGCGGCAGTTGGACCCTAAAGAGACCGCAAAGCGACCTCTTTGGTTTTTTGCTTACGGACTGGGAGTCGTAGAGAGTGATGAGCAATCAATTCTCGTAGAAGTGCGGGAAACACTCTGTAGGTCGATGAAATTTTTAGAGCGCCTGGGTTTTTCAATTTCTCCGCACTATCAGGCGGTCAAAGGAGCAACAGGTTTGGTAGAACAGTATCGCCGTGGTGAGGCCGATCGAGACGCGCTCCCTTTTGAGGTAGATGGATTAGTTATAAAGCTAGATGATGTCAAACTACATAAAGTGTTAGGATTTAGGCAGCGGTCTCCCCGTTGGGCGATAGCGGCAAAATTCAAACCCGTTGAAGCGACGACAATTCTGGAGGATGTTTTCATCCAAGTTGGTCGTACGGGAGCATTAACGCCAGTTGCAAAGTTAAAGCCGGTAAAGGTGGGCGGAGTTGTGGTTTCTAGAGCAACGCTGCACAATCAAGACGAAATAGACCGTAAGGATCTTCGCATTGGGGATACTGTCGTGATTCGACGTCAGGGAGATGTTATCCCAGCCGTAGTAGCGCCCGTAACTTCTGCTCGGACAGGTAGCGAAGAAAAGTTCGTTTTTCCCAAGGTTTGTCCGGAATGTGGGCATTCCGTAGAGCGCCAGGAAGGGGGGGCGGTGACACGATGTGTTAACGATTTGTGCCCTGCAAAAGTACAAAATAGAATTTGTCACTTCGCGTCCCGAGATGCCATGGATATCGAGGGGCTTGGTGACAAGGTGGTACGGCTATTGGTTGAGAATAGTGTCATTTCGGATATTACATCACTTTATCGGCTGAGCGTTGAAGATGTAGAGAAGCTTCCGCGTATGGGGGCGTTGTCGAGTGCAAATCTTATTAATGCGATCGAAAGGAGTAAGCAACAAGATCTGAATCGTTTGATATTTGCACTCGGTATCAGACATGTCGGCACCAAGACAGCACGTCTATTGGCACACTGCTCTAAAACGCTCGATGGATTCTTAAACTTGAGCTTCGAAAACTTGCTGGCTATCGACGAAATCGGACCGGAAACTGCTCGCGCTGTATCTGATTTCTTGAATAACGAGCAAGAGGTTCAGATGGTGCGACGTCTTATTGACTTTGGCGTAGCGCCGAAACCCGTTGTTACTGGAGCGGTAGATACAAAGGGCACGCTGTCTGGGACTACGTTTGTTCTTACGGGAACGTATGAGGGGATGACGCGAAAGGATGCGGAGACAGAGATCCTGAAGCGAGGAGGGGCTGTAGCCTCCGCTGTGAGTAAAAAAACGAGTTTTGTAGTCGCAGGGGAGGCACCTGGTTCGAAGCTTCTGAAGGCTCAGGCTCTTGGGATTCCTGTGATCGGAGAGGATGAATTACGGAAGATGCTAGAGTAATGCGCTAAGGCATTGATTTTATATCGTAATGTCTGTTACGTTCTGTTTGGGCTACGAGCCTCACTTTCTGAAATAGGGCCACTTTAGAAAATGTAGCATTTGCAGTATGATTTGAGGCCCTAGACCTTTGTGAAAGGTGTACATAACTAATCAAACGACCACGCTGGGTTGGAAATAGCATAAAAGATACCGATGTCAGAAGTACGAACACGATTTGCACCATCGCCCACAGGATTCCAACACCTTGGAGGTTTCAGAACAGCATTTTTTGCGTGGTTATTGGCAAAACACCACGGGGGCTCTTTTGTTCTACGGATTGAGGACACGGATCAAAGCCGGACCGTTAAAGGTGCTGTTAGGTTTATTCTGGAGGAGTTGCAGTGGTTTGGAATTACTCCGGATGAAGGGCCGAGTTTTTCGGAGCTCGAAGCAATAGGTGAGGCTTGGGATGGAGCTCCGCAGTTAGCCGGTGATAGCGGACCGTATGTTCAAAGTCTTCGGACGGCTCGCTACCGTGAGGTGGCGGATGCTCTGATTGCGAAGGGGGATGCATATCGGTGCGATTGTACGCCAGAAATGCTTGAGCGCGAGCGAAATGAGCAGATGGCACGTAAGGAGCTTCCGGGCTACTCCGGATACTGTCGGACTCGTGAGGTTTCGAAAGACACAAAACACGTTATCCGTTTCAAGATGCCTCAAAAGCGGTCGCTTAGTTTTATTGATGGAGTGCGAGGTCGGGTTGCATGGGACTCCGTTTCGTTGAGGGATCCTGTTTTGATGAAAAGTGATGGACTGCCCACGTATCACCTTGCTTCCATCGTTGATGATCACGATATGCGCATAAGTCATGTGTTAAGGGGTGTAGAGTGGCTTCCTTCGACCCCACTGCATTTGCTATTGTATGAGGCGCTCGGGTGGGAGGTGCCAGTGCTTGCGCATCTTCCAGTTATCAATGGGGCGGACGGCAAGAAGCTCTCGAAGCGTTCGGGGGCAGCGACGTCACGGGAGGCTCGCCAACAGGGATTCTTGGCCGAGGCGGTTCTGAATTTTGTATCGCTCATTGGTTGGGCTCCGGGAGAGGGAAGAGACCAAGAGATATTTTCTCGAGAAGAGCTGATAAGAGACTTTTCATTAAGTGGTATCAATCAGGCCAGCGGGGTTTTTGATCTTAAAAAGATGGAGTGGATGAACGGCCTGTATGTTCGTTCTATTGAGCAGGCTGATTTCATTGAACGCGCAAAGCCCTTTTTGAAGGATGCTGATATGCAGATTGAGAAAGAGGCGTTCGCAACAATTGCTCCACATGTTCAGGAGCGAGTGAAGCTTCTGACAGAAGTTGCTCCTATGGTTGAATTTTTAACCGATCGTCCTCTAGAGAGAGATATCACCGCGATGTTTAAAAAGAACATGGATCGTGAGACGGCTCTTCGGATTGTGGAGCGTTCGTTTGAGTTGTTAAAGGACTTAAAGGATTTTTCAGTAGAGGTCATAGAACAGACTCTGCGTGGAGTGGTTAGTGAAATCGGTGTGAAGGTGGGTCCTGCGTTTGTTGTTCTTCGAATAGCTGTTACCGGCAAGACGATTACCCCCCCCCTGTTTGAGTCATTTGCAGTTCTTGGTCAAGAGAGAGTTTTGGCTCGCTTGGTTGAGACGGCGGAAATATTACGCACGCAAGGATAATTTTTAGAGGTTTATAGATACGGAGAAAGAAACGATGAAAGCAAAAGATGTTCGACGAGGCACGGTTATTAAATTCAAAGATTCGTTGTTTAGTGTGATGGATTTCCACCACCACACGCCGGGAAATCTACGAGCGATGGTTCACATGAAGCTTCGAAATCTTTTTACAGGAACTCAACAGGAGCATCGTTTTAGCTCTACAGAGGATGTTGAGACAGCTGATGTTTTTAATCAGCCTGCAACTTTTTTGTATTCAGATCAATCTGGCTATCACTTTATGAACAACGAAACATATGAGCAGGTCACGCTCGACGATGAGATGCTCGGTACCAGTAAGTATTACTTGCAGGAGAGTATGGATGTACAGCTTTCAGTGTACGAGGAAAATCCAATCGGCATTCAGCTCCCGCAAACAGTAGTCTTAACGGTTGAAGAGACGGAACCAGGTCTCAAGGGTGCTACGGCGACCAATTCGCCTAAGCCGGCAACGACTGATACTGGGCTTCAGCTTACTGTGCCGCAGTTTGTTAACATCGGTGAGAAGATAGTAGTTAATACCGAGACGGGAGAATACCAAAGTCGTGCCTAAATGACGCCGGAGGCACGCAGTGAAAGAGTCTCGCGCTACTAGTGTGCGGCAATGTGATATCGAGTACGGGAAATAGGACCTATCATGAAACTTCCAATGACTCCAAGGGGCTACGCCTCACTTCGTAGAGAGCTGACGCAGCTAAAGGCGATGAGACCTGAATTGGCGCAAGCTATTGAGATAGCACGCGGTCACGGTGACCTCTCTGAGAATGCTGATTATGATGCGGCTAAAGAGAAGTCGGGAATGACCGAAGCCAAGATTCGTGATATCGAGGCCAGGCTGGCCATGGCAGATGTGATTGATCCTCGAAAGGTAACTGATTTCTCGCGCGTTGTGTTTGGAGTTACCGTGACCATTGAAGACCTTGATTCTGGAGAGGAGCGGATTCTGAGTATTTTTGGCGCTGAAGAAACTGATATTTCAAAGGGTTGGATATCGTTTGAAGCCCCTTTGGGCAAGGCCCTTATAGGTAGAGAGCTTGGTGATGTGGTAAAGGTTCCATTGCCAGGAGGTGCCAGGGAGTATGAAATCATTGAAATCTCGGTATCCTATTCGGAGGAAGAGTCTACTTCCGGTTAGTTGTTTGCGTTATGGCGAACCCGTTTTTGTCGGTAGGTCTACTTGGGATCAAAAATGAAGCAACCCGATGCTCTTTCAATTGAGAATCTACGGGCATGTGATAATGTACCACTGTGATAACGCAGCAAAGCATTGAAAAAGTGAGGAATTCCGCGAGTATCGTGGAAGTGGTGTCAGAGACCGTTGCGTTGCGCAGGTCAGGCAGTAATTTTATAGGATTGTGTCCTTTCCATTCAGAACGCTCTCCCTCGTTCTTTGTAAGAGAGCACTCTAATAGCTACCATTGTTTTGGGTGTGGAAGCTCCGGGAACGTTATTAGCTTTGTCATGGCAACTCGAGCGATGAGTTTTCCCGACGCCGTAGAGATGCTTGCGGGCCGTTTTGGAATCTCGCTTGAATATGAGGCGGGTAAACCTTCGGCGCCACGAGTCAATCGAGAGCATCTATTCGCAATATGCCAGGTGGCACAACAGTTTTTTCGTCGGAGTTTATTACAGGTCAAGACTGGACAAGGTGAATTTGCCCAGGTCGGTATATACCTCAAAAAGCGGGCTCTAACCGCTGATGTTATCAACACGTTTGGAATTGGATATTGCCCCACTCAGAGAGGAGCGCTGCTTGATGTTCTCAAGTCGAGTGGGTTTAGTGAAGAAGAGATTCTGTTGACCGGTTTGATCCGTCGAACCGCTCGCGGAGATCTATATGAACTTTTTCGGGGCAGGTTGATATTCCCGGTCTTTATCGATGCTAAGCGCATCGCTGGTTTTGGCGGTAGAATGATTCCTGGAGTAATGGAATCAAAGGGAGACAGGATAATTCCAAAGTACATAAATTCGCCAGAAACACCGCTGTATCAGAAGAGCAAGTTGTTTTACGGCTTGCCCCAAGCATTAATGAGCGTTCGGAATGAACAACACGCCTACGTCGTCGAAGGATATATGGATGTATTGGGTCTTGCGATGCGAGGCGTTACGAATGTCATCGCGTGTTGTGGTACTGCTATGACTGAACAGCATATCAAAAGGCTTTCAGGGATTTGCAATCGGGTTACGTTATTGTTTGATGGAGATGATGCTGGACGCGCGGCCGCATCTAAGTCCTTTTTAGTGAGTCGAAATGCCGAAACTGATATTTCGGCTTCGTTTCTGCCCAATGGAGAAGATCCAGATGACTTTGCCAAAAAACACGGTGAGGCAACTAAGGAATCGTTACGGGCTCTCCCGTCGGCGCTTTTAGTAGATGTGTATGTTGAAGGGATACTTCGTAAGCATGGGCAAACCCCCGGAGAGCCACTTGGCCCGAACAGGCTAGGAAAAGTATGTGATGAAATTATCGAGGGATTACGGGGGGTTCGACATAAAGTGGTTCTGACAACGCTCTTGTCGAGAATCTCGAGAGCTCTTAAAGTTGATATTCGTTTGTTGGAGGAACTGGTGTCGCAAAAGGGCGACGGAGTCGCAACGACCTCATCTCGACCCACTGGCGGCGAGCAAACAAGTGAGGTTGGGGTAAAGCAAGAAAAGAATCAGAAAAAAAATCAAGATTCTGGAGGCGTTGCCAGGGGGCCTTATAGTTTGCCTAAATTGGATATTACTCTTCTAAGGGTGGTTATGGTGATGCGCTCTCAGGTCATGTCTGAGGTCATAAATAACCCTGAGATTTGTGAGATCCTTCAGCCTGAGTCTTTGCGATTCTTGCTGGGTTTGCACGAAATACTTGACGGTTGTCGTGAGGAAAATGAGCGGGTGAGAGAATCTATAAGGCTGTATTTACAGGGCCTTAGCAGCGAGTGGAGAAGGCTTTGGAAGGAGGCGCATTCTATGATGGAGGCTTCGCCTGAGGAACAGGGCGAGGTGTATCAACGCACCCTTGACGGATTTAAGCGTGAACGCTTGGTGTCTCTTATCAAAGCTTCTCAAGCTGAGGTAGTTGAGGCGGCGGATAATCCCGAAGCTCAGGCGGAGGCATTTGGTCGTATGAAGGCCCTAAAAAGTCAACTTGACAACCTGCTCAGGGGCTAGACCTTCTTAGGATGAATCGCTAGTATAAGCCATCTTGCCGATGGTTTCGCGGAGAGAGTGGTGCTTGGTGGTGCGCGTTGCCGCTGACCATAGCTAAACAAAGAAGAGCTAAACAAAGACGGCGAAAAAGTTTTGTAATAACTGTGGCATCTACCTTGTAGCTCGAATGGCCCGATGCGGTTGGGGGTTTATGAGGTCTTGATGCCCAAAGTGGAGTATAAGTGTGGTTCAAAGAAAGAGCGGAGCAAAGCAGGTAAAAACTGCTCGGAAGAGCGTTGGAAAGGCAGTAGTTAAAAAATCAGTAAAAGCCTCAGGGACGAGCACGAAGCGGGCTTCGACGAAGGCGGTCGCTCGGAAAGCGTCAAAGAAGACAGTGGCAATAACTAAAGGTAAGTCTGCCGCTAAAAGCGGCGCCCGAACGTCAAGCAAGCGGGTGTCGACGAGTGCAACAGTCGCTAACAAAGCTGGCGTGAAGTCGAGGGGAAAGACTACACAAGGAAAGAGTTCATCGAAGCAGGCGACGACCAAAAAAACATCGACCAAGAAATCATCAGCAGCTAGCAGAACAACGAAAGCCGCTGTCAAAAGAACGCAAACGGTTGTTAAAAAGAAAGCAGGACGCCGTGCGTCCACTGCGAGCAGTAAGCCAGCAACGAGCGTCGTCAAATCAAAGGCAAAGCAAGGAGCTAAAGTGGTAAAGTCCAAAGCCAAAAAAGAGGCTACCGTGAAAAGCTCATTGAAAGATAAACAAGCTAGTTTGGCCAAAAAGGTCAAGGCCTCGCTTGCTGAGAAGAAAGCTGTAAAAAAGAAACCTCAAGCAATTGTGGCTTCGAGCGCGCAGGAGGCTCTACCAAAAAAGGGACGCAGAAAGAAAGTATCCGAAGAGGCTTCTCGTGATGAGGTTGGTGTCGTCGAGATCGATAACATTAAAGCGTCGAAGTCGAGAAAAGGGACGGCAGGCGAGAAGCAAGCTTCTTCAAAAAAGGATACGGGCAGAGGAAGTGAAGCATTATCTTTAGATGATGATGATGTCGTTATTGGCGATGATATGGATGGCGATCTCGATGAGATGTCCGATTTTGAGGAGGAGGTCGAGTCAGAGCTTTCGGAGATAGACAGTGCTATCGATATCAGTGAGCAAGGAGACATTGAGACGCGGATAAGTCGCTTGGTTGAGCTTGGAAAAGAGAAGGGCTACATCACCATGGAGGAAGTAAACCAGGCTTTGGCCGGTGAGGTGATGACAGAGGAGCAGGTTGATGAGGTTGTCGCGCGCTTCAGTGAGCATGATATCGATATTATTGACCAACCAGCGAGCCCCAGAGAGGAGTCTGGAGATGGAAACAACCTTGAGCAGAACAGAACGCCAGAGGTGCTTGAGCCAGGCTCACTGGGTCGCAGTACAGATCCCGTCCGCCAGTATTTGCGAGAGATGGGCAATGTTAGCCTTTTAACCCGCGAAGGAGAAGTAGAGATAGCCAAGCGGATTGAATCTGGCTTATTAGATGTGCGTGACCAGTTGTTAAAGCAGCCAATAGCGCTTGATTTTGTTGTTGGACTCTTTGAAAAAGTTAAGAACGACGAGATTAGACTCCGAGATCTATTCGCAGAAGAAGAGACGGAACAGGATAGTGAAAAAGAGGAGGAAGAAGAAGAGGAGCCCAAGTTCGACGAAGATGGCAACGAACTAAATCCAAAAGTCGTTGCACCGAACATGGAGGAAGAAGAGCAGAAAAAAGCATTTCTTTCGAAAGCTACATCTTTCAAAAAACTTTTGAAAGACACCCGAGCGCTCTATGAGGAAATCATGGAGCTGTCACCTGAGAGGCGCGCGGAGTCTGATAAAGCGAAGAAATTTGGCAAACAGATAGTAAAGAATGCAGGGAAGATTGAAGAGCTAAATCTCAATCAGAAGCAGTTTTTTAAAATGATAGAGTTGATTAAGGCAGTAGATGATGAGCGAAAGCAACTCTATCGAAGTCTTCAAATGCCGAGTCGAAAGCTCGGAGCGGCAATTCCAGCGTTAGTTGATTCGTTAGGAGATTTATT
Source organism: Pseudomonadota bacterium (assembly GCA_038134595.1). GTDB lineage: Bacteria > Bdellovibrionota_C > UBA2361 > UBA2361 > OMII01 > OMII01. The sequence continues at coordinate 187,706 of JAYPVM010000005.1, read as the reverse complement.
GTCCGAGGATCAAGTCGCCAATAAACGGGCAGCTAAGCACTTAAAGCTTAAGAGCACCAATTTAAAGCATTGGGAAGAGCCTCTGCGCCGCACGTATGAGGCACTACAGGGGCTTGAAAACCGTGTGTTTATGAGTGCAACGCAATTGGCTGAGAGTGTTCAGATCCTGCGAGATGGAGAGATGCGGGCGCGATTAGCGAAGGACCAGCTTATCGAGGCGAATCTTCGGCTTGTGGTGTCGATCGCGAAAAAATATACGAACAGAGGGCTTCAATTTCTTGACCTAATCCAGGAAGGAAATATCGGGCTCATGAAAGCTGTTGATAAATTTGAGTATCAGAGAGGATACAAGTTTTCGACATATGCTACGTGGTGGATTCGTCAGGCGATAACAAGGGCGATTGCTGATCAGGCGCGGATTATTCGTATCCCAGTACATATGATTGAGACCATCAATAAACTCGTTAGGACCTCGCGGCAGCTTGTTCAAGACCTAGGCCGGGAGCCCACGCCCGAGGAGATCGCGGAAAAAATGGAAATCCCGATCGACAAAGTTAGGAAGGTTCTTAAAATTGCAAAGGAGCCTATCTCTCTTGAAACCCCGATAGGAGAAGAGGAAGACTCTCATCTTGGTGATTTCATCGAGGACAAGCGGGTCGTTTCTCCAGCCAATGCGGTGGTCAATATGAACCTGCAGGAGCAGACTCGAAAGGTATTAGCAACGTTGACTCCTCGAGAGGAGAAGGTTTTGCGCATGCGTTTTGGTATCGGAGAGAAGAGTGACCATACCTTAGAGGAGGTTGGGCAAAATTTCGATGTGACAAGAGAGCGGATACGTCAAATTGAGGCCAAAGCCCTCCGTAAACTTAGACACCCCAGTCGTAGTAAAAGACTTCGGGGTTTTATGGATAAGTAGTTTATCTGTGGCTGGTAACGTTTTGGGGGAGTCTTGCGGATGCGTCGTTTTGTAGGCAGCGTAGCTTGTGCGGTTATGTTCTTTGGATGCGGTAAGTATGCCCCACCTATTATTCCAGAATTGGCAGCGCCGAGTGCTGTAGAGAATCTACAAGTTGTCGCAGGAGAAGACAGTATATCGTTAACGTGGACGGTATCTGACCAAGATATGCGAGGGAAAGAATTGGGGCAATCCGACAAGGTCCTCGTTGAAAGGAGGACCGTGGGGGAGGAAGAGGTTCTCGAGGATGTGCAGGAGGAGTTTGTTGTGCTTGCGGAGCTCGACGATACCCATGTGGTAGTTCGAGATCAGCTTAGGAGAGAGGCCAGAGCTCAGGGGCGGATTGGCCGGCGTATTGAAGCTCCGAGTGCGCTATCGACTTTTTCGCTTGAGGATTCTGATTTGAAGAAAGATGTGATGTATCTGTATCAGATCGTGCCAACAAATCAGGGTGGTGTACGAGGGGGGATTCGTGAGCAAGTCCAAGTGTTGTTCAAAGGAGTCGACAGTATCATCGAACGCAAGGTGGTCAAGGGTAGCGTTCGAAAGAGTGGTGTTCCGCAGGTCTTTTAGCGGTAGACAAACCAAGCTAGTGTCGCAAGAGGGTAGTGATAGCTTGTGACTGTACTTTTGTTTCGAAGGAGTACTGTTTGTTTAGTCGGGTAATGTGTGGCGCAACGAGATAGTCTAATCGTTATTCCGTAATGGAAGGGAGACCAGTAATGAAAACAAAATTTCAAGGGGTGTACACAGCGTTAGTTACTCCGTTTAGTTCAGATGGAGGTTGCGTTGACGTAAAGTCGCTCAGGCAGTTGATTGAGTTTCAGTGCGCATCGGATGTAACTGGATTTATTGTTTGTGGCTCCACAGGAGAGGCGGCAACGCTTTCTGATTCAGAATATGTCGATGTTGTCAGGCAGGTGAGGGAGCTTGCTGGAGATCGTCCCGTTATTGCTGGTGTGTCTGTTAGTGCTACTGCTCGAGCCGTCGAGATGGCCAGAGTTATTGAGGAATTAAAGTGCGATGGTATTTTATTGGCGGCACCTCCCTACAATAAGCCTAGCCAGGCTGGCCTTCTAGAGCATTTTGCTCATGTAGCGGGCGCAACGAGTCTTCCGATAGTTGCGTATAACATTCCCAGTCGAAGTGGAGTTTCGATTCAGCCGGATACATTAGGGGAGCTTAGTCGTCGAGGCCTTATCGACGCAATTAAGGAGTCTTCGGGATCGCTAGATACATTTTTAGATGTCAAATTGGCAGTAAAAGAGGAGTGCGATCTTCTAACGGGCGAGGACGCAATGTTTTCAGGGGCATTAGCGTGTGGGGGGCGTGGCATTGTGTCAGCATCAGCTAATGTGATGCCTGAGGAGTTCTGTCGTGTTTGGCAAGCGTGGCAAGAAGGCAAAGGCAGTGTTGCAGTAAGCGCTCAGTTGGCAATGATTCCAAAGATTCGGCGTCTGTTTATAGAAACTAACCCTGTGCCAGCCAAGGCAGTATTGGCGAAAAGGGGGATTATTAGTTGTGACGCTGTGAGACTGCCGTTAGTACCTTTGTCAGATGAGAATCGTATTCGGATATGTGAGGCTTTTGAATGAAAACTCGGGTTGCAGTTATTGGAGCGTCTGGTCGGACAGGGCGGCATGTGGTCTCGGCAGTGGGTGCTCGAGATGATGTAGTGCTTCATGCGGCGGTCGTATCGTCAGGGTCTACTAAGGTGGGTGTTGTAGTAGAAGGAACGAGTATTGCGTACTCCGGCAGTCTGGATGCGATAAGTGGAGCAGATCTAGTGATTGATTTCACAACCCCCGAGGTTTCCATGCAGGTAGTGCGTCGGTGTGTAGAGATGCGAGTGCCGGTTCTAGTGGGTACTACAGGACATTCGCAAGAGCAGCTTCGAGAGTTTGAAGACTTGGGTAAGGCAATCCCTTTAGCGAGAGTATCTAATACATCTCTAGGGGCCACAGTGCTTAGCTCTTTAGCAAGAGAAGCCAAGCGTCTTTTGGGCCCTTCTTTTGACATTGAGATTGTAGAAATTCATCATAATCAGAAGAAAGACGCTCCTTCAGGAACGGCGTTAATGATTGCTGAAGGTTTGATCGATGACGAGCGAATCGTTGCTAACCGGTCTTCGAAGAGAGAGCCGGGCGAGGTGGGCGTTGGCTCGCTTAGAGGTGGGAGTGTTGCAGGTGATCACACGGTGTACTTTTTGGGCGAGGGCGAGCGGATAGAATTGGTGCATCGAGTGAGCTCTCGAGCTACTTTCGGAATAGGCGCGGTGTCGATGGGGCTTAAATTGTGTCAAAAGCTAGAGGTTGGAATCTATCAGGCAAGAGACCTTATAGTGTAATCTTTCCAGTATCATGTCAGTAAAAATAGTACGTTGCGTTTTGTAGATCGCCCTGATATAAGCCCAAGTAGGGAATGTAGAACAGCATTGCGGTTTTGAGGGAGTGGTTTTGCCTTATCATCGTCTGCCAAGAGAGTCGAAGTTCCGGAACGTTGTTTTTAGAGCATCGTTTGAGGAAGTCGGAGATTAGGCAGAGCAGTTCGCAAAGTATGAATCAGATTTAAAGTCGCAATTCGTGTAAGCGTGGGGGCTTAAGAAGCATTGAGGACTGGAAAGTGGTGATGCTTCTTTCTAGGGTCTCGGTACGGAGTGTGACTAACAGACTAGACAGGCGGAGATGTAACTGTATGAAGCGCGAGAAATCCAATTATTTAATCCAATCAGTATCACACGCTCTCGACGTTATTGAAGAGTTATGTAAGGCAAACGGGGAAGTCGGTGTTACGGAACTCTCCAAGAGATTAAAACTTCACAAGAACAATGTATTTCGCTTGCTTGCTACACTGGAGCTAAGAGGATACGTCGAGCAAAACCGAGAAACTGAGGATTATCGACTTGGTGTCAAGGCGCTCCAAATGGGCCAATCGTATCTTGCACAGAGCACCTTAGTAAGCAAGGGGACCCCAATCCTGCGTGCTCTCAGTGAAGCTATCGGTGAGACGGTAAGTCTCGTTGTTCTTCAGGGAACAGAGGTTCAGTTTCCTGTAAGTATATCCTCGAAGCGTCCGGTTAAAGTTGCTCCTCGGGTAGGAGTCTCTTACCCAGCAAAGACGAGTGCCGTTGGGCGTCTTTTGACTGCGCATCTTTCTGATTCTGTATTAGCGGAGGTGCTCAACACAGACTCTGTTCAGGATGTTGCTATCAAATCCCAGCTTAATGAATTGCGAACAACGGGTCAGATCATTGATCGCGGAGGAATCGAGGCGGATGTTGTTTCCGTGAGTCGTGTTGTTCGGGGCTGCAACAACGAGGTAGTTGGTGCGGTCGAAATTCTCATTCCTCAGTATCGTGCGAAGTTAGACGCGGTAAGTGGTCAGATTGAAGAGGCTGTACAGTCTCTCTCTACTGCGCTTGGAGCGGTTGCCGGCGGTGGCGCTTTGGGGGCAATCGAAAAGGAAGTTGTGACACAACCTAGCACTGGTATTTCACAGCAGGGTATGCCGAGTGCTCAGCAAGGGACTTCGGGATTGCGTGGTGCGAAGGCTTAAGGAGCCTTCGGCGTTTTTGCTATTAAAAAAACGGCGTGAATGTACACGTGATGCTGGTTAGGTGTTGTTATGATGCCACTGTGTGGTTTGACTCAAGATCAAGAATTGCTGAGGGATGTTGCGGCCGGTTTTGTTCGGGATAGAATAGTTCCGGTGGCACTCGATCTTGATGAAAGGTCCGTCTTTCCAAAGGATGTAATCGGTGAGGGGCACGCCCTTGGTCTCATTAATCTGACGATTCCCGTCGAGCTTGGAGGCTCGGGATTGTCGATTTTTGATGCATGTTTAGTGATAGAGGAGATCGCAACCGGTTGTGCTGGATTTGCGACATCTATGGTGGCAAATGATCTGGCTCTTACGCCGATTAAATTCGGTGGATCAGACGCGCAGAAGACAAAGTTTATCAAGCCAATCGTTGAAGGTGGACATCTTGCGTCGTTTTGCCTAAGCGAACCTGGAGCCGGTTCCGATGCGGCGGGTTTACAGACTAGAGTGAGCGATGGGGGAGATTGCTGGATAATCAATGGATCAAAGCAGTGGATTACCAACGCCGAGTTTGCGAGTCAGTATACAGTTTTTGCCTCGATTGATAAGGAGAAGCGGCACAAGGGGATCTGTTGCCTTGTAGTTCCTCGTGAGTCAAAGGGGATTACAGTAGGTGCCCACGAAAACAAAATGGGACAACGTTGCTCTAATACCTGTAGTGTGACATTTGCCGATGTGCGAGTTCCCAAGGAGAATATGATTGGTGCGCCAGGCGAGGGCTTTAAGATCGCAATGCAGACCTTAGATGCCAGTCGTCCCATGACGGCGGCAATTGCCGTTGGAATCGGTCGGGCGGCCTGCGATCACGCGCTGTCATATGCCAAAGAGCGAAAGCAGTTTGGAGTTTCGATCGGATCGTTTCAAGGATTGCAGTTTATGCTGGCGGATATGGCAACTAATGTTGATGCTGCTCGGCTGTTGACGTGGCGGTCGGCATGGATGCTTGATAGCGGCGAAATGGCATCAGTTGAATCAAGCATGGCGAAGAGGTTTGCTGCTGATACGGCCATGCAAGTCGCTACAGACGCTGTTCAAGTATATGGCGGATATGGATATACGAAGGAGTATCCAGTTGAAAAGCTCATGCGGGATGCGAAGTTGCTACAAATTTACGAGGGCACGAGCCAGATTCAGAGGGTGGTTATTGCGCGCGAATTGTTGCGATAGATTCGCCTGGTCGGCTATTTAACCTGTGTATTTAGTGGTTTACGGTACGGCTGATTGACCTCTTTGCTCGGAAAATACATAATTCTGTGCTAGGCTTTTTGCGCCGGCGGTTGGCGGGTATGTATTATTTTTAAGAACAATGTAGCTCCAGGAAGTGCTCTATGGAAAAGAAAAGTTATTTTAGCAAGATAGAGGCGCGACCTAATTTTCCTCAGCTTGAAAAAGCCGTGGGTGTCAGGTGGAAATCTGAAAAGACCTTTGAGGAATCTGTGGAGCGCTCTCAGTCAAATCCCGAATTTATTCTTTATGATGGCCCGCCCTTTGCTACCGGTAGCCCTCACTACGGAACGATTTTTGTGTCGGCGCTCAAGGATTTAGTTGGCCGTTATAAAACGATGCGTGGATTTTATGTTCCACGAAACTGGGGATGGGATTGTCATGGTCTGCCAATAGAGACGATTGCGGAGAAGAATCTTGGACTGACTGACAAAGCTCAAATAGAGACTACGGTAGGTGTGGAAAGCTTTAATGCGGAGTGTCGGAATATTGTTTCCACATACGATACTAATTGGAGAGAATACATCGACCGATTGGGTCGTTGGGTTGATATGGAAAAGCCCTACAGGACTCTTGACAAATCGTTCATGGAGTCCGTTATGTGGGCTTTTTCAGAGTCGTATAAGAAGGATCTCATATATAAAGATTATCGGGTTGCTCCCTACTGCTATCGATGTGAAACCTCTCTATCATTGTCGGAGATTCGTGTTGATGATAGTACCCGACCGCGACAAGACAGGGCTATTACGGTTGCATTTAAGCTCAAAGGGGCTCTTGAAGGGGTGTCGGCCTTAGCATGGACTACTACTCCATGGACACTCCCTTCAAATTTAGCTTTAGCGGTAGGAAAAGATGTGTCTTACGTCGTGATAGATTCCCCGGAAGGATCCTATCTACTAGCGGAGGCGCAACTCTCTCGATACCAGAGAGAGTTGGGGAAAGAGCCGGCTGTCCGAGTCGCGTACAGCGGTCAGCAGTTAGCCGACATGATGCTGGAATACGAGCCGATGTTTCCGTATTTTGGGGATCGCAAGGCTTTTAGGATTATTATCGGTGATTTCGTTTCGACAGCAGACGGAACGGGCATTGTGCACATGGCGCCTGCATTCGGCGAGGATGACTATTGGGCGTGTCGAGCAAACGGTATTGATGTTGTTAACCCAGTGGATAACTCGGGACGCTTTTGTGAAGAAGTTGGGGATTTTGTCGGAAGAAATGTTCACGAGGCTAATCCCGACATTATTAAGTTTCTCAAAGGAGAAGGTGTTGTTGTTCGTGATGAAACTATAGAGCACAACTATCCACATTGTTGGCGATGTCAAAGTCCACTCATTTATAGGGCGCTGGATGCCTGGTACTTCAAGATTGAAGCCATCAGGGATCGATTGATTCAAACTAATGAGCAGATTAATTGGTATCCGAGTACAGTTAAGGATGGCCGATTTGGTAAATGGCTTGAGAATGCACGCGACTGGAATATCTCCCGTAACCGCTATTGGGCTACTCCGATCCCGGTATGGTCATGTCACACGTGCGATGAACAGCGAGTGTATGGTTCGGCAGATGAGATAGAAAAAGATGGGGGCGTTGTTTTAGCGGACCTCCACAAGGAGCATCTTGATCGGGTGATAATTCCGTGTGCGTGTGGCGGAGAAATGCATCGAGTGCCTGAGGTGCTGGATTGTTGGTTTGAATCCGGGTCGATGCCTTATGGGCAGTTTCACTACCCATTCGAGAATGCCGAACATTTTTTGGAGCATCTACCTGCTGATTTTATTGTCGAGTATACGGGGCAGATTCGTTGTTGGTTTTATTATCTTCACGTTCTCTCTACGGCAATATTCGACAAGCCAGCATTTCGCAATTGCATGGTGCACGGAACCTTGTTAGCGGCGGACGGTAAAAAGATGTCAAAGAGTCTCAAGAATTATACCGACCCCCTTGCCATCATGGATAAGTTCGGTGCGGATTCGTTGCGTGGGTATCTATTTTCTTCGCCCGCGGTTGGGATTGAGGACCTGAGTTTTCGGGATGAGGGTGTTGAGAGTGTGCTCAAATCGTTGATCTTGCCATTGTGGAACGCACTTTCTTTTTTCACCTCGTATGCAGAGGTCGATCAAATTACGCCTGAAGAAATCTCTCTCGATGGATGTGTTCTTGAGGACCTTGATCGATACATTCTGTCCGAAGTTGAAATTATGGTTCGTGACGCTACAAGGTGCCTCGACGGGTATCGTGTTCATGAAGCGATGAGACTCTTCCCGAATTTTCTCGACACTTTGAATAATTGGTACATTCGGCGTAGTCGGGAGCGCGTATGGTCACAGGAGTCAAGAGACGCCAGTAAGGTGTCATTTTATGCGACTCTCTATGATGTGCTAAAGACCTTCGCGAAAGTTCTAGCGCCATTTTGTCCGTTCATTGCAGAGATGGTGTGGGAGAGGCTTGGTTGTAAACAGAGTGTTCATCTCAGTTCATGGCCTGATGAGCGTACGGAGTTTATTGATGAAGGGTTGAGCTCTGAGGTGCAGATAGTTCGACAGATAGTTTCGGCAGGTTTATCGGTGCGAGCGCGAGAAAAGCTTCGTGTGCGGTTGCCGTTAGCGTCGGCAAAAGTGGCCGTGAGGGAAGATCTCATAGGAGCCCTGCGATCCTATGAAGGGATTCTTTGTGGCGAATTAAACGTCAAGAAGATAGAATTTCTGGCGGATAGTTCTGAGATAGCGGTCCCTCAGGCGAAGGTTAATGCTCGATTAGTCGGCCCCAAATTGGGTGGTGCGATGCAGAGTGTGATGCAAAAAATCCGAGCAGGCGAATTTGAGATTATCGGTAAAGATTCAATTAAAGTGGGCGACGTGGTCTTGGGTGAGGGAGAAGTAGAGCTTGGATTTGTCGGAAAAGAAGGCCTGGCTGTGGAGTCTGCGAGTGGTCTAGTAGTGGCTCTCGATAGTGCTGTGACTGAGGAGTTGGAAATTGAGGGTTTTGCCAGAGATTTAATTCGCGAGATCCAAGACATGCGCAAGAGTGCAAACCTGCATATAGCAGATCGCATTGTATTGGGCGTTTCTGGAGTAGAGGCTATTTTAGCGCGACATTTAGAATATATAAAATCGGAGACTCTTTGTGTTGAAGTTCGAGGAGAAGTTTCCAATTCTCTTGTAGAGCGAGAGATTGGCTTAGGTGATTATACAGCAAGGCTTTCTCTCGTTCGTGCGAAGTAATACTTGCAAGGAATAGGGCCATAACGAAAGCTTCCGTTATAAATCCTCCACTAGTGGTATTGTGGTGATCTGGGTGGTCCTCGCGGTGCCAGAAAGTTGTGTGGGTAGGTGTGAGGCGATTTGCTTTTGATTAAGTGTCGCGTATGCAGCGATGTGTTTCATTAGGCTCGTATGAAAGCTTTCAATGAAAGAAGTGTGATTTGAGTATCTTGCTCCAGGGCCGTGCCACTAGATGCCGTATGGTTTCTCCATAGCTTGGCATGTTTGTTTTTTCTGCATAACGATTAAAGAATCGAGTAACGCGAAAACAATCGAACCGCTGCGAACAATTGAATTGTTGCGCAACATATGTAGGCGCGCCACTCGTTTCGAGCCGAAGCGTTGGTGTGTATTTAAGCTATCTTACCTTAGGGCACTATCTGAACTTTTTAGTACAGAACTATTAAGGCTCAGTTTGCCATCGCAGTTGAAATCTGTTGAAGCGTCTGTACGCCCTGTTTGGTAATTTGCCAAACTTTTGAAGTAAAGTCTCCCTCTGGAAATGGGGCGACAAGCTTTTGACCTTCAAGGATAAACAAAAAGCGTTGAGTCTCTTTCTCGTCTGCTAATCCGCTTCGCTCAGTTATTTCCAGAATCTCTAATCGTCGTGGCGTCTCAGCTTGCCCGCTTTGAGAGTTCGCAAGAGCGTGGAGAATCTGAATTTGGTTGACTGAAGATTGTGATAGTCTCTTCTTCTTTGTGCTGCTCTCTGCATCCATGTGTGTCTTCTCCCAAAAATTTGTGTGTGCGTTCCCAAGCGCCGACTATACTCCAATTTGAGGGCTCTAAGCAAATGTGTATGAGGTAAGTTCTGCGGGTGGTGTTATCGGCCACTTAAGGCGGCGAGAACGAGGGGGGTGATGGGGCGGAATGGTAAAATATCAGCTAGTTAAGCTGTTGTTCCGTTGCTAGTTGTCGTGTCTTACGTTAAAAAGGGGTGCATATGGAACAGATAGAAACAGGTCCGTGTACGGACTACATCAAAGAACAGTTTTCCGAACTCATCTCTGAACTTACAGTAAAAAAAAGTAGTGTAGTTATTACAACGCTCCCGCAATACAGCAAAGCGTTGTTAGAGAGATGCAAGGTCGACGAAAAGCTTCAGTTTGACATGCTGGTAGATATGACGGCAGTAGATTGGATGGATGCGCGCCCTCAAAGGTATGAAGTGGTCTATCAACTGCTTAGTCTGAAAAACAAGATGCGCGTTACCGTTTCGGTGGCGGTTGGAGAGGAAGACCCTTCCATTGAGTCCGTTGTCTCGTTATGGCAGGGAGCAAATTTTATGGAGCGTGAAGTCTGGGATATGTTTGGCATATCGTTTCACGGGCATCCCGATCTACGCAGAGTGTTGCTGTATGATGAGTTTGTTGGGCATCCCTTAAGAAAGGATTATCCTATTCAGGGTAAGCAGCCGAGGGTGCCGTTGCGTTACCCCGAGGTAGAAAACACGGCAAGACAGATGCATCGACCGGAGCTGGTGACGATTCGGCCGCGCAAAGCATCGGGTGATGAACAGGCACAGGTGAGTGAAAGAATACCCACTGCGGAAGGTATATAGCGAGATTGTATGGCGGAGCGAAAACTATTAGAGGTTGATTTCGGAGTCGGTGGAATCACAACGCAAGCCACTCCGAGGGCGCTTGGAGATGAGCTGCATTCAGAGAGCATGATTGTTAATCTTGGGCCGGCGCATCCTGCCACCCATGGAACGGTTAGAATTGTTGCTGAATTGTCAGGTGAGAAGATAATTGACGCCGATGTGGATGTTGGATATCTGCATCGTGGCTTCGAGAAGATGTGTGAGACTGTTGATTACAATCAAGTGATGCCATATACCGACCGGCTGAATTATGTCTCGCCCGTAATCAATAATTTCGGTTGGTGTTTAACGATCGAAAAACTTCTCGATATAGAGGCCCCCAAGAGAGCCCAGTACATCAGAGTAATTCTTTCAGAGATCTCTAGAGTCAGTGACCACCTGACGTGTTTGGGCGCGTCGGCGATGGAATTGGGTGCGTTTACGGTAATGCTCTACATGATGGAGGCAAGGGAGTATTTGTGGGATCTATTGGAGGAGGTCACTGGCGCGCGGCTCACAGTTTCATATGGGAGAGTTGGGGGTGTTAAGGAAGACCTGACCGATGGCTTCGCGGACCGGATGAGAGAAGCTTTTAAAGGCGTTCGTCGCCATCTTGTTAATTGTGACAGATTGCTTACAAGGAATCGGATTTTTATCGAGCGAATGTGTGATGTCGCGATTATTACAGCTGAAGATGCGATTAATTCGAGCATTACGGGACCTATGTTGCGAGCGAGTGGGGTTTCTCATGATCTTCGAAAAGCTTTTCCGTATTCAAGCTACGATGAGTTCGATTTTGAAGTTCCCGTAGGCACTAAGGGAGATAATTACGATAGGTTCCTGGTGCGGTTTGAGGAAATGGAGCAGTCCATGAGGATCTGTGAACAGGCAATAGAGCGTCTTCCGGAGGGGCCTGTTATTGTGGAGGATCCTCATATTGCGTTGATGCCAAAGGAGGAGGTCTACAAGTCCATTGATGGCATGATTAATCACTTCGAGTTGGTGATGTACGGTGTGAAGCCGCCAGTAGGTTCCGTGTATCAAGGTATTGAAGGGGGTAATGGTGAGTTGGGCTTCTATGTTGTGTCAGATGGCTCGGGTAAGCCTTATCGAGCACATGTTCGCGCTCCGAGTTTTATTCATATGGGGGCGATGAGGAAGATGCTTCTAGGAGTTAACATTTCGGATCTGATTCCAACATTTGGAATGATAAATATGATAGGTGGTGAGTGTGACCGGTAACGAGCAAGTTTTTCATATCAATACAAGGCCGACCTCCAGGGAGGACAAGGAGATTGTTTTATCTGAATTGGCTCATCAGCGAGCTCAGGAGATAGTGAAATTATATCCGAAATCTCGGTCGGCGGTTATGCCTCTACTGTATATCGCACAAGAGGAGTGTGGATATATCACGCAGCAGGCGGTTGATTGGGTCGCAGGACAGTTGGATTTGCCCCCGATGCAAGTGTGGGAAGTGGCGACATTTTACACGATGTATTACAAAAAGCCCGTAGGAAAATACCATGTACAGGTGTGTAGAACGCTACCGTGTGCTTTGCGAGGCGCTAAGCATATCGGCGAGTACGTTCACAAAAAATTAGGAATCCGACCAGGAGAGGTTTCGAAAGATGGTCTGTGGAGCTTTGAGGAAGTCGAGTGCCTCGGATCGTGCGGAACGGCCCCGATGTGTCAGATTAACGATGTATATTTTGAAAATCTTACAGAGGAAAAACTAGATGGTATTTTTTCTCGCATTGAGAATGAGTTGCCAGATTTGCGATTGTCGACTTTGCGAGATGAATTAGGCCGAGGATTAGAGGATCACCCTCGTTCAGAGATAGTAGGCATCAAGTAACCCAAATAGAGTGAGCAGAGTAATGGCAGATTGCGTAAAAGAAGTGCCGTCGGACATAGTTCGGATTACTGTAGACGGCAAGCCGGTTGAGGTGAAAAAGGGAACAAATCTCATAGAGGCGGCAAAGCAGGCCGGGGTCGATATTCCGCACTATTGCTATCATCCGGATTTGTCTGTGGCGGGGAATTGCCGGATGTGTCAGATCTCTGTCAAGGGGGCGCCAAAGTTAAGTATAGCATGTAATACCCCTGCATCGGATGGGATGGAAGTAGAGACTCACCACACCAACAAAGATGTCGCGGACGCTCAAGCCGCAACTCTAGAGTTTATCCTGATTAATCATCCACTAGATTGCACGGTTTGTGATCAGGCCGGGCACTGCAAACTCCAGGATTACCACTTTGAATACAACGCACGCGCCAGTCGTTTCGTGGAGGAAAAAGTACATAAGATAAAAGCGCTTCCTCTCGGCCCGAATGTTATGCTCGACGGTGAGCGTTGCATCATGTGCACCCGATGTATCCGATTCTGTGATGAGGTAACAAAGACCTCTGAGTTGGGTATGTTGAACCGGGGAGATCAGTCAGTCATAGCTGTTAGTCCAGGTCGGGAGCTTGACAACCCGCTGTCAGGTTCCGTTGTGGATCTGTGTCCTGTAGGGGCGCTTACTCACCGCAAGTGGCGTTTTAATACTCGTATCTGGTTTACCAAGCAGACCGATACAATATGTGCCGGGTGCTCGACGGGATGTAACGTTAAAGTTGCAGAGAGAGACGGCCAGGTTGTCATGGTGAAGGGCCGCCGAAATGAGTCGGTTAACAAGGAATGGCTCTGCGATGAGGGACGGTATGGTTTCAACGCATACTTGCCGAAAGAAAGGATTCAGCGTCCTCTCACCAATGGTGAGTCAGAAATAGGATCTACTGACTTTACAACAGTTGTTAGTGCGATAGTGAAGCAAATAAAAACGCTAGCGATTGTGGTGAGCCCACACCTTCTGTTGGAGGAATACTTTTTGTTGAAGCAGATATTGATGCGCATCGGTTCTTCTGCTCGAGTGGTGATGGGCTATCGACACCACGACCGAACAGACACTGAGAAGATACTAGTAAGTCCAGACAGGGCTGGAAACTTTCGAGCCGCCCAGATGGTTGGATTGATAGGCGCCAATCCCGAGGAGGCTTATGATGAGATGCTTGGAAAGATCCGACGAAAGGAGCTTGATAACATCCTTGTTATAGGTGACCGAGCTTTTGATCCAAGTGATGTGGATGATGCACTGACAGAGGGTCTCAGAACAGCATCGCTTTCAGTGGGTCTCTTTACCGATGCGCGTTCGGCGTTGTCATCGGCAGTAAAAGTAGTATTGCCAGGAAGGAGTTTGTTAGAACAATCAGGATTGATGGTGAACCGAGAACTTCGGCTTCAGTATGCGCAAGCAGTTACTGAGCTTGTTGATGGTACGGTGCCAGCCTGGAGGTTTTTGGCGTATATCGCCAAGGAAGTCGGAGTGCCGGTCTTCAAAGAAGATCCGAATGTTCTCAGTGATCGAGAGGTTACAAGGTGGTATTTAGCAGCCGACCCGGTGCTGACTCGTCAGCAGTTTAGTATCGCCCAGATCAAGGCGGGAGGAATCGATTTGGAGCAGCTAGTTACTAAGGTGGCACCAGAGGTATCTCAGTCTAATGTAGCAGAAGGAGCGTCGAGCCCGGCGTAGGAATTATGGTGGAGCTGTTAATTTTATTAATCAAAGTAGGGTTTGTTTTAAACCTTGGCCTGACCTTAGGGTCTATTTGCATCTGGATTGAGAGAAAGGCATCAGCGCTTATTCAAGATAGGGTTGGCGCAAATAGGGCAGGTGCGTTCGTTACCTCTAAACGGTGGTACCTTAAACCGTTTCTACCAGGCATACGACTCCTTGGTTGGTTGGGAGTTATAAATACGTTGGTGTGTGATTCGGTTAAAGGGCTTTGGAAAGAGGATTTTGTTCCGGATGGGACTTCAAAATTTCTTCATGCTGTAGCACCGATAATAGCGGTATTACCAGTCTTACTGGCTTTTGCTGTGTTGCCGCTTGCGCCTGACTTTCAGCTGTTTGGTGTTTGGGTAAGACCGCAGGTAGCGCCAATTGATGCAGGTATTTTGTTTGTCCTGGCCATGGGTTCCGTTGCAGTTTACGGCGTGGCCATTGCTGGCTGGACGGGTAACAACAAGTTCTCACTGCTAGGATCGTTACGTGCAGCGGCCCAGATGATTTCATACGAGTTGCCTATGGGCCTCGTTTTTGTTGCATTGATAGTCGTGTACGGCACCTTAGATGTTTACGCTATTGTAGAACAACAACAGAATCTCATGTGGGGAGTCATTCCGGCCTGGGGCGTGGTAACACAGCCAATAGGTTTTGTCGTCTTGTTACTAGCTGGGATGGCAGAAACGAAGCGGGGCCCTTTTGATCTGCCCGAGGCAGAATCTGAATTGGCCGCCGGGTATTTTACTGAGTATTCAGGGATGAAGTTTCTCCTTTTTTGGATGGGAGAATTTTGTGAGATCGCCCTTTTTGCGATGCTACTAACCCTTCTTTTCTTTGGAGGATGGGATATACCGTGGATATCGCTTCCTGAAGGTGTTTGGTGGGGGGCATTGATTGGCCACCTTGTTTTGGTGGGCAAGATACTTTTCTTCTGTCTTCTCCAGATCGTGATCCGGTGGACACTGCCACGATTTCGCTATGATCAGTTGATGAATTTAGGGTGGAAGCTATTGTTACCAGTTGCGCTGGTTAATTTAGTGGTAACGGCGATTTTGAAGGTAGTTTTATGATGATATCAGCGATTGTTTTTGGCTCTATTGCTGTGGCGGCAGCTTTGGGAGTGGTGTTGATGAGAAATCCCCTCTATAGCGCCTTTAGTTTGGTAGTAAATCTACTAAGTGTCGCCGCCGTATATGCGAGTTTGGATGCCCATTTCCTCGCTGTTTCACAAGTTGTGGTTTATGCCGGTGCGATCATGGTGCTCGTGCTGTTTGTTTTGATGTTGTTGAATCTCAAGGATGAGTCGGAAGCGCCCCGTGGATGGCTTAAGATAACGGTAGCGTCATGCGGAGCCTTGTTGTTGTTTTCCTCAATTCTTCCTGTAATTTTGCCAGCGGTGGAAACGCTTCATGGCGACAGCGTGAGTGGAGAAGGACAGTTAGTCGAGGGCTCGGTGTTGGCCATCGGTAGGCTACTTTATTCTGAGTATGTCCCTCAGTTTGAACTGAGCTCCCTAGTATTATTAGTGGGAGTAGTTGGTGCGGTAATGCTTACTCGAAAGCAGAGTTCGGACCCCAGTCCTCGGGAAGGCGGCTTGTTAGGTGGAGGTAAATCATGAGTGTTTACGGACTTTGTATTATTCTTTCCCTGGCATTGTTTCTGATTGGTGCGGTAGGGGTTTGTGTTAGAAGAAATGCCATCGTGGTGTTTATGTGCATTGAATTGATGCTGAACGCGGTCAACATAGCATTTGTTGCTTTCAGTCGATTGCACGGAGGTTTGGATGGACAGGTCGCGGTGTTTTTTGTGATGGTGATTGCGGCAGCGGAGTCTGCCGTGGGATTGGCGATTATTCTCTCCGTGTTTCGATCGTTTATATCTGTTGAGACCTCAGACGTGTCTGAATTGAAATGGTAATGGTTATGGGTAATGTAGAGAACCTTCTGCTTTTATTGGTGAGTTTGCCGTTATTTGGTGCAGCTGTGTCTTATGCACTAGGTTTGAGAGCGAGAGTCTTAAGCGGGCCACTTGCGACACTTACCGTTGCGGTTTGTTTTGGGATTGCCATCTATCTGACCACCGAGCTGATGGTGGGCTCGTCTATCCAACGAGAAGCAATCGTTGCTTCATTTGGTAGCTGGTTATCTGTAGGCAACGTAACTCTATCTTTTGACCTATACTTCGATGCGCTTTCTGCGGTGATGTGTCTGGTTATTACCGGTATCGGGGCACTGATCCATTTGTATTCAATCCAATACATGGCGTCTGATGAGGGAGTTGCCCGGTATTTCGGCTTCCTCAACCTGTTTGTTTTCTCCATGCTTCTATTGGTTCTCGGTAAAAACCTGCCAGTTGTATTTATTGGTTGGGAAGGAGTGGGGCTGTGCTCTTATCTACTGATTGGATTCTGGTATAAGAAGACCGAGTTCGTACTAGCTGGTCAAAAAGCTTTTGTGATGAATCGGCTTGGAGATCTTGGTTTCATTATTGCAATGGCAGCGTTGTTTACCACGACGGGAACGCTTGATATTGTAGAACTAACATCGCCGGAGAGCCTTGCGCGAATCGGGGAAGGAGTTGCTTTGTTAGCGGGTCTTGCCTTGTTTTTTGCCGCGACGGGTAAATCAGCCCAGTTCCCACTTTTTACCTGGCTTCCTGATGCTATGGCCGGGCCAACGCCTGTATCAGCATTGATTCATGCGGCGACGATGGTAACAGCGGGTATCTACCTTACCGGTCGAATGCATCCAGTATTGGAATTGAGCCCACAGGTGCTGTCTGTAATCACGTGGACGGGGGTGATTACGGCATTTGTGGCGGCGACGGTGGCTTTGGTTCAGAATGATATCAAGAAGGTTCTTGCATACTCTACCGTTAGCCAGTTGGGTTTTATGTTTATAGCGGTTGGATGTGGATGTTATTCTGTAGCCTTGTTCCATGTTGTAACACACGCCTTTTTTAAAGCGTGCCTGTTTTTGAGTGCGGGTTCGGTTATCTATGGCTGTCATCATGAGCAGGACATGCGTCGGATGGGTGGTTTGAGGAAGTCGATGCCCATAACGGCGGCAACGTATGCGGTTGCCTGTTTGGCAATAGCAGGCATAGCCCCATTCGCCGGGTACTTTTCGAAACATGCGATCATCGATAGCCTTGCGCACAATAGCAATGTGTACCTAGCACCGTTTCAGGGAGGGCTGCAAATAGTTGTTACTCTTATCGCGGTAATGACAGCTGGTTACATGGCACGCTCGTTTTTTATGACGTTTATGGGATCGTATCGTGGTGAGGCCACACCACATGAAGTTCCGGTGATAATGTGGGGGCCGGTAGTCGTTCTTGCGATACTCTCCTGTATTGGTGGATGGTTGTTACACGATACTCTTTTTTCCTTCTTAGATGCCGTAGTCCGAACTCCATTGTTTATTCTACAGCATCAATCACTGACTAGTTATGTTACCGGCTCTCTTCCTGGTGTGCTTGGGATCGTGCTTGCCTATAGTCTCCTTGTAAGGGTGGTTTCGCTAACTGAAAAGTTTCAATCATGGGGATGGATGGTGCAAAAGCTCTGGGAGCGTAAATACTATCTCGATGAGCTCTATGATGTGGTTGTGGTTAATCCACTGCGGATAACCGGAAGATTTTTGGCCGTCGGGGTGAGCCAAGGGCTCGTAGAGGGGTTCGGTCGAGGGGTTGCCTTCTTCGTTCAGGCCTTGGGAGAGCTGGCACGAAGGACTACCACAGGGCTTGTTGGTGGGTATGCGCTGTATATGTTACTTGCAATCGCAGTTCTGATTGGAATTCTAGTTTAGGTAGGGGAGTGTGTACATGATTTTTGAATCGATGCCGTTGAGCTCAATTCTATTAATACCTGTGATCGGAGCCTTGATCTGTCTCGGCCCATGGTTCACGAAAGAGCGAGATGTTTCTGGAAGATTGTGTAAAGGATGGGCTATTTTTGTTGCGTGTTTGGTAACAGCTCTCTTAGGAGCCATCGTTAGTTCGAGCGCCGCAGGTACGGGGGATTCGTTCCTCTACCTAGAGGAATATCACCCGTGGATGCCCTCCCTGGGAGCGTCTTTTCATTTTACCCTCGACGGATTGTCGGTGGGGTTCTGTGCGATGACCTGTTTGATATCTCTTGCAGTAATCTGTTGGTCGTCTGCTCCATCGAAGCATAGAGCAGCGTGGTATGCGATGCTGCTATTTGCAATGTCGGCTGTCTTGGGAAGTTTTCTTGCGACCGATTTGGTAGCTTTTTACGTTTTCTATGAGTTAATGCTTTTGCCGGTGCTGGCAGGGATTGCGATATGGGGCGGTGATGACCGAAAGCGAGCTGTATTTAAATTCTTGATGTACACACTTTCTGGCTCTGTTCTCATGTTGGTTGCAATCGTTTACTTAGGATGGCAGAGCTCGCAGATCCTGCAGCCTCATTCAGGTGTGACAGATTTTGCTTTCACGATTTCAACACTCACGAGTCTACCCACACTAACTACAAATGTTCAGGTGGTTTTGTGCGCAGCATTCTTAGTGGCTTTAGGCCTAAAGATACCAATTGTGCCGCTTCACGGATGGCTTGTTGATACCTATCGACAAGCTCCTGTGGGATTGGTCGCTTTTATTGCGGCATTACTCGGTAAAGTAGGAGTATATGGAATCATCAGATTTGTGCTCCCTTTGTTTCCCGATGCTATGAGTATTTTTGGCCCGTTCATTGTTGCATTGGGAGCCGTTGGTGTTGCAGGTGGAGCGCTGATGGCGTGGGTGCAGCGGGACGTTCGGTCAATGCTTGCATACTCGTCACTATCACATCTAGGCTTTTGTGTTATCGGCATTGGAGTTGCGACGACAGTGTCTATATCAGGCGCAGTATTTCAGGCTATCAGCCACGGATTTGTGACTGGCGGATTGTTTCTCGCCTTTGGAAGGCTTGCGCAGGCTATCGATAGTGACAACTTAGATGACTTCGGGGGGCTTGCCGATCGATTTCCAGTCATGGCCTTTTTTACCATGATTCTCACGGTGGCAGCTGTGGCGCTACCACTTACAAGTGGTTTTGTAGGTGAATTTTTGGTTTTGATGTCAGCGTGGCAGAGGTATCCTGGTTGGGCTGTCTTAAGTGGAGTGGGGATAGTTATCGGCGCGGTTTATATGCTTCGAGCATATCGTTCGATACTCTTCGGCGAGGGCCCGCGTCTGATGTTACGTAGTAATAGTGCGGATGTTCGTGGTTTGGATCTGACTGTTCTTGCGTCGTTTGCTGTTATGGTGTTTGCAATGGGAATAGCGCCTTCCAGGCTATTGTCTGCGATAGAGAGCTCGGTAGTGGTAGGGCAGGGAGGAGTCCTGAAGGCGGATAGAGCTCGGTTGGGCTCGTTGGATCCAGTTGTAGCAACTGGCATCGATTTGAGGTCGGGATTTCCAGGAGCAGTTAAATTGAAATTTGCACCCTTGGGGAGTGCGCAAAGCGGTGTTGTGACGGCTAAAATAGATAAGAAGGGATAAGAGGTATGACAGCTTTAGAAAGTTTTCTGCCGTTGTTGATACTAGGTATAGGCAGCTTGCTATTCTTGGTATTTGGAAAGGTACTAACGAAGTATCGATTGGAGAGTGTTCTTGCAACGACACTCATAGCTGCTACTGGTTATTGCACATTAATGATGAGCAACTCAGTTATAGATGGGGCAGAAGCCAGTATTTGGATCGATGGCTTCTCAAAGCTTTTAGGGGTAGTTCTTTGTGCTGGGGGTATTCTCACTGTGGTGCTAAACGATCAAGTTGTTTCTAAAGAACAATTGGTTGATAGAAGTGAGTACTACTATCTTTTGCTTGCCTCTTTAGCGGGGGCATTGCTTATGGTCTTTGCTGCCGATTATTTGACCATGTTTATTGGCTTGGAGGTGATGTCACTATCTTTGTACTGTTTGTGTGGAGGACGGCTCAAACAGCGAAGCTCCTCTGAGGCAGGATTAAAGTACTTTTTGTTGGGGTGTTTTAGTTCGGCCTTCTTTTTATATGGGATTGCGCTCTGGTACGGCGCGACGGGCTCGCTTAGCCTTAGTGGAAGCATTGGAGAGTTGTCAGGTTCTCCTGAATTGTTGATTGTCTCGTTTCTCTTTTTACTAGTTGGAATCGGATTTAAACTTGGCCTTACACCATTTCATTATTGGGTGCCCGATGTATATCAAGGCTCACCGACGTCCGTTGTAACGTTTATGAGTTATGCGGTTAAGGTGGCTGGGGTTGGCGCGCTCTTAAAAATTGTAATTATCTCTTTTGGAGTGCTTCAAGCATGGGCAATAGCGCCGCTATGGATCGTGAGTATCTTAGCCATGTGTGTGGGTAATGTAGCGGCTCTTCAGCAGCAGGATATTCGTCGGATGTTGGCCTACTCAAGTGTCGCGCAGGCAGGTTATATGTTAATTGGCGTGATTACTTCTGGTGGATCACCGGAGGGGGTTGTGGCCGCACTCTTTTATTTGGTTTCGTACTGTGCGATGTCGATAGGAGCCTTTGGGGTGCTTTCTGTAATAGGGCCGTCGATAGCCCGTGTGTCAGATTTAAAGGGACTAGGTAGACGGCAGCCATTTCTGGGGGTGGTTATGACGTTGTTCTTCCTTGGCTTGGCAGGATTGCCACCTAGTTTGGCTGGTTTTGTCGGGAAGGTTTATTTGTTTACTGCCGGGCTTTCGGAGGGCTACTATGGACTGGTCATAATAGCGGCGATAAATTCAGCTATATCTTGTGCCTATTATTGTAGGATTCCATATGCATTGTTTTTCCAGAGCGAGGAGACAGAGAGTGGGTCTGAGATATTGTTAAGCTTCGCAACACGTGCTTCGTTGACCATGTGTGCGTTCTTAGTTGTTATGATTGGAATTGCACCTGATTCGCTTGTATTAGCAGCTCAGGAAGCAGCTACTGCTCTTTTAATTTGGTAGTGCTTGTAGTTCCTTAGGTTTCAAGTTTTGGGTAATATATCTTTACTTACTATTATTGGAGGCAGATATGTTGATAGAAAGAGGTAGGATCAAGGACAGGCCAGAAGTTCGGAAAGATATAAAAGACGAAGCGAGTCATAAGGCACTTTGGGGCAGTTTGGCAGAATCGCTCCCGGTCGGGTATAGGCCAGACTACGAAAAGGTAGTTGAGGCGGCAGGTTGTGCTACATGCGGCGATAACACTCCGGGGTCTGAGCAAGACTAGTGCTTTAAGAAGACGTATTGATGCGTTTTGGTGCCGGTTGTTTTAAGAGTGAAACAGCCCTGGCAGAGCTAGGATTGTGTGTGAGCTTTGTAGGCTCATGAGGCTAGAGAGAGAGTTTTTTAGAGCAAATATAGCCCTTGGTTTTAATATGTTAGGGTTATTTATCGAGAGCGCACAAATTCTTTTCCAAAACTGCTTGGGGTAAATTGACTGCGAGCCCGTAACGTGATACCTCTTCTATGCGACAAATTTTCGGTTGGCGTAATGGCACCGATGGAATAGAAGGCCGATACGGTTTGTATTCCTACGTGCGAAGCGATTGCTCCTAATGGGGCAGGGCTACTACAGCGATGCAATGCTACTTCCCGGGTGGTATCATCGTAGACGGAAGAGTCGTCAGAGGGTGCCAAAAAGCCTTAGAAAAGAGGCGCCTCGGCCACAAGGGCCAGTTCTGTTCGGGAAAGGCATATAAAATTGAAGTAACAGCTGAATTCTCTAAGAAGCAGTGTCTCGAGAAGGCGATAGTCCGAGAAGGCAACGGTTTCTTGGCGGATTGGTTTGTAAAAAAGGTGATAAAGTTTCGGTGCGATCACTATGAATTCGCTCTGAAATGTGATACTCACCCACGGTCGTTGTGCTTGGAGGGCTCTCCACAGTGGATTGTCAGGGCAGGCGGCTAAAGGTTCCTTTAGAGAGGGGCTTAGCTAGTTTGGAATGGACGCCATTCTGTAGATAGTTAGTAAAGTAAAAGACTATTTAAGTAAGTAAAGAGGCAGGGCAACAGATGCCAACAATAAATCAGTTAGTTCGAAGTCGTCGTCGTAGGAAGCTGGCAAAGAGTAAATCACCAGCCTTGGTGCGATGTCCACAGAAGCGAGGTGTTTGTACTAGGGTGTATACGCAGACTCCGAAGAAACCAAACTCTGCTTTGAGGAAGGTGGCTCGTGTCCGGCTTACCACCGGTATGGAGGTCACAAGCTATATCCCAGGTATCGGCCATAACCTTCAAGAGCACTCGGTTGTTTTGATTAGAGGGGGACGAGTCAAGGATTTGCCTGGAGTTCGATACCATATCGTTCGAGGTAAGCTTGAGGCTCATGGCGTTGCTGACCGCAAGCAGGGTCGGTCAAAATATGGCGCTAAGAGGCCCAAATAGTTTAGAGGGGAGTTTTTATGTCACGGAAGAAGCGAGACTTTAAGCGAGAAGTATTACCAGACCCACGGTTTGGTGATGAGGTGGTTGGTAAGACCATAAATGTTATAATGGACAGCGGTAAGAAGGGTGTTGCAGAAAAAGCTCTGTATGGTGCCCTCGATCAGTTGGCTCAGAAATCTGGTTCCGATGCAATTGAAACCTTCCACAAGGCCCTTGGGAATATAAAGCCATTGGTAGAAGTTCGTTCTCGCCGAGTTGGTGGTGCTACGTATCAGGTACCCACTGAGGTTCGAGCTGAGAGGGCGCAGTCGCTAGCCCTTAGATGGTTGAAAGAGGCCGCTGCTAATCGTAGTGAGAGGAGTTTATCTGACAGGCTGGCTAATGAGTTGTTTGATGCGACTCAGAATCGTGGTGCAGCGGTTAAGAAGCGAGAAGATACGCATCGAATGGCAGAGGCCAACAAGGCGTTTGCGCATTTTAAATGGTAGTATTAGCTAGGGGTCGTATCAGCTAGAGGTCATTGGGGGAAAGGAGATATCGTGGCTAAAAGAGATCTAAATAAAGTTCGGAATATTGGAATCATGGCGCATATTGACGCCGGTAAGACTACCACAACCGAGCGTATTCTCTTCTATACAGGGATTAATTATAAGATCGGTGAAGTGCACGAAGGTGCCGCGACCATGGATTACATGGAGCTTGAGCAGGAGCGGGGTATTACTATTACTTCGGCCGCTACTACCTGTACCTGGAAGGGTGCTGATGGTGCGATGCCAGAGCATCAGATTAATATCATCGATACGCCAGGCCACGTTGATTTTACAATCGAGGTTGAGCGTAGCCTTCGGGTTCTCGATGGGGCGGTAGCTGTATTTGATGCAGTTAGCGGAGTGGAGCCTCAGTCGGAAACTGTGTGGAGACAAGCGAATAAATTTAACGTGCCTCGTTTTTGCTTCATCAACAAGATGGACCGAATGGGAGCTAGCTTTACGAAGGCTGTAGAGTCTATCAGAGAGAAGTTGGGTGCGAAGGCCGTTCCGATCCAACTACCGATTGGTGCCGAAAGTGAGTTTCTCGGTGTGATAGACCTCGTGGAGATGCGAGCGATCCTTTACAAGGATGAGAGTAAGGGGGCCCAATTTGAGGTGGAGGATATTCCAGAAGAGCTGCGCGAAGAGGCTGGTAAGGCACGTGAGTTTTTGTTGGAGTGTATCGCTGAATCAGATGATGATCTGATGGAGAAGTATCTCGGTGGAGAGACTTTGTCTCTTGAAGAAGTTAAAGCCGGCATCCGAAAGGGAACCTTGGCGATGGATTTCTTTCCGGTTCTTTGTGGAACTGCCTTTAAGAATAAGGGAGTTCAACCACTTCTCGATGCAGTTGTTGAGTACCTTCCAAGCCCACTCGATGTTCCGTCCGTGCAGGGAATAGATCCTAACAGCAAGGAAGAAACAATAATTGAGAGAGCCGCTGATGACGATGCTCCAGCGAGTGCGTTAGCGTTTAAGATTGTTACCGATCCGTTTGTGGGAGTTTTGACCTTTTTCCGCGTATATTCTGGGCGGATCGAGGCTGGTTCTCACATTCTTAACTCTACACGGGATAAGAAAGAGCGGATAGGTCGACTAGTTCGAATGCACGCAGATAAGCGGGAAGAAGTTAAGGAAGTGCTTGCCGGTGATATCGGAGCAGCCGTCGGTCTTAAGGAGACTATCACAGGCGATACCCTTTGTGACCCAAGTAGGCCTATCGTACTTGAGAGCATTAACGCACCTGACCCAGTTATTAGTATCGCAATTGAGCCAAAAACGAAGGCTGATGAAGAGAAAATGGGCCTTGCGCTCATGAAGTTGGCTAAAGAAGATCCGTCGTTGAAGGTGAGCACTGACAAGGAGTCAGGGCAAACTTTGATCGCCGGAATGGGTGAATTGCACCTAGACATCATTAAGCAGCGACTTCTTAGAGAGTTTAATGTAGATGCCACAGTCGGTAAGCCGCAGGTTGCTTATCGTGAGACCATCACCAATAATGCTGAAGCGGAATGCAAGTACGCAAAGCAAACCGGTGGTCGTGGTCAATTCGGACACGTGTTGCTTCGAGTAGAGCCACGGGAGCCTGGGGCAGGATTTGAGTTTGTTGATGAAATTAAGGGAGGCATAATCCCGAAGGAATACATCCCAGCTGTTGAGAATGGGGTGAAAGAGGCGCTTGATGGCGGTATATTGGCAGGATTTCCTGTGATTGACGTCAAAGTGACTCTATACTTCGGAAGCTTTCATGAAGTTGACTCTAGTGAGATGGCGTTTAAAATCGCTGGATCTATGTGCGTCAAGGATGCATGTAAGAAGGCAAAACTCCAATTGCTCGAGCCTGTCATGGCGGTTGAGGTCGTTTGTCCTGATGATTTCGTTAGCAATATCGTGGGTGATCTGAACCGACGACGTGCACGTATTCTTGGTATGGAGCCAAGGGCGGGTGCGCAAACGGTGAAGTGTGAGGTTCCTCTAGCCGAGATGTTCGGTTATTCAACGGATCTCCGCTCAAACTCACAGGGGCGAGCCACCTTCACTATGGAGTATCATCATTACGCAGCCGTGCCGACTCACGTCGCGGAGAGTGTGGTGAATAAGTAAGTGATGTTTTTAATTGGTGTCTTGTTTATTTAAAACCGGAGAGAAAAATGTCAAACAAGAAATTTGATAGAACCAAACCACACGTTAACGTTGGAACTATTGGTCACGTAGACCATGGAAAGACGACAACTACAGCAGCGCTAGTTTCTGTTCAAGCAACTAAGGGCCTTGCGACTGTAAAGTCCTACAAGGATATCGCGAAGGGCGGAACAGAGCGTGACGAAACGAAGACTGTTACGATAGCAAGTGCGCACGTTGAGTATGAAACAGCTAACCGGCACTACGCACACGTAGATTGTCCGGGCCACGCTGATTATGTGAAGAACATGATCACAGGTGCTGCTCAGATGGATGGTGCTATCCTCGTTGTGAGCGCCTCAGATGGACCAATGCCTCAAACGCGAGAGCATATCCTACTTGCTCGTCAGGTTGGTGTTCCGAAGATCGTGGTGTTCCTAAACAAGGTTGATACCGTTGACGATCCAGAGTTGCTTGATCTTGTTGAGATGGAAGTTCGTGAACTTCTCTCTGAGTATGATTTCCCTGGTGATGATACTCCAGTTATCCGTGGTAGTGCCCTTAAGGCTCTCAATGGAGAGGATAGTGAGATTGGTGTAGGTGCTTTCGATAAGCTGCTTGCAACGATTGACGAGTACATTCCAGTTCCAGAGCGTGATATTGACAAGCCGTTCCTAATGCCGGTTGAGGATGTTTTCTCTATCGCAGGTCGAGGAACAGTGGCTACGGGGCGTATCGAGCGTGGTATGATCAAAGTTGGTCAGGAAGTTGAAATCGTTGGTCTTCGAGACACAGCTAAGACAACAGTTACTGGAGTTGAGATGTTCAAGAAGCTTCTCGACGAAGGCCATGCTGGTGATAACGTTGGATGTCTGCTTCGAGGTCTCAAGCGAGATGACGTAGAGCGTGGTCAGATTCTATGTGTTCCTGGAAGCGTTAAACCTCACAAGAAGTTTAAGGCAGAGGCATATATCCTCAAGAAGGAAGAGGGAGGACGTCATAAGCCGTTCTTCACTGGTTATCGTCCACAGTTCTTCTTCAGAACAACAGACGTTACAGGTTCCATCAAGCTACCAGAGGGTGTTGAGATGGCTATGCCAGGCGACCACATCAACCTAGATGTTGAATTGTATCAGCCAATCGGTATCGAGAAGCAGCTTCGCTTCGCTATCCGAGAGGGTGGAAGAACTGTAGGTTCTGGTGTTGTTACTGAGATCGTTGAGTAATCATCGGTTTGGTGTGGCAGGAGACTGCCACACCGCACTAGGTTAACTTGAGGTTTTTATTTAATACGTTACCTAATAGTGAATTAAGAGGATGAGCCATGATTGGCGGGCAGTTAATTAGAATCAGATTGAAGGGATACGACCACACGCTACTTGATTCGGCGGTCGGAGAAATAGTGCAGACTGTGCGACGCACAGGTGGGAGAGTTGCTGGCCCAATTCCTCTACCAACTAGGATCGTAAAATTTACGGTCAACAGGTCGACTTTCGTGGATAAGAAGTCACGAGAGCAATTCGAGATTCGTACGCACAAGCGAATGCTTGATATTTTAGAGCCAACGCAGCAGACCATCGATGAGTTGGGTAAATTAGAGCTCTCGACCGGAATTGATGTCGAGATAAAGCTTCAGTAAAGAGTTTAAGAGATAACTTGAGGGGGACCTCTTCATGACAACGTCAAAATACTACCCAGAAGGACTTCTGGGAAAAAAATTGGGAATGACACAGGTGTTTACATCTGAGGGTAAGACGATTCCAGTCACAATCATTCAGGCTGGCCCGTGTTACGTGCTTGACGTTCGAGGTGATGAAACGCACGGATACAGTGCGGTTCAATTCGGCTTCGAACCCAAGAAATCTCAGCGGTGTAACAAGGCAGAGCTTGGACACTTCAAGAGATCGGGACAGGGCGCTTTCTATCACGTTAAGGAAGTACGGTGTGATGCAGATGCACTGGGATGGGCCGAGCTTGGGAAAGAAGTCACGGTTTCGGATGTCTTCAAGGACGGTGAGACGGTGGATGTTTCCGGTGTTTCGATAGGAAAGGGCTTCCAAGGTGTTGTTCGTCGTTATCACATGAAGGGACAGCCGGCCACACGTGGTACTCATGAGTATCGAAGGCATGTCGGTGCTATCGGTTGTCGAAAGTTTCCTGGTAGAGTTTTCAAGGGACAACGGATGCCAGGTCGAATGGGTGGTGCGAACGTGACAGTTCAGAACCTCGAAGTGGTTGGAGTTAAGCCAGAAGAGAACATACTTTTAGTCAAGGGTGGAATTCCCGGAGCTCGCGGTAGTCTTGTGGTGATTCGTAAGGCGGTCAAGGGTAAATAAGTAAGAGCGGGACAGCGGAGGTAGTACTATGGCTTCTGAAAGTGTAAATGCAAGGGTATTCGACGGCACAGGCAAGGAGAAATCGGCCTTGACGTTAAATGCGGATGTTTTTGGTGCAACGGTAAAGGTTGAATTGCTTCATGGCGCAGTTCGTTGGCAACGTGCCAAGCGACGAGCAGGAACGCATGACGTTCTTACTCGTAGTGAGATGAAAGGCGGTTCGAAGAAGCCTTTTAAGCAGAAAGGAACTGGCCGGGCTCGAGCTGGATCTACTATTTCGCCTGTTATGGTTGGTGGTGCAGTAGTGCATGGTCCAACCCCTCGAAGCTACGAGTTTAGAATGTCCAAGAAGATGCGCAAGGGCGCTCTTCGTTCGGCTTTGTCTACAAAAGCACAAGCGGGCAATATTGCAGTATTGGAGGATATGTCTTCGGCTACTGGTAAGACAAAAGATGCAGTGGCTTTGTTGGCTACACTCGGTTTAACGGATACGAAAGTTCTTGTAGTTGTGCCGGATGCAAACTCTGAGGCTCGCACTAAGCTGGCTCGTTCTGTAAAGAATATTCAACGCGTGTCGGTTGTGCCTGTGGCAGGTGTCAATGTCTATGATCTGCTTAATGCTAACACTGTGCTGTGTGTAGATACGGCACTCAGTGAGCTTGAGCAGCGGGTTTCGGGACTGTAGGGCGTAAAGAGATAAGAAAGTAACATCATCGGGAAGTATTGCTATGGCAAAGACGAAGAATAACAATGAAAGTGCTCGAGTGAGTGATTATGCGATATTGCTCTCGCCTGTTATCAGTGAGAAGACCGCACTGGTAGGTGGTGAAGGCAATGTGGTTACCTTTCGGGTTGATCCACGGGCGAGCAAGTTGCAAATCAAATCTGCTGTTGAGAGAGTCTTTTCGGTGAAAGTGGGAGGCGTTCGCACATGCTCTTTCATCGGCAAGATGAAGAGAACAACAAGGGGCGTTGGAAGACGGTCTGGATATAAAAAGGCGTATGTAACTTTGGCCGAGGGTAGCAAGATTGACCTCGTAGAAGGTTTGTAATTTAGAGGTGATGTATGGCGGTTAAAACATTTAGACCAACAACTCCTAGTAGACGATATCTTACTGTAGCTGATTTCTCAGAAGTCACGACAGCTAAGCCTGAGCGGGGGCTTATATCGAAGCACTCGAACACCGGAGGTCGTAATAACTACGGACGGAACACAAATATTAACAAAGGTCGTGGTCACAAGCGACGTTACCGAATCATCGATTTTCGCAGAGAGAAGCTTGGGGTTCCAGGTGTCGTGGCAACCATTGAATACGATCCGAATAGAACTAGCCGGATTGCTCTCGTTAAGTACGTCGACGGCGAGAAGCGTTACATACTGGCTCCCCAGGGGTTGTCGGTCGGACAGACCATAAGCTCAGGGCCTGACGCTGAGATCAAGCCTGGTAATGCGCTTCCTTTGAAGGCGATACCGCTTGGAGAGAATGTTCATAACATCGAGCTCAAGATTAAGGGAGGCGCACAGTTGGTTCGTTCTGCCGGTGGCGCGGCTCAGTTGGTAGCTCGAGAAGGTGACTATGCTACGGTTCGTTTACCATCTGGCGAAATGAGAAGGGTCTCGGTTGAGTGTTATGCGACAATCGGATCGGTTGGAAACTCAGACCATCAGAACCGAGTCTTGGGTAAGGCAGGCCGTAGCCGGTGGTTGAACCGAAGACCTCACAATAGGGGTGTTACGAAGAATCCAGTGGATCATCCAATGGGTGGAGGAGAAGGTAAATCGGCAGGAGGTCGACACCCTTGCTCCCCGTCAGGATTATTGGCAAAGGGATTAAAGACGAGATCGAACAAGAGGACGCAGAAGTTTATTGTTCGTGGACGGAAGAGTAAAAAGAGTAAGAAGTAATAACTAGGGGGAAGTATGGCTCGTTCAATAAAGAAGGGACCATTCGTTGATAACAGCGTATTGAAGTGGATTGAAAGGGTGAAGAGCGGAGCTCACAAAGGCCCGATCAAGACCTGGTCTCGGAGGTCTACCATCACTCCTGACATGATAGGACTGACGTTTGCCGTCCATAATGGAAAGAAGTTTAACGCGGTTTTTGTGACTGAGAATATGGTGGGACACAAACTAGGAGAGTTTTCTCCAACACGGACGTTCCACGGACACCAAGCGAAGAAGTAGGATATAGTCGTTTACTGAAAGAGAGCGATTGAGGACGGAAGTTATGGCAAAGAAAATAAACAAGAGCGGAGATAAGTCAGAGGTGTCGCGCGCGTCGCTTAGACACATTCGAATGTCGCCTCGGAAGGCGCGTTTGGTCATTGACCTCATTCGGGGAAAGCAGGTAGAGCCAGCGCTAAGCATTCTTAAGTTCTCTCCTAAGAAGGGCGCTGCGTTTGCACACAAATTGTTGCAATCCGCGATTGCTAACGCGCGTGAGCATGCTCAGGCAGATGTAGATAAGCTTTGGATCACGAAGGGATGGGTTGATGAAGGTAGGACGTTGAAGCGTTACATGCCAGCGGCTCACGGCAGGGCAAATCCTATTAGGAAGCGTTCTTCGCACATGACCATCGTATTGGGTGAAAAGTAGTTTTTAAGGTGCATTAGGGAGTATCGATATGGGACAAAAGGTTAGTCCACGAGGTCTGCGAGTAGGAATCATCGAAGGATGGCAATCGAAGTGGTTTGCCACTGGAGAGAGTAGCCGATTTGTGGGCGAAGACGTCAAGATTCGGAAGTTTGTAAAGGCCAAACTACAGTCGGCAGGAATTTCCAAAGTCGAGATTGAGAGAGCTGCTGCGCGAGTCCGCATTAACATTTATACGGCTAAGCCTGGTCTCGTTATTGGTAAGAAGGGAAAAGATATCGAAGATTTGAGAAAAGAGCTCAAGAATCTCGTTCAGCAAGATGTAAATTTGAGTATCGTTGAAGCTCGAAAAGCCGATATGGATGCTCAGCTAGTGGCTGAAAATATCGCTTTTCAATTAGAAAGACGCGTGAATTTCCGAAGAGCGATGAAGGACGCCATCGGTCGTGCTCAGCGGGTTGGAGCAGAGGGAATCAAGGTTCGTGTTTCGGGACGGCTAAACGGAGCGGAAATCGCCCGTAGTGAATCTGCCAGAGAGGGGCGCGTTCCGCTTCACACTCTCCGAGCTGAGATAGATTATGGAACAGCAGAAGCTAGCACAACATATGGAATCATTGGTGTGAAAGTCTGGGTGTTTAAGGGTGAGAAGTATGCGGCGGGTGAAGAGCCGGCTGTAGAAGCTATTCAGATGTAAGCAGCGCAGGGATTAGAGAATCTATCAGCCGATTGCTCGGGATAATGGTAGTTCAATGTAGGGAGTAGTTATGTTACAGCCTAAAAAGCCAAGGTATCGAAAGCAGATGAAGTTAGTTCGTCACCTTAAGATTAAGGAGACAAGGGGTTGTGTGCTGGAGTTTGGAGACTACGGTCTTCGAGCTGTAGAACCAGGATGGATTACCAATCGGCAGATTGAGGCGGCTCGTCAGACGATGGTTCGTCACATTAAGCGTGGTGGTAAGGTTTGGATTAAAATCTTCCCAGATAAGCCTCTGACATCAAAGCCTGCTGAGGTTCGTATGGGTAAAGGAAAGGGATCCGTTGAAAAATGGGTGGCCGAAGTCAAGACTGGCAAGATCTTGTATGAATTGACAGGGGTCGGTGAGAAGTTGGCAGTAGATGCGCTTAAGCTGGCTGCCGCGAAATTGCCGTTAAAAACAAAGATAGTTATAAGGTCCAACACCTTGATTTAGGAGAGAGAAAACGGCATAGTGCTGGCTCGCTAGTGCAAAGCGGGGAAATGGGATAGGTAGTAATATGAAGCGAAAGGAATTTCTTAAGGAATTAGAGGGGTTAGATAAGGTCGCGCTACAAGAGCGTGCCGTTGCTTTGGCAGAAGAGCTTATGAAGCTCCGGTTTAAAAAGGCATCGAAGCAACTTGAGAATGGCCACCTTCTTGCGAAGACGCGACGCAACTTAGCGAGAGTTAAATCTGCTCTAACCCAAAAAGTTGGATAGGTAAAAGGGTTTATTTGAAGAGGACTTCAAACCGACACTAATTGGAAGCTTGATTGGGGATGGCAAGCTTGCTGGTGAAGAAAACAGAGAGAATAGATATGGCAGAGACAGCTGAAAATAAGGCGACCAGAGGGCTTAGAAAAGTTCAAGAAGGTGTGGTTGTAAGTAACAAGACCGATAAGACGATTGTCGTAGCGGTTGTTCGGCAGGTGAAACATGCGATGTATGGGAAGTTCGTTCGTCGTACTAAGAAGTTGTATGCACACGATGAAGCTAATGTATGTGGCATCGGGGATCGAGTTCGAGTTGTGGAGACCAGGCCTCTAAGTAAGCTAAAGCGGTGGAAGCTACAGAGTGTAGTTCGGAAGGCTGAGTAGTCCGGAACAGTTCTGGGTATATGTGTGGTATTAGTTGTAGATAGGCAGGATTATGATTCAGCACAAATCGTTACTAGAGGTGGCAGATAATTCGGGTGCGCGTAAAGTGTCATGTGTAAAGGTGTTGGGTGGAAGCCGACGTCGGTACGCTGGTGTTGGCGACGTTATTGTCGTAGCTGTAAAAGAGGCGACTCCCAATTCTAAGATTACAAAGGGGTCGGTTCATAAGGCGGTGATTGTCCGAACTGCCCATCCGATTGCACGCGAAGATGGTTCTTCCATTAAATTTGATGAGAACAGTGTGGTGCTTGTCAACGATTCGAAAGAGCCTATGGGAACGCGTATTTTTGGGCCTGTAGCGAGAGAGCTTCGTGGAAAGAAGTTTATGAAGATTGTGTCGTTGGCGCCTGAGGTGTTGTAGGAGAGAGTGATGGCAATCAAGAATGGATTAAAAAAAGGCGAAAAGCTGTCGACAAGTTTGCGTAGGGGAGACCCTGTAATGGTTGTTGCCGGTGGTAATAAGCACAAACGACCCTTAAAAGGTCAGGTGTCGAAGATTAAGGCGATTGTAGGTGATAAGGCTGACAGAGTGATACTTGACGGGTTAAACTTGTATGTTCGGCACAAAAGAGCGCAAGGGCCAGGTCAAGAGGGCGGAAAAGTACAGGTTGAGCAGCCCGTACATATTTCAAACGTAATGTATTACGTCGAGAAGCTTAAGAAGCCTGTTCGTCTTGTGAGTGGTTTATCGACAGATGGAAAGAAGGTTAGAGGATACACAGATCCAAAGACTAAAAAGTTTGTTGAACTGGAAGCGTAGTTAAGCTTTAGAGGGTTTATGAATCGTTTAGCTGATCATTATAAAGAGACTGTTGTTCCTGCGTTAATGAAGAAATTTAATTATTCTTCACCGATGCAGGTTCCAAAACTAGAGAAGATTGTCCTTAACTCAGGAGTTCGTGATGCTGTTGCGAATTCAAAGGCGATACAGTTCGTAGAGTACGCGTTCACTCAAATTAGTGGCCAAAAGCCGGTAGTTACTCGGGCACGAAAGTCGATTGCTGCCTTTAAACTTCGAGAGGGATTGGCGATCGGAGTAATGGTTACGATGCGAAAACGCCGCATGCTGGACTTCATGGACCGATTTATTTCGGTTGCCCTTCCTCGTGTTAGAGACTTTCGGGGTATCCCGAAGAAGGGTTTTGATGGGCGAGGAAATTACACGATGGGTGTGAAGGAGCAGATTGTTTTCCCTGAAATAGAGATTGAAAAACTCGATCAAATTCGTGGATTGGATATTACGTTTGTAACGTCGGCACGAACTGATGAAGAGGGTTACGAGTTGTTAGCTTTAATGGGAATGCCGTTTCGAAAGTAGTCGAGGGAAAAGGGAAATGATAAACGATCACGTATCAGACATGCTTGCAAGGATTAAGAATGGTCAACGAGCCGGACATAGATCGGTTCTGGTCACTGTGTCTAATCTTAATAGAAACATTTTAGATGTTTTGAAAAGAGAGGGGTTTATAGAGGGTTTTGAAAACGCTCAAAACGCCAATGAGAAGCCAGCAATAAAGGTAGACCTGAAGTACTTTGCCGATGGACGACCAGCTATTGCAAGGGCACGTCGGGTGTCAACACCAGGACGGCGCCAGTATTTTAAGACTGACAAGTTGCCGCAAGTAAGTAGCGGTTTGGGTGTGGCGATAGTTTCCACCTCAAAAGGAGTCATGACCGACCATGAAGCGCGCAAGAGCCGAGTGGGTGGAGAGGTTTTGGCGCTAGTGGGATAATTTAGAGGGGTATTTGTATGTCACGTATCGGTAAATTGCCTGTGGAAGTGCCGCAAGGTGTAAAAGCCACTGTTAGTGGTGATACAGTTTTGGTTGAGGGCCCAAAGGGTAAGCTTTCATACGATGTAAAGAGTGGTGTGAAGGTTGAGCTAGCAGAGAGTCAAGTCGTTGTGAAGCTAGAGGGAAGCGACTCCCAGGCTCGGGCTAACTACGGCACTACTCGTGCTATTATCAACAACATGGTTCAGGGCGTAAGCAAGGGCTGGCAAAAAGTTCTCGAGCTTCACGGAGTGGGATATACAGCAAAGCAACAAGGTAACGATATTGTCTTGTCTGTTGGGTTTTCTCACGATGTGATAATGACGATTCCTCAGGGAGTTTCAGCGAAGGTAGCTAAGACGAGTATTGAGCTCGAGTCAACTAATAGAGAGTTGGTTGGAACATTTGCTGCGAAGATTCGGGATGTACAACCTCCAGAGCCGTATCTTGGTAAGGGTATCCGATATGCCGGAGAGAAGGTACGTCGTAAGGCAGGTAAGGCTGGTAAGTAAAGAAGTAACGTAGGTAGGGAGTAGAGGTGGCATATGGCTACGCAAGCAAAAAAGGTAGCGAGTAACGCACGAATGAAGCGAAAGCTTCGCATTCGTCAGAAGATTAGTGGCACTGATGTTAAGCCAAGGCTTAGTATTTTTAGGAGCTCAAAGCATACGTATGCTCAAGTGGTTTCTGACACGAATCATAGGACTTTGGCTAGTGCCTCCACTCTCGATAAAGATGTCAAAGAGCGTATCGCTCAGCTAGCTGGACAGGCTGAAGGCGCAAAAGACAGCGCTAAATCAGTACTTGCGGCTAAGGCTGTAGGATTGGTACTTGCAGAGCGAGCAAAGGGTGCAAGTGTTTCACAGGTAGTGTTTGACAGGAATGGGTTCCTCTATACCGGACGCGTAAAAGCTTTAGCGGATGGGGCTCGTGAGGGTGGATTGACTTTATAGAGGATGTTTTAGTATGGCTTTTAAAGATAGACTCGATAGTAGAAGAGTAACAGCTGATCAATGCGGTGAGTTGACTGACAAGACTGTTTTTATCAACCGTGTTGCTAAGGTTGTGAAGGGAGGACGTCGGTTCAGCTTTAGTGCTTTGGTGGTCACAGGAGACGGTCGGGGACACGTGGGTTTCGGTTTGGGAAAAGCGGTTGAGGTTCCAGACGCTATTCGGAAGGCGTCAGAGCAAGCAAGAAAGCGGCTCGTTAGGATTCCTCTTAAAGGGACTTCTATACCACACGATATTGTGGGTAAATCGGGACCTTCAACGGTGATTTTGAAGCCAGGTGCTCCAGGAACGGGCGTTATAGCCGGTGCCTCTGTTCGTGCCGTCATGGATGTATGCGGAATTACAGACATTAGGACAAAATGCATTGGTTCGAATACTGCACAAAACGTTTTGCGTGCAACTATTGCGGGATTGTTGGATCTGAGTGACCCGGAGACTGTTGCAGCGATGCGTGGTGTTAGCGTAGAGGAGATGGGCTACAAGCCTTTCTAAGGAATAGGTTCATAGAGCGTAAGTACGGTGAGATATGGATAAGGTAGTTGTTAAGCAGGTTCGTAGTCACATAGGTCGTAATAAGCGTGTTCTCGATACGCTAAAAGCGATCGGTTTAGGTGGTATCGGAAAACAGAGAGAGATAGAACTTAATGCGAGCGTCAAAGGTATGCTTAAGGCTGTCGAGCATCTCATCGAGATATCTCCAGCAAAATAGTGGTAATAGTTAGTTGATAGAGGGGTCCGAGATGGGCAGTAATAAAGAGTATAATCTTAGCAATCTAAAGCCGCTCAAAGGCTCTACAAAGCCTCGCAGGCGAGTTGGTAGAGGAGAGGCTTCGGGACACGGAAAGACCTCTGGTAAAGGGGGCAAAGGCCAGAAAGCTCGTGCGGGTGTATCTATCCCTGCCGGTTTTGAGGGTGGTCAGATGCCGCTTTACAGAAGGGTACCTAAATTTGGATTTCAGTCCCGCGTTGGGTTGCTTGGGAAGAATCAGTACCACATCGTTCGTCTATCGGTGCTTGATCGATTGGAGGATGGAACGACCGTTGACTTGGAAAAGGTCAAAGAACTCGGATACGCTAAGGGAAGCAAAGCAAAAGCTGGAGTGAAGATTCTTTCCGATATTGATACCGTTACTAAAAAGCTTCATCTTAAGGTTAGTGCAATATCTGCTGGTGCGAAAGCAAAGATAGAATCAGCTGGAGGAACTGTAGAGCTGGTCTAGATTTTTGGGCAACGTATCGCACGTGAATGCTAAAAGAGGCTCCAAGTGGAGCCTCTTTTTTTTTTGTATGTATAAGAAGGCAGTAACTGGAGTATCTGGGGCGGAACTAGGCGTTAGAGAGCTCGTAGGGCGCAGTCTCCTGCTACGTAACTGCACGACAAGGGGTTTTGCTTTTGGCTGTTTTGCCTCTCATCCATAATTTGCCTGAATCGAGGTGTTCTATTGGGCTAGAATAGTGTGCTACACGTCGTTGAATAGCCGGTATCTAACTAGCAAGCTAGTCTTGCTGGTTGCTAGGAATTGTTTGGATCGTCTTCTGAAATAGCAATTGCGTTATGTTTGGAGTATGACGTTTGATTCTATCTCTATAAAAGACAGGATTTTTGAAGATTTGATTAAAGCTTTTTCTGGGGAGAAAAATTTACTTTTAACGTAAATCACTCTGGGCTTTATGGTCTTTTTTTCGTTATAGTTATGGTCGGTTTCGGGTTCGCTTTATTGTTTTGGAGCTCTTTGATGTTCCTAAAAGCCGAGCGAACTGTTGTATTCCAATAACAGGGCAGTAATAACTCAAGAGTGCTCGTGTCCGAGGCGGGTGATGTTGCAAAACAAATTTTAATGAGGGATTCATGAGCGGATTGCTATCGGTATTTCAAATTCCAGAATTGAAAAAGAGATTAATGTTTACCATTTCAATGTTGGCGGTATACCGACTCGGGGTCTTCGTGTCCACTCCGGGTGTTGATGTCGATAAGATTCGTCAGATGTTTGAGTCTAGTTCGAACACCATCTTTGGTTTGATTAACCTTTTCTCCGGAGGTGCATTAGAGCAGTTCTCGATATTTACATTAGGAATATCGCCCTACATTACAGTATCGATTATCATTCAGCTGTTGACCCCAAGCTTTCCCTATCTTGAGAATCTTAAAAAAGAGGGTGATGCAGGTAGGCGTATTCTTACTCGTTACACCCGTCAGGGTACTATTCTACTGGCGTTATTCCAGAGTTATATGATTGCTCGAGCGCTTGAAGCCAAGGGATTAGCTACTCCGGGGTTCACCTTTGAGTTAGTTACGGTTATCACTCTAACGGCGGGAACGTCTTTTATCATGTGGCTTGGTGAGCAAATTACCGAGCGAGGATTAGGTAATGGAACGAGCATAATTATTTTTGCAGGTCTTGCGGCTCGGATGCCATCGGTTTTCGGCTCTACTGTTGAATTAGCTCGAACGGGTGAGGTTTCCCCGTTTGCTATTCTGTTCCTGATTTTGTTCTCCGTCTTCTCAATTTATGCGATTGTGTTTGTCGAGCGTTCACATAGGAAAATTCCTATTCAGTACCCGCGTCGTATGGTTGGAAAACGCATGACTCAGGCTCAGACGCAATACATGCCACTTAAAGTAAATATGACCGGGGTGATACCACCTATTTTTGCTTCGGCCATCATGATGTTGCCAGCAACCCTGCTCACCGTAATTCCGGGTGCAGATATTTCAGTTTTTGCGAAGATTTTTACTCCCGGTTCGTGGGGATATGAGACGGTTTACGTTGTGCTGATTGTATTGTTCAGTTTCTTTTATACCGCGGTGGTATTTAACCCAGTAGAGGTTGCTGAGAATTTGAAGAAGAACGGTGGTTTTATACCCTTGGTACGTCCCGGACAGGAGACCGCTGACTATTTGTATGCGGTTTTAACTCGCCTTACTCTATGGGGTGCTATATACATTTCGCTTGTGTGTGTGCTTCCACAGGTGATTTATTTAGAGATGGGAGCGTCTCAGTTTGCATATGTATTTGGAGGAACTGCGGTGTTAATCGTAGTTGGTGTAACGCTTGATACGGCTTCACAAATTGAATCGATGCTAGTTGCACGGAATTATGAGACCTTCATGTCCAAGTCATCCAAAGTCAGAGGCGGAGTTGGCTCTGCTAGTTATACTCGCAACCGACTCGTGCGTCGCTAAGGTCTTATTATTGTAAGCTAGACATAACGAAGGGAGGTGTCTTGATATGAGAGTAGTACTTTTGGGTCCTCCGGGTGCAGGAAAGGGAACGCAGGCCGATCTCATAGTTGAAAAATTTGGTGTGCCGCATATTTCGACAGGAAATATCTTCAGAGAGCATGTCGCGGCCAAAACACCGCTGGGTCTTAAGGTTCAGGGCATTCTGGATTCTGGTGGGCTTGTCTCCGATGAGGTGGTTATGGAGTTGGTTGCCGATCGGATTGGCAAGGAGGATTGTGCTCAAGGTTTTTTACTCGATGGTGTGCCACGCACTACAAAGCAAGCGGAGATTCTTCGGACTGTTCTCAGTCAAAGTGGTCGGATGGTGTCTCATGTTGTGCAGATTGTTGTTCCAGAAGAGGTTCTTCTGGAGAGGATTCAGGGACGGAGTGCTCAAGGTGACTCTTCGAGAAGTGACGATTCGGCTGAAGTTGCGTCCCATCGATATCAGGTGTATTTAGAGCAGACAGCGCCTGTTGCCAAATTCTATGCCGCTGAAGGAATTTTATCAGAGGTAGATGGGGTCGGCTCTATAGACGAGGTGTTCAAGCGGATTTGTGAGGTCTTGGTATAGAATTTATGCCGCAGGTAGAATCTGCTGGTGCGATGAACTTAACTACACCGTGACAGAACCTAGATAGCTCGCCACGGCGGTATTCCACGATAGCTCCTCTTGGAGGACTTTTTCAAAGTGACGAGCAGAGCTGGGCTCGCCGTGCGTGATAGCGACCTTTGTGGGGGAGCCATTGCACGATTTGCACCATCGTATCAATTCTTCTAGGTCAGCGTGAGCGCTCAATCCGCTGATTTCTGCAACTTCTGCTCGTATTGGAAATTCATCTCCAAAGAGCCGCACTGATTTATTGCCCTGCAGGATCCAGTCGCCGCGAGATCCGGGAGGCTGATATCCGACGAATAAAATCGTATTCCGGGGATCGCCTATTCGGTGTTTTAGATGGTGTAATATGCGACCACCGCTTAGCATGCCACTTGCTGAGATCAAGATCATTGGCTGGTCTATTTTGTTAAGAGCGATGGATTCGTTTCGGTCTCTGATAAAATGCATCTTTGTGGGGGTAAATGGGGAAAAGCCGCGACTTAATAATTCACTTGCTTGGCTGTCATACTCAGAGGTATGTCGCTGATAGATGGAAGTTGCATCCCGGGCCATAGGGCTATCAATGATCACAGGGATGTCGGGAATCACTTTAGCCGCCTTCAACTCTCGGATGTAATAGAGAAGAGTTTGGGTTCGGCCTACAGCGAAACTTGGTATTACTATAACACCACCACGGTTTGCGGTTTTTGTAATAACCCGTTGTAGGCCATCGCGTGGGTGTGTTGACGAATTGTGGTATCTATCGCCGTAGGTCGATTCTATGAGAAGTAGATCGCCTAGAGTCTGGGGTTGTGGGTCAACAAGGATAGGTTGATCGTATCTTCCGATATCTCCGGAAAATGTGATGAGCTTTGAGTCGATTCGTAGCTGAATTGAGCAGGCACCAAGAATGTGTCCCATCGGTTTCCATTCTGCCGTGATATTTGGCGAAACGGTGACTTGTTGGTTAATTGGCACCGAACGGATTAGCTTCGAGGCTTTTCGTGCATCATCCTCAGTATAGAGCGGCAGAGGAGGTGAGTGTCGCGACTTTCCGTGTTGCGTGCGATACAAGGCTTCCTCTTCATGCAGTCTTCCGCTATCGGCAAGTAGCAAGGGAGCCAATTCAGCTGTCGCTGGAGAGGCAAAAACAGGGCACGTTAGACCCTTCGAGAAATAGCGGGGAAGCATACCAATATGGTCGATGTGAGCGTGGGTTAGAATTACGGAGGATATTTTTGTCGGATCGAAGGCTGGATGGGCCCAATTGCGTTCTCGCCAAATCCGTGGGCCTTGGAATAGTCCGCAATCGACTAATATCTGAATATCGTTGTGCTCTACGAGGTAGGTAGAGCCTGTAACCGTCCCCGCTGCTCCTAAAAATGTGATGCGAGCGCTCATGCTAAATCTCTCATGCGTAATCGTGTTTGAGTGATTGGTAGTCGATCTTACCGCTACCTAGCAGTGGTAATGTTGTAACGTGGTGTACGGAAGAGAGATTAACAAGTGTTGGAAAGCCACTTGATTTGAGTATCTCTTGTGCTGAGTCTCGAGACATATTTCCCGCAATAATAGCCAATAATTTTGGCCGACTATCCCCTTCAACGCCTTGTGATAGGACAGCTACAGTGGGGGAGCCATCTGGAGAATAGAGGTGCTTTTGAAGAACATCTTCAATAGCACCTAAACTGATCATCTCTCCGGCAATCTTAACGAAGCGCTTGAGTCGCCCAGTAATCACGAGGTATCCGTCTTGGAGAAATCCTAAAT
Source organism: Pseudomonadota bacterium (assembly GCA_038134595.1). Lineage (GTDB taxonomy): Bacteria > Bdellovibrionota_C > UBA2361 > UBA2361 > OMII01 > OMII01. Next base: position 147,271 of record JAYPVM010000005.1, on the reverse strand, counting down.
CCCCTGAATTATACCAGTGAGAATTGTCATATTCTAAGAAAGGCTCTATTGAGCGCTCGAGGTAGCCCGAAAAAACGCTCGGCCCTTTGATAAGAATTAATCCTTGGGTTCCTTCCTCACACGGTGTGAATTTCTCTGGATGCACGACAGCGATTGAAGTGTCATTAAGCGGTCGACCAACACCAATGCGTGGTTCGCTAGGACGCGCTACGCTCACTACTGGGCCACATTCTGTTATTCCGTAACCTTCGAGGACGTGAAGATTGGGATCTATCGATTCTGCCAGCTCAAAGAGCTCATTGGGGGCACGTTCTGCTCCTGTCACTATTGCTCGAAGAGAGCGAAACTGCTCCATAGGTCCCGACTTTAAAATCGCACGCAAAAAGGTCGGAGTTCCTGCTATGACACTACATCCCCAAGACTCAATTGCTCTTCCTAGCTTGCGACTTTCATTTGGATTGGGGTGATAGACGACCCGAAGCCCTGTGACGAGGGGAAGGAGGCAACATACTGTCAGTCCAAATGAATGAAAGGGAGGTAGAAACCCGAGAAGAATATCGTTTTCGGAAATCTGTACGGCGTGCAAGATACCTCGAATGTTAGATAGAATGTTATTGTGTGAAAGTGGCACACCTTTCGGAAGCGCTTCCGAGCCACTTGTAAAAAGCATGGCGGCAGTGTCAGAGGATTTACGCTTATCACTCCCGAAAGCTCTAAGTATTTGAGACAAACTTTCTTTTGAGAGGCGATGACTTTTTAATTTTTCGCGCCACGAGGCGTTGTCTCTAATATCTTCAAGCATTACAAAACGCGACTCCAAGAAGTGCAGATCGCTGGTAACGATATCTAAAAAAGATTCGGAGGTAAGTATCGTTTTTAATTGCGTTGCTTCACAGGCATGCAATAGAGCCTGCTTGCCCGCAGTCCAATTTAGGAAGACCGGAATTTTGCCCGCTAACATTGTCGCGATGCTTGTAACCGTTCCTGCCACAGAGGCCGGAAGTAGAATGCCGATATGCTGATCTTGGATACTTGCAATATAGCGGGCAAGAAAGATAACTTTCGACTTTAGTTGCTCCCAGGTGCAGATGCCACTTTTTTCATCACCCATTGCAACAAGATTGCCGTGACGAGCACATGCTACTAAGAAAGCCTCCTCAATGGTTTTAGCTCCCTCTAAGTCAGGATGAGGCCGTGAATCTGATGGTTGTCTCCAAGAAAGTGGAGGCGTGTATTGCGGTCGGGGTTTAACACCTATGTTTTTACCAGCCGCAATCCGTAAGACCGACGCTATCGATGTTAATTCGTGGAGTGCAACATCGTGTATCTCAAATTCCCTGTCTAGCCATACGAGAAGTTCAGCCATAGATAGAGAGTCGATACCTAGTTCCTCGCCGAGTAGCGTTTGTGGCGAGAGATCTTCTCGAGATGTGTTCGCGATGTGAGCGATGTAAGCGTATACTTTTTGGGAGATCTGTTCATCGATGTCTTCGACGGAGTTATCGCTATGGGTAGATGAGGGAAACTCTGGTAGTGTGTTTCGTATAAAGCTGTACGGTACAGCAGTTGCTTTTTCAGGTATTGGGCTGTTGTAGATACCTTCGAGATATTTGTTGATTGTGAGTGTATCTCCATAGCGAGGAAATTCTGGTGGGTTAAACGTAATTTCGATAGATACTGTGCGCCTTGGGGAGAAAAAAAGTAGATTCTGCAGTAAAATGGCACCGGCCTTTTTGAATGTTGTGAAGATGTCAGGAGTGATTCCACCACTTGGAGCTTTGGAGAATATGCTGCCATATAAACCGTGTATTTTAATCACTGCCACATTGGTTTGAGGTGCCAAATTTAGGATGGTTTGCACTCCAGATGCACCTCCGAGTTTTTCCTCCCCAGTAACGCTGAGCCTTCCTGAGGGATACATGAGGATGTTGTCACCTTGGTTAAGCGCTGTCGCGATATGTTCCAGCGTTCTCATTATTCGCCTGCGTTTATAAGGACCAGACTCAAAGTCCATATCAGCCATGGGGATAGCTCTAATCCTTTGCATCACTGATTTAATAACAGGCAATTCATACATAGTCTCCAATACGACTGGGCGGGGTCTTAATAAATCCCATAAGTAGGTTGTAATGATGACGGGATCTATTTCGGCGGGATGATTTGGGAGGATGAGTACACTTTGTTGTGAGTTGATATTCTCAAGGCCGTCTATTGATATCGAATATCGTAGGCTCAGTATCTTCTTTACAAGTCGAGAGATCATACTAATTCATTCTTGTCGTCTATAGCATCGAAATTGTACGCCTATATGTTACGTCTTTTGACCTGCGAGCGACAAGGTAGCGATTTAGGCAAACTCTATCAGTGGCGACCGAGGATTGGCGGGAATCTTGGGTGACGTTAAGGAAAGAAGGGTGGAAATAGTTAGTAGATACAGGGTAATAGGTTATAAAATAAGATGCGGAGTAGGAGCTAAAGTTCGAAATCCCCCCTGCCGGGTTTCACATAGGAGAGGAGTCTTTACGAGCCGACACAAAATAGTGTAGTCTCTTGTCCACTTCCTGTGCGCCTTTAGCTCAGTTGGATAGAGCATCTGGCTTCGAACCAGAGGGTCGGGGGTTCGAATCCCTCAGGGCGCATATTCCATCCCTATTATCAAATACTTACCGCTATCCTATGTTTTTGCCTATTAGCGGTCGTCGTTGTTAACCCGGCAAAATTGCTAACTGTACAAAGGCTTGGTTCCCTAAGAATTGTCTCATTGCGAAAACCCCGTGGGAGTACTCTGGACTGGCCAAGGATGTTACTTGCATCGTGGCGATGAGGTGCTTCTTTTGGATGGGGCTTTGTATCGCTCTTTCAAACTAGTTGCTACGCCACTTTGTTAGGAGAGATAGCGATGCGGCACGAAAAATATTGTTGTTAACGACGTTCGAATGGTCGTTTGCTGAGAGGATTTTAGAAACTCTTTTATAAATCTCGCCTTATCGCTACGTTGAGCATGACTTATCAGAGAAGCGTTCGAATAGTTATTTAAAGGTAGAGGCGAACGTTGTAGAGTAGCGAGGTAGACGAAAAATGCAGACGTATGAGTGGTAAAAATTATTGAGGAAGAAGGAAGGAGAAACAGCCTATGGCTAAGATAGTTGTGACCGGTGGAGCGGGTTTTATTGGGTCTCACATTGTTGACAGGCTCTTGCCGGGTAACGAAGTCCATGTTCTTGATGACCTTTCAAGTGGTAGCACCGAAAATATTCCCAGCAGTGTAACATTACATCAATTAGATATACGCTCCCCTGAGGCGGCTTCCTTTATCAGTGAGTTTCAACCGAATATTTTAGTACATGCAGCTGCCCAGATCTCAGTGCGAATTAGTATGGAGAAACCAACGCTCGATACTGATGTGAATGTAACCGGGCTTGTTAATTTGCTCCATCCTCTCTCCCGTACGTCAGGTGCCCAGTGTGTATTCCTCTCTTCTGGGGGAGCTTGCTACGGCGAGCAACAGGTATATCCTGCGCCGGAATCTCACCCTATTTTACCGGAGAGCATCTATGGATTGTCCAAGCGAGTGGGGGAGATGTATCTCGAGTTTTGTGCGCGAGCTTGGGGGTTGTCATATACGTCTCTCAGGCTTTCAAATGTATATGGCCCACGGCAGAATCCTCACGGAGAAGCAGGGGTAATCGCCATATACTGCGAACGGCTTCTTGCAGGTAATGATATTGTCGTTAATGGAACTGGGGAACAGACCAGGGATTTTGTATTCGTAGGGGATGTCGCTGAAGCCGTGGGTCTTTCGGTTGAAAAGCGTGTAGTTGGCGAGTTTAACATCGGTACAGCGAAGGAAACATCGGTGGTCTTTCTCGCTAATGAGCTCCGGGAACGAATCAATCCGGAGGCAAAGGTAAGCTTTGGGCCCGGTCGAGCTGGAGAGCAGATGCGGAGTGTGATTGATAATTCACTGGCGGCGCAAGTTCTTGGCTGGAGACCTACCGTTGAACTTGAAGAGGGGCTTGAGCAGACCCTTGCCTGGTATCAGTCAAAAAAATAAATAAGTGAAGATGGAGCACCAGAGCCCCATCACATCATAATCCAGTAGTGTTTGCTACATTGTAGCTTTCTTTCTTGATAGAGGGACTCTTTTGCGCAGAACTTGCTCTGCGCAAAAGCACCTCTAAAAAGGGGGATGTGTTGCTCTCTGTGTGCATAAGATCGTCACGGCACGCGAAAGCGGCGCAATAAAATCTTAAAACTAATCGTATTTATCACGATGACGTGCTGTAAACTATCACCGCGGCTTTTGGTCCGACTTCTGTGAATATTACAGAAGTACACAAAGAGATCTCAGTGTTGTTTTTCTCAATCGTGCCTTTAACTAAAATATTATGACTAAGCATCCGATTGCTATCTTCATTCCCAGCGTTCATGGCGGTGGTGCGGAACGGGCCATGTTGATATTCGCCGAGGAACTCACAAAACGGAGCATAAACGTTGAGGTTGTGGTTGGTAGCCTAGAGGGGGCGTGGAGGAACATGCTGCCAGATAGCTTGTCTATTGTCGACCTAGGCGCAACACGGATGGTAAAAACAGTTTTACCACTAAGGAGATATATTGTCAGCAGACGCCCAGTAGCATTGTTTAGCACGATTTCTCACGCCAATCTCGGAGCGCTTATTGCTAAGGTAATTTCTGGTGTTGATATGCCGGTCATAATAAGGCAGTCGAATACCCCCCTTTCGGAATACAAGGAGTCGTCTGGGGCAAAATGGGTAGGCCGGTTGATTCCGTACGTGTATTCGTGGGCTGATGCTATTATCGCCGTTTCAGAATCGGTAAGAGACGATTTAGTAACGATGAAACCTCACTTAGCTTCATTGATCAAGGTGATCCCAACACCGGTTTTGTTTTCAGCAATATTCGATCAGGCAGGAGAGGTTCCTGATCATCCATGGTTTCGTGATAAAAAGATTCCTATCATTGTTAGCGTAGGAAGGCTTAAACCGCACAAAGGGATGTATGATTTGGTAAAAGCTTTCTCTTATGTAGTTAAAAAAAGGCCTGCCCGTCTAGTGATTGTTGGCGAAGGTGATGACCGAAAGCGGATTGAGGAATTCGTTGCAACGAGGGGTCTTGTTGAAAATGTCGCGCTTGTTGGGTTTCAATCCAACCCCTTTTCATTCATGAGGCATTCTGATCTTTTTGTCCTTGCCTCTCATTACGAAGGGCTTCCCAATGTTTTAATTCAAGCACTTTCCTTAGGTGTGCCTGTGATAGCCACCGATTCACCAGGCGGAGTTCGCGAATTATTGAAAGATGGTCTATTGGGGCACCTTGTGCCGGTGGGACAAATTAAGGTTATGGCAGAAGCCATAATTTCTGCGCTTCGTAGGGAGAGAAACACTGCTGGTTCTCCGGAGATGCTGGCTCGGTATCACGTTGAGGACGCAACAGACCAATATCTATCACTGCTAAATTCTGTAATGAGTAGCCGAGCGCAAGCCCAATGAGAATAAGAAAAGGGCGCTGATCCAAGAGGTTATGGCTAAAGATGCTCCCAGTTATCGCCACAATAGTAAGGGCTTGACCGGCCGGATAAGCACGAAAAGAAAATGTGATAAATAAACTTACGAGGAATCCCACGTAGAATAATACACCAAGTACTCCGTTATTGACCCATTGCTGAAGATAAAGATTATGGGGAAGCTCCTTCATTGTTCTAGCATAGCCAGTTCCGTGGCCTATAATGGGTGCCTGTTCAATAAGATGGAGACTGTCTAGCAGGGCTTGCAGCCGACTCGATGCGGACCCATCGTCGACCTGTTGGTGGTTAATGAATCGAACTAATCTAGTATTTTCTCGAAACAGAGTAGAGTTGCTAGACGTTTTTACGAAGTAGAAAGCGAGGCTCGTTATAATACTGGGAATGAGTATTGCATACGTTAGGGTGCTTAAGAGTTTTCGCCGTGAATGATACGTTCGATACACCGCAAAGAATGTGTACAATGCAAGAAGATGAACAGCACCGCTGCGAGACATCGTTAATAGGATGCAACCAGCAGTTAGAAGAAATAAAAGTGTATTAATCATGATGTCAATAATCGGCAATTGAGATTGCCTTTGTCGGAAAATGAATGTCCTCGGTAGCATGGTCTTGGACTTAGCGTATTCGACTCTTGAAGATTGAAATGACAGTGCACTCGCACAAATGCACACTGCAACCAGTGCCGAATAATTTGCATTGCCAGAAAATCCTGCAGCTCGGGTGCCAAGAGGAGCAAAGGTACCTGGCGAAAAATAGTCAGTTATAATGGAGCTCAGTAACGCGCATAATGAGATGAGTGATCCTGCTGATAGAACGGACTGGCGAAGCCAAAATCGTCCCATTACGCATGCTAGAATCGTAATAATCACTCCGTACGGAAGAAGCAAGATCCATTTTCCATCCTCATTCCAGAAGGCATTTGGGTGAGCACTCAATAGTAGAGCAAGTATCGCCATGGCAAAAAAGAAGAAGATAGGGGTTAGATTTTTACGAAGGACGTGAAAAATATGTTGGATCCCTGATGGTTGCAGTAGCACTACTAGTGTGAATGGAACCAGTGAAAGAAGGCAGAGTGCTGTAGCCCCGACTGGTAAAAGTCCTGCATGACCCAGTGCCTGATCTGCTACTGACAGAAAAACGGATAAGAGTATGAGGGTATAGATTATTTCAAGGAAAGGACTAACAGAGAATCGCATTGAAAAGGTTCGCTAATTCAAATTGAGAGACGTTTAAGGTTTCTTTTGGTCGGGTGTTCTTGACTCGAGAGTGGATGATGATTCAAACAAAAATAGGAGGTTGGCACGGGTCGGATTGCATTAAATTAAGTTGTTGTTCTTTCTACTCCATTTTTTCCGAAGTGGCTGTATTCTGATGTAGAAGCCAGGGTACTATAGAGTGGGACCGATACGACTTGCTATGAGCGCTAGCATAGTGGTTTGTTTCGTTATCGGGCTATGATGCTGTCTGTCGTCCTCTTTTGATTAAGGGGTTTGTCCAACTGTGAAGGGGGATGTTTTTTTCTGATGGACTGTACACCTTTATGGGAGACGGAAATTTAATACTTAGCGGCATCGTATGGTCGTACATTGGTGTTTTTGTACAAAGTATTCTAAAAGTGGCCGCGCTGGCAATCGTCGCGCGTCTTATTGAGCCAAAAGAATTTGGTTTGCTATCGTATGCGATGATTTGTACAGGAGTCATTGAGCGATTGGGTCAGCTGGGCGTGGGCACTGTCTTGGTGCAGAGAAAGCACCTCTCCCACAAAACGACCTACGTTGCTCGAAGATTGAATGTTGCGCTAGGCGTTCTGACAGCTAGTGGGGTATTTCTATGCTCGGACCTTTTTGCCGGATTCTTCGAGCAGCCCGAGCTGTCTACCATCCTTAGGGTTCTTTCACTTGGATGCTTCCTCGAATCATGGGCGGTTGTTCCTGATGCATTATTACAGAGGAAGCTAGCATTTCGGAGAATCCTATCCGTAGATAATGCAAGCTATTTGGTCGGTATGGTTATTTTATGTCCGGTACTAGCCTGGTATGGTTTTGGTGTTTGGGCTCTTGTTGCTTCGCTTTTGTTGATGAAACTTACTCGCCTAGTCTTTCTTCATTTAGCGGCACCAGCTCGTGGTATGATTGGTACATTTGATATTCTGAGGGCAAAAGAGTTGTTGCGATTAGGCCTTGGATATAGTTTAGCTAGAATATTAAACTGCCTATCTCTCCAAGGAGATAACTTTGTTGTAGGAAAGATGTTTGGAGTTGATATGTTGGGTTTATACACGCGGGGGTATCAACTAATGACTCTGCCCGCGGCATTACTTGGACAGGTCTATGAGCGTGTTATGTTTCCTGCGATGTCGAAGTCGCAGGAAGACAGTTCCAGCCTAAATGAGCAATTTCTTATATCTATTGAGGCGATGACGATTCTAACCCTGCCCGCGGGTTTAATCCTATCACTGTGCTCATTTGAATTTGTTTCCGCTGTATTCGGCTATCGTTGGTTAGATGTGGTTCCCATAGTATCTGCGCTCTCATATGGAGTTTTTTTTAGGGCAACCTACAAGTGTAGCGATACAGCAGTTCGTGCTGTAGGCGCGGTTTATCGATATGCATTGCGACAAGCGGTCTATAGTGTGAGTGTGCTCGTGGGTGCCGTAGTCGGAGCATACATGCATGGTAGTATCGGTGTAGCTTGGGGGGTTGTTTGTGCTGTAGCGATAAATTATCTGTCGTTAACTTTATTGGCGAGGAGCCTTTTGCGGACATCGTGGTCGGCGCTCTTGTTGGCGCATATTCCAGGAATGGTCTTGTTTCTATGGTGTTGGCTGGCTCTGACTGTGTACCTTCCCTATATACGATTGGGAGAAATCGGCTCGGTTCGAGAAGTGATGCTATGCTTTTTGGGATTGTCTGTCATTTGGGTTTCCGGCTTTTTGGTCGTGTATATGTTGTCGTTGGGAAGAGTTGCTCGAGTTAGTGTAGACTTCCTCAAGTCTATGATATTTCGCAGATGCCGTAGAGATTCTTTATGTAGCGTTTGAGTTGATTGACCCAATCTATCCAGTGCGGTCGTGTTATTATACGGCCGTTGTGGAAGAAATGGCGGCTAGGTATGTGTCAATAACACGATTCTCATCGAAGGTACTTTCGGCAAGTTTACGACTGTATTGTCCCTGCCTGAGAAGAGTTGGATAACTCATTCGGAGGTACTCTTCCATGGCATTCTCGATGGCACGCTGGTCTTTTATTCGACAGAGGACTCCATTTCTGTCAGCAGCAACAGTGTCACGACAACCCTTCCAATCCGTTGTAATAATTGGTTTCCCACAGGCAAGCCCTTCGAGTAGCGATCGTGGTACGCCTTCATTGTAATATGAGGGGAGTACGATTACATCTGCCTCTTGGATGATTGCAGCGGGAGAATCTGTTTTCGGTATGTAGCGAATGTCTCCATCGGCATGCGCATGCTTTACTGCATTCCATAGAGCGATAGAGTCGGGTCTCTCGAAGTCTGGGCTGCCGAGCACCCAGAAGGATGCGCGTTTGCCGTACTTGTTTTTTAAGTTCTTTGCAGCTTTGATGAATAAGGGAAACCCTTTTTGCGGAAGTAATCGGCCGAGGATAAGAAAGCGTCTATCGGTTGTTTCTTGTTTTAGAACAGGACTGAACATATTTAAATCGACACCCGAACCAGGCAAACGTACGCCTTGGTCGAGTGCAATGATGCGGTGTCTTAAGAAATGTTCTAGGTCCTCGTTGTTCTGGAAGAAGATATATGCGGCATGTGATAAGCATGTTCGATAAAAACGATGGATTAGTTGCCTGAGCGCGCCGTCCTTTTCGAAGAGTTGGCCGAGTCCTGCAATGTTGGGAATGTGACGAAAGGATAGTATATACTGACATATCCCCGCATATAAATTGCATTTAGCGGTATACGATAGCACCACATTGGGTTTTAAGGTGCGTAAGACGCCTAGTAATTTATGTAGAAGCATCAGCTCACGGAGTGGGTTTGTGCCGCATCTTGTTAAATTGATATGTTGAAATGCAACTCCGAGGGCAATCACCCGTTCGGTATATTCGTCTCGGGGGGCTACAACGGTAATTGTGTAGCCTCGTGATAGCAGGGCTCGAATCAGACCTCGCCGAAGTAAGTAAACATACCAGCATGAGTTGTAGAGAATGACTATTCGCATAATTCGTAAATAAGAATTCGTTTAATAATTGTACATCGCTCGACAGTGATCGTCTGTGATCGCCGTTAAGGGAGGATGGATGACGGATCTATTTAAAGGGAGGTGCGAAAGATAATGACAGCGCAAAATAAAATCGATAACCATTTGGGAGTGGCAGCTAAGCAGGAAAATCTTGTGCGGCTAAGAAATAATCGAATATTAGGTCTCTACGGCCTTAAGAAAAAAAAACAGGCATTACCGACTGTCAGAGGGAGACTCCTGCAGGATTGGGTTAAAAGATGGACCGACATAGGTGCCTCCTCAATGTTACTTATTGTGTTGTCGCCAGTAATGGCAGTAATTGCAATTATTATTTCGAGTACTTCCAAGGGAGGAGTGCTGTTTAGGCAAACAAGACTAACTCAGTATGGATCGACATTTGCGCTGTATAAATTTCGCTCGATGTGTAGAGAAGCCGAGCAGAACTCAGGAGCAGTTTTTGCCGAGCGCGCTGACGTGCGAGTCACTGCTGTCGGTCGGGTCTTGCGTAAAACCCGGCTTGATGAGTTGCCACAGTTGTGGAATGTCCTTAAGGGAGACATGTCGCTTATTGGCCCCCGTCCGGAGCGGCCGGAGTTAGCAGGTGATCTTAACGGAAAAATTCGAGGGTTCCAGCACCGTCTGCAGGTCAAAGCTGGCCTCACCGGCCTAGCGCAAGTTATTCAGGGATACCCCGACGGTGTCGATGGGTATCGCCGCAAGCTGGGCTTGGATCGTCTTTATATCAAAAAGCAAAGCTTTCGGTTTGATCTATGGATTCTAGTTCGTACAGTCGGAGTAGTGCTAACGGGTTCAGGGGCTCGCTAAGACAGAGTCTAACCTTCCGGAACAAGAGCCTGTCCGATAAACACCCATCTCGTTGATGTTAACGGGAGCCTCTTGGAGGGTTTGGCTATTGTATAGGATAGCCAAACTCAAACGTCTACCATCGGGCCCTGGTTGCTTGAGTCTGTTTGATAGAGATAGTTACTACCATACGGCCCAGTTTCATAAGCGTTGGTAGGCGAAGGAACGTCGTTTAATATGATTCCTAAGATTCGAGCCTTAGCATTTTGTAGATGCTCTTTGGCGAGGTGAGCTGACATTCTTGATGTTTTGTTGCATCGAATTACAAAGAGCACCCCATCGACGGTTCTTGAGAGTAGCAGGCCATCAGCTACGGGCAAGACAGGAGGGGAGTCAAGCAGGATGAAGTCATAGAATTCACGTTGTTCCTCTAAAAGCACCTTCATCGCTGCGGTACCAAGTAGCTCAGCAGGATTTGTCGTCCGTGTGCCGGCAGGAATGATATCAAGGTCTGGTATTTGCGTGGTCAGGACAGCTTTATCGGATGATAGTTTTCCCAAAAGTATATCTGATACTCCTCCGTTATTCTCGGAAGTATAGAGTGGTTGCATCATATCTGACAGCTGAGCAGCGCGAAGGTCTGCATCAATGACCAATGTGCGAAGGTTGGCTCTGGCGAGGGTAATCGCTAGGTTTGAAACAATCGTCGTCTTCCCCTCACCCTTGAGAGCGCTGGAGATAAGGATGATTCGTGGCGGATAATCTAAGGATGAGAGGAGGACATTTGCTCTAATCGTTCGCAAAGCTTCTGCTAATATGCTTTGAGGTGCAACTAGCGAGGGTATATTTGCTATGGTCTTGCCCTCCCGAGTTAGTTGAATTGGTGCCGGAAGAGATATAGTAGACCTATGGTCATCATAGAAATGTGGTAAAGCGCCTAGGACGGGAAGACTAAATTCGGTTTTTGCCTCCTCGATTGTCTCGATGGAGTTTTTTGCAAGATGCTTGATATAGGAGGTAATTACGCCCCCTGCCAACCCTAGTACAGCCGCTAATATAACAACGATATTTTTCCTGGGGCTGGTGGGATATAAGGGTTCTTGCGCATAGTCTATGATTGAGACGTTGGGTGTTATAATCGCCTTAGCAGTCTCTGTGACGATCATCTCTTGTTGTAGAGTGGCGTGAAGCTTTTTAAGGGAAGCTGCTCTCCGTCTGAGTACATCGTATTCGAGCATGGCTCGAGCAGATCGATGAACCTTTAACTTCTCGATATCGATTTGCTTTTTGAGTGACTGCTCATTCGCTAAATCCGCTTCGAATTGAGTTTTTAGTGATCGTAAGTTCTGATTTCGTTCGATTTGAATCGCTTTTGTTAATGAGCTAATTTTAGCTTTGAGTTCGCGCATGCCTGGATAGGCGTCTGTTACTTGACTACCAAGGCTTGCATATTCCGCTTCGGCTTGAGAGAGGTCCCCTCGCAGGTGATAAATAATATCGTTATCTAGAAATGAACTCTCTTTAAGAGAGTACTCAGCCGCCCCCTTTAGAGCAGTCTCTGACTTGATCCGGGTAGCTGTCGCATCCGCTAATTTGGTCGCGAGCGATTGGATTTGTTGATGGGGTAGAGCAGAAGAGTTGTCGCTCTTTAGAAGGACAAGCTGATGCTGCTTTGCGTAGGAAGTTAGAGCCTGTTCGGATTGCTGTATCTGCTCGTTAAGAGCCAGGGCTTGAGATTTAAGAAGATTGAGATTGGCAGTAAGTTTTGCTCTGCTATTCTTGTTAAGATATCTCACGAATGTTCGTGAATGAGTATTGGCAATTAGCTGTGCAATATATGGGTCTGAAGCAGAGGCAGTTATGCTCACAAGATTTGTCTCGTGCATGGGGAGTATCTGTAAAGCGGAGAGGTATGCTGATATTTCGCCTGTTGAATGTTTGAACGAAGAATTCGTACTTGTAGCCGGTTCATGTATTTTGGATTGCGAAATATCTACATCGGTGTGGCTAGAATCAGGTGTTGTGGCACCGTTGGCGGCAAAGTGTCGATGGATGGGAACACTACTTAATACTGAATCAGCGAGGCTAGGAAGAGAGAGTTTGGCTACTATCGTTCTGTAATGTTCTATGTTGTTTTTTTGAGAGTGCGTAGCGAGTTCGGTTGAGGTTAAGGAAACGACAGGATTAGAGGGAAGGACCTCTAGTGTGGCGGAAGCTTGATATTTAGGAGTTGTAAGTCTGCAGTATAGCAGGGCAAGACCCATCAAACAGAGGATCCATGCTAGGATATATGTTCGATATTGAGCGACTAGCTTTATAGCTGCCAAGAGGGTTTGGTGTGTATCTGCAGGATTGGAAGCCTCGAATCCGTTGCTGGGCAGGACTACAGTAATTGTCTGGTCGCTTGGTTTCATAATGAGGCACCCTTTTAATTTATTCGTTGGTTAACTCCGACACCGTTGAACAGTCCATTAATCGCTTGGACGATCTGTTGTTTGAAGAATTTTTTCGGCTCGCTCGGGACTCGGACGAGGTCGCCGTTGCGGAGTCGAATGTCTCTTGCTCCGCGAAGTCCAACCGCTTCCAGGTCGAGGCTAATAAGAGCCTTTTTGCCGCCGCCGACGTCTCTGATAAGCTCTATATTGTTCACAGATGCCGCATAGGTAAGGCCTCGAGCAGCTGCTATTGCCCCCATGACGCTGGTCCGGGAGGTCAATTTATACGAGCCGGGCTGTGCTACTTCACCATCGACTTCATACGTTCCCGCCTCAGGGATAATAATGGTATCCCCCGGTCTCAGTGGTATGCGGATCGGAGGAGTTGTTGTTGTTCCGGTCAGCTGCTCAAAATCGACTTCTACAAGTCGACTGTTTTCTTGGGATAACGTTTCTGCAAGAGTTTGGTTGCCGAATCCTTGATATGCTTTTTGTGATGGAAGGAGAATTATTCGGGTGCCGGCTTGAGGTGTTCTTCCCCCCGCTTCCGAAAGAATTTCGGTTAAAAAATTGCCACTGTGGGCCAGCGGGTAGGGCCCAGGCTTTTGAACGCTTCCTAAAATTGATACATTTAACGTTCGTTGGTTTTCGACTTTTATTCCGACCCCCGGATTTTTTATGAAATGACTATAACGGTTCTTAATTGTTGATTGTGCCCGTTCGGGTGACATTCCTAAGACGTTAATCGGTCCGATCAAGGGGAGATGAATATGTCCGTCCGGTGAGAGTGTCGCATTTGTCGTTAGATTGTTAAATCCAAACACCGTGACAGAGATAGAGTCTCCAACCTGCAAGGGATGGCCCGTCGTGGGAGATTTAGTTGCGTCTGTAGAACGTTGTGCAATGAAATGTTGAAGACGCTGTTCGATGATGTCTTCGTGTTTTTGAAATTCCTCTTTTCCTCCAAATTGAATTGGGGTTTCGGAATCACCGCTTTTTTGTTCGATTATTTCATCGTGAGAGGGGGTGTATCGAAGGCAGCCCGCCGAGAGTATGATTAACGAGAGCAGGGCAGTGCGTATAATTCTTGTAGGTCTTGTTAAGGTGATCTGAGTGCGAAACGGATTTAGAGATTTGGTTCCGGTCTGTCTGCTAGAGGTTTCTGTGTGCATAGTATACTCCCCACAATCTTAAAATCCTGCTTGCGCAGCTGAAGCGATACATGGAACATCTCAGTAAAGGCTTCTTGTATTTTTAGATTTATCTGTGTTTATGAATTGAACAGGGAGTATGAAGCTTTTTATATTGGAATCGAATAAGCGACATCATCTAAGAGACCTATTCTGCATGGCTGAGACTTGCAGGTTTGGATGTAGCGATTAGAAGGCGTGATAAACTATTGTTTTTAGGATGGTAGGCGGTGTACAGTAGCCGGGCCGTGATTTCTAGTGGGCCTGTTTTATATGTAGAATGGAGCTCATTTTCTTTGACCGTTCGGAGTGTTAGTATTGGTCGTAGCGTCGGTGTTGATTGACACATTCATAACGTTAGATTCTCTAATGGTAAGTGGATAAATAAGTGGGTTTCCAAAGGGTATGAAAACTGTAGTTGTGACAGGAGCGGCGGGCTTTATTGGTTCTCACGTCGCAGAGGCTCTCCTTAGGCGAGGAGATTCGGTTATCGGAATTGATAACCTAAATGATTATTACCCTGTTTCACGCAAAAGAGCTAACTTAGATATCTTGCGCGGGTACGAGAGATTCTCTTTCACTGAGGGAGATATCTGCGATGGGCGTATGCTAGATAAAGCTGTCAAGGGCTATGATGTGACGCATGTTGCGCATCTTGCAGCTAGAGCGGGCGTTCGACCGTCTATAAAAGATCCCGGTTTGTATCAGCGGGCTAACATTGAGGGTACGCTCCAGGTGCTTGAGTTATGTGTACGGATGGGAGTGTCGAATACTGTCATTACATCCTCATCTTCAGTATACGGGAATTCCGAAGCAATTCCGTTTTGCGAGGATGATTCTGCAACCGACAAGCCTATTTCCCCTTATGCCGCAACAAAAAAGTCGACTGAATTGTTGAGTTATACCTACCACTGCTTGCATGGATTAAGTGTTAATGTGGTTCGGCCTTTTACTGTGTATGGTCCACGGGGTCGACCCGATATGGCACCGTGGTTGTTTTTGGTAGCCGCACTAGAAGGGAAGCCCATAAGGAAGTTTGGTGATGGAACTTCGCGTAGGGATTACACATATATTGAGGATTTTGTTGGCGGTTTTATTAACGCAATTGATCGAGAATTTGGCTATGAGATATTTAATCTCGGCAATTCAGGAACAGTCTCATTAAATGAAGCACTTTCGATTATTGAATCGGTCACTCAAAAGGCTATAGCAATCGAGCAGTATCCGATGCAGCCCGGCGATGTGCGAATTACCAATGCAGATCTTACAAAGTCACGTGCGATGCTCGAGTATTCTCCGCAAACTTCTTTTCAAGAGGGGATGCGTAAATTTCATCACTGGTACGTTTCTCACGTAAAGGCATAGCACGCCGTAATCGTTGAATGCTGGAAACTAGTTTATTGCATGCAGCCATCTTTCAAGGGCTGTGTAGCCTCCCTTTTCTATGACTGGAAAAGTCGGAATGTGATGTTGAGATGGTTTAAGGGGAAGATCGTATTTCTCTCTCCTTGAAGGAGAATGCGCGCGGCATTTAGGACTGGTATTTCGCAGGGCTCCTCGTCGACCACGCACTTTTTTTATGATTGCAGTATCATGCTTGGATCTGTCCCAAGGTCGGCTACCAACATTTCTAAGTACGTGCCGTTCGATAACAACGCTTGAGAGTGTTTTAGCGTTAGGAACCCTGCTTGAAGGTGGTACGACCACCGGTATCCTTGACTTTAGTCGGCGATTCTCTCGCTTTGAAGGAGTGATAGTGGCCATGGTATTGTCCTGTAGAAAGATTTCGCTATTCTGAGAGAGGTGGCGGGTATGAAGGAAAAAAGCGATGTGGCTTTTAGGGCCAGGTATATAGCGATTTCCTCGAAACGATGCGATCGTTTTGCTTGTGGTAACTCCGGTATCGGAAAGGTTTGACAGGCACCATGGTCCCGCACTGCCCCATCCATAGACAACGTTGTTGATTGTTTCAGTGGTAGAACCTCCTTGAATATAGGGATTTCGCTCGTGGTTTAGAGCGAGGAGGTTTCGGATAAGTGTGATATTTTTCGAGTTAGGGCCGATCATGATTCCTTTGCTGTGCGGGCCTTTTGGATGAAGTGATTTATGGAGGCCCTCTGCAATAAGAGAGTTGCTGATAGTGATGTCGTGACTTGTCGGATACCAGATGGTGATGTTTTCGTCTATTGCCCATGTGGCTGAGACGTGATCGACCACGACATTGAAAACGTCGGAGCCTTTATCGCTACCGATGGAAATAGCGTCCCGCTCGACTGGCTTAGTGCCATATGTGCAATCACCTGGCCTAAAAGAGATATGCTGTATAAGGATGTCATGGCTCTTAATTTGTAACGCACTGTGTGAGATAGTGATTCCGGGAGAAGGCGCACTTTGCCCAGCTATGGTGATGTATGGGTGTCGTATCCGAAGTGGAGTCTTTAGTATTATTTCCCCCCCAACCGTGAAGATGCACGTCCTTGGCTTATGAAATTCAATACATTCTCGTAACGTTCCTCCTCCTCGGTCCGCTAGGGAGGATACAGTTATGACTGTTGTAGACGGAGGGGTGAGGTGCCGACCGCTGCCTCCGACGGTTAACGTGCCAAAGCCGAGGAGGTGTGGAGCCACTGGTAAGTCATGTGCCCTTGGATCGCCAAAGGCCGACGGACATAACAGCGCGAAAGTAGTTACCACGCTCATACATACTACTAGATTGTGGTAGCGATATCGGCTGAGGATAGCATTGATGGCTAGTAACACAGGGAGCATCATGTTTGTTCTACACGGCAGAAACGTGCCGAATAGACATCGACACCTCTCGCCAAGCAAACCACATAGCTGCCTATGGAAGATATGACACAGCTACGTATGCATCCAGTCGCATACTCTTGAAGCTGTTAGACCATTCTAGTTCGGAATCTTCGCTTAGCTCGGTGACTGGTAGCCTTTATCTCTTCAGTATAGACATTCTTTTTCTGAGTTGATGTTACTGGAGCTTCACCGGCTTCTTCAAGGCGCGATTGGATGAGTTCCTGCCCCCGTTTGTTTTTCGTCACAGCTTTCGTATCTCCCCAGTTGTCCCACAGTCTTCGCTCATTATCATCAAGCTGAGCGGTAGAGAAAGCTAGTTGCCGCACATCTCGCACCTGTTCTCTCGTCAGGAGGGTCGAGTCCCGGAAAAATCGGAGAGTTTCCTTCGCCGCACGCTCTGCGGAGGCATAACGCTCCGTGGACGGTTTATCGGCCATGCTCAAACGAAATACTGACCGGAAGTTGTTTGCCATCTCATTGCCGTAACGATTTTTAACCAGCTGATGGGCTGTAGCGGCAAAAAGTTCCTCCTCGCTTAGCTCTCCTTTAACTGCGGTTGAGCCGAGCAGGTTTTTGAGTGATTTGCCAAATTCGTTAAAGGTTTTTATACCTTTAGCCTGAATTGCCTTGCGTTGTTGGGCAGTTATGTTAGCTGCACGTTGTTGGTTTTTGGTTCGTCTTGAACGCATCGATCGTGTCTTCATGATTGCTTTCCTTGCTTATAGTGAGCAAATTCATCCTATGCTAGGCTAGTAAGCAACATCGATGCCAAAGCGGATTGGCTTCGCTTACGATTGCTCTTGAACTTGAGGGGGTGGGGCGGGCTCCATGGGGCTTAGTGGTGTGCTGCTGGTTCTTGCGGGAGAGTGGGCTGCGGGTTAATGTTTGATATTTCGAATTGTTTTAGATTCCTAAGCGTTTAGTAGGGTGTTTTATGTGTGGAATAGTTGGATATGTTGGCAATAGAGAGGCTTTGCCAATTCTTATCGGTGGTCTAGAAGGTTTGGAATATAGAGGATACGATTCCTCTGGTGTGGCACTGTTTCACGATGGACAGATATCGGTCTATCGAGCAACTGGCAAGCTAATCGAGCTTAAAAATGTTTTAGCAGGTAATGAGGCGCAGGCAACTAAGGAGGCTCGACTCGGTATCGGACATACTCGTTGGGCGACGCACGGCAGACCGACAGAGAATAATGCTCACCCGCATTCTGCAGGGAGAATTAGTCTCATTCATAATGGTATCATCGAGAACTATATCCCGCTCAGACAAGGTCTTGAAGCTCAAGGATGTGTTTTTAAATCGGATACTGATACTGAGGTAGCGGCTCAGCTTCTTAATACCTTGGTAGAGGAGGGACGCTCTCCCTTGGAAGCGATGCGAGAGATGTGCCGTCAGGTAAAGGGCAGCTATGCGTTCTTGGCGATTGACGTTGAAAATCCCGACCGGATATTGGTAGCAAAAAATTCGACCCCCATTATTATAGGATGTGGTGACGGGGAGATGTTTGTCGCAAGTGATATTCCAGCGCTCCTACCTCATACGCGGTCAATAGTTGTTTTAGAGGATGGAGATCTTGCAGAGATAAAGGCTGACTCGATTT
Organism: Pseudomonadota bacterium; assembly: GCA_038134595.1. Taxonomy (GTDB): domain Bacteria; phylum Bdellovibrionota_C; class UBA2361; order UBA2361; family OMII01; genus OMII01. The sequence goes on along the minus strand of JAYPVM010000005.1, from coordinate 128,666 downwards.
ATGTTGAGAACAGTGGAGTGTTGGTGACTCGGGTTCAGGAGCAAGTTGCCTGGGATCCTATCACAGCTCAGAAAGGCGGATTTAAGCATTTTATGCTCAAAGAGATATTCGATCAATCTCAAGCTGTGGCAGATACGATGCGGGGTCGAATAGTTATGGAAACGGGATCGGTCGTACTTCCTGAGCTCGATGCTATCGCCTCGAGGCTCGATTCGATCTCAAGAGTTGTGTTGGTAGCGTGTGGTACAGCCTGGCACGCATGTCTTGAAGGTAAGTTCTTTATTGAGCGCTTTGCGAAGATTCCCTGTGAGGTGGATTATGCGTCAGAGTTTCGATATCGAAAACACCTCTTCGACAAGAATACGTTGGTGATAGCCGTGTCTCAATCGGGCGAGACGCTTGATACCCTTGGTGCTATTGAAGTTGCCAAGGGCGTAGCTCCAACGCTCGTTGTATGTAACGTCGTAGGGGCGTCGATGAGTCGGCGAGCCGATATGGTTTTGTATACTCATGCTGGCCCAGAGATTAGCGTTGCTTCTACGAAAGCATTTTCTACCCAGTTGGTTGCATTAGAGTTGTTGGCGCTTTACTTAGCGCAGGGACGGGGCACTATGACAAGTGCTGAAATGTCCCCAATTCTTGAGGGGCTACTGCATTTGCCGTTGGCCATTACGGAGTCACTAAGGATAGAAAGCGATGTTGTTGAAGTGGCGAAGCGATTTTGTAGCGCCAGAGACTTTTTGTTTTTAGGAAGAGGGGTTTGCTATCCAATCGCTCTTGAAGGGGCTCTTAAATTAAAGGAGATCTCTTATATTCACGCCGAAGGGTATCCATCAGGAGAGATGAAGCACGGGCCAATTGCTCTTATAGACGATGCTATGCCTGTTGTTGTAGCGGTCCAGCAAGATCCTATTTTGTTTGAAAAAACTATGTCGAACGTAAAAGAGGTCGAGGCGCGAGGCGCCAAAGTAATAGTAGTAACGGATGCAGATCCATCAGTAGATTTGCAAGAGGCAGGTAGGTCAGTTTTACGAGTGCCCTTTGTATCGCCTGAATTGAGCCCTATCCTGATCAATTTACCGATGCAGTTACTAGCTTATCACGTGGCTGTTATGAACGGTACGGACGTAGACTTGCCGCGAAACTTGGCTAAGAGTGTTACTGTAGAGTAGTGAGCTGGTTGCGGTCACCTCGTTTTAGAGAACGTGTCTGCATGAAAAGTTAACAGTAATTCCGCGCCAACGAGATGGTGATTGTTGGTTGCAACCTTACGATTCTATTCCCCTGTGAGTGGGGGACTGTATTGCAATTTCTCCCGTAGTCCAGGTCCAGAACGATTGCATGACCTCGATTAGTGCTGTGCTAGCTCGATATTGTTTCTCCCAGACGTAAAATCCCTCAGTTTCGGTGCGGCTCTGTTATGGAGTTATGCTTACTACGTGCTATCGGTGGCTCGGCTGACCTGTCGTCGGGACTGTGGTGTAGAGATTAAGTAGGGACGCTCTGTTTGTCCTTTGGGGTTGTGTATGTGGGGGCCAGCGAGCCCTGGATTTGTTTCTCTGTTTATCGAAATCGGTTTCATTTCGGATACTTGGGTCGTTGCGGGGTTATACTGACCTTTTTGTTTAGAATCCCCATTGACGGATTCTAGCTTAGCCGTGTACCTTGGTGGTATGGAGTGGGTCAGAGTGGTATAGTGTCCCGCTTTATGGTTTGGTTGTGGTTGTTGTAATTGCGGTTCTTTTCCCCTAACGACGACGGATCTCTTCGATGAGCGATAGGCATAGAGACGACAAGCAGGAAGTTAAAGCAGCGGAGTCGGCCGATTGTTCATTTGCTGGCGGAGATTCGTCGTTCGTTTCTTTTCGGGGGAATTCTGTTCATACAGTGGATGAAAAGGGGCGAATTAGCCTTCCAGCCGGATTCCGCCGCGCGTTACGCGGCGAGGAGTCTCAGGCGATTGTGCTGACAAACTATATTTCTGAAGGCTCGCGCTGCATTGAGGGCTTTTCGATCCGCGAATGGGAGGATTTCGAGGCTCGATTGCGGGAGAAAAGCCGATTCGGCAGCAAGTTGCAACAGTTGGAGAATTTTTATTTGAGTCGAGCATCCGAGTGTGGCGTAGATGGTAACGGTCGGATTTTAATCCCCAGTTACTTGCGAGCCTATGCCGGGTTGGAGCGTGAAGTTGTGTTTACTGCGTCTATTCATGGATTTCGAATGTGGGATAAGCGTGTTTGGGACGCGATTTTTGAGGCATCTGAACAGGCTTTGCTTGCGAATCCCGATCTGTTTGCGGATGTAGACCTATGACGGGGGATGGCTCGACATCGAGGCACCGGTCGGTGTTGCTCCATGAAGTGGTGGAGGCTTTTTCCGATATCGGACAGGGGAACTTGCTCGATGTTACGTTTGGCGGTGGCGGACATTCCCGAGCAATACTCGAAAGATGTCCTGAGTGTCGAGTGTGTGCGTTCGACCGCGATAGTCGGGCAGTTGAGCGGGGATTGGCATGGTCAAACGCCTATGGTGGCAGGCTTGAAGTTCGTCAGGGTCGTTTTTCACAGATTGAAGAGTTAGTTCAGGGACAGGTTTTTGATGGGGTGTTGGCAGATCTTGGGATGTCTACCGATCAGCTTTATGAGGGACGAGGCTTTTCGTTCAACGACCAGACAGCGTTGGATATGAGAATGGACGAAAACGACGAGATGACAGCCGAGAGTTTCATTAACACGGCATCTGAGCGGGAACTTTATCGTGCTCTTGTAGAAGGCGGCGTTGGAACGCACAGCAGGCGCTTGGCATTTTTTATAGCAGATAAGCGGCCGTTTGCCAGTGCTCAAGAGCTAGCAGAATCGATACGCTGTGCCCAGTTAGGGAAGCGGGGCGTTGGAAAATCTCACCCTGCAACGGTTGTTTTTCAGGCTATTAGAATGAAGGTGAACAAAGAACGAGAAGAGATCGAGACGCTGCTAGAAACGGTCCCTCGTTTAATTAACCGAGCAACTGGCAAGCTTGCGGTAATAACTTTTCATTCAGTCGAAGACACGTTGGTTGCGCGCACTCTCCGTGGATGGGAGTCTGGCGGGTCGTATCCCGCATCGTGGAGGGGGCCGCGAAAAGAGATAAGTATCGGCCGGGTTTGGCCAAAGAAGGCAACGCTTCCATCAAGTTCTGAAATTCACGAGAACCCAGCTTCTCGCAGTGCAAAGCTAAGGTTATTTGAGTTTCGGATGATGTGAATTTTTGAAGTGAAAAAATAACGATTTGTGCATTTTACCTGGCGACAGACTTTAGTTTTCGCTGTACATTTTAAACAACAAGGGGGCGTTCATGGCAGTTTGTTTGCAGTATCAATCGGTTTACGTGAAGCGAGATGTGGCTTCAGTTTCTATCAAAGTTCATGTTCTGGCAGCGCTAGGGTTGTTGGCGGTGTTGGGGATGCGTGTTTGGGTGAAGCTAGAGGCAACCGATGTAGGCTATCAGGTAGCACAAGCGCGGAATTTAACTGTACAGCTCGATATGGAAAGGCGAGAGCTTGAATTGGAGCAGGCGATATTGCTTCGTCCTGATGCTCTTTCGGCAGCAGCTCGCCGAACAAGCGGTCTGCGGGATATGGATTCAAGCAGGACATTACAGGTGCGTTACGAGTAGTGATTGCGTACGCCCTGTGCGGGGCGCTAGAGTTGCTCTGCCCCCGGCGCACTGGTTTGACAGTGTCGCCTCATGCAAGTTTGGTCGACATATAGTCGGTCTGGAAACTAAGTCGGTCGGAAAATACTTCGGGGAACGGCTTTGTAGGAAGAACGTATGGATTCAAAATTTCGGCGATTGACGGCTCGAATACTCTTGAAACTTCCCGGCCAAAGCGAAATAAAAGGGGAGCGTAAGGCTACGTCGCGGAAAAGCGTATCGGGAGGTTCTCTGGTTGGTGTCGACTTACGCGGTGGGCGGGGTGATGATAGACGTTCTCTTCCTGTCATTCGGCAACGCCCGGCACGTTTGAGAATAATCGGTGCGGTGGCGATCGTTTGGACAGGACTCCTGGTCGCTCGAATGTACAGTTTGCAGGTTTCTAGCTTTGAGACATGGCAGGGCTGGGCTCTGAAGCAGCATGTTATGAAGGTACAGGTCGCTGCAGAGAGAGGCGCGGTGTTAGATCGGAACGGCAAGTCTTTTGCAGTTTCGGTTCCTACGGAATCACTTTATGTGCGTCCGACTTTGATAAAGAACAAGGGGCGCACGGCGCAAGTGCTAGCACAGACCCTGTCTATATCTCGTGATAGTGTCGACAAAAAATTAAATTCGAAACAACCGTTCGTTTGGATTAAACGACAGGTGCCCAGATATCAAGCTCAGCAAATCACAGACCTGAAGATAGCCGGTATTGGCAGTGTGACAGAGGCTAGGCGCTTTTATCCTTATAACAACGCCGCGAGTGCCCTTATTGGAAAGGTGGGGACCGATGGAAATGGCTTGTCTGGTATCGAGCGTATTTTCGAGAAGCACCTTCGCCAAGAACATGTTGAGACGAAGGTAGCTAAGGATGCCTTTGGAAAGGTTATTCAGACTGGTATTAAAGGAGAGGACGGTGTTTTTTCTCCACCGAGGGGCACATCTATTAAGTTAACTCTCGATGCCGACTTGCAGATCATCATGGATGAGGAGCTTGAAAAAGGGCGGCGGAGCGCTAATGCAAAGCGGGCGATGGCAGTGATGATTGACTCTGAAACTGGAGAGATCATCGCAATGAGCCAATCGCCGAGCTATAATTTTAATGATACCAGCGAAACAAATGCGCGGCATCTAAGAAATCTTCTCGTAGAGGCAGTTTTTGAGCCCGGTTCGGTGATGAAGCCAATTGTGGCGGCGGCTGCTATGGATGCCGGGGTTGTTAGAAGTGCAGACTTAATAGACTGCGAGAATGGGCGGTTCCCGTTTTCGCGACATGTTATAAAGGATGTCCATCCTTCCAAGGTGATTCCTTTCTATGACGTAGTCGTTCGGTCGTCTAATATTGGGATGTCCAAAATTGGAATTCGCCTCGGATCTGAGCGGTTATTTGATTCGTTAAGGCGCTTTGGCTTTGGCTCATTTTCTGGACTGGGACTTCCTGGAGAATCCGCTGGTATTTTAAGACGACCCAAGGCGTGGAGTAAGGTTGATGTCGCCACGCACTCTTTTGGTCAGGGAGTTGCAGTTACACCTTTGCAGATCGTTCGTGCGGTAGCCGCGATAGCAAATGGGGGAGTGTTGCCAACTTTATCAGTTGTCATCGATGAGGCGGGTTTGCCAAAAGGTGAGAGGATTATTTCATCAAAGGCGGCCTTGGCAGCTCGGGAAATGATGTATGGGGTTGTCGAGGATGAGCATGGAACTGGTAAACGAGCCGCTATAGAAGGTATTCGGGTCGGTGGAAAAACTGGTACTGCGCAAAAAGCCGCGAAGAATGGTAGGGGGTATCAACGTGGAGCTTATGTGGCCTCATTTGTGGGGTTTGCTGATGGCTCTCCTTTAGGGGTTAATCGCAACCTTACGACGATCGTCACCATTGATGAGCCAAACACGACGAGCATATATGGTGGGACGCTAGCGGGTCCTGTGTTTCGGGGGATTGTAGACCGAAGCATTCGGTTTTTGGCAACGAAAAATAGATTGGGAATTAATAGAAGTCGAGAGCCTCTTATTGTTCCAGAAGGAAACCTGGGACTGGGGAGCAAGGAGCTTCTCAACGCTTCTTACTCTCCCTCGAACGGTCATTGACTTGTTGTATCGTGTCCCTAGACTGCAGGTTATTTGGAGGCAGTAATGCCGGTAGGTAGTGTTCTTTTTCTCACGTTAGTCAATCTTCTGAATTATTTCGATAGATATATCGTTCAAGCTGTTGAGCCAAGAGTGAGCGCAGAATTTGGACTATCAAACACCGATGCGGGGTTTTTAGTCTCAGCATTCGTATTGGGATATTTTATATTCTCTCCGATATTTGGATTTCTAGGAGATCGGTACGATAAACGAAAGGTTATGGCAATTGGCGTGGTGCTTTGGAGTGTTTGTACGGCAATGACGTCGTTTGCTGTTGGCTCGGCATCATTTTTTGTTTGTCGTGTCTTAGTGGGTGTGGGCGAGGCTTGCTACGGCGCCCTTGTGCCGGTGTATCTCAAGGGTCGCGTGATAGACTCTGTTTTCCTTAATAAAGCACTGGCGATTTTTTATGTGGCGATACCAGTCGGTGCGGCACTTGGTTTTGTTGGTGGTGGTATCGTAGCGGCTGAATATGGCTGGAGGCTCTTGTTTATAATCGCTGCAATACCAGGACTCGTGTTGGCGGGTGGTTTTCTGTGTTTGGCGCCGGAGAAGAGGCGCCCAATTTCTTCTGCAGGTGCCGACAATCACAGCGGAGATTTTTTGAATGGAATTAAAAAGATTCTATCGAAGCCCATGCTAATGTTTTTGATCGGTGGGTATATTTTTAATACCTTTGCGCTAAACGGGATTGCTGCGTTTGTTGTTAGGCATGGGTCCTCACTTGGGCTCTCTGAGGCAGCGGCCGCGTCGTATTTTGGGATTGTTCTGGTTGTTACTGGTTTACTAGGAACAACAGGCGGGGGGTACATAGCATCGATAATGGCCCAACGCAGTGTTCACAGTGACCATAGTTTGCTCCGCTTTGTTGTTGTATCTTCGTTTGTTGCGGTTCCATTGCTAGGTATCTGCTTTGTAGCACAAACCGCCTTGGGATTTTTTGTATGCTGTGCTTTCGCTGAACTTTTTATCTTTGCGGGGGTCGCTCCATTAAATGCTGTTATCGTCGAACGGGCGCCATCTGGTTATGAGTCTTTGACGCAAGGGATAACGATATTTTTGATTCAGCTTTTCGGAGGCTTTCTGGGGCCAGTTGTGGTTGGGGTCTCTGCTGATCTTTCTGGCTCGCTCTCCCTGGCTTTGCAAGTGACGACTGCAGCTCTTTTAGCGTCAAGTATTTTATGGCTCTTTGCTTTTCGGGCCACTATGCGCGATGTTTGCTAAGCCGTCTGTGGGATCTAACCACTTGAAAAGTGTAGTTGATCGGTGAATTTGTTGGGCGTGGTCCTTTTTTTTGAAAAATTAAAGCTGCATCGAGAAGCGATCGAGTAGGTGCTGGAATCTCTAACAGTACAGTTAGATTTGTGGGCTTAACTGCAGAAGTGATGGCTGTTTTGTGTATCGGTTAGGTTTTTTTAGTGGGGAATTTACCCTGGTTTGATAGGAGACTGCTTATGAAGCTTGTGCTTTTGGGAGTTGTTTTTCTAGGAGGGGTATATTTTGGCATGCAGGCCGATCAAGACGGGGAGTTAGCTGGGCTGGTAGGGATAATCGATGCGTTTATCCAGGATGCCTCGAAACGATAGCGAGCTCTGTCTATTCTGTATGCGTGTAAGAAGGGGTTATTTGCCATCGCTTCTTTTTTATTTTTGCGAATTCGCAAACCTAATCTCCGTTGGATGCAGAGGCTGCAGTCTCCTCCCACGGAGTGTACCGCACTCCGTAGCGGTCAGCAAAGCTGTGGAGCTGCTGGCGAACTTTCTCCAGGCCCACTTGGCGAGCATAGTGCAAGACGCCACCACGAAATGGTGGAAATCCGATTCCCATTACCATTCCAAGATCTATCTGTTTCTCCGCGTTCTCGATCTCGCTGCCTGCCACACCCTCGTATAAACATTTCATGGCTTCGTTAACGAGATGAAAAATAAGCCGCTCCTGAATGTACTGCTCCTCTCTGTTAGTGGGCGTGGCTGTTTCCGGCAATCCGAGGGTTTCGGTGAGATTTTGCCACACCAGTGGTTTCTTACTGGAATAGTCATAAAATCCCTTTTTGTTTTTCTTGCCCAACCGCCCTGATTCGATGAGCGTTTTTGCGTATTGTGGTACTGCCATACGCTCCCCATATCCCTGCACCATAATTTCAGAGACATGAGCTGCTACATCGAGACCTACTTCATCCAGTAGTCTGATTGGGCCCATCGGCATACCAAATGCGATCGCCGCGTTGTCAATCTTAGTTACCGCATATCCCTCTTCAAGAAGATATATCGCTTCATTTAAGTAAGGAATTAAAATGCGATTAACTAGAAATCCAGGAACATCTTTGACGACAATCGGAAACTTCCCTAACGCAACAGATAGCGCAGCTGTTTTTTGGATTGTTTCTTCAGAGGTTTGGTTTCCGTATATTAGCTCAACAAGAGGCATCCGCTCGACGGGATTAAAGAAATGCATCCCTATAAATCGTTCGGGATTGGAGATGCCTGAGGCCATTTCGCTCACTGAGAGAGAAGATGTGTTTGACGCTAAGATGCATCCTGATGATACGTGAGACACTAGCCCTTGGAATATTGACTTCTTTAGCTCCATGTTTTCAAAAACAGCCTCAATGACAATATCGCTTCTCTGGATCGTTTCTGAGTTGTACTGGAGCCAGTCGATTTTATTCAGTATCGTCGCTCTTTCAAAAGAGGAAAGGCTTCGGCGTTTTGCCATGCTTTTTCTGAGGTGGTCCTTGCCACGTTGCAGAGAAGCAAGCGAGGTATCTTTGACAATCACCGATTTGCACTTCTGAGCTAGCAATCCTGCGATACCAGCTCCCATAGTTCCAGCCCCGATAACCATGCCGTGAGTGTTTGTATTATCTAGGTGATACGACTTTCCAAAAGCTTTAGAGTGTTCTGTAAGATAGTATACATGTACAAGCGATTTACACTCTGGCGTTACTATCAACTCTCCAAGGTCTCGAGCCTCGAGTGTTAGCGCAGATTTTCGGTTAAGGCTCAAGCCCTCTACGCATCTGATCAGGGCCTTTTCAGGTGCAGGATAAAATCCCTTCGTTTGTTTTCTGAGAGATTTGCGCGCGGCTTTCTCCGTGATAAGCCTACCTAGTCGCGTCGAGGATGTTATGCGGCGAATGAGACCACCCTTTGGTCTCGTTATCAATTGATTTCCAAGTGCGACTTCGGAAGCAATTTCATGAAGGGAACGCTCGGCGACAATTTTGTCAACAAGTCCAATCCTTAGAGCTTGTTTGGTACGAAGGACCTTGCCAGCTAGAATAACATCTAACGCAGCGGGAAGACCAATCAGACGAGGGAGGCGGTAGGTACCGCCAAAGCCAGGAAGGATGCCCAGCTTAGTCTCGGGTAGGCCTATTGTTGTATGCGCTGAATCTGCAGCGAGCCGATAGTCGCACGCAAGGGCCATCTCGCAACCGCCGCCAACACAAGGGCCACTTATTGCAACCACTGTTGTGCAGGGCAAGTCTTCCAATAGGTTGTAGGCCTCTTGGCCCTGCTGAGCCAGCTCGATGCCAGTAGATGGATCGCGTACCCCTTGAATAAGTGATATATCAGCGCCAACACAAAACGATTTTAGTGTCGGTGAACGAAGAACTAGTCCCTTCGGTTTCCTTTGTCGCACCTCGTGGAGCGCATTGACTAACGATTGCATGCGTGTCGGGGTTAAGACGATTGCTGTCTCAGTTTCATTGCCGAGTGCAATGATAGCGAGGCTACCGTCGTTCGAAAAGACTAGCGACACTTCTTCTTTTGTTTTGCTTCCCATGAACTTAGTTTACACAATTTCTTTTGCGGAGTAGAAGAGGTTTTTCAATGGTTTGGATCTTTCATTCAAAAACTCAACGTCCTGACGAAACTCTGGCCACAACAAAGCCTGTTTGGCTCAAGCAAGCCTCTTTTTTTGTAGTTTTATACCGAGGCGTGATAGCCGATAGCCCCTTTTTAAGTCGATATTTGGGGCAGGGTAGAGGAATATCTTATTGAGTAGACTGCATCTTGCCACCGGAGCTAGCGGACACAAAGGGTCGTTTTAAGAAAATGTATTAATCGTGTGTCTTAAAGTGTAGTGCCCGCCAGAAGATAGTTTAGCCTTATCTCTGCTTACGTTGGGGGTGGTGCGCAGGTGATTAATAGTACTCCCTGTTTAACCTCGTCGCCGACAGAGACATGAATGTCTTTTATAACGACTGGGTTCGGCAGGGAGATGGGATTCTCCATCTTCATCGCTTCGATTGTTAACAACGCAACGTTGCTCTCTACTAGTTGCCCAACTGAACACAGTATCTTAGAGATGATACCTGGCATGGGGGCCTCGGCCTTGTATCTTGTCGGTGTCGATTGTTTTTTTCCAGTACTGAGTGTTTTTTCACCAGCGCTATCATCTGCCGTCACAGGGCATACTTGCACCTCGCACGTCTTCCCATCTATCGATAGTACGACCGTATCCTGGCGCATTTCCATTAGTGTCACTGAGTATTGCTTACCATTAACTGCGACTACATAACGTGACATTATAACCCCCGTGAGATTCCCTCAGCCAAACCGACTTGATACCACAGAGAAGAATAAGCGGTGTTCTTGGATGAATCGCTCGTATGTTGGCTGGCTGATGCTACCAAGTGAACGGCCATGGCTATTGCAACCAAATCGTCATTGGAAACAGGAGCCTTGGAATTCAAAAAAGGAACCTCTTTGTGGTTGATGAAGCCGGGAAGAGGGGGGGCTAGATTTATCTGCATGTCAATTGCTCCATCTTAGAGGGGGATATTGCCGTGTTTCTTTTTGGGATTTGTCTGCCGTTTTGTCACGAGCGTCTCAAAAGCTCTGATTAAGGACCTTCTTGACTGGGAGGGTTCGATCACAGAATCGATAAATCCAAGTTCGGCTGCTTCCCAGGGTGTTGCAAATTTCTCTCTGTAGTCACTTACTAGTTGAGTACGAACTTCATGTTCTGTGCCGCTGCTTTTTGCAGCCGCGATTTCCTTTCTGAAGATTATATTAACAGCCCCTTCTGATCCCATGACTGCTATTTCCGCTGACGGGAAGGCGAAATTAATATCGGCTCTGATGTGTTTTGAGCTCATTACGTCGTAGGCTCCTCCGTATGCTTTTCGCACGATGAGTGTTACTTTGGGGACGGTCGCCTCTGCAAAAGCAAAGAGAAGCTTAGCTCCGTGCCGAATTATGCCGCCGTGTTCTTGATTGACTCCGGGTAGAAATCCAGGCACATCAACCAGCGTTAGGAGTGGGATGTTAAAAGCATCGCAGAAGCGCACAAATCGAGCTGCTTTTGAACTGGCGTTAATATCTAAGCATCCCGCAAGAACTGAGGGCTGATTGGCTACAACCCCGATTGATTCGCCATTTAATCGAATGAAGCCGATTATGATGTTAGCGGCATAGGTTGGCTGTAATTCAAGAAAGGAGCCCCGATCGGCAATGGTCTCAATGACGGCAGTCATGTCATATGGAGAATTTGGGGTCTTGGGAATCAGAGTGGCAAGTTCATTGGTTAGCCGATCCGTGGCATCTCCATTTAGCATACGGGGAGAGCGATCGAGGTTGTTTTGTGGTATATAGGCAAGAACCTTTCGACAAAGCTCGATACACTCTTGATCATTTTCCACCTCTCTGTGGGCAACTCCACTTAGTTGGTTATGGGTAGAGGCGCCACCTAACAATTCTTTTGACGTGTCTTCCTTGGTTACAGCCTTAATAACATCTGGCCCTGTTATAAACATATGACTGGTGTTTCGAACCATGAAAATGAAATCGGTTATCGCAGGAGAATAGACAGCTCCTCCCGCGCATGGACCCATGATAAGTGATAATTGTGGGACGACGCCCGACAGGAGGGTATTTCTTAGAAAAATATCTGCATATCCACCAAGGCTTTCCACTCCCTCTTGTATGCGAGCCCCGCCAGAGTCGTTGAGTCCAATAATGGGACAGCCGAGCTTTTCGGCTAGGTCCATTATCTTTACAATTTTTCGCGCATGCATGGCGGCAAGTGAGCCGCCGAACACGGTGAAATCTTGCGCGAATACACATACCGGACGCCCGTTAATTGTTCCCGTTCCGGTCACTACACCATCGCCTGGATATCGCTGCTTCTCAAGTCCAAAGTTATGTGAGCGGTGAGTGACTAGCTTGTCGAACTCCTGAAAAGATTTGTCATCAAGCAAGAGATCTACTCGTTCCCGTGCGGTAAGTTTACCCTCTCGGTGTTGCTTGGCAACTCGCTCGGAGCCACCGCCAAGCTCAGCCGCTTTGTTTCTATGGGCCAAGGTGGAACTTTGTTTTTGAGGCGGATCGTTGTCAGTCATGTGGGCCTTATGTGGATGCAAATACCTCTGGATACACCGCGAGTAAGGTGATAGTTGTCAGAAATCTTTCGCTTTACCTTTATGATAGGGGAGGGGTATTATTTTAACAATGAGAAAGTCAATTAAGCGTGTCATAGCCTTTGGAGTATTGGGTTTTATCCTCGTTGGGTGCTCTGCCTCAAACAACGTATCGCCAGAAAATGCAAATGAGGAGTTAAGCAACGCTGCGCCTGCTTCTATTGGACAACGCTTGTTTGAGAGTGTGCAGGCTTTTTACTGTAGTTTTGGTGCTTGGCCGGAGTCTTGGGAGGAGCTACGTGCGAGTCTCGGCTACGATTCGGAGATTGATTCTGAATTTCAAATGGTTCGAGTAGTCGAAATGCACTCGCCAAGAGCTATCGTTTTACAGATGGCCTATGAGGAACATAATGGCCAGATCGTTAAGTCTCTTTTCATAGCACCGCCTAGCTGTTCGGTGAAGGGAGAGTCGGAGGCAAGCGTAGGAAGTGTTGAGATGGCGGGCGGACGTATACGATTTGTGTTACCAGACGGCCTGGCCCAATTATCGACTGAACAGCTAAGGGAGAAGTGGAGCAAACCACCCCGACCCGATTCCGCCTGGAGTAGTGACCAGGGAGTTGTGTTGGCTATCCGTTTTGGTGAGCTCGACATCGATCGTGACTCTCTTGATATATTGCTCGACACACTAGGTGTCGCTTACGAGCAAGCGATTCCGAGCATTGAGTGGATAAGTCGTAGGCATATCTCTTCACGAGATCGTTTGTTCTTGCTCCATGAATTCGAGAGTGACGCAGAATCGGGGCGGATTACAACCGGAGTTCTTTCAACATCATTTGACGGTAAGCTGCTGTCCATTACTGTCACAGCGGATGCCGATAGACGCAGTGACGTTGAACAGTACGTGTCAGATTTATTACAAGATATAAAAATTGAGTAGACTCTATGGTCAGAAAAAAAGAGCCACACCCTGCTTCAAAAGAAAAAGAAACCCAACAGGAAGGTCTCTCAGTGGGCGCACCAGAGAGGGCTGGGTCCTTTCCTTATACACGTGGCATCCATCCTACGATGTATCGGGGGCGATTATGGACGATGCGACAATATGCGGGGTTTGGTGGGGCAGAGGAGGCGAATGCGCGATATCGCTACCTGTTGGAGCAGGGGACTACAGGGCTCAGTATAGCCTTCGATCTCCCGACTCAGATGGGACGAGATCCTGACCACGCACTGGTGCGAGGAGAAGTTGGGCGTGTGGGAGTATCGGTGGCGAACGTCAGCGATATGGATCGATTGCTTGAGTCAATACCTCTCGATGAAGTATCGATTTCGATGACAATAAATGCCACGGCGAACATTCTTCTTGCTTTTCTTTTGGTCGTAGCCGAGAGAAGGGGGATTGACTGGAAGGCATTAAAGGGAACGATTCAAAATGATATCTTAAAAGAATATATTGCACGCGGCACGTATATTTATCCAGTGCCTGCGGGTGTTCGGCTCGTAACAGATCTATTTTCATTTTGCGAAAAGGAAGTGCCGCGATGGAACACCATAAGTGTATCGGGCTATCATATCCGAGAGGCAGGGAGTACTGCTGTACAAGAGGTTTCTTTTACCCTCGCCAATGCATTTGCATATCTTGATGCTGCCAAGAAGCGCGGTCTCTCTGTTGATTCCGTTGCCCCGAGGATGAGTTTCTTTTTCAATTGCCACAATAATTTTTTTGAGGAGATAGCCAAATTTAGGGCCGCGAGGCGAGTATGGGCAATGCTTGTTAAGGAGCGTTACGCGCCACTAGATAATCGTTCGATGCTCTTGCGCTTTCATACGCAGACGGCGGGAAGTACCCTTACGGCACAACAGCCGGAGAATAACATTGTTAGAACAACACTTCAGGCTCTAGCTGCTGTACTGGGCGGCACGCAGTCGCTTCACACAAACTCATACGATGAAGCTTTAGGCTTGCCGACAGAAGAGAGTGCCCGCCTAGCGTTGAGAACTCAGCAGATAATTGCGTGTGAATCTGGAGTTATTGAGAGTGAGGATCCTCTAGGTGGCGCGTTTTTCGTAGAGGAGCTTACTGATACAATTGAACGTGAGGTAAGAGAGCAGCTTCGTCTCATTGATGCCATGGGTGGTATGGAAGCGGCTGTTGATAATGGGTATCCACAGAGAGAGATAGAAGATGCGGCCTTTCGCGCACAACGTTCGATGGAATCCGGTGTGACGACTATCGTTGGTGTTAACAGATATCGTGAAGAGGAGGAGGAGATTAAAGCTGTTGCAGAGCACAATGCTGGGGCGGAAAACCGGCAGTGCAAAGGTCTTAAAGAATTTAAACTCCAGCGAGACAATCAGCTGGTACAGCGAACACTAAGTGAACTAAAACAAATTGTGGTGCAATCCGAAAGTCAAATCATGCCCTTTGTCATTGAGTGTGCTCGGAGTGATTGCACGTTGGGAGAGATATCAGATGTCTTTAGGGAGGCTTTTGGGGAGTATACCTTGAAGGGGTAATGAACCTTTCAGTGGAAGTCGTTGGTGTTTGTTCGGACAAGAGGGAGAGTTGGCCGGCATGTTTTTCCAGTGCTATCAAGTAGTTAAGGAGTATCTGAACCGTTGGTTTAATGGTTGTTTGAAACGCTCGGTATAGATTTATCTGTTGCTCTCTAATCATGGCTGGTCTATAAATTTGGGCGCCCCATCAGCACAGTGATCCTGTTTTGTCTGGGTATAGACGTTTTTACGAAGTAGAGGGTTAGTTGATGAAAAAGAAAGAGCTTGAGCAGCTAAAGCAAATTCTGGAGGAAGAAAAACGAAAGATTCAACGGCACTTAGAGGACATAAGCGATTCTTCTGTGGCCGATATCGAGACTCCTTCTGGCGATTCTGTAGACCTAGCGTCGTTAGAGATTAATCAAAACTCGTTAGCGAAGGTCGGTAAGCGAGAAGTAAATCATCTCAAGAAGGTAGAGGTTGCTCTTGCTAAGATTGAAGACGGGAGCTACGGCGAGTGCGAAGAGTGCGGAGAGCAGATCGGATTTGCAAGGTTGATGGCTCGACCTGTTGCGCAGTTGTGTATCGACTGTAAAACGGCGCAGGAGAATCAAGAGCGTCGCTATTCAGATAGGTCCTCAACTGAGAGTTCTGATAGACTTCCCGATGAGAGTGACGATTTGTAATATACTTTAACTGTCGATTCATTTGTGTTAGCGCTTGAATACGGAGACAACGTGCCAGATCTCGTAGAAGAAGCGTATTCGAGGCTATCGTCTCGGCTGTGGCGCATTCAGGCTCCTGCAAAGGTAAATTTAAGGCTTAAGGTTCTTGGGCGCAGGGATGATGGATACCATGTTCTGAGTATGCTCAATGGTAGTGTGTCACTTTTTGACGAAATAAAAGTGACATTCGTCTCTGATTGTTCGTGTCAAGTCCAGTGCCGCGGCGCTATCGATGAGGAGATTTCTAGCTCCGATAATCTAGTGACTCAGGCGTACTCTTTGTTTTGGCAGGCGTGTGGATATAGCACAGCTCCATTTGGATTGCAGGCTGAGATCACTAAGGGGATTCCAACGGGCGGCGGTCTAGGTGGAGGTAGTAGTGATGCTGCGGCAGTACTGAATTTTTTATTAGAAAAAATAGGGGACGTGTCTGACAGATCGGCGGGTGATTCGAGCAATAGCCTGCGGTCTACAATCGCTAGAGAGTCGGTCACCTTGGGTGCTGACGTTCCCTATGCCTTAAAAAAGGGATTGTGTTGGGTTCAAGGTGTAGGTGAGGTTGTGCAGGTGGTGAACTATCCGGATTTGGCAGATATGGATATCCTTATCTCAGTTCCTCGTGAGACGGTTCCTACCGCAGCGTTTTATGATTTCTATAGGCAGAACCGATCTGTTGAAGTGGGAGAAGTTGGGCGTGACGAGGTGATGGATGCACTAGCCGGTGGAGCGGCGTGTCCTATTGAAACGTTGCTTTGTAATGATTTTGAACCCTATATACGACAATTTAGACCACTTCTGGGTGATGTTTTAGATAATGCCCGAAGTTTTTTTCCTCTCACATCGCTTACTGGCTCTGGTTCGGCAATGTTTTCCTTGGTAGACAAGGGAGCCCAGGAGCAGGTGAGTCGGTATCAAAAGTCTGCCTTGAGTCTGGGAGTTAGCGTGCATAGGGTGAAACTTCTCTAAATTTGGTCGCTCATGCCTTGCTAAAATCCTCTAAGTGTTTTACCTCTAATAGGGTTTGGTGCCCGGTAGCCAAGTGGTAAGGCAGCGGATTTTGATTCCGCCATGCGCAGGTTCGACCCCTGCCCGGGCAACCAAGACAACCCAATAACGAAAGGTTTTGCTATTCGGGACTTTGTTAGTCACGATGTACTCTCAAGGATAGCTCCGCTCTTTATCGTATATCCCTTTCTTGGTTCTGTTTTTGTTGCTTCTGTTGGTGCCCTTTTACCCGCTTTTACCCTGTTTTTCCACATCCCCCATTAGGCTCTGTGTATTAGGCTCTGTGAGTGGCACGTGGCTCTTTTCCGAGCCTTCGTTAGACTTTGCATCCTTAGGGTCTTTTTCTCCAATCAATTAAAACGCAGACTCGACTCTTAGTTCGACCAGATTTTTTAGCGCGTCGAGGGGGCTTGAAGGGCTTGGCGAGTGGGTTTTTGGGCTGTGTCGGATTGTTTTTGTGCCGCGCTGCATAGAGTGGGTTTAGGCTGGGCTAACTGTGGCGAGCGTAATTCGAATCGCAATTAGATCTCTAGTAAGTTTCGTTGGGTGCTGATTTAATGTTGAAACTGGCCGTTTGGTTCAGTATGGTTTGAGCATTCTTAAGGCCTGGTATAGTAAATAGGAGATATCGTGAGTCGCCCTCTTCTTGTTTTCTCTGGGAGCTCTCACCCGGATTTTTTTAAAAGTGTGTGTGATGAGTTGTCAATTGCCCCGGGCAATATTGAGATCACCCACTTTAGCGACGGAGAGCTCTCCGTTGAGATCGGTGATAATGTTCGGGGAGGTGATGTTTTTGTAATTCAAAGCATGTCGTATCCCTGTAATGACAGGTTAATGGAGTTGCTTATCATTATTGATGCGCTCAAGCGTTCTTCAGCAGGGCGAATTACCGCGACGATTCTTTATTATGGATATGCGAGACAGGATAGGAAGGTTAAGCCTCGGGTGCCTATTACGGCTAAGTTAGTCGCGGATATGGTGTCGACAGCTGGAGCGGATCGAGTCTTAACGGTAGATCTTCATGCGGGTCAGATAATGGGGTTCTTTAACGTACCGGTGGATAATTTATATGCCCTGCCTATAATGATTCCGCATATTCGCGAGCGGTTTGGGACCAAGAATGTGACGATTGTGGCTCCTGATGTCGGAGGTGTTGAGCGAGCCAGATACGTCGCAACACGACTTGATAATGCTCCTATAGCTATTATCGACAAGCGCCGAGCAGGACCGAATAGAGTTGCGTCAATGAACGTTGTCGGAGATGTCAGTGGTCAGACGTGCGTTATCGTAGATGATATGGTGGATACGGGTGGGACGCTGATAAAGGCAGCTGACACTTTGATGGAAAAAGGCGCAGCAAAGGTTGTCGCGTGCTGTGTGCATGCAGTTTTATCGGGCAATGCCAGGCAGGCGTTAAATGAGAGCGTTCTAGAAGAGGTAATAATTTCGGACACCATTAAACAGACTCAAGGTGGAGAAGGAGATAAATTTTCCGTCATCTCCGTTGCCCCACTGATTGCAGAAGCGATACGACGAATTCATAGCGACGACTCTATTAGCAGTCTTTTCAGATAGTTGGAGCTGCTAGGTCTGTTCGTTTAGTTAATGGAATTGGGATTCTTTGATATCATTCGTCTTAAGGCTCGCTCTCTTTACCTAAGAAGTGCAATTTGTTATTGTATCCCGCACTATTTTTTTTCAAAGGACCGAAGTCGTGGAAAATTTTACAATTGAGATAAGTCAGAGACAGGATACAGGCAAGAGTGAGTGTAGTCGTTTGAGACGAAACGGCTTTATTCCAGGTGTTGCATATCACCGGGGTACAGACTCAATTGCGGTGACTGTGCCGCAGAAAGACTTTGTTACGATGGCTCAAAAAGCTCGCTTGACCCAAGTCTTTACCTTTAAAAGTGATGCCAAAGACTTAGATGGAAAACTTGCCTTGGTAAAAGATATTCAGCGAGACCATGTCAAAGGTACAGTGCTACACGTTGATTTTGTTACACTAAAAGCTGGTGAGGAGATTCAAGTTGATGTTCCTGTAAAGCTAGTCGGAGAGGCCCCTGGGGTTAAGGCTGAGGGTGGAATTTTAACCTTCGTAACCCATAAGGTAAGTGTTACTTGCTTGCCGAAAGATATTCCAACGCTTTGCGAGGTGGATATTTCGGGGTTGGCGCTCGGAGATTCGATTCATGCACGAGATCTCAAGTTTAACGCTGGCGTGACGCTCCGTGACGATCCTGAAGAGACGATTGTGAGTGTGGTAGGCTCAAGAGGTGCTGTCGCTAAGGCTTCAGCTGCCGAAGAGTCAGCCGACTCGGGTGCGAGTGATGCGGCTGCTAAGGCAGATTAGGTCGCGGAAGTTTTTGCCGGGGATAGATGCCCGAATGGTATTTTCTCCAGGCGACGCTCGCTGAATAGTGTGTGCACGGGTCTTTCTTTTACTCTATTGAAAGGTAGGATTTACGTTGGCTTTCACTGGGCTCAATTCAAAAGGGCAAGGATACGTTGTCGTAGGGCTTGGCAATCCTGGCGAGAAGTACGCCGGAACCCGGCATAATATCGGCTTCACAGTTGTTGATGTATTGAGCGAAATTGCTACCGTCCGTGAAGTTGAATTAACTGAGTCGGCTAAAGCTATCAGTGCTCAGGTGGTTGCTGGTCAGAAGGTGGGGGTTGGTTTTGTTCCGAAGGGTGATTGTTCACTGTCGAAGGTTGTAGTCGATTCCTGTGAAATCCTGTTGGTAAAGCCAATGACGTTCATGAATCGAAGTGGTGAGCCTGTTGCTGACCTGCTTCGTTTTCGTAAGATTGGCCTTGATCGTCTCGTTGTCATACACGATGAGATAGACCTACCGCTCGGGGCGGTTCGTATCAAGAAAGGTGGGGGCGAAGGCGGTCACAATGGTTTAAGGTCCATTTCGCAGATGTGTGGAGGAAGGGATTATATCCGTATTCGCGTGGGGGTTGGAAAGCCTGACGGTGACATTCCCGCATTTCAGGGAGAGGATGGTATCGCACGGTGGGTTTTAAGTAGATTCTCGAGGGATGAAGAGTCTCATGTTGTGAAATCTGTGGGTGTTGCAGCCCTTGCCTCGATAGGTATCGTGCGAAAAGGCGTTTCGCATTCCCAGAATCGGTATAATTGTTAGACACTCTAATGTGTTGATATTAAACTGTTTTATTGGTTCCGCCGTGAGTGCTATTTAATTAGGTGTAGGAGTTGTTTTTCTGGCTCGATTTGATACACTCTTGCGGCTCTGTTTGGCTGGGTGGCGTTTGTCTGTGTGATTATCGCGTGAACGTGTTTAAGAAATCGAGCCACTAACGTAAAAGCGCTTTGGAGAGTTCATCAGGGCAGGTAAATGCTCGATAGCTAATAGCTTGAGTGCGCGAACCAAGAAGCGTATTTACGTTTAAGGAGTCTTCGGATTAGATTGCGATAAAGTTAGAGTTTTAAATATATAGGTGTCCAATGGAAGTTCGCCGTTACGAGTCGGTTGTAATTTTTAACCCGCGGTTAAGCGAGGTGCAACTCAAAGAAGAGATAAAAAAAGTAGAGGGTTTATTGCAGAAGAGCCAAGCTACTATCTCGGGTGTTGATGCGGCTGGCAAAAAAGAGTTAGCCTTTGAGTTTAACAAGCAGCGGTTTGGATACTTTGTGACCTTCAATTACGAAACCGCCAATTACGAAGCTGCTAATGAGTTGCACTCAGCTCTTAGAATCACTGATTCAGTTCACAAGTTTCAGACTCACATAATCAAAACTAAGGCGCGAAAGTTTAAGGGGAATCCTCAATCGGCTGGCCGGTCGTTTTATGATGACAGCGACGACGAAGAGTAGATTTTTAGTGAGAATATAGAGGCCCCATTTTTTAGGGTCATTGAGATAGATTCAGGCGAGGATAGCAATGGAAGTTATACTTAGAGAAGATTTTTTAACACTTGGGTATGTAGGTGACACCGTTAAGGTGCGTCGGGGATTTGCTCGCAATTATTTGATTCCGAGGGGAATTGCTGTGGAGGCTTCGAGCGGTAACGAACGCCAATTAAAGCATAAGCTGTCAGCGATCATCGCCAAGCGGATAAAGAAAAAGACTGAAGCGGAAGAATTTGGGAGAGTTCTCAGTCAGGTTTCTGTTGAACTAACACTAAAAGTTGGTGCCCAGGGCAAGAGTTTTGGTGCGATAACTGGCAAGGATATCGAGGCAGGCTTGAAGGATTTAGGATATGACGTGGATAGGCGCCAAATAAAGTTGGCCGATCCGCTTCGCTCTGCGGGCTCTTACGATGTAGAGATAAAGCTTCATTCTGAGGTCAGCGTGTCGGTTCAAGTGAAAATCGTAGGCACAAAGGCTGCTGCAGGCAGTGCTACCGATGCTAAGGCTGATAATACTACGCAGCCTGCGCCCACTCCTTCCGAGGATTTAGATGAGGCTGCTGATATCTCTGAGGAATAGAGAACAGCTCGAAGGACGTATCGCCGTGTCTTGATATCGGTTGGATCGGGTACGTCACAGTCGTTGCATCTCGTTTTTTCTGTAACTGACGGGCGCTTGTAGTTAACCGTTTAGGGGCTTTAGGGTGTTTCGTCACTCATAGCGTTACCGTATGCTTTTCTGATTGTATCGTGTCGGGTATGATTCCATCCGTGTAAGAATTTTTCGGCCCCGGTTTTCTGATAGGGGTGTCTAGCGGTATGTTCTGTTAGTGGCTCTGACAGTATTGGGTGAAAGTAGTTTTAGTGCAACGTTATCGACTTCATATTTTCCTAGCATGTGGACTGTTTTTAGTCGCCATCGGAGCGCTGTTCTTTGGTTTTAAGGTTGGCTCTCCATTGAAAGACGATGTAGTCGTGTCATCGGTTCTTCGGGAGGGAGTGGAGCCGCGAGATGAACATCAAGGGCCTTTAATTTTATCAGGAGAGAGAACTGTTCTTTATGTCAGTCAGTTCGAGGATACGCGTGCCTCGGATGGTGAAGAACAGGTTGTATTCCTATCATTTTCGTTGAAAGAGCTTCCCGAACATGGGGAAAGGCTTATCCTTTTAAGTAGGAATAAATCAAAAAATGGTCGCAGGAGCGACACCTCTATAGCAATCGAGAAGACGTTCACCGGTATTCGTCCCCTGGTATCAAACGGAAATCCTGCGAGAGGTGGCCGTTGGATGGTGTTCTCTGATCATGAATTTACTGTCGGAGTTTGGTATACGCTCATCGTATGTCGGTTGGAGTCGAATATTGTATCTGTTTACCTCGTGGACGATGAGGGGAATACCCCGGTGTTCTTAGGAGCTCAGAAGATACTTAATTCAGAGCTTATCTCAAATTCTTATACGATTTCTGTTGGTTCTATCGGAGGGAAGTCTATCAATGGAAGCATCCGCACATTTGGCGTGTTACAGGGATCCTCGTTATTTCCAGAGATAGAGAATCATTTTAGGGCTTCTATACTCCAGAATGGCAGGCCCCCTAAGTATTTGGCCGATAAGGTGCAGTTATGGGCCGATCCATTTGTAGATCAGAGTCCGTATAGACGCTTGATACGACAAGAAGGCGACGAAAAGGAGCCAAACGTAACGAACCCCAATAAAGAAGGTCGAGCGGTTAGAAATGTGCTGGGGCACACTAAGGCCGAGAAAAACAATGGCGGCAAGCGAAAGGAATTGCGCAAAAATAACCGAGTTCGAAAGGGGCACGTTAAATCTAAAAATATGTAATCCTTCAAGGAGCGGGAAGAGTTGTATTGATGTTGGCCGTTCTTTGTTCTACGAAAAGAGGAGAGTTTTGTGTGGAGTATGGAGTACTAGCTATACTGGGGGCTTTGACAGTTATCTCTGCCGGAACTCAAGTAGTTTTATTTTGTGGTGGATGGATTTTATTTCTCTTGCTCTGCCGCGTATTTTTGCCGCGTGAACGTCAAGTTTTCACACTAGCACTAAGTTGGGGTGCGTTAGTCGGCATGTGTGGATGGCTTGGCTCAGAAGTATTGCTTGTTACCTCGCTTTCTTCGATTGTTTTTCTTTCTGGCACAGGACCCCCCAGCGGAAGCCTCCCCTGTAGACCGCTGTTTCTCTTTGGGTGCGGTGTGCTCGTATCTGAAGTGCTTATCGGTTTGGGATTGGACAGCGAGGTCTCTCACATGTTTCATCCACAAGTTTTGATGCACTCATATATGCGAAGTGATTTGATCCGTTCGTTTTTCGATGTGTTTGGACATTCGTGGCAATGGATGTTTCGGCTTGGAGTTTTTTCCCTGGTAGTGAAGTGTTTTCAAGTAAAGGATGATCGATTGGCAGGATTCTGCAAGGGGTTTTGGTCTGGTGCGGTTATCTCCAGTATTTACATAGTTTTTCAAGCCACCGGAGGCGGACTTAATGTCGTGTCTAATCAAAGTATGCTCTGGAATTCACTCCGGCGTTTCAGTGGATTGGCAAGCGATCCAAACGCTCAAGGGGTGGTCTTGGGTTTGGCACTGTGGATAAACATACTGCACAAGCGAACGCATGACGCGTTTAGCTTAGGAAGAAGCTGTTTTTTAGGAGCGCAGATTGTCTGCGTCTGTATGGGGGGATTTCTGACGGGCTCGCGTACTTTTTTTCTAATCGTTGGATGTCTGGGGGCCAGTCTTTTGACTCGTAAATGTATCCGCTCTATGGCTTCTTTGGCCCTCGGTCTCTTTCTGTTTTTATTCATAGTTACGTTGATTGATTATTATTTGAATATTGACAGTGTTTTGGAAATTATTCCGTGGCTACCAGAGGGTCTTTCAAGAATTGCGAAGAGTGGTTCGTTGATGCGAGTTGATGAAACGTTTTCAAGTCGGATGATCTTTTGGCAACTTGCCCTAAGCGTGATCAGAGATCATTGGTTTTTTGGCGTTGGTGCGGATCGCTTTGCCAACTTTGTGGCACTGTATGGACTTGCCTTTCCTTCTTTAGGTGCATGGACCGACAATGCAAATAATTTTTATCTTGGGATTTTGGCGGAGGGAGGGGTCTTTGCTGCGCTGGGTTTCTTGATCCTCATCTCAGGATATCGTCTTGAATTGAGCTCGGCTTCTTGGTTCGGTCGTTTCGTGCTTGCGATGTTAGCGATAATTCTCTTCTTTGGCCCCCACACCGATTTTGTTGAGGTGCTAGTACCGACGGGGTTTCTTCTCGGTTGTGTAACGTCTGAGCGACTTATGCGGCAGAGAACAGCCAGCTCGATTGCAGGTGTATTCCTAGTATTGGGCCTAATAATCCCCCATTTTCGTGAGTTAGGTGTCTATGGATGGGCGTATGAAAAGCAAGGGCAGGTGAGTCGGTGGTTGGCTCCGTATGCATTTGTGCACGTTCCCTGCGAGCAGACTAGTAGTGCTATTAAATCTAACCAGGCACGACTCTTCTTGAGAGCGCAGTATGTACCCAGTTTAGGTCCCCTTGTAATTACCGTTAGCTCGGGAGAAGAGTCTTCTAAGGTTGAATTTTTCAAGGTTGGAACGCATGCAACTGTATTGTCTTGTCCTGATGATAGGCGATATATAACCGCCAAAGTTTCGACAAGCACAGGATGGCGCCCTTCGAAAGCGTGGCCAGGAAGCACACACGATAGGCGTGTTTTGTCTGTCCAGCAAGTTTTCAAGTACTAAATACACAACTTATCATCTATTGCCACGATAAGAACAGTTAACGATCTTTCTGCAATTAATATCGTGGAGGCGTTAGATCCGGCTCCGCAACGGCTCGTCGCGGTTTTATTAACAATAGGCTCCAAATGTGAAAAGCTTTTTTTACTACCTGTTAAGGTGTTACGTAGTTGTGCTCCAAACAATTCCGGCACTGCCGTTATGTCTGGCCGTGGCCATCGGGGAAATCGCTGTGTGGTTTACTCCTCAACGAGACTGGCCTTACCTAATTGGGTTAGTTGGCGCTCTGACTCTCTTGATTCGAGTGCGTTCTTTTCAGGCTCTATTGATAGGTGGGTTGTTGGGAATCTGTGCATCCGTTGTTACGGACGGGGGTCGTTTGGCGGTGTCCAATGGTAACGACGTGATCTTTGAGGGGGTGGTTGCCAGTGTTCCTCAGCGAAGAAGGCCGGGCGAGGTCACATTTCTTTTCCGAACCAACGTAGAAAGTGGGGGTTATTTGCTTAGGTGTCGAGCAATAGATCTGCCGTGGCGGTCGATTTATCCGGTAAAGAGGGGAGATGGTTTGATTGTTAGGGGAAGTGTTGTTTCTATTACGAAACCACGTAATCCATTTTCGTGGGAGGGCTGGTTGTGGCGTCAGGGGGTAGTTGGTGAGATGAGGGTTCGATTTTCATCGATACAAGATCCTGCTGGGCAATCGACTCTTGGTGCTTTACGGGAGAGTGTCAGGCGACATACGTATCAAAAATTTGGCGATACTCGCGGGGTCAACTTGTTCTTATCCATGGCGTTAGGTCATCAAGACAATTTAAGTCCAAGCATCGAGAGGGCCTTTAAGAGACTCGGCTTGACTCATCTGCTCGTAGTGTCGGGATATCAGGTAACGTTGCTTTATTCGGTCATTGTGACAATTCTCTCTAATATGGCATCGCTGCGACCACGAACCCGGTCTATTCGAATGCCTGTCGGTGTTATGGGCCTATTTTGTGCATTCTTTTATGTTTTATACATAGGCAGTGAATTTTCCGGTATTCGGGCACTGCTAGCGGCTGTTTCGGCTGGACTAGGATGGATGTACTGTCGTCCGACCGGGTTTTTTCAGCGTTGTTCATCGGCATTGTTAGTTATGCTTATCGTGTGGCCCTTATGTCTCTTTGATATAGGAGTCATACTAACGTTTGCAGCTCTTCTGGGTATTAGAATAGGAGCGGCCTGCTATCCCTCACGAACAGTTATGACATTTTTGTCGGTTAATTGGTGTGTTTGGCTGACGACAACATGCGTTATTGTTAGCTGGCAGGGAACGATATCTATATTCGGATTGATGGTTAATATAGTTATCGCGGGGCCGTGGTCGATTATGAATTGTACTGCTGGTGTAATTGGTTTGCTTGTTTCTCTCGCCCCTGTTTCAGGTAGTGGAGGTTTGCTGACATTGGTTGCACAATGTAATCAGTGGGCGTCTGATGTGGTCCTTTGGTTAGGTGAATCCACCTATAGTCAAGTGCTTTTGACGGGATGGCTTCGAGGCGTTGTTCTTGTGGCTCTGTTAGCTGTGATAGTTAGAAAATCTACAGTGACCTTCAAACGAAGCTCCCTTTTGCACGACACCTAAATTCTTGACGACGTTGGTGATGAGCAATTTTGCCGCGGCGCTTCCTTATTATGGGTTAAGCTGATAGCTATTTATTCCAACAAGCTGTTGGTAACCAAGCATGCCAGCGGCGGTTTCGTTTTATGCCGCTAATTCATCAACACACAGTGTTTTCATGCTGTCTATATTTTCGACCATTTTGCCGACCCCACGTACAACACTTGTAAGCGGATCGGAGTCTCTAATAAATGATATGCCGCTTTTTTCGGTTAACTTCTCCGGTAGGCCTCTAAGTAACGAACCGCCACCTACAAGATAGACTCCGTTGCCCAGGATGTCCTGCGCCACCTCAGGAGAAACGTTTTCTAGAGCTGTATAGATCGCTCCCACAATCGCACACAAAGGTTCGTGCAAGGCTTGCCTGATTGTCTCATTTGTAATTTCGAGTGCACGCGGCATCCCTGAAGTCACATCTCGTCCATAAACGGTCATGGTCAATAGAGGAGCATGACGTAGTAGCGAACCTACGGTCATCTTTGCCCTCTCTGCTTCGAAGATACTTATCTCTACTCCACATTTCTGACGGATAAAACGACTAATAGCTTCATCCATCTTGTCACCTGCAACTCGGATCGCGTGACTGTACATAGTTCCGTTTAGACTTACGATTGCAATCTCACTTGTTCCGCCTCCGATATCAACTACCATGCTTCCAACGGGGCGGCTAACAGGCAGTTCACTACCAACAGCAGCCGCCATTGATTCCTCTACAAGGAATACTTGGCGCATGCCTGCGGAAAGCGCCGCGTCAAGTACAGCGCGTTTCTCTACTTGTGTGATGTCAGAAGGAACGCCAATTACTGCGCGTGGGCGAACGAGAGACCATTTATTTTTGACTTTTTGGAGCATGTAGCGAATCATCTCGCTGGTTACCTGAAAATCAGCGATAACCCCATCTCGCATCGGACGAATACATTCCACGGCGCGTGACGTCTTTCCGAACATTCTCTTAGCTTCACTGCCGATAGCAAGAATTTTTCCAGTCTTGGAGTCGATGGCCACTACCGAGGGTTCGTTTAATACAATCCCGAGACCCTTTATATAAACAAGGGTGTTGGCTGTTCCAAGGTCTATAGCGACATCAGCCGCCATGATAGATGAAAGCTTTCTTAGTGGGTTCGCGCGTAAGGATGGTAATAGTGTATTGATATTAAGCACGAGTTCCTCCCGTTGAAGATAATCTTTTAAATTTTGGTTGTTGTTGAAGAGTGATATCAATGTTGCATTTTCCACTTTGCTCTGTTTTGGCACCATAGTGCTCCACTGCAACAGTAAGCGGCCTGTCTTTTGAGGATAGGTGCACTGCAAGATTATGCAGTTTTTGCTGGAAAAACGTACTCATCATGTTGTCAACTGCTATGACAATCTCTCCCGATGGGATGCGAGCTATTGGGAAATGGGGTGGAAGGGCTTGCTGCACGAGACGAAAGAATTGCTCCGAATATTTTACGGCCTCTGAGAGCCCACGTGCATCAGCTAGTTCTTGAAATGATTCGATACGTAATTTTAGGAGATCGATTGAATCCTGACCTATTGCGTCTCCTAGGTGTATAACCTTCTGCCTGAATGTATCCCATGAGCTTTCGACCTGAGACGCAGCTGTTGCATTACTTGCCCAGTATATAAGTTTTTGACACTGCCGTGAAATTTGCTCCAGTAGTTTTATGTCTGAATTTGAAAACGCCTCACTTCGAAGGCTGTCGCACATGAGTACGCCGTGTAGCTTTAATTCTCGCGATGGATCGGCCTTGCTGCAATCAATCGGAAGTGCCGCAAGGCTTTGCACTATCTCGGGTTCTATGTAGAGGGCGGGAAGTTTGGGTATGTCAGATTGAGAAAGGTATATTGGTCGTCCTTGCTCTGCTACCCATCCGAGCAGACCGGCGCCTGCTTGTATGCGCGCATCTTTGGTAATTTTGGAATACGAATGAACAGCCACTAACTCTATTGAAGCGTTTTTAGTATCATATCCCGGTTCGATTATCTTTTTAAGCGGGATGGCATCTTTGGCGGTTAATTTTGATAGGCCGCCGATTATAGACGAATCAGGTTGTAGTCTCGGGCTTGTTAGGTGTGTTGGAAGAAAAACCGCGATAGTATGAGCCTCGGTAAGACTGGAAGCTAATTTAACCAAGTCAACCAAATCGTCTTTTATTGCAGAGGGCAGTGGCATTGTATACAACAGACTACTAACGGAGGCGCGCCAGCGCGCCTAAACTTGTTATTGCGGGGCTTTTTACTTTAAGTAGACTAAAGTTACCAAAGCCCCACTAGGAAAGCAACAAAGATCAGTGTAACAGGGGCGAAAAGAGTGGTAAAGATTCCCCGCTAATAAACAAGTGTTAATACAGCATTAATTTGCGAACACTGGTTTGTCAAAGCTCAATAGACTGAGAAGCTCAGGGCGTTCCCTGGGACAAAAGCTATTACCGGCGGATTGCTCGCTTGCAGCGAACAACCTTTCTATGTTCGTGCGGCTGTTCGGTTGCTATTAGAACGCCTACCGCGTGCGCGACCTCGTGATCCGTTGGTTGTCTTTGAGCCAGATGGACCGTCTTCGACTTTAACTGGTGTGACTCGCGTTGGCGCTGCAGGTGCCTTGGTCTGGAGGTCCTCCTGATTTCCTTCCATCTCGAATTCATACTCATCAGGACGCAAGCGTCCGTCGGGAAGAATAAATATCTGAACATCATGTTCGGCTTCCAGCTTTGATATTTCCTCGCGCTTGTTGTTGAGTAGGAAAAAAGCCGGAATCGAGGGAAGTCGAGCTTTAACTTTTGCGACATGTCCTACAATCACGGCAGCTTGGATCTTTCGAAGTGCCTCTAATGCAACAAGTTCCGGATTTTTAATTGCGCCTGTGCCCTTGCAGTGATCACAGTTAATGTGACTGTGACTTGTGAGTGAGGACCGAAGGCGCTGACGTGACATTTCAAGTAAGCCAAACTTTGAAAGTTTTCCCAGTTCTATCCTCGCCTTATCAGTCGTCACGGCTTCTTGTAGCTTTCTCTCGACCGCACTTCTGTGGCGTTTGTCTGCCATATCTATGAAGTCAATTACAACTAAGCCGCCAAGGTCTCGAAGCCGCAGTTGTCGTGCCACTTCTTCAGCGGCTTCCACGTTGGTTTTAAAAGCGGTTTCTTCAATGTTAGCGCTGCTAGTGGCCTTGCCGGAGTTTACATCTATAGCAACAAGCGCCTCAAGTTGCTCGATTACAATAGCGCCTCCAGAGGGGAGTTTAACCTCTCGCGATAGAGCGGCTTGTACCTGTTGATCTATATTGTGATGGGAGAATATGGGATCCTTGTCCTGGTATTGCTTGATGCGTGAGCGGTATCGCGGCATTACTTTCCCGACAAACTCTCGCACCTGTTCAAATGTCGTAGGGCAGTCAATGAGAATCTCTTTAACATCGGGAGTAAAATAATCTCTAATTACACGAGTCGTGAGTTCGTTGTCCTTGTAGAGGAGGGTGGGAGCCTGTGCGGTTTGATTTGCACTAAGTATGTTCTCCCATAGTTTTAACTGCAAGGAGAGATCTCTCGATAGTTCGCTTTGAGACCGATCAAGACCCGCTGTTCGAATTATCATTCCTATGCCGACCGGCACTTCAAGTTCGCGAGAGAGCCTACCTAGTCGAACTCGCTGATTACTGTCGTGAATTTTTCGCGAGATGCCGCCGCGGTCACTGCCAGGCATAATGACGAGATATCGGCCTGGTAAAGATATATATGTGGTTAGTGTTGCCCCTTTTAGGTCACGCTCTTCCTTGACTACTTGAACAACGATCTCCTGACCTGGTTCGAGGATGTCTTGGATTCTAACCTTACCGGGTAAGTTACCGCGCTCTTTATAGCACGATGGATGGACATCATTTATCTGAAGAAAGCCATTTCGGTTTGTCCCGATATCAACGAATGCCGCTTGGAGGCTAGGTTCTATTCGCGAGATCCGCCCGCGATAGATATTGCCCTTCGCGTTTTTTCCTACGTTGGACTCTATTTCAAGCTCGGCTAAGTCCGAGCCCTCTATGATTGCAATGCGACATTCTTCTGAATGAACCGCATTGATTAACATTCTTTGTTCCATTTGTATTCTCCCTGGTGGGAGATGCTTTGCGAGCGGTAGCGAGTAAACCTGATGGCGTATGTATGTGACTGCCTTGAACTGTGCCCACAACTGTATCTAACACCGAACAGTTGTCGACGTAGTTGCTATTTTTAAAAACCAAAGCACACATTTGTGAACACTCAATGTTTTTCACTGTCCTGATAAGAATCGCCTTCAGTTTTCACGTAATTGTCAAAGGCGCAGTTTGCCTGCCTATCTTCTGAAGTAATCTGCCTACCGTCTCCAGTTCGCAGCTACTCAGCGAGGCTTTCACCATTTTGACTAAACGCTACTGCTTTCGGGCGCTCGGGTTTCAAGACTTACCTTTACCGCCATGTGTAAACTTAAAAGACTGTGCGAACCTCATCGTACAGCTTGCGCTACACAAAGCATCTTCCTAACGAGTTTAAAATCTATGTATTCAGTACTCTTACACTTCGCAAGATAGCAATAATACACTGTAAATACAAGCATTTTAGTTCGAATTGATCCTTGCTCACACCTGAATCTGATGTGGCAGAGTAGTAGGTGTCGATATATAGACATAGGCCGTATTGAACAATCTGTGGCCAGTCACATTACTCTGTAATATCGCGCTTGCAACACCCACCAATTCTCCTAAGCTTGTAAGAGTACGATGTTCGGATTGCTAATCTTGACTCAACATGGAGTACTAGAATCGCCTAGATTTAAGTCGTATCACAATTAATATCTAACCGACAGGCAAAACCGGAATAGCCACTATATAAATGATGAAACGGGGTTGCTGTGCAGAACAAATTTAGGTTAAGGCCCAGGGTGTATTTGGGGTGTAACTTGCTGGATAAAAGCCTCTTTGTGGTAATTCGTAAGGTCGAATTTATTACGAGAGCCTCTGATAAAGATATCGTTAACCAAATGAAATTGGGCAGTTAAAACTAATTATGGAGCTCGCCCGCAGGAAGAAACCACGAAAGCGAATCTGGTGGTTGGTCAAGAGCCAGCAGTTTATCGATGCTTTAACAAACAATCTATAGTATTTCCGCTCTCTTATTGGGGGGCGTCCTGTAATTTATTACAATCCCTGTTTGTTCCAAGCCATTTACGCTTAAAGGTTACGAGAATTTCTCCAACTTCTCGGAGGGGTAATATTTCAGATATAATACTGTTTTGGAATCAATGCTTTAAGTAAATTAAGTAAGTGTCGATAGGAGGAGATACTAGTGAGAAAGTAGCGATGGAGTGGAAGAAGAGTTTAGCCTTATTCGCTCTTTGGGCTCTTGATGTTGCTCTCGCTAGGTATGAGCCCCAAAACGGGGCAAACAAACTATCTTAATTCTCGTGGTCGTTACGATCTAGAGAACGAAGGTGGTGCTCTGTGCAACAGAGTGGTGTTAATCCGGTCTGCGTGAGATTGTGTTAACAGACCTTTAAGTTTGATGGGGAGCGTCTGGGTGTGTTTGTTGTCGATATAACATTTCAGGGTAATCATTCGGCGGCTGAAACGGTATTCGTGAGACGACCGTTTGTCACGGTTGGACCGTCAGATGAGTATCATCTGGCAATCCCCGAGATGATGAGCACAAACGTGTCGCTTGAGGTCTCTCGAGATATTGGTCGTCGGTTTAGGGTTTCGGCGCATTCGACAGATGAAAACAATGAACCTACGTTTCTCGGGGGGACATACGATGGGAGTGCTCAGGTTGAACTGGGCGACATCGCCTTGAATATCACTGCACTTGATTTGGATTTACTACTGAAAGAGCAGGAAGCTCTCGATAAGGCTGGGATAAGGATCTTGCGCAGAGCGTATGGAGAACAGGTGGCGACGTATCCGGCTGTTATGGTTCATGAGCCCTTTGCTTCAAGTGTGTCTTTGGGGCCAAACCAATCGTTGACGATTGGACGTGCTAGAACCTGTGGGCTTCGAATTGATGTCCCTACAGTCTCGATGCAACATGCTCGGGTCGGATATGAGTCTGGGAGTTTTTGGATAGAAGATCTCGGCTCGACTAACGGCACGTTTGTTGGTGATGAACAGATATCTGGCCGAAAATCGTTCGCGGCGGGTGAGCCGGTATATGTATCCAAAGCTGTGTGCATCTACGGACTTGTCTCAGAAGCTGGGGGGGTGCAATCCGCAATGGAACATCGAGAGTCGGAGAGTTCCCAAGTAGATGGAGCATCAGGCTACCCTGCGCTAGTCTCGCTGTCGGAGGTTGCGCGTCCTTCGAGATTATCTCTGCAAGTTGGTCGGGATTTAAAAATTGGTCGCGATCCTGGATGCGGACTGTGGTTGGGAGCTCCCCATGTTTCTAGACAGCACTGTATCGTCTCCGTTTCGTCAACCGGACGAGTAGTAATTACTGATTCCAGCACCAACGGAACAGCTTTTGATGGTGGATTACTGGCAAATGGCGAGGTGTTTGAAGCTAATAATCGTCCGTTTGTCCTAAATTTCGGCGCTGGCGTCACGGTAGGGGTATGTTTCTCAAAGGAAGAAGAGGAAAGGTTTGCAAAATCTAATGGTAATGCAAGTGTTTTTCTAGATCCGTTAGAGAGTGAGGGTGAAGAAGCGCTCGAGTCGTCGAGAGCGCCAAAGCCCCGAGAACGGAGAAATACCACCTGGTTTAATCTTGACGCCGTGGTGTTGGAAGACTCGGAGGAATCTTTGAGCTTACAAACGAAGATAGTATCAATTATTCGGGGTTTGACTCCGTATGGCAGGCTTGCAGTGGGAGTGTTGTTTCTTGGTTTTTTAGCGATAGCCCTCCTTTTGGGAGGAATGCTTTTCTCAGGACTTAGTTGGTGATGGGGAATCTTTAAACGAGAGAGATGGGGGAACCCTCAAAATGGAAGGAGATGATTATGGCAAGCGAAGCGAATGAACTAACCTTTGTTCGATGTCCAACATGCAGGAGCTTGGTTCCAGCCAGCGCTGCGAGGTGTCGAATTTGCAACGCTTCGTTGGAATCTAAGAAGGACAGCGATGATCTAAAAGATCAGCCGACTGAGTCAGGACGAGTGCGGCAGAGAACCGTCTCTGCAAAACCTGAAGAGGTAGAAAAGATCGCGGCCGGTGTTATGGATACTGAGCCAGAGGGTGAAAGTGGTAGTGGGGTTACCTCTGGGGATTTTGACCCGTTAGGGGCGTTTTTAGACGAATTAGACGCAGGCGACTTAGAGCTTGATGAGCCAGTTGGAGATATTGACTCGCCTGCACACGACGCCGAATCTTTTCAGGAACAATCAGGTAAGGATGACGATGCTTCGGGACTTGGTGGGTCTGAAGAATTGGCGGCAGATGACTCTTTTTCAGGAGATGATGCGAAATCAGCGACCACTGGTAAGTTTCAATTAGGTACAGTAGAAGAGGAGAGATCTTCAAGAGAACGCGGAGCGACCTCAGTAGGGCCGTTAGGGAAAGACAGTAGTAAGTTTTCGCAAAAACGCGAGCACTCGGGTAGTGGAGACCGTCATCTAGCTCCGCGGGGAGTCAAGCCGAGGTTTGGCGCCAAGCTTAAACGGCAAGAAAAACAAGGACGAGAACGCTCTGGCCAGACGGGACGTCATCAAGACAAGCAGCGTGTATTACCAAAAAACGAGTCAGTTGGCTCAAGCCCTATGCCAAACAAGCCTATAGAGCCAGCGGTTGCGAAACAGCAGGTGCGCGAAACGCAACGAAAAGAAAGCACGCAGCAAGTATCGGCAGAGGGTGGCGAGCAAAGGACAAAACCGGTGAGTATGCTGTCCACTGACGGCTCTGTTTCCACTGAGGAGCAGAGCGTGCGCCGAGGTAAGATGCGCGCGGGCCGTCTTTCTGGATGGTTGGTAAGTTACGAGAATCGTGATGGTAGGGCGATTGAGCTAAGAGCAGGACGTTTTTTTATAACGGGCACAAGTATCCGAGATTCAGATCTGATTCTCGAAGACCAAAGTATGTCGACACCACATGCGTTGGTCTCGATAACCGATAGCAGGCTTCTTATTCAAGATCTGATGAGTGAGCGAGGCACGTTTATTCGTTCTCAAGGCGATGCTCAATACAGAAGAGAGGAAAGTGTTATTGAGGTTCAGCATGGAGATTGGATACGATTTGGGGATGTAGAGTTTCTAGTTGTGCTTGTTCCTGAATAAATAGGGCATGTATGAAGGCTTTTTGGGGTTCTCTTACAGGGTTAGGTTTGCTGATTGTAGTGACGGGTTGTGATGTCACGCCCGTTGCGTCAGATGTTGATCAAAGGGAGGCCAATCAAATCGTTTCTGTGCTTCACCGAAGAGGAATTCAAGCTAAGTTAGAGGCGCGACGAGCCGGGCGTGGAGGGTTTTCTGTTACTGTTTCGGATGAGGACTATCCACGAGCAGCAACGCTTTTAGGTCTGTTAGGACTTCCGGGCGAGCATCAGCCGACCTTTGAGCAAATGACGGCATCCAATGGAATCCTGCCTGTCTCGAGAAGTGTGGATAACGTACGGCTCGATCGAGCGCTAGCAGCAGAACTAGAGGGGGCGCTAGCTAGACTCGCAACCGTGGTGGATGCTGGCGTTGTTGTCAGAAAACACTCGGCTCGTGCGTCGACTGAGGCCTCTGTTACTGTCGTACTGAAGGTCTCGGCTAGTAGCGATCTTAGCATTGAGCATTGCAAAACTTTGGTCGAAAACGTGTTTCCTACCATCGCCAACGAGAACATACTGGTTTCTATTCATCGCACAGGTTCGCAAGAAACTGACCTCGACCCTTCAGGCACAGGCCAAGAGACAAACTCATTCATGTATTTCTGGCGAGTACCTGTCGCTCTCCATCGAGATTTAGTTTTCTTATTTTTTGGAATTGTTCTTTTCGTGGGTGCAATTGCTGGGAGTGCCGGCTATTTAATTGGACAATATCGTTCAATTAGGAGGGCATTTGCGGTTCGCTCGTCGGCAAAAAGACTAGCGAGACGAGACGAGGGACAGAGTATGTTGGGGGCTGAAAATGTGGAGAAAGAGGAGACTTAGATGCGCAATGGTTCTAGCCTCTTTCAAGCACTAACGGCTGCGCATCGTATAAAGGTCGCGGTGGCTGTATTGATCGAAGGCAAAGAATGCCTAGAGGTACTTGAGAGCGATGCATTTAATGGCCAAGAACTTCGCTCGGCGGCAGAAGAATTGCTTAGTTTGGACTTGGATGCTCGATTTCCGTACGTTGGAACTATGCTCCGAAAAGCATTAGAAGAGGTTTAAAGCAGTGGCTGCTGATGATCACGAGCTTATTGAATATCGTCAAAAAGTTGTTGCAGAGGTGCAGGTGCGAGCTGTGAAAGTTCGAGAAATAGAGGTGGAGATAGCTCGTGTTGATGCGGTGGTAAAGGAACTGCGAGAAGGTATGGTGCTACGCGGACAGGCCAGTGTCGGGCAGGTGAGAGAGGCTCATTTGCGAGTCCACAGGCAAAGGTGTGATGAATTGCAAGCCGATCTTGAACGAGCAGTGGCGGATCTCGCACGAGCCGAACGGAGGTTGATTGAGGTTGATGAGCGTATTGAAGAAGAGGCTTTGATGGGAGAGTCAGAATAAGGCGAACGTAGGTTAGATGACAAACGGTAACGAACAAAAAAAAGGCGATAACCCAGCTGCCCTCGAGGAGTGGGATCCTCGCGTGTTCCTCTCTGCCATCTCTCCGGAAGAGGTTCAGTGGAGTAATGGATTCTTACGCTCACGGCCCGAAAAATGGTGTGTGGGGTTTTCGGAGCCGTGGATGTCCCTTTATTCATCGTTTAGTGTGGATATGCGAGTTGGTGATGTAAAACCTTTTTTGGGGTCTCCACAGGCCGATTCCACCTGTTTTCGAGCTACGGTAGATGAGCAGCCTCTATGGCTCGCCTTCGATACGCCGACAGTTGAATTTCTCTTGCGTGAGGTACACCCGCGTGCATTTTCCAAGCTGGGGGGGCAGATTTTCGTTGAATATATAGCTCAGCGCTTCCTAGTGTTTTTGATGCGGCATCAGACGATAGTCGATAATACGGAGTGTCGATTTTTTGGAAAGGACCTGCCGTCAGACTGTACTGCTACCGCGGGAATAAAGTTAAACTTTAGCGTTAACGGCATTACCTGTAGTGTCTCGCTATTTGTATCAAGTACTTTCGTCGGTAGGATGGATGGTTTGTGGAGGCGTCAGATACATTCTTCATTAAAAGCTGGTAGTGGTGTTGAGTCGAGTGACGGCGAAATCCGTGTTGAGGTTGCACAGCTTGGTGTGCCCCCCCATATGCTCCCTGAATATTTAAAAAAGGGGGCGATAATTGACCTCGAGCGGAGCGTATCCGACGTTGTGTTGTTACGAGTTGGTCATAGGCCGTTTGCTGCGGCCAAGTTAATGAGGAGTGCGGAGAGCTTCGTGTGTAAGGTGGTGCCGGGACTTCCTTCTGGCGGATTGCTGCAGAACGGAACAACGAGAGTCAGTATCGAGTGTGGAACAGCTATGGTCGACCAGCATACGCTTCAAGAATTGCAGCAAGCAGGCGCGACCGTATCACTTTCATCGGAGGTTACAAATCGGATGAATATTTGTGTGAACCGCGAAAAGGTAGGTGAAGCAGATTTATGCGTTATGGGAGATCGCTTCGCTTTGCGAGTTGTTTAATAGGGTAGTGGGTGTTTTAAAGGATAACACCAGTATGTATGAATTAAAACCGTAGGGAATAAAACGTAGGTGCGCGACTGGATAAATTTGTGGAGGCTTTCGGGGGGGTAGGGATTATATGAGAACTTATATAAGTGGGAGTCGATATGGCACGTAAGTTTGATTTGTGTTCTCTTTCTCCGGTTACGACTATGCTGCCTGCGATAGGAAATGTAGCGCGATTAGAAGGGTCTGTATCATCGTTATTTGCCCGCCATGAAGTCGTGGAAAAATCAATGCGTGCCGTTTCGGGTGATTCTGAATTAGAGTCTTTAGAACGAGAGCGAGCGATGTTGCGTGAGGTGTTGAACTGGCTATCCGTAGAACCGGATGATAGTGGGAGGTGATAGGGTGTCTTTAGAGCGAACCAAGAGAAACCCCTATTCGAAGGAGCAACTCCAGGATATGTATGGACTTGCTAAGATGCTTCTTGAGACAGGTCATTTTCGTCGGGCTGACAGTGTGGTATCGGGACTTATCTCTGTTGCGCCCGATTTTTCCCATGGATGGCTTGCGTCGGCTGTTGTCGCGATCGCTCTGGGTCGTGTGGAGCGCGCTCGGGACCATGCACGGCAGGCGTTGAGAGCTCAGGGTGATATGGCAGAAGCCATGCTGGTCTTAATAGTTAGCTCGCTAACGCTGGGTGACTATGCCACAGCAGGGACATTCCTAGGTGAATTACGAGATTTAATAGAAGCGGGTGTTGTTTCAGATCCTAATACGATTAGATTGTTTCGTATGCAGATGGTTCGCTATAATCAAGAGTTCGATACCTGAGGGGCTCCCCCTGCCATTGGTGCGCTCACGTTTTTGGATGAGGTCAACCTAAATTTCATGTAGAAAGCAGAGTTAGCTGAGGGCCCTCATAGTGGGTTTTCTGGGCCGGTGTTATTTTTGTGTGCGAGTAATGGGCGGTCCTCTATATTTGTTCGGCATGGTTTGCCACTGAGGACTTTAATGTAAAGGGCAAGACGGTCGGTGGTTATTGAACGTAATTGCTCCGATTGCTGTCTATCGACAATGGGGGAGAATGTAATGACAGGGCCAGCATCAAGTGAGGTAACAACACAGAATGCCACATTCAATACAATTGTTTCGGTCGTAGCGCTCTTAGCGATTGTTGTCTTAATCTATTTTATAGCGCGGGGCCGAACAAGTCCTCCACCAGCACCGCCGACCTCGGAGTCGCAGGTGGCCCCAGAATTTGAACGAGCTTCTAGTCCAGAATAGATAGAGGATCCTTGCAATTAGGTGCATGCAGCTTCAAGTTGTGGCGGCTATATTCCCAGGCAGTGTTTCAGTTTTTTATAGAGCACCAAAATCTTTACTTAGAATGGCCCGCTTGCACTGCTTGTTGAAGTGCGGATTCCAAAGCTTTGGTTTTCTGTGTCTGATTGTCGTCGGCGGTGGGAGTCATGCGTTTTCTTGCCTCAAAGAGCGCTTGTTGATCAAAGTTCGTTGGAGTTCCTGTGATTTGAGCTGAGGAGGAAGTCGCTTCGAGTTTCTCTTGAGGGATTGTTTTTTTCTTTACTCTTTTGGAGGCTTTGCGCTTTGGAGGCTTTGGGGTGGGAACAAATACAGGACTAATAGCTCTTGTTGGGGAGGGATGAAAATGCCCGTCTAAGAGTTCACGCTTACCAAATATTTCGAAAAGCCCGCCACGACTGTCGCCTTTTAAGGGATGGACTTTCTGGTAGGTCTGCCTGTCAATTGGATACGGACCTTCGATCATCCACTCCCGAGTCCCCAACACAAGATCTATTTGGGGGGTCGCTCGGTATAGCGTTAGTTGATTCACGTAATAGAGTTCGAGTAGTGAAGATGAGGGAGTGTGTCCACTTACTCTGATCGCTCGAGGAGATCCCTCCTTTCGAAGGAAATTATAGAGATAGTTGCTCTCCTCCATTTCATGGGCCAAAAATAGATTTGCCCCCATGAACGGATTTGTTCCGCTGACGGGAAGAAAGCCTTTTTCCGTTACGGACGAAAATGTTGCATGTCGAGCCGCGCACCCCAAGCAAAGACTTGCGAGAATCAGGCAGGTAAGATAACTCCAGGTGGATCGATATATAGAAATGCTCGTTTCGGGGATTCGCATGGCGCTCTACTTTTTTGTTTACAGTAACATCGAATGTACCACTACAGTGAAACGCTAAGCCATTAGAGTCAATAGTAATTTTTAAGTCTAATTAAAAGAAATTAAGGTCGTGCTGCGATCTCCGTAAGGAGTAATTGCTGACTAAGGATTTGCTAGTATACTAGTAGGTAGCATATTGGTCGGTCGGAGTTATGTTGGCCGTGTGCCTGATAATAATAGTGTGCAGACTAGGGCGTAGATTTTGATGTCCACAGAACCTGTTACGCTATTTAATGTGACAAGAGGATGCTTTCTGTGCGGATAATCTCTTTGCTGCCGATTGTTACCGATATCCTCATTGGCTACGGCCTCGTGGAGAAACTGTGTGGAATCTCAAATGAGTGCATCGTCGGAAAGCGATTAGGTATACCGATTGTCGGCAATAAAGAGACATCTGTCGGGTCTGAGGGGCAGGATGGAGATCGGTTTCAGCGTGCTATTGTTCGGTCGGGCGTGAATATCCAAGGGCTTGTGGCTCTTAATCCGACGCTTGTCTTCACAACGGTTGAGGGTGAGGACCCCGCTATTTTCATTCCGTGGGCAGAGAGTTACTTAGAAGCCCGCTACGGGCTCACGGTGCAGATACGGCACGTACAGGCCCACAGACTTACAGACCTCTATGAGACAATAGAGCTCGTTGGTCGGAGCTCAGGTTTTGGCGCGGAGGCGAGGAGTACTGTCTCAAGGATGCAAACTCAAATTATGCAATGGGGACATCTGTTTTTTGATAGGTGCAAAGGAAAGCGGTGTATTGCTCTCACCGGAGTGAATCCTTTCTGTGTGGCCCCACAGTGGGTAGCCGATATTGTCGAGTTACTGGGAGCCAAGCCTCTGAAGCATGAAGATGGAAAAGTATTTGCAGGGAAGATCGAGTGGGAGGAGTTAGTCAGTGCCAGGCCGGATGTTCTAATTCTATCGCCTCAGCATAAAGATCTTGTTGAGTCAGTGCAGGTGCTGCCAGAGTTGGAGGTTCTGCCCGGTTGGGATGAGATGCCTGCGGTATTGCGTGGCGAGGTTGGATTCTGCGGAGGAAACCTTTTTGAATTTAGCCGTTCCTTTTTGAAGGGTGTCGCTATTGTTGTGTCAATTGTGGCGGGAATGGATAGTGGCTCCATAACCCCTCGAGATAGCTTCTATAAACTTCGCCATGTAGAGCTTCATCGGCATAAGTTTTTGTGGTAGAGTTTCAGGCGATGAGTAAAGTTGAAAGTGATAATACAGCTGAG
The DNA here is from genome assembly GCA_038134595.1 of Pseudomonadota bacterium. GTDB lineage: Bacteria > Bdellovibrionota_C > UBA2361 > UBA2361 > OMII01 > OMII01. The sequence continues at coordinate 88,875 of JAYPVM010000005.1, read as the reverse complement.
AGCTGGATAGTGGTGGCGGGACAATCCGACGCGGAGGCTGCGGTAATCGCGCGGGCGGCGGTTGATATGGATATATCAAAAGGTTTAATGCCGATTGGAGAGGAGTTGCGGGTAAAAGCATTTTCGACCTCGCTTGCTCGTGACGGTTTTGATGCCAGCCCTGAGAGAATAGAGTTAATACGCGATCTGTGTCGGTTGTACGGCCAAGGTGTTCAAGACCGACCGATTGAATCTCATCGACGTTTTGTCGGACCAATTATCGTCGGTGTAAAAAAAATACTGTTGAGGCTCGTCGTAGCACTTCTAGGTCCTTCCTTCGCGTATCAAAGAGAATTTAACGCGCGGGTGATAAGACTACTAGCAGATCTTTCTAATGATTCCCATTCATCAAATACAGCTCGTACAGACTATCAGTGAGAATAGCGGTCTCGGCAATGGCGTGGTCGATAGTTAGCAAAACCCTAGAAGAGCATTCCGGGAGCTGGAATCGGATTAATGTTTTGTTCTCCAGTATCATTAGGAGGTGCTCCGTTGGCGACCTGTTTCGCAAAGATAATATCTCGGACGAGATTTCGCTGTTCGTTTAACATGATGTGAAAAGCAATCATTTTTTTGATGATCCGCTCAAGCTTCCAGTAATCGGTTGGGCATGAACATAGATATTCGAATTTTGCTGGGCCTCGACTGTGTCGACCCACACGACCTTCCTTCTGCTTTGCTCTGGTAGCGGAGCCATCAAAGTTCCATGCGTAGCCATAATCGGCACGAATATCAACACCTTCGTTTGATGCGCTCGTGCCAATGAGTACGGAAGCGTCGCCAGAGGCAAATTCGATTAAACTCGCCTCTCGTTCGGCCTTTGAGATTCCGAGTTTGCTCCCTTGAAGGGGACCTGTTAGGCATACAGCTTGAGTTCCGTTTGTACTTAAGCGGTGGTTTATTCTGCGACTGAGGAAAATAGCATGCTCCCGCTCTTCGACCGAGATGAAGGTTTTTTGGCGATGCCATCGAAGCTCGGAGATTATGTACCGCTCCTTGGGGTGGTCTATATATTCAAGAGGAATGAGATGCTCAAAAAGTGTCCGCTTTAATCGAATGACGTACTCATTGTGTAATTGTGTCCGTTCGCGCTTATTGAGCTTAGGGTCTAAAATTCGCGGGTCGATTGGGTCGATAGTCTTAGAGTCTTTGAGATGCCAGAGCGACCTGACAAAGTGAGAGGGAGCAATCAGGGAGTAAGCCTTGCGAACGTGCTCTGATGTGTACAGTGCTTTTAGATAGCGGGGTGGCGCGAAGGTTTTATATGGATTGGATCCCCGCGCTAATGATGTTGGATACAGGATTCTTGCCCGACCTTCCAGACAGTTAGTAATGAAGCCCGAAATTCCGCGGTGCGTAAGTGAGCGATGAAGTCTTGAGAGTTCCTCAAGCTCGAGTAGCCCCGAAAACACGTCGGCACGTTCATACGACCTGTATTTTGTCATAGAGTTGCGAATCTCTCTGATCTCATTAGCAGAGGGGAGTTGAAGATGGCCTTTCGGCGTAGCCTCAGGGAGGAGCGCTTGAATTAGCTTTTTTGCATCGCTTAGCCCATAATACTCACAGTCAGAGAGAAGACGAGCCTTAAGAATTCGCGCGTGCCGATGGAGATGAATGGCGGCGGCCTCAATATTTGGCGTGATTTCTAGGTATTTCGGTCGAACGGTCAATGAATGTGGGAGCTCGTTTAACGGAAAAATATAGTCGACACCGGCTTTTTGCTTTAGGCTGATGAGATTCTTCCACCTTTCTTTTGATACTGCTTGGGCGGGAGTAGCTGAGACTAATAACATGCGAGCACCAGCCTTACGAGCGGCTTCTAGTAGTTCCACTGAAGGATAGTTGCCTGTTGTGTGGTGTGCTTCATCTATAATCAGCAGGTCTTTCGTTGAGAAACTAAACGTCCCGCTCTTGATGTCATTAGCGAAGACATGAGGCGTCCCCACATATAATCGATTTCCTGGGGGCTCCTTGTACTGTTGCGCCCGCTTCTTAGGAGTCATTGCACTTAGACAGAAGTCGGCGGGTTGACTCCCTAGAATGGCGTGTGCTCGAGAGGCTGTTTGATGGACGATTTCCTTTGTCGGCGCGGTAAAGATTACTCGACCGCCGCTGTGGATGTAGTGAGATGCTATCATTAGCGCGATCTCAGTTTTGCCACTTCCGGTCGGCGCCTGAAGAATTTGATTAGTGCCCATATCAAAGAAAAATTGAACAAATTCAACCTGCGCATGCCGATATGTCATACCCTCATGATTGAAAGATAATTCGTATTTGGATTTGAGCTCAGCCCAAGCACGATCCCAAAACTGTGCTGATTTCGCGCTCTCAAATGGGTCTTCAATTTTATCATGGAGGTTAGAGTAGAGTGGCCTGGTGTCGAAATTCCCAAGTGTCTTAGCTAGAGTCTGATTTAATACGAGCATTTTCGATGGAGTGGTCGTCGAGCGCCTATCTAATGGAGTTGTTTCCTCCTGTTGGGCACCTTGTGTTAGTTGAAGATCGATAGTGCCAGGAAAGGCCGCATGTTCGATGCGATACGCAGAAACGGAGAGTTGTATGAGAGCTTTTGTCTTATCAAAAAATTGCGCAGGTGTTGCTACTAACGTTATGCGATCTCCAGGCTTGACATCGTTATTCCACAGTTCAACACCGATGAATGCTGGGCTGATCAAAGAACCTTGCTTAACTCGAAGCCTGGCCCGACTCCCTTCGAGGGCAGTAACGTCAAGAACCTGTAGATCTCTAATTAGAATATTTGGTGGAGAGAAATTCTGACCAAATGGCTCAAGCTCACCTTCAATTTGAGACATAAGATTTGGAGTGATATCTGCAAGTGCGAGCTCTATATCGGCGGTCACTTCGAATTGCGTTATCGGGGATGGATAGAGCTCCTGATATGCCCTGGCGACAGCTCCTTCAAATACCGATAGGTCCTCTTCTTTGATTGACAGACCGGCTGCTGCTTTGTGGCCTCCCCATTTTACTAGTAGCGTCGGATTCTGCTCGGCACATAATTTTAGTACCTCATAGAGATCGATAGAGGGATGGCCAGCGCGGGCTGAGCCGCTGAGGTGACGGTCGTTAGTTCGTGCGAAAGCAAATGCCGGCCTGCAATACCGATTTGCGAGCCCAGCAGCTAATAGTCCGACTACACCCTGATGGTGGTTCTCGTTAAAGGACACCAGAACGTTAGGGAGTGCCTTGTGTGCTAGCTTAAGCTCATTGAGCACGTTAGTGACGGAAGTGCGTTGGATAGTCTTACGGGCGTTGTTTCGGTCGACAAGGGTTGTGGCGTAGTCAAGGGCTTTTGTTTGGTCGTGGCAGGTTAATAACTTCACCACGATGGTGGCATCGTCTAATCTTCCTGATGCATTAATAGCTGGACCCAGCAAGAATCCAACATCACTACTAGTAATTTTTGTGTAATCTAATTTGAGGGCTTGTGCTAATGCACGAAGACCAACAGATGGATCGTTACGAATTGAATCAAGACCGTGCTTTCCAAATATTCTATTAATCCCATGCAACGGAACCATATCGGCGATTGTGCCAAGCCCTGCAAGTGCTAGATTTGGAACTGGTAACCCGGCTCTTCTGGCAACTTCCCGGGATACAATTGCGGTGAGGGCCGCTGCGCATGGAAACTCATTTAAAAATCCACAACCTTCCTGTCGTGGATTGATTACTATAGCGTCTGGCAGTTTGTCTCCTACATTGTGGTGATCAATGACCACTACATCAATTCCCCCTGTTCTCAAGGCCGTTATGTGAGCGTGTGCGTGGGTGCCGTGGTCGAGCAAGACCACTAATTTGCAATCTGATTCCAATATTTGTTTTACGATCGAGTCACTGATTCCGTAGCCATCGCTAAATCGATTAGGGACCCAGTAGGAATGAGGGGTTCCTGCGTCCGTTAGGAGGTTAACCCATTGCGCAACCGCTGTCGTTCCATCTACATCGTAGTCTCCAACGAGTCCAATATGCCGGTTATCAGAAATCGCATCTAGAATTTTGACGACAGCTGGCTCAAAGTTTAAAAGAGTCTTTGGTGATGGGAGTGGTGCTTGACGATTGTTATCGCGAGCCTGTTTAAGCTTCATCGAAATTCTTTTCGCCATGCTTCCTGATGGGGAGCCAGAAAGGCCGGAGGAGTCTAGCAGTATGGGTCGAGGTGCGGCGGGAAAGGGCGATGCGTCCGGTAGAGTTGCGGGAGAGCTCTCTAGGGAATCCGACCAAAAAAAAGTTCTCTGCCGTTCTTTCTGCGAGGGGGATGGATATTTCACACGCAACCGTCTGTAATCTATTATGATAGCTTGTGTAAATGGTACTGGGTTTCTTGCTGCTATGCAAAGCGGGTAGCTAATCGGCATAGAAGTGGGTTAGCCCAATAATAATACTCAGTATTTAAGCGTTATGCAGGGGAGTTTAGTATCCGAAGGAGCACTTGCTTTGCCGATACAGCTTCGCCTACAGCAACTTCAACAGAGCAGATGGTGCCCGAAAGAGGCGAGCGGATCGGATGCTCCATTTTCATCGAGTCAAGTACGATGAGCGTATCTCCCTCTGAAACGATGTCGTCGACTTTTGGTGATATTGATAGCACCGTTGCAGGAAGTGGAGAGGTTATCTCTGTGGATTCCGACCCATTAACGAACTTACTGTTCAGCGTGCTACAGCTATCAACGCTGGTCACGAGAGTGGTGCCTTGAGGCAGGTGCACCCAATTAGCGCGGCCATCTTGTACGATGTTTGCTGTAAGGGTCTTGCCGGTGTCTAACGTGCACGCCATAAAGAACGTGTTACTATTTATAAAAGCTGATTTATTCACCCGAAGTGAAATTGTGTCGGAGTCTGGTAGCGACTGCGAGATATGAAATAGATCTGGAGATTCTAACTGTACGAATGCTTCATGAAGTACATTATTTATAAGACTCAAGGATGGATAGCTGACTAGGTTGTGTGATGGAGAACGGACCCACGGTGAGGAACTGTACCAAACCCTGTCGTTTTGCTGCGGCGCTCTAGTCAGAAGAATTCTTGAAACTGCGTGAGCGGCGGCTGACAAAAAATGAAGAAACTGAAGATCTTTTTTGGATGGGAATAAATTATCCGAGTCGTGTATTGAGTGCTTTTGGGCGAGAAACTTATTGTTAGTGATAATACTATGCAGAAGGGTCTTATTGGTTTCAACGCCGGATACCGTCAGGTCTGCTAATGAATGCTCAAGTGTTTCGATGGTAGATAATCGGTCGGGGCCGTGCGTAATCAACTTTCCTAGTAGAGAGTCGTAGTGGTGACTTACTTTACAGCATGGCTGATATCCAAAGTCAGTTCGAACCGGGTTGTTTTGTTGATCGGATGATGCCGGTAATGTCATCGCTACGATAGTACCGGTGCTGGGATGAAATGCTCCATCGAATGTTTCAGCGCAGATACGAGCTTCGATGGCGTGCCCGTTAACCGATGCAAATTTCTCCTGAAAGCCTAACTCTGTGAGGGTGCCGCCCTGCGCTAAATGGATTTGTAGCGCTACCAAATCGACACCGGTCACCAACTCTGTTACTGGATGTTCAACTTGAAGGCGTGTATTTACCTCAAGAAAGTAAAACGATCCATCGTCGTTATATAAGAATTCGACAGTGCCTATGTTTTTATATTCCACAGCTTCAGCAAGCCTACACGCCGCATCGCACAAAGCAGCCTCTATCCCTGGAAGTAGATTCGTAGCGGGTGCTTCTTCGATTATCTTTTGATTGTTTCGTTGTACTGTGCAATCCCGCGTGCCGAGGGCTATTACGCGCCCAGTAATATCTCCTGCAATTTGCACTTCGATATGACGGGCCTCGGATATGAATTTTTCTATGAAAACTGCACCATCTCCAAAACTCTTTGCCGCCTCTCTAGAGGCGCTTTCGAGTAGATTGTGAATATCACTATGTTGGTGAACGACGCGCATTCCACGACCACCGCCACCGGCAGCGGCTTTGATGAGGAGCGGGTATGACGTCTGTTCTAAAAAGGCTTTCAGCTTCCCTTCGACTATGGATTTGCGTGTATCTTGCAGCAGGAGCGTGGGAGAAGTCGGGACGTTGGCGCGTTTAGCAATGTTCTTCGCGTTGACCTTGTTGCCTAGGTCTCTGATGTTTTTGGCAGATGGGCCGATAAATCTAATTTTATTTTTTTCCAAAAGCTCAGGAAACGAGGGATCTTCAGATAGGAATCCATAGCCAGGATGAACCGCATCGATCCCCGATTCTATACAGGCACGTACGATTGCTTCACCAGATAGATATTGCGATGTTCCACCGAGCGGGATAGCAATGTCAGCATCTGAAACAAAGGGCATGTGTCGATCAATATCTGAGTAGACAGCTACGGATTCTATCCGAAGCTCTCGACAGGTTCGTATGATGCGCGAGGCGATCTCACCCCTATTTGCTATAAGAATCCGAGAGATGGAACGCGGTAGGTTCATTTTGCTTACATCCTGAATGTTCCATACGACCGGTAAGTACCGCTGGTGGGCTTCACAGAGAGCGAAAGGGCGAGAGCTAGTGTTGCACGTGTATCGGCGGGTTTGATAATCCCATCGTCCCACAACCGAGCACTCCCGTAGACTACGTCGGTCTGAGTGGTGTATTGGTCGTTGATTTGATTGTAGTAGGCTTCCTGCGCTTCTTCTGACCAGTGTTCGCCTCGAGCAGAAAAACTGTCTGCCCGGACCTGTGTTAGAACATTGCCAGCTTGTTCAGGTCCCATAACGCCAATGCGACTTTGAGGCCATGTCCAAAGAAAGCGCGGATTGTAAGCTCTGCCGCACATCGCATAGTTGCCAGCTCCATATGAATTACCCACGATGACGGTGTATTTTGGCACATTAGCGCACGCAACCGCTGTTACCATTTTTGCCCCATCTTTAGCTATGCCTTTGTGTTCATAGTCCTTTCCGACCATGAAACCGACAATGTTTTGAAAAAACACGAGAGGGATAGAGCGTTGATCGCAAAGTTGGATAAAGTGCGCGGCCTTAAGCGCACTTTCTGAAAATAGGATGCCATCATTTGCTAGCATTCCAACTAGAAAGCCATCGATTTTTGCGAACCCACATATTAGTGTTTTTCCGTACTCGGATTTAAACTCATCGAGTTCACTATCATCTATGATGCGAGCGAGAATTTCGCGCATTGGGAAGTGTTTTCGAGGGTCAGCGGGTATAAGTGAATTAAGCTCGACAGGGTCAAATCGTGGTGGCTTTGATCTCTCACGTCCGATCCTCACAGGCTGAGTATTTCTTAATGTACCAATACTGCGCCTGGCTATATGGAGTGCTTCAAAATCGTCTCTTGCTAAATGATCCGTAACTCCACTAATCCTTGAGTGAACGTCTCCTCCCCCCAGCTCCTCGGCTGATACGATTTCGCCTGTTGCCGCCTTAACGAGCGGGGGGCCGCCAAGGAAAATCATCCCCTGTTCTTTGACGATAATAGCTTCATCGCTCATTGCGGGAACATAGGCGCCTCCAGCGGTGCACGATCCTAGTACAACTGAAATCTGTGCTATTCCCTGAGCACTCATGCGAGCTTGATTGTAGAACAATCTACCGAAGTGCTCCTTGTCGGGAAATACATCGTCTTGAAGAGGTAGAAAAGCGCCGCCGGAATCTACCAAATAGATACACGGTAGATTGTTCTCAAGAGCAATCTCTTGGGCGCGGATGTGTTTTTTGACCGTAAGGGGAAAGTATGTTCCGCCTTTCACGGTTGCATCGTTAGCTATTATCATGGTGGGGATTCCGTCGACAATTCCAATGCCGGTCACGATGCCGGCTCCGGGCGGGAGCTTGTGCTCGGGATAGACGTCAAAACCAGCTAGAGGGGCTAGTTCTAGAAATGCCGAACCAGGGTCGATGAGATGGCTAATGCGGTCACGGGCTAAAAGCTTGCCGCGTGCGCAGTGTTTTTTGACCTGGTTTGATGCGGGGTCTGGTAGGCGGAGTTTAAGGAGCGAGTCAAGTCGGTCTAGATGTCGCTGAAAGTCAGAATCGTGAGAATCGCTCGAGGCGCTCGTCCTTGGTAGTGGCGTTCCGATTTGCATGTTATACAGGTATTATGTAACGAGTTAATGCGACAAGTTTTTACAAAGGAGCCAAGCGCATACTCATTCTCTTACTCACCTAAGATATTAATATTAATATAGATGTTACTACAAAGGGTTTCTGTTCGTGTATCTTTCTTAAAACCCGGTATAATGGTTTAAAGGCAAAGGAGTATTGTGTGAATAGCAAGGAATTTGGGGAAGTTACGCCAAGCTTGTCGGTTATGGCCTCGCGAGTGCCGTTTCTGCAAAAGGGCGTTTGTTATGTAACCTTTGCTTTCGAGCTCGGCTTGTCGATGAAGCTCGATGAAGCGGCAGCTTGTCTCAGAAAGCAGGAGGTCGAGCGAACCAAGTTGCGTCGCAATAGACGGGCGCCTAAGTATTTCGATTACGATCCCCCTCCGTTGAGAATCTTTCAGCAGGGCAAGCAAATTAATCTAGGTAAATTTTTTACAAATCCGCAGACTGAACTCACGATTTTTGATTTCGGTGCATGTTCTGTTACGTATCAAATTGATATTCGCGGCCCAATGGCGCCCCTAATTGAGCTTGGCGAGGTTTTATACGATAATTCGTATTTACTACAAGATGCACAGCTACGAATCGAGCAGATGCTCGAAGAGTTGCAACACACTGTAGTCCGCCCAGTGAAGAGCGATTCCGTCGAGGGTTATGTTGTGTATCACTTTGAGAGGTTTGAAGGAGTGCATTCAGTCGAATCGCTCCTTTCGGATGGTGCGCATGATTTTGCAAGTTTGTTGCGAGTTGAACGAGAGCAGTTAGGTGGTGAGGAGGTTCGCGATGCGTTATCAACTCGGACGTCATACGGGACTAACGATTGTGTCGTGGTGGACTGGAATGGCGCATTGTTCTTCGGAGACGATGTTGAGGATGTTCGAGCTGTATTAGAGTTCTGTAACGTTGAACTAATGGAGATGCGGTTTCTCGACGAACAGCTTGATGCGCAACTTGAAGAGGCTTACTCGACGTTACTCAATAAGAAGCGCACTGAGAATAACCTCAGAAAAGTTGCGCGTTTGCAGGTTGACTCGGCGCTACTGTATGAAGCCGTGGAGAATGCTTTGAAGCTTCTAGGTGATCAGTATCTTGCTCGTGTGTACTCCTTGGGTTCAAAGAAGTTTCATCTCTCTGATTGGAACTCAAGCATCCGTCGTAAACTTGATACTCTTGATAGTATCTATCAAAAGCTTTCCGATGCTGCGGCCCAACGACGCTCCGAGGTTTTGGAGTGGATTATCGTGCTGCTTATACTTCTTGAGGTTGCGATTACGGTGTGGGATCACTTCTGACGAGTAAGAGCAGGGGCTTGGACTAATCCGCCAAAGTATCTTTTTCGATCAACCAACAATGCTATGAAAAGGATTCAAAAAAAACACGAAAAAATAGAATCGCAAGTATATTTAGGTAGATAGAATTCGTGCCGAGCCGCACCGAACTCGAGATTCCGGCATCCAAAGTAATAGAAGCCTTAAATTCAGAGCTTTTTATGCGACAGAACTACGGCTGTGTTCTGCTTATTAAAAGTGTCTGATAACAGAGATCGAGAGGGGTTGTGTTATGATTGGCGATACCGATGCAGGATGCAGGATTGAGAGAGGTTTTGTAGCTGGCGTGGTTGAGGAGCTACTTGACGGCAGATCTGGCTATGCCGATGGGCCTGAGAGAGAGCTTTTATCGGCATTGTTGTTCGATGGGATTCAATCGTACGTTAATTTTTTATTGGCAAAGACAGAGGTAGAACGCAGTCGGTATCGGGAAGCATACCGGTGGGTACAATCAAAGGAGAGTGATTATACATTTTCCTTCGTAGCTGTCTGTGAAGCTCTGGGGATTAATCCTGAGTATTTGAAACTGGGGGTAATTAACGCAACTAATCCCCACCTTAAGCAAATTTCCAAAGCAAGACGTGTTTCATAGAAGCGGTAGTTTTATTGAGAGTATTTAAGGTTCGTAGGCGGTGGTTAGTCTTGTTCTTGTTGGTGTGGATCGTTGAGATTGTGGATAACTTCCCCTGCGTCGTCATCTACAGCTTCAATGCCGTAACTTTCACTAAACCACCTCGATAGGTCGTTCATTTTGCATCGGTTAGAGCAGAAGGGGCCAAATTGTGAGCCAGTTGGTATGGCATTTTTGCATGTTCGACAGGTGTGTTTCTGCGATGTCTTGTGTGTACTCATTGCTTCCTACCGTTTCAGAGCCCTTAGTTCGATGTTCCGTTCGAGAGACAGGCTCTTAGCGAAACGTTCGATGGCAGTTTCTATCATTGTGTCAATTAGATCAGTATAGAGGATTCGAGGTTCTGAACGAGCCCAGAGATAGAATGCACAGGAGCCAGGTAGTGCGTTAAGTTCGTTGCAGTATAGGATGCCTGTCTTGAGATCTACGATGAAATCCATACGAGCTACGCCTGAGCATCCTAAGATGTCGAATGCCTGCTTTGCAAGCTCTACGGCGTTATCTCGCAAGGTCGAATCAAGATCGGTCGGGTTGATGACTCTGGTCAAGCTCGCCATCCCTTGGGATGGACCGTTTTTCTTACCACCATCTCGGAGATATTTCTCTTCATATGATAATACTCCGGTCTCGGAGACGGGAATTTCAACCACGGAGGCTTCGATGGAGCCGCGATTGTCACGGACAGAGACGTTTATCTCCATAATATCGCTGATGCAGGGCTCGACTATAGCGCTCTCGTCGTAGCGAAAGACCTTGGCGAGGGCTCCCGGTAAGTCTCCTCTCGATTCTACTCGCGATATCCCGATGCTAGAGCCCAGATTGCAGGGTTTGATGAAGAGCGGGAAACGTGACAGCTCGGGAGTAAGAAGTATCTTCTCTGTAACACCAACCAGGTCCTTTTGCGCCGCAGTTTTTGAGATGAGCACCCCCGGTAAGACGGGTAGGCCATGTTCCTTGAGAACGCTCTTGCATACGTATTTGTTCATCGATAGAGCAGAAGCTGTCATATCGGAGCCGGTATATGGAACTTGAGCTAATTCAAACAACCCCTGAATACAGCCATCCTCGCCGTACTGGCCGTGAAAAACTGGGAGAAAAATGTCAATTGGAATTGTCGATCCTATCCTCGTCGAAGCGGGAGCGCCTTTGAATAGAACAGAGGGGGGGGTCAGCACTGTTAATCCTCCAGTTCCAGGTTTGGGCAGGAGCGTGACCTCTGTTAACGAGTGCGCTTGCTTCGGAAAGAGGCGATAGAATTCCCGAGAAAGTAGGCTTTTTCCAGTATACCAGCGACCATCGGGCGCTACGTATACAGGAATTATTTCATATCGTTCTGGATCGGCTGCTAACATAAGTTGCAGAGCGGTGATGACCGAAATTTCATGCTCGACTGACCGGCCACCAAACATGACGGCGATTCGAAGTCGTTTTTCTGATTGCATAATTAGTGGCTCTCCCATTTAAAACCGAACGCGCCCCTCGTGGAGATCTCCAAGGTCATTTTCAAGGAGAACTAGGTCTCCCGTTTCTCCGTTTTCACGGATGTAGTTAAATGCCTCATCACGAGAGTCAACAACGACAGTCCGTTCGTCGGAATATCCGCCTTCTTTTAGGCCAGCGAGAAGAGGTTCCCGATTGGTTTCACCGACGATTATAGCTAAGTCGGCAACCGATGCGGCGGTGATTGCCGCACTTTTATTCTCCTCATACTGAGCTTCTCCGAGTTCAATCATTCCGGGGGTCATGAGAATTCGTCTCGAAGCAGGGATCGCCTTAAGGACCTCTAATGCCGCGTTAAACCCGATGGGATTTGAGTTATAGGCGTCGCGGAGGTATGAAACCTTTGGCTGTTTGTCATAGACAAGTCTATTATCTACAGGCTTTAAGTTTGCAAGGCATGCAGCGGCATAGTGAGGTTCTGCGCCCAGAGCGCATGCCATTGTGTATGCGCCGAGTATATTTAGAAGAGCCGGGCGTCCTAAGAGTGGTGTGACTACCTTCAATTTAAGCCCGTTATAGTGGAGATTAAATGTCGTGCCTGCGGCTGTGAAGGATATTTCAGTCGCATAGACGTCTAGGTTCCCTAGCCCCGGTTGTAAACCATAAAGCAGGGTGGTTTCTTTGGGGTGCTCAGTCGCCATCCGACGGGCATTATGACTATCACCGTTGCAGACGAGGATTCCATCCGATGGAACGCTCTCAGCCAGTTCCGATTTTGCTCGGTACACATTTTCTGCACTTCCAAATCGTTCCAGATGCATAATCCCGACCGAGGTGACAAGGGCTGCCTGCGGTGGTGTAAAATCACAAAGACGTTTTATGGAGCCCACGTTGTATGCCCCCATCTCAATAACGGCATATCGGTGATGCTGGTTTAGACCCTCCCGGATGGAGCGGGTAATACCCATGACGGTATTAATTCCTTGTGGCGGCCAAAAGGTTGGTCCTAAGCATTGAGTTAATAATTCCCCAAGCGCTGCCTTTGCTCCTGTTTTCCCGTAGCTACCAGTAATCCCCACCGTGTACGGAGCACACGAGTGTAGGCGTTTGAGAGCATCGGATTTAAACGATTCCTGCACCCAAGATTCAAAGGGTCGTAAGAGAAAATTTGATACCATCAAGAATGCGGGAAGGGCTTGCACTAAAGCTACAGTAATGAGGGTGCCAAAGCCGGACAGGGGGCTCGTTGCTCCGGCTGTCGAGTAGTAAAAGGTCAACGATGCCACCGTCATAAATAGTAGCTGCGTCACAAATGCTAGCTTTTGTGCGCGGGAAGTCATTACAAGCCTCACCTTGCCTGTCGTCCGCGGATCGAGCTCTTTGGTAAATGAAATGAAAGCAAGAGAAGCTGATGCTATAAACAAAAATCCTATTTTGATCACGTATGAAGGGGTAACGCTTAGGGCAAACCAGAGCGAACTCAGTATGAGTGTGAAGCGAGTGTCAAGTAGTCGCTGATCGTAGAGCCACCGGTAAAACCTCTTGTGATTGTATCCCTCTTGCTGAAAAAAGCGTAGGTATTGAAGGAGTCGCCGCCATGTGAAGACTGCAATGGCCGTGTAGAATAACAGTAAAGCCGTGAAAGTCATATCGTTGATTCCTTGTTTGCGAGAAACCTCTCAATATATCGACACAATGTGTGCGAGCCAACGTCAGCAAACGGTTCGTGTCCCATGTTGGGAAAAGTAAAGAGGGTGCTACGAGTGATGAGATTATGAAATCTGTGTGCCAGATCGAGAGGAGTTTGCCGGTCTTCTTCTCCCCAGAGAAGTAGTGTGGGTTGTGTTATTTCCCGCGCCTCTTCGGTGAGGTCTTCGGTTACCGTTTTTACCAGAGTTTTGCGAAGTTGCCCTGCTTGCTGATAGTCGATAGAGCCGAATCGGGGAATAAATGCTCGCTCAAACAGTCGGGTGCCAAACCAACCGTCAACTGATTTTAAGAATCTACCGGAGAACCGAATTGCCGCGGCCTTTAATTTAAATAGTGCAGAACGTTTTGTCTGTAATCCATGGCTCCCCACGAGAATGACTGACGTGAATTTTTGGGGGTTTCTAGAAGCTAGTCGGATAGAAATCCTGCCTCCAAAAGAGTGCCCAAGCAATGTACAGGACTTAATACCAAGCTGGTCTATATAGTTATCTATCGCATGGGCGTAGTCTAAGGTGCTCCATCCTCCACCTTCATTGCTCGCTTCGAATGGAAGCGGACTTTCGCCGAAGCCAGGTAGATCAACTAAAATGACACGGTAGGTTGTAGCGAGTAACTCGCCTAACCCTCGCAGGCTTTCGACCGAGCGACCCCAGCCGTGGAGCATTATAATCGTCGGTTCGTTTTTATTTCCTAAGTCAACGATATTTATGTTGGTGTGACTCGGCTCTGCGTCGCATAGAGGTAAGCCCTCAGTATCCGAATTGGGGGATTCTGACAGTATTATTTTGATGGCTTTGGGAGAGTCCGGCTTCATTAAGAGTATCATTACCGACACGGCCTCGGGTGACAAGGGGACGAGAGTAAAAAGTACCATTCATAAGTCGCGGACACAGTAATCCAATATGCTTTAGAGTGGGGTTTTGTGCGTCTCTTGTGATCGTTGTGTTGTTGGCCGCGACTCTTTAGAGTGGGATAGCAGACTATGTAGTTTTGCGAAGTATTTATTCAAAAAAGTCGGATTGGAATGAAGGGTGTGGGCGGCTGCTGGTATTTTTAGAAAAGATTCGGACTAGTCGAACGGGGTTGTGTTCTGGCATACTTACCCCTATGGACTTAATTGGAAATCTACACAGCGCAAAATTTAGGGATCTCAAGGCGCCTTCGTCGTTAGATTACATATTTATCTTTACAGTCATGGCTCTAGTTGGTTTCGGGCTCATTATGGTTTACTCGACGACTGGAATCGTATCGCAAGAGCGTATGGGTGATGCCTTGTTTTGCGCGAAGCGCCAAAGCCTTTCTGCATTACTTGGTTTATTTCTCATGGTCGTTGCGGCTAAGGTGCCTGTTTCGCTGATTAAAAAGCTGTCCCCAGTTTTACTACCCGCGTGTTTTATAATGTTAGTTTTTCCCCTCGTCCCCGGTATCGCCGATCGAGCAGGGGGGGCTTCTCGGTGGGTTAAGCTTGGGCCTATACGTTTCCAGCCTGCTGAATTTGTAAAAGTTGGGGTTGTTGTGTTCATGGCGGGGTTCTTTGCCAGGCATGAGATGAAAATTGGCTCTTTTTTACATGGTATCATCAAGCCCTTTGCTTTGGTGGGAGTTTTAGCTGGATTGCTTTTGCTACAACCAGACTTTGGATCGTCGGTTGTTATTCTGCTTGTTGTGTTGGCTATGGCGCTTGCGTGTGGGGTGAGGCTGGGTCACTTGGCATTTTGTTCGGTTGGCTTGGCTATAGTGTTGGGTGTTCTTGTAGCGATATCACCGTATCGCATGATGAGAATAGTAAGCTTTCTTAATCCCTTTTCCGATGCCTCGGGAAAGGGCTATCAGCTTATACAGTCATTGATAGCGGTTGGTTCAGGACAAGTGATGGGAGTTGGTTTGGGAGAAGGGCAACAGAAGTTGTTCTTCTTGCCGGCGGCGCACACGGATTTTATTTTTGCGGTAATTTCGGAAGAGCTCGGGTTTGTCGGGGGGATATCGGTTCTGATAGGATTTTTGGTATTGCTGTGGCGGGGGTTGTTGCTGGCGAAGCAAGTCCGGGATGATACGTTTCTCTTTGCGCTGACGGTAGGTCTTACGATGATAATAGTTGCGCCTGCATTTTTAAATGTTGGCGTGGTGATAGGAGTATTACCGACCAAGGGGCTTGTATTGCCTCTTGTTGGCTACGGGGGATCAAGCTTGATGGCTTGTTTGGGTGTTGTTGGTCTGCTTGTTCGCATAAGGCGAGAATATGTAATGGGGATTGGTGCCAGAGCATGGGGGTAGTAGAGATGTCTATGGCAAAATCGATTGATTCGACGCAACAAGATGTAAGAGGTGAGAGCGAAGCGTCTATAGTGAGCTCCGAATCTCCTGTCCGTATTTTGGTTGCTGCATCTGGCACGGGGGGACATCTTATACCAGCGATACACATTATTGATGCTCTTAAATCGGTTCAGCCCGATGCGGTTGTTGAGTGTATCGGGGTTGGTCGACCCCTCGAAGAAAAGATTCTTGGGGGGCACGGCCTAAAACGTCACATTATTAGCGGTACCGCAATTAAGCGTCGTGGTTTGGGTGGCCTATTGCGATTTGTGTTTATGACGCCGCGATGTTTCTTGCAATGCGTTTCGCTATTTCGACGGTTTCGACCTGATGTCGTAGTAGGGATCGGGGGATATGCTTCGGTTATGCCAGTAGTTGTCGCACGATTAATGAGGATACCGACATGGGCGCACGAGGCAGAGTTGCATCCCGGTCTTGCAAATTCGGTATTAGGTTTTTTTGCATCAACTGTCTCCATATCCTTTGAAGAGACGAAGATTCGTGGTGGGGCGAATCTTGAATTTACGGGCCATCCCGTTCGGCCTGAGTTGGCCACAGTTGAACGTAGAAAGGTTAGGAGTAACAACCCGGAGCGATTATTGATTTTAGGGGGATCTCAGGGGGCGCAAGGGCTCGATAACGTCATTAGCGAGATTGGAGAGTTTCTAAAGGAGCGGGCGATTGAGGTTGTTCATCAGTGTCGCTCTGAAAACATAGAGCTTGTAGTGAATTCATATCGAGCTTGTGGCGTAATGGCGTCGGTTGTGCCGTTTATTGATGATATGGCAGGGGCATATGACTGGGCTGATGTCATAATTAGTAGGGCTGGGGCAAGTTCAGTGGCTGAGATAGGTTGTGTCAACAAGCCTACTATTTTTGTTCCATACCCGTTTCAACAGGGTACGCACCAGACGGACAATGCTCGATCTCTTGCAAATGCCGGAAAGGCAGTTGTCGTTGAAGAGGCTCAGCCAAACTTTGCGGGTCGGCTATTAGAGAGCCTACAGGAGCTTTTCACCACAGAGCACTATCTCCGTATGAAGCAGGAACCTTTTGAGCCTCGAGGTCTTGGCGCAGCTAAAACAATTGCCTTAGGTATCTTACGGTTAGTTAAAAGGCAGCTGCCGTAACTAGCCGTATATAAGAGCTTTGGAAATCTTTTTGTCTTTTATCCAGACACTTCACCTGTTCTGAACCTTGGCCTTCCGGCCGGCATCAAAAGAAGGTCAGCCAAATTGTCGTAGACTGGCTGTTTTGAGGATATAATGTTTCAGGCTAGTTACAATGAGTCAAAAAGAGATCCGTTAGGAGATTTGCGCTGTCCGTCTGCTGAGGGCTCATTTGTTACATATGTTCAGTCAGTTGTCCGAAAGCTACGCTTGTCAGAACCTCAGGCGTTTGTCCGTATTTTCTTACAGGATAGGGGAGAGGTGGTGCCCGATTTCTTTAGCTCATCAGATACATTTGAGAGCCCAGGGTGGCTGTTCGTCGAACAGTTTGGCGAATACAAGAGAGTTTCTTGCTTTAAGACATTAGAAGGCGTATCGGCCCAGTTTTGTACCAAGCTTCTTTTGCAGACGGCCGGAGCGATAATGGTAGCCAATTTTGATTCTAGCAGCGGGATTCCCAGTCTAGCCCATTTTCGAGGTAGCGGATCTGAGGGTAATCGCTCGTTTTTAATGGGCACAAGGGAGGCTTGCCGTAGGCAATTACGTTCAGTTGGCCTACTTGGTCGCTAAACTCCTTTTATTTCTATGCCTTATCTGTCATTTAATTTGCTCAAATAGATGACGAAAACTTTGATTCGTAGTACTACTTTGACGGAGCCTAAATTCGCCAGGGGGCGGGCCGCCTTGTTCACCTATATCAATACAGGATGTGGGATCTGAAGTGGGGGGTAGGGCTTGAAACCGTTTCGGATGAGACATAAGAGCTGCGTGGCTCTAAGACTTGGGACGAGACGGCGTATTGGTTCAGAGAGTAATGGATTGGGTTTTCGTTTACTCTACAACAAAAGGGAAAAAATGGAGAAGACACAGCTAGAGAGTGCGTACAGGAGTCATTCTTGTGGAGCGCTGCGTTCAGCTAATGAGGGAAGCCAAGTTACATTATCCGGCTGGATACTGAGAAAGCGCGATCACGGTGGAGTTGTTTTTGTTGATCTGAGAGATAATTACGGCCAGAACCAGGTTGTTTTCAATGATAGCAGTGTGGAGGCTATACAGCGAGTCCGTGTGGAGTCGGTCATTAAAATCACAGGTACGGTAAGACGTCGTGATGAAGCTATGATTAATCCTAAGGTGGAGACGGGGGAGATTGAGGTTCACTGCGAGAGACTTGAGGTCTTATCCGAGTGTGAGGTCCTACCATTTCAGATAGCTGAAGACGATAAGGCGCCCGAAACCACTCGCTTGGCATATCGCTTTCTTGATCTTCGACGAGAAAAAGTTCATCAGAACATCCTCCTTCGTGGACAAGTTATCCGGAGAATTCGAGAGTTAATGCATAGCCGTGGATTTAATGAATTCCAAACGCCGATTTTAACAAGCAGCTCTCCAGAGGGTGCGAGGGATTTTCTGGTTCCGTCTAGGTTTCATCCAGGAAAGTTTTTTGCTTTGCCGCAGGCGCCGCAACAGTTTAAACAGCTCTTGATGGTCTCGGGATTTGATAGATATTTTCAAATAGCTCCATGCTTTCGCGATGAGGATCCTCGCGCGGATCGCTCGCCCGGTGAGTTTTATCAATTGGACGTGGAGATGTCATTTGTAGAGCAGGATGATGTGTTTGAGATCGGAGAGTACCTTATGTATTCACTTTTCTCTGAGTTTGGTTCGGAGGAAGTGACGAAACCGCCGTTTACAAGGATTCCTTACAAGCAAGCATTAGAGCAGTTTGGCTCAGATAAACCTGACCTTAGGAATCCCTTGCGGATTAACAAGGTGAGTGATGCTTTCCGCGCAACGGAGTTTAAGGTTTTTAGTAATGTAATATCTCAGGGAGGTGATATATTTGCCATCGCTTTGCCTGTGATGGAGGCTCCTGCTAGAAAATATTTTGATGATACGATCGCATTGTTTACCAAGTGGAGCGGTAGTGGATTAGCCTATTTAATATTTGAAGAGGATGGCTGGAGAGGATCTATCTTAAAGTTTATCGGTGAAGACGAAAGGCAAGCGTTGGTTAAATCTCTAGACCTCTCGCCAGGTCAAGTTGTCTTTTTTGGTGCAGGCGAGGCAGGACGCATCCTTCCGCACCTTGGCAGGCTTTTGACGAAGCTTGGACAAGATTTTTCGTTGCTGTCTGGTGGATACCGTTTCTGTTGGATTACTGACTATCCGATGTATGAGTGGGACGAAGACGCTCGAAAAATTGTGTTTAGTCACAATCCTTTTTCAATGCCACAGGGGGAATTGCAAGCCCTTGAGGAGCAGGGCCCTTACGACATCAAGGCGTTTCAGTATGATATCGTTTGTAATGGTTATGAATTATCTAGTGGAGCGATTAGGAATCATAAGCCTGAAATTATGTATAAGGCATTTGAGATCGCTGGCTACACCCGACGCGACGTTGAGGAGAAGTTTGGTGGTATGATTAACGCCTTTAAGTTTGGCGCGCCACCTCACGGTGGTTTTGCCCCTGGTATTGACAGGATTGTTATGCTGCTCGCCCAAGAGGAGGCCATACGGGATGTTATAGCATTCCCGATGGCACAAAGTGTCGAAGACCTTCTTATGGGAGCTCCCGGGGTGCCAAGTGATAAGGCATTGCAGGATGTTCATATTCGAGTAGTACCTCCAGAAAAGCCAACCGTTGAGTAATCTCAGTAAGGCTCTTGGCGTTGTTGTAAGATAGTGCTAAGCTTTCGCCGTGTTGGCGTCTGTAAGTAGGCGTTTTCTCTAATTTCTGCCCGGGTGATGGAATGGTAGACATACAGGACTTAAAATCCTGGGACCGAAAGGTCGTGCGAGTTCAAGTCTCGCCCTGGGCACCAAGTTTTTGACCTCCAACGAATTTTGATTATCCCATTCGAGATTGCCCGTTCTAGGCGGAGGTTAGCGGGTATCTAAGTATGCCGGATTTTACCCCTTATCGCGGGAGAATTTTCACCGCCCCGTTAGAACTCGGAAGAAGGAAGCTACACGCAGGATTGATTTATGGAGGATGCTGTGTTGACTGAGTATTGCGAGCAGGCGGCTTTACTACCGAGTTTTTGGTCTGTAGTATTTTTGGGGGACAAAGCCTTTTTTTGAAAGGCATGTGCCTTTAAATAAAAAAGATGAGATAGGGCGTATGCATTGCAGTCTTAAGAGTGGACTGAGGAATTTTTTGGGTATCAAAGCGAATATATCTCTTTTGGTTTGACGTCTTTTGTAATGGTAAATGCGGGGCAGTTTCATTGATAACTAGTCAGATGTTATCGTCGCTTGAATTTCTTCATTATTGCCGACGGTTCCGAAATCAACTTTTTTCCTTTTGTTTCTTCAGCGCGGAGCACTGTAGGCGATTGCTGATGGACCTCCGAGTGCTTCATGCAGCGCGCATTAGGCATGTTGTTTTCACTCCTTATGATGAGCCCCTTATGGGAAGCTTTCAAACCTGGATAAAGGCTGGTGACAATTTTGGATTAATTCACCTACGGGATGGCGACGATGTAAGCGATGTAGTCGTTGGTAGTGTTAGTGAAGCCTTAAGTCGAGGACAGGTGCCGGTTGTTTTCGTCGAGTTTGGGCAAGCTGTTTGTGACAGGGAGGCTCAATTGCAGAGAGATGTTTTTATGGTCTCCGAAGCGCTCGAGGCAAAGAAGATGTTTTTTTCGATTCAGGATGAGGGGCTCCGGTTTGGTGATACGTTCCAATCCTACCCGACGCCTGATAGTGTGCGAAAGGCGGTATCAGAAGGGGTGTCCGTCAATATGCCGGTAAGTAGCCTCGAGATGCTTCTTCGAGAGCAGGAACGCACCGGTATTGATGTTGTTCTTGTGGGTGCTCGCGAGGGAAGTGTCTATGAGGAAGTGTTTACACATGCGGGCTCGGGGACGCTCTTTTCAAGGGAGTATACCAACGAGCTTCGTCCCGCGGAGCCAAATGATGTGCGGGAACTTATGGCTATTATGACTCCTCAGATAGCAGATGGCTCTTTGACTGTAATGTCAGAGGAGAAGTTGTTGGAGCTTATCCCGTCATTTTGGGTGTATACTGTAAACTCTCAAGTCGTTGCTGGAGCGGCACTCATAGAGTTTGGCGATGCAAGTGAGCTCTCGAAGTTGTGTACCTTGCCACGATATCAGGCTAAAGGGAGAGCGAAAGCTGTGGTAGAAGCTTTGCTTGAAAAGGCTCGGGCACAGGGCCGTCGTTATGTTTTTGCGCTCACCGTACAGGATTATGTAGGGAAATTCTTCGAACGTATCGGATTTGCCAAGGTCTCTAGAGATGAGCTGCCCGAAGCATGGAGAGCCCAGTATGATTTGAACCGCCCCTCTAAGGCGTATCGTTATTTGTTTGCGGAGCAAGCAGATTGACGGGCGTGTGTTCGGCATTTTTGCGGTTTTGTTGCTATCTTCTTGCCACACCCTGCCTTAATTAGTACAAATAGAGTTCTATCTTTGATTAAGTTACGTAACGCGGACATGTTGACGAAGCGTTCGACTCGCTTTGAAAAGTTATTGGTATGGGAGAAGACAATACTGCTCGAACGCTTGATGAAACTACGGAGCCTCTGGTTACCGCTCGACCTTTTGTTAAGTGGGCGGGCGGTAAGCACCAGCTTCTAACTGAAATTCGAAAGCACGCGCCTCTACATTTTAAACGATACTGGGAGCCATTTGTTGGAGGTGGGGCAGTTTTTTTTCACCTAGCACCGACTGAGGCGTCTCTTATTGATGCCAACGAGGAGCTGGTTAACGCCTATCGAGTTGTTCAACAGGACGTTGAAAGCTTAATCGGTGAGTTAGAGAAATATGCTCATGACGAGGAGACTTTTTATTCGCTAAGGGAGTGGGACCGAGTGCCTGGCTTTGCCGAAAGGTCAAGTGTTGAGCGTGCGGCTCGTTTTATCTATCTCAACAAGACATGTTTTAACGGCTTGTATCGCGTCAATAGTAAGGGCCAATTTAACGTGCCGTTTGGGCGATATCGCAATCCGACTATTGCCGACCGCGTGAATCTGATTTCGTGTAGTAAAGCTCTTCAGGGAATTGAGGTTGAGTGCGGGAGTTTTTTAGATATTGAGTCCAGGATTACGCCTGATGATTTTGTCTATTTCGACCCGCCGTATATTCCTCTTACGAGCACATCGTCATTTACTAGCTATACGGCAGATCGATTCACTATCGATATGCAAACAGCTCTTCGTGATTTGTGCGTCCGTTTAGATGGCGCTGGAGTCAAATGGCTCCTTTCCAACTCTTCGAGTTTTATCATACGCGAGTTATATAGCGGTTACAAAATCACGTCAGTTAAAGCGCAACGAGCTATCAATGCAAACGCTAATAAGAGGGGAGAGGTCGACGAGGTTCTGATTAGAAACTTCTAGTGAAATCATAGTGCTCAACAGCCAGAGCAAAAGGCTCTTGTAGCGTAGATGAGCCCGAGGGGCTAACCCAAGTGGCTACTCGGTGACTTTCTACTCGCTGACTTTAGCGTTTAGTTCAGTGTACTTAAGGTTCGTCCCTTTGCTTTTTTCTATCGGGTATTTTCTCTCGTTTTTTATCAGTTTGGCCGTGCAGGCTTGCTCTACATCTATGTTGTAGCGTTCTGCGATGAGAAGAGCTGTGTGGATGACATCTGCAATTTCATCAGCGATGTCCTCTGGTTTAGCTTTTGATGAATCCTTCCATAAAAACAATTCTAGCAGCTCGTTAGCCTCGATAGAAAGGCTCATTGCGAGGTCCTTAGGCGTGTGGAATTGCGCCCAATCGCGCGCGTCGCGAAAATCTAGTATACGTGTTTGAAGCTCGCGGAGGGTTAGAGACATACTATGTTTCCTTCTAAATAGGGGGCTATTGTATGTTCTATACCATAAGAAGTGTGCACAATTAAACTAAAAGCGTGATTTGTGTTGACGGCTTCTTAGTCTAAGTCGCAGAGCAAAAAATAGGCCCACACCTAGAATCATTGCGACTAGTGTCCAGGCTGTGAGAGGTTCGAGCGGATGACTAATAGCGGTAAGAATCGCATGTGTAACATAAAGTAGATATACGCAAAGAAGGGTAAGGCCGGTATTGGTGCGAATTCTTGGTGTGGTTTTAAATATTAGATACATAAAGCTTGTAGTAACGAGTAGTAGCGGAAAGTCCCACGAGAGTACTCGGGCATCGATTTTCATATCTTTGGAGGAAGACACAGCGATACCTAGGACTAATGAAAGGTTGGTTATATTCGAGCCAATTATATTACCTAGCGCAAGCTCTTGTTGTCCTCGTGCTGTCGCTACGATTGATGTGGCGAATTCGGGTAGTGAGGTGCCGACGGCAACGACAGTCAGGCCAATTACAAGTTCACTAAGGCCCATCAGTCGAGAAAAACGAGTTGCTGATTGCACCAGCCAATCAGAGCCCACCAGAAGGAGTACAAGACCTGTTAGTGCGACGGCGGCATTTCCGATAAGTAGCCGAGTCCGGTTATGCTCTCGGCCCGCTGAGTTGTGTTTAGGATAATGGCCTCTTACATTCTGCCCGCCTTCGATATAGGTTGCTAGGGTGATGTAACATAGAAATGTGATGAATAGCGTAATACCCTCAAATCCCTTCAGTGCCTCATCGGCGCAGAGTACGTATCCGACTGCGGTTACTCCTACCATGGTAGGCCCATGAAAATACACGACCGAGCGAGCTACGATCAGCTCTCCAATTATTGCAGATCCTCCACCTATCAGTAGTAGATTTGCAAGGTTGCTTCCTATGAGATTTCCAATTGCTAGAGATTGAGCTCCCCTCAGAACGCTAATTGTTGTCACAAATATCTCTGGTAAGCTTGTTCCGAGTGCAACGATAGTAAGACCGATAAACAGAGGTGAAATTCCAACGTTCCGGGATACGGAAGTCGCTCCTTTAACAAATAGTTCGGCTCCAAAAATGAGTAAAAAAAGGCCCGTGATGAAGAAAAAAAATATACCAAGCATCGGATAACAGTATGCTTAGCTAGTGACTGCGGTATATGTTGTGCGCCCTTTGTCAGAGTAGATTTCAAAGACGAGCGGTGGCCTTGTTGTTTATTATTAAGGGCTCCGAAAATCGCAAACTAGGCCGAATCAGTAACGGACTATGCGCCACGCCTGGTCGTGCAACCCCACGGACTGGTCATATGCTGTAGGGTCTCTCGAGCGGCTTCTCTAGGTTTGATGACGATTTAGGAGTCTAGCGACGTGATTTCGTGAAGCGTAGATCCAAGCGTTTTGCTTAGGGTGTAAAATGTAGTGAAGTCCTGTGGCCCTACGAGCGAGAGAGCTGTGCCGCTTTTACCTGCCCTGCCTGTTCTTCCTGTTCTATGAACATAGGTCTCTACGGTGTCGTGAACAGAGTAGTTAACGACGAGCTCGACGTCTGATATGTCAATTCCACGGGCGGCCACATCTGTCGCGATGAGCAACCTGCAGTCTCCCGACCGAAACTCGGCCATTGTTTTATCCCGCTCTTTTTGTGAAAGGTCAGAATTGATCCGTCTCGGAGAGAAGCCTCTTTTTTTGAGAAGAATCTCAACAAGTTCTGTATCAGATTTTGTATTGCAGAAAACGATCGTTGAAAATGGCTTATGTTTTTCGAGATAAAGCGATAAGGCGTCTACTTTAGCTGTTAAAGCTCCATCTACCCGATAGAATAAGTGTTCAATTGAGGGAGCATTCTCGATTTTCTTTTCGATCTCAATCGTAGTCGGGGATTTTAAGAATGAAGACGCAAGGGAAAGTACTCTGGGCGTAATTGTTGCGCTGAAGAACAGACCCTGCCGTTCTGAAGGGAGTCGGGAGAGGATGGAGCGAACCTCCTCGATAAATCCCATCGAAAGCATCTCATCGGCCTCATCTAAAACGAAGCTCTTGCATTTTCTGAGAACGATGACTCTCTGTTGGATTAGATCAAGTATCCTCCCCGGTGTTCCAACGATGAGGCGAGAATCTCTTTTTAGTTGTCGCATCTGCTTTTCCTGACGCTCGCCTCCTATTATTACAGCTGGTACAATGTCTGGGGTTATATTTGTAATGACCGAGGAGATTTGAGTGGCTAGTTCTCTGGTTGGCGAGATGATCAGGCATTGCGTACCCCTTTGAGAAGAGGAGTTTAGTAGCTGTAGAAGTATTGGAAGCGCGAAAGCTAGCGTCTTTCCACTACCGGTTTGTGCTTCAACGATGTGGTCACCGCCTTCTAGGATGCTTGGAATAGCTCTCGATTGAACCGGCGTGGGTGTCGTTATTCCAAGCTTCTGAAGTGACTCTTCGATTTGTGCATGCTGGAGAAAGGCGAACTTCGATGTGGTGCTGGTGTTTTCAGTATCTTGCATAGTAATGGTAACTTATTGGTTTCGACGGTTTTGGTGTTGTAAGTAGAAAGACCGCTTTTCAATAAGGATAAAAAGGATTTGCTCTTCTTTGCACTAAAACTGCTCTAATCGTGGGGTGCTTGTTTCACGCCCTGCTTGAATTGTTTACGTATTCGTTATCGGTGCGATTAAAATTTGTGTATCTCAACGTCTACACCGTTAGTCCATTTTAACATGTTTTGAAGTTAAGTTCTATTTTGAGATAGCGGATAATCTGATTGATTTTCAGGCGGTTAGGTGTGTCCGAAAATTATATCGCCTTAGGATGCCCGCGCCCGTTCCCCTGTTGGTTTGAGCTTACATGCGTTTTAGAGGCGTTATTCCCAGTATGTTTAAGCTGGTAGTGAGAACCTCTCGTGCCGCCACAAACAATGTGAGTCTCGCACGAGCCGTCTCGATATTATCTTCACCTACAACGCGCAGTTTTAGGTATGCTCGGGAGATGCTTTTTGCGAGATCGAGAGCGTAGTTGCAGATGTTGCACGGTTCATAATCAACGGCCGTTTTTTCTAGAACCTCAGTAAATCTACGCAGAATACTTGTTAGCTCCCAAGCCTCAGTTTCTTGTAGGCAACTGTAATCACAGTCTACGTTGACCTCTATGCCCACGGCTTTTGCCTTTTCCTCTATGCTGTGAAGTCTTGCCACGGCGTACATCAGATAAGGACCCGTATCGCCTTTAAAGTTAAGCGCCTCTTCCCAGCTGAAATGAAACTCCTTGTTGTTGGTGCGGCATAAATAATTAAAATAGATTGCACCAAGCCCGACTGCTTGCGCAACGTGCTCGACGTCGACATCCTCAGGTCGTTTGGATACGGCGGATTCATACGCCTCTTTGGCACGGTCTTGTGCCTCATCCAATAGAGCGTCAAGAGATATATCGCCCGATTCTGTCTTTAAGCTCCTAGTGCTTATACCTGGGACATGTCCATAAGAGATATGAACAATCTTCTCTGCAACTGACCGCCCCATCTTGCGGAGTATCTCTCGTAGCTGTTTAAAGTGGAGCGCTTGTGGGGCTCCGACCACGTAAATTATTCGGTCGGGGTGGTAGGTGTTCTCTCGATAGTCGGCAGTTATTAGATCTCGGGTGAGGTACAGTGTTCGCCCATCCTCGGTCAAAAGCCGAGCAAACCCCAAATCTTTTCCTAAATCGACTCCGAATGCTCCTCTAGATTCCTCTAGGATTCCGCTAGCCCTGAGTTCAGTAATGTACTGGTCGAAGAATTGTGCATAAAAGGATTCTCCGTTCCAGGAATCAAAGGTAATCCCCATTCGAGCATAGGTCTTTTCATAGTATTTTTTGGAGATATCAAGGTTCCATTTCCAGAACTCAACAGCTTCTGGATCCCCAGCCTCGAGTCGGATGAAATAGTCGCGGGCGATATCGTTCACCAATGGTTTATCTAACTCGCCGCCCGCCTCTTGGGATTTCCGGAGTAGGTTAGCCTCCACGTAACGGGAAACTAACTCGTTCATGTCGTCCTTCGGCTTTCCCCACAGAGAGCAGCCTGCATAGACAAAACCAAATTGAGTTCCCCAATCGCCTAAATGATTGACGCCAATCACGTTGAACCCGAGATGAGAAAAAAGCTTGTAAAGGGAGAAACCGATAACAGTTGTTCTCAGGTGTCCTACATGAAATGGCTTGGATATGTTTGGCCCTGAGTAGTCGATTGCGATAGTGCCCCTGTTGCTTCGCTCGGGAATGGGTTGTATGGACAAAATGGATTTTGTGGTGTCTCGGGTCGAGGTTTCCCGGTTTAAAAAGATATTTAGATAAGCCCCCTGACACTCGGCCCGAGCGAACGTAGAGGGAAGAGTGATCATTGAGGAAAGCTTTGCGCTGCACTGATCCGGAGAAAGCTTCCACGACTTAGCCAGGAGAAAGCAGGGGAATGCAATATCGCCTTGTTCTATTGTCTTGGGGATCGAAAGTGCCTTATAAACAACGGATTCTTCTAGACCTGTCGCGTCTGCAAGGATGGAGGCTAATAACTTTTTCATGATACGTTAGATTTTTATCAGAGAACGCGGCCTTCTGGAAGGGTTTTAGCAGTAAATATCGTTAGACAATGTTGAAAGAGGCGAGTGGCCTCAACGGAACAAGTATTGGATTATCTTGGTGCATTTGCTTTAAAATGCTTCAGGTTTATTTAGGAAAAGGCTGTTTGGGGGCGAGATAGAGGAGAGTATGCCGGGGATAGTTTTCAATATCACAATGAACGTGGATAAGGATGTACATGACAAATGGCTCGAGTGGATCAGAAGTATCTATGTTCGGGCGGTATTAGAGACGGGCTGTTTCGAACGGTCGAGATTGCTGCGAATTCATGCGTTTGAACAGGGTGGTTTTACCTATGCTGTTCAGTTTGAGGCCGAGAACATGGAGTCCTACGAGAGATACCAACGACAATTTTCAAAGTCGATTAGCAGTCGGCTCGAGGCGCGATTTCCTGGACAGGCGCAGACGATTACGACGGTCCTTGAAGTTGTAGACGCATTCGCAGGGGGCTTAGAGTAAAATTAGAGTTGCCAGTGCCAGAAGTAGGCCCATGCTGGCAACGTCGGTGGCTGTAGTAAGAAAGATACCTGATGCTGTGGCGGGATCGGCACCTAGTCGACGCAATGCGACCGGCACGAGCACACCGGATACGCCGCTTATGCAGCAGCTAGCAGTCATCGCCATGAATACGATGGAAGCGAGAAGAAAGGGCTCAGAGAGCTCCTGAACGTGTGCCAGAACCAGCATTGCTAGACCTGCGGTTAGACCAACGAGAGCTCCGTTTAGTAAACCTAAAAACGCCTCTTTTAGGAGTAGGCGGGAGATTTTTGTCTGATCTATCTCTCCGAGGGTAAGACCACGGAGTGTGATGGCTAGGGATTGACACCCTGTATTACCCGACTGTCCTGCCAGAATCGGCAGAAATGAAGCCAGTACAACGACCTGATTAATTGTATCCTGAAAAAGATTGACGATTGCTCCCGCGATGAAAGCAGTAAGAAGGTTAAGTTGAAGCCAGGGATGGCGATAACGGAGACTTTTGAAGAAATGCGTCGTAGAACGCTCCCCCTTTTCAACACCCACCATAGTCCCGGCTTGAGAACTAATCTCAAATGCTTGCGCTTGAAATAGCCGTGAGCCTCGTACTAAACCACATAGCTGCCTTTTTGAATCGATGACGGGATATACTGGGTAATGCCGAGCCGCAACCCCACGCATCGCCTCCATAACAGGCGTTTCAGGGGTGAGGGAGAAAATGTCAGATGCCATGATATCACTGAGTAATTGGGTCGGCTGAGCAAAGAGCAGATCTCTCATAACAACGAGCCCCTGTAGTTGCCCAGTGTTATCTACGACATAGAGATAGGTGATAAATTCACGCCTGAGTTGATCCTTAAGGGTTCGAAGAACCTCATTCACCGCTTGATCGAGTTGATAGACCCCAAAAGGCGGATCCATAAGCCGGCCTACAGAATCCTCGGGATAAGTGCTGTTATGAGCCCACTGCTCTAGATATCGCGCGTCGAGATATTGGCCGAGCTCGTCCCGTGTTGCCTCCGACAAAAGCGAGAAAACAATTGTAGCCTTATCCGGGAGTAGTTGTTTTAGGGTGTGAGAGATTTCACGCGGTGATGCGTCAGCGAGTAAAGAAGCGATTTCATCTGGCTCGGCTGAAAGGTATAATTCGGATATTCCATAGGCCGTGGATGATACCGACTCGTTGGATTGGTTAACTGGTGGAAGGGTTGCAATTGATGACATAGGAACCGTTGTGTTTAATTCAACTGTCGCCAAAAAGTGATTTTTAACTCAGCTGGTACATATGAACACTTAAGCGAAGCCTAGCAGATGGCAACAAAAATGTCTGCATCTCCTTTTTACATGGCAGACGACACCGAAAACGACTCGTCTTTTAGAGTTCGCGCCTTTCGGCTAGGTGCTGTAGGTTGCGTTTTATCTCCGAGAAGATCGTTTCCAGTTAAAAGTGCTGTTTCGCACTTATTGTCGCAACGTGCAGAGGTAGTGAAGACCGATGCGGCTGCCGACGCTGCGACGTCCTCTAGGGCGTGCCGAGCGTTTTGGGCAGAAAGGAGAAAAGGAGGAACTCCTACACTACAGAGGCTCCATCTGTTGGTCTGAGAAGGGTTGAGAGTTGTCGCTAGTATGGTGGAGAATGGAATTGTTTCATTCGCTAGATTGATCAGAGCGAGCTTGATAGTAGACGTCGGTAGTTGTGGTCTCGTAAGCCCGGTGAGATTTGAGATGGCACGCTGGGCAAGTTTTCGAGTCTGGGGCATGGAGTGTGATACTTGGATGCTTGTCACGCATGGAGTAAATGCATTGCGGACCGATGGGTTGGTTGCTACCGAAAGTAGAAAAGTTCCGACATCCGCGGGATTACTCGAGGACTGATGCGGGATGAGCACAACGCCCGTAGAGGATGTCGGTGTGCTCAAACACACAAGTTGTCCCGACGCTACTAGTGAATCTTTGACGAGTTCCACTGCTTTGGAAAAACTAGCAGCCACGGGAGCGCTTTTTCCATGAGTTGACAACACTTCTTGCTGGTAGCTATCGATGATGGATATATCGGCGGTTATAAGGTCACTCGAAAGTTCCTCCCGAAACGAGACTACTGCAGTTAGCGGAGTGCATATTCTTGCCTTTCGTAGTTTTCGACATCCGGCGAGAGGGAGTCCAATACCACTTCTATCTATGAGTAGGTCGCGTGGCGTTGTCGGGAGTGTTATCTCCCAGTTCTGAAGTTGTTGGATTAGGTCGATTGCTGTTTGTGAAAACCGGTAGCGCGATGGAGCAAGCTTTGGTGCTATCCAGCTTCGGTCTTGAAGTGTTGAGAATAGCAGAAATATAGCCTCTCTCTGAATTTCGTTTAGACTCTTACATCGCTTTGATGCAAAGCTTTCGCACCCACTCATTTCCATTCCAGAGAGTGTAAGTTGAATAGCGCGAAGCATGCTGGATATCGCGCCAGGTGAGCCGTGGGTTAATTGATATCGAGATTTTGAAAGCCATGCAGTTGATAGTGTCAGGGCTCTCACGGGTTTCGAGGTGTTTTTAAGAAGTTCGAGATCTGATTCGAGTAGCTCAGGGTTAAGCGACTCGATGAATAGGGATTCGTCCTTCGGAGAGTCGTTTTGTTGGTTTAAAGCGACTCGGTCCAGATTAGGGATAGAGCATGCGCAGAGCCCTAACGAGAGCAAAAGGGAACCAGAAAGAAGGAGTAATGCGTTTAGGGGCTTTTTGGTAGCAGACCGAAGTGTAAGTTCTTTCGTCTTTAAAGGATTCATAAGCTGTCGCGGTGGTCTAGGCGCTGGTAGGTGTCAAAGTGGTGAGCGAGCTCGGTATTCATCGAAAATTTTTAAGCCGAACGTGTTTTCTCCCGTTAGATGGTCTGAGTCATCAATGGCTAGACTGTTTATCTCGCTGTCAAAGGTACCCCTTCTTGGGAGTGGAGCACAAGTGTATCGATAATTTGAACAAAACTGCTTGCGTAAGGCGCGGTTGATTTAACCTTTAGTATGATAAGCGAGCGCTTGGAAGTGCGGTCTCGCGCTTTGACATACAATGTGCTGAGTAATCGGAGTCATAGCCGCAACCCCCGTTTTTTGAAACTATTTCTGCTGTCAAATAGGCGAGCCAAAAACGTAGGGCAGTGTTTTGTGCCCCCGTTTTGTGCTGAAACAGTGTGTAGCGTAAGGGGCGTGTTTATGAGCTCAGACGGAAAGGAGAGGGTTGTGGCATCGGAAATCGCAAACCGCGACCAGCCTATAGAGGAGACGGTGTATCGTCTTCTTGCTAAATGTGCGGGGAAGCTAGAGGCTGAGTTGAATAGATTACTGCGTCAGTACGATCTAACCACCGCTACCTATGACATATTGCGTATTCTTCAATCTGCCGATAGTACTGGGCAATCGTGTGGTGATATCAGTACTCAACTCATCGCCGAAGTGCCGGACATGACGCGACTTCTCGATCGCCTCGATCGACTTGGTTATGTGGCTCGAAAAAGAAGTACAGAGGATAGACGGGTTATTACTGTTTCAATTACCGATGAAGCTAAGCGGGTGCTGTCTGTGTTAAGTCTACAAGTGCGTGATTTCTACATAAGAGAGCTTGGGCATTTAGGCTCCGAAAAATTGGGAGAGTTCGCATCTCTTTTAGGACTTTTACTAGGAGCAGAGAAGTTGCGTGATTTCAACATGTCCTTTAGCTCCAGCGATATCCCCGTGGGTGAGCGTTTACTGCCAGAGCATTAAAAAAGAGTGGGAGTAGCCTTCAGGTATCAAGTGTGACTTCGAACACGCAAGCATCCCATGGTTTGAGCTTAAGCTCTAATTTGTTTGCATTAACGCTATGACGGGCTGTCTCTTCATTGAGGAGTTCGGTTAGAGTTAATTTTGTGCCAGCTTGAGTGTCGGAAGAAAGGTTATTACCTGAAAGCTTCAGTGTTACTGACTGGTGACTATTTGTAAAGTTGACCACGACGACCCAGCAGGCCTCATCAGAGGTTAGTGCAAATGAGATGATTGGGCTGCATGTCGAGTCTTTGTTTGTGGCACTTTCTGTTTCGACCAAGCTCCATTTGCCCAGCTTGCTAATAGGAGAGTTTACCAGGGGTAAAAACTTCTCATAAAACCTAGCAATGTCGGGTGCGATTCTTTCCTCAGGGCCTCTTTGTAAGTGAACGGGGATTCGGATTTTTTTCCCCTCTAGCTGACCATCGTGAAACAAGCGAAGCCCTGGTGTTAGATAGGTAAGAACGGCAGCAGCGTTGTAACGCTCATATGGTATAGCCGCTGCAGCTCGAGCTTCATCGTGATTCTCTAGAAAACGAGTTAGCTTGCTTTGGTATTCGAGCGGAGCAGTTAAGTGAGCATAAATCTCTGCGGCGTTGCCGGCGATGATCCGGTCGTATAAAGTCTTGTCGTAAACATAGTCAAAGCCATGTTGTTGAAGCCTCCATTCATAGTTCCAGTACACTTCAGCCATCATGAGGAAGGAAGGGTTCCTTTTTCGCGCCATTTCGATTGCGGAAGGCCAAAAAGAGGGGAAGCTTTCCTCTGGTGAGGCTTTCTGCCATGTCTTAGTAAATATCTCTGGTTCGATAAGCATTGCCATATCGCAACGAACTCCATCGGCTCGCTGAGCGATACTGGCAAGCTCCTGGTGCATGGCGGCACGCAGGTTCGGATTAAAATAATTTAGCTGTAAGGTATCGGGCCAACCTGGGTAGTGAGGGTCCCGGCCATAGGCATAGATTTGTCCTGAGTCTAAGCGCACCCATTCGTCTGGACTCGTGAAATAGTCAGCCTCTGTGCCCCTAATGAGAAATTCTGGGTTCGAAGCAATCCAAGGGTGGTCGAACCCTATGTGATTGGGAATGAAATCAACCATCAGTTTGATGTCGAGAGCTCGCATTCGGGAGCGTATGCGCGCTAGCGCGTCTTCACCACCGAGATAAGGATCAACAGTGTATCCTTGAATGGCAAACGGAGAGCCGCAGATATCCTTCTCTTCTAAATCCGGGAGAGCGTTGCGATACTCGTCTAGCCAACTAGTTCGGGAACGGGATATGCGACGGCTCGCCGGTCCAACTGACCAGACTCCCAAAAGCCAAACCCAATCGAATCCATCGACGTTAATTTGCCGGAGAAAGCTATCGGGAATATCATCAAGGGTAGCGTTTGGTTTTATTGAAGAGAGAAGGACTCTGGTGTTTAATTGAAGCAGGCTTGGATTCATATTGGTAGTATAGCGTAGTAGGATTGCGGCTTATAGTGTGAAATGCTTCCTTTTACCTCAGAGTTATATGCTCTGGGCGTCTTATTGACGAGGCCAGATTTACCGCTTTGATTGGGACCATGCTTGTTGGTAATTAGGGCCATTTGATACAGGTGGAACATCTGGCTTTGTTACCTTCAAGGTCGTATGCGATCCACCACTTATTAAAATTGCGCTCCCCTTTGGTAATTTACTTAGATTTTTTATCAGTGAGGCGTCGACTCCGCCTAATACGTGCTGTACCGAATCCTGGTCTCCTTTCCCGATAAGTCGGTGCACGACAAAAGTGGACACCTGCGTTAAGATGCCATCTGAAAGATCTGCTGGCCGTTGGGTTGCCAAGCAGAGGGTTAGTCCGTATTTTCTTCCCTCCTTGGCAATCGATTCGAATACAGGGAATTTAGGCGTTTCAAGCTGTCTGGCGGCCACCCCCGGGGAAATGGCTTGGTGAGCTTCATCCATAACCAAGACTACTGGTCTCTCTCGAAACTCGTTATGTCGGGCCATTGATAGTAGCGTGCGAGCGATGGCTTCTAAAACGATTGTTCGAACTTCATTTGCTATCGGGAGCTCCTCTAGCGAGATTCTTAGAATGGAAACGGTATCATCGGTTATGAATTTCTCGAGTGCCTCGAAGACGCTAGGGATAGCGGGAGGATTAAATATACAATTTAATGTACCCTGCTTTAAGAGGTCGTCAATCCTATGGATGAGAGACGCACACTCGGTTTGGTCTGCGCTATTTACCGAACCCCAGTACCCCTGTTCCGCGTCGCTTCTAGATGGGTCAACGCACTCGTGTGCTATTTGGTTTGGAAGGTTATACACGTTAAAAATGCTGTCGGGCCGGTTGATACTTTTTGACTCTGCAATGAGCGCCTCTTCATAGGGCGCTTTAAGTTTGTTTGATTTCGGAAATACGCCACTAACCGCAAGCTGGGGGATTCGTTGCAGTAACTTGAGAGTGCGCATTGCCTCTCTAAGTTTTACGCGTTGCAGAGGTCCATTAGGCGCGAATATCGAAAACAGGTCTGATTCTGTCAGTTCATAGTACGGTATGGTCGCGGCCACTGATCTATTCTCCGATGAGGGTGTGATCGCGTGAGTGGTTGGGATGTGGATGTGAAACGTCCGGTGCTCGAGGTTGCTGTACTCGCCTGATACGTCAAGTAGGACAAATTTAGAGCCATAGTTAGCAGACTCCTCGAGGCATCGGGCAAGGGTCCAGCTTTTTCCGCTCCCCGAGCTTCCGAGTATAGCACAGTGGCACCCAAAGAGTTGTTCAGGGGCGATGCGAATCTCGGCTGAGCCATCCATTCGCTCTCCTAATTTGATTGATATCTTACGCATAGCCTCGATTCTTGCGATGTTTCATAGGTTTATCGGGCTGACAAAGCTAAACTATGAGTATAAAAACAGAAACAGTGTTGTAGTTGGCGTTGGAAGTAATTTGTTCCTATTGCGCCGGAGGTCTATGTGGAATAATGTCCTGTAATCTTGAAGGGTTTGATTCGGGGTGCGGGCTCGTTGGCCTCTCCAAGGGGACGTTTGCGGGGCGTGCCTAGGGAAGGGCGCGTCTTTTCATTTCTTATCTTTGGCACTGTGTTGTCGGCTTCAAGGCGCGTGATTTCATTAGCGCACACATTAAATGACAGTAGGTTGGTATGACTCTAGGAAGCTTTTATAAATCCACCATCGGCAAAAAGGTCTCGATGGCCCTTAGTGGCGTCATTATGGTCGGCTTTGTGATTGGTCATATGGTAGGTAATCTGAAGATTTTTGCTGGCATTGACCCTGCAACTGGTGACTATAAGATTGACGATTACGGCAGGTTCTTGCGGTCAATGGGTTCGGAGATGTTCGGAAACAGTGGAGTTTTGTGGGTGGTTCGGGCGGTTCTTATCGTTGCGCTACTTGTGCACGCCATAAGCGGTATTCAGTTGGCGAGGTTAAACCGAGCGGCTAAACCAATCTCCGGGAATAACATACGCTATAGGTCAGCAAATGCTGCCTCGAAGACTATGTTGTACGGAGGATTATTTCTCCTTTCGTTTATCGCTTTTCATATCCTTCATTTCACGACAGGGCATGTTCATACTCAGGGGTTCGTTGAGGGAGAAGTATATCAGAACGTATGGAATGCCTTCCAAAACAGGGGGATAGCATCTGTATACGTTGTAGCCATGGGTTTTTTGGGGATGCATCTCTATCATGGAACATGGAGTATGTTTCAAACATTAGGAGTAGATACGCCGAGTTGGAATAACGGGATAAGGAATATCGCAAAGGTTGTTTCGGTCTTAATGTTTATTGGCTTTTCTGCTGTTCCCGCATCGATAGCCATGAATCTGTTGCCACAGCCGGTTGCGCACCATACGGAAGGCGGTAGGCATTGATTTTGATAAAGAGATTTTCATAAAGGATTTAGTATGTCTCTCAAGCTTGACTCCAAGATTCCAGCAGGGCCGCTCGAAGAAAAGTGGCAGAAACACAAGGCCTCGATTAAGCTAGTCAGTCCGGCTAATAAGCGAAAGTACTCTATCGTAGTAATAGGAACGGGTTTGGCCGGTGCGTCTGCGGCGGCTTCGTTTGGTGAGCTGGGGTATAATGTAAAGTCTTTTTGTTTTCAGGATTCTCCTCGTCGGGCGCATAGCATCGCAGCTCAAGGGGGTATCAACGCTGCAAAAAATTATCAAAACGACGGCGACAGTGTATTCCGGCTATTTTACGATACCATCAAGGGTGGAGATTTTAGGGCTCGCGAAGCCAATGTATATAGATTAGCGCAGTTGAGTGTCAACATAATCGATCAGTGTGTCGCGCAAGGGGTTCCGTTTGCGAGAGATTATGGGGGACTGCTTGCAAATCGGTCTTTCGGTGGTGCGCAGGTATCGAGGACTTTCTACGCAAAAGGTCAAACAGGGCAACAACTGTTACTGGGTGCGTATGCCGCTCTAAATCGACAGATTCATGCGGGTACAGTTGCTATGTTTCCGCACACCGAGATGTTAGACCTCATTATTAGTGATGGGCGGTGTCGCGGTGTGATAGTTCGAGACCTAAGGACTGGAGAAATAACACCGCATGTAGCCGATGCTGTTGTTTTGGCGACCGGAGGATATTCAAATGTCTTCTATCTTTCTACCAATGCAAAGAACTGTAATGTTACGGCAACATGGAGAGCGTATAAGCATGGCGCTGGATTTGCCAATCCTTGTTTTACGCAGATTCATCCCACTTCCATTCCTGTTTCTGGTGAACATCAGTCTAAGCTTACTCTTATGAGTGAATCACTTCGTAATGACGGGCGGGTGTGGGTGCCCAAAGCTCAAGGGGATCGTCGACGACCCGCGGAAATACCCGAGAACGAACGCGATTACTATCTTGAGCGTCGGTATCCTAGCTTCGGAAATCTTTCGCCCCGGGATATTGCGTCTCGAGCAGCAAAGGAACGCTGCGACGCCGGATACGGAGTCGGTCCGATGGGGCTAGGGGTTTATCTCGATTTTTCAGATGCAATCAACAGGCTCGGAAAGGACGTGATAGAATCGCGGTATGGGAATCTATTCGATATGTACGCGAATATCGCTGGGGAGAATCCGTACGCGACGCCGATGCGGATTTATCCCGCTCCGCACTACACAATGGGTGGCTTGTGGGTTGACTATAATCTGATGACCACCATTCCAGGTTTGTTTGCCGCGGGAGAGGCAAACTTCTCAGACCATGGCGCCAATCGGTTAGGGGCGAGCGCGTTGATGCAAGGGTTAGCCGACGGTTATTTTGTGCTTCCGAACACAATTGGAGATTATCTCGCAGGCCAGAAGCCGGGGGAGTTTTCAACGGATCACGCAGATGTAAAAGAAGCCAAGGGCCGGGTCGGTGAACGATTGGACGGATTTCTTGCTATGCAGGGCTCCAAGCCTGTTGATTTCTATCACAGAAAACTTGGACGAGTGATGTGGGATAAATGCGGGATGTCAAGGTCTGAGTCTGGACTCAAAGAGGCTATCTCAGAGATTGGGGAGATAAGAGAAGAGTTTTGGCAGAACGCGAGAGTTGGCGGAGATGGGCAGGATTTGAATCAAGAATTAGAAAAGGCAGGTAGGGTAGCTGATTTTTTTGATTTTGCTGAACTGATGTGTGTGGACGCTCTTAACCGAGAGGAGTCCTGCGGCGGGCACTTCCGAGAAGAACATCAAACTCAGGACGGAGAAGCTAAGAGAGATGATGAAAAGTTTTGCTACGGTGCCGTATGGAGTCCAGGGGGGGCGCAGGGTAAACATGAGCTTACAAAAGAGCCGTTGAGCTTTGAAAACGTGACACTGAGTACGAGAAGTTACAAGTAGGGAGAGAGACATGGATTTAACGGTGTACGTTTGGCGGCAAAGAAATAGCAAGGCCAAAGGCTCATTTGAGCGTCATGAGTTGACGGGAATTAGTGAGGACTCGTCGTTTTTGGAGATGCTTGACACTCTTAACGGTATTCTCATTGAGCAGGGCAATGAGCCGTTTGCCTTTGAGCACGACTGTCGAGAAGGTATTTGCGGCTCGTGTTCGATGAGTATTAATGGAAGACCGCACGGCCACAAGAAACTTACGACTGCTTGTCAGCTCCATATGAGAACGTTTAGCAGTGGTGACGTTATCTATGTCGAGCCATTTCGAGCAGGTGCGTTTCCGGTGGTTAAAGATTTGGTAACAGACCGCTCTGCATTTGATCGTATTCAGCAGTCTGGTGGATTTGTCTCGGTATCGACGGGTGCAGCGCCAGAGGCCAACGCTACGCCGATAGAAAAGGAGTTTTCAGATGAGGCTTTTGATGCAGCGGCATGTATCGGGTGTGGGGCATGTGTTTCTGCGTGTCCAAACGGATCCGCAATGCTATTTACGGCGGCGAAGGTTGTTCATTTAGGCCTATTGCCGCAGGGTCAGGCAGAACAAACTGATCGTGTGCTATCGATGGTAGATCAAATGGATAAAGAGGGGTTCGGGGGATGTACGAATCATGGCGAGTGTCAAGAAGCATGTCCGAAAGGGATTAGTATAAAGTATATAACAAAGATGAACCGCGATTATATTCGAGCCACCGTTAAGCGTGCGGTTAGCCTTCGTGGAAAAATGAAGGCTCAATGACGTGCGCACCGTTCATAAATCGTTGTTCAACATTATATGTGTTGTTTTTTTGGGAACGAGCATCGGGGGATGTTTTATCCCCGCCGCGAAACCTCTCGATCCCGGGGTGGAAACGACTCTCGGGACGTGTGCACCGACGCCGTGTGTAAAGGTTAGTTTAGCCGCTGTCCCGGAGCTCCCGGCGAGCTTTAAAACTGATGTGGTTAAGAGAGTTCAAGCTGAGATAGCGCGGATTTTATACCTTCCTGTTGATTCGGAAACGTTGGAACCGTCCAGTTCTCATGTGCTAAGGGAGCTTGAGAACCGTCTAGAAGAGTACGAGAGCTTCTCTGAAACACCTATTGATTGGTCGCTGTCTCGAACAGTAAAAGTTTCAAGTCTCGCGGAAGAGTTTATCGCGGTTGAGATACTCAATGATGGTTATTTAGGTGGTGCTCACGGATTTCACGAGGTGTCGTTACTTATGTTTGATGGTCAGACCGGTGGTATCCTTGCGTTGGATGAGATCGTGCGGAATGGGGCGAGCGCCTCATTTGCTCGTATTGTCGAGGCCGAGTTCCGTCGTGCTCGTAATATTCCTATGGAGCAGAGCCTATTTGATGCTGGTTTTTTTATTCCTGCGGGTGAGGCTCTCCCGCTTCCGAATAACTGGATGCTTACGGAAAACAGTTTGGAGCTTCATTACAATAGTTACGAAGTCGGTCCCTATGTACTTGGTTCTACTCGCTTATCGCTTCCGCGGGAAGCGGTAATGGGTGTTTTACGTGAGCGGTTTGGGCGTCATATGAAAGAAAGGGTTACGTAGCCTTTTAGTGGTTTAGGTGACTAGGGATATGACTTCACAGTAGACTTATACTGCATGATAACACCAGATAAACCAGCAATTATTTTAGCTCCGATGGATGGGGTGACCGACCCGCTTATGAGGGGGTTGCTGACTCAACGTATGCCTTTTTCTGGATGCGTTAGCGAATTTGTGAGAGTTTCGGGGTTGGTGCCTCCGAAGAAAGTCTTAATCAAGTCAGTACCTGAGATTCAAGCCGGCAGTGTTACTAGCTCAGGAGTCCCGGTTGCAATTCAATTGCTCGGCGGAGACCCCGACCGACTGGCTCGAACGGCCCAGCTCGCTGTCGAAATGGGAGCCACCTGCGTTGACCTAAATTTTGGTTGTCCTGCTCCAACAGTTAATCGGCACGATGGAGGCGCCACACTTTTACGTTTTCCAGAGCGTATAGAAAATATTGTTAGAGCGGTGCGTAGTGCTCTCCCAATTGCGATTCCGGTT
Organism: Pseudomonadota bacterium; assembly: GCA_038134595.1. Lineage (GTDB taxonomy): Bacteria > Bdellovibrionota_C > UBA2361 > UBA2361 > OMII01 > OMII01. The sequence continues at coordinate 49,541 of JAYPVM010000005.1, read as the reverse complement.
TCTGCTAAGTTTCGTCTTGGTTGGGATGACCCATCAGCGATCCATGAGAATGCAGAGCGAGCAGCTCTTGCGGGAGCCGATTGGATTGCTATTCACGGTAGAACGAAGATGCACGGCTATAATCCTCCGGCGTATTGGAAGCCTATAAGAGATGTGAATCGGGCCCTAGATATTCCTGTGATTGCGAATGGAGAGATATGGACTGTCGAGGATCTTAAGCGGTGCCAAGATATTACTAACTGCAAGCACTTTATGCTGGGAAGGGGGGTTCTTGCAAATCCATTTCTAGCCGAACAATGCGCCCGACATCTGGGGCTTCCTGTTCTGTCGGAGTGTTATGATAGTCTGCATGAAGGGGCGGTGTGGTCGCAGATCGTCTCAGATGTAGTCTGGCTCTCACGAGAGAAGGGAGAGGCCGAGCGACGTACCCTTTCTCGAGTCAAGCAATGGTTAAATTATGCGCATAAGCGAGGTTCTATATCTTGGTTCTCAACTGCGAAGCGGTGTAGAGATATTAAGGAGTTGCTATCAACGCTTGATAGATGCGGCGTTCCTACTGCTTCAGCTGATTTTCATCGACGCGTTACCGCTGCCGCTTAGGAAGAGATAATGGATAGTTTATTTGCGTTAGCAAGGAAGTTAAGCGACGGGAGCGTTTGGACAACGGCTGTAACACTCGCTCGGCATGCTAAAATTACGTGGATCCGCACAGGTGATCTAGGCGAGCATGAATACCATATCCATTCAGCTAGTCGCGACCGAGATGTAATCGTCTCGTTAACACCGGAAGATGAAAGCTGGGATTGTGATTGTGGGGGAGATGTTGACCCGTGCGAACATGTATTAGCAACCCTTATCGCCGTAAAGCAAGGAGCGGTTCGTAAGAATTCCTCGAGTGTTGCAAGTGTTCGCCAGGGCTCGGTGGTGCATGCTTTTTTTCGTCAGGGCAGTGTTTTATCGTTTACTCGCTATCTTGTCTCTAACGATTCTCGTATAGAGGTAAAAACATCGCTACTACAGACCTTGAAGTTAAACGGATCAAATTCGACTGCTCATTTCTCAATGAGCGATCAGGAGATGAATATCGATCACGTATTAATGACTCAGAAGAACGGTGTGCTCGATCCTCAGACTATGCGGTATCTGCTCCCATCATTAGCTCGAGTCCGCCATGTTGAATTGGACGGTGAACCAATCCGGGTCTCGCCGGAGGCTATGCCTGTTGTGGCGGAGGTGGTAGATGTTTCTGAGGGGTATTGTCTTCGTAGAAAAATGGCTGACGCTACAACAGAGGTTTTTGATAATAGCGCGGTTATCCTTGATGGTATTCTTAGCGCAATCGAGGACTCCTCTCTTCGGTATGAAGATTTTGAGATGCTTAAAGGGGCTGGTAAGATTTTCAACCATTCAGATTCTCTCGATCTCTCTACGAGAGTTATCCCGAATCTTCGCGCCAAGATTGCGGTTGAGACGATAGGGTGCTCTCTACCAAAGGCAAGAAAATTACGTCCAACGGTTCGATTTGAGGCACAGGCTTTTGAGCACGGACAAGCTCTAAGTGTTCTTCCGGTAATCCAATACGGAGATCCTTGCATAGCAGAAATTCGCTTGGGGCAGTGTGAAATCAAAAATCGTTACGAGGTACCAATTCGTGACATGGTGCAGGAGGGCGCATTGTTGCGGCAGGTCGAGCAGCAGTACGGACTTCGTAGGGATGTTCCGACTGTATTCTCCGGGCAGAAGGTCGTAAATATCGCGGCGCAGATTGCTGATAAGTGTATTGAAGGAAGTGATATCTCGCTGTGTCGATCGACAACTGCGTTGGTGCCGACCGTAACAGGAAGCAATACTGGTCTTCTAGTTGAGTTTCAAGCGCCCAATGGGGATAGCATTTCCGCACAAACGATACTGGACGCGTGGGATTTTAGGTCCAATGGTGCATATTATCACGAGGGTTTTGGATGGCTGGGCTTTCCGGATCAGTGGTTATTGGCTCATAGTGAGGCACTGCAACGGCTGCTTCAAGGACGAAGGGACGCTGAAAGTTGCTCTAGAGTATTTTTGCCTGACGTATTGGAGATATCAGAATCGCTTGGTGTAGATCCCCCGCGGTATTTCTCTCGGCTTGGTAAGGGATTGGCAGACTGTTCGAGTATCCCCGATAGCCAGCTTCCGGCTGAATTAACCTGCAGCCTTAGATCTTATCAGAAAGTAGGTGTAAATTGGCTATCGTTTTTAATGGACCACGACATAGGCGCACTCCTTGCCGATGATATGGGCCTAGGCAAGACTGTTCAGGCGCTGTGTGCCCTACGTGGCAAGTCTCTGATTGTCTGTCCGACCTCAGTTGTATCGAGTTGGCAAGAACAGGTTGCGTCATTTCTGCCCGGTAGAAAAACGGCACTTTATCACGGTGCAGAACGACAATTGGATCTAAACGCGCAGATAACGATAACTACGTATGGAATTCTTCGAGCAGATGTTGCTAGCCTGGCAGCTAGTGATTGGGAGACCGTTGTACTTGATGAGGCCCATGTAATCCGAAATCCATATAGCCAGGTGGCAAGAGCTGCGTATCAAATAAAAAGTCGCTATAAGATATGCTTAACGGGCACTCCTATTGAAAACAGCGCCCGCGATCTGTGGAGTCAGTGTAACTTCTTAAACCCTGGATTGCTGGGCACACTTGCGGAATTCGAAAGAAAATATCTGCAGGGCAAAGAGTCAAGAGAGAGTGTTGATATATCACATCTTAGGGCTCGTGTAGCTCCATTTGTCTTGCGACGATACAAACGAGACGTTGCTAAGGAATTGCCACCTAAGACGGAAATGGTTTTAGAGTGCGAGCTTTCGAGCGAAGAGCGAGTGGTGTATGACGCAATTCTTACGAGTACAAAAAGTTCTGTAGTTGATAAACTAGATAGTGGTGGCGGGACATTTTCTATTCTGGAGATGCTTCTCAGGCTCCGACAAGCCTGCTGTCACACAGGGATGGTACCCGGAATAACCAGTGAGACTTCGAGTAAACTATCTCTTTTAATGCACCATCTAGAGCAATCTAAGGCGTATGGTCATCGGTGCCTTGTTTTTTCTCAGTGGGTTTCGTTGCTCGATAAGGTAGAACCTCTTCTCACCGACTCAGGGATAAGCTTTGGACGTATTGACGGCAATACGACCAATCGGGGTGCGGTGGTAGAGAGTTTTCAGTCGGACTCAGGGCCTGATGTGTTGCTAATATCGCTTAAAGCAGGTGGTGTCGGATTAACCTTAACGGCAGCTGACCACGTTTATATCCTAGACCCGTGGTGGAACCCTGCTGCAGAAGATCAGGCGGCCGACAGAGCTCATAGGATAGGACAGGAAAATCCCGTTGTAGTTCACAAACTAGTGGCAAAAGATACGGTCGAGCATCGAGTGTTGGAGTTACAGCGTCGAAAAAGGCAACTGATAAAGAATTCTTTGGATGGAGAGAAGGGAAGCGATTTTCACCTCTCTCGGGAGGAATTGTTGTATGTATTAGACAGGGCTGAGCGGGCATCGGGCTTTACCAGTCAGACTGAATAGTTCTTTGGAGCTGTTCTGTACTGATTGTAGGTGCTTATTTTGAGTGGCCTCTACCTTGTGTTTTTGATTGTGTGACAGCTAAGTCCTCTACGTTCGATGTCGGCACGTGTAGGCGGGTTTGTAAGACTCGGAAAAAGCAACTAATTTTTTATTTCAATTTGTGAAGCAATAGGTCGTTTCGTGCAGATAAGAGCATGTAACACGGGAGAGTCCGTCTGGTGGTAATAAGACGGACTGCCGAACGTGTTTTTAGCGAGTGCTTTCAGTAGCTTAAAGTGCAGAGCGCTCTTTGGGGATTAAAATCGACCATTGGAAAGTCTTACGATGCCAAAGGGAATTGAGAAACCTAGCAAAACGAGTCGGGCAATCGATAGGAGCGGTAGTGTCGCTAGGGGATATATTCTGCCCCAGGGGCGCATAATTGCCGCCGATATCCTCGGGGCGGGTATTTCCAGTTGTGCAAAAAAAAATAGCTACCCCAAGAAATCTATAAGATGGCTCGGGCTTTTTGTGGGGATACTCTCAGTAGGAGTGTTTCTCCGTGTAGTTAGTTTCTCCGCCATATCTGCGCTCCATCAGAAATCAGGACATTCTAGCCATTCTTTTGAGAGCCTTTCCCGTCAATTGAAAGATTATCCAGATACTGACGAGCTCGGTGTCAAAAATAGAGTTGGAAAGAATCGGCTAGAACATACAAAGATGGTGCCAAGTCGTTTAGTTCCAAATGTGCTCTCTACAGGTTTGTCATTAGTAGCAACTAATAAGCAGCCGATCTCGATTAAAACCGTCGAAGATAGAGTGGCAGTGATAGTGAAAAAGCACGGGAAGCCTCACGTTGATAGTCGAGCGTTAGCACGGGTTATAGTATCGACAAGTTATCGCTACCAAATTGATCCTCTCTTTCTTGCTGCGGTGATAAAATCTGAAAGCGCCTTTGACACGCATGCAGTTTCGCAAAAGGGCGCACGTGGATTGATGCAGTTAATGCCTAGGACCGCAGAGTGGATAGCCAAAAGCAAAGGTCTGAAGCCACGGCCATTGAGTGATGTTGCGTATAATATACAAATTGGGATCGAGTATCTAAGGCATTTGAAAAGAGAATACGACGACAACGTATTATTTGCCCTTGTTGCCTATAATTGGGGGCCTGGCCACGTTAAATCGGCAACTTCTGGCACACGTCGAGTGCCTCGGGAGTGCATGAAGTATGCACTCACTATCTTGCGAGACTACCATGAATGGAAACAGGAGATAGTCTGACCTGTAACCTGTGGTCGGTGATGTAAAAACCGCATTGGTTGAATTTAAAAACTCTTGACACCAGACCCACTAGGGAATGATGGTTATGCTATGAAGTTAAAATCTGATCAACGAGAAAGTGAGACGACTCAGACAAAGCCTTTGCAGAGAAGCAGTTTGGCTGATGAGTTATCGGAGTTGAAGCAGACCATACTTAGGTTCTCTCAGGAACGCGAACGACTTCCCCAGCCGCTTTTCTGGTCTTTATTTCACTCTAGAATCACTGAGATAAAGAAAATAAAGAATCGCTGCAGAGAACTTGAAGAGCTCTTAGGCAAGTAGTTAAGAGTGTATTAGTGGTCGAGTGTTTCTCTCTTATGTAACAAGTGTCTATCGGAACCTTCGAGCGCCCAGCGTTAGAATAAGACTTGCTAAAAGCAATAGAACAGGAATTTTTGAGACTCCGGCTTGGCGATTCGATTCAGCTACTAGTTTTTGTGCTTGCGTGCTCCACTGGGCTACAATTTGTGCTCGCAAGCTCTGGTCATCTCCCCACGGGGTTGTCTTCTGTAAGTTGTTTATCATCTCTTCTGAAACTGGCGCTTGATTGGGTAGTTGGTTTGATGATAACGACTTGAGGTTGCTGTGGGTGTCTACAATAAATGCCCCAAACAAATCGTTTAGAATGTTCCACCTAGCGGATGCAAGGGAGGCGTTGTACGAAAGCATATTTGGCAAGCGGAATGGATTTGAACGGAATAGCGAAGCGGGAGCAGTTGTATCATAAATCGATGGTAGCACCGAGAGCTTTCCTATTTCATATCTTTGCGGTCCTCCAGTAACCCCTTTTTTCCCATACCACAACGTCTGGGCTTCTTTGGTGAGTAGAAATTCAGCAAATGCTTGCGCCACTTGCATGTTTGGAGCGCCGCGCAAGATAGCAGCTCCATCACCATTGACCGAGACGAAATCCTCCGGAAGGATAAATGAGACATGCTGCTCGCCGACTCGCTTCACTATTTCATTAGCGTACGTGTCGATGACTATCCCACAAAGGGCATCACCAGTAGTTACGTCTTTGCCAACCTGACTTGCGTTGTTAGTAAATCGTCTGGTATTACCGGCAATTCCATAAATGATTTCCCAACCCTTCTCCCAGCCGTATCCTTGCAGGATAATCTCATACATGGCGTGCATACTCCCACTTTTTCTGGGATCTCCCGCGCTAATATAGCTATTGTACTCTGGGCTCGCCAGGGCTGCCCAGGAGCGAGGAGCAGGCTTGCGGAGAAGTTTTAGGGCATCGAGGTTGCAAAGAATCCCGAATGTACTCATGGAGTTTGCAAACCAGAGATGAGACTCTGAAAACAGCGGTGTTCCAGCTATGTCAGATGGTATCTGGGCAAGCACCCGCTCACTTATCTTGGCAGGCGTTAGGAACCCAAACCGCTCTAGCTCAAGAAAAGAGTCTATTCCGCCCCCGAAGAAGATATCGACTCCGATGGAGTTTGGGTTCCGCTTGAATTCGCTCTTTACGTATTTGACTATGTCGGAGGTTCCTCCAACGTCCATCCAGCGAAATTCCACCGTTTTGCCCGTCCGCTTCTCCCATGATCGAGCAAAAGCTTCAGAAAATTCGTGGCGAATACCCTCCCAATGAGGCGATAGTAAAACGAGTTCGTCAGCGGACGCTAGTGAAGGCCGTGGCGCGACTACTAAAATTCCGACAATCGCTGACAGTGTCCTAAGAGTCGAGCCCGACAATCTTTGCGAGAGATAAAAGAGAATAATTAGTGTTGCCATTACGATAACACCCAAGGCGGACGCAAGCTCTATCCCATCTGGGCGGCCAATAAGCGCATACATAGCTTTCGCTATAGGGTAATACTTCTCCTCCAGGGCGAGAAAAAGACTATCACTTACTTCAATCATGGAATATGCAAACGTGAGTAACGCTCCCGCGTATAAATGTCTTTTTACTAGGGGTAGGATAATTTGACGCATGGTTTGATAGCGACCCGCTCCGACTATATACGCCGCATCTTCAAGCGATTTATTAGCCTCTTGAAAGCCCGCTGTTGTGATTCGTACAAGGGTCGGAAGTCGCCTGACCGTATATGCGAATACAAGCAGTGGTAGGGGGTTGACTCGGTTGTCGATTATACTTCCGGCAAACGCTCCGATAAATCCGAATGCAAAAACTAAGCCGGGAATAGCAAGTGGTACAAGAGAGATCGACTCTACAACGGAGCTGATAGTCCGGCCGGCTCGTGAAATAATATGCGATGAAGTTAATCCCAGAAGAATGGTAAGGATTGTTGCAAGCGCGCTCAATAGAATGCTTATTGCAATGCTTCGAGCTGTAAGTGGATGCGAAAAGACCAGTAGGAAGTTGTTTAGAGTGAGCTTTTCAGGTGCTATAGTCATAAACCACCGTTCACTGCTCGCAGTAAGAACAAGGGAGAGTTGCGGGATAGATGCCATAAGCCCATAAGCAAAAACGATCCCGCCAAGGATACAAGCTGTAGACTTCGATGTTACAAACTGCGGAGCTCGTTTTGAGTACTTATCCGTTGAGACAAATCCGCCATAGAGAAATAGCGATCGAGAGAGCGTATAGAGAACAATCGAAATAATGCAAGTAAAAACGACAAGAGAGTATCCAACTGGGTTCGTATTTATATCCGAGAGCATGTTAAATATCTGAACGCTTATGACCTCTCTGTAGTCAAACATCAGCGGAGTGCCGAGGTCGGTAAAGCTCGCAACGAAAACTAAGGTAGCTCCCGCGAACCACCCGGGAAGGGTAAGGGGAAGTGTAATCTTTAGAAGGCTAAACAGAGTTGTTGCACCAGATACAAGGGCCGCTTCCTCAAGCGATTGGTGAGAATTTCTCAGTGACGCTCGTAGCGTCAAAAACAGTATCGGCATCAAGTGAACAACTTGAAGAGCGATAACACCAATCAATCCGTTTGATCCTAGCCAGTCTATCGGTTCCTCTACAATATTATTGTGCAACAGGAGGAGGTTTATGCTTCCGAAACGGCCGAAAAGCTGCTTTACACCGATTACTCCTACAAATGGTGGGACGATAAGAGGAGCGATGACCAAGGTCGCCAGTATTTTTTGTAATGGGATGTTAAAGCGAGTTAACAAGAATGCTATGAAATAGGCGAATACGGAGCAGATGATTGTTACAGCAAGCGCTATGTTTAACGAGTGAAGAATTAAATCTTGATAGAGCTTCGTGGTAAAAAGGATTTTAAAGAAACGAAGTGATAGTTCATTGTTGTACTGAACTGAATAAACCAATATGTGAGAGAGAGGATAAAATAAGAATAGACTTGCAAATAATGCCAGTACTATGAGCTGAATTCTATGCCCTCGCACAAGCTTTCTCCATACTTTCAGGAAGAAATAGTAAGTCACTTGCAGTCCAGGTGATATAAGCGGTAGCGCCCTCAACTACTCCGTCGTCTGGACTACGCTCAGTTGTAATCTGGTTAAGGGTTACCCCATTTTTCAATCTCAGCTCGATGAGTTCATAAAACCCCCGAAATTGACGACTAACTACTACGGCTTCGAGTTTACCAGATTGCTCGTCGGGGTTGCACGAAGCTCTAATACTCTCTGGCCTAATGGATAGCGTGCCGTTTATTTTATCTTCCGAAGAAGCGAGCGCTAACTTCTGGTGAAGGATTATAGGCGCATGGGAAATCCCATTTATCGAGACGTGTAGTTCGTCGTGTATACCTGGCTTATAGGCAGTTGCATCAATTAAATTAGTTGATCCAAGAAATTCTCCAACAAACTTTGATTGGGGAGTGAAATAGAGCTGCGTTGGCGTGCCTATTTGTGCAACTTGTCCCGAATTTACAAGTGCGATTCGATTTGAGAGCGAGAGGGCATCGTCTTGATCGTGAGTGACATATACCGTGGTCGTGCCAAGTTCTCGGTGAAGTGCCGCAAGCTCGTTTCGAATATCAAGCCTTAGGCGAGCGTCGAGGTTAGACAATGGTTCGTCAAGAAGGATAACCGAAGGACGGATTGCAAGAGCGCGCGCGAGCGCGACACGTTGCTGCTGTCCTCCGGAGAGCTCATGTGGAAATCGCGCGCGTAGATGGGAGAGTTGAACAAGCTCAAGCACGTTTTCGACCCTTTTCTTTCGAACACTCGGAGGAGTCCCGTTGGCTTTGAGTCCAAAAAGTACGTTATCGAGAACGGTCATATGGGGCCAAAGGGCATAGTTTTGAAATACAAAGCCTATGCCTCTTCTTTGTGGAGGGAGGTGGTCGATCGAGTCTCCTCCAACGGCTATTGTTCCCGAGTCGGCTTGCTCGAGTCCAGCGATGATCCGCAGGAGAGTTGATTTGCCACAACCAGACGGACCGAGAAGTGAGAAAAATTCACCATCTTCGATGTCGATTGAGATATTGTCGAGGATGGGTAGACCCCCAAAACGCTTCGTGATATTCCGTATAGATAGACTTGTCATCTCGTTACTAATGCCTTGACGCCCACCAGTCACATTATAGTATTAGCCGTATAGATTCGCATTAGAAAAAGAGGGTTTGGGGCGCTAGTTTTTTTGTGCGGTTGTTTTCTGTTTTAAAGAACGTATGGCTAAAGCGAAGAATACCACCAAGAAGGGTTCTAAACGTTGGTGGAGGCAGGAGTCTGGACCAATAGTTTCATTTTTCCGTAACGGGCAATTTGTTCTCGTGGACTTCCGGTATAGGCCAGATCGGGTCAAGGCTATTAAGGCGGTGGCAACCTCTCGTTACAATGCAGAGGATAAGAGTTGGCGTATCGCTTTCTCTGATTATCATCGGGTCGTAACGCTCCCAGAATTTTCCGGCGTGGGCGTGCTAGATGGAGTGTATCCGCTTGAGGAGCCGCCGTTAGCTATAGGGGAGGCTTTGGAGTGTCTCCGTAACAATCCGTTCGCAGTGCCAGAAATAGCGATTGCGGGTGCTCCATTAGAGGTAATTATACGGCTTGAAGATAAGGCTAGAAGGCTTAAGGTAGTGGCTCGCGTGGGGCATCCGGCTTATCGTATCCTACAGCGACTCTCATCTGCAGTCTTCTGCTCCTCGGATAAGGCATTCACGCTACCGGCCTCCGAGCTAAGCTCCTTTGTCAAGCGGTGCCGCGATAAAAACATTTTGTTCGCTATTGAGGAACAAGCTGGGCTCGTTCTTAAAAAGACTGCTGCCGTGCGCCAATCCATTGAAAAGGACAGAGGTAGCGCCACCGGTCAGGAATTGAAGGAATCGCTCCTCACTCCTTTTATTGATGTTTCGAGCGAAAATGTTGGCTCGTTTGAGCCCCAGAGTTTTTCAAGAGAGCAATTTAAGCTTGCCTTTCCCGGTTTTCGACGGCAGTCGGGGCAGCCTATTAGTTTAAATGAGCGAGAACTGATTCAGTTGGCTGGAAGAATATCCTCTCTTCCATTCCCAGTATGGCTTGCGCGCGATGTTCATTCATTTATATCAGATAGGAGAGAGGAAGTTTTCGGCCGAATTGGTTCTGGGGACGTTGTTCTTGAGGATGAGGCAGCGGATTTACTCGATTCGGCGAGTCTTTGGAAAACTTTGGAGTCAGGTCGAGGGGCGCTTTTAATTGGTGGCGGAATCGATCGAGAGTTGCGCGGACTTATATTCGATACTTTTAGGGAGGAGACTGGCGGTAGTTACCAGGACTCCGCAACTAGTCCTTTATTAGAGGTTCCCGATTCAAAGCTCCTGTCAATAAAGCAAGAGATTGATCGGCTATGTACCGACTTCGGGGAAAATCCTTTTCCTATCAGTCAGTCTTTTGAACGACTTCTGGAAGACTGTAGAGATAGAATTCAACGTTTGGAGCAGGCGAGGTTTTATGCAGGCTTGCAAGATGTCAATTATGATGGAATCTCAGGTCTCAGTCTTGAAGAGTGCAAGCGGTTATTTCCCCATCAGCGCGTAGCTGTCTCCTGGTTAATGAAGACGCCCTATGCATTTTTAGGCGATGATATGGGTTTGGGTAAGACGCTCTCTGTGCTTAGTTATTTTTGGTCGTTGCGAAACATGGAAGACTGTTCTCAGCTTCTTGTTGTTTGTCCTAACTCACTTGCGCGAAACTGGGCGAGGGAGGTTGCTATGTGGTTTCCTGACCTGAAGGTGCATACCCTGTCCGGAGACAAAAAGGCTAAGGCTTGGAATCTTCGTCTGTTATCGAGTGGAAGTGCGTCCTGTGATGTGCTTATCGTAAATTATGAGGCGATTCGACTAGAATATGTTAGCCCTGAAGTTGAGGCTCTCGTTCGTAGTCAAAAGACCTTACTGTGTTTAGATGAGTCACAGCGCATTAAGAATCCCTCCGGCAAGACTTTTAAGGCTGTCAGTCAGGTTGCTTGTGCCTGTGACCGAAGGGTTTTATTAAGCGGTACTCCTACACCAAAGGATGTGTCTGATATTTGGGCTCAAATGAAGATAGCTGACGGAGGTCTTAGGCTCGGTAAGAGTTATTACAAATGGCTTTCAAAGGTTGCTGAACTCGGCACGGAATTTAGCCAGTATGCCGTCAAAAAGTTCCGAGATGATGAAGTCCGCGAAAGTATTCATAGAGTACATGAGGTAATGCTTCGGAGGCGAAAGGAGAATGTTGTAAACTTACCTGCGAAGACGTTTTCGCTTCGGGAGGTTGAGCTTCGAGGGACCCAGCTAGAGCGGTATAATGAAATTCGCGAAGGATTGATGCTACGCATGCGAAGTCTCTCTGGAGAGCAGTTTGTCCGAGAAATAACCAATATCCTTGAAGAGTATCTTCGGGCAGTGCAAGTAGCTTCAAACCCTCGTTTAATCGATCCTCAGTGGACAGGAGAGCCTGCTAAATTTGTAGAATTAGATGAGCTTGTGCGGGAAGTTGTCGGCGAACATCGGCAGAAAATGGTAATTTGGACGAATTACCTTGGAAATATCGTAGAGTTATGTGACCGCTATAAATCATATGGTGCCGCACCGTTTTCTGGTGAAGTGGCGACTTCTGTGCGGGAAAAGACAGTTAGAGCATTTCAAGAGGAGGATTCGCCTTCGATATTAGTAGCGGTGCCAGCTGCTGGCGGTGTCGGAATAACACTGACAGCCGCTCAAACTGCCGTTTATCTTGAAAAAACGTGGAATGCAGAACATTGGATGCAGTCCGTTGATCGAATTCATCGGATCGGTCAGACCGGTACCGTAAATATAATTTCGCTAGTAGGGTGCAAAGTTGATGAGATTATTCATTGGAATTTGAGGCGAAAAGAGAAGGGGCAGGCTAAAACGTTAGGTGATTACGCAGCGAGTAACACTCAAGAGGGTTTCGTAGGTGGAATTAGCAGGGAAGAACTCATGAATGCGCTTGAGCTCTAAAGCTTGGTCTTTTCAGTTAAGAGAGTCTCTGCTACAACTGCTCGTTATGAGAACCCTGTTTTTTACCGTAGTGTTTCTATCTTTTTTAGGTTGCTCGGTGGCGCCTGTCGATCCATGTTCTCCATGGCGCAATGCGAATGGAGATTCAATAGATGTTGGTCTGTGTAAGGCCTGTGTCGAAAAACTAGGCGAGGTGGATGAGCGATCACTACGTGGATGTCTCTTCGACAGCCAGATAAAAGCAATTCAAGAAGAGGCACACTCTAAGGTCGCGGAGTAATTTGTTGGTGAATTCGCAATCCAAACAACCCGGGTGTTTTAGTTACGGATGCCTTATTTCGGCTTTCATAGTCATTATTCTAGGGGCTTTTCTAACCTGGTGGGGAATTCGCAGTGTTAAAGGTGCTGTGGAGATGTATACAACGCCCGCGGCCTCTAGCCTCGTGCGCCTGAGCGAGGACGTATCCTCTAATGACAATGTAAATGGCGATAAGTTGTTAGGATTACTCCGCGCATTGGACTCTGGTAATGACTTCGCGGATAGCTTTACTAGCACAGATCTAAACGCAGCTGTGCGCATCCGAGGTTTAGAGGAAAACATATCCCTTGCTCTCAATGGGGATAAGGTGTTTTTGAGGTTCTCTCTACCGCTCGGTTTTCTTGGTGAATGGCGAGCTGCTCGCATCATTGTACCAAACATTAACTCTCGTTTCGCAACTGGAGAGCTAGCCGGCAAGTTCGAAATAACTGATGGCGTTCCTAAAGTAGAACTAGAAAAATTCGTATTAAACCAAAAGTTATTCGACGAGATGGCAAGAGGTCACGCAAGCACCTGGCTTGAAGGTGCATTAGTTTCAGCATTGGGAGATCTGTCGCTAGTTGAAAAATTGTTCACTCAGGACTCGCTGCTACATGTAACAGTCAATTCAGCTCAAAATCAAGCTGCGAAAGTTCGCTAACATGATTTTTATCGCTTTAATCCACGAAGGTTTCGAAGAAGTTTATTGAACCTTGAAGCCATCACTTCAGTTTCACCCCCCGAGAGTTTTTCATCTTCGATATATTTAGAGATCATTTTTAAGATCTTTCGCCTAGCCCTAGGTTTTTCTTTTTGTAGTGCGTCTTGCAGAAGGTCAGGAGGGGAATAATAGAATTTGTGGGAAATTCTCTCGGATGCATCGAGGGGTGATGTAATATGCCGCATTGCCCCCGGCATCGATTGCACTGTGTCGAACAACGATTCAATAACGCGTAGGCTCTCTGCATAGGACGAGACTAAGAGTCCGTCAAAAGCAGACTGCCACAGATCGGAGCCTATATCGGCTGTGTGTAGGACTAGTATGAACTCATCATCTAAATCGATTCTCGACTGGCCGGCCTGGAGAGCTAAAGTTAACGCATGTTCCCACTGTTGGATTTCAGATAACTCAAAGCCTTCTCGCCATTCCAGGTTGTCCTCATCTGAGTCAATTGCGAATGTCTCATCCGTGGATTCCTCTTGGTTGTTCGCCCGCCAATTTTCCAGATTTTCTAATAAAAATTCGGAGTCTGTATCCCCTTCCTTGTCGCACTCACTCTGGGGATAGAGGGATTCATCTTCTGACTCTGAATCGCCGTCTCTTTGATCCACTAATTTCCAGATTTCGAGTAGCTGCGGGATTAGGCCAGCCGCCTCATTTTTGAGGGAATCAATACCAGAATCATTTGCAAGAACTAACCAAGAGAGCAGAGCTACTCTGTTTGCCTCCTCCGGAGGTGAGGATAAATTTTCATCGTGAAAAAAACGGTGTGACATCCCCTCTAGTTGTTGAAGAATATTGGCCTGAAGTTTTTCATATATTGACCATTCGGACGGCCCATTTACGACAAGCTCCTCTAGAACAGAGAGCGCATGTGAGCAAAGGAGAACGTCGGCGTCGTTCCATTCCGGTAGATGATTGAGGAATTCAATCTCTTCAGATGCCAGTTGTAGCCATGCATTGATGGATGCTGACGGGATGTGATAGGCATTCAGTTGGACAAATATTTCGCCGCGGTGCCTTATAGCACCTACAAGCTCGGCTGAGTATTGTGAGGAAGATACTAGTTTATCAAAGTGTCGTTGTTCAATATTCCAGAGCGTGTCACAGAAATCCCTCTGTGCGCCTTTGTAGTCGAATCGGGAATCAGCTTGAATGGCATGGAGCTCCTCCACGGGGTTGTCAGAGGTCAGTGCCGTTTCAATTAAGAGATCAAGAATTAACGTGCGGTCCAATGGTGGTGTTATTGCGCCATCTATAGCATCGGGCACATGTGAGCTATGATGTGTCTCTTCTTTCATTTCGCCGCTTTCACGTCTAAAATCGTCTCGGTGCATCTCAAGAGCGCTCCTTAACCCAGTCTCTTTTTTCTAAAGCCGCATTTGCCCTTTTTCATTGGCAACGATGGATGTGCAGAGCATTAGATAACCTTAGTCGATGAAATCCTCCAGGGGAAGCACAAGCGGCTTCCCCTGGAGCTTGTTTAATCATCTAAAACCGAGAGGCAAAGGCCTCCTGAAGCTTTTTCCGAAACTCCGGTGGCATCTTTTTTGCGTCTGCCCCTTCCGGATCGACACTCTGTTCCGCCTGTATTCTCAGTTGTGCCCATTGTCGAACGCAGCTGGCGAAATTCCTATTCCTTTTTGGTACGGTGTTGCAGTACCGAAGAAAGGCCTCGGTGAGGTCCCTCTCGGGCGACCCACCGGGTGCCCATGTTGCTTCACGTGCTCCTGTGAGCGGATCATAGCTAATTGCCACAACGCAATCCTCCTTAGTGATCTATTTTGGCATCGCACCATGCTCTGCCATCCCTACGAATAACCGTCATTGATTATTCCTAGGGATGGAAAGACGCGAGCTCAAAATAACACCCAACGGGAGCCAGTAGTGCTGTGAGTTTTGCTTATCCGGCAAGCAGCCCAAATTGCACGAAGGGCTAGTTAGCTGTCAGGGGCAAGGTAACCGGTATCTCATATAAAATACGTAGTTTTTGCTCTTGAAAACGTAACGCAAACTCTTGCGGCTATAGGTGCAGTCGGACAATCCCACTATCATGCTACCCTGGATAGCCTACTGGAGACTTAGTTATTAATCCACTGTTCTGTTTAAAAACCTCTTGGCTTAAGAGTCATTTTCAATTTGCAGCCATATCTGACCGTAGATTTTCTATCCGACCGAAGGAATATTCTGGTATAATTAGCAAGTTATCCCAATCTACCATTGATGGGCCGGCATCATATTAGTGTGAGAAAGAATAAGCTTTACCCGGAAACGAAGCCGAGGCGCGCCCGGGTGCTCTCTGGCAGCTTGTTCCGTTGTTACTGTTTGGCTGTCTGTAGGTGTGGGGTAAAAACATTCAAGGAATGTCGTTAATGGCTGATTCGCCGTCTGATTTTTGTATTCTTAATGGCTGTGTTGACAGTCGTCTCAGTGACGTTGAGCGACTTACCGTAGTGGGAGGAAGGGGATTAGACCGGGTCTTGGGTCGACTTGGTAAAAGCCTAGGAGAAGTGTCTCTCCAAAGTTTTGCACCCTCTCTGAATATCGAGCTTTTGGTAGAGAAGGGTGAGTTTCTTCAAAAAACTCGCAAAACCGGTGCTCTAGATCTACTGTTTGAGAGGCCTTCTTTTACGCCAATTCCGGAAGTAACTCAGGTTCACGGATTTCCAGATGGGGCGGTTTATGATTTAAAGTTTGCATCACCATTTCCAGATTCTAGATTACATTTAGATCCTAGTTATAGGCTGATTGAAGAGAACGCAGCGTCTTTTGTAAGGTTCTGGTCCCACAGCGATGGCAATAAGGAGCGATTGACGGTCGTGGGTATTCACGGCTGGACGATGGGAGATCAGCGGGCTAATTCGTTAGCATTTCTACCAGGTATTCTCTACCGTCTCGGCTTTGATGTGGCCTTGGTTGAGCTGCCTTTTCATGGTCGTAGAATGCCAACTAAATCTTCAGTAGATGGTCCTTTATTTCCGAGTGTTGATCCTGTGCGGACATGTATAGCAATTGCCCATGCGCTTCACGACCTCCGTGTGCTTCGTAGTTACCTTGAGTCTAAGGGATCTAGGCGGGTTGCTACGGTTGGTATGAGTTTAGGTGCGTATGTCGGTGCAGTTTGGGCGTCTCGAGATGTCTTGGATAGGGCACTCTTTCTAGTTCCCATGTTCTCAATGGGAGACATGGCTTGGAGTCTGCTTTCTAAGGATGGTCAGAGCGATGGCATCGATAGAGACTTTTTAAGGAGTCTCTATCAAGACCACTGCCCTTATAATTCTCTGCCCGCCACGCCGCAAAAACGAATGTTGGTAATAGGGGGGGAAGGAGATCATTTAGTTCCAATCGGGCAGATCTCTGAGCTCCGGAAGAGATGGAGCGATGTGGACCTACGTTGGGTTCAGGGTGGGCACTCAGCGGTAGCGAATCGTGAAGACACGTTTTTAGAAATTGTAAGGTTTTTAACGAACACCGCTAGTGGCAGTGAAGGGGTGTCTACTTAGGAGCAAGCATAATGGATAGTGCCAAAAGTGATTCAGAGTTCTCTAATCTAGCAAGCCCAGCCAAGGGCCTGTTTTCTGGCATGTTTCGGACTGAGTCGATTATCCCGTTTCCCTCTGTGGCAGAAGAAGAAAAGGAGACGCTTCGCTTTATTGTCGAATCCGTTGATAAGTTTATGGCTAATCGAGAAGAGGACTTCCGTCGGTTTGATTCCGAAGGGCAACAGCCTGAAGAGTACCTAAATGAGCTTCGAGAGTTAGGTTTATTTTCTCTCATTATTCCTGAGGAGTATGCAGGCCTAGGCTTATCGAATACGGGCTACTCGCGGATACTACAGCAAACAAGCCGGTATGATGGTTCCACTTCCCTTACCATTGGAGCGCACTCGTCTATTGGGATGAAAGCGCTTCTGCTGTTTGGTACCGAAGCACAGAAAGAGAAGTACCTGCCAAGGCTTGCAACCGGGGAATTAATAGCGGCGTTTTGCCTCACTGAGTCAGGTTCGGGCTCGGATGCCGCGTCGATTAAAACGGAAGCTGTTAAAAATTCTGATGGAAGCTACTCTCTATCTGGGGAAAAAATATGGATTACAAACGGAGGCACGGCTGGATTCTTTACAGTCTTTGCAAAGACAGCTGGTGATAACGGAAAGATGACTGCTTTTATTGTTGAGCGGGATTGGGAAGGAGTTTCTGTTGGGCCTAAAGAGGACAAAATGGGTATCAGAGCTTCCTGCACTACAACAGTCCGTTTTGATAACGTGCGAATCCCAAGTGATGCGATATTAGGCGAGGAAGGCAAGGGGTTTAAGGTTGCTATGGCGGTACTCAATAATGGGAGAACCGGATTAGGAGGGGGTTGCGTTGGCGCGATGAAGCGACTGATAGAACTCAGTGTGGCTCAAGCTGAGCAACGAAAGCAGTTTGGTAGACCGATTCTTGAGTTTAAATTGATCAAGGAGAAGTTGGCTCTTATGACAACTCTATGCTTTGCCACCGAAAGCATAGTAAGTGTGGTGGGCCATCTCATAGATTCGGGGTCGGAGGATTTTTCGATTGAGGCCGCCATGAGCAAGGTGTTTGCGTCAGAGGCTCTGTGGTGTGTTGCAGACGAGGCACTTCAAATCTCCGGTGGAAACGGTTTTATGAGAGAGTTTCCGTATGAGCGGGTCGTAAGAGATTCGCGAATTAACCGTATTTTTGAGGGCACAAACGAAATACTTAGACTCTACATTGCACTTTCAGGCCTCAAGGAGCCTGCGGAGCATCTCAAGGGGGTCTCTAAGAGTCTTCAGGGAATATTTAACGATCCCATTAAGGGCTTCGGAGTTTTGAGTGATTATGCCTCTAGGCGGGTCGGTCAAATGACAAGTCTTGGAAGGCCGCGCTTGCAGGGTATCTCATCAGAGCTTCATTCGGAGGTGAGGGCGTTGGAGCAGGGAGTGTTAAAACTAGGACAGGCGGTTGACGGGGTCTTGTTAAAACACCGGAAGGGAATTATTGGGGAGCAGTTGATCTCGAAGCGCCTAGCCGATATAGCTACTGACCTTTTTGTAGGAATGTGCGTCCTGTCCCGGGTTAGTTCATATATTGCCGATAAAGGAGCCGCCGCATGTAGTGCCGAAATTCAGATCGCAAGGGTGTTTAATCATGTAGCTCGAGTTAGGATAACCAATAATTTTCGAGCCCTGTTTTCAAATGCTGACGAGCACTTAATCGGTTTAGCTGACCATATTCGAGAGAGTCAGGGATATCCTTGGGATACTGTTTAGCAGGGTGGTGCGAAGAGAGGGCTAGTTAATGCTGGTGTGCTGACGTCACCTCCTGAGACTTATCGATGATTTGATTTTCTATCGCGCGCACGCCAGGAATTTCTTGAACCGCCTGTACGACTTTCGAGATTTCGTGTCGGTCGAGATATCCTCGAAGCATAACCGCGCCATTTTTAACCACGACAGCGACGGCATGTGGCTGTTTAATCGATCTACCTAGCGAGGATTTTATCCGGCCTAAGACCTTTCTATCACTTACCCCGCCAGTGGAAATCAGATTTCTGACCAGAAGCGAAAGTACTCCGCTAGCTCTGTTTCTGGAGTGCCTGAAGAGCTGAAGAGAGCGGTGAGAGGTCTTTCGGACCAGTTTCCTTGTTCTGTCTCTCGCGATAGCCCGACGACGGTTGCCAGCTTGAGGATCAAATAGATACATTAAGCCGCCTCCGATGAGAAGTGCGCTAACGCTTGCTACGGTCAATAAAGGCGAGAACCTTGTGTGGATATTTTTCGACTGGTTGCTTTTCATATTCGGCTCTCCGTTAAATCCTAATTTAATGAAATTACGCTATTGCGAGGAGCATAATTATGACGGGGATTAGAGTAACTAGGCACATAGTAGAGCGGGTCGGTTAACGGCATTATTCGAATTTGTTGTATTGAAATTGTGGCTGTGAATAGTTATTTTATGAGGAGCACCTAGCATGTCCAAAGCTTCAAAGTCAGACCGAGAACAGAAGAGAGAGCGACCGGCAGTAGCAAACTACGGGGTTTCGAAGGTAATTGAATTAGTGGGTGAGTCGGAAAGCGGGTGGGAAAATGCCCTTCAGCTCTGTGTCGCTGAGGCCACCGAAACACTTCGGCATGTCGAAACTGTTGAGGTGACCGACATGACAGTGTCCATAAAAGATAATACCATCGAACGATATATGGTGCGTTGTAAAGTCCGGTTTGATATTGAACCCTCAATACGGCACCATTAAACCTGCCTAAACGGGCCCCTTGGACGAAGCCTTTTTTACTGGCGGCGATTTACGTGTCGTACTTAACGGCTTCAATCCAATAGCCCGACTCCGAAAAGTTAAATTCAACGGTCTTCGAGAGATATGGAGACACGAAATCCACATCGTCTGGACCGATGACGTATCGGTCTAGCATCTCCGGATCGGTGAGGGTGGGCACGTCAAGCTGCTCTGCAAAAGCCTTTTTATTAAAATTTAGAAGTTCAACAACCTCTATAATCTCCTCGCTGGCTCCATCGATTACTACTAAAACGTGGCAGATACCTGTATTTTTCACATTGTCCTCGCGACCTATGATACTCTCGGTTTAAATAAAAAGTGAATGTTGGCCGATTCAAATATTTTGGAGGAGCCCAAGATAGAGTATGGTTATCCCATGGAACAGGCCCAAGAGCAACCCAACTCAATCCTTACAACCGACCCTTGGTTAAGCCCTTTTAAAGAGGCTCTTGAGCGTCGTCTGCAAACAATAGCCTTTCATCACAGGCGAATCTGTCCAGACAATGGTTCGCTCATGGATTTTGCTCTCGGTCATGAGCACTTCGGACTACATAAGCACTCTTCAGGATGGATAATTCGAGAACGAGCCCCGAATGCATCAAAGATTGCTCTGATTGGAGAATTCTCGGACTGGGCTATCAAGGATGAAAATCTCTTTACACCGACGGGCAACGGAGAATGGAATCTCGAATTACCCGATGAGGCTCTTGCTCACGGAATGCTGTACAAACTTGTCGTGTTCTGGAACGACGAAAGCGGTGAGCACAGCGGGGAGCGGATCCCCTCTTTTTGTAGACGCGTAGTTCAGGATTCAAACGATTATTCATTTTGCGCACAGGTCTGGAGCCCGCCAGAGGAGTATAATTGGAGGATCCCCCGTTTTGAGGTCACGCATGAAGGGCCGCGGATATATGAGGCTCATGTGGGTATGTCCAGTGAGTCCCCCAAGGTTGCCAGCTATCGGGAGTTTACTGATTATGTTTTACCCCGAATAAAGAGGGCGGGCTACAACACCATTCAGCTGATGGCAGTGCAGGAGCATCCATATTACGGTTCTTTTGGTTATC
The DNA here is from genome assembly GCA_038134595.1 of Pseudomonadota bacterium. Classification (GTDB taxonomy): domain Bacteria; phylum Bdellovibrionota_C; class UBA2361; order UBA2361; family OMII01; genus OMII01. The sequence goes on along the minus strand of JAYPVM010000005.1, from coordinate 28,970 downwards.
AGGTATCGAATTTCTTTGCACCCTCATCGCGTTTTGGCACCCCAGAGGATCTCATGCGCTTGGTTGACACCGCACATTCGATGGACATCGCCGTAATTATGGATCTTGTTCATTCGCATGCTGTAAAAAACGAAGTTGAGGGGCTGAGTCGTTTCGATGGATCGTATACTTTGTATTTTCACGGAGGGGAAAGGGGGGAGCACAGTGCCTGGAATACCCGTACCTTCGACTATGGAAAAACCGAAACACTTCACTTTCTGTTGTCAAACTGCAGGTACTGGCTTGACGTTTTCAAGTTCGACGGTTTTCGATTTGATGGTGTAACCAGCATGATTTACCACGATCACGGCTTGGGTAGTCGAGTTGATTCTTATGACCACTATTTCTCGCCAAATGTCGATGAAGATGCGGTTTCATACCTTGCTCTTGCCAATACACTAATTCATGATTTAAGGCCCGATGCGATTACCGTTGCCGAAGAAGTTACGGCTCTGCCGGGCCTGGCCGCTCCAAGAGACCAAGGCGGAATCGGTTTTGATTACCGCCTGGCTATGGGCGTTCCAGATTTCTGGATAAAGCTACTTAAGCACACCCGAGATGAAGATTGGAACGTGTCCGAGATATGGCGCGAGCTTTCGGGCCGAAGAGCGGAGGAACGGACGATTCATTATTGCGAATCGCATGACCAGGCTCTGGTCGGAGACAAGACTATTATGTTTCGACTGGCTGATAAAGAGATGTATTGGCACATGTCGAGTGACGACAACCACCCAGTTATCGAACGCGCTGTTGCTCTGCACAAAGTTATTCGTCTACTCACCCTTTTGAGCGCTGGGCACGGATACCTAAATTTCATGGGTAATGAATTCGGACATCCAGAATGGGTCGACTTTCCGAGAGAGGGTAATGGGTGGTCTTATCATCATGCTCGCCGTCAGTGGAGCCTCGTTGACTCTGAAACACTCAAGTACAAGCATCTATCAGTCTTTGATCGAAGCATGATGGCGGTAGCGGATTTTTATAACATCTTCGACCAGGATTGGATTGACGTGTTACATGAGCATGTAAGCGATCAGGTTCTTGCGTTTGGACGTGGAGAGCTCGTGTGTGTGAGCAACCTCAATCCCGCGCGGTCGTTTGAGGGGTACGGGATAAAAGTGCCACCGGGTACATATAAAGTGGTGCTCAATACAGATGAGCTCATATACGGTGGATTTGGACGGGTGGACAAGTCCATTGTATACCGCACCCAAGGCGCAGAGTCGCTGCTAAAATTATATATACCCAACCGGACTGCGTTAGTGCTCAAAAGAAATTAGCAAGGACATGTTTGGCTACCAAGCGCCCAGCCTGAAGAGCTCCGTTGTGAGAGCCATATGACAAATAGTCTCCGGCGTAGTAGATGCCGTTTCGTTGCTCCCATCCCGGCCCACACCGGGGGCGCGCTGGAACGGCTATCGGGATACGAAACTCCTTGACAAAATCCCAGCCATGACAACATCGACCAAACCACGCTGACATTTGGTGTCGTACTTGGGGCAATAAAGTATCGAGAGATAGTTTTGCCGGTCGTCCGACGACGGACGCAGCTATTAATGCCGACGAATCGTTTGTGTAGCTTGGTTGTATATTGGTCGGAATTGCAATGTTGTTTATCGGACCACCGCTATCACCCGAGAGAACGAGTAGCGGCTCTGCAAAAGGTGGTTCTGTAGCCCTAAAATACAGAGTGGTGGTTCCATTGTAGGGAATCGTTTGCTCGCCACCTCCGAATGTTGAAGCAGTGAGGCTATCGGTCGCACATATGATGTGTTTTGCGGTGAGACTGGCTCCGCTTTCAAGCTCCACCTCATGTTGAGACACCCAACGAACTGACGTATTAAGCGTGATGTGGTTTGTCCCTAGCTTACTTGCTAATAGATCGGGAAGGGCCTGAATTCCGTAACGTGGCAGTGAAGCCCTACCGGAGCATATGATATTCGCGAAAAACAGAGCTATCCCGGCATCCATCTTTAAAAGCTCGTCAAGTAGAACACCCCGCAACATCGGCTTTAGAAAGCCAGAATGGAAACGCTCGGTGAAGCGTTTGCTTTGTAATAGTTCGTAAAACGGCATCCCCATTGGTTTCGGTTGTCTGCGAAACCTGGGAAGCATTATAGGAGCACATTTGAGGAGGTCGCTAATCGAGCAGTCTTTTGTTCCGATTGCTCGAAGGCTAGCAATCGGATGATGGATAGGGCTTAGGATGTCAGAAGACCGACTCCCGTCGGTAAAATATATTCGGGCCCCGGCAGTAAAAGGTTTAAGATCTAACTCAGATAAAAGATTAAGGCGTGATAGTTCGGGATATCCGGTATGAATAACCTGAAATCCATAATCTAGCAGGCACCCATCGTGACATGTCGTCCTCACTCTGCCGCCGACCGAGGAGCCGCGTTCAATTACAATAACCGATGCTCCAACGGTAGATAGTTCAACAGCCGCCCGAAGTCCGGTTAAGCCAGCGCCAATTACAATGACGTCCGCATCGTACATAAGGAATCTCCACTTACGAAGGACCGCCAACTCTAAGCTAAACGAGCCGTTTAGTTGGCCCAACAAGTGCTCAGATTTACTCGCACTGAGCCCTAGCCGTCCACCCAAAACTTATCTTAGCCTATTCGAGATTCCCCGTCATTGATGCTTGTTATTAATGACGGTCAAGCAGGGTCGAGTTAATCGTTATTCAACTGCCGTACTGCCCGATGTAATCCGAGTTTTAGATGCGATTGTTGTATCTATAGGAATTATTGAAGATATTGGGAAAATCCGGCTAAGCTTTGGAGGATCTAGCGAGAGTAGATATATACAAAAATTCTAGGTACCATACCAACCAATGTCAAAACCTGTATTCGGTCATACCGCATCTATCGATGCGACGGTAACTAACGACTTCCGCTTCGCCGGCGTCGAAGCCCTCTATGGCCCCGAAAAATTTGGTAAAATCGCATCATCTTCCGTTTGTATCATAGGTCTTGGTGGTGTTGGATCCTGGTGTGCTGAGGCCTGCGCTCGGTCTGGAATCGGAAACATTACACTTGTCGACCTTGATGACGTCTGTGTCACTAATATTAATCGACAGGTGCAGGCGCTTAGCTCGACTGTCGGTGCATCAAAATGTCGAGCCCTCGGGGAACGTATCCGAGATATTAACCCCACATGTAACCTGCGCTTGATGGAGAAGTTTGTCACGGATAACTCGCTCTCAGAGGTTCTGTCCCATCGTTATGATGTCGTCATAGATGCGATCGATAGTGCAAAGGTTAAAGCCTCCCTCATTGCAGAGTGTGTAAAAAGAAGCGTTAGAATTGTGACAGTCGGCTCAGGAGGCGACCGGATAGACCCTAGTCGAATAGTAGTGACGGATTTAGCAAAAACGGAATACGACGCTTTGCTGCAGATTGTTCGCAAACGGCTTCGGCAGAAGCATGAGTTTCCAAGAGGAGATCGAAGCGTGTTTGGTGTTTCTGCAGTGTACGTGCCGCTACAAAGGGGCCCGCGAAAGCCCATAACCATTGAATGTCATAACCAAGCTTCCTCTCCAAGAAAGACCTGCAACGATGGTCTCGGTAGTGCTGTATTTATGACGGGAACAATGGGTTTTGTAGCAGCCAGTGAAGCGCTAAGTATCATTACCGAATCATAGTGCGCTTTTATTACAGATAAACCAGAGTTTCGCCGGGATTGGACGGGTTTATTTTATAGGATCGCACAGACCCATACCTTGAGAGAACCGCGTGGGTCACTCTCTGTACCACTCCGGTTCCTAGGCCGTGAATTATCCGACCCTGCTTGCCATTCTGAAGGATTAGAGTATTGAGCCACGTTTCTAGCGCGCTCTCTGCGTCAAGTGCGGTGAGTCCATGCAGATCGATCGTGCGATTAACCTGCGGTTTTTTTTGGTGGGCGTGTAGATTGAGCGAAGCTGTTGGGGTAGATGCCTCTTTAACTGCACCGGTAAGATCGTGATCAGAGCATATTGTCGTAAATGAGCCGATGGCAATTTCGTATCTCCCATTATTTAAGACCCGCTTAATGGTTCCGTTTTGCTCGAGGGTAGTTACGCGCACTGTATCACCAAGAGAGTATCGGCCCGATTTCATGGCTTGAGACACCTCTACGCCACTTTGACGAGGTGGTAGTTTTTCTTGCCACTTCGGAGCACGAGAAACCCCTTCTGGATTAAATTCGTGCTCGCGACTCCCATGGAGGCGTCTTCACAGCGGAGATTGTCCAAGTAGATGCCACCGGCTTGGACGAGGCGACGCGCCTCACCCTTGGAGCTTGCCACGGTTTTTGCAAGAAGGTCTAATATGGTTAAGGTCTGCACCTCGGATGTAGCTATGACCGTATTGGGAGCTTCTGCAAATATCTCCTCAATTTGATCGAGAGTTAGCCCCTCGATTGTTCCACCAAAAAGCACATTAGCCGCCAGAGTTGCATCGAGAGTTGCTCTCTCTCCGTGAATCATGGTGCATAGCACATCGGCTAAATACCGTTGTGCTTCGCGCTTCTGCGGGGCAGTTTTGACTAATCCCTCAAAGCGACTAACCTCTTCGGGGGAGCTGGAGGTAAAAACTTTGAGAAGTTTTACGACCTCTGTGTCCGGTGTGTTTAACCAAAACTGATGAAAGGTATACGGTGAGGTAAGGCCTGAATCAAGCCATATGGCATTACCAGCGCTTTTTCCGAACTTCTTTCCGTCTGCGTTGGTTATCAATGGTACCGAGAAGCCGAACGCCTCCCCTTGGGACCGTCGCCTGATAAGCTCAAGCCCTGCTGTTATGTTACCCCATTGATCGGAGCCGCCAAATTGAAGCTTGCAGTTTTTGGTGTTGTATAGATGGTCAAAGTCGTTGGCCTGTAGGAGCATGTAGCTAAATTCGGTATACGATATGCCATCTCCAGAAAGTCTTGCCTTTACGGACTCTTTTTGGAGCATATAGTTTACGGTGAAATGTTTGCCTACGTCGCGAAGGAACGAAAGCATTGATAACCCCTCGGCCCAGTCGAGATTATTGACAAATTGTGGCGAAACGTCGCAACCGGCGTGTTGCCACAACCGCTTAGCCTGAGCGGTCTGAAGCTCTACGTTTCTTGCTACCTGCTCTAATGGTAGTAGGTTTCGCTCGGCACTCCGACCACCGGGGTCTCCAATCATGCCAGTTGCACCACCAAAAAGCAGTATAGGTTTTAATTTAAGTTTTTTTGTGAGATGGATTGCCACTAGTAGCTGAACAAGGTTTCCAACTTGAAGGGATGGGGCTGTTGGATCAAATCCGATATAAAAACTATCGCCAGGCCTAAGCTTTGAAAATAATTGGGGATCTGAGGTATCTTGCAATAAGCCCCGCCAGGTTAATTCTTCGAGAAAGTCCATTTAAGTTCCTACGTGCTTGGTAATTTCAGTACCGGTTTGATACCATACTTTGCCATCGTCAGGAACCCTCTCAATGTCCAACTAGGGAGCCAAAAAATAAGAGATATCGCGTGCTGTTTATGTTGTAGTGATAGATAGAAATGGAAATCAGACCTCCCTCACATTTGGTTAAGGCTTTATCCAAAGCGCAATCTGACGGCCGATATCGCTTCCTCAGCAAAACGAGCGGGGTAGGTGTTGATTTCTGCTCCAATGATTATCTTGGCTTGTCACGGGAGATTGCTCGTTCGATTGACTTTGCCGAATTATTCGCTCAAGTGAGCTGGCAAATCGGAGCAACTGGATCGCGACTTGTGAGCGGAACCACCGATAGTCACGTTGTACTCGAAGAATCTCTGGCTCAATTTTTTAGATCCGAGTCAGCTCTTTTTTTTGGTTCGGGATACGAGGCTAATCTCGGCCTCATGTCTTGCATCGGTACTCGCGGAGACACGATTATCTATGACAAAAACATTCATGCGTCGATGCGAGATGGAATCCGGCTCAGTCAAGCTCGCTCGTTTTCCTTCCGGCATAACGATCTTGACGATTTACGAAGCAAGGTTCTAAACGCATCCGGTGAGGTGTTTGTTGCAGTGGAGTCCCTGTACTCTATGGATGGTGATACGGCGCCGCTCGAGGATTTGTGCGAACTCTCCCTAGAGTTGGATTTTAAGCTAATTGTCGACGAGGCGCATTCCACGGGAGTGTTTGGTAGTTATGGAGAGGGGCTTGTTTGCCAGTATGGCATCGACCAGGTTTGTTTCGCGCGGGTACACACCTTCGGTAAGGCTGCAGGCTACAAAGGGGCCTGTGTGGTTGGGAGCGCCACCCTTAAGGAGTATTTGGTAAACTTCTCTCGCCCCTTTATATACTCAACTGCCCCTGATTTAATTACGATTGCGCTGGTTCAGGAGTCGTTAGGTTTGTTGAGAACGGCGACCAAACGGCGCTGTCAACTTATGTCAAATATTGCACTGTGGGGTAAACTAGTTCACGCTGATAGTAAGAATGTTGATTTTAGGCCAAACTCTCCGATACAGGTATGCAAGATATCGGGCAATGAGCCGGTAATGGCCGCGCAAAATCTTCTTGCGGAGTCAGGGCTATTGGCGAAAGGAATCCGGAGTCCGACCGTGCCGGAGGGAGAGGAGCGTATCAGAGTCTGTATTCACAGTTTCAATTCACCAAGCGAGATAAAACAGCTCTGGCAGCTACTCAAAAGAAATTTCTAATCTCATGACTAGTGCGAAGGATAAAACACAGCTGGTGATTCGTGGTTTGACCGTATTTTCGTCGGTTGGCACGAGTGTAGACTGTTGGAACGATGCCCTTTTATGGTCTCAGGCGCCTACCAGGGAGCTGCAGCAAATTGGTGTTCCGGTTTTTCCGCTCCATTCGCGTGCTCAAGAAATACTCAGAGAAGTTTGCATGACTCCGCGATACAGGTGCCTTGATCGGACAGCGCAGATGGCCCTCGCTTCTAGTAGACAGTCGATAAGATCGATAGAGGATGTTTCGGATATTGGCGTAATTTCTGTAGGTTCGTCTAGGGGACCAACTATATCAATTGAAGGGTTTTATTCCCAAATGCTGGAGTCCGAGACCAAGCTTAGTCCGCTCGCCTCTCCAGTTACTACGTCTGGCTCAATATCAAGCTGGGTTGGTCAGGACCTGCTTGCTCGTTCTTATCCAGAGCAGCTAAGTCATAACCTTGCAACGTTTTCCACATCGATGACGTGCACCTCGGCTTTTCACAGCCTTCTTATTTCAAAGGCATTTGTTGAGAGTGGTATGGCCAACGCCGCGCTATTTGGAGGGAGCGAGGCCCCCCTAACTTCATTTACTTTTGCCCAAATTCAAGCCCTACGAATAGCCGGCCAGGAATCAGGCCGGTGGCCGTGTAGGCCTTGTGCAGAGGGCTCCCAGCAGTCGAGTGGTTTAGTGCTTGGTGAAGCGGTTGGGACCGGTGTATTGCTAAGAGTCGGACGGGAGGACCTACGGGAAACTGATCTTGTTATTTTGGGGGTTGGATGGGGCCAGGAGAAAATCGACAGCCCAACGGGAATCTCGAAGGAGGGAGTTGCATTTGAATCCGCCATGCGAAACGCTTTAAAAGGGGCTGGTGAGGACGCTCAGGTGGATACTGTGATTCTCCATGCGCCGGGGACTGCTCTCGGTGATACCGCCGAAATGGCCGCGGTGCGACGGGTGTTTGGTGATATTGCAGTACGTACAACCAAGCATCTTACGGGCCATACATATGGGGCATCGGGAATGGTGAGCCTCCAATTAGCGCAGCATCTCCTACATAAAGGCAATTGGCCGGGGGTGCAATATCCAACGGTTGCTGAAATGCTACTTGAGAACCCCGACAAGCCCTCTCAAGTTCTTATTAATACAGCAGGTTTTGGTGGAAATGCAATATCTATCCTTATTGGAAGTGCTTGCTAACGCGACGCAACAAAACGGCTCTATGTCTTGAAAAATATGATTTTTTAGGGTAAGAACCTCCTTGCTTTAAACGCAATGAGCGCCGTGCCTTCCCAGGTAATACTGTTTGCAGAGAATGAGAACAGCCGGGGAGTGCTAAACAAAGGATCCAAGTCAGTGGGCGTTTTGAGTGGTTTGGATATTTATACGTATTTAAAAATACAAGGTAGTATATGGCTAAAGCTCCAAAAGAGACCAATTTTCTCGTGTCGTCGGAAGGTACAGGCTTCTTCTACACAAATAGAAAAAACAAAAAGAAGGGTAAGGGAGAGGCCAAACTTAAGGTTCGAAAGTACGACCCGATAGCCCGAAAACACGTTCTCTTCGAAGACAAGAAGCTCTCTAAGCTAAAGAAAAAGTACGTTCGCCAGGAGCCCGCGGGCGAGTAGCATAAACCACCGCGCCGTCTAATGGCTTTCTCCAGGTGTTCTCACAGCTTGTCTCTGAGACCGTGGATTCCGTACGCTCCTCCCGTTGATTTTTTCCTTAAAATGGGGAGTCGGTTGGCTCTGTGGGGATTTGTGTTTGCAACAGCGGCTTAAATGTCCGCAATGTTCAATGATGGTTGCTAGCGGGGCGCGCCTTTCTTCATGTTCTGACAATCTCCAGTTTCTGTACAGCTTCTGCTGTACTTTCCGTTTAAGAGAACTTAAGCTACGAGAGCTAGAGTTGGGAGGAGGAGATATATGGCGGTTTCAGAATCGGCTAAAGCACTTGAAGAAGAATCCACAGCGGAGAACCTGCTAACGCGTTCGAACGACTCAGAAGGGGTGAATTCGGCAGACTGGTCCTTGGGCGACGAGCGCTCGGGAGAGGATGTGGTAGGAACCTCGTCGGATCGCAACACAAAAACCGACGCTACAGCGGTGCGAAAATCTTCAGAGGGTCGCGCAAGTCTCGTTCTGGCGATAGCGTCTCTCGCTACCGGCATTGTATTTTACTTGCTGCTAGCTGGATCGACTGCAGTTCAACCGAGTAGATTAATAGCAGTCTTATCAATCGCCGTTGGTGCCATATCTGTTTTAGGGTTAGGAGTATCGTTATTAAGTGGCGGAGTTCGCGGTCTCAGGGCGTACGACGCGCTTCCGATTTTAGGAACATGCCTCTTTGTAGCGAGCGCCTCAACGTTTCTGATGACAGAAGTAGAGGGTGCTGTATCAGCGTTTTTGGCTTCGGCGCCAGCATTGGCGGGGAGTGTTCTCTGGTTTGGTAGATACATGATTACCGACCGAATAGAGAAGTCAGCCGTAGGTGCGTCTGGTGTTGCTATTCCTCCAAAGTCATATTTCATCCCTCAACTGCTATCGAACAGGGGGCAGGGCGATCGTTTTTCTGTTGGTAGAGGTGATAGTATCTCGGTTGACGCTCAAATCGAGAACGGTTCTATCTCTATCGATGAGAAGCTTTTTTCTACCGTGCCATCTTTTAAAATAAAAGATGAGCAAGACATAGTTCCTGCAGGCTCGGTGGTATTGTCGGGGAGCGCTGATTTGCTAGTCCTCGCTAGTCCTGATGAATCCTCAGCGGGACAGCTCGAGCGAGCTCTCGGCGACGATTTGCGTGCAGCTATGGACAGTCTATCAGATGAGGATAATAACACCTCTCGTTGGACCACGCTGCTTTTGTGTTTTGCTGGCCTTGCTGCGGCAGTTTTCTGGAGTGAGAGAAGCGACTCGATTTTAGCGCCTCTCTTGGCGTGCGGTACTGTTCTGATGCACGGGGTAGCCCTTCAAATGGCAGAGTATCTTTATTCTCACAGGAGGAGGCTGATTCTTAATGCCCTCAACTCTGGTGTTGTTGTGCGGGGAGCTTCTGCGGTTCGAAACCTTTCGCTAGTCGACAAAATTGAGATAGATCCATCAAGACTCTCAAAGGGGATTTTACCGCGGGTGTCAGAGTTTCGGATTACCGATGACCGGTTGGAAGCCGGCGCATTTTGTAATTTCATACTATCTCTCGTTGGCAGAGCTGAATCATCGGATCTTTTAGCGCTCGCTGATTATGCAAGACATCAACTTGACAATCCCCAGCCTGAACGAGTGGTCGATCTTCGGGAATACACCGACCAGGGAATATGCGGCACGGTACATGGTGTTGAGCTCTCCGTTGGCTCGGAGGGATTCTTAATAGAGCGCGGAATCATGGTACAACCATCAGACCTCAATATTGAAGATGTTGGAGCAAATAACGATCTCCTTTATGTTGCGATCGACGACGATATCGTTGCGTACGCAGTGGTTTCATCAGATCAGGAATACCTGCTTGCTAAGGGCGAGGGCTTCTATAGCCCTGAAGGTGTGTTTACGACACCGGCGCCTGGGGTTTCAAGGGAGTTGCCGCCAAACACGCTCCTCGTCCGGGGCCGAGAGTCCAATGTTATTTCGGTCACCGCTCGTTTAGAGGAGACACCGTTTTCGGTTGAGAGCGGAATTAATCCATCTGCAACCCTGGTGTCGTTAACGGGCGCAGTTGAACCTCTACTTTCCCTTGTAGATTCTTGTAAAATGGAGGCTCGGGGATTGGAGCGGTTTCGCGTGATAGTTGGCTGCACCGGGCTCGCGGCAGTACTTGCCGCCTTATTGGGATGGTTTTGGCCGATTGTATCGATAATTTCAGTCGCTGCAATTGCGGGGACGGTCGGGCTATCCTTTCGGAGCAGGTCGTAGTATGTTACTCGCATACAGTGAACTGAGCAGATAGGGAGATATATCGAATGTATATTATTGTTCTTTCCATACATGTTGTTCTAGCTTTGGTTTTGGTTACGTTAGTGCTCTTGCAACAGGGTAAAGGGGCAGATGTTGGAGCTGTTATGGGTGGTGGCTCGAACTCATTATTTGGTGTAGGAGGTGCGTCTTCTATTCTTGTACGCGCAACTACTTTCATTGCAATTGCCTTCATGTTAACATCAGTCCTATTGGTGAGATTATCCGCTAAGGGTGGTAACTTTGCTGCCTCTCCTGCGGACATTACCGAAGGATTGGATATCGATAAGGTGCAGGGGTCTGTTGAGAAGGTTGCTGCCGCTGAAGAGTCCAAGTCGGCTGATCAATAGGATATTAGACAACCTAACGTCTTAGTTTTTGTAGGTAGTGATCGATTCAAATGCCCAGGTGGTGGAATGGTAGACACGCCAGCTTGAGGTGCTGGTGGCTGAAAGGCCGTGGAGGTTCAAGTCCTCTCTTGGGCACCATTTTTTCTCTCTTGATAAGCATGTAGTTTCTTAACAAACGCATGTAATTTTTTTTCGGGCTATAAAGATCCGTTTTTCAATAAACGTCCAGCTCTCCTTTAAAAATACCAGGACCTCATAATCTACAAAGGACCTCCTGCCTACCTAAGGACAGTTAAGACAAATGGGCGAGAAATCGTTTTTTTAATTCTAAAGGAGTCTATTGCTCATCTTCAGACCAGGAAGCAATGTCCTGCTTTCTAATGAGAGAGCTGGTGTGAAACTTCGGTAGTAATTTCGAGGCCTGATCCCACGTTACAAGGCTGAGATTTTCTTCTGCCCGAGTTATACCTACATATAACGAGTTTCGACCAATCGCGTTTTGGGGATAATGCCAGCGAGAGGGGTTCCACATGAGAACCGAGTGAAACTCAAGGCCCTTTACTTGAGAAACCTCCGTAACAACGATTCCGTTATCGAAAGAAAAACTTGCCTGACTCCCCAAGCGTATGGAGTTCTTAAAGGTTGGCTCGAGAAGTTTAAATGCAGCCGAAGCCTCTTTCATAGAAGAGCAAAGTACCGCGACCAGCATATTTGGGTATAATGTGGTCGCCTTGTTTAGCCACTTACTAGCATAAATCACACCCTGACTCTCGTCCTTACATCGAAACCAAATAGGTGTGCGTCCAGGGCGACCGTGTGTAGGCGCTTCGTGCCCCTGAACATAATTGGCGAGCTGCATAATTGGTCGAGTGCTGCGGTGGCTTATCTCTAAGGAGATGTAGCGAGACATGTCATCGGTGAAATTCCAATGTTTGCAGAGTTGCTTCCAGCCAGGGAATGCCTCTGTGGCGTCGAGGTTTTGGAAAGTATCACCGACAAGCGTAAGTCCACTGTGGTTTTTTACTGACGCTACGATAGTGGCAAGTTCAGTCGGAGAAAGGTCTTGAACCTCGTCTGCCATGATGTGCCCCCATGTACCGCACACCTCATCCCTTCGATTGCTTAGCTGAAAAATTCGAAGCAAGAGCGCATCGTCTTCCCAGTCAAACATATCCTGTTCAAAGTTGCTACGAGTGTGGTCGAACACTGCTTTGAGAGTTTTGTCTGTGGTGCCGTCCAACGGCATGCTAGAAGAGGCGACTTCGAGACGGAGCTTGCCAAGAATATCGACTAGGATAAGCTCTAGCTGTTTTCGCGCTGGCCCGGCGTCAAGCGCAAACGGCGCGCTGCTCTCAATAGCTTCGAGTAGTCGAAAGGACCGCTTGAACCGACGAACTTCAAGGTTAAGGGAGCTTTGTGATCGATGAACCATACGGCTTGTATCGCCCCTTGTTAGAAGCTTACATGCCCATTCGTGGTACGCAAGCGCATGTATTCCGTCTAGTCCGAGGGCGGGAAGAGAGTTACCGATATAGGAACGCAATACGGGGCTTCTAACAAGACAGAGAGTTTGCTCCATCGTTAGCGGTGAGTTGTCTTCATGTAGTAACCAGGAAATACGGTAAAGCGCTACTGTTGTTTTACCTGATCCTGCAATTCCTTGTATCAGGATTGCCGAATCGGCATCCACTGTAATGGAGCGAAACTGCTCTGGAGTGATAAGGGAAAGTACTGACGGCAACTGGCCCGCCTGCTCTCTAGGGGCTCCGGATTTGCCGTCAATCCTCATCCAGCGCGCATTCTGTGCGTCCCATCTAAAGGCGCCGTGCCTATTGGTTACCCCAACAAGATTCGCCTCCTTCACATCCACTCTATTTCTAAGAGTGACTCTGCCGATTCGCTCTCGACCGAGAATCTCCTCAATGTAATCTTCGCCCTCTTTGTACTCGTAGTATAACTTCGAGATGGGAGCTTTTCGCCAGTCGATTATTCGCAATTCAATGTTGGCGTGGTATCCAAGTTTGTATTCGATGTGATGTAGGCCCCTTTTGTTACACTCCTCTTCTAGTGTAATTCGGGCAAAGTAGGGGTGACTAAGTTGTTTGTGCAACCGGTCTATTTCAAGTCTCTTCTCGTCTTTTAGTCCATGTGCGACGGCCTCGTCGGATGCAAGGAGGGCTTTATCATCCACTCTCGACGTTTCATGGATCTGCTTTGTGAGGGCTCGGGCGCGCTTGTTTTCACGCTGAAGCTTGTCCTGGGCGAGTAGGAGCTGACTTTCCAAACTATCTTTGACCTGTTGAAAGATAGCTTCTTCTTCTTTTATTGATTGTAATGACTCGTCAGGTAGTACCATATAAAAACCCTATGGAACGCCATAGAGTATCAGTAACATACTCATACCTCAAGGTTAACGCCGCTGTCTGTCTAAGATAGCGTTGTGGATTCGCCTATTATCAGCTCCTGATGGACGACAGAAAGCTTGTCACATGCGGCACCAAATTCCTCGTATGTGCCCGTTAATAGCGGAAATGTTTTGTAGTGAATGGGAATAGCAACGCCGGCAGAAATCAACCGGGCGGCCTGTGCGGCATCTTGGGGGCCCATGGTAAACCTGTCGCCAATCGGCAAAAATGCGGCCGCCAAGCGATACTCTTGGCCAATGAGCTTCATATCGTCAAATAAAAGAGTGTCGCCTGCGTGATACACGGCGGATTGGTCATTGGAGACTACAACACCACACGCTTCCCCCGCATACACTGGACCTGCCGGTGTGTCGTACGAGCTTGAGTGAAATGCATTTGTGAGGGTGATTTTTAGCGCGTCACTTACCGTGTAGGTTCCTCCCTTGTTCATCGGGATAACCTTGTCTGCAGGCACACCCTCTTTGATTAGAATCATGGCAAGTTCATACGTGGCGACCACCATTGCGTTCGTACAAGCCTGAACGCGCACCACATCGCTAGCATGATCGGAATGCCCGTGAGTAAGCGCAATTACATCGACGCCTGCTGGTTCATGGAGGCTCTCAGGGCACAAGGGGTTTCCCTTTAGCCATGGGTCAATGGCGATGGTCATTCCAGACATGCCGATAAAAACTGCTGAGTGTCCCGCGTATCTGACATCGATCTTGTTCATAATGTTTCCTTAGCTTGCTTATCTTCTTTTTTATCTATTCTACGTATGGAAGCACATCGTTTAGTGTAAATCCAAATTCTCTTGCTGACTGAGCTACGTCCTCTGAATAGATAACTTTTTTAGAGACAACTTGAATGTCTCGGCTAGCCCAAGCATTAACGACCCAACAAAAAAGTTTGTGCTCTTCTACTAAAGTTCGGTCTGCAAGCGACGAAGCCGTATCACCCTCCAGCACCGGCACAATAGCCTGGGCTAGCGAGAGGCCGGTATCTAGCCCATCATCTACTAGATGCACTGTGCATCCGTGTGTCGACTCCTTCGCTGCTAGCGCCCTTTCGTGTGTACGCAGGCCGGGGTATTTAGGGAGTAGGGAGGGGTGGATGTTCAGAATCCTTCCGGAAAAATGAGCAACAAAGCCTGGGGGTAGTATGGACATAAAGCCTGCAAGCAGAACAAGCTCAGGGCCTGTTTCCTGGACCGTTGTTAGAAGATGCGAGTTGAATTCATTTTTTGAGGCGAATGCTTTTTTATGAACCGCAGCCGTTCTAAGCCCCTGCTCCTTGGCCCAGCGAAGGCCATCAGCATCAGCACTGTCACTAATGACAGCGCCAATAGTGTATCTTTTTGCCCCCTTATGAAGAGCTTTGAGATTGCTTCCCCTGCCGGAAATTAGCACAGTAACTTTCATGACAGAGAGTTTACTTTATGGCTTCACATAAACCAATCCAATAAATCCCTTTGCGACAAAAGGTTATGTCGTAGTACTCTAAGAGAATGAAGATAAATCACTTGTTAGTAGCCGTTACCCTTGGTGTGTTTTTACTGCAGTTTCTTTGTTCGGCGAGAGCATTTGCAGATGGAGACGAGCTTCATCCCTCCAGTCTTCACGGGCGTTCCACGCCGACCACAAGACAATATAACGACCGACTACCCCCTGTACTGCCGGGAGAGGAGATTGAAACAGAGACTGGTCAGCGAATGAGGGTCTGGTCGAGCTCAGGGCCTGTTCCGGTTAACATACAGCCGACCCCTTCCAATATAGAAGGCAACATAGGTAACTCGGGAGTGGGGGTGATTGTGGATAATAGAAACAGATAAGGAACCAAAGCTAGATGCCGTATTAAATGAGGGAGAAGGCGGCTCTAAACAATCACGCTCTCAATCATCACTCTAAGCGGTATTAACAGTATCACAGGCCACCGAATCACGGCTCACTGACAGAATCATTAATCCATTGTGCATAATCAGCCTCGACCCCTGAGGGGGTATTCCATATCAGCTCTGGAGTCTCATAGGGATGTTTTTCGAGGATTGTAGATGAAACGCAGTCTTTGTGACTCTCTAGCGTTTTTATTATAAGAATGTACTCTTCTGCGGTCTCAATAGCACCCTTCCAGCGATACATCGAGGTAACGGGCCCTTGAATTGAGATGCACGCGGCAACCTTTAACTGGAGCAGTCTTTCCCCAATTTCTATAGCAATCTCTCTTGTTGGCGTCGTGGTGTAAGCAAGAAGTATCATAATATTTCACCTATCAGATGACGCCATTCAGTGCATCATATTTGGCGACATGCTCAGATGGCCCTAGCCAATAGGCTATAACAATTGGTCTCGTTCGGCGATTGGTATATTTTCTGAGACTGCCACTTGCTGATAGGGTAAGGATATCGAAAAAAGCAGGAGATAAGATGCACAAAAGAGTCGGGTTGTATTGTCAATTAATCATCGCTTTTATTATCGGCAGCCTTCCACTGCTCGATGCCTATGCAGGTGGGGCCGACGTTGCACCGCAGCACAAAAACCCGCGGCCTGGTGTAATCGCAAGTTCGTCGGTAGGAGCTGCAAGCACCAGGGCTATTCAAAGCGAGGTGGCCGGAGATGACCTATTTGCTGGAGGTAATCAGCCGATAGAAGCATCGCTTTCGGGCACAAACGATGGGTACTGGAAGGTCTCAATTAGAAACACGACAGAGGATAAGTTTTCCCTATTTCTAAGACTAAGACAGCTTAAAGGCTCAGGCGAGACACTATCGAGCGCCTCGATCGCGGTTGAGTTAAAGCCACTAGGGACCGTTGTGCGGCAAGTTTCTCGGACATCTGCCGCATCGGGTGCAGAGCTCTCTCTCTTGAGATTTCGCAATCGGACCGAGGAGAAGGAAAAACGCATGCAATAAGCGACCTTTAGGATTATTTTAAGAGGGAAATTGACAAGTCATCACTCATAGAGCTCCCCGATTCGATTAAAAAATGGCTTTAAAGTGGCGTACGAGGCTACTTTTTAACTAACTGTAAAACCTGAAGGAATGGACACAAGGCGATGTTTATGCTGTAAATACAGCTACTCGAAGGCGTATAAATATTGGGGTAAGTTGCATGTCACATCTATCAGCGAAAAAGATAATTCCTGTGATTTCGGGAAAGGGTGGTGTTGGTAAATCGACAATTGCCGTTAACTTAGCCATATCACTAGCTAAGACCGGTGCTAGGGTAGGGTTAATCGACAGCGATTTTTATGGCCCCAGTATTCCGACGCTGCTGGGGGGCGGAAGTGTAGTGCCAAACCACGAGGAGCGGCTCATTCCACCCCAGAAATACGGGATTAAATACATCTCCCTGGGATTTTTTCTTCAACATCCCGACGATGCGGTTATCTGGCGGGGGCCGATGTTTAACAAGGCTCTTCATCAGATGTTTGAAGATGTCGACTGGGGGGAACTCGACTACATGATTATTGACATGCCCCCAGGCACTGGTGATGCCCAGCTTTCGCTCTCACAGCTTGTAAGGTTAACAGGAGCAGTTGTCGTAACGACTCCGCAGGAGGTTGCGTGCGCTGACGTTCGCAAGTCCATCAACATGCTCAAAAAAGTAAATGTGCCCGTGTTGGGCATCATAGAGAACATGTCCGGTGTGACTCTGCCCGACGGAACCACCATGCCCATCTTTGGGGAAGGGGGCGGAGCGAAAACCGCGGCAGAGTTTCAAGTCCCAATGCTTGCCCAGATCCCTATCGAGATGGATATTCGCATTGGGGGCGATACAGGCAACCCCGTCGCGACCAAGGATTCAAAGGTGAGCGTTATATTTGATGATATCGCTCTTAAGGTGAAGGATTTATCTGACAGGCAGATAGCTTCCTCGCCTGAAGTTCAAATCGCAAATTAGTTGCGTCAACGATAGTTTAGTGGTTCCATCTTACACATCATGCGTTTCTCAGTTTTATCATCTGGAAGTAAAGCCAACGCCACTTACGTTGAGGGTGGCGGGAGACGTATTCTAGTAGATTGTGGGTTGTCAGGAAAGCAAGCTGAGCTTCGCTTGGCAGAGATCGGTGTCGACGCTAGTTCTCTTAATGCTATTGTGGTTAGCCACGAACACGCTGATCACATTAACGGCGTTGGTACGCTCAGTCGTCGATACAACATTCCCGTCTTCGCCAATGAGCAAACCATGGAGCACATCTCCAAGCCGAAGGCACGTGAGATTTTTAAGACCGGTGAACGGTTTTGTATAGGCGTATTAGAGATTGAGCCCTTTAGCGTTGTTCATGATGCCGCAGATCCAGTAGCTTTTGCCTTGTACTCTGAGGAGAGCAAGCTCGTTCTCTGCACCGATCTTGGGCGAGTCACGACACTCGTTCGCGAGCATGTAAAGGGCGCTAATGCGATAGTATTAGAGTCGAACCACGACCAAGAGATGCTACAGTCGTGTAGTTACAGGTGGGAACTAAAACAACGGATCGCATCGGCACATGGGCATATTTGCAACGAAACAGCTGGCCAGCTTCTCTCTGAGATAGCACATCCGGAGCTGTTTCACGTCATTCTCGGGCATATCAGCGAAAGGAGTAATACCCCAACTTTGGCGCTAGAAGCAGCCAACAAATATCTCAACACCGTGCCTGAGAAGATTCGAGGATTAGAAACGTTGCTATGCGGTTCAATCTACGAGGGTTTGCCGTGTTTGAGTTTAGATAAAGCAAGAGAAGAGAGGCTGGTGAGTAACTTATGATACCACGATATTCTACGAAAGAGATGCAGGAGATTTGGAGCGACGAGACCAGATACGCTATATGGCTCGACATCGAGCGCTATGCACTAGAAGGATTAGTAAGCGTGGGCGCCGCACCACAAGAAGCGCTCGATCAATACACAGACAAGGCTTGCTTTTCGGTAGATCGAATCAATGAACTGGAGCTCACCCTAAAGCATGATGTAATTGCGTTTTTGACTAACGTTGCAGAGCATGTTGGCCCACTTTCGAGATTTGTTCACAAAGGAATGACCTCAAGCGATGTCGTTGATACCTGCTTGGCGGTTCAGATGAAGCGCGCAGGCGAGCAACTATTAGGCCGTCTGGTAAAGCTCAAAAGTTCTATTAGTACTCGCGCCCTAGAGTTCGCAAAAACACCTTGCATCGGTCGTTCACACGGAATTCATGCGGAGCCGACAACCTTTGGTGTAAAGCTAGCCGGCTGGTACACTGAATTAGTGCGGCAAGAACAGCGCCTTCAGAGTGCTATCAAAACGATATCGGTCGGTAAGATCTCCGGGGCCGTTGGAACCTATTCGGGGATTCTACCTCAGGTAGAGGCGCATGCCTTAAATCGACTCGGTCTAAGCCCTGAGCCGGTGGCAACTCAGGTTGTGGCTCGAGATAGGCACGCAGAATTTATGAGCTGCTTAGCGCAAATCGCTGGCTCGATTGAGCGGTTCTCCACAGAGATTAGGCATCTACAGCGCACAGAGGTCCGTGAAGTGATGGAAGGTTTTACGCCAGGACAAAAGGGATCTTCGGCTATGCCGCACAAGCGAAATCCAATCCTGACAGAAAATCTATGTGGTATCGCTCGGCTCGTACGCTCGTACTCAATAGCTTCACTTGAGAACGTTGCGCTGTGGCATGAACGAGACATAAGTCACAGCTCAGTTGAGCGAGTGGCCGTGCCTGATGCATGTACTGCACTAGACTTCATGCTTCGTCGCTTTACTTCCGTGGTATCCAATTTAGTGGTGTTTCCAGAGCAAATGAGACTTAACTTGGAAAGTACCCGGGGCACTATTTTTTCGGGCCACTTACTTCTCGCTCTTGTTGACTCCGGCGTTAGCCGAGAAGACGCATACACTCTCGTACAGAAGCACGCACTCGCAGCTTTTGATGGTGGAGAACCACTCGCTACAAGAGCAGAGAACGATCCTGACATAGTTAAAGCCCTCTCGATTGAAGGTATTCAAAAGGTCTTCAATCTTGAGAAGTATCTTGAGCACTGTGGCTTAATAGTAGAGCGCGGGCTCTCCCAAAAGGCCAACAATTAGGCTTGGGGGGGCAGTCAGACCACTATCCATTTCCCTCGATTGTGATGAGTTGGGAGAGCTCAATGATACTCATTAGATTGCGAATAAACGAGGTCTTTACAGCGCACATGAGGACGGAAACGCCCCAAAAACGGGACTATTACCCCTTTTTTTAATTAACTTTCTGGCTTTTTGGTCGAAATTTATTCCCAAATGGTAAAAAAACGCCCGTTTTATGGGACCACAGCGAAAAATTATTATTGCGGGAATCTTATTTTTGCAATTATCATCAGTTGAATTTTCAAGCTCCGCTGCTTGGTTCGCCACGAATCGGGTCTTGAATATAATTGTGATACCTAAGTTGGCTACTAACGAATTAACGCTACTAGCTAGCTGGGGTGAACCAACGGTACTAATACCCATTCTTGAGGAGAAAGCGTATGGCAAAGAAGCCTGCGAAGTCAGCAAAGAAAACAACAACGAAGAAAGTAGCAAAGCCAGCTAAGAAAGTTGCTGCTAAAAAAACAGCAAAGAAGCCAGTTAAAAAGGTAGCAAAAAAAGCTCCAGCTAAGAAAGCAGCCCCAGCTAAGGCCGCTGCGGCAGCTGCTTCTAAAGCTCGTGTTCCGACAAAGCCCCGCAACGGCTCAACTCTTAGCTATACGCAGACAGAGTTTGTTGAAAACATTCGTGCATTCTGCGGACTAGGAAAGCGTTCTGAGGCTAAAGAGATAGTCGAAGATATCGCAGCTTTCGTGATGGGATCTCTACGAAAGGGTTACAAGATACCTCTCATGGGTCTTGGTAAGCTTTACGTTCGAGAGTCAAAGGCCAGACAGGGCAGAAATCCTGCAACAGGCGAAGTTATCAACATTCCTAAGAGAAAGCGCGTGAAATTCACAGCTGCTAAGGCTCTTAAGGAGAAAGTGTTGTAGTTGCTAGTCTTATTGTGAGACTAGAAGCCTGAAAGCCGCGGTGAGAGATCACCGCGGCTTTTTTTTCACTACTCCATCAGTATTCCTAGGATGGATTTGTTTCAGATAGTTTGTTAAATTTATAGAATTATGAGTAATGATTCAGGCATGGTAACGCGTGAAGCGGTTATTGAGGCTCTTAAGCAGGTAGAGGACCCAGAGTTATTTTTAGACATCTGGTTTCTTGGTCTCATTTATAACATCCAGATTGATGGAGGGAGTGTCTCTATCGACATGACATTTACCTCTCCAATGTGTCCAGCGGGTCCACAATTAAAATCTGAAGTAGAACAAAAAGTCGGTGCGGTGGAAGGCGTGGAGAAGGTAGATGTTATAATAACGTTCTCTCCACCCTGGGAGGCCTCCGATGAGGTAAAAGGGCTACTGGGAATGATGTAGGTGTACAATGAATTTTTCTGATGACTCCCGGGAGCTACGGGAGCTCCTTGAGAGGTTTTTTACTGACACCGTAACATCCGAGTATCGGCGAACGCGGGTACATAATCCACAAGCCGCCGACGCTGGGTTTGAAAATCAGATAGCCGAATTAGGATTGGTGGAATACTTTTCCCAGAGCTCGGAGCATCTTCAAATCGGAGACATGTCTGCTCTCTCGTATCATTGCGGAAAACACCTCGTACCAGCGCCGTTTGTTGAGAAGATACTTACTCATTGTCTCTTACCCAAGATCGCGCCAGAGGTTTCGCCTCTCGTTACAGAGAAGAATATTGGAATAAGTTTTTCCCGATGCTGTAGACTGACAGGGCAGGGCAAAAAAAAGCGCACATTATCTGGAGAGATTCTCTGGGCGACGAACTGTACTAATGCAAGTTCCATTATCGGCATGCTGGATCAAGGGTCCTCCTTGCAACTGGTAATAATACCAATTGAACAGAAGGGTGTTAGTGTAACAGTACAGAATAGCCTTGACCCTACTACCATCCTGCACTCAGTCCGACTCGACAAAGCGTCTTTTACCGCACTATCTGAGCCTGCAAGCGTCCAGTTTGCTAGCATACTTTCCTGCCTGAAGGCCAACGAAATAGCCGGAGCGTGCGAGAGTGTGTTGGCTATGACAGTCGATTATGTAAAAACCCGAAAACAGTTTAGCCGCCCAATCGGATCGTTTCAGGCTGTGCAGCAGTCAATCGCTAGCGCATATGTAGACTACGAATCGATACGGAGTCTATCTACTTTTGCAAGTTGGGCAGGCGATAACAGCGCAGCTCAGTTTTATTTAACCTCGCTAGCCGCCATAAGCGCGGCGGCAAAGCATGGCCCGGAGATTTGCGAAACAGCCATTCAGTGTCATGGTGGCATCGGATTTACATGGGAATACGACCTGCATCTTTTTCTTCGACGAGTTCGGCTGATAGCGAGCGTCTTTGAGATCTCCCTACAGGAGGCGCGCGCAATGCTTAACTTAGCTCGGGGCTTGGATTAGTACGGGGCTATATAGAGCTATAGCACTAAACGCTTCAAAATCCGAGCCGCCTTTCATTCGGCAACAACCGGCCACTTTTTCAGCACTAGGGAGAGTTGGTGCTGAGTGCAATAGCAACTACTATGCAAATCCTAGTTTTGTCTCTAAGAGTTCCAGCCAGATGTGAATTATCGTTATGTGAACCTCCTGAATGCGCTCTGTAAACTGAGAAGGTACCGTGATAGCGACATCACATAGGCCCGCTAGTTCGCCCCCGTCTTTGCCCAATAGGCCTACTGTTGGAACCTGTCGATTCTTTGCTTCTTTCACAGCACTAATGACGTTCTTCGAATTACCGGATGTTGAGATTCCAACAAGAAGGTCTTCACGCGAGCAAAATGTCTCAACATACCTACGAAAAGCGTCGTCAAAACCCACGTCATTACTCCAACAGGTAAGCACAGAGCTATCCATCAGGTGTTGAGCCTTAAGACCCGGGCGGTCTCGCTTGTAACGGGCCACGAGCTCCTCTACTAAGTGCATCGCATCGCACGTTGATCCCCCATTGCCACACGCGAATATGGTTCCATTGGCTGAAAGAGAGTTGGCGATAAGCTGGCAAGAGGAAGCAACCGAAGTGATGAAATCCTGATCTTTGCTTAGCGTCTGTTTTAGAGTGCCTGATTCACCCAAGAGTTTAGAGACTAAATCATCCATAGAACCAAGCTCCGATGGTCAAAGGTTATTTCTGCTGCTGATTTTCCTGATTAAAATCGCTTGTTTTCCCATATACTAACCCGTCGTGGCAGGGTAGACTACCCTCAACGTAATGATTTTTGACGGATTTTTTATGAGTGAGTACAAGATTTGGTTAGCCAAAATTGTTACCCTTCTGGGAGGCTTTTTTCTTGTGATGGTAATTTTTGGTGCCGTCGCTGCAAGCACCGACATTTCTGGTCCTAAAGTAGCGGTTGTTGAGCTTGAAGGGGCAATAAGCGACGCTTCTGACGTGCTGAAGGCTCTCTACAAGCACGCCTATGATAAAGACACTAAGGCCATTGTGCTTCGCATCGACTCTCCAGGTGGGGCTGTGGCTCCAAGCGAAGAGATTTATAATGCGGTTCGGCGACTCAAAATAGAGAAGCCAATTGTAGCCTCCATGGGCTCTGTTGCTGCCTCCGGAGGATTGTATTCAAGCCTTTCCGCTAATAAGATCTTGTGTCAGCCTGGCACACAAACTGGGTCAATCGGTGTAATCATGCAGATTCCAAACTTTACAAAGATAGCATCCACTGTCGGCATCGACATGGAGACCATCAAGAGTGGGGAGCTAAAAGATACCGGAAATCAGTTTCGCCCAATGACTGAGCCCGAACGAGCGTACCTAAGTGATACGGCCAAGAAGGTCCATCAGCTCTTTATTCGAGCTGTTGTCGAGGGTCGAAAGCTTCCCGAAGACAAGGTTCGGAGTTTTGCAGACGGGCGGATGATAATAGGAGAGGAGGCAAAAGCTATCGGGCTGGTCGATGATTTTGGAGATGTTTATGATGCCGCACGTCTCGCGCTCAAGCTTGCCAATGTCGAGCTTAAAGACGGGGAGTTACCGAAATTGCATTACGCAAACCGGAAGGGTAATTTCCTTGAGAAGGCCCTAAAGACATCTCTAAATATACCAACGCTCCTCGCATCAGAGCTGCGGTACCCAGTATTGCAATACTTGCCAAATTAACCACTAGGCTGAATATGAGTGCGCTCGTAGTTGCCGGCATCGGTACTGATGTAGGCAAAACAGTAGTATCAGCAGTGCTATGCAAGTTACTAAGCGCAGATTATTGGAAGCCGATCGTTAGCGGTACGAAAGAGGGGAGCGTTGACGACGACATTCTTCTCGACCTTTTAGGTAGGGAGGCGGAGGAGGGTGGACGTATTCATCCATGCGCATACCGATTGCGGGAGCCCCTGTCTCCACATATTGCAGCCCAGCTGGACGGACTCACTATCCAATCCGCTGACCTAAACATACCAAAGACTCTGCGTCTCCTCATAATAGAGCTAGCCGGCGGTGTTTTAGTACCGATTAATGACTCAGAAACAAACCTAGATATCCTCACAAGCTGGAGAAAGCCGGTTGTACTCGTATCTCGGCACTACCTAGGAAGTATCAATCACACACTTTTGACGGTGGAGGCTCTAAGGAACAGATCTATTCCCATAATCGGGATTATTTTTGTTGGCGATCCACTTCCAGACTCAGAGGAAATAATCACACACCTTTCTCAGGTGCCAAATGTGGGTAGGGTACCGATAGTAGATGAAGTGACGGAAAAGTCTATTAACCAGCTTGCTCGATCAGGTTGCCTGAATAGAGAGCTTCTGGTTCGGGGGATAGGGCAGGTGACTTAGCGCCCTCATTTGCTGATACAGCTAGAGCTTCACGCTTTTCCTTCATGCGAAGGCAGAAAGCAAACCACAATAGAGGCGCAAAGAAGAGCGCTTTGAGGAATATATATACGACAAAAATCTGATAAACCATCTCGTGTGTTGTCATAGCCATATCTTTTACCTCGAATAGAACAGCATGGAAAGTCTATCCTTTAAGTCTGCAGAAATGACCAAAGTGCTTCACTAGAAATGGTTGCTAAGTGGTGCGATTAAATAAGGTAAAAACAGCTAGTTAACGAACAGGGGAGAACCGAGCTGTAAAGTGTCGAAGATATTCCGGCTCATAGCAAAGGGTAAAGCCCCGCAGTGTAGCCTTTTTAGCCACTACCTCCTCAAGCCCCTCAAGGATATAATCAAAATGGCTCTGAGTGTATACACGCCGAGGAAATGCAAGCCGGAGAAGCTCCAATGACGCCGGTACAAATCTATCGCTCTCGTACTTCCCGAACATAACCGAACCGATCTCACAACCTCTAACTCCCTCAGCCAGATAGAGCTCACACGCCAGCGCCTGTCCGGGGAACTCATGTGGCGGTATGTGCGGTAGAAAGGACTTTGCATCAATATAAACAGCGTGCCCGCCTGGAGGTTTTACAACTGGAATACCGAGCTTTTCGAGACCTTCCGCCATATACCGTGTCATCGCAACTCGGTATCGGAGGTAATTCTCATCAAGAACCTCTTGCAGCCCTATAGCCATCGCCTCGAGATCTCGGGCCGCGAGACCACCGTACGTTGGAAATCCTTCTGTAAGAATAAGAAGCGTCCTAATTTGTTCGACCCAAGCTGGGTTTTTTAGTGCTATGAAGCCACCAATATTTACGAGGCCATCTTTTTTAGCGCTCATTATACAACCATCACAGAGCGAAAATATCTCCCCAACAATACTCCGAACCGAGTGGTTTTCGTAGTTCGGTTCGCGCTCTTTAATTAGGTAGGCATTTTCCGCGAAGCGACAGGCGTCGATAATGAAGGGAATACTGTACTCCTTGTAAAGCTTAGCAACGCTCTTTAGATTCTCCATGGAAACCGGTTGCCCTCCGCCCGAATTATTGGTCAGGGTAATCATACCAAAGGGAATCGCGTTGTGATTCACTGATAGAAAATTTGCAAGTTCGCCTAGGTCGATATTACCCTTGAATTGATGCGGATGCGCTGGATCTTTAGATTCAGGGATTACCAGATCGACAGCAGCTCCTCCCATATACTCAATGTTAGCCCTTGTGGTATCGAAGTGATTATTTGATGGCACCATCGACCCTTCGGTGACTAGTATCTGGCACAGCAATCTCTCTGCAGCACGACCTTGGTGGGTTGGGATAACAAAGCTGCAGCCGGTCAACTGTTCTACAACAGACCGAAAACGGGAAAAACTAGAAGATCCCGCGTATACTTCATCGGCGACCATCATGCCCGCCCACTGAGCCGCGCTCATTGCTGACGTCCCGGAGTCGGTTAAGAAGTCAAACGTTACAGTGTTAGCGGGAATAGAGAATAAATTATAGCCCGCTTTCTCTAAGACACTCTCGCGCTCTTCTCTAGAAAGTATCGACAACGGCTCGACGCTTTTTATCTTAAACGGCTCGATAACTGTTCGTTTGCCCTTCATTTCTAGATCGTACCATACTTAAGCGTTTGGCTAATATAATTCTAATAATGAGGCGGTAAATATTCTGAAAAACCTCCCTGTATCCGAATACCTAGAGTATACAGCCTGAATTAGTCGTCTATGGACAAGCTTGCTAGTGGCGGGTACACTTAAGCCTAGTTTCGGTGGATCACTTAAATGAAATGAAACAAGGCACCTCACAGCTAAGGTCAGATAGGGTTCGCATCCGACAAACGAAATCTTACGTCGCGCTTTCATAAGAGCGGACCACGAATATATCACCTGTGAGTGTCTGTTGTTACGGCTTCCTTGGAAAGCCACTTTGGAGGCCGTTTAACATGCCTATATCTATTCTCGACGTCTCTCGACGACTAGGTTCGGATGTAATAGATCCAATCACGATAGAGGAGCAGTTCGACAAACCTGCTGGAACTATAGAGGGGCTCTGCGGTGTCACGAAACTGCATCGTATGCTTCCCGAAGAAAATCTTGCTGTAATGTCGGCCGAGGCGTGTCGAGATGTTGCGCAGCGATGTGGCATCTCACTCGATCAGATCTCTGGCGTGTTTACCTCGTGCAATCCAACAACAGACTATTTAATCCCGTCGTTAGCACCACTTGTCGTTAAGGAATTGGGGTTGTCGCATATCTTGGCAATAAACATCGGAATGGGTTGTGCGGGGGGGATTCAGGCTCTTCAGGCCGCACACAACCAGCTACTAGCGGACACACTAGCAGAGCAAGTTAGGTACTACCTCGTTGTGGCAGGGGATCACACAAGCAGAATGCTTGATAAGTCGGCGTGGAAAACAGCAATTATGTTTAGCGATGGTGTAACTGCGGCGTTGGTTACAAATGACCCGAACGTGACCGGCGGATTAGAGATCCTTCGAACTAATTCAGAAACATACGCAGGAGAATCGGTTTGCGTGATAAATCTGCCTAATACATTAGCATCTGGTGGAACAGAGAAGCAGTTTCTAGGAATGCGTGGAAGGGGGGTATTTGAGTTCGGGACCCGAATCGCTCCGCGAGTCAAGAAATTAGCGGGGGTATCAGACCTATCCAATTTCTACATTATCCCACACCAAGCAAACATCCGCATGCTTTCTGAGCTATCGCCAACACTAGGTGTGGATCCAGAGCAGATATACACCAAAGGAATCACGACAGTTGGAAATATATCGGGAGCTGCTTGTTTTCTCGGTCTAGAGGAAGTTATCGCTGACTCTGCGGTTGCCGGAAATCGAGACGATATACTTCTTTGCGCTTTTGGAGCGGAACTGCAGGTTGCGGTCTCGGTATTAAAGAGGCGCGCATAAATACCTCTATGTCTTCCAAGGAGCACTACAATAAGTTTGCGCTGCACTATGACCAGGTTGTCGGCGATAGACTACCCGTTGCAAAGTATCTTAGAAGGCTCATAAAGGCGTATCACCAGCGAGCAAAAACCATCCTTGAGCTAGGGTGTGGTTCCGGAACCATGCTTTCTTTTCTAGAAAAAACCTATACCTGCACCGGCATTGATAGCTCTACAAAAATGCTTTCGATCGCTCGAAAAAAAGCGCCGAACTCAGTGATCCTGGAAGGGGACATAACCAAACTCTCACTTAAAGAGCGTTTCGACGTTATTATCTGCCCATTTGACACAATGAATCACATAACATCATTTTCGGACTGGAAACGGGTTTTTGCCGGCGCTCATAAGCACCTCCGGCCAGGGGGGATATTTATCTTCGACGTAAACACTGAGGAAAAAATGGAGCGTTACAGGCTAGAACCTGTCACCGCTGATGTAGGTGATGATTCGATTTCGTTCGTTGAGGTTTCTCGAGAAAGAAAATATCGATACAACGTGCACCTGACACTTCTTCGCCGACACCGTGGAGACTCTTTTAAGAGGTACGATATGAGCTTGCCAGAGCTCATTGTTCCGACAGAAAAGATCGTTGATAATCTCTCAGAATATTTTCGTACCGTGATTCTTATTGACCCAGATAGAGATACTCCCGACGAGGACACAACTGAATTATTTTTTGTTTGCAGAGACCCTCGATAGGTCGATGGCCGGCCGAGGGTCGATTCTAAGAGCCTTTGTTGTAGGCCAAGCGGCCCTTGCATTCTGCTAGATTAAATGGAAATCCACTAACAAGACCGCAAAATTTTTACCCTAGCGGCGCCAGAGCAAATACGTTACTTTACGAGAACTAGAAAACTAATAACCAAAGTAGAGGACTCCCACAAGCCCCCTACAAAGCACTACAATGCCCCTATGAGCCCAAAAACAGAGCTATTAGTCATCACACCAGAGAGCCCCAAAGTGTGGCTTAGAATATCCGCATTCCTCTCACTAAAAGCCCCAGCCACCAGAACGACCTATTCAGGCATACTAAAAGAATGGTGTCGCTTCTTAGGCGAAGAAGCCGGTACAGAACAAAGTGCACAAAAGATTCTTCTCGCAACAGACCTTCATGCAATCGCATACAGAAAACATCTCGAAACAAAACCCGGCGAACGCCCACGTATGGAGCAATCAGTCTCCACACGCACCTCGACAACCAAACAAATCACAACAACCAAAGACGCCAAACGCGCACGTAAAAATGACGGACTAAACGCCACACAATCAAACGCCACAATCCACAAAAAATTTGCAGCCCTTAGACGAATCTACCGCATGCTCATAGCCAGTAACGTAGGCATTACAGAAAACCCATTTGAGGCAGATAAAGTACCACCACCCCCTAAAGACGCCGGTAGAAAGCGCCCTACTCAGATGGTAAATTT
Source organism: Pseudomonadota bacterium (assembly GCA_038134595.1). GTDB lineage: Bacteria > Bdellovibrionota_C > UBA2361 > UBA2361 > OMII01 > OMII01. The sequence goes on along the minus strand of JAYPVM010000005.1, from coordinate 299 downwards.
TGAGCTTGTAATGGACATAATCCACGCTCCAGACCGAGAAACACCCAAAGGACGCCGCGATACAGCCATTCTAGCCACCCTCTTTGGCGCAGGAATTAGACGCTCTGAGCTTGTAGGACTCAGAATTGGAGATGTGAAAACCACATCGAATAAAACTACGTTTTTATATCTCCGCCACACCAAAGCCAAAAAAGACGCCGAACAAGCAGTCCCCAAATGGGCAGCAAACCACCTCTGGAGCCTGATAGAGGAGCGAAAAAAAGAAGGAGCAAAAGACGCAGACTACGTATTCCTAGGCT